>CAWIWT010000026.1:0-216996 GCA_963839725.1 uncultured Alphaproteobacteria bacterium | reverse complement strand
GGTTTCCCAATGTCGTAGCCGAAGCGATGAGCTTCGGCAAACCGGTGATTTCGACGCATGTGGGGGACGCAGCGACCATCGTCGGCGATACTGGTTTCATTGTTCCGCCAGGCCAACGCAGTGGCGCTCGCCGATGCTATCCGCCGGATGCTCGATCTCGAACCTCCAGAATATGCGGCTCTCTCGGCAGCGGCCAAGGATCGCATCGACCGCACTTATTCTCTACCGCATGTCGCCGGTCTCTACCAAGCGCTCTTCGCGCAAGTCCAACCGTCCAGGGCAGAGAGGAGCGGACGGGTAAGCCTCCAAACTTCGCGGGCTGTCGGAGCGACCCATTGGCGGATACGCCCTTCGCCGTGACAACAACAAATCTCTAAGGGGCCGCACGAAGAATCGCGACGTGTACCACCTCCTTGCAAGCGTCGGAGGCTGCGCGCTGGGATCTGTGACCAATTTGACCTGAGCGGGCACGATAACCCGCATGCAGAAAGCAAAAGAAAGAAAAGGGCAGAGCTTCGACTTCGAGTTCGCGTCAGCATTTGTCCCGATAGCCTTGAACTGCGAAAAAGCGTTGCCTCCGGCCCCGCCCTTCGCGCTTTGGCTATGAGCCGCCCCTCCGCTGCGGTAATCATGCCGGAGACGTTCCCCTGCGTATATGGTTCCGATGCCTGGTTCCCAGCTTCTCATGATCTCCCCGGCCTCGGCCGAACGCCTACCCGACGGGCGGCTGCGCCTTGACGCCAAGTTCGTCGAGGAATGCGGCTGCACACGGCGCATTGGGACGGGCCGGTGCGGGTGATCCTGTGGCTGGGCGGCGGCATTCCCTTCGGCCAGGAGGTGCCGGCCGAAGACCTCGGCTTCGAACTGACGCTGCTGGAGCCAGGCCAGGAGATCGGGGCCGAGCATCTCGCCGGGGCGGGTCTGGTCGTGGCCTCGGCCGACATGCACCAGACCCTCGGCCTGCGCGAAGAGATGCGGGCCGCCCGCGGCAAGCTGACCGAAGTGATCGAATATACGCTGGATACCCGGCTGCGCATCGTCTGGCTCGACCGCGACCTGTCCTGGCTGCGCAAGCTGCGCTCGACGCTGTGGCATCTGGGGCTGGAGCGCAGGCGCCGCGCGGCCTTTCGTGCCGCGGACGGGCTTCAGGCGAACGGCTGGCCGGCGGAGACCGCCTATGCGAGCCTGTCGCGCGACTGCCTGCTGTATCTCGATGGCCGCATGCGGCCCGAAATGTGGCTACGCCTTCGGAAACCGCTGCCCGCGCCGCGCGGCTGGCGGCCGGGGCGCCGCTTCGCGTCGTGCATTGGCAGCGCTCGATTCCTGAAGGGATCGCACGACCTGATCCCCGTCGCCCGTGCGCTGACCGAAGCGGGGGTGGATTTCACGCTGGACATCTGGGGCACGGGCTTGCTTGCCCCGCAGATCGCGCAGGAGATCGCCGCCGCGCGACTGGCGACCGGGTGAAGCTGCACGATCCGCTGCCGTTCGAGACCGGACTGGTCCCGATGTTCCGGCAGCGCGCCGACCTGTTCCTGTCCTGCCACCGGCAGGACGACCCGTCCTGCAGCTATATCGAGGCCATGGGCTGCGGCCTGCCCGTGATCGGTACCGCCAACGCCATGTGGAAACGCATGTGCCGGGAATCCCGGGGCGGGAAAGTGGTGCCCATGGGCGACCGGAAGGCGCTGGCCCGCGGCATCGCCGAATGGTCCGCCGACCGGCAGCGCGCTGATCTCCGCCGCGGAGCAGGCGCTGGCCTTTGCCCGCGCGCATGATTTCGAAACCGAGTTCCGCCGCCGCATGGCGCATTTCGCGCAGATCGCGGACAAGGGACGGTAAGGCCCGAAGGCGGCGGCATACTTCGGCCACAGGTTTCGAAAATCCTGCGTTCGGCGACGCTCGGCGCTCGGCCTATTCTGCGGCGGAGCGAAGTGGAACGGCGGTTCTCTCGATAGCGGAGCGGAGACGTTTGCGGATTTGCTCGGAAAGAACCCTGACATAGGGCTCGAGCACCATGCTGTCGTGATCGCCCGGCACCTCTAGGATCGTCGAGTAGCTTGACAAATGGCGACCATCCGTTGTCGTCGAGGATTATGTTCCTCCCCGGTTGCAGGCGGCGACCGCCGCTAAGTCGGTACAGAACCTCTGGTTTTGGCCGGAACAGTGTGACTGCGCCGTCGAATGGTTTGACCTGATACAGGGGCAACGCCCTTCGGAACGCTGCTTCGATCTTGAGATTGTCAAACTGATCGGCCGACGTTGCTTGGCCCTCGGCGTTGCGTTTTCTTCGCTTCTCCTCTTCCCACTGGATGCGACTGCGTACCCAGTTGCCTAAGAAGGACAGGCCCTCGCGACGCATGTCCTGCAGTTTCATCTGCGCAAGGTCCAGTTTGGACAACCTTGGCTGGATCGGTTGCGGTGTATCCAGCAGGATGAGCTGCGCCACCTCTTCACCCTCGGCGATCAGTTGGCGGGCCATCTCGTAGGCGGTGAGACCTCCTCCAGAGAATCCGCCAAGGAGGTAAGGGCCATGCGGCTGAACCGCCCGAACTTCGGCCAGGTAATCCTTCGCCATAGTCTCGAAGGTCTCGTGCGGCTCCTGGTCGCCGTAGAGGCCGCGAGCCTGAAGGCCGTAGACGGGCCGGTCCGTGCCAATGTGTAGCGCGAGATGCCGCAGATTGAGCACATTGCCGAACATGCCCGCACAAAGGAAGAACGGCGGCGCTGCGACATTCTTCCCGGCATGCATCGCGACTAGGTGGGTTGGCGCCGACTGCGGCACCCGTAAAACCTCGACCTCTCCCACGTTGGCACCGACCGCGGTTTTTGGCATCCGGGCGGCAATCATCTCTCCGCATAAGGCGATCGTGGGCGCTTCGAACAGAACCGAAATCGGGAAATCGAGCCCGAATTCCTTCTTGATCATGCGGAACAGCCGAACCGCAATCAGCGAGTGGCCGCCAATGTCGAAGAAGGAATCGTGCACGCCAATCTGCTCGACGCCGAGAAGCTCGCGCCAATAGCCGGCGAGGGCCGCTTCGATTTCATTGCGAGGCGCTACATAGTCGTTCTCAAGGTCTGGGCGCGCGAACATGTCCTGGGTCGCGGCGCCCTTTTTGCCTTTGGCAGACGCCCTTTTGCGCAAGGCATCGAGTTCGATGGAGCTAACGATCGGCTGGGTTTCGCCGCTGGCCAGCGCCCTCGTCAGTGCCTCGAAACCTTCGGACGGAAGAATACCCTGGCGAACTATCGCCGCTAGTTCCTGCACGGGCGACGAAGACAGTCCGCGGCCTTCCGTTCTCGGGGCGTCGTTCCGATCGCTCGCAGCGAAGCTGACATCATCGTCAAGCCGCTTGATAAGAAATCGCTTCACCTCGAGAACCGCGGCGCCGTCGAAATCCTCCAAGACGACATCGAAGGTTGCGTACCCCTCGCCAAACTCGGCGCTGTCGGTCAGCCGCGCCCAGCTCCTGACATGCGCTGGCACCGGTCGATGGATTAGTACAGAGCCATATGAAACCGGTGCCCACAATACATCAGAGCAATCGTACCCGGTGATCAGCTCCATTGCGAAGCCCGTTGCAATGTCGACAAGCGCGGGATGAAGTGTTACGCCGCCTTCCACATCGTCAGCGTAGTTCGCCGGGAGCTTGAGATCGGCAACCGCTTCTCCCTCACCGACTGATATCCGATGCAGCACTTGCCATCGCGGGCCAAAATGGATGTGGCCTTCTTGTGCCGCCCCTATTGTCGTACCGGCGGGAGCCTCGCGGTGAGTTAAGCACCGATTTGCCGCAGTGGTCACTCTGCCTATTGCATGGATGGTTCCGGTGGTGAAAGGCCGGAAAGTTGCCTCCGCATGTTTGTGAAAGGAGCCAACTTCGCCGGAAACGTCGCCGGCAACAACGAAGACCCTGTAGCCATCCGGAGCCCGTTCAAATCGCACACGCACCAGTTTTTCTTCGCCGTCGATGACTACTAGGGGCCGAAGGAACAACAAGTCGTCGACCGCGCCGGGCAGCGGCAACTCATATTCTCTGGCCGCCTGCGCAATCAGTTCCAGGTAGCCGGTGCCGGGCAGCACCGGTTTGCCTGAAACCAGCCGGTGTTCGTTGAGCATCCAGTTCGATTGAGGGCTCATGCGAACCTCGAGCCAGGGCATGCCCGAACTGTCCTCCACCCAGCGCTCGAAGAGAGGACCACGCGCTGCGGGGAGGCCGAGCGCGTCGGCCTTGCCATCGGCGGTAGCGCCGGTTGCCCTAGCGGCAATGCCGATTTCGTTCCATACGCCCCAATGCAACGCAACGGTTTTCCGTCCCCACTTTCCAGCTCGACTTTCCGCATAGGCGTTCAGAAATGCGTTGGCGGCCACATAGTCCACCTGTCCGGCCGGTGCGGTCTCGGTGCTGGTGGAGGCAAACAGGACCAGAAAGTCGAGCTGCTCCTCGGCTAAAAGCTCATCCAGAACCACGGTCCCGTGGACCTTCGGCGTCAACACGACTTCCATGCCTTCGAGGGTCTTGAGCTGAATCAGTTCGTCGTTGACGATGCCAGCGGCGTGGAATACGCCAGTGATCTCGCCAAACTTCTCCCGGGCTGTCGCCAGAGCGCCTCGCATCTCTTCCGGGTTGCTCACATCTGCGGAGAGGCATAGCACTTCCGCTCCCTTCGCCTCCATCGCAGCAACGGCCGAAATCGCCCGTCTTATACGGCTAGAACGCGGCTGCATGCGGCTGACCGACTGCCATTGGTCGCGGTCGGGAAGGGGAGTGCGCCCCACCAGAACGATGCGGGCGCCGAACCTATGGACGAGTTCGTCGGCGATTGCTAGGGGGAGATCGCCGAAGCCGCCTGTGAACAGATAAACGCCGTTTTGGCGAAAGTCGGTGGCGCCGTCGCCCGTAGCCTCCAAACTGAGCCTTTCAATCGTCTGGCGCCAGCGCCGCCCCCTGCGGTAAGCGATCGTTTCGGACGAGGGGGAAGCAAAAATCTCTTCCCAAAGGTCTGTCACGGCGCGGTCCGACGCGTCGGCGTACACGCTGGGGCGGGCACGCGCCAACAGGCCCTTAAGTCCGCGTTGCGAGTTGATCGCCACGACGGGTAGATCCAAGTCGATGACGGTCACGCTTGCGCCAGGCATTTCCTTAGGGATGACCATCGCCGGCCCGAGAACGGTTGCCTTTTCGGGGTAGGGGAGAGGCTCGTCGTCGACGCGCTGCATGCCATTCGCGGCGATCGTGAAATGCAGGTTTTCGGATAGGCCAGCGTCGGCAACGGCCTTGGCCAGATACAGAAGGCAGTATAGGCCATATTCTTGATTGCGGTGGAAGAAGTTTGAGCCGGGCCTGAAGGTTTCCCGTTGGGTCAGCAGCCACAAATGGACGATCCGCGAAGGAATGCCGCCGTCAGCGCCGAGTCCGCTCATCAGCGCATCGTAGCCCGACCTTCCATCTTCCGGGCAGACGATGTATTCATCCCTACCGCGTTTGGCAAAGGCATCGCCGAGCGAAACCGTCACCACGCGATGCCCGTGAGACCGAAGTCGGTCGGACAAGCTTTTCCCGACGTCTCCATCGTCGAGAAACACAAGCCAGGAACGGATTTCGCTTTCAGATCCGACCTCGTAGTCGGCCAGCGATTGCTTCCACCTGAGCTTATAACCCCAGTCGACGATGTCCGGCGTCTTGAGCAGCGGAGCCTCCGAATCGTCGACACTCCTGGATGTTTCCTGCTCAATGAAATAGCGCTGATGCTGGAATGCATAGGTCGGCAATGTCACGCGCCGCGGGTCCCAGCCGTGCCAGAGTTTCTCTAGTTCGACCGGGAGCCCGACCGCCCACGCACGACCGATCGCCGCCAATGCGTGCACCTGGTCGTCCACGTGATCGTCCGAATGTGGAAGCGTGTTGATCACTTGATTTGCGTCAATCGTTCCCTGTGCCTTCGCCAGCGAGGAAAGGACCTTGTTCGGACCGACCTCGAGATAAATCCTTCGCGGGTCCTCCGCGAGTTTCGCCATCCCCTTCGCGAAGTGAACGGTGGACCGCAAGTGGCGAACCCAGTACATCGGGTCGGTGGCTTCCACGTCCGTCAGAAGTTCGCCGGTGCGATTGGATATGATTGGGATTTTCGGCGGCCGTAGATCTATACCGCGGAGAAAAGCCTCGAAGCGCGGAAGGATCGAGTTCGAGCATGCGCGAATGGGCGGCAATGTCGATGGGTATCCGCGAGTTCTCAATTTCCCTCTCGTCAAGCAGTTTTCGGAATCGCTCCAAATCATCGTTGCGGCCCGACACGACGCAAAGTTCCAGCGCGTTCACCGATGCGATGTCGATGTCGGAAGAGATAAGTTCAGCAAGTGTCACAGGATCAAGCGAGACGCTCAGCATGCCGCCCGGCTCAACGGTATCGAACAACTCACCGCGCAGCCGAACCAGATTCACAACGTCGCGGAACGTCATCACGCCTGAAATGCAAGCCGCAGCGTTCTCGCCCATCGAATGACCAATGAGCGAAGACGGTCTAATGCCCCACCTCATCCACATCCGAGCGATCGCGACTTCGATTATCAGAATGGCGGGCAACTGAATCGAGGGACGCCGGAAGACAACCGCCGCCTCCTTTCCGACCCGCTCGTCATCGAGCCACACCGCTCGAATTTCGGCCTCGACCTCGGGCGACAGGTACTTCAGACCCTCGTCCACGTCGGATCGAAACAGGTCGTCCCTTTCATAGAGGGTTCGCGCCATGCGCGGATGCTGCGCACCGCCACCCGGAAACAGGAAAACCGCCCCCGAAGGTTGCTCGACGATGGAATGAGAGAAGCCCCGCCGCTGCTCTGGGTCGCCAAGCGAAAGGAGTGCATCCGCGCGATCACGAACTGCAAATACCCGCCGGTGGTCGAAGTGCTTGCGGCCCTTGAGGAGCGTGTAGGACACGTCATCCAAACCGAGCGTTGGTTTCGCCTCCATCGCGGCGGCCAGCCGGGAAGGGGCGGCATCCAATGCTTTTTTCTGCTTTGCGGCCAGAATAATTAGGTGGGGGCCATGCGTTACCGTGGACGGAAGTCCATGATTGGCGGAGAAAACCGGGGCTTGTTCGACGATTATGTGCGCGTTAGTGCCTCCGACGCCAAGTGAGTTCACACCCGCGCGCCGCGGCCCGTCGGTGTCAGGCCAAACCGTCAGCGCCGAATTAACCACAAATGGACTGCGGTCGAAGTCGATCGACGGATTGGGTTTTTCGAAACCGAGCGAGGGGGGAATTTCGCCGTGCTTCAGAGCCAATGTGGTCTTGATGAGACTAACGACGCCTGCGGCTGTGTCCAAGTGTCCGATATTGGTCTTCACCGAGCCCACTCGGCAGAAGCCGGTCAAGTTAGTGCTCTGACGGAAGGCGCTCGTCAGCGCTTCGATCTCGATCGGGTCGCCCAGATAGGTACCGGTGCCATGGCATTCAACGTACTGTATCGAAGCAGCGTCGACACCCGCTAGGTTCTGTGCCTCGATGATTGCGGCTGCCTGACCCGTTACGCTCGGGGCAAGATAGCCAGCTTTGTTCCCACCGTCGTTGTTTATGGCGGAGCCCTTGATCACTGCATGAATAATGTCGTGTTCCGCTACGGCGTCGGCCAACCGCCGGAGAACGACCACTCCTACGCCGCTGCCGAAGACCGTGCCAGCCGCCCGATGGTCAAATGCGCGGCAGTGCCCATCGGGTGAAAGGATTTCACCGTCATTGAATATGTACCCGCGTCGGTGCGGCAGTTCTATAGTCACCCCGCCGGCAAGAGCCATGTCGCACTCTGCACTGAGTAGGCTTTGGCAGGCATAGTGCACTGCTACCAAGGAGGTTGAGCATGCGGTCTGGACGTTTACGCTCGGTCCTTGCAGATCGAAACTGAACGACGCGCGCGTGGCCAGGAAATCCTTATCGTTGCCGGTATGCCGGAGCAGAAACATGCCGACCTGATCGACCAATTGACGGTTGCTGCAGACATTGAAGTAGAAGTAGCTACCCATGCCGCATCCGGCGAACACGCCAACAGGACCCGAGTTAGCATCCGGAGTCCGCCCCGCATCCTCCATCGCTTCCCACGCACACTCAAGGAAATGACGGTGCTGAGGGTCCATGATCGCCGCCTCCTTCGGACTGAGTCCGAAGAAGTCCGCGTCGAACATCTCCATTCCTGGCAAGTCGGCCGTGCGCGGTACGTAGTTGCGATGATAGATCCGCTCTACGGGTTCGCCAGCCGTCGCAAGCTCCTCTCTCGGAACGGTGCGAATTGACTCCACGCCACCCCGCAGATTTGACCAGAACTCCTCAACGTTTCTGGCACCGGGCACGCGTAGCGCCATCCCGACAATCGCTATATCGTTTGGAGATATTTGATCGAAGTCCGCAGCCACTATTTCCTTCCCAAACCCAACGGGGACCATGTTAATCACCAGTAAAACCAAGATATTCCGTGCTCGTCACCATGGCGACACCAGGATCTTGCGATCGTAGTTACAATGGGAACGCCAGAGCCGGGCGCTTCGAGACTCCTGTTTCAGAGCAGTGTGGGTGAACTCGGTTGGCTCATGGTAAGGGTAATTCCGTATCGCTGCATGTCAGTTATGACCGCTCTCGCGGTGCTCTTCCTGACATACTTCTTGCCTGCCCCGAAAGCGTAGACCAAGCATCGGTCCGCTAGAATGTTTATAGTCCTTGGAACACCGCCGGACGCCTCGTGGATCAACACCTTGGCCGCCCGCGCGAACAGTTCAGGCCGGCCTCCCACCACCATCAGCCGATGATCGATGTACGCGATGGCATCCTTAACGCGAAACGGTAGCAGGTGGTAATCCGACGAAACGCGTTGCGCGAATTGTACAAGCTCCGGTGCCCGCAGCATGTCTCTCAGTTCCGGCTGGCCCACGAGTATTAGCTGCAACAGCATCTTGTCGATGTTGGTATTCGACAACATCCGCAACTCTTCCAAAAGACCCGGACCGAGGTTTTGCGCTTCATCGATGACGAGAACGGCTCTTTTTCCAGCCGCGTGAACTTCGCTGAGGAACTGCTGAAAGTCCTTGAAAAGACGAGGGTACGCCTTGTTCTCAAATGGTTGGTCAAAAGCCATCATGATCCATTCCAACAGGCCCCCGAAATTCTGGGACGTATTGGTGATCACGGCCAGGACGACGTCATCCTTCAGACTTTCTACGAGTTTTCTTACCAGCGTCGTTTTCCCGGAGCCGATGGCTCCGGTTACGATCGTGAAGCCCGCCTGATTGATGATCCCGTATTCCAGCATCGCGTAGGCAACACGATGGTGCTGGCCGAAAAAGAGGAACTTGGGGTCAGGCAGAATTGAAAATGGCTTCTCCCGAAGGCCGAAGTACGCTTCATACATCCGTTGCTCCCGGGCCTGTCACTCGAGCCAAGGCGATCCGGGAAGCGAACTCACCGAAGGAGCTCCCCTTAAGCCGTCGAAACTGCGGCATTCTGTTCCGACGGAGGCAATCAAAGACCATGCTTCCGGGATTTATTGAGGACGACCTGCACCCTTCCACTCTCGTTCAGATAGGTCTTACATGCCTCGAGATCCGCAACGGTCGAGTGGCCAACGGCCAAGACAAGCAGGACCATATCCGCTCCGAGAATTAAGGGGAGAGTCTGGTCGCCCGTCAGCATCGGCGGCAGGTCGAGGACTACTGTCAGAGGGCCGAGCTGCTGTTTTAGCTGGGCAAGTGATGCTAAGTTTTCCTGGTCGAAAGCCCCTCGGTGCCTCGATTTGCTCATCAAGGCCGCGGAACCGACATAGAGCTCTACGCCGTCGACATCGACCGCGCTGAGGTGGAAGTCCCAATCGGCACCTGCGGGGCTGAATAGAAGGCCCGACCTTCCGAGGGCCGCCGGTATCCCAGGGGCATCTGGATTGCCGTCGACGAGTAGCACCTTGGTCGTCCTCAAGCGGGCGATGCTGAATGCCAGATTCGCCGCCGTCACGGTGACGCCACAGCCGTTTGTCGGGGACGTCACCGCGATCGTGCGGGAACCGACCTCCGACAAATCGTTTAGCACGAGATTTCGCAATACGTCGTACGGCCGTGTCAGGTCACTACCGCTGTCGAACGAGACGATCCGGTTCGCCATCAGCGTAGATCGATCGAGCCTCAGCGCCGCGCCAATAGCAATCCGGCGCAGAATTTCCGTATCGTGCCCCGTGGGTGATACCGTACCTGCTGGCTTGCTGGTGGGTTCGCTTACTTGTTGCGCACCGGTTTTGGCGTGCATACGTTTCAGAGCCTGGAGTACGCCTTCCACCTGATCACATCTCCTTTACGCAATCTTCACGAACAACGCGGGCTGCGCTAGTCCGTTTATTGAAGCCGGACGCCATCGCTCCAAGCCGCTGCGCTGCTCCCAGCTTTCGGCCGCCAATAGCAGCGCTACGCCGGTAACGATGCTTTTAATCGTTTTTCGCGCCAAGCTGGAGGATTCACTAGCCCAAAACGGCACGACGACGAGTGGACGACCCTCCAGGGTTCGCGATACGTCGAATGTTCCCCGAATTGTCTTATCCATGGTGTCCGACAAAAATAACGCCGCGAGGCCTGTTGCTCCAGCCAGCACAAGAACCACAAGCAAGATCTTCATACGGCTCGGGCCGCTTGCAGCTTCCGGTACGTCCGCAGGCTCCAGCACCTCGATCTGATCGGCCTGCTGGTCGAACTCTAGGCGTTCGCCGAGGCGCGCAGTGTTGAGTTTGGCAGCCATGTCGTCGAGAATGCTCTGCGTGGCATCCTTCTGCCGCTGCAAGCTTGTCATTTCCGCTTCCACCTCTGGCATCCGCGCGACGATTTCCCTCAGAGAAGCAAGACTTGCCTTCAACCGTTCCCGCCTTTCTGCGATAACGTCTTGCTTCTGTTCAGCCGAGTTGATT
Organism: uncultured Alphaproteobacteria bacterium; assembly: GCA_963839725.1. Taxonomy (GTDB): domain Bacteria; phylum Pseudomonadota; class Alphaproteobacteria; order Rhizobiales; family Rhizobiaceae; genus Kumtagia. The sequence continues at coordinate 206,063 of CAWIWT010000026.1, read as the reverse complement.
TTTTCAGCGATCAGACCCAGTTCCGGTCCGAGATCCTTGATCTTTGTCGTGTCTGCCGAGGCACCTTGTGGAACGGCCTGAACCATCTCCGCTTCGACCGAAGCTATTCGCGATCTCAGGGTCTTTATTTCGGGATGAGCTTCCGACAGAACGGAGAGCCTTGTCGCCAACTGCGTCTTCAATGCGGACAGCTGTTCAGTTCGGCTCCTCACCGTTGCGTCGGCGAGCGGCATCCCCAGGGATAGTTCAGCCTTGAGGATTCGAATCTCCGATGCAAGGTCGGCACTCGTCGCCTCCACTTCTGCGAGCTCTTGCTGATTGGACTGAATCTCCTGAAGGTGAGCGCTTTGTCGGCTGGGCAGCGCGTTCTGGTTCAGCGTGATGAACTCGTCCCACTTGGTGTCAAGGGCATGCAATCGATCGGTCAGCGTGGCCACTTCGCGCTCAAGGAAATGGGTCGCGTCCGACGCCTGCGAGAGGCGTGCGCGACGGTTCTCGTTCACGATAAGCGTAACAATTTCCGACGTAACCGCTGCACTCAACTCAGGCGTTTCCCCCTCGAAGCTTATTCTGAAAACCGAGCGGCCGACATATTGTTCGGAAGACTCGGACGCTTCCGCTGTGATGCGGATCTGACTTCCGTACAATATCCGCAAGGTTGCTTTTCGAGAGTGTGCCACGCAGCCCCGGAAACAGATCAAACTTGGTAACAAGCGCAAGGAGATTGTCGCGCGCCAAGACGCGCTGCTCGATGAAATGCAGCCGTTCGCTTGTAACCGTCGACTGAATCAAGGTTGGAGAAATCTTGTCGGATCTGACGACGATGAGTGCTTCGGCGGTGTAGGTCTTCGGCTTGGATAGAACGTAAAACGCGCCAACTGCAAAGACGAGAATACTTGGGATCAGCCACACCAACGGCCGGCGCCAGAACAATTCCCAATAATAGTGTAGCATCCGAACATCATTTTGCATCAAGTTATTCCGACTGGTTTGGAACCTAACATCGTCAATCGCCAGCTACGACCGCAGTCCCGCCGGCAAGCAGTTTGCTGACGCGGATCAGATCGCCCGGCTCGATCGGCGTCAGCTCGGTCGCGGGGATTTCCTCTGTCTTCCCGTCTCTTGTCCGCAGCACAGTGTATGTGATCACCGCACTCTCTGCGGTAGTTGTGGCCTCGTTATAAGCCGCCAATGCTTTGATGCTGTCGTTCAAAGTCGAGACCAGCGCCTCCCTCTCACGTTTGGTGCTGTTGAGGGCAGTCAGAAGCGCGGCCTTTCGTTCGTGCAGAAACGCTTCCATGCCGGCATCAGAATTAACCACCGCCGCCTCTTGGGTGGCTAAGTCGGCGAGATACTCACTTCTTTCGCCTTCCATCGACGCAATCGTGCTTTCCAATTCGAGCCTCTGGGAGCCTTGAGAGAAGCCCTTAGCGATCAACTTGTTTGCGTTTTCCAGTCGTTGCTGCGCCAAATTGATCCGGGTGTCGACACTACGCAACTGCTCCTTGGCGGCTTCGAGGCTGCGCGTAGCGATGTCCTTCAACTGCTTCTCAGCCAACTCCTTGATGCGCAGTTCATCAATGTTCGTGTCCAAGACGGCCTGCTCCTGGGCCAGGAGGCCCTTGAGCGTTTCCGCCGGAATTCCGACAAGCTCTTCTTGCCCTTCGCTGATCTTTGTCAAATTCAACAGTTCGGCCTGTAGCCGCGCAATTGTGACTCCCAACTGGTTCACGCGGTTCTGGGTTCGCGCTATATCGCCGCGAAGCATCGTGGATCGGTCTTGGTCGGCGGCCACGAACGTAGCGCGATAAAGCCCTCCGGCGACGCTCAGCACATGGATCACCGTCATATCCGGTCGGTAGGGATACACACCAGGATTGGTCACATCGCCCGCCACGAAAACCGAACGCGCATGAATCGCATTGGGTTGCAACATCACGGTGATGTCGAGATCCTCGGAATAGTAGGTCTGGAGACGCTGCTTGAAGGTCTTCGCCAGTTCTTCGGTCGTCATCCCTTGTGCGACGACCTGGCCGACCAGCGGCAACGACAATCGACCGTCAGGCCCGATCGAGACTTGCCTGTTCAGCTGTTCCTCTTGCGCAACCCAGAGCTCAACTGCATCTCCAGGCTGCAGCCGATACGGCTCTTGGGCAAGGGCCACATGCGCAAACATCGACAAGAACAGAGAAAAAAATAGCTGCGTGCGCATGAATTGCCCCAGCCGCTCTCGACTGTCCTTTACAAACCCATTTACCCCTAGGGCGAAGTTATCCATTATTGGGTTGACGCACGCAAGACTTCCACCGAGCCATGATTAACGGATTAGGGCTGCCGAGCGAACCATTGCGTGAAACACTGACGCGGCGTTGGCCACCTCCTCTTGCAACGAAATCTTAGCCTCACAACGGTAGATTGTCCGAGTCGGGACAGGTTGCGTGTGGTCGGCACTGATCGGCGGCCGGCTGGCCTCAACCTCCGCTTTTAGCCCCGTGGCGGCCGGACGCACGCGTGCGGGGAAGGCAGATACGATTCTACGTGCGACGGGCTTCCACAATAGAGCCGACAGTCGCGCGTGCAGGTCAGTTCCTGCGCGAAGCAAATTGACAGCCGCCGCGCCGCCCGGCCAAGCGGGGGATGTTCCGAGCCGAGCGAAGGTACGCGATAATTCGCAGCGATCTTACCGCATTTGTCCATCTGCCGGGCAAAAAAAATCTAATCGGCGGCCCTTCTTGGGTTAGGCGGCCTACGCTCCGCAGAGCCGTCTTGAACTAGCCTCTCACCGTTGCAAGTTTGTAGGCAAATGCAGCAACGATTGCGTCTTTTCCGTAGAGCTTGCGGCGGCAAACCTGACATGCGGAGCCAGAAAGGCTGAAAGTGGTTAGTTCTATTCGGATCGACCGGACGTATTGTTTCACAATCGGATCTGAGGGGCCGAGGGTGAGCGACGAAAAGGACTGCGTGGCATGGTGAGTGGCTTGGAGCGCGAAGACGCCTATGGTCAGCCATCTACCGTGTAGTTGGCTTTAGTTTGTTGGCGACCGTAGCCGTCCTTGCGCTCTCTTTTGTGAAACCCGCGATTTAGAGATCGTCGCCGCATGAATGACCCGCCGCAGGCGAATGGGGGATCGTAGCGTGCGGCAGGCTTCCACAGTTGGGCGACTGTGGCGCGTGTAGGTGGGCCGGACAGCAAACCTGGCGCGCGGCGACTTAATCGGATCGAACGATGCTTGTTCCCTCCACGCATGGAAAAGCCGCTGTCCGGCAGGCTGATCGATTTGGCTGCTCACCGGCGAGACGGCAAATCCGACGCAAAAAGAACGCGACAGGGCATGGGAGGCAGATGCCACGGAGTAGGGATACACGAATTTGCCGAAGTAACCACGAGGAAGGACAAGTGGTAGTCAAGGAAGATATCCTGCAAGTGATGACAGACGCGCAACTCAGGCTATCCAGTGGGATGATCAATTAAGGCAATTCGGCTCCACCTCAAGCAACCGTTGGGCGATTGGCGCGGCTTCACCCTGACGTCTAGCCCAGCGCCAGCGAAGCCGCATGCATGCCTGAAAGCTTTGGGAGCGTCGAACGTCTACACCACGTTCCCGTATTGGCTCCTCAAAGAGCTGTTCCGCTAGCTGCCGCTGTCGGCGGCCTCGCAAACCCAAGCTCGTCTTTTTTGACGAGGCGCACCTGTTGAGCGCAGACATCTCTCGATAAGAGGAATGTAACCTCAGCAGACGATGTCGTTTCTCAAAGATAATTGCTTCCCGAGGTAATCATTGCAGAGGCAGATGGGTTTCCTAATTTCGCGGTCATTCGATCGGCAATCAGGCGGGAACCTTGGGCGCCTGGGTTTTGTCGCTCTCGTCTTGAATCTCGAATGGGATTGCCGAGAACCCGGATTGGTGGGATGATTGTACGCTTTGATCGCGAGGCGGTTGTTCATGTCAACATTGCAGGTTCTAGATGCCAGCGACCCGGGAACGGCGTTGAGGATCGCTCGTGCCGTTTCTGGTCGTGGCCATCGTCAACAGGACAATCAACCTGATACGGCGTTGGTAGATGCCTCTCTACAATTCACTATTGCGGATGGAACAATACTCAAGCAGGAAATAAAAAGACCAAAGCGGCTACTGATAGACATACAGTATGATGCGGAGTGCAGAGAAGCACTAGGTCCGCTGCTAGAGGAACTTCTAGATCAGTTTGAAGCGGTTGGGTGGAACCGCAACAAGGCTGCATACGAAATGATGAACTTTGCCGCGCGAAGAATGAATGTCGCTAAATAGGCCTAGGCTGTTAAAAAAGGCGTTCGCGGCCGATCCCAGTCAAATTCATTGGCCAGAGCGGCACCCCAGCTTTCGGATCCGACGCGAAGGCGCGGCGCTCTTTGATGCGACGGCCGTATGGGCGGCGGTCTGGTTCGTTTTGGATCCTTATCGCCTGGAGTGACCAGGTAAGCGGTCCACACTGCCATAGATTGTGAAGGACCGTATATAAGTATCGATGGAAATGTCTCTTATCCGATTCGCTGCGTGGCTCTCGTTGCTGACAATCCTTATAGTCACCGCGGGACCTTTGTCGCTGAGACCGACAAGTGGCGCTTCCGCTGATACGGAGCGTTTTATTACCTTTCTTGTGTCCGGCGGCTTATTCGGACTGGGCTATCCGCGTCAGCTAACATTTGTCCTCCTACTGATGGTTCTAGCGGCTGCTGCTTTCGAACTCGCTCAGCTTCTTGTTCCCGGCCGACACGGGACGGTCCATGATTTTGCCGTTAAGGCGGTTGGCGGCTTGGTCGGAGCGGTCTTCGGTAACTTATTCGTACGATTTATGAATTTTCCGGGTGTTTGATCCCAATTTTGCTAGCGGGAGCAACAATTGCATCTTACCAGTCGGCTGGCCGAACGGCACGCCGGGTTCCTGACCTGTGCGGAGGTTAGTTGCCGCCAGCGGTGTCTGCGGCCTTGGCCCGGGCGTTCAATTCCAGAAGTTGCACGGCATCATTCAACCGATCTAACACGCGCGAAGGGCCGCTCGCGGCGGGCAGCAAGCGTGAAATCGCCTCAGATCAATCGCGTACTCGGGGAGATGGATACATCTTTCCCGTTTGCGCAGGAGTGGTGGAGCTTCGTGTAGCGGGAGCCAACCAATATGCCGTATGCGCCAAGAGTGTCTGTCGCCCCGCTAGAAGCCGGTAGCACCGCGGACATAAGGCAGTCACTTTAGGGGCGGGGTGGCCCAAGTCAGTGCTGGCCGGGCAGGTCAAGCATATCAAGGGTGAAAACTACTCCTGCATGCGACACAGCTGGAGTTATAGGCGGAGGTTGATGTAGATCTTTGCGTTGGCAGCTAACCTGCGATTTGGGGCCCTAGGCTTGCGGTTGACGTGAAGTGCGTACGAGTTTCCCGATGTTTTCTGCTCAAACTGGAATCCCCGGCTATTCGAAGTGCTAGCCTCCATCGTCGTGTCGATATGGACCACCTACTGATGGTTTTGTCAAAACTGTCGATGCAACGATCCGCCCCTAGACGGACTTTTTAAATCGACGATCGCGCCTGCCCTCCCTAGGAAGCAGCGCGTCGCGGGAGCGACCCACTCGGTCAAGAAAGTCGGAAGCGAGACCGCGTCCGAGCTTGCCACCTACATCGTCGACAAGAGAAAACCTCTTCTGTCGCTGGCGGATTGAGCTAACCGAAATGACGTTCCCGGCACCCGACCTGACGAACGGGTGCTTCCTATTGTCCCCATCCCTGTGCGACACGCAAATGACGGATGTCTGAGGCCTAACTTCCGATCGCATTGCCCAGTTCATCGGAGAGACGCAGGTCATATGAGGCCTTGCGTTTCTTTTTCTGTTTAGTGGCTTCCGCCTCCTCCCCCGTTCCAGTCTTGCGGAGATCCATTCCTAAACTGTGCAGGGCAAGCGATTTCACCACATCGGTGTCTGCGGTCTCGATCATCGCTGCAAACGCAGCGCGGATGATCTCTGATTTTGAAGCTTTCGGATGCTCGCCCTTAACTGCCGCGAGCATTTTCTTAGGCGACAAACCATCAGGCAACAGTCGCAAAATCGTAACCTTGAGCAACTGTTGTTCATTGTCCTGCGTCATAGCCATTCTCCCCTCAAAGAAAGCCGGCTCGAGGGTATGCGAACAATCGGTATTGTACCAGTCCGCAATTTTGAGCGCTGTGTTCCTTGCGTCAGTGCAGAACAGCGGCTTCCCCTTGGTTCAATTGGAACACCTCCATGCATACACTCCGCATTGCGTACAACTGATGACGACCGTAGCGATTGTCGCCGTGGTCGCTGGTATTTGGCTGCGGCCTGTCTACTCGCCGGGCTGGCGGGACTGCTTTCTTAAAAACTGACTGGATGGTGAAGCATCAGGCGATCAGGCGAGCGTACCCGTTCGCCGTTGGGCGCGTCGAAAATCTGTCATCTGATTGTGCTTCCTTGCGCCCTGGTGCTTGATAGAGTTCGGAGTGAAATATGCCCGCAGGTGCAATCCTCGCACGCAACGACGCGCCTATCGACCGATCGATATTTGAGCGAATTCGCGAAAGCGGCCGTGCGGCGGTTGCGACGGCAGCGAAACTGCCTGCAATTCTTGCGGACGACCGGTTAACTACCGACGCGCTTTCGGAGCTTGTTGTTCGGATTGATGCGCGCCGCTCGGAGATCGAAAGCGTTGCTTTTGACGTCAGAAATGAGCGCCTGCGGATGCTGGCGCACCAGATTGAGCACCTGTGGAGCGATCTGGCCAAATTGGCTGCGAACCACGTGCATCGTAGCTATTCATTCTATCCTCAGTAGAAGTCAGTTGGCTGTTGAAGCGCCGCGTCTTGCGGCTCCTCGAACGCGGATGGCGCCAACGGTCGCTAAGATCGCCGCGCTTCGCCTGCCGCAGGGCTATCCAGTTCATGGGGAAGAGCCATCAGCAATCTTCGCTGGAATACCAAAGCAGCGGCTTCCGGCACTTCTCCTGGGTGAGCGTGATGTCGGTCGCAGCCACGAAACATGAGCTACTCCCGTTGGGGCGACGGGCTGCCGGTGCTGCGCAGGATGGCAACATCAAAGGGCTGTCAGTCCAAAGCTTCAGCAGCCGCTCGTCGTCGCACCGCGCCCAATCTGTCTTCCAGCGTCTCGATGCGCGCGCACCGTGGGATGCGACAGGCCAAGCCTGCGCGGCAGCTGACAGGCTACCCTCTTCGAGGACTGCCAAAAAGATACGCTGATCGCCGCAAGCAATGGCTTTGCTCATAAATTTCTTTCTACCGCCTGTTGGATAGTTTCAATTCCTTTTCATCCATGATCGCCGCATCCTGCGTCCATCGCAACGAATTCGCATGAGGAACGTGCTGGAAGACGGCATTTGTGCTTGGAGCGACGGGCGGCATCGGCGGGAGCATCGCCGCAGCATTCCTTCGCCACGGCTGGCAGGTGCGCGGCTTGGCGCAATATCGCCACCGATCAAACCGTTGGCCCGGCCCAAATTGAATGGGTAGGGGGCGACGCCTTGCAGCGCGCGGACGTCGTTGCGGCGGCACAGGGAGTGTCGATCATCGTTCATGCCGTAAACCCGCCGAGATACATGAATTGGGAGCAGCTCGTGCTGCCGATGATCGACAATGGCTCCTTCGCACAACACATTCGTCGACACCCAGGCGATTGTCATCGCAGCATTCAACGCCGGCATTAACGCTTGCTGTACTTGGTGGCTGTGGAGTTCGCGTTATGTACTAGTCCTGAGCGGGGCGGCAAGATCGGCATCGAACTGGCGACGCCCGTCGTCATCGCCGTGCTTTCGACACTGCTCGTACCGTATCCATCCGCCCGTTGGGATGGGCAAAGTTTCGAGTTGCACGAGCAGACGTTCCGAACAGTGCGGCGACTTCGAACTGGACGATTTGCGAAATTTTCAGCGAGTGTGGGACTCTCGGCCGACTTTCTGGTAGCATTCGGTTGCTAGCAATCGGAATGCAATCGCAGGGGCGACCACCCGATGAGCAAAGCACCCAAATCGATGACCATGGCCGGACTTTGGCTGGCATACGATTGTTATTACCGCAGTTGCGCAGGATGCGCCGGCAACCTCTACGGCACTCGATCAAGGTGTCGATCAGTCAACTCTTCAGCGCTACAACTACTCAGATCAGGGCACACGGCTAATGCCGGCAGTTTGGCTGGTTGCGCTTGAGACGGTGGACGGCAGTGGCAAGTTCATGGCCATCGACAACCTGCGTCGTCTGGGATTTATAGTTGATGGCGCGTCATCACGGACGAAAGAAATCCCTACGGCTGGCCGGTCGGAATGACCATCAGCGATCCAAAGACATGCGGCGGCATTCCTGTTGCAGGACTTAACTGCGCCAGGGCACCGCCATCAGGATCGAGGGCGGCCAGGCGATACTGGATTTCAACAAGTTTGTACGAGGCGCGTTCGCGGCGCTAGTGGCGACGGATGAAAACCCGCAGCGCCGCGCAAAGTTTAGGCGAGCACGTGCAGGGCCATGTCCGCGGCGACTTTGGGCAGATGCCTGATCAGGAAGTGGCTCGCGCCCATCCTCGCCTTGATGGTCCCGAAAGGGTGTTCGACCGTCTCACGCCTGACGCGCATCAGGTCGGGGTTTGCATCGAGCCTGCGCTGGACGTCCTCGACCAGATGCTTATGAACCCCAGCGCGTTCACTCGGTCAAGATCCTCAGCACTCTGGTAGCGCTCGAACCGAAGCAGATTCTTCGCGCCAAAGCAGGGGCTGCGGCGACGCAGCCCTTCGGATCGCGCCCGCACGGCATGCTTGATCGCCGCATAGACCGAAGTTGCTTTATTCTTGCCGAGTACTAGTCGGTCGGTGCCTCGGACCGATAGTAGTCGTAATCGATTTGCTCATACGCGTCCGGCCGCCCTCCGGGAGTGAGGTCCAGGAGGGTCCACATCGGTTCGACCGTGCCGACATGTCGTGGATCCTGCCCCGGCTCGGTCGGCATGAACAACAGCTCTGAGGCCCAGTTCAGCCTGATCACGCCGTCGGCGCCCTTGTGGAACACGGTGAGGATCGGCACCTGCTGTCCGCCCTCGTCCTCGCCATGATAGTCGCGCTTGAAGCTGTTGTTGGCGGCTGAAAGCAGCTTCAAATTGCGCCAGCCGCGATGCGCGGCGAAGGCCGCTACCCGCTCGATCGGCGCCTTGGCGACGGCCGCGATGTTCGCTCCCAGGCCCTCAACGTGCGGCACCGCTCCCTCCCAGTTGTCGAGCAAAGCAGTGCAGGAAGGGCACGGCCCCTCCTCGAGCGGAAGCTCTGCCGCCGGCCCGCTGCTCGGTCCCGGCCGCTGATCGCCGCGGTGCCGGGGGAACATGTAATGGTAGAGGATCAAACTGTCGGTACCGGGCCGAAACAGTTCGGACAGCCGCACTTTGGCGGGTTTCCCCTTTGCGTTGATGTGGTCAAATTCGTAATCCTCGGGAACGGCTCCACCCGGCGGGAGTGCTCGTATCTCCGCGGCCACCGCCTCCATTTCGCGCCTGAGTGCTACCTCGCGTTGCAGCAGCTTGTTGCGAGCAGCGCGATACTCAGGACCTTCATTTGGAAAGATCACGCCCATGGACGACTCCATCGAAACGAACAAGCTGAGTATAGCACGCGCCAGCGGACTGAGCCCAATCCGTTAGCCAGCCAACTTCGCTTCGGGCAGCCGGGCAGGCCGCTTTGCCACTACTAGACGTTCGGCGAATTGACGCGCACCGTCCGCTTTGTCGCACCGCAGGCGACGTTGCTACGTGCCAATTCTCATTCATCCAACATCCCGCGCCTCGATGCGACGCCCCGAAGCTACGATCAAAGCAATGGTCACACTGAAGAGCAGTGTGGCTAGGGCGAGGCCCCAGCGCGCGCTGAAGTCGGGATGCCACAGCAGCGTCAATGGGAAAACGACGTTGGTCCGAAGGAGCGGCACGTCCTCGAACAGGTCGGGGCGATACATGTAGATCGAACCCAGCAGAATGGCGACGGCGATCGGAATGAATGCGATGAGCGCAGCGCCATAAGTATCACGGGCCGAGAGGATCGCGAGATTGGCGATGGCAACGAGACACACCGTCCAGGCAACAACGACTGCAGAAGCGCCGAGATATGGCGGCCACGGATAATCGAGACCCGCCGCGACGAGCGCGAGCCAGTGCACCAGCGCCGAGCTCGCGCCTAACACCGTCAGCATCAGCACGATCGGTATAACGCGCGCGAGCATATATTGGCGGCGCGTCAAAGGCTTCGACAGGTAAATGTCGAGATGCCGCTCTTCGAGCGGTGCGACGCAGATGGCGAGGACGTCGAATGCGCCGATCCAATAGACAAAGACATGATGCCGGCCAGATCATTCGCGAAGACAATTGCCGGCCAGGTCGGCAGTTGGAAAATATGCTGGAAGAAAAGATGCACACTCTGCGGGAACGTCGGCAACCAGAACGCCAGCACGACACCCATGAGGGCAACGGCGGCCAGCCCAACGGCCTGCCAGTGGCCAAATGCGCGGCTGAGTTCAATGCGCAAGAGCGCAATGAACGGAGACATTGCGGATGGTGGAGCGGAACCCCTGTCTGCGACGGCACCCACGGCTCATCCATCCGTGAGAAGCCGAACGGCGCGAGACCGGCTGACCAGCCAGAATGCCACGTTGAATGCGATCAGCAGCGCGATCGGAAAGAGCATGTCGAAAGCGCCGAACCGGTTGATGCTGCCGATCAAGACGATGCCGTCAAAGAACGGATTGAGATAGCTGACGGGCCGGTATGCCGGGTAATAGAAGCCGAGAAATGCGACGCCGACGAGCAAACCGAGCACCGAGACGCTGACCAGTAGCCCGGTTAGCTTGCGCGCGAAAAACGTCGCCACCGCCGCAGAAAAGGTCGCGGCAAACAGAGCCGCAAAAAGATGCACGATACTTAAAGCCAAGAAGTCGAAGATGTCGAAGCCGGCCACGCGCCAGGGAAGCGTCAGGATCGCACCGGCACAAGCCGCTGTGTAGAAGGTCGCAAGCGCGGCCAGTGCCGCACCGAGCTTGACCGTGAAGTAGTCTTCTGCGCGGACCGGCTTGGCTTCGAGCAGGTCAAGCGTGCCGCGCGAGCGTTCGTCGATGATGATGCCACCGGCAAGCGCTGGGCCGAGGATCACGGCGAGCTTGTTCATAGCCGCGTCCACCCACACGAACAGCAGCAGCTTTGCCTGCGCCGCTTCAGGGCCGAGCCAATCTGCAATGAAGCGCAACAGTTCGGGTGACGGCTTAGCCATCAGAAATGGCAAGACAACGAGCGTATAAAGCAGCACGGCCCAGATCAGCAGCGCAAGCCAGCTACGCATGATCCGCAAATACTCCTGCGCGAAGAAAGGCCACAGACGATAGGACAGTTCTGCCGACACACTGAGTAGGGATGTTGTGGCTGTCGTCATGCGGCCGCCTCGACCAGCGTCAGGTAGAGGTCATCCATTTGCTGCACACCATGTTTGAGCTTGAGCTCGTCGAGATTGCCATTGGCGATCAGGCGCCCATGATGGAGAATCGCGGCACATTCGCAGACGCGCTCGATGTCGTTGAGAATGTGCGTCGAAAACAGCACCGTCACGCCGTCGTCCCGCGCCAGCTTACAGATTGGGTCGAGGGTATCGCGACGCCCGATAGGGTCGAGGCCAGACGTCGGCTCGTCCAGCAAAAGGACGCTCGGTGCGTTGAGTAGCGCTTGCGCCAGCCCGACTTCTGCGTCATCCCGGAAGAGAATGTGCGAAGCCTGTGATCGGCCACCTCTGAGAGGTCGAATTGTCCCAGGAGTTGATCAATGCGAAATTCAAGCGAGTCACCCGATAGGCCAAACATCGCCCCCAGGTAGCGGAGGAACTGGCGGGCGGTCATCTCTCCTGGCAGCGCATAGTCGCCGGGTAGAAACCCCGTCACACGCCGAATGGCGAGGCTATAACAATATCGTATCCCAGCACGCTCGCGCTACCCTTGGTCGGTCGCAAGAGGCCGAGCAGCATCCGTAGCGTCGTGGTTTTGCCCGCGCCGTTGTGGCCCATGAAGCCGAACACCTCACCGACGCGGACCGTGAAGATCACGTTGTCGACGGCGACCGCTCCATCAAAGCTCTTGGACAGCCCGCGAATATCGATTGCGATGTCATGAGGCACGACGACCTTCCCTGCTTTGCCTCTGAGACGATTCTAGGGTGGCGTCAAAGGCAAGTATGTTCGATCGTTGACGTTTCAATGTCAGATCAGGGTAGGAGAACTACTTTGGAGGTCCTTTACCGGGGGCGGATAATGCCCGTATCCGATGCCTCTCCAGAAGGTAGAACGATACACTTGGACGCCGAAATGGGCCAATTGAGACGCCTCGCCGAGTTCCGCGAAATCTACCTCGAAATCAGCGTCTCGGCATCAAGTGTTTGCGAAAATCTCTCGCTAACCCCGGAAATGTCAACATTATTCCGAGAACGGCAAAAATGCTGGTTTCGGCCGAGACTGGATGGTGGGCCCGGAGGGACTCGAACCCCCAACCAAGCGGTTATGAGCCGCCGGCTCTAACCATTGAGCTACAGGCCCCACCCGGCGCTGGATTAGTCGTTTACGCGGTTCGATACAAGCCTCCCGCGCCGAAGATGCTCGCCTGCCGACGAGGTGTGCAGTCTCCCGCCGCAATCAACCCACAATCGCGCCATACCTCGCACGGATCGACCAAATCGCATTCCACGGAGGTACTTTCCATGATCAACCGTCTGTTGCCGCTGGCGCTTGCCGCATCGCTTGCAGCACCGATTCCCGCCGCGCTGGCTGAGTCGCAGACGCCACGTATTCTGGTGACCGGCGAGGGCGAGAGCTCGGTTGCGCCAGACATGGCGCTGATCTCGCTGACGGTCATGCGGGAGGCGAAAACCGCCCGCGAGGCGCTCGACGCGGCCAATGCGGCGATGGCGGCGGTGATCGCCGCGATGAAATCGTCGGGCATCGCCGACCGCGATCTGCAGACCGGCGGGCTGCAGATTGCGCCGCGCTACAACTACACCAACAAGCCGGACGGCAGCCAGGAAGCGGAACTTGTCGCCTACCAGGTCAGCAACACCCTTTCGCTGCGCGTTCGCGACCTCGAAAAAACCGGCGAGGTCATCGACAAGGCGGTCAGCCTCGGTGTGAACCAGGGCGGCAACATCTCATTCGTTAACGAGGACACGTCCAAGGCATTGACCGAGGCGCGCAAGCGCGCGGTGGCTGATGCCGTGCAAAAGGCGAAGACGCTGAGCGAGGCCGCCGGTGTGCAACTCGGCCGGATTCTGGATATCTCCGACCAGGCTTACAATGCCGCGCCGTTGCCGATTACAGCGAAGGCCTTCGACCGTGCCGTCGCGGAGGCCGTGCCGATCGAGGCAGGCGAGAACGCCTATCGCGTGCAGGTCACGATGACCTTCGAGCTTCGGTAAACGGTTCAGCCGATTCGCTGCCAAGGGGAGGGCTAATCGCTTGACAAACGATACCGCCACCCCTCGAGGACCTGATCTCATTTTGCTCTAACCCCTCCCCACAAGCGGGAGGGGGACTCTGGCTGCGACATCTGCGCTCTAATTCTGGATGCAAACTTCGCCAAATGTCCGCCAAAAACGCTGACGCCAAGTCTCTCCCCTCCTCTTGTAGGAAAGGTTAGGGGTGGGGTACTTCGGCAAATATTTTTCCAGCGATCGCCCTGATGCAAAAGGCCCCGGAGATTGCTCTCCGGGCATTTTGTCTGTCGCCAGCCTGATCAGCGGATGATCGGGCAGTGCGGAGCGCGGGCGAAGGTCATCACGATGCGGCGGCCATGATGCCGGCCGGCGACGTCGATGCTGCGGCGGTCGATATCGACCACGCGAGCGCGGTGCAGGCCAAGCCACTCGGCCTTGTTGAGCGCGCGCTCCGGGCTGCAACCGCGACGCCAGTGATCACGGTCCCAACTGTTGCGGCCCCAACGACCGTAGTCGCGGTCGTCTACGTAGCGAGACGAACTGCCACCGACATAGACGCCGACGCGCGGATCGTAGCGGCTACCGTAGTTGAGATAAAGCCCCTCGGCCTGGGCGCTCGCGGCCATGCCTGTCAGCGTGGTGAGGCCAACAACGGCCGAAAGGACTGCGGTTTTGATTGTCTTGAACATTGTCATCTCCATGCGGTTGTTCGGTCCTGGTCGCCGAAGCGATGATCGAACTTTCGCAGGGAGATGCTGAACGGTGCCGGAACCCTTCGTTCAGATTGGGTTCATCAATTCGCCGACCTCACGGCTCTTCCTCCACGACGTGGTCGAAATACTCCTCGTCTTTGCCAAGTTCGTTATCGAAGGCGGTGATGCGGCCGCGGATGGATATTCCCGCCTCGTGAACCGTTTCCCGGCTGCCGCTGACGAGGTGATGCCACCAATACAGGTCTTGCCCATCGGCTACGAGTCGGTAGGCGCAGGTCGCGGGCAACCAGTCGAGCGTCGCGACGCTGTCCGGCCTCAGCTGAACGCAATCCGGCACATGCGCCTTGCGGTTCGGATAGTCCTTGCATTGGCACGTACCGGCGTCGAGCAAGCGACAGGCGACCGTCGTCCAGTACAGCTCGCCGGTGTCCTCATCCTCAAGCTTCGACAGGCAGCATTTGCCGCAACCGTCGCAAAGCGATTCCCACTGCGACGCGCTCATTGCCGCGAGCGGCGTGGTTTTCCAGAACGGCTCTTCCATTGCGCCGCATGTGATCCTTATCCGGGTGGTGGTCAAGACTTGGCAGGGCGCCTCAATGTCGCCCCAACAGGAACAAACAACCGGATACAGTGTTCCAGGTTGTCGGGACAAAACAGACAGGGATTCGCAGATGAAAAGTCCAACCCGGATTTTGGCCGGAGCCGCATTCGCAACACTGGTGGCTTCAATAGCCGCGGAAGTCGCGGTTGCCGCGCCATTCTCCATACCTAACCAGACAACTTCTTCGCCTGTGTTGTTGGCGCAAGCGGAGGAAGAAGAACCCGCGAAAAAGCCAGTACGCAAGAAGAAGCCGGCCGCCAAAGCTGCTGCTGAGACGCCCAAGGATGCGCCCGCGGCAAAGCCGGCAGGCAAGAAGCCGCCAGCGAAAGCCGCTGCTGAGACGCCCAAGGATGCGCCTGCGGCACAGCCGGCACGTAAGAAGCCGCAAGCGAAAGCCGCTGCTGTGGCGCCCAAGGTTGCGCCTGCGGCAAAGCCGGCACGTAAAAAGCCGCAAGCGAAAGCCGCTGCTGTGGCGCCCAAGGCTGCGCCTGTGGCAAAGCCGGCAGGTAAGAAGCCGCAAGCGAATGATGTTGATGTGACGCCCAAGGCTGCGCCGGTGGCAAAGTCGGCTGCAAAGAAGCCGCCGGCGAAAGCCGCTGCTGCGGCACTTGCTGAAGAAGCCGCCCAGCCAATTGCCAAGAAAAAGCTGATTGAAGAGCAGGCACAAGCTGTGGAGGAGGTACCGAATGCTGCTCCCGCTGATGAGCTAAAACTTAGAGAAGCCGTACCCGTCGAAGAGCCAAAGCTTGAGGAGCAGATGAAGCCGGCGGAACCGGCTCAGGCGGAGGAGCCGGCACAGGAATCCGCTCCCGCTCAGGAGCCTCAACCAGAAGAGGCCGCGCCGGCTGAACAACCGATGCCCGAAGAGGCAGCGCCTGTGGAACGGGCGCCGGAGGCAGCTCCGGCAGAGGAGCCGCAGCCCCAAGAAGTGGCGCCGGCTGACGCACCGCAGCCTGAGGAAGCCGCGCCTGTGGAAGAGGTGAAGCCGGTGGAGCCCACCCCCGCCGAGAAGCCACAAGCGGAGGAAGCCGCGCCGGCCGAAGAACCAGCGGAGGCCGCTCCCGCGGAAGAGCCAAAGGCTCAAACCGAGAAGCCAACGAAACCTGAGGCGGAACCCGAAATAACACCGGAAGCGCCGGCCGAGCAGCCGACCGAGGCTCAGCCCGACAAAGCCCCTTCGGAAGCCGCTCCGGCAGAGCCTGTTTTGGAACCTGAAAGCCAGCCCGCAAAGGCGGAAGAGCCGCCCAATGACGGCAAGCCCGCGCCTGTGTTCGACAGCCAGAAGCAGCGGCGCGGCAATGGTGGAAGGAAGCCATCGGGCGGCGGAAAGGAAGCTGGCGGCCGGCCGCCGAAGGCTGCGCCATCCGGGCCGCCGCCGGTGGATGATAAAGCCGCGCAGGAGGCTGCTCAGCCCAAGCAGATCAAGCCCGTGACCGCAGAGCGGGGTAAGCGCCGCGATCGAGCGCCGGATGGTGAGCCGCGCCGTCGTGAACGGCCCCGTGGCTCGGAGGTAGTGCGCGAGATCGGCGACCGCATCATCATCCAGTTCAACAATCAGGTCATCGTCGAAAGCAACGACCGTCCACGCATGTCGCGTGGCGCCCGCGATGTCTATTACGAGGACCTGCCGAGCGGCCGTACGCGCGAAACGATCATCAGGCGCGACGGTACCGAGGTGATCACGGTTCGCAATGCCTACGGCGACGTGATCCGGCGCTCGCGCATCACACCGGACGGCCGTGAGTATGTGCTGGTCTATGTCGACGACACCTACTACGACCGCGTCGATGACTGGCGCGATCCCGGTCTCGACCTTCCGCCGATGCAACTGGATATTCCGGTGGACGAGTACATTCTCGACGCGACCACTGTAGTGGAACCGGACGCTTACTACGACTTCCTCGAACAGCCGCCGGTTGAGCGCGTTGAGCGCCTTTATTCGGTGGACGAGGTCAAGAGATCGGCGCGCATTCGGGACAAGACGCGGCGTGTCGATCTCGACACTCTGACCTTCGAGTTCGGTTCCGCGAGCATTGCGGAAGACCAGATCGTCAAGCTGGATTCCGTGGCGAAGGCGATGGAGAAGATACTCACCAGGAACCCGGCGGAGACGTTCCTGATCGAAGGCCATACAGATGCGGTGGGTTCCGACCTCGCCAATCTGGCGCTGTCGGATCGCCGCGCCGAGGCGGTCGCCGATGCTCTCACCAATGTCTTCGCCATTCCGCCGGAAAATCTGGCAACGCAGGGCTATGGCGAGGAATATCTGAAGGTGCGCACCCAGGCGCCGGAACGCGAGAACCGTCGCGTCGCCATACGCCGCATTACGCCGCTGGTCGCACCCGTCGCCTCGGCAAATTGACGGCATATAAAAAGGCGCTTGACGAAAAGCCTCGAGCGCCTTTCGCCGCTTTCTAACCTGAACCGCCTGACGCCGCCCTGACGGGAGACGAACTTCACCGTTACCACGCTCCGGAGATGTTCCGGCCTGGTCGTTGAACCCTTCGATCCTTCGACAAGCTCAGGATGAGGGGAGGCGGTGCGCGCCTGCCGGATCAGGAACCGACAACGCGTTGTTTTTAGTTCAAACGATGCCCGGCAGGCGCGCACCACCGACGTTTTCCCTACAACCGATTCCCCCTGTGTCGCTCTGACCGTAGGGGCCGGACAGCCAGGACCGGACCTTGGGAAGCACTTCCCGGCTTCCCCGACCCCGCCTACCGGACGGGATCAGCCCCACGCCACCTTTCTCCCTGGTCAGCCCGGTGGCCACCCAAACCCCAACGAGAAAGCAGGACGGGGGATAAGGCCGTATAGGAGGGTGGGGACAAATTCGTCGACCTTATCTCGCTGGTTTGAGATAAAGTATTGAAATCGAAAGATAATGTTTTTTCCATCAAGAGCGAATTTGCGAAATTTTGTTCACCCGGCGGACTCCGTATGCCGTGCTCTGCAGACAGTCGCACCCGGCCATCAACAGGGGAATCGCATATGGAGACGCTCTTCCCTGTCGTCGTCCTCGACCTCGTGAGTGAGCGAAGCGAACGGAGAGCGTCGGGGATCCAGGCCTCGGACCCTCCGCGACAATGCCGGTGCAGAAGAGATAAATTCACGGATTCAATCGGTTACTAAATTCTCACCGGCGTTGCTCGGATAGGAAGAGGAATGGATTACCCGACACTCTCGGCTCGCTGACGCTCGCTCACGAGGCCGGGAGTGACGACAAGCATGGGTGCTCGGCGCTAACCTCGACTATCGGAGTTCGGCAAATGCGATTGCATCGGACATCAGATCTCCGGGATATTTTCCTTGAAGATGACCTGAAGGCGGGGCGGGTGGTAGTCGAACGGTTCGCCCCGCACGAGACGGCTGAGGATATTCAGCGCCTCGCGCGCCTCGACCCGAGGGTTCTGGTCGATCACCGCATCCATGGTTTCATCGAGCAGCAGTTCCTTGGTGGCTTCGGTCACTTCATGGCCGATGAAGATGACCGAGTGCTCGCGTCCACGCTCTTTCAAGGCACGGGCGATACCCGGATTGCCCGCGCCGATATTGTAGATCGCGGCCAGGTCGGGGTGGCGGTCGAGCAGTTTTGAGGCTTCCGCATAGGCTTTGTCGCGATCGTCCAGCATTTCGAGCAGTTCGACGATGCGCAGGTTCGGGAACTCCTCCACCAGTATGTGACGGAATCCCATCTCGCGCTCCTCATGGCCGCGATAAGACAGCGAGCCGGCGAAGATCGCGACCTTTCCCGCGTTGTTTTCATGCAGGAAGCGGCTGGCGAGGTAGCCGGCGAGGCGGCCTGCCGCGCGGTTGTCGATGCCGATATAGGCAGCACGTGGGACATGAAGAATGTCGGACACCAGCGTGACGATCTTGGCGCCGCCGGATGCGAGCGAGCGCAACGCCTCGCGCACTGTTGGGTGGTCCAGCGCGACCACGCCGAAACCTTGCGCGTCGCCGCGCAGATCCTGCAGGGCGCGAGCGAGGCGGTCGGGATTGAAGCCTTCGATGGTGACGATGCGCACGTCGAGATCCGGTCTCGACCCCGCCTGCATTTCAATCTGCCGGTGCAGTATCTTCATGAAGGTGTTGGTGCCGGCGGGCAGGGCGAAAGCAAGGCGGATGGTCTCGTGGGCCTGCGAGCGAGAGGTGGACGACGAGGCTGCCGCCTCCGCGATGTAGCCGAGCCGCTGGGCGGTCTCTAGGACGATTTCGCGGGTGCGCGATCGCACGCCCGAGCGGTTGTTGAGGACACGGTCCACCGTTGCCGCCGAGACGCCTGCTTCCCGCGCAATGTCGATAAGGGTCGCCCGCAAGTCTAATGCCTTCGTTTCCGTGTCCAGACAACAGGCGGCGCGCAACGGCGCTGGTGGTTTGAGTTAACCGATAGCCGATTCTGAGGTAAATTGAAGTTGTTTGCTGCAAATCTCACGGGAAGGTCGCTCGGCGTTAGTGCTGCGGTCGGATGGCTGCGCCCGGATTGACTGGCAAGGCCTTTTCGAAAACCCTCAAAATACCGCATATGTGGTGGAGAACATTCGCAACACCTCTGCAAGCCTGCCTCCCTGACTGTTTAAATGATGCTTTTTGATTAGAAATGATGTTGACAGCGTTTGGACGGTGTCGTCAATATCCATCATGTTGCCGGTGCTGGAGGAGTGCCCACTGGGAGGAATTCACATGCCTTTGCCATCGAAATCGGCGTGAGGCCGGAAATTTCAAGGTCGAATAGTGGGCGGATAATCGCTTGGGAAACCGGCTGCGGTGTTCGAGAGTGAGCCATGACCACGCTTGAGCAGTCGCGGGTGCGCCTTGTCGCGCGGGCTCAAACCAAGAATAATGCGTCGGAGGAAGGCATGGCGAACGCAATGGGGTTCGAGCCGGACGTCAAGATCCGAACCAGGGATTATCGGATCGGCTGCATCGGCGCCGGCATGATCATGGCCGAGTGCCATCTGGCGGCATACAAGGAAGCCAGGTTTCCGGTCGTTGCCATTGCCTCGCGCACCAAGGCCAACGCCGAGAAGGTCGCCCAGCGCTGGGGCATTCCCAAGGTTGACGATAAGCCGGAAAGGCTGATCGAAGACACCGACGTCGAAATCATCGACCTTGCCTTTCCGCCGGACCAGCAGCCGGCGCTCATTCGCCATGCACTGAAGCAAAAGCACATCAAGGCAATCCTGGCGCAGAAGCCGCTGGCGCTTTCGCTGGACGAAGCGATCAAGCTGCGCGACGAGGCAACGAAGGCCGGCAAGATACTCTCGGTCAACCAGAATATGCGCTACGACCAGTCGATGCGCGTGCTCAAGCAGGTCATGGACTCGGGCGCGCTCGGCGACATCGTCTTCGCGCAGATTGACATGCACGCCATTCCGCACTGGCAGACCTTTTTGGAGGGCTATGACCGCTTGACGCTGTCGAACATGAGCGTTCACCATCTCGATGTGCTGCGATTTCTGTTTGGAGACGCCGAGGAAATCACCACGCTGACGCGCAAGGACCCGCGCACCACCTTCGATCATTTCGACGGCATCACGGTGTCGACCATCAAATTCCCGTCCGGCGTGCTTGCTCTGTCGCTGGAGGATGTGTGGTCCGGTCCGCGCCAGGAAGGCTATCAGGACGACCAGCACATCAACTGGCGCGTCGATGGCACCGAAGGCGTTGCCAAGGGCACGATCGGCTGGCCGACGGGCGCGGCATCGACTCTGTCCTACGCGTCGGCCAGGAAAACCGGCGGCAAATGGGTTTCGCCCAGCTGGGGTACGATGTGGTTCCCGCACGCTTTCATCGGCGTGATGGAGCAACTCCAGCATGCAGTGAAGACCGGGTCGGTCCCGGCGCTATCCGTTGCGGACAACGTCAAGACAATGGCGCTGGTCGAGGCCGGTTACCGGTCCATCGACCAAGGCCGCACGATCAAGCTTTCCGAAATTTCCATCAACTGAATCTGCAGGGAGGACATCCCCCATGATGCAAGCAGGCATTTTCACCGGCTATTTTCCGTATGGTCTCGAGGAAACCGCGCGGAAGATACGGGGGCTCGGGTTCAATACGGTTCAGCTCGACCTGCATTTCAAGGACGTCGAACTGTCGGCGGGTCAGATCACCAAGGACAAGGCAAAGAAGGTGCGTGACACCTTCCGTAGCCACAATCTGCCGGTCTGCTGCGTTTCGGGCTACACCAACATCATCCATCCGGACAAGGCGGAGCGCGAGAAGCGCGTCAACTATTTGAAGGAGATCATCCGCAACGCCCGCCACTTCGGCTCGCCTTACGTCATCTCCGAGACCGGCACCTACAACACCGAGTCCGACTGGGTGCACCACCCTAAGAACAAGACCGAGGAAGGCTTCGAGGAATGCCGCAAGGTGATCGCCGACCTGGCGCAGACCGCCTACGACCACGGCGCGATGTTCCTGCTCGAAACCTATGTGAACAATGTCGTCGGCTCGGTCGAGGAGACGGTTAAGATGTTCGCGCAGGTCGATCATCCGGGACTCGGCCTGCTAATGGACCCGACCAACTACTTCGAGACGCACAATATCGACCGGATGGATCAGATCCTGAACCAGGTGTTCGATACGCTGACCGACAAGATAAAGATCGCGCATGCCAAGGACGTGAAGCGTTCCGGCGACGACAAGTCGGAGAAGCACGCCGATATTGGCGACGCGGACGCACTGGAGAGCCATACCTTCCGCGGTGTCGGCGAGATCGAATTGCCGGCGCCGGGTCTCGGTTCGCTCAACTACGATCTCTATCTGAAGCGGCTCGCGGAGAAGCACCCGAACATGCCGGTGATCATCGAGCATCTGTCCGAGGACGACGTGCCGCGCGCCAAGAAGTTCCTGGACGGCAAGTTCGTCGCCAACGGGCTTTGATATGGCCGAAGGTGCCGCAAGAAAGGAAAAAGCGCGGTTTGACATGGAACTGGGTATGGCCTCTGAATGGTGTACCGAGCGCCTGCTTGAAGCCTACCGGCTCAGGCGGCGACGGTGCGCTCGGAGCCTGATGCCGAGGTAGGCGGCCCGGGTTGACCCGGACCGTGGAGGAGCAACGAACTCACGTTTTCAATGGGAGGTAATCAATGCTGAGTAAACTGAGACTCTTGGTCTACGGCCTGATGATTGCGCTGGCTTTGCCGGTCGCCGCACAGGCCAAGACGCTTTACTGGATCTCGCATGGCGGCCCCGCCGATCCTGTCTGGACCTACTTCCTGCAGGGCGCCGAGACCTGGGCGAAGTCGACGGGTCAGACCGTCAATACCTCGTTCCACAATGGCGACGTTCCGTCCCAGCAGGAAGCGATCCGCGCTGCGATCGCCGCCAAGGCCGACGCGATCGTCACCACCAGCCCGGATCCGGGCAGCCTTGTCGAGATCGTCAAGGAAGCGAAGGCGGCCAACATCCCGCTGATCAACTTCAACACGCCTGATCCTTCGGCCAACTTCCAGGCTTACGTCGGCACCGACCTCATCGTCGTCGGCCGTGGCTGGGCGCAATACCTGGTCGACAAGGGCTTCGTGAAAAAGGGCGATTTCGTGTGGATGCCCGTCGAAGTTCCCGGCGCCAGCTACGGCGTCGAGGAGGAGAAGGGCATCAAGGAGGTATTCGAACCGCTCGGCATCACCTGGGAAGTCACCGAGACCACGCTCGACCAGGCTGAAGTCATCACCCGCATGAGCGACTACCTCAGCGCCAACCGCGCCAAGATCAAGGCGATCATCGGTCTCGGCGATCTGGCCACGGGCAGCATCAAGCGCGTGTTCGATCAGGTCGGTGTGAAGCCCGGCGAGCTTCCGGTCGTCGGATGGGGCAACTCGCTCGATACCACTTCGGAAGTGATGGAAGGCTACGTCAACGCCGCGCAATGGCAAGATCCACAGGCGACAAGCTATCTCGCCTTGTCGCTCGGGCTGATGGCGACCGATGGCATTCCGCCGGCATTCAACATCATCACCGGCGCGCTCTACGAGAAGGACACCGCTCAGGTCTATGCCGACGTTATGTCGGGCAAATAGGCCTAATAATCAAGGCGTTCGCGGCGGTTTCTCCGTCGCGGACGCCGGTCCCGACCCATCCATCCCACCAACGCAACGCTGTCGGCATGTCTCTGTCATTTTCGCCCGCTAACCCTGGAAAGTCAGTCATGCTCCAGCGCCTGTTCCTGAAACCTGAATTCGGCCCGCTCGTGCTGCTGGTCGCCGAGCTCATCGTCTTCTACGCCATAAATCCGCAGTTCCTGTCTGCGTTGAACATCAGCAACACGCTGGCTTTCTCCGTCGAGCTTGGCCTCGTCGCGCTTGCCATGACATTGCTGATGACGTCGGGCGAATTCGACCTGTCGGTTGGCTCCCTCTTCGGCCTGACGCCGGTGATCATGTGGACCCTGTTCAATGCCGGCTCGCTGCCGCTTGAACTCTCTTTCGTCATCGCTCTGCTCGTTGCAGTTCTGATCGGCTGGGTGAACGGCCTCTTCGTCACGCGCCTGAAGATACCATCCTTCCTGGTGACGCTCGGAATGCTTCTGGTTGCGCGCGGTACGGCACTTTTCATCACCGACGGTTTCCCGCAGCGGACGTGGAATTCCGGAGACTACTGGCTGTCGCAGGTGCTGGTCGGCGATTTCTACATCGGTCCGTTCCGCATCTACATGTCGCTGTTCTGGTTCATCATTGTCGCGGTCGTGCTCGGCTATACGCTGACGCAAACCAAGTTCGGCAACTGGATCCAGGCGTCGGGCGGCAATCCCAATGCGGCGCGTGCGCGCGGCGTCAATGTCGACCGCACCAAGGTCATTCTGTTCATTCTCTCCGCTTTCCTGTCGGCGTTCGCCGGTATCATCAGTTCGATCCGCACCTCCGCCGCCAATCCGAACAGCGGAACCGGCTACGAGCTGGAAGTCATCGCCATGGTGGTGATCGGCGGCACGGCGCTCACCGGAGGTCGGGGCACCATTATCGGCACGGTGATCGGCATTTTCATCCTGCGCATCATGCGCAACGGCATCGTCATGGTCGGTGTGCCGGGCCTCGCCTACAACATTTTCATCGGCGCCATCATCCTGGGCATGATGGCCCTCCATTCGGGCCTCGAGCGCAGACATCAGTCGGGGAATTGAGACCATGCTCCACCTAAGTTGTACCGTTCTGCCGGTGGGAGTTCCTCGCAAGGTCGAGGCGTTTGGCGACGGCCGTACCGGAAGTACGGGCGAGCCAAAGGCCGAAGGATTTGCGGGGAACTCGCCTGGCCCGGAGGGTTTCCGGCTGGCGGACGCCCACTTCGTCGAACGTCTCGCCCGATGCACCGCATCGAGCATTCGACGTTCTCCGCCTGGTTCGTCTCGCCATCCGAGAAACAGAACGGCGCAACTTAGATGGAGCATGGTCTGACGATGGCCGAAGAACTCGTCCTCATGAAGAACGTCAGCAAGTATTACGGACGCGTGCGCGCGCTCGATGACGTGACGTTCCGCGTCTTCCCCAACGAGATCGTCGGTCTGCTGGGCGACAACGGCGCTGGCAAGTCGACGCTTATCAAGGTTCTGTCGGGCGCGGTGCGCCTGACGAGCGGCGAAATCCACTTGAAGGGCAAGAAGGTCGATATCAGGAGCACAACCGATGCGATCGCCAACGGCATCGAGACGATCTACCAAGACTCCGCGCTGGTGACCCAACTCTCCATCACGCGAAACCTTTTCCTCGGACGCGAGCCGACCAAGGGGCCGAAGTTCCTCAACAGGATGGATCAGGCCGCCATGGAGCAGGTCGCGCGCGATCTCCTGAGGCGCGTCGGCATCACCAAGAACATTCCACCGACCACGCCGATCGGGTCTCTCTCGGGCGGCGAGCGCCAGGCCGTGGCGATCGCGCGCGCCATGCATTTTCACAGCGATCTGATCATTCTCGACGAGCCGACCAACAATCTCGGCGTCGCCGAGACGCAGGGCGTGCTGCGATTCGTGCGAAACGCGCGCGATACCGGCCATTCGTGCGTCTTCATCGCTCACAACATCCATCACGTTTTCCAGGTCGTCGATCGCATCGTGGTGATGCGGCAGGGCAAGGTGGTGGCCGACGACATCGATCCGAAAAAGACCAGCGTCGGAAAGGTCGAGGAGGTGATCACCGGCATGTCCGACAGCGACCTGCGCAACGCTATCGCGCACTAGAGCGATGTCCGACCAGATTGAAATCATTCTGTTTGTCGCTTGGCGTGATGAACCGCCAGGAGGGCGGCGCAGGTCGATGTGGTACATCGGCCAAGTCCGTCAAACGCAAACCCGAAGGGCCGGGCCGGTTCGGGCCAAATCCTTCGGCCATCGTCTCGTCCGTACCACCAGCACGGACATTCGACGAAGTCCTCGACCTTGGCCCGAACCATCGCCGGCAGAATGGTTCAATCTGGTCGGACAGTGCTCTAAGGATGAACGGCGCATGGTGAAGCTTTTTGGCAGGACGCTGACGCGCCGCGAGGTGTCGGAACGCACCGGCATGCTTTCGCAGTTCGCCGGCGTGCGGCTGATGACGCTTGGCGACGGAGTGGAGCGCGGCGTTCGCATGCTCGAGTTTCGCACGGGATCGGGGCTGCGGTTTACCGTGCTGGTCGACCGGGCGATGGACATTGCGGAATTCGAGTTTAACGGTAAGGCGATCGGCTGGCACTCACCGACAGGCTTCCGCCACCCAGGCCTTCACAATGACGAAGGCGAGGACGGCATTGCCTGGACGCGATCGTTCTCAGGGCTGCTTCTCACCTGCGGTCTCGACCATATTCTCGGCACCGAGGAAGTGCCTGCCGACAACTACCTTTACCCGCGAAGGGCAAGGGTCAAGCATTCGCTGCATGGCAAGGTGAGCACTATTCCCGCGAGGCTGACCGGTTACGGCGAAACTTGGGAGGGGGATCGCTGCATCCTTTGGGCCGAGGGCATCGTCCAGCAGTCGGCAGTGTTTGGTGAGGACCTGCACCTCATCCGCCGCATCGAGGCTGATGTCGGCGGCAATGAAATCCGGCTCGAGGACCGAGTGGTCAATCACGGCTTCTACCGCACGCCGCATATGTTCTTTTATCATGTCAATGTCGGTTATCCGCTGCTTGACGAGGGCTCGCGCTACATCGCGCCGATCATCGACGTCGTCTGGGCCTCGCATGCGGATGACTATGAGAAGCAAGGCGTCGGCTACCGCACGTTTCCGGCTCCGCGGGTTGGCTACAGGGAACAGGTCTGGGAGCACGAGACGGCAGCAGATGGTGCCGGCGAGGTTCCGGTGGCGGTCGTCAACGATCGTCTCGGTCTCGGCTTCGAAGTTGTCACGCGAAAGGATCAGTTGCCGTGCCTCTATGAATGGCAGCACTTCCAGGCCGGGCAGTATGCCCTTGGCATCGAACCGTCCACGCACCATGTTCTTGGTAATCTGGCTGCTCGCGAGCGGGGCGAGATGATCTGGCTGGAGCACGGCGACAGCCGGTCCTACGCCACTGCGTTCCGGGTGCTCGATGGAGCGGCGGAGATCGCGCAGGCGGAAAGACGCATCCGCGAAATCGCCGTCCAGCCGGCCGAGGATTATCCGCGGCCGTCGGGCGATTTCAGAAAGCTGGTGGACCGCTGACAATGCCACGCAGCGAGACGATTGACGCAAACTGCCGGAGATGGAGGTTCCCATGACAATGGCCGCCCCCGAAAAGAAAAAGCGCGACTACAGCCTTACCGGCGAAAGTACGCGAATTGCCATCGAAACCGGGCTGGCTTCAGCCGAGTGGTATCACTCCGACGTGCCGCGCAAGGTCATGAAGGAGTTGATGCAGCGCTCCGATGGGCCGGCGATCCGCGACACCGTCATTTGGATCGCTGCGATTCTGATCTCTGCGGCCGGCGCCATCTATTTCTGGGGCACGTGGTGGTGCGTGCCATTCTTCTTCGTCTACGGCGTGCTTTACGGCTCCTCCAGCGACTCGCGCTGGCACGAATGCGGTCATGGCACCGCGTTCAAGACGCGCTGGATGAACGACGTGATCTACGAGATCGCGAGCTTCATGCTGATGCGCAATCCGGTAACCTGGCGCTGGAGCCATGCCCGCCACCACACGGACACGATCATTGTCGGGCGCGATGCGGAAATCGCGGTAATGCGTCCGCCGGATCTGTTGCGCGCCGCGCTTACCTTCATCGGCGTTCTGGACTTCCGCTTTTCCTTGCCGACGCTGGTGCGCAACGCCTTCGGCAATCTTTCGCCGGACGAGAAGAGCTTCATTCCGGAGATGGAGCAGCACAAGGCGATCATCGCCGCGCGCTGGCACATCGCAATCTATGTCGCGACGATTGCGCTGGCGCTTTACTTGCATTCATGGCTACCGGTGATGCTCATCGGCGTGCCGCGCCTCTACGGCATGTGGCACATGGTGCTGACCGGCCTGCTGCAGCACATCGGCCTTGCCGACAACGTAGTCGACCATCGGCTCAACTCCCGTACGGTGTACATGAACCCGATTAGCCGGTTCATTTACTGGAACATGAACTACCATGTCGAACACCACATGTACCCGATGGTGCCGTATCATGCGCTGCCGAAGCTGCACGAGCTGATCAAACATGATTTGCCAGAGCCGAACCCATCGATGTGGCACGCCTATCGCGAGGTGTGGCCAGTACTGCTCAAGCAGCTGAAATATGAGGATTTTTACCTCCGCCGCGAGTTGCCGCCAACGGCGCGGCCTTATCGCGAGGAGTTCCATTCGATGGGTGTAGGAGCCGCGGCGGAATGACCGCCTGCCCGGAAACTCTACTCCCACGGCCGTATTGCGGCGCTTACTCCGCTTCCGATGCCCACGTATCCAAAGTGCGCTCCGTTCCGGTTCACGAAAGCATCCGCCATGCGGTTCGCAGGAGCGAGTTTCCATGACAGGCGGCTCGCATCGAGCAGATTGCATTGACCGAAATTGGAGATTGGCATGGCGGATTGGGTAGTGGCCTGTGGCGCGGATGATGTCGACGAGGAAGACGTGATCCGATTCGATCATGGAGGACGTACCTTCGCGATCTACCGCTCGCCCGACGACGAGTTTTTCGCCACGGATGGCCTGTGCACGCATGAAAAGGTGCATCTGGCGGGCGGGCTGGTGATGGACGACATCATCGAATGCCCGAAGCATAACGGCCGCTTCAACTACAAGACCGGCCAGGCCAAGGGTGCGCCCGTCTGCGTCAACCTGCAGACCTATCCGGTGAAGGTGGAAGGGGGGAAGGTTCTCGTTCAGATCTAAGGCCTGGGTCGCAAGCCTCGGCGTATTTGGCACCCCCCACCGGCCCTCCGGGTCACTTCTCCCCAGAGGGGAGAGGAACGCTGTGGCACCGCCCGCGCTTATCCAGCTCGGGATTTCCTCTCCCCTCTGGGGAGAGGTGGTCCGGAGGGCCGGTGAGGGGGTGGTATTCTTGCAACAGTTAATAGGGGAATTCAATCGATGAGCCGGAAGAGACCTACAGTCGCGGACCTTCGCGCCATGAAAGGCAAGCGGCAGCTTACCATGCTGCGCGTCATGACGCTGCAGGAAGCGGAGGCGGCGGAGCGCGCCGGCGTCGATATTGTCTCGATTCCGCCGGAGCTGATGCTCAATCCGCAATACCGCGATGCCGCACCCAGCCTTTTCTCCATGCCGGGCGACAATTTCTATGAGATCGGCACGGCGGACGATTTTGTCCGCTGGGCGTTCCGTCTCTACAAGGCCGGCGCCGATGCCGTCTATTGCAGCGCCGGCTACGCAACCGTCAAACGCATGGCCGATGACAATATTCCAGTCATCGGCCATGTCGGGTTGATCCCGTCGCGCGCCACTTGGACCGGTGGGTTCAAGGCCGTCGGCAAGACGGCCGAAACCGCCTTTGAGATTTTCGAAGCAGTCAAGAAGTACGAGGCGGCGGGCGCGATCGGCGCCGAGATCGAGGTGGTGCCGGTCGAGGTGGCGCAGGCAATCTCGGAGCGCACATCGCTGATCATGCTGTCGATGGGCGCGGGCACCGGCTGCGATGCGCAATATTTGTTCGCCGAGGATATTCTCGGTCAGAACCGGGGGCATATGCCACGCCATTCCAAGGTCTATCGCAATTTCGCCGCAGAATATGACCGGCTGCAGGCCGAGCGCATCGCGGCGTTCTCCGAATATGTTGCGGACGTCAACAGCAAGGCGTATCCCGAAGAAAAGCACATCGTCCGAATGGACTCGAAGGAGCTCAAGTCTTTCCTGAAGAAGGTCGACAAGGCCTCCTGAGCGGCGCAGCGCCCGCGCCGATCCAGGATTTCGCCGATCCGAACGGCGCTGTGCTGACGCCGTAGCAATCTCAGCATCAATCGCCAACGCTGGAGTTTCGCTGAATTGAGAAAAGAAGCGCCCGAGGGGTGTTGGACTGAAATATAGCAGCCGGTTCAGAGCTTCCTTTCGCCCTCAAGGCACTGGTGGGAACGCCTTTTCGAGCCAGCTTCTTGGCAAGGCTGGGACAAAATTACCGTCGCGGCCGGTCATGCCTTCGTTGGCAATCAATGCGTTGAGTATGGCTTCCTCGATAGACTGGATCACTGCGTCGAAGAAACGGTTGATGTCCACGTCCGGAATGTATTCGGCCCTCGACAAGCCGCCGGAAGCGGCGCGCACGGCGTCAGCATTCGCCGTCGTGAAGGCAAGATAGATGTCGCCGGATGTGGTGTAGCCGAAGCCGCCGGTCAGCGCCACGCCGAGCGGAACGCGCCGCGCCAGCCGCGCCATCTGGTGAGAGATGAACGGCGCGTCGGTAGCGACCACCGCGATGATCGAGCTTTTCTCGGCGCGCGGCGTACCCTCCTTGATCACGGGTTCCATGAGATTGGGCCTCACGCCGCGAACCGTCAGGTTGTGGCGGTCGCCGAAATTTGACTGGACGAAGGTGCCGACGGTGAAGGTCTGGCCATTCCATTCGACCAGGCGCGAGGCGGTACCGCAGCCCGCCTTGAAGCCGAAGGTGATCATGCCGGTGCCGCCGCCGACGCTACCTTCCTCGATCGGACCGGTCGTGGCGTTGTCCAGCGCCGCCGCGACATGGTCAAAGGTCAGGTGGTGGCCGTTGATGTCGCTGAGGAAACCGTCATACGTCTCGCCGGAAACCGGCAGCGCCCATGCACCATCAAGCGCGGCTGGCAGGACCTTCTGCATCCACCGCAACGTGCCGTCGCGCGCCACGCCGCAGGAGTGCGTGTTGGTGATCGTCAGCGGGAAATTGAACGCGCCAAGCTCTTCGATCAGATGCGAGCCGGTGAGTTCGCCGTCACCGTTCTGGCGGAAGATGCCGGCGAAGACCGGCGTTGCCAGATCGGGCCTGGGGCGCGGCAGGATCGCTGTGACGCCGGTGCGAACCGGACCGACGCCTACCGTCAGCGGTCCATCGCCGGAGATCAGCGTCGTGTAGCCGACAGACACACCTGGCACGTCGGTTATGGCGTTCAGGCGGCCCGGCGTGCCTTCGAAGGGGATCGAGAAATGGCGGGCGCGCACCTTGCCGGAAGGCGTGCGGCGGTGTTCGGCGACGGTCATTCGGGGCATCCTCTTGCAGCGTTGCCGCCCTTTTGCGATGCACCGTCTGTTTCGGCAAGACGTCAGATACGCTTGCCCGCCTCGTTGAACCAGTGCAGCTTCGAGACATCACCGCGACTGCGAGCCGGGCGCCGGATTGCGCCAGTGCGCGTCCAGCCACGCGCACGACGATGCGCGACCCGCCAGCGATGCAATGCAGAAAACTCTCCGCGCCAGGGAGCAGCGACAGTGTTATATCCGAATGGTGTTATCCGTGATCCAGAATCGCTGGATGGTTGTCGGAAATATTGGTGGTTCTCTGCACATCCGGTTGCAAAGCCTTCCATTGTTATGTTTGACTGGATACATCGGTCAGGGAAATTGTCGCCGCGCATGGGCGGCGGGGAAGTTGTCAGTCAGGGAGTGTTCGCCACAATGAAACGCAACGGTTTGGGATTGCGGCTGCTTGCCGCGACGGGTGGGATAGCCGCTTTGCTGGCGGCATCGATGCCCATTGCACTGGCGGAAGAAACGCTGACCGTGTTCGCCGCTGCCAGTCTGAAGAACGCGCTCGACAACATTAATGGCGCCTGCGAGGCGGACGTCGGCGAAAAGGCGACGATCTCCTACGCCGCCAGCTCGGCGCTCGCCAAGCAGATCGAGGAAGGCGCGCCGGCGGATGTGTTCTTTTCCGCCGATCTGGATTGGATGGCCTATCTGTCCGACAAGAACCTGGTGAAAAAGGACACCGAAACGCAGCTGCTCGGCAACAACATCGTGCTGGTGGCGCCGGCGGATTCAGCGGCGGCCACGGAAATCGCTCCGAATTTCGACCTCGCAAAACTGCTTGGCGACGGCAGGCTGGCGATGGCCAATGTCGATTCCGTGCCGGCCGGCAAATATGGCAAGTCGGCATTGCAGACGCTCGGCGTCTGGGGGTCGGTCGAGGGCAAGGTGGCGCAAGCCGAGAATGCGCGCGCGGCGCTTGCTCTGGTTTCGACCGGTGAGGCCCCGCTCGGCATCGTCTACAAGACCGATGCCGCAGCCGAAAAGAAGGTCAAGATCATCGGCACCTTCCCGGCGGATTCGCACAAGCCGATCGTCTACCCGGTGGCGCAGACAGCAAGCTCAAAGGATGACGATACACCGGCTTTCCTGAAGTGCCTGCAATCGGCGAAAGCCAAGGCGCTTTTCGAAGAGCAGGGTTTCAAGGTATTGGTGGCGCCTAATTCGAACTAGGACTCTCCAAACTGGTATGGACACCTGGCGTCTCAACACGGTGATGATTGGCGCCGAGCGTCCCAGGTTCATCCTGGAAGGTTTTCGAGGTGCTGCGGAGAAAGCCTTTCCGGAATCCATTCCGTTGGATCGCCACGTTGCTTTCTTGCATCAGCAAAAATGCCTGAAGCCTTTCGGAATGGATCCCGGCTCGTGGTCGCTTCGCTTCCTTGGCCGGGATGACGAAACAGAGATGCCGGCGCGCATCAGTGTCCAAGGCTAGCCAATGGAGTGGCTGGACCTCAGTCCGGATGAGTGGAATGCGGTCCGGCTCTCCATAAAGGTCTCGATATGGGCGACCGTGGTCGCCCTGCCGTTTGGCATCGCGATCGCCTATCTGCTTGCCCGCAAGGATTTCTGGGGGAAGTCGGTACTCAATGGCATCGTCCACCTGCCGCTGATCCTGCCGCCGGTCGTCACCGGCTATCTCCTGCTGCTGACCTTCGGCAAGCGCGGGCCGGTCGGGGCGTTTCTCGCCGAGTATTTCGGCATCGTTTTTTCGTTCCGCTGGACCGGGGCGGCTCTTGCCTGTGGTGTCATGGCCTTCCCGCTGATGGTACGGGCGATCCGGCTGTCGGTGGAGTCCGTAGACCGCAAGCTCGAGGCAGCCGCCGGCACGCTTGGCGCCAGCCCGGCCTGGGTGTTTGCCACCGTGACACTGCCGCTGATCGCGCCCGGCATCATCGCCGGCATGATCCTGTGCTTCGCCAAGGCTATGGGCGAGTTCGGTGCGACAATCACCTTCGTCTCCAACATTCCGGGCGAGACGCAGACGCTGCCGTCGGCCATCTACACT
This sequence comes from uncultured Alphaproteobacteria bacterium, assembly GCA_963839725.1. Classification (GTDB taxonomy): domain Bacteria; phylum Pseudomonadota; class Alphaproteobacteria; order Rhizobiales; family Rhizobiaceae; genus Kumtagia. Next base: position 173,648 of record CAWIWT010000026.1, on the reverse strand, counting down.
TTCACGCAGGTGCCTGGCGGCGAACTTGGCGCGCTTCGGCTGACGCTGGTGTCGATCGTCATCGCCATGATCGCGCTGGTCGCCTCCGAGGTGCTCGCGCGGCGTGCCCACCGGAGCTTTGAGATCGAATGACGCTGTCGGTCCGGGCACGCCACCGGCAAGGCGAGTTTCGGCTCGACGCGGCTTTCGAGAGCAGCGGCCGGCTGACCGCGCTTTTCGGGCCGTCGGGATCGGGTAAGACATCGCTGGTCAATATCATCGCCGGGCTGATCCGGCCCGACGACGGCCGGGTTGCGGTCGACGGCAGTGTTCTGGCCGACACGCAGGCGCGCGTCTTCGTGCCAAAATACAAGCGCCGGATTGGCTATGTATTCCAGGACGCGCGACTGTTCCCGCATCTGACCGTCAGCCAGAATCTCGCCTATGGCCGGTTTTTCACACCTGCCGCGGAGCGTTATGCCGACTTCTCCGGCGTGGTCGACCTGCTCGGCATCGGCCATCTGCTGGCGCGCAAGCCAGCGTCGCTTTCCGGCGGGGAAAAGCAGCGGGTGGCGATCGGGCGGGCACTGATCGCCAGCCCCAGGCTGATCCTGATGGACGAGCCGCTCGCCTCGCTAGACGATGCGCGCAAGGCGGAAATTCTGCCCTATATCGAGCGCCTGCGGGATGAGACAAAGATTCCGATTGTCTATGTAAGCCATTCCGTTGCCGAGGTTTCCCGGCTGGCGACGGATGTGGTGGTGTTGGCCGACGGCAAGGTCGCTGCCAGTGGCCCCGCCGACGATATTCTCATGCGGTTTGATTTGCTCTCCGAGGAGGAACGTAGTGAAGCGGGAGCACTGGTCAGCTTGAAGATCACGCTTCAGGATGACGGCTACGGCCTGTCGGTACTGCGCTCGGCCGGCGGGGAATGGCGGCTGCCGGGCATTGATGCGCCCGCGGGCTCGACGGTGCGGGCGCGCATCCGTGCCCGTGACGTCATGCTAGCGCTCGAGCGGCCAACCGGCATCAGCGCGCTGAATGTGCTTGCCGGTACGATCATCAGCATTTCGGCGGGCCAAGGACCCGATGCACTGGTTTCGCTGGACTGCGGCGGCGACCGCCTCGTCGCGCGCATCACGCGGCGTTCGGTGGAAGTGCTCGGTCTGGCGCAGCGACGCCAAGTGTTCGCAGTCGTCAAGGCGGTTACGTTCGATCGAGGCAGCGTTGTCGGGACATCTGGGCGGCACGCCATTCCGAGCGATACAACGGCCGCTAAATCGTGACCGTAGTCGCTGCCCCTCAGCCGCGAGGCTTCAGTTTCGTATCGACATAGGCCTGCGCGATTTCGTGCATCCGCGCCATGCCGAAGCTTTCGCCGTGCCCGCCGTGAACCGTGGCGACATCTAGGGTTATCAGGCGCTGCATGGTCCGGATGTAGTCCTCTATATCTGAACCGGGAACATCGTCGACCAAGTCGTCGTCATAGATCGCATCGCCTGGGAAGAACTCGCCATTATGTTCGTCCAGAAGGCCGATCGAACCCGGCGAATGGCCGGGTAAATGCAACACGGTAAATACGCGATTGCCGGTATCGATCATCTCGGCTTCCCCGAGAAGCTGGGTCAACGGCGCGGGGATCAATCCGAAGTTCTTCAGCGAAAAGCCGCGGGCAGGCAGTCGCTCCAGTGCTGCGTCCTGCGTCACCAACCACGAGGCGAGCGTGCCTTCGTCCTTCATCGTCGCGAAGATTTCGGCTTCAGCGGCGTGCCCGGCGCGGCTTGAATATTCGTGAAAGCTGCCGACGTGGTCCACATGCGCGTGGGTCGCAATGGCGAGCACCGGCCCGCCGGCATCGCACATTGCCGCCGACAGGCTGGCGACGCCAACTCCGAAATCCAGTTGGATGTCGAAATCTCGGCCTGCGATGCGGTAGAGGTTGGCGCGGAAGAACGGATGAACGCACGGTTCGGTGATGCGGGTCACGCCGGCTGGAATGGTTTCCTGCCTGAACCAGCCCTTCGCCACCTGGCTCTCTTCTCCCAACGTGATGCGGCTGTGAGACTTCACGACCGCATCGATGATGGCAAGGGCTATCCGCCGTGGGCGCTGTGGTCTGCCTCGCCAGCCTTGGCGTCGACCTTGAACTCCACATCTATCTTGCCGGCTTTTTCGAAAGTGAGTGTGCCGGGAAACCTCTGGTCCTTCACGGCTGGCGCCTTGAGGCCGGCGAACATCAGGTGAAATCCGCCGGGTTTCAGCGCGACTTCGCCGCCGGCGGGAATGACGATCTCCTTGACCTCACGCATGGTCATCACGCCATCGGCATTGACCGACATCTCGTGGATTTCGCCCTTCTCCGAAATGCCGGAGGAGACGGCGATCAGGCGATCCTCGGTCGTGCCGTTGTTTTTGATTACAAGGTAGCCGGCCGCCACGTTCGCGCCATCCGGCGTTTCGCGCGACCACGGGTGGCCGATTTCAAGATCGCCGAGCTTGTATCCGTGCGCCCACAGCGGCTGGACGAGGTTGATGAGCAGGATGAGGGCGAGGGTCAGGAAGCCGATCCGCTCGATCGAGCGGGTAGAGGCGATGGTTTTCGAGCGCTGCGTTTGCATGGGAAGTGTCCATAATTTTTTGTCGCGCATGGTGGCGCGGAGTTGGTTTGATCGTTGGGAACCACGCCACTCAACGGCGCGAGTCAATCAAACCACGGCTGGCGGCGCACGCGGGCTTCCCGGATGATGATCGTCCGAGGCGATGGCGATTTCGGCAAGCGCCGGAGCGAAGGGGCTCGGCGCCGCATCGAGGCCAATCTCGAGCCACGCTTTGTCTGGCGGTGGCGCGATGGTGGACGCAAGCGTTCCGCAGCCCAGAATACAGCAGCCCGGCAACTTGCCATGATCGCTTTGCGGCGTGTGTTGATCGGTGTTGGTAATGCACAGCGGATTGCCGAACGCATCGAGGGCAGGGTGCTCGGTACGGCCGGCAAAGCTGGCGGCTACCGACTGGACGAGCATCAGCATGGCCGCGCCCAGCGCGATGCATGGCATTTGCTTTGCCCGTGTTGTTCTCACGTTGGTGTTCCGATTGTGCCGGGTGATTAGCACGCCGCGACGGCGGGTTGCACCCGGTTTGTGGCGCTGCGGCAATGTGGTTCGCCGTTTGCGCGGTGCATCGGGACGCTGGTGGGTTGGCGTAGGCGGTCGCGCGCTTACCTCCCCCTCGATGGGGGAGGTCGCGCCGAAGGGCGCGGGTGGGGGTGCCATATACTAGTTTCTAGGCACCCCACCCCGTCGCGTCGCGGCGACCCTCCCCATCGAGGGGAGGGTAAGCGCACCGATCACAGCCTTGCGCGCGTCGTCCTCGGCGTGGCGAGCAGCAGGCTGGTTTCCGAACCGGTGATGCCGGGGATCAGCCGGATGCGGCGCAACACCGCGTCGAACTCCGTCAAGCTGCTGGTGCCGAGTTCAACCACCAGATCCCAGCGGCCGTTGGTGGTGTGGATGGTGGAGACCTCCGAAAAGCCGCCAAGCGTGCGGATCACCCGGTCGGCGGCGTGACCCTCGATGTCAATGGTCATGATGCCACGGACGCGCTGGTCGACCGCGTCGGCGCGCAGGATGACCGTGTAGCCGACAATGTCGCCTGACTTCTCTAGCTTTTCCATGCGGGCGCGCACGGTTGCGCGCGACGCGCCAAGATCGATTGCCAGGTCGGAGATCGACCGCCGGGCATCGTGGCGAAGCAGCGTTATCAGTTTCTCGTCGAGCGAATCCATGATGGTGCGCCTGCCCTACCGCCATATTGAATGTCAGATTGACCAAATTGGCAACGCAAATCGATAAATCTGCCAATTTTGCCTGTTCATTTCGCCAGGCCGTTCTGGTCAAATCGCCCGATCATTCACTCAATGCTGGAATTTTTGCGATGCTTTGCAGGATCGTTGGTGCGCCTGTGCAGGACGGCGCGGGCCGTATGGGCTGTGAAATGGGACCGAGCGCGCTGCGCACGGCGGGCCTGGTCTCCGCGCTGCGCGAACTCGGCCATGAAGTCGAAGACCTTGGCACCGTGCAGCCGGTCGCGGCGCGCCGCGTCATTCATGGCAATCTGGCGCTGAGGGCGCTGCCGGAAATCTCGGCCTGGACGTCGGCAATCGCCGAGCAGGCCTTTGCGGCAAGTGCCGGTGCGCTGCCGATCTTCCTCGGCGGCGACCATTCTATTTCAGCTGGAACGCTCTCCGGCGTTGCCCGCCGCGCCGCCGAGCAGGGCAGGCCGCTCTTCGTGCTATGGCTCGACGCCCATCCGGATTTCCACACGCTCGACACGACGACCAGCGGCAATCTGCATGGAGTGCCGCTGGCCTATGCCAGCGGTCAACCAGGCTTTTCCGGCTATTTCCCCGACCTGTCGCACACGGTCGATCCGTCGCGCATCTGCGTCATCGGTCTGCGCAGCGTAGACCCCGCGGAGCGGCTGGCCCTCGCCGAGGCGGGCGTGACCGTGCATGACATGCGCGCTGTCGACGAGCATGGCATTGCACGGCTGCTGCAGGCTTTCCTGGCGCGCGTGAGCGCCGCGAACGGAATGCTGCATGTCAGCCTCGACGTCGATTTCCTCGATCCGGCGATCGCGCCGGCGGTCGGCACCACGGTGCCGGGCGGCGCAACATTCCGCGAGGCGCATCTCGTCATGGAGATGCTGTCCGACAGCAGCCTCGTCACCAGCCTCGACCTGGTCGAACTCAACCCCTTTCTCGATGAACGCGGACGCACCGCGACCCTCATGGTCGATCTGACGGCAAGCCTGATGGGCCGCCGCATCATGGACCGTCCGACTCGGAGCTACTGATTATGCATACCAAGCTGAATATCGTTCCCTTCGTTAGTGTAGATCACATGATGAAACTGGTGCTCGCCATCGGCGTGGAGCGCTTCCTCACCGAGCTTGCGGGCTACATCGAGGACGATTTCCGCCGCTGGGAGCTGTTCGACAAGACGCCGCGCGTCGGCTCACACAGCGCCGACGGCGTCATCGAGCTGATGCCGACCAGCGACGGCCAGCTCTATGGGTTCAAATACGTCAACGGCCATCCGAAGAACATGCGCGAGGGCCTCCAGACCGTTACCGCCTTCGGCGTACTCGCCGATGTCGGCAGCGGCTATCCGATGCTGCTCACCGAAATGACCATCCTGACGGCGCTGCGCACAGCCGCCATGTCGGCCACCGCCGCGAAATACCTGGCGCCGAAAGGCTCCCGCACCATGGCTATCATCGGCAATGGCGCGCAGTCGGAATTCCAGGCCATCGCTTTCAAGGCGCTGCTCGGCATCGACAAGCTTCGGCTCTACGACATTGATTTATCCGCCTCGCGTAAGTGCGCGAAAAACCTCGCAGGTCTGGGTTTCGACATCACCATCTGCTCGACTGGCCAGGAGGCCGTCGAAGGCGCCGACATCATTACCACCGTCACCGCCGACAAGCAGAACGCGACGATATTGACCGACAACATGGTCGGCCCCGGCACCCACATCAACGCGGTCGGCGGCGACTGCCCGGGCAAGACCGAACTGCACCGCGACATCTTGCTGCGCTCAGACATTTTCGTGGAGTTTCCGCCGCAGACCTGGATCGAGGGCGAGATCCAGCAGCTGCCGCACGACCATCCGATCACCGAGCTTTGGCGGGTTATCGTCGGCCAGCAACAGGGCAGGGCAGGCGATCGGCAGATTACCCTGTTCGACTCGGTCGGCTTCGCCATCGAGGATTTCTCGGCGCTGCGCTACGTGCGCGACAAGCTGCGGGATACCGGTCTTTACGAAGAGCTCGACCTGCTCGCCGATCCGGACGAGCCTCGCGACCTGTTCGGCATGCTGCTTCGAGCGGAAGCCGCGCAGGGCAAAGTGGCGACCACCTGAGGTTGCCAAAAGGTGGCGATGATCGTGGACGGCCGCGTGACCATTCTCGAACCGAAGCACAAAATCATTAGTTTGCAGGCGAAACGTTCGTCGCGGACAAGGACCTGGACAAGATTGCGGTTAACGACACTATCGCGGTCCATCAATATGCCTCGCACTGGCGTGAGGCATCCCAGCGGATCGACACCAGGATTTCAACGAGGCAAGCGGCGACGAATTTGCCGCCGCGCCTCTGAGCGTCGCTGCCAAGCCCCTCAGACGTCGGCAACGCTCAGTGCGTTTCCATGGATGAACTCGCGGCGAAGCTCGATCTGTCGCCCGGAAAAACAGTAAGTCGGCGTCGGTGGCGTGTGTTTACCTCGGCCTGCAGAAACGAGCGTCAGGCTGCGCCGGCTTTTGTTGCGCGGTAGCGTGGTGCTGGCTCGCGATGCGAGAGGTTTGGATAGAGCGCGGTCCGAGCGGCTTTGTAGGCTTCCCAATCGCTATTGTCGGGCAGCGATATGATGCTGACGACTTCACCGAGGTCCAGGCCCACCAGTGCCGCGTCGACCATGACTTCGACATCCATAACCATGTGCTCGGGGATCTGATTGACATCGCGGCCAGCGCGCTCCCAGATTTCCGTTCTGGTGACGCCGGGCAACACAGCCTGGACGCGCACGCCGATTGGCGCAAGCTCCATCGCAAGACCTTCGCTCAGCGAAAGCATGAACGCCTTTGTTGCGTTGTAATAGACGCTTACCCCAGCCCGGTCGTTGGTCAGACCGGCAACGGAGGCCAGATTGATCAGTGTGCCGGACCCCTTGCGCGCCAAAGTCTCGGCGGCGACACGGGCGAGGCGGCTTGCGGCCACGACGTTGAGCTCGATCATCGCGCCCAGTTTTTCGAGATCGGCGTCGATGGTCGGACCATTGACCGCCATGCCCGCATTGTTGACGAAAACAGCGATGTCGTCGCGCTTCAGCCGGGCTTCGACCGTGGCCCGCTCCGAGGCGAGCGCCAGATCGGCGCGCAGCACTTCGACGCCCATGCCTGTTGCAGCCCGCAGCCGCGCGGCAAGCTGATCCAACCGTGCCAGATCCCGTGCAACAAGGACCAAGTCATATCCGCGCCTGGCGAGACGGTCGGCATAAACTGCGCCGATGCCTGTAGACGCGCCGGTCACTAGTGCGGTTCCTTTGGAAGTCATTTTGCCACCCCCCGCCGAAAACCCTTGTTCAAGGATCATTGAACTAAGGATCGGCCAACGCCCTTACAAGGTCGGATCGAAACTTCCCGCGATAGCTTTTGATCAATCTCCTAGACGTCGAGATTGGCAACGCTCAGGGCATTCTCCTGGATGAAATCGCGGCGCGGTTCGACCTCGTCGCCCATTAGACGGGAGAACAGCGAGTTGGCGTCGGTGGCGTCGTGCACCTTGACCTGCAGCAGCGAGCGAACGTTCGGATCGAGCGTTGTTTCCCAAAGCTGCTCGGCGTTCATCTCGCCCAGCCCCTTGTAGCGCTGCATGGTCAAGCCCTTGCGGCCGAATGCGAACACTGTATCGAGCAGCGCCAGCGGACCGGCGATCATCTCGGCCGTGTCCTTGCGGCGGAGTATCGGCGGTGCGGCATAGACTTCGCCAAGGCGCACTGCGTAGCGGTCGAGCGCACGTGCATCAGCCGAGTTGATCAGCCCCATGTCGAGATGGGCGACATCCTTCACGCCGCGCAGCATGCGCTCGAACATATAGCCGCCGGAGCCATCGTTGGACGTCGACGTGTGGCCGGTCCAGCCCCGCTCAATATCCTCGGCGATGATGTCGAGGCGTCCGGCGACCGCCTGAGCCATGTCGCTGGCGCGGGCAAGATCATCGAAGACATCGGGCCGCAGCGCGCCGGCGATCGCCGCCTGCTCGACCACGCCGCGCGTGTAGCGAGTGTGCAAGCCGTTGATCAGCGAACGAACCGCAAGCGCATCGTCGATCACCGAACGCAGATCCTGCCCGGTGCGGACCTCGCCCGACGATAGCGTCAGCGAGGCCTCCTCCAGGCCGGAGCCGATCAGGAATTCCTCATAGGCGCTCTCGTCCTTGATGTATTGAGAGCCCTTGCCGCGTGTCACCTTGTAGAGCGGCGGCTGGGCGATATAGAGGTGGCCGCGCTCGATCAACTCCGGCATTTGCCTGAAAAAGAAGGTGAGCAGAAGGGTGCGGATGTGGGCGCCGTCGACGTCGGCGTCGGTCATGATGATGATCTTGTGATAGCGCAGCTTGTCGGCGTTGAACTCGTCCTTGCCGATCGATGTGCCAAGCGCCGTGATCATAGTGCCGATCATGTCGGAAGACAGCATGCGGTCGAAGCGCACGCGCTCGACGTTCAGGATCTTGCCGCGCAGCGGCAGGATCGCCTGGTTCTGGCGCGAGCGCCCGCCTTTTGCCGACCCCCCCGCTGAATTGCCCTCGACAATGAACAGTTCGGATTTCGCCGGATCGCGCTCCTGACAGTCGGCGAGTTTTCCGGGCAGCGAGGTCACGCCGAGCGTGCTCTTGCGGGTGATGTCGCGAGCCTTGCGTGCGGCTTCGCGGGCCGCGGCCGCCTGAATGACCTTGTCGATGACGACCTTGCCTTCAGCCGGGTGCTCTTCGAGCCAGGTGCCAAGCGCTTCGTTGACCAGGCTTTCAACAACCGGCCGGACTTCCGAGGAAACCAGTTTATCCTTGGTCTGGGAGGAGAACTTCGGGTCGGGAACCTTTACCGAAAGAACGGCAGTCAAGCCCTCGCGGCAATCGTCGCCGATCAGCGAGACCTTCTCCTTTTTGGTCAGGCCGGAAGACTCGCCATAACTGGTAATCTGGCGCGTCAGCGCGCCGCGGAAGCCGGCGAGATGCGTGCCGCCGTCGCGCTGCGGGATGTTGTTGGTGAAAGCCAGCACGTTCTCATGGTAGGAATCGTTCCACCACATGGCGACTTCGACGGTGATGCCGTCGCGCTCGGCGCGGATGGCAACGGGCGACGAGAGCAGCGGCTTCTTCGCCCTGTCGAGATATTTCACGAACTCTTCCAGCCCGCCTTCGTAAAGAAGTTCCTGGGTTTTCACATCAGCATGGCGACGGTCGGTCAAGACGATGCGGACGCCGGAATTCAGGAACGCAAGTTCGCGCAGCCGGTGCTCTAGCGTATTGTAGTCGAACTCGACCATGGTGAATGTGTCGGTCGACGGCAGAAAGGTGATTTCGCTGCCGCTGCGGCCCTCGTAGGTGGCAGGGAGCTTGTTCTGCACATAGCTACCGGTCACCTTGAGCGGGGCATCCGCATTACCATGCGCGAAGCTCATCTCGTGGATCTCGCCGTTGCGGCGGATCTTCAGCTTCAGCCACACCGACAGCGCATTCACCACCGAGACGCCGACGCCATGCAGGCCGCCGGACACCTTGTAGGAGTTCTGGTCGAACTTTCCGCCAGCATGCAGCTGGGTCATGATGACTTCCGCTGCCGATACGCCTTCACTGGAGTGCAGATCGGTCGGAATGCCGCGTCCGTTGTCGATGACCGTACAGGAGCCGTCGGGATTGAGCGTTACCGTCACAAGGTCCGCATGGCCGGCCAGCGCTTCGTCGATGGCATTGTCCACCACCTCGTAGACCATGTGATGCAGGCCGGAGCCGTCATCGGTGTCGCCGATATACATGCCCGGGCGCTTGCGGACCGCGTCCAAGCCCTTCAAAACCTTAATGGAATCGGCGCCGTATTCGGCAGATGCGCCGTTGCCGTTTTCGGTTTCGTCGTTCATGAAAAGCTTTCGTTCTGATTTACGTCGGAAGGTGCGAAAATCGCGTCGATTCGTGCGCCGAAGGATTGGCTAGATATAGGGGTTCAAGGCCGATTTTCCAAGCTTTTCCGGCTATTTGTGTGGCCGAGCGGCGCCTTTGCACAGGCTTGTTCATAACGGACTGCAGCAAGGGTACGGCGTTTCTACCGATTCAAGCGGAATGGTTCACCACATGGACGCCCCAACACCGGAGCACTACCTTAAGTCGATCCGGACATCGTCATGGACACCTCGCCTGCACCATTCCGTCCGCCAGCACCAACCCCGCGCACGACGCCGCCGTCGATGCTGGAGATCATGCGGATCGTCTACCTCAACCCGCTCGAACTGTGGGGCGAGCCTTCCTACAACGAGCCCTGGCTGCTTGTGCCGGGCGTCGGCGGGCCGCTGGTAATCGCCAACAATCCGGGGCTGATCCGCCATGTGCTGGTCGACAACGCCAAGAATTACAAGCTGGCCGCCGTGCGCCAGAAAATCCTTCGGCCGATTTTGCGCGATGGGCTGCTTACGGCGGAAGGGGCGGTGTGGAAGCGGTCGCGCAAGGCGATGGCCTCTGTGTTCACGCCGCGCCATATCTTCGGCTTCGCCGGTCCGATGCTGCGGCGTACGCAAGAGTTTGCCGCGCGCTATGAGAAGGAGGAGGGCGTTGTTGATATCGCCCACGATATGACGCTGCTCACCTTCGACATCATGGCCGAAACGCTGTTTTCAAACGAGGTCGCCGGCGAGCCGGGCAGTTTCGGTCATCAGATCGAGCGGCTTTTCGAGACAATGGGCCGCGTCGATCCGCTCGACCTATTGCGAGCGCCGGACTGGCTGCCGCGCTTCACCCATATCCGTGGCCGCCGGACGATGAAGTTCTTCCGCAAGATCGTCTCCGATACAGTGGCGATGCGCATCGAACGGAAGACCCCCGACGATGTACCGGAGGATTTTCTCACTCTCCTGCTGCGCGCCGAGGGCAAGGACGGGCTGACGCGTGGTGAAGTGGAGGACAACATCATCACCTTCATCGGCGCGGGGCATGAAACCACCGCGCGTGCGCTGGGCTGGACGCTCTACTGCCTCGCGGAAGCGCCATGGGAACGGGCGCCTATCGAGACCGAAATCGACGCTGTGCTGAAAGTGGAGCCCGATCCGGTCAAATGGCTGGACCTGATGCCGCTGACGCGCGCCGCCTTCGAGGAGGCGTTGCGACTTTATCCGCCGGCGCCGTCGATCAATCGCGAGCCGATCGAGCCCGAGACTTACAAGACGCTGGATATTCCGCGCGGTGCGCAGGTGCTGGTCATGCCGTGGACGGTCCATCGGCACCGCAGGCTGTGGGACGATCCAGACGCCTTCCTGCCGTCGCGCTTCCATCCCGGCAACCGCGATAGAATTGACCGCTTCCAGTATCTGCCGTTCAGTGCCGGCCCGCGCGTCTGCATCGGCGCTAGCTTCGCCATGCAGGAGGCGGTGATTGCCCTTGCAGCGCTGATGTCGCGCTTCCGTTTCGACAGCGTCGCCGGAACAAGGCCTTGGCCGGTGCAGAAGCTGACCACGCAGCCGCAAGGCGGATTGCCGATGCATGTAACGCGGCGGCGTTGACGACTGCTGCTCTGATCATTGTATCCAATGGTATCAGCGGAGACCGCGTTCGTCCGCCCGCACCTCAGCAAGGCTTGCCGAGAGTGCGTCGGCGACTTCTGACTACAGCAGCGCGAAGATTTGTGCTGGACCGCCGGTGCCGCCCTTGATCTTTGGAGCACCGACCACGACCGTCGCACCCTTGGCGGGAACCCTGTCGAGGTTGGCGATGCCTTCGATCCCGTAGCGTCCGGTCGAAAGCCAGGTCTTGTGGACGATGAAGTCCGGCGAAGCGCCGAAATCCAGCGACAGCGTATCGACGGCAATCGCCTTGATCGACGGCTGTTCGATCAAGTACTGCGCCGCTTCGACATGGAAACCGGGGAAGTGCAGCGACTTCCCATCCTCGCTGGCGTTGCGGAACTTGTCGGAACCAAGATGTGCGCCCCACCCGGAATGCATGGCGACAACCGCGCCCGCCGGCAGTTCGCCATTGGCCGAAACCCAAGCCTTGATGTCATCGGCGGTGACCTGCGCATCGGCATTGTCGGAGGCTTTTGCCGCGATGTCGATCACGACCAGCGGCGCAATCAGATCTTCGACGGGCAACTCGGCGACGGACTTGCCGTCAGCGCTGAAATGCAGCGGCGCGTCGATATGCGTACCAGTGTGTTCACTCAGCCGAAGTTCGTAGAGATTGAAGGTGTCCTTCGCGAAATCGAATTTCTTGTCGTAGAAAAGCTGCTGGCCGCCGAAATAGGTCGGGAATTTATCGAACAATACGTGCGTCAGGTCTTCCGCCTTGGTCGGACTGTCGGCGGCAAACAGCGGCGTCGGCGACGCGGACACCGCAAGCGCCGCGGCCCCCGCGGCGGCAATTCCGCCTTTGAAGAAGCTGCGGCGGCTCAGCATGTCGTTCTTGACGGATTCAATAACGCAATGATGGCACATAGCGATGTCCTTCGCTGCTGTTGATGACAGCAAGAGTGATTTGTCGGAACATGTCGTGCAAGTGTCGAATCTTGCGAAATTAGTTTCGCCCGTAGAACATGTTTTCGACATGCACTGGCCAGCGCCATGGCAGGACGGCGACCATGTCGAAGCGCACCGACAGCCGCCCGAAATCGCGCTGCCTAGACAGCCAAAGATCGGCTGCGCCTTCGATGCGGCGTTCGGCGCCGCCCGAGATCGCTTCCATCGCCGCGATAAGTGTCTTGCGCGCCTTTACCTCGACGATGAGAATCAGGTCGCCGCGGCGGGCGATCAGATCGATTTCGCCGAGCGGGGTTTTGTAGCGCCGGGCGATGATGCGAAAGCCCTTTGCCATCAGGGCAATCGCGGCCAGCCATTCGCCGCGATGACCACGCTTGTGGGCCTTCAGACGGGTCTGGGCGTCAACCGTCCGCATTCGCCTTGAGCTCCATTAGGCGGCGGTAAAGATCGGGCTTCCTTGCTCCGGTCATCCGCGCGGCTTCGGCGGCGGCCTTCGAGGCAGGCATCTCCGCGACCAGCGACAGCAGCAACCGGTCGATATCTTTGGCACCGGTTACCTGCTCAGCGAGTGGCGAGCCGACGCAGATGACGATTTCGCCTTTCGGCGTGTCGGCTGCCGCGTAAGTTTCAGCCAGTTCGGGCAACGAGCCGGTTCGCGTTTCCTCGAATGTCTTGGTCAGCTCGCGACCCACAGCAGCGGGGCGAGGTCCGTAGACATCCGCCATGGCCACCAAAGTGTCTGCCAGCCGGCGAGGCGATTCAAAGAAGATCAGCGTGCCGGGCACTGCCTTCAGCTCCTCGAGCCGCGTTCGTCTCTGGCCATCCTTAACCGGTAGAAAACCGGCGAAAAGGAAGGTGTCCGTGGGCAAGCCGGATGCGGTCAAGGCTGCGAGAACAGCGGATGGCCCCGGGATTGGGACAACGCGGAAGCCACCTTGCAGCGCGTGTTCGACGAGTCGGAAGCCCGGATCGGAAACCAGCGGCGTGCCGGCATCCGAGACGAGGGCGACGCTCTTTCCAGCGGCCAGAGCGTCGAGCAATTTCGGCCCAGCCTCGGCGGCGTTGTGCTCGTGATAGGCGAAGGGGCGCTGGCGGATGCCATAGCGATCGAGAAGGATGCGCGTCACGCGTGTGTCCTCGCACGCCAAAACGTCGGCAGCAGCCAGCGTCTCCAGGGCGCGCAAGGTGATATCGCCGAGATTGCCGATGGGCGTCGCAACCACGTGCAATGCCGCGGGCAGCGGACGCGCGCTTATTTCGGCCGAACCGACCATGAAAACCCGCTTTGCTGCCTCGTCAGTCACTGAAAAACGCTCCCGTTAACCGGTTTGTGCCATGCCTGTTGATACATGGCAAAGGTGATCGTATCCGCCGCAATTTTGCCGAGATGCAGGAACGATATCGCCGCCCGCTCGTTGTCTGGGGCTCGAGGAGGAGTGCATGGACACACTTCAGTTGCAGGACGCATTCAAGCCTTACTACGCAGAACGCCCACACACACAAGTTGAGAAGCCGGTTGCCCGCTCTGAGCGCTGTGCCGCGTCTTTGTCGGAGATGAAGGCGCGGCTGGAGCTCTGCCGGTCCAGATTGGCGCAGGCGATTGCCGCGTCGGAAGCAGAAAGGCGCTGACGATGCCGTTGCGTTTCGATGGACTGATGGGACGGCTCTCCAATACGCTGCGCGACCGCTCAGGCGCGCTGGGCAATCAGAATCACCCCACTCACAACGAGAAGAACACCCAGCCAATTCGCAAGGCTGAGCCGCTCGCCAAGAAAGGCAGCCGCAAAAACGGCCACTAGCAAGACGCTGAGCTTCTCCAGCGGCGCGACCCGCGCGGCGTCGCCGAGCTTCGGGGCACGGAAATAGCAGAGCCACGAGGCGCCCGTGGCCAGTCCGGACAGAATCAGGAACAGCCACGCCTTACCGCCGATCAGAGCGGGAGCCTGCCACTGACCGGTGGCGGCGACGATCGCGCTTATCACCGCGAGGATGACAAAGGTTCGGATCAATGTCGCGAAGTCGGGATTGACGCCGCCGACGCCGACCTTGGCGAAAATAGCAGTAATCGCGGCGAACACCGCCGACAGGATCGACCAGAATTGCCAGGAGTCCGAGGGCTGGTTCATCGAGATCTCCTCGCGCTCTGGTAGCAACGGCAGACCGGTCCTCTGCGTTGACGACAGTGCAATCGTATATGGACCGTCGACGCTGCCCCTCATCCGCCTGCCGGCACCTTCTCGCCGTTCGAATGGGGAGAAGGTGTGCTGCCGCATCGGCGCCGACAATCGCCAACGTCATGGACAGAGCACGACGCTGACGGCCCCTCTCCCCGTCTCTTGACGGGGAGAGGGTAAGGGTGAGGGGCGGCAACTACGGCCAAAGCCTTGCGACGCCTAGGTGCTGGCGCAGCTATCTCGCCAAATCCGCCACGACGGCGTTGAGCACGACCATACCGGCGGCGGTTGCGCGCAAACGCGAATTGCCGATTGAGGCGACCAGTCCCTCGTCCTGCAGGATGGCGACACGCTTGGTCGACAGCGAGCGGCCTGCGAGCATTTCGTAGCGGTCGAGGTCTATGCCTTCCGCCAAACGCAGACCCATCAGCAAATACTCGTCGGCTTCTTCGGACCGGTTCAGCACCTCGCCGTCGATGACGCCGTGGCCCTTGGCTTCGACGAGGTTCGCCCAGGTTTCCGGCGTCTTCTCAGTAACGGTCACGACCCTTTGGCCGTTGTCGATGAAGCGGCCATGCGCGCCGGGGCCGATGCCGACATACTCGCCATAACGCCAATAGATCAGGTTATGGCGGCTTTCGGCGCCGGGCCTCGCGTGGTTGGAGATTTCGTACGCCGGGAGGTCGCGTGCTGCCGTGACGTCCTGCGTCAGCGCGTAGAGATCAGCGGCCAGGTCCGCATCAGGGATTACGAATTTCCCGGCGGCGTGGAGCGCGTGGAAGCGCGTGCCTTCCTCGATGGTGAGCTGGTAGAGCGACAAATGATCGGCTGCGTAGTCGATTGCCTCGTTCAGCTCTGTTTCCCACGCGTCGAGCGTCTGGCCGGGGCGGGCGTAGATGAGGTCGAAGGAAAGGCGCGGAAAGATGTCACGCGCCAGCCCGATCGCCTTCAGCGCTTCCGAGACATTGTGCAGCCGACCGAGGAAGCGCAGGTCGGCGTCGTTCAGGGCCTGCACGCCGAGCGACACGCGATTGACGCCGGACGCGCGGTAGCCGCGAAACCGCTCAGCCTCTACCGACGACGGATTTGCCTCCAGCGTTATCTCGATGCCGTCGGGTACGGTCCAATGACGCGCTACGGCGTTGAGAACCGCGCCGACGGTGTCCGGCGCCATCAGCGACGGCGTGCCGCCGCCGAGGAAGATGCTGGACACTGTACGCGCGCCGGTGCGCGAACGCAGCGTTTGCATCTCGCGGTTAAAGGCGGCGGCAAAGCGCGCTTGATCGACCGGCTGGTGGCGGACGTGGCTGTTGAAGTCGCAGTACGGGCACTTGGCCGCGCAGAACGGCCAGTGAACGTAGACCCCGAAGCCTGGATTGTCGGTGATCACGCCGCCCCCAACATCGCCCGGGCGAATTTCTGGAAGGCGCGGGCGCGATGCGACAGCGCCTCCGCCATTCCAGGCTTCCAGCCATGTTTCTCCTGCGCGGTCATTTCGCCGAACGTCCGCTCATGACCGTTCGGAACGAAGACCGGATCGTAGCCAAAGCCGTCACTGCCGCGTGGCGGCCAGACGAGGTGACCTTCAGCCTCGCCGCGGAAATATTCGGCATGGCCGTCCGGCCAGGCGATGCAGATGACGGCCACGAAGCGGCCGGTGCGCTGCGCCGGCTCGGTGGCGCCGACTTCCTGCAGGGCAACTTCGGCGCGCTGCATGGCGACGCCGAAGTCGCGCGTGCCGTCCGGCGTTTCGGCCCAATTGGCCGTATACACGCCAGGCTGTCCGCCAAGCGCGTCGATACACAGGCCGGAATCGTCGGAAAGCGCCGGCAGGCCGGTGGCGCTCGCAGCGGCAAAGGCCTTGATGTAGGCGTTCTCCTCGAAGGTCGTGCCGGTCTCGTGCGGTTCGGGCAGGCCGTAGTCCCTCGCCGAGCGTGCCTCGATGCCGAACGGTCCCAGCAGGTCTGCGAATTCGCGTAGCTTGCCGGCATTGTGGCTGGCGACAACCAGCTCTTTTTCCTCAAAGTGACGCATCAAAGTCCCCAAATCCGCGGCTCGGCGAACTCAATGGAATTGCCCGACGGATCGCGAAAATAGATCGAACGCCCACCATTCGGCCACTCGAAATCCGCCTCGATGGCGACGCCCTTCTTTTCGAAGTACCGCTTCCAGTCGAGGATTTCCTCGGCTTCTGCTGCAAAACAGAGATGGCCCTGACCTGTCGTTCCATGCGGCGGCACCGGCAGTTTCGCGCCAGGCGAGGGTGGCTGTTTCGTTGCGTCCGCGTTGAACAGCAGGAGTACGCCATCGCCGCAGCGGAAGAACACGTGGCGTCCATCAACGCGGGCAATCACTGAAAGGCGAAGCACCTCACGGTAAAACTCCTCCGCCGCATCGAGATCGGTCACGTAGAGTGCGGTTTCGAGGATGGCGGAAGGGGTCATGTCTTACCCTCTCCCTTGTGGGGAGAGTCGGCGCAGCGTCGGGGTGGGGGTCAGCGCGGTCATTTTTCTTGATCTCTCTAACCGTCTCGCAATCTCACTTCGTTCCGATTGTTTGCCGACCCTCCCTCCAAGGGGGAGGCTAACAAGCTATGTCACCGCCATCTGCTGCAGACCCACCAGCCGCGAGATACCCTTGCGAGCCAGCGCCATCAGCGCTCCAAATTCATCTTCGCTGAACGGGACGCCTTCCGCCGTGCCCTGGATTTCGACGATGCCGCCCTTGCCAGTCATGACGAAGTTGGCGTCGGTGCCGGCGCCGGAATCCTCGATATAGTCGAGATCCAGCACGGGCTGGCCTTCATGGATGCCGCAGGAAATCGCGGCAACGTGATCTTTCAGCACCTTGGAGACCGAAACCATCTGGCGCGCTTCCATCCAGCGCAGGCAGTCATGCAGCGCGATCCAGCCGCCGGTGATCGAGGCGGTGCGGGTGCCGCCATCGGCCTGGATCACGTCGCAATCGACGGTGATCTGCACTTCGCCCAGTGTCTGGAGATCGACCACGGCCCGCAGCGAGCGCCCGATCAGACGCTGGATCTCGAGCGTGCGTCCGCCTTGCTTGCCGGAGGAAGCCTCGCGGCGCATGCGGTCACCCGTGGCGCGCGGCAGCATGCCGTACTCGGCTGTCACCCAGCCCTTGCCGGTATTGCGCATCCAGCCCGGCACCTTTTCCTCAAGGCTGGCGGTGCACAGCACATGGGTGTCGCCGAATTTGACCAGGCATGAGCCTTCGGCGTGCTTGGACACGTTGCGCTCGAAGGAAATCGGGCGCATTTCATCGAATTGTCGCTTGGAAGGACGCATTAAGGCTCCTGGCGGGACGGATTTTCCGGGGCTTGTAGCCCCCGAATGCGCCCCGTGCAAAGGATTTCCCGGCTCATCATCGCTGTTGTGCAAACGCGCTCGCCAACTATATGATTTTGCGTGGAGGTTTTGCGACCACATGAACAAGCCGATTGCCGACCCAACGCTCCAGTCGCTCGACGCACGGTCGCGCGACATTTTCCGACGCATCGTCAATTCCTACCTGCTCGATGGCGAGCCGGTCGGCTCGCGCAACCTGTCGCGCATGCTGCCAGCCACGCTGTCGCCGGCGACGGTGCGCAATGTGATGAGCGATCTCGAACATCTCGGGCTGATCTATGCCCCGCATATATCGGCGGGGCGGCTGCCGACGCAGAGGGGGCTGAGGTTCTTCGTCGATGCCTTCATGGAGCTTGGCGATCTCACCGAGGCCGAGCGCCGGTCGATCGACGCACAGCTGAAGGCATCAGCTCAGGGCGTTTCGGTCGAGCAGATGCTGACGGAAGCCAGCCAGATGCTGTCGGGCGTGTCGCGCGGCGCCGGGCTGGTACTGGTCGCCACGGCCGAGGTGCCGTTGAAGCATATCGAGTTCATTCAGCTTGAGCCGCAGCGGGCGCTGGCGGTTCTGGTGTCGCAGAACGGTGATGTCGAAAACCGGGTGATCGAGCTGCCTGCGGGCATAACCACGTCGCAGCTTCAGGAAGCGTCAAACTTTCTCAACGCGCATATCCGCGGGCGCACGCTTGCAGAGGCGCGTAGCGACATCCAGCGGATCAAGGAGGAAACGCGCGCCGCACTCGACTCGCTGTCCGAGCAGCTTGTCGAGAAGGGCCTTGCCATCTGGGCTGGCGCTGAAAGCGGTCTGCCGTCGCGGCTGATCGTGCGCGGGCGCGCCAACCTGCTGGAGAACGTGACCGCGCAGGCCGATATAGAGCTGCTGAAGCACCTGTTCGAGGATCTGGAGACGCAGGATGGCATGATCCAGCTTCTCGATCTTGCGGAGTCGGGCTCGGGCGTGCGCATCTTCATCGGTTCGGAAAACAAGCTGTTCTCGCTGTCCGGTTCCTCGTTGGTGGTGGCGCCTTACCGCGACAAGGATGCGCGAGTGGTCGGCGCTCTCGGCGTCATTGGCCCGACTAGGCTCAATTACGCGCGCATCGTGCCGATGGTCGATTACACGGCGCAACTCATCTCGCGAATGCTGAGGTGAGGCGGGCACGTCCTCCAGCAAAATCAACGCATGGTCCGGCTTGTAGATACGGTATAAACTTACCTGCGGTGCAGGCTTGGGAGATCTCAATGGCGTTGGAACAGATCAAGGCTCAGATCGCGCTTCTCATGGAAGAGATGGTCAACCAGCCGGAAGACGCCTACGAGCTTCATGAACAATTGCGCGAGAAGCTGGTGGAGCTTCGGGCGTTGGGGATGCCGCTGCCGCAGGATCTGGTCGATCTGGAACAACGGCTTGACGAAGCAGGGTATTGAGCCTGTCCGAGCGGAAACCCGCAAACGCCTGTGAGAACTATTACCCCCACCCCTAACCCCTCCCCACAAACAAGGGGAGGGAGACTTCTGCACGATGCTCCAAACCAGCCTCTGAACAGTTTTGCATTAACATCGGTGAGGGCCGCAACCCGATCTCTCTCCCCCTTGTGAGGAGGGGTTAGGGGTGGGGGTAATTTCGTCACAAGGGAGTACCTCGACAACCCAGCGACTTTTCGTCGTCAGCACCGCTACTATTTCCGCGTGCCGTTCAACTGCATGTCGAATTGGACGACGTTCGAGTAGATCGGTGTGCCTACGCCCATGCCATAGGGCGCACGATAGATCGAGCCGGTGACATGGAATGAAATTGTTGACGCGGTCTGCTTTCGCAAGGTCGCGATGAACTGGGCCTTGCGTGCCTTGCCGCGTGCGGTCAGCACGCCGTCGATGCGCGCCGTGTTGTCACCGGTCCGGGTAACGGAGGTCGATCGAAAAGTGATCTCCGGATAGGCAGCGACGTCGAACACCGCATCCGAACGCAGGAATTCCTCCATGCGCGCTTCGTTGGCGCGCACGCTCTTGGGGAGCAATGTGAACGTCACATTGGAGTTCGAGACGTTTTTGCCATCGATCTGGAACAAGCCGCTATAGGAGCCAAAGTTGCCGATGATTCCGCCGCCACCGCCAGCCTGATTGACCCTGAAACGAATCGAGGAGCTCTTGTTGATGTGGTAGGTGCCGGCGGCGTCGCCAAGTGCGTCGGCATTGGCCCTCAGCGGTGGAACGAGGAATGCCAGCATGAGGAACGGCAGCACCACGTTGCGATAGACAGGAGCAAAGTTACGCATCGTTGTGGTACTCCAGGTTTTTGTCGCGACGGTCCCGTATGCGGCCTATCGGCAGCATTCGCAGGAGGACTTCGTCGCGAAGCAGGAAATGATGCCGCAGCGCCGCCGCGGCGTGTCCGGCCGCGAGGAGTGCGGTTCCATAAGCCAGCAGTTCGTGGGTCTGCCGCCAGAAGGCTTCCGCCTGTTCCGACGTGCCAAGTGGTAGATGCGGGATCAGCAGGCGGTTGAAGGCCAGTGTCGGTATGCCGAGCGTCGAGGTCGATACCAGTGCCCAGCCGGCCAGCGGCACGGCGAGGGTGGCGGCGAGCAGGACAGTTTGAACGATCCAAGCGGCTGCCCGCTCAGCAGTTCGCATCGAGGGTAGAGCCGCCGGGCGCTTGCTTGCGACGTGCCAAAGCAGCCGCAATAGCGCGAGGCAGAGGATCACGAAGCCAAATGATTTGTGCCACTGGATGAGTTCGAATTGCAGCGCCATGCTTTTCACGCGGGCCATCGAAAAGCCGAGGGCCAGTTGACAGACGAAGAGCAGCGCTATCGACCAGTGAAGGAAGATTGCGACGAAACCGTAGGCGTTCTGCCGGCTGCGTGGCATGGCCGATGCTTCCTGCCGTTGAACATCAGCAACTAAACGATCTGCCCGGGGTGGGTATTCCAAGGGATTAACCCGACTTGGTCGGCGCGCCGAAGCATCATCGCGATTGATGTAATCATAAGATGATTTCGTGCGACGCTTGTTGCCGATCGTGCTAAGCGATTTTGCGCTTGAGCGCCTGTTCGGCGCGGCGCGGGAGCCACTGAGAACTGTCATGACACTTGCTGGATTGTTCGCTTATGCCGGCGCGCTGGCTGTCGCAGCCGCAATCCCCGGACCGGGCGTCACGGCGCTGGTGGCGCGCGCGCTCGGCTCCGGCTTCAGGCCGGCCTTCGCCATGTCGTTCGGGCTGATCCTCGGCGACCTGACCTATCTTACGGCGGTTGTGCTGGGCCTCGCCTTCCTGGCGCAGACCTTTGGCCTGGCGTTCCTGGTGATTAAGTGGCTGGGCGTCGCCTATCTCGCCTGGTTGGCGTGGAAGTTCTGGTCGAGCGGCATCACGCCCGAGACGATCGTCGCCAAGAAGGGCAATACCGGTCTGATCTCGAATTTTCTGGGCGGCCTGACGCTCACCATAGGCAACCCGAAGACGATGATCTTCTACGTTGCAATCACGCCGACCCTCGTCGATCTAAAGACGATTACGCTGTCCGACTATGGCGTGCTGGCGGCGGTCACCATTGCTGTACTGATGATCGTGCTGGTGCCGTATCTGGCGTTGGCGGCGAAGGCGCGCGGCCTGTTGAAGTCGCCGCGCGGTCTGAAATTGCTCAGCCGAGGCGCGGCCACTTTCATGTTTGGAGCCGCCGCCGCGATCGCAGCGCGCCAGTAGCGGCTATTCCGGCTTGCTGGCATCCAGATAGGATGTAGTCACGTCGCGCGTGTCTGCGATGGGGACGATAGGCGCGATTTCCATCGTCGTGCCGGTGTCGCGCCAATGCAGAACCCATTGCTGAAACTTTTGCGGATCGTCGCAGCGCATCACCTGGAAGCAGCGCGCGAACCAGCCCATCCGCCAAGCCACGGCCGCTCTCGCGACAGCGCTGAAAAATCGGCACCATGTTGCTGTTGGCGAAGTGCTCGATGACCATGAAGAGCATTGTTCTGTCTTTCTCATAAAGTGCCGAAACCGTTTTGCGCCCTGAGCCCCTTCGGCGAAAGTTTGTTCCGGTCCCGACACTCGGCAACCAGCGCAATCTCCGCTATCTTCCGGTCAAAATCCCTGAGGAGTAAAACAATGAACAAGCCGGTCACCTCCACGCATGTCCCGGGTCGCGGACGCATCTTCAACTCAATCACGGAGACGATCGGCGATACGCCGATCGTGCGGCTGGACAAGTTCGCCAAGGAGAAGGGCGTCGTCTCGAACCTTCTGGCCAAGCTTGAATTCTTCAATCCGATCGCCAGCGTAAAGGACCGCATCGGCGTGTCGATGATCGAGGCGCTGGAAGCTGCCGGTAAGATTGCGCCCGGCAAGAACACCCTGGTCGAGCCGACCTCGGGCAATACCGGTATCGCGCTGGCTTTTGCTGCCGCTGCAAAGGGTTACAAGCTGATCCTCACAATGCCCGAGACGATGTCGGTGGAGCGCCGCAAGATGCTGGCGCTGCTCGGCGCGGAACTGGTTTTGACCGAAGGGCCGAAGGGCATGAAAGGCGCCATCGCGAAGGCCGACGAGCTGGCGGCGACCCTTGCGGGCGCCGTCATTCCGCAGCAGTTCGAGAACCCGGCAAACCCGGAAATCCATCGTCAGACCACTGCCGAGGAAATCTGGAACGATACGAAGGGAGGCATCGACATCTTCGTCGCGGGCATCGGCACGGGCGGGACGATCACCGGCGTCGGCCAGGTCCTCAAGAATCGCAAGCCTTCGCTGCACGTCGTGGCGGTCGAACCCGAAGCCTCGCCGGTGTTATCGGGCGGACAGCCCGGTCCGCATAAGATCCAGGGCATCGGAGCAGGCTTTGCGCCGAAGATCCTCGACACGACGATCTATGACGAGATCGTCAAGGTTTCGAACGACGATGCCGTTGCCAATGCGCGACTTGTCGCGCGCCTGGAGGGCGTACCGGTCGGCATCTCGTCGGGTGCGGCGCTGCAGGCGGCGATCGTCGTCGGATCGCGGTCGGAGAATGCCGGCAAGAACCTGGTCGTAATCATCCCGTCTTTCGCCGAGCGTTACTTGTCGACGGTCCTGTTCGAGGGACTAGGCGGCTAGCCGCCCGACACTGCTCTAATGAAGCGACCTCCTCCAAGGCTGCCGATTGACGTCAGGCTCCGGATCAGTTGACTCTACGCCGTCTCTGGGAGGGGTTTAATGTACAAGCTCTACAGCCGGCCAACGTCCGGCGGCTTTGTCGTCCAAGCGGCGCTGATGCTTGCTGGAGCGCCGTTCGAGGTGATCCACATCGACCGCAAGGCGCCGCCAGCCGGTTATTCGGAAGTGAGCCCGTTCAACAAGGTGCCGGCGCTTGCCTTGCCGGATGGCAGCACAATGACCGAGTCGGCAGCGATCTGCCTGCTGCTCGCGGAGCGCTTTCCGGAAGCTGGTCTTGGCCCGGCGCCGGGTTCGCACGAGCGTCCGCCATTCCTGCGCTGGATGCTGTTTCTGGCGACCATGCTCTACCCGACCTTGATGCAGTTCTATTTCGCAAAGCGCTCGACCACCGACTTGGCCGGGATCGACGCGGTCAAGCAGGCGGCAATCCGCGAGGCGGACCGTGGTTTCACGATCCTCGACGAGGAACTTGCGGGGCGGGAATGGCTGGTCGGAGAACGCAGGACCATCGCGGACATCTATCTGCTGATGCTGGCGCACTGGCATCCTGTTGGCGGTTGTCCGCGCCCGGAATGGACGAACATAGTCGCGCTGTGCAAGCGGCTGAAGCGCGATCCGGTGATCGCAAAACTCAATGAGACGCACCGCTTCTGGTAGTCAATTGGGACGACCGAGTTCGTCAAGGCGGGCCTGCAGAAAGCGTCGAACCGAGGGATCACGCTCAAGGCTGATGGCCTGGAGGTAGGCGTCGGAGGCGCTGGCGTTACGGCCGAGGCGCGAAAGGATGACGCCGCGGGCCGCCCAATAGGGTTGATAGTCCTTCAGCCGCCGGTCGGCGGCCAGCCGCTCAAGCATGGTCAGCGCCAGATTGGTCTTGCCGCATTCGGCGTGTGCAATTGCCCGGTTGATCTCCACCACTGGGGAATAGGCCAGCTTCGACAGAACTTCGTAGAGTTGGGCGATCGCCGGCCAATCCGTGCAGTCCGTATAGCGCCGGGCGCAGTGAGCCGACTGGAGTGCGGCCTCGATCTGATAGCGGCCGGTCCCCTCAAGCTGGCTGGCGCGCGACAACAGCCGCTCCGCTTCGTCAATTGCCGCGTTATCCCAAAGCGCCGTGTCCTGGTCCGCCAGAGGAACGAAGTCGCCATCGGCACTGCGACGCGCGCCGCGCCGGGCTTCCGCGAACAGCATCAGCGCCAGAAGTCCAAGCGCCTCGGCTTCGTCCGGCAGAAGCGTAACCACCAGCCTGCCGAGCCAGATCGCTTCCTCGGCAAGATCGCGGCGGCGGGTCTCGGTTCCAGCGGGATCGCTCCAGCCTTCCGCGAAAGCGGCATAGATCGCCTCCAGAACGGCGTCGAGGCGCTCAGGCAGTTCGGCGCGCTCGGGCAGGCGGAACGGAATGCCGGTCTGCCGGATCTTGGTTTTGGCTCTCACAAGACGCTGTCCCATGGTCGCGGAGGGTACCAGAAAGGCGGAAGCGATCGCCGCAGCATCAAGACCAAGCACGGTCTGCAAAATCAGCGGCGCGCGGATCGATGAATCGATAGCGGGGTGCGCGCAGGCAAACATCAGTGCCAGCCGGTTGTCCGGCACGCCGTTGTCATTCGCCTGCAGTTCCATGGCGTTGATCTCCTCGCCAATCAGCAAGAGATGTTCCTGGGCGTCGAGGCTGGCCTGCACGCGCCGGCGCCGGTCGACAGTTCGGCGCCGGGCGACCGTCAGCAGCCAACCCTCGGGATTACCCGGCACGCCGCTTGCCGGCCATTGCGCGAGCGCCGCAGCGAACGCATCGGCCAGCGCATCTTCCGCGGCGGCGACATCACGGGTGCGGGATGCAAGGACTGCGAGAAGCCTGCCGTAGCTATGCCGGGCGGCGGCTTCCGCTGCCGCCCGCGCCGCATCCTTCGGCTTCCGGGCAATGTTCATCCTTGTTGCATGCCCCAAACCGGGCGCACCTCGATCACGCCATGTGACACACCGGGACAGCGTTTTGCCCAGTCGATTGCAGCATCCAGGTCTGGCGCCTCGATGACATAGAAGCCGCCGAATTGTTCCTTGGTATCGGCATAAGGTCCGTCGAGAACCTGGGGCCTGTCATCGCGTATCCGTACAGTCGTGGCCGTGCTGGTCGGGCGCAGCCGGTCTCCCGTAACCCACACGCCGGCCTTCTTCATCGCGTCGTTATAGGCAGCGTATGCGGGCAGCATCTTCTCCATCCGCTCCGGTGGAATTTTCGCCGCCTCGGCCTCATTCAGATAGATCATCAGCATATATTGCATGGCAGGTCTCCTTGATCCTCGGGCCGCTTTCTTGCGTGCCACCCGAATGTCGCCCGGAACGTTTGCATTTCGACAGGCATTCGATTTTTTGCGCGGAATTTGGCGAGACTAGACCGTTTCCGGAACCCTAGCCAATCAATCGGCCCCTGAGCGCAGGAGAAGGAATGTCGCAGCCGTCGCGCTTGCCGAACCAGGCGTAGCGGTTGGTTGCGATCCGCTTGTAGATCCAGTCTCGCAGCGAGGCGGGCAGCAAGCTCAACACCGCAACCGCACGCCATGGCCAGCCGAGTTCGCGCATGGTGGCGATAACGCTCTCAAGACGCTGGTAGCCGACGCCATTAATGATCACGAGATTGGTTTCATAGACGTCGGTCGGCAGTCCGAAATGCCTGAACAGTCTTTCGCCCAATGGAGACTGCGCGGTTGCGAAGCGGAAACGGTCGGCCTTGTCGAGGCTGGTGACCATGCGTGCGAAGCCGGAACAGAGAACGCAGACGCCGTCAAAAACGATGAGTTGCCGTCCGCCGAGCTCGGCTGGGAGAATATCCGCCAGCGTCACGTTGGTCGCGGGCTGGACCATAGCGTTTGCCATCGCCACCAGGCTACCGGCGTCGGCGAGATCGACAAGTGGCGATGTTGTCGCAGCGTCTGTCGGAAATACCAACGGGTGATCGTCCTAGGATTGGAGTGGTATGGTCAAATTCATGCGAGGAGACGATGGCCAAGACGGATTTCAAATCGGTGGATGAATACATTTCCTCACAGGCTGAGTTGTCGCGACCGGTACTCGAACAGGTGCGCAGCGCCATCCGCAAGGCTTTGCCCGAGGCGGATGAGGTGATTTCCTACCAGATCCCCGCCTACAAGGTAAAAGGCGGGGCTGTGATCTATTTCGGCGGATGGAAGAAGCACTTTTCGCTCTACCCTATCACCGAGCAACTGGTAGCGTCGTTCAGGCCGGAGTTGTCAGGTCACGAGATCAGCAAGGGGACAGTTCGGTTTCCGCTTTCGAAACCCGTACCAGTGGAATTGATCGGGCGGATCGCGCAGTTTCGTGCCGGGGAAGTTGCCGAACTTCAGAAGACAAAGGCGGCTGCGAAGAAGCGATAGGTTTGCGCGGCTGCGGCGCGTCGCACTGCGCTCTACGAGGAACGCAGTGCAGCCAAGAGACGATCAGTGGAAGGTCGCGCGAGCGTCTATCGACACCGCATTGCGGCGGCGGGCACAAGCGGGGCCGGGGCCGCGCATATAGTGCCGCTCCGGGCGATAGGTCGGCGCGATGAATTCGCGAATGGCGAATGCGTAAGTGGTGAGGCTTGTCCAGATAACCATCGTGGTAATTCCCTGTCCCTCGGATATCCCGTCCGATTTGACGAGCACCTTAGCCCGCAGTCGTGAATCCTCCGTGAATGCAATGTTCAAGTTCAGTCGAAAACCAGTCGCTTTGTGACTGAAATGCGGTTTTGCGGAGGTCTTTTGAGGCCATTTGCCCGCTTCCAGCCGTATGTGACTTTCAAACCACAGGGTTTCGCGGCGATGCCGCCGGCAGCGCGCTGCGTATCCGCCTCCCGTTACGAACAAACTGGCGGCTGGCGGGAACCTGCCGGAGGCGTTACGGGCCGGCTTAGCTTACGGTAGGAAGGCCTTTTCGAAGGCCAACTTTCCTGGGGGCGTAAATCGCACGGCGCGGCTTTGAGAATCGCGGCGCGCCCATTTTTCGGCAAGGATGCGATCAAGGATCGCGGCACCAAGCGAGCCCGCCAGATGTGAGCGGCGTACGCTCCAGTCGAGACAGGCGCGGCACACCGGCCGTCGATTACCCTGCATCGCGAAGAGGTCGATACCGGCCCCGGCGAAGAAGGTCGGTCCGGCATCGCCGAGGGTGACATCGTCTTGCGCCGCCTTCCGCAGGATGCCACGCGCCAGAAAACCATCGAGCATGGCGACGGCGTGTTCGCCGGCGAGGTGGTCGTAGCAGACGCGGGCTTCGCGCATCGAGGCGTCGCGCGGCCCC
This sequence comes from uncultured Alphaproteobacteria bacterium, assembly GCA_963839725.1. Lineage (GTDB taxonomy): Bacteria > Pseudomonadota > Alphaproteobacteria > Rhizobiales > Rhizobiaceae > Kumtagia. The sequence goes on along the minus strand of CAWIWT010000026.1, from coordinate 146,401 downwards.
GGCCGGGTGCGTTTCGGCCCCGAAGCTTCGGCGACGCCCATAATCGATTCCAGCATCGCGGCGACCTGTGGTCCGGCCAAGCGGAAATAGCGATGCCGTCCCTGGCTGGATTGGGAAAGCAGTTCGCCCTCGGTGAGCTTGGCGAGATGCGAACTGGCGGTCGGCAGGCTAACGCCGGCCTCCATAGCCAGTTCCGTCGCAGTCAGCGCCGTACCGTTCAGGAGTGCCGTGAGCATATTGGCGCGCGCCGGGTCTCCGACGAGGCTGGCTATTCGGGCAATGTCCGGTCCTTCACGCATAGTTCGATCCTAGTCGAAGCATTCTTGTCGGGCAATCGGTAGTCTCGGCTCATCGAAGCGCCGACGCGACAATGCCGACACATCTTGCCACCGCCGATGGGTAGCGCAGCCGAAGCGTGGAATGCTTCGATGCGACATCAAATCATCGAGGTGCCTGGACAACAGAGGAGTAGATACGATGACCATCACATGCTTCATCCGCTACGAGATCGATCCATACCGCAAGGACGCTTTCCAGCAGTACGCGCGCAATTGGGGGCAGGCGATACCGCGCTGTGGAGCGGATCTGATTGGCTATTTCGCCCCGCACGAAGGCTCGGCGACCACCGCCTACGGCGTCTACAATATTGAGAGCCTTGCCGCCTACGAGACCTACCGCGCACGGCTGACCGGCGACCCGCTTGGGCGCGAGAACTATGAGTTTGCGCGGCGCGAGCGCTTTATCCTGCGCGAGGATCGGATCTTCCTGAAACTTGCCTCGGCGCCGCATGCCGAGCGTTCAGCGGGATAGTCGCCATCCAAAGGTTTGTCGTCGCAATGGGCCGCACGGCTATGTTGCCCGTGGGTCGAGTCGCCAGAAAACGATTTCCGCGCATGCGGCTACATTCGCATTTCGATGCTCTTTCTATCGGCTAACTATTGCCTATATAGGCAAAGGTTTACCGATAGAAGGAAGTCCTATGTCCGACACCGCGAAGCTTGGCGATGCCCAACCCGTCCTCGACCTCATCGCCTCCATCGAGGCCGATCTGGCGCGCCTGAAGGCGATGGTTCAGCCGCCGCTGGAGAAATTCGATCCGTCCAATCCGCATAACAAGACTCCTGAGGGCAAGCTGACTTCGGATGGCGTGGAGTGCTGCTATCGGATGTTCGATGAGGGCAAGAGCCGGTACTCGGTGGCGCGGGCGATGAAGATATCCTTCGCGGCGGCCACTCACCGCTTCAAGTCATGGCGCGAGGCGGGGGGACCCAAGCGCAACATCGCGCTCATGGGTTAGCCGCGCAATGCGCGCGGCAACGCGGTGGACGCACAAGAACCGGTGGATGCCCTCGGCACCAGCGGTCCATCGATCTTGACGGTGATCGGCCGGATCTGTTTGCCGTGCACCGTAATGTCGAGCAGGGCTTCAGCGGCCCGCTGACCCATCTCATAGTTGGGCAACACCAGTGTCGACAACGGCGGGTGGGTGTAGCGCGCCAATTCCTGGTCGTCGTAGCCCATCACCGACAGGTCGCCGGGAACGCTGAGCCCGCGTTCGCTCGCGGCCTCCATAACGCCGATCGCCATCAGGTCGTTTCCGCACAGGATCGCCGATGGCGGGTTGTCGATTGCCAGCAGATCGAACGCATGGTGATAGCCGGTCAGCGGCAGCCAGTCGCCATTTCGCACGAGAGCCTCGTCAAACGCGACATCGACGGTGGCAAGCGCCTGCCGGTAGCCGCGCAGACGATCGACAGAGGCGTCCATCCAGGGTTCGCCATTTATGAAGCCGATGCGCCGATGTCCGAGCGATGTCAGATGCGCGGTCGCCGCGAAGCCGCCTGCGACCTCTCCCGGCAGGATCGAGATGTGCTTGCGCGGCTCGGCATAGCAGTTGAGCAGCACCGTGGGCACGTCTTCGAGGGATTTAGGCAGGATGACGCGGCGCGTGAAGATTGTTGAATAAATGACACCGATCACCGAGCGGTCGCGCTTGATTGCCGCAATCGTTGCTTCCTCAAGCTCGGGATTTGAGCGCGTGACATGCGCCGCGACGAGGAAATCCTGCTCGAACGCGTAGTCGCGCGCGCCGTCCAGATTGACTACCGGATGCGGGCTGGTTGAGATTTCGTCCACCAGATAAGCGATCGTCCGGCGCTCGGAGACGTTGCCCGCCTCGCGGCGAATGGCCGGAAGCTCGTAGCCGATCTGACGAGCCGCATCGAGGACGCGCTGCTGTGTCTCGGCCGAGATGCGGGCGCCTGTCATCTGGTTGAGAACGAGCGAAACGCTGGACTGCGAGACGCCGGCTACCCGGGCCACGTCCGTCATGGTCGGCCTGCCGCGCTTGCGGTCGGACCGTCCGTTGCCGGTCCCTTCGCCCTCGGCCATGCGATTCATCCCTGTCTGACGGTTTTCGCCCCCCTGCTCGGTGAAGGGCGGCCGGTCAAGGGTTCCGTCTGATCATATTTTTCCCTTGACTGCTAATATTATTAGCGCAAGATTTCGGAATGTGAAGCAAATTCGTTGCTTCCACCGGCCGTCCAGAAGCCGGAGCTTTGGAAAAGGGAGAAATGCCAATGCCTTCGATCACACGCCGCATGATGCTGCTTTCGGCCGGCGCACTTGGCGCTGTTGCCATGACCGCAAGCCTTGCGCTTGCCCAGGGCTTGCCACCGCTTGCTGCCAAGGACACCTACAAGGTCGGCTTTGCCCAGGTGGAATCGAACAACCCCTGGCGCATCGCCCAGACCAAGAGCATGCAGGACGAGGCCGCCAAGCTCGGCTTCCAGCTCGTCTATACCGACGCCGCCGGCTCGGCCGCCAAGCAGGTCGCCGACGTGAACTCCATGATCGCTCAGGGCGTCGACCTGATCTTCCTTGCTCCGCGCGAGGAAAAGCCGCTGATCCCGGCCGTCATGGCCGCCAAGAAGGCGGGCATCCCGGTCATCCTGCTCGACCGCAACGTCGATCAGTCGCTCGCCAAGCCTGGCGAAGACTATGTCACCTTCATCGGCTCGGATTTCATCGAGGAAGGCAAGCGCATGGCCGAGTGGCTGATAAAAAACGCCAACGGCAAGACCAAGATCATCGAGTTGGAAGGCACGACCGGATCTTCGCCCGCCAACGACCGCAAGAAAGGCTTTGACGAGGCGATCAACGCCGCCGGCGGCTTCACCATCCTAGCGTCGCAGACTGGCGACTTCGCCCGTGACAAGGGCCGCCAGGTGGCGGAATCGCTGCTGCAGGCGCATCCGGACGCCGATGTCATCTATGCTCACAACGACGAGATGGCGATGGGCGCCATCGCGGCGCTCGAAGCCGCCGGCAAGGTGCCGGGCAAAGACGTGATCATGCTCTCGATCGACGGCGGCAAGGAAGCAGTCCAGGCGGTCGTCGACGGCAAGATCAACGCCGTCGTCGAATGCAATCCGCGCTTCGGCCCCAAGGCATTCGAGACCATGGCCCGCTACGCCAAGGGCGAGGCGATCGAACCGGCGCTGATCAACGAAGACAAGTTCTACGATCCGTCCAATGCGGCGGCTGAACTGGCCAACGCGTACTGACCCTCCCTTGCGGAGCCGGCCGGCATTTCGCCGTCCGGCTCCGTCTTTTTGTCAGGTCGTGGACGATTGCACCGCAGCCGTCGCAAGGGCAAGATCGGATGAAGGGAGGAGCCCTGTCATGCTTTTATCGATGAGCGGCGTCGACAAGAGCTTTTCGGGGGTCAAGGTGTTGACCGCCGCATCGCTGGACGTCGACGAAGCCGGGGTGATGGCGCTTGTCGGCCAGAATGGCGCCGGCAAGTCCACCATGATCAAGATCCTGACCGGCGCCTATTCGCGCGACGCCGGCTCGGTGACGTTTGGTGGCCAGGATGTGAAGTTCAGTTCGACCGCCGACAGCCAGGCTGCCGGCATCGCGACCATCTATCAGGAGATCAACCTGGCGCCGCACCGCACGGTGGCGGAGAACGTCTTTCTCGCCCGCGAGCCGCGCACCGCGCTTGGCCTTGTCGATCGCCGCAGGATGCGCGCAGAGGCGCGGGCAGTGCTGAAGCGCTTCAACCTCGACGTCGAAGTCGACCGCCCGCTTGAGGATTTCGGCGCTGCTACCCGGCAGATGGTGGCAATCGCGCGCGGCGTCACCCAGAATGCGCGGCTCGTCATCATGGATGAACCGACCTCCTCGCTGGATGAGCGGGAAGTCGCGGTGCTGTTCGACACAATCCGCACGCTGAAGAAGGATGGTGTCGCCACGATCTTCATCAGCCATCGCCTGGATGAACTCTACGCGATCTGCGACCGCGTCACGATCATGCGGGATGGCCGCACAGTTGCCGTCAGCGCGATGAAGGACATTTCCAAGATCGACCTTGTCCGCACCATGCTCGGCAAGGAACTGACGGCGTTCACCGCCGCAGCGCGCAACCGCGCGGGCGTCGACGGCGCGACGCTGGTCGACGCCCAAAACCTGTCCGCCGGCATGCGCGTGCGCGACGTTTCGCTGACCATCGGCAAGGGCGAGATTGCCGGCCTTGCCGGACTGCTCGGCTCAGGCCGCACCGAGACGGCACGGCTGATCTACGCCGCCGACCGGCGAGACAGCGGAACCGTGAAAGTCGACGGGCGCGAATCCAGCTATTCGGAGCCGTCCGATGCCATTGCCGACGGCATCGGCTTTGTCTCCGAGGATCGCAAGATCGAGGGTATCGTTCCCGAGATGAGCGTGCGCGAGAACATGACGCTCGCCATTCTGCCGCGCCTGCAGAAATCCGGCATCGTCGACCGGGCGAAGCAGCAGGAGATCGTTGATCGCTACATCAAGGCGCTCGGTGTCAAATGCGCGTCGCCCGAACAGCCGATCCGCGAGCTTTCCGGCGGCAACCAGCAAAAGGTGCTTCTGGCACGCTGGCTGTGCATGAATCCAAGGCTGCTGATCGTCGATGAACCGACGCGCGGCATCGATGTCGGCGCCAAGGCGGAAATCCTCAAGCTGCTGCGAAACCTTGCCGACGATGGGCTCAGCGTGCTGATGATCTCTTCGGAACTCGAGGAACTGATAGCCGCTGCCGACCATGTCACCGTACTCAGCGACGGCGTTTCCGTTGCGCGGATCGCTGCCGGCGACCTCAGCGAGGAAAGGCTGATGACGGCGATGGCGCATCAGGGTGGCGAGGCGGTATGACGACGGTCGATACGGCTTCTCCAGCGACCGCCCGGCCGAAAGGCGGATCGCTAGCGTGGGTTAGCCGCTATGGCACGCTGGTCGCGTTTCTGGCGCTGATCGCTTTCAACATGGCGGTGACGCCGAACTTCCTGTCGTGGCAGACGCTAAATGTGAACCTGACGCAAGTCGCGACGATCGTCATCGTCGCGGTCGGGATGACGCTCGTCATTGCCACCGGCGGCATAGATCTGTCGGTCGGCTCGCTGATGGCGATTTCCGGCGCGCTGGCGCCGATGATTTTTCTCGGCACGATCTACCCGATCTCCAGCCCGGTTCTCGCCATCACGCTGGCGTTCATCGTGCCCGTGGTGGTCGCTGCGGCACTCGGGTGGTTCAACGGTTTCCTCATCACCCGATGGTCGATCCAGCCGATCGTCGCGACGCTGGTGCTGTTCATCGCTGGGCGCGGCATCGCGCAGGTGATGACCAACGGCAATCTGCAGGTGTTCAAGAACGAGGCGTTCCAATTTATCGCGCTTGGCCGCGTCTTCGGCATTCCTGCACAGGTCATCATCATGGCGATCGCGGTTGCCGCCGCGACCTTCGTGATCCGCCGCACCGGCATTGGCCGGCAGATCATCGCAGTCGGCGGCAACGAGAAGGCGGCGCGGCTGGCAGGCATTCCGGCGGTGCGGGTAAAGCGGTTGGTCTACGTCATCAGCGGGGCGCTGGCAGGCATTGCCGGGCTGATCGTGGTGGCTCGCAATTCGGCGAGCGACGCCAATCTTGTTGGCCTCGGCATGGAGCTGGACGCGATCGCTGCCGTCGCGGTCGGGGGCACGCTGCTGACAGGCGGGCGGGCGAACGTGCTCGGCACTCTGTTGGGCGCCTGCGTCATTCAGCTGGTTCGCTACACGCTGCTTGCCAATGGCGTGCCGGATGCGGCCGCGCTGGTGGTCAAGGCCGGCCTGATCGTACTTGCCGTTTTCATTCAGCAGCGGGCTGATCGGGGATAGGCCATGAACACCATTGTTTTCCGCCTCGGCTTTCTTGGACCGCTTGCGCCGCGTTCGACGATCGATCTGGCGCGGCTCGGCGTGATCGCAGCGCTGATCGCGCTCACCCTTTTTGGAGCGTTGCGCTACGACAATTTCATCTCGGAGTACAATGCGCTCTCATTCCTGCGCTACAATTCCATGTTCGCGCTGATCGCGCTCGGCATGGCGCTGGTGATCATGACCGGCGGCATCGACCTGTCGGTCGGCGGCACAGCGGCTATGGCCAGCGTCGTGGCGGCTATGCTGTCGCCCTATCATTGGGCGGCGGGACTGCTCGGCGGGCTGGGTGCGGGCCTCATCGTAGGCATTATCAATGGCGCGGTGATCACGAGGCTGAAAATCCAGCCGTTCATCGCGACCTTGGCGACCATGCTTGCGGCCTACGGAACCGGCCTGCTTCTTGCCGGCAACCAATCGGTATCGGTTTCCTACGACAGCGGCTTCACCGAGATCGGGCAGGGCGATTTCCTCGGGTTTCCGATTCCAGGCTGGATTGCGCTTGTCTTTTACGTTGCCGGATGGATCGCACTCGAGCGTCATCCTATCGGCCGGCGCATCCTGGCGATCGGAGACGGCGAGACGACAGCCAAGTTGATGGGCCTGAAAGTCGAGCGCACGTTGATGGGGATTTATATCACCTCCGGCCTTTGCGCCGGAATGGCCGGCGTCATACTCGCCGCGCAGTTCGGCGCGGGCCAGCCTACAGAAGGCGTCGGCTGGGAACTGTTCGCCATCGCCTCCGTGGTGGTCGGCGGAACCCTGCTCACCGGCGGCGTCGGCTCGATTGGAGCGACGTTGGCGGGGGCCATGTTGCTGGCCATGGTGTTCAACATTCTGAATTTTGAGAACGGTCTCGGCTGGATATCGCTGTCGGCCTACTGGCAATCGGTCATTCGCGGCCTGTTTCTGCTCGCCGTCGTCATCCTGCAGGCCAAAATCGCCGGGGCGCGGGCGAATGGCTGAGGTATCGCACACAACCAATGCCGATTTTGCCGGCAAGTCGGTGCTGGTCACCGGCGCCGGTAAGGGCATCGGGCGCGCCGTGGCGCTGATGCTCGCCCATTGCGGCGCATCGGTGGTCGCCGTCAGCCGAAGTGTCGAGGATCTTGAATCGCTTAGCGCCGAAACCGGATGCCGCACCTTAGTTGCGGACCTGGAGGATGCGAACGCCGCGCGCTCCGTGGCGAAGGCCGCGCAGCCAGTCGACTACCTCGTGAACTGTGCGGGCTTCACGATTCTCGAATCGATTCTGGACGTTACGGTGGAATCCTTCGACCGTCTGTTGGCCGTGAACACGCGGGCGCCGCTGATTTTCGTCCAGGAATATGCGAAAGTCAGGATCGCCACGCAGCAGGGCGGCGCAGTCGTCAACGTGTCGAGCATGTCGGCATTCATCGGGTTTGCCGATCACGCGGCTTATTGCGCCTCCAAAGGCGCACTCGATGCGATGAGCCGCGTGATGGCCAATGAGCTTGGCCGGCATGGCATCCGCGTCAACTGCGTCAACCCGGCGATCACGCTCACCGCGATGGCGAAGAAGGCCTGGAGTGATCCGGTGAAGTCAGCACCCATGCTGTCGCGCATGCCGCTCGGGCGCTTCATCGAACCGGAGGAAGTGGCGGAGGTGGTAATGTTTCTGCTGTCGGATCGCGCATCGATGATCAACGGCATTTCGATGCCGATCGATTCCGGCTTCAAGGTGGTGTGACCGCCGGAGCGCTTTCCTCTTATCCGCTATGCCTGTATCGGTAGGCGGAACGGAGCCCATGAATGCCGTCGCTCAGCCTGCGCATAAATCTCGATCCTGATGGCCGCATCGGTCCGGGGAAGATAGAGTTGCTTGAGCATATTGCCGCTTTTGGTTCGATTTCGGCGGCGGCACGGCGCATGAACATGTCCTACAAGCACGCCTGGGATCTGGTCGAGGAAATGAACCAGCTTTTCGGCAAGGCCGTCGTGTCGGCGCAGACGGGCGGAAAGAAGGGCGGCGGCACTCAGTTGACGCCGGTCGGCCTTGCGGTTGTGGCGCGGTTCCGGGCGATCGAACGTGCCGCCACCGAAGCGGCGAGTGGGCACATGTCGGCGCTTCAGGCAGAGATCGATGCCGCTTGACGCCTCCGCCGCGATTCTACCGCCGCACCATCCCTCGTTCTCGCGATAGGATTTACCCCCCACCCCTAACCCTCACCACAAGGGGGGTGGGGAACCTCGGCACAGTGCGGCGCGAAACCTCGATGCTTGTGATACGAAGGAGGCGCGGAAGTCCCCTCTCCCTTGAGGGGAGGGTTAGTGGTGGGGGTAAATCCTTGTGCGACATCCGGCCGCAAGCAGGCGCCGGCCTGCCTTCGCACTGCGTAGAATTTTTCGCACTGCAATAAACACTTGGCGGCGTTGCCGGAATTGTGGAATGTGGCATTCACCTCAGTTCAAGGGTTTGCGCACCGCTCATGGCAATTCTGGCAGCCGTCTATCACCGAACGCACTACATATATGATCGCCCGGTCACGCTCGGCCCGCAGATCATCCGACTGAAACCCGCGCCGCATTCGCGCACCAAAGTGCTTTCGCATTCGCTGAAAGTTTCTCCTGCTAACCATTTTGTGAATGTGCAGCAGGACCCTTACGGCAACTTCCTCGCGCGCTACGTCTTTCCGGAGCCGGTGACGGAATTCAAGATCGAGGTCGATCTCGTCGCCGATATGACGGTCTACAACCCCTTCGACTTCTTCGTGGAACCTTTAGCCGAGACCTGGCCGTTCGAGTATCCCGAAGAGCTTCGCGACGATCTTTCCATCTACCGCCAGCCGGAGCCGGCAGACCCGTTGCTGGAAAAGTTCGTTGCCTCGATCGACCGCACCCCGACCAATACCGTCAACTTCGTCGTCGATCTCAACTCGCGCATCCAGCGCGAGGTGAATTACATCGTTCGCATGGAAGCCGGTGTGCAGGCACCGGAAGAGACATTGTCGCTGGCCAAAGGCTCGTGCCGCGACTCCAGCTGGCTGCTCGTGCAGGTGCTGCGTCATCTGGGTTTCGCCGCGCGTTTCGTCTCAGGCTATCTGATCCAGCTCAAACCCGACCTGGTTGCGCTCGACGGTCCGGCCGGTACGTCGGTCGATTTCACCGATCTGCATGCCTGGTGCGAGGTCTATCTGCCAGGCGCCGGCTGGATCGGTCTCGATCCGACATCCGGCCTGCTGACCGGCGAAAGCCACGTGCCGCTCGCCGCCACGCCGCACTTCCGTAACGCGGCGCCCATCACCGGCATGGCGAGCTTCGCCAATGTCGAGTTCGATTTCGACATGCGCGTCGATCGCATCGCCGAGCATCCGCGCATCACCAAGCCGTTCTCGGATGAATCCTGGGAAGCGCTCGACCGGCTTGGCGGCAAGGTCGATGAGGTTCTGAAGGAACAGGACGTCCGCCTGACAATGGGCGGCGAGCCGACCTTCGTGTCGATCGACGACTTTGAATCCGAGGAATGGAATACCGCCGCTGTTGGCCCGACCAAGCGCGAGAAAGCCGACATTCTGATCCGTAGGCTGCGCGACCGGTTCGCACCGGGCGGCTTCCTGCATTACGGTCAGGGCAAGTGGTATCCGGGCGAAACCCTGCCGCGCTGGACATTCTCGCTTTACTGGCGCGCCGACGGCGAACCGGTCTGGCGCGACCCGAACCTGATCGCGGCGGAGAAGGGGGCGGCCAATCCAAGCCCGAAGGATGCCGAGATTCTGCTGAAGACCATCGCGGTCGAGTTCGGCATCGACGCCGGTATGGTCGACGAAGCCTACGAGGATCCGGGCGAATGGGTTCTCAAGGAATCCAGGCTGCCGGACAACCTCGATCCTTCCAATTCGAAGCTCGCCGATCCGGAAGAACGCAGCCGCATGGCGCGCGTGTTCGAGCGTGGCCTGACCCAGCCTACCGGCTATGTGCTACCGATCCAGCGCTGGAATGCCGCCGCCACCGGTCCGCGCTGGATGTCGGAGAAATGGAAGACCCGTCGCGGGCGGCTGTTCCTGGTGCCGGGCGACTTGCCGGTGGGCTATCGCCTGCCGCTCGGCACGCTGCCCTATGTGCCGCCGTCGCAGTTTCCGTTCATCGTGCCGGTCGATCCATCGGTGCCGCGCGGACCGCTGCCATCGCGACCGGAGCCTGTCGCGATCGAAACCAACGTCGATGAAGCATCCGGCCGCGCCCAGATCGCGGCGTCCTTCACCGCGGCAACGGCACAGCAGGACCGGGTCGAGCAGGAACTGGGCGAGATCGGCGGCGCGGTGCGGACGGCGATTTCCGTCGAACCGCGCGACGGACGCCTCACCATCTTCATGCCGCCGGTCGAGGCGCTGGAGGACTATCTCGAACTTATCGCTGCGGCTGAAGAAGCCGCGCGGCAATGCGATCTAAAGGTTCACATCGAAGGCTATGCGCCGCCACATGATCCACGTCTGAACGTCATCCGCGTCGCACCCGATCCGGGCGTGATCGAGGTCAATATCCATCCCGCCTCAAGCTGGGCGGACTGCGTGGCGACGACCACCGCGATCTACGAGGAGGCACGCCAGTCGCGGCTGGGCGCCGAAAAGTTCATGATCGACGGTAAGCACACCGGCACCGGTGGCGGCAATCACGTGGTCGTCGGCGGCGCGACGCCGAATGACAGCTCCTTTCTGCGGCGGCCCGATCTGCTGAAAAGCCTCTTGCTTTATTGGCAGCGGCATCCGGCGCTGTCCTATCTATTCTCGGGCTTGTTCATTGGCCCGACCAGTCAGGCGCCGCGCTTCGACGAGGCTCGCCACGACAGCCTCTACGAACTTGAGATCGCGATGGCGCAGGTACCAATGCCCGGAAACGGCCCCACGCCGCTGCCGTGGCTGGTTGACCGGCTCTTCCGTAATTTGCTGGTCGATGTCACCGGCAACACCCATCGGTCGGAAATCTGCATTGACAAGCTGTTCTCGCCCGACGGGCCGACTGGCCGGCTGGGGCTGGTCGAATTCCGCGGCTTCGAAATGCCGCCCAATGCGCGTATGAGCCTTGCGCAGCAACTGCTGGTGCGCGCCATCATCGCGCGGCTGTGGAAAGCGCCGCTCGACGGCAAGTTCACGCGCTGGGGTACCGCGCTGCATGACCGTTTCATGCTGCCGCACTATGTCTGGCAGGATTTCCTCGACGTTCTCGAAGACCTGCGCCAGAACGGTTTCGAATTCCGGCCCGAGTGGTTCAACGCACAACTCGAGTTCCGCTTTCCGTACTGCGGCGAGATCAGCCATGCCGGGATCAAGCTGGAAATCAGGCAGGCGCTTGAGCCATGGCATGTGATGGGCGAACAAGGGGCGATTGGCGGCACGGTTCGCTTTGTCGATTCCTCCGTCGAGCGGCTGCAGGTGAGGACCGTGGGCCTCAACCCGCAACGCCACGCGGTGCTATGCAACCAACGCCTGGTGCCGATGAAGGCGACCGACGATCGCGAGATTGCGGTTGCCGGGGTGCGGTTCAAGGCCTGGCAGCCGTCGTCCGGTATGCACCCGGCCTTGCCGGTCAACACACCGCTGGTTTTCGACATTTACGACCGCTGGAGCGGCCGCTCGGTCGGAGGGTGCGTTTATCACGTCGCGCATCCTGGTGGGCGCAACTACGAGACATTTCCGGTCAACGCCAACGAGGCCGAGGCACGCCGGCTGGCGCGCTTCGAGGCGTATGGCCATACGCCTGCCGCTTTCGAAATCAGCGAGGAGCGGCCCACGGCCGATTTCCCGATGACGCTTGACCTCCGAAGGCCCGCGGGATTGTAACTGGCCATGAGTGAGGGGAAAGAGAATCGCAAGCGCGCCAAGGTTCCGACCAGGCTGTTGCTTGACAGCTACCGTCCATTGCCGGGCGTTCCGGACGAGATGGTGGATGCCAATGGCAATGCGCGTCCGATCTGGGCGGGTTTCATTGCCGCTCTCGAAGAGCTTGGGCCGCAGGAGCTTTCAAAGCGGTTTGCGCGCGCCGACCAATATTTGCGGGATGCCGGCGTCTACTACCGCGTCTACGACAATGTCGGCACCAATGAGCGCGAGTGGCCGCTTTCGCATATTCCGCTGCTCATCGACGAAACGGAGTGGGCGACGATCAGCGCCGGGTTGATCCAGCGCGCCGACCTTTTCGAGTCGCATCGTCGCCGACATCTACGGCGACAACCAGCTTGTCCTGCAGGGCTTGCTGCCGCCTGGCTTGATCGCATCCAGCCCCGAATATTTGCGGCCCGATGGCAGGCGTGAAGCCGGCAGATGGACATTTCCTGCATTTCTGCGCTTTCGATCTCGGCCGCGGGCCGGATGGTGGCTGGTGGGTGCTGGGTGACCGGACTCAGGCGCCATCGGGCGCCGGCTTCGCGCTGGAGAACCGTGTCGCGACGACCCGCGCTCTTTCCGACATCTATGGCGAGATGCATATCCATCGCCTCGCCGGCTTCTTCCGCCGCTTTCGCGATGCGCTGGTTGACACCGCCGCCGATCCGGACGGACGCGTGGCGATCATGACGCCTGGGCCGCTCAACGAGACGTATTACGAGCACGCCTATATCGCCCGCTATCTCGGCATCATGCTTCTCGAAGGCGAGGACCTTACGGTTGCCAATGGCCGGCTGATGGTTCGCACCGTCGCGGGGCTGAAGCCGGTCAGCGTTCTGTGGCGGCGGCTCGATGCCGCCTTTGCCGATCCGCTGGAGCTCAATCCGGCCTCACGTATCGGGACGCCTGGTCTGGCACAGGCGGTGCGGCAAGGCTCTGTCGCCGTCGTCAATGCGCTTGGCTCGGGCATCCTTGAGACGCGGGCTTTCCTGGCTTTCCTGCCAAGCCTCTGCCGCAGGTTGCGCGGCGACGATCTTTTGCTGCCGTCCATTGCGACGTGGTGGTGCGGGCAGGCGGCCGAGCGCGAGCACGTGATCGCCAATCTCGACCACATGATGGTTGGGCCTGCGCTCTCCACCCGGCTCGCTTTCGAGGACGAGCGCAACACTGTTCTCGGCTCGTCGCTTGGCCGAGAGGAGCGCGAGGCGCTTATCGCGCGGCTTCGCGAGGACGGCGCGCAGTTCGTCGGCCAGGAGGCTGTAAAGCTGTCGACCACGCCGGTCCATGTCGGCGGACATCTGGAGCCGCGTCCTGCGACCTTGCGCGTCTATCTGGCGCGCACGCCAGCAAGGCTGGATCGTCATGCCCGGCGGCTTCGCGCGGATAGGCGAGACAGCGGACACGACGGCCATCGCCATGCAGCGCGGCGGACACGCCGCCGACGTGTGGGTGGTGTCGAAGGACGCCGTCGAGCGCGATACGCTGCTGCCGGGGGCAGGCTCGGATTTCCGCCGCCGCCTGCCGGGCAGCCTGCCCAGCCGCGCCGCCGAAAATCTCACCTGGCTCGGCCGCTATGTCGAGCGCGCGGAAGACACGGTGCGCGTGCTGCGCGCCTATCATGTGCGTCTCGCCGAAACCAACGATGCCGCGCTGCCGCTGCTGGTGGATGTTCGCGACTACATGGAACCGCTTGGCATCGACATGCTGGCGGCGATCCCTGTCGGACTTTTCGGCACGATCGACAGCGCCGTCTATAGCGCCGGCCAGATACGCGACCGTTTCTCGCCGGACGGATGGCTGGCGCTGCGCGATTTGTCGACGACGCTGCACCGGTTCGCCGGCAAGGTCGAGCCGGGCGACGATGCGACGCGGGCGATGACCGTTCTGTTGCGCAAGATCGCGCGGCTTTTCCGGCCTGCTGCACGAAAACATGTATCGCTTTACCGGATGGCGGTTCCTGGAAATCGGCCGCCGGCTGGAGCGCGCGATCCAGATTGCCCGTACGCTTAGCCGGGTGACGCGCGAAGATGCACCGGACGGTGCGCTCGACATGATGCTGGAAATCGGCGACAGCGTCATGACCCATCGCCGCCAATACACCGTGCGCTCGGGCCGGCATACGGTCGTCGATCTCCTGGCGCTTGATCCGCTCAATCCGCGCTCCGTGCTGTTCCAGCTCGAGCGATTGAAAAGCGAGATCGATCATCTGCCGGATGCCGACCGCCGCGGCCTCTCCGAACCCGCCAAGGAAGTCTGGCGGCTTCACACCCGTCTCGCCACCAAGGAGGCCACGGAGCTATCGGCGGAGGCGCTCGAGGATCTGGCCTTCGACATTGCGCGGCTCTACGAGAAGCTCTCGCAAGCGTATTTCGGGTAACGGCGCCGCAGTATGCAATACGACATCCGCCTCACCCTTCACTACGACTACGACGCCTGGGCCGGCGGCGGGCGCCATCAGGTGCGCGTTCTGCCGTCAACCATCTTCGGCATTCAGCGCGTTGTCGCGGCCACGCTCTCCTTTTCGCCGTCGCCGACGGAGCGTTCCGATTTCCTCGATTTCTTCGGCACCAATGTCACGGCGATCGTCTGCCGAGAGGCGCATGACACGCTCGACGTGAAGATGAGCGCCCGCGTCATCGTCTCACGCCCAGATCTTGGGCTCGACGTTTCGCCCGACCTGCCGCATCTGCACGAGCAGGTGGCGAATGTGCTGTCGCTGGCAGCGGATTCGCCGCAGCATTTCCTCGGCTCCAGCGATCATGCCGGCATCGACCGCGAAGATTACCGACTATGCCGCCAAAAGCCTCGATCAAGGCTCCGTGCGGGCGATCGCGCGCGATATCTGCACGCGCATCAATCACGATTTCACCTATGACGGCGAGGCGACAAACGTTGCGACACGGGCGCGGGACGCCTTCGACCTGAAGCGCGGCGTCTGCCAGGACTTTTCGCATGTGATGATTGCCGGCCTGCGCGGGCTGGGCATTCCCGCCGGCTATGTCAGCGGCTTCCTGCGCACCATTCCGCCTGCCGGCAAGGAGCGGCTGGAAGGCGCCGACGCCATGCACGCCTGGGTGAAGGTTTGGTGCGGGCGCGAGGCCGGCTGGATCGAGTTCGATCCCACCAACGACATGGTTGCCTCCAACGACCATATCGTCGTTGGCTACGGCCGCGACTACTCCGACGTGGCGCCGATCGTCGGCGTGCTGAAGACCACAGGCGGGCAGGAGGCGGAGCAGTCGGTGGACGTGATCCCCGTCGATCCGAAAAGCGTCGCCGGCGAGGCAGTCAAGCTGTAGGAAGTCGCCGGTTTCCGCGAAAAAGCGGCGATTTCCCGAAAATGGCATTCGAGACTGTCACAAGATGGATTTTGGGCTATTTGACGCCTACTTCACGTCAAGCCGGTTGCAAACTTCGCGCGATTGGGTTTGAGCGTAGTTGACGAGCCGTGCGAGCCTTTTTGGCCGCCGCTCTCGCCCGGAAGAACAGGAATAGCCCGATGCCAGCCTATCGCTCCCGCACAACCACTCATGGCCGCAACATGGCCGGCGCCCGTGGCCTTTGGCGCGCCACCGGCATGAAGGACAGCGATTTCGGCAAGCCGATCATCGCGGTGGTGAACTCGTTCACGCAGTTCGTGCCGGGACATGTGCATCTCAAGGATCTCGGCCAGCTCGTCGCGCGCGAGATCGAAGCGGCGGGCGGCGTCGCCAAGGAATTCAACACGATCGCAGTCGATGACGGCATCGCCATGGGCCATGACGGCATGCTCTATTCGCTGCCGTCGCGCGAACTGATCGCCGACAGCGTCGAATACATGGTCAACGCGCATTGCGCCGATGCCATGGTCTGCATCTCCAACTGCGACAAGATCACGCCCGGGCATGCTGATGGCGTCGATGCGCCTCAACATTCCGTCGGTCTTCGTCTCCGGCGGTCCGATGGAGGCCGGCAAGGTCGTGCTCGCCGGCAAGACCCAGGCCATGGATCTGGTCGATGCCATGGTCGCGGCTGCCGACGACAAGGTGTCGGACGAGGACGTCAAGATCATCGAGCGCTCCGCCTGCCCGACCTGCGGCTCATGCTCGGGCATGTTCACCGCCAACTCCATGAACTGCCTGACCGAAGCGCTCGGCCTATCGCTGCCCGGCAACGGCTCGACGCTCGCCACGCATGCCGACCGCAAGCGGTTGTTCGTCGAGGCCGGCCACCTGATCGTCGATCTTGCCCAGCGCTACTACGAGCAGGACGACGCGAGCGTGCTGCCGCGCAACATCGCTTCGAAGAAGTCGTTCGAGAACGCGATGGCGCTCGATATCGCCATGGGCGGCTCGACCAATACGGTGCTGCACATCCTCGCCGCGGCGATCGAGGGCGAGATCGACTTCACGATGGACGATATCGACAAGCTGTCGCGCAGGGTTCCGGTGCTGTGCAAGGTCGCGCCGGCCAAGAGCGACGTCCACATGGAAGACGTGCACCGCGCCGGCGGCATCATGTCGATCCTGGGACAGCTCGACGAGGCCGGCCTGCTCAATCGTGATCAGCCGACCGTGCACACCGCCACGATCGGCCAGGCGATCGATCATTGGGACATCACCCGCACCAACAGCGCAAAGGTGCGCGACTTCTTCATGGCGGCGCCGGGCGGCGTGCCGACGCAGGTGGCCTTCAGCCAGGACCGGCGCTGGGACGATCTCGACACCGACCGCGAAAAGGGCGTCATCCGCAGCGCCAAGCATCCGTTCTCGAAGGATGGCGGCCTTGCCGTCCTGAAGGGCAATATCGCGCTCGATGGCTGCGTGGTGAAGACCGCCGGCGTCGACGAGAGCATCCTGAAGTTCACCGGCCCGGCCAAGGTGTTCGAGAGCCAGGACGCCGCCGTGAAGGGCATTCTGGGCAATGAGGTCAAGGCGGGCGACGTTGTCGTCATCCGCTACGAGGGGCCGCGCGGCGGCCCGGGCATGCAGGAAATGCTCTATCCGACCAGCTATCTGAAATCCAAAGGCCTCGGAAAGGCGTGCGCGCTGCTGACCGACGGACGGTTCTCGGGCGGCACCTCGGGCCTGTCGATCGGCCACGTCTCGCCGGAAGCGGCGGAAGGCGGCCTGATCGGTCTGGTGCGCGAAGGCGACACGATCGAAATCGACATCCCGAATCGCACCATCCGCCTCGCCGTTGACGACGCGGAACTCGCATCCCGCCGTACCGAGCAGGACGAGGCCGGCTGGAAGCCCGTCGAAAAGCGAAAGCGCAACGTCACCAAGGCTTTGAAGGCTTATGCCGCCTTCGCAACGAGCGCCGCGAAAGGCGCGGTACGGGAGTTGCCGGAGGAATAGCAGCTCGATCCTTCCTGCTGTTTATAAGGTTCATCCGTGGCCTGCGTGGCGGAAGTAATGACTGTTATTGGAAACGATCCACTCAAGCAACAATGCCAAATGGATGAATATTTATTACGATATTGTTTGACTGCCCCTTGTTCATTAACAACATTGTAATTGTATTTATAAATTACTTTGATGCATCGCATAATTGATGCATCAAAACCCTCCATGACGGTGGAAATCTTTAGACCATTCTCCAGGACCTATCGGTGAAGGTGCAACCCTGGGATAGGTGATGTGGGCATTTAGCACCACTGCCACAAAAACGCCCGGTTCAAGTGTTGCCAGAGGATTAATGGGCAGTTAGTGTCCTGCCCAACATCGGCGAGGGGCCACTCAGAGTAGATCGTCGCGCATGGCAAGTTCCATACTTTGGAGCGCCATGAGTGGGGGTATTTTGACTATGGGGCCGCAGATGAACGAAACTTTAACCATATTCGTCCAGCCTTTGCCTCAGTATTTAGTCAAGTGGGACGTTTCGATCGGAATCCCTTCGGCTTATTGCCGGTTGGCAGCCCGTCTCGAACAATTGGTTGGTGCGTGTTGGTGAGTAAAGCCGTTCGACATGGCGGCCCGCTTGGGAGCCGCAACTCGTGTGTCCTCCAGCGGACTTCTTCGCTGGATCCTCATTCCTTCCGCAGGCATTGCCTTCGCTCTTGGCGCGATGTGGGCCGTTTCCGGCAGCCTCGCCAAGCAGCCGCCGATGTTATCGGCGCCTGTCGACGATACCGACATGGTTGCGCTTGCGCCGGATGGCGCGGTGATCGACCTAGACTCGGCGCAATCGAATTTGATGGCACTTCGCATGGCGACCAACGAGGCCGCCAAAGCGGATCGCCTCGCCCCGAAGCCGACGCTGAAAGTCGCATCGCCGGATCGCTTCGATCTCGTGGTGAAGAAGGCGGCACTGTCTCCGCAGAAGCTTGCCAGCCTGTTTGCGAAGCCGGACAAGCCGGTTGCGAAGGCCGCGCGCGCCAGACCTGCCCATCTGAGCGACCCTGCCCCCGAGCGCTTTGCCAGCACAAGGACCAGAGCGTCCCGTTCGCGCTGGCTTATGCCGATCCGTCGCCAATCGCACCGGCCGGAGCGCTTGCGGCGCTGTCGGTTGTGGCGCCCGAGGAGGAAGATCTGGCGTTGCTGAACGATCCGCTGTCGCACGGACGACGATGAGGAGGAAACGCCCGACAGCATGCCGCTGCCGCTACGCCGCCCGACCTTCGAGGCTCCGACCAAGCCTGGTCCGCGTGCTGCCGAGGTTGAAAAACCTGCCCCGCAGGTGAAGAGCGCGGAAAACCCTGCTCCTCGCCGCGACGCGCCGACGAAGAAGCTGGCTTTCGGCGAAGCCGGATGGTTCCATCGACGAAAAGCCGCGCGGCGGCAGCTTTTTCGGCAACTGGGGCGGCGGCCCGGCTAAGGCGCGCAACGGCGTCGCCGTGTATGACATCAGCGCCGCCAGGGTCTATATGCCGGACGGCTCGGTGCTTGAAGCGCACTCCGGTATCGGCGAGATGGCCGACAATCCGCGCTATGTGAAGCATAGGATGAGGGGGCCGACCCCGCCCCATATCTACAATCTCAAGCTGCGCGAGAGGCGTTTCCATGGCGTCGAGGCCATCCGCATGCTACCGGTCGACGGCAAGAACAAATATGGCCGCGACGGCTTCCTCACGCACAGCTATCTGCTGCGGGGCGGACGCGCGGAGTCGCACGGCTGTGTTGCTTTCAAGGATTACAACCGGTTCCTGACGGCCTTCAAAAAAGGCAAGATCAAGCAGCTGGTCGTGGTGCCCGGCGGTGGCAGGGCGGCGGGCCTGAAGGTCGCCTCAAACGGCCGCGGCGCGTAGGGTCAGGCAATCCGCCATAGCACGTTGTGATGTCCATTTTCTCCGTGCTTCTAGCGCGAGTGGCGTCTGGCAGGGGTACACTTCCAGCGTGTCTTAGCGTGACAATTGGCGCCAGGCGCAAACAAGCAGGGTCATCCGGGCGACTGAGCGTAGCGAAGGAAGACCCGGGACCCAGCGATCAGCTTTACGCATTAACGCTTACGCGCGAGTAAGGTGCGCTTCGGCGATTGTTGCGCGGGATCCGGCTCTGCCCTTGCTTCGCTCGGTTGGCCGGGATGACGGAGTTTGGATCTTCCGCGCCAATACTGACGCCTGGCTTAGTAGTCTGCGTGGTTTGTCCTAACCGACCGGGGCGACTGTCACAATCCAAGGTTTCCGTTTGCCAATAAAGCTTGCGCTTGCCTGCAAGGACGGGCGGCATTCGGCTGCGCGCAGATCAAACGGATGACATCCGGCTAGGACACGACATGACAGACGCTGCGGCAACGGCGGGAAGGAGTTCTGCACAGACCAATACGGTCTATGCGATCATCCTGGCGGTTAGCTTCTGCCATTTGCTGAACGATGTGATGCAATCGCTGCTGGCGGCTATCTATCCGATGCTGAAAAGCGATTTCGGCCTCGACTTCTGGCAGATCGGCCTTTTGACGCTTGCGTTTCAGGTTACCGCGTCGCTGTTGCAGCCGGTCATAGGCATTTACACCGACAAGCGGCCCATGCCGTATTCACTCACCGTCGGCATGGGATCGTCGATGATCGGCCTGATCATGCTTGCCACCGCGCACAGCTACTGGATGCTGGTGGTTGGCGCCTGCTTCATTGGCGTCGGCTCCTCGATCTTCCACCCAGAATCGTCGCGCGTGGCGCGTTTGGCGTCCGGTGGCCGCTACGGGCTCGCGCAGTCGTTGTTCCAGGTCGGCGGCAACTTCGGCCAGGCGCTTGGACCCTTGCTGGCTGCGTTCATCGTTCTGCCCTGGGGCCAGGGCAGTGTCGGCTGGTTCTCGGTTGCCGCCTTGCTCGGCATGATCATCTTTGGGAGGTCGGAAACTGGTACAGCGCCTACCGGCGCGACGCCGCGAAGCGCCCGCCGGCGGTGCACGCGATCACACTGCCGCACGGCAAGATCGCCAGTGGCGCTGATCGTGCTGGTGATCCTCACCTTCAGCAAGAATATCTATACGGCGGCGATCGCCAGCTATTTCACGTTCTACGTGATCGAGCGCTTCGGCGTTTCGGTGCAAACGTCGCAGTATCTGCTGTTTGTCTTCCTTGGCGCAGCGGCGCTCGGGACGGTGCTTCGGCGGACCGATCGGCGATCGTTTTGGCGCGCGCTTCGTCATCTGGTTCTCGATCCTTGGCGTGCTGCCCTTCACGCTGATGCTGCCCTACGCCAATCTGTTCTGGACAATCGTGCTTTCCGGCGTCATCGGCCTGGTGCTGGCTTCAGCATTTCCGGCAATCGTCGTCTTCGCGCAGGAGCTGATCCCGGGCCGTGTCGGAACTGATCGCCGGCGTGTTCTTCGGCTTTGCCTTCGGCATGGGAGGAATCGCTGCCGCGGTACTTGGCGTGGTCGCCGACGCGAAGGGCATCGAATTTGTCTTCTGGGCGTGTTCCTTCCTGCCGCTTCTCGGCCTGCTGACGATCTTCCTGCCGTCGTCAAAGGAAATTCGAGCGGCGGCCAAGGCGGGGTAGGCCTTTCAAGGGGTGGCGGTGCTAGTTAATGGCGCCGCATTTGCGCGAAAAAGCGGCTTCGGCGGCAATTACGCTGGGTCCCGGCTCTGCGGTCGCTTCGCTCCCTAGGCCGGGATGACGCAACCAGTAGCGTACGGCGTCAATCGCCAACGTCAGAATGATGACGCCGTGGTGCGGCAGCATCCGACGGTCGATACTCAAACCATCTCAGTGATCAACTGGAAGAAGCGCAGAACTTGCTGGCTCAGCGGAGCGTCCTCCGGGGCATGCCGCGAAGCGAGTTGGACGATCACGACTTCGCGCTTCGGATCGACATAAAGCCATTGGCCGTGGATGCCGATGGCCATGAACGCGCTGTTGGCAAAGCCGCTCTGGTACCATTTGCTGCGATAGCTGCCGTCCTTCAGCATATGTGAGAAATCGCCCGCTTTCCAGGCATGGCGGTCGCCGCCGTTGACGGTGTCGAGCACCCAGCGTTCAGTCACGATCGCGTTGCTGCCGACCATGCCGCCATTGCGCATCATTTCGCCGATACGCGCGAGGTCGCGTGCGGTTAGCGAGACACCGGAGGCACCGCGCGCCATGCCCGACCGATCGACGGTGACGGTGCAGCGGCCCTTTGCGCGGAGTGGTATCCAGAGCTTTTCACGGAACAGGTCAGGGTAGCGGATGCCGGAGGCGCGTTCGAGGATGATGCCGAGCAAATCCGAATTGGGCGAGTAGTAGCGGAAGGCACCGCCATGCGGTTCGGCCGCCTTCTTCAGCGACAGGATAACCTCCTGCAGGGTTTCCGGCTTGTCGCCTGCCCGCAGCGGGTTCCAGAGCATGGCGCGGCGGTAGCGGGTGAAGTCGCCTTCGGGTTCGTGATAGTCCTCTACGAAGTCGACGCTGACCCGCATATCAAGGACCTGCCGCACCGTCGCGTCCTCGTAGGCTGAGCCTTTTGCCTCCGGGACGTAGTGCGTCACCAGCTTGGCGGGGTCGAGCAATCCCTCATCCTGCAGGATGCCAGCAAGAATGGCTGTCAGCGACTTTGTGATCGAGAAGACGATATGCGGGTTCGTTGGATTGGCGGTCGGCGACGCGTAGTCGCCGATAAACGCGCCGGATTTCATGATCGCCAGCGCGTCGGTGTTCGAGCGTTCGAGAAACTGGCTAACCGTCTCACGACCGTTGCCCACCTCGATCTGGGCAGGAAGCAAGCTACGCAGGTCCTCGAGCGTTTCCCACTCCGTCGTGGCGCTGGTCGATATCTCCGCCGACGGCACCAGTTCGGAAACGTTCTGAAACGACCAGGAAGAGTACGGACGCGTGCGCCAGTTGCCGAGCGTTACGTCGTTTCGGGCAAAGCCATAGCGACGCTCAAACCTGTTGTCTGGTTCTGTCATGGTGATTGAGCAAAAGGGCCGGCGAGTTGCCGCCGGCCCTTGAGCCTTACTTCTGAAGCTCGGTCCAGATCTTCGTATAGAGCTCCTGCACTTCCGGAGGGCAGGCGCGCGAATATTCCGGCGATCTTCATGACCTCCGCCGGCACAATCGACTTCCGGCGCGTCCTTCATGTCCGCCGGCATGAACTTGTCCGAGCCGGCGATGCCGTTTGCATAGCGATGGAAGGCCGAGAGCATGGCGGCGTTTTCGGGGTCCATGGTGAAGTTGATGAACAACTTGGCGTTCTCGACGTTTTTGGCCTCCTTGAGGACCATGATATTGTCGCTCCACAGCAGCACGCCTTCCTTGGGGTAGCCGTACTGAATCGCCGGCTTCTGCAGCCTCTGGCGCAAAGCCGAACCATTCCAGTCGCTAGTGGCCGACATGTCGCCGGCAACCATCTTCTCGATGGTGTTGTATTCCATCGAGATCCAATCGGGCTTCGCCTTGACGAGAGTGTCGCGGGCCTTCTTGAGGATCTCCTTGTCGCCCGTGCACTCCTTGCCGCCATTGTAGCTGATCGCGGCAAACATGACGTCGTTCATCTCGGGAACGACATTGACCTTGCCTTTCAACTCGGCGGGCGTATCGAAGATGATGCCCCAGGTGTCGATGGGGCCTTTGTAGAGATCGGTGTTGACGACAACGCCGACCGTGCCCCAGGCCCATGGCGCGGAGTATTTGCGGCCCTTGTCGAACTCGGGATCGGCCCATTCGGGTGCGATGTTCTTGGCGTTCTCCATCTGGCCGGCACTCGATTTCCTGAACGAGACCTTCCTGGATCCAGATTGGCACATAGTTCTGCGACGGGACGACAATGTCGAAGCCGGTGCCGCCCTGACGCGCCTTGGCGAGAGCGGTGTCGTTCGAGTCGTACTCGGTGACCGTCACCTTGACCTTGTAGGTGTCCTCGAATTTCTTGATCAGGTCCGGGCTGGTGTAGTTGCCCCAGTTGTAGATGTTCAGTTCGCCTTCGGCCTGCGCCAGCCCTGTCGAGGCCAACAACGTTACGGTCAGTGCTGCGATTGTGTTTCTCATGTGTGACACTCCCATTGTCATTTGAATGACTTAGTCCTTTTTCCTGCTGATGAAGAAGAACAGTGTGACGATAATGACCGACAGCAGAAGGAAGACGGTCGAAATCGCATTGATCTCCGGTGTGATGCCGCGGCGTATCTGGCCGAGCATATAGGTCGGCAGTGTGTCCTGCCCGCCCGATTTGACGAACTCGGTTATGACGACATCATCCAGCGAGATCACGAAGGCCAGCATCAGGCCGGCCAGGATCGCGGGCCAGAGCAGCGGCAGCGTGATGCGTCGGAATGCTTGCCACGGCGTTGCGTAAAGGTCGGCGGCGGCGCGCTCCAGCGTCAGGTCCATGGTCTCGAGCCGGGCGCGGATCGGCAGATAGGCAAATGGAATGCAGAAGGCGGTATGCGCGGCGATGAGATATCCGAGCCCAGTGTAGCCGGTCCATATCTTGATGCGCGAGAAGAAGATCAGCAAGGCCACACCGGTGACGATCTCCGGCACCATCAGCGGCTGGTTGATCGCGGCATATTTGAAGGTCAGTCCCGGATAGGGTGGGGTACGCGTGGTGGCGAGCGCGGCCATGGTCGCGGCGATCGTTGAGAGGACTGCCGCTCGCTGCCGATCTGCAGCGAACGGATCGAGGCCTCGATGACCTGGCCGTTGCTCCACGCGGCCCGAACCACTGCAGGGACAAGCCGCCCCAGCCGGACGTCGATGTCGCCGCGTTGAAGGCATAGACGACCAGCACGACGATCGGGAAGTACAGCAAGAAAAAGCAGGTCGCGGCGATTGCCGTGAAGCCGGGCTGGTGGCGGATGGAGAAATGCGCTTAGCCATGCCGCATCTCCGACCTGCCGGCATTGCGGACGTAGACGAGGAGCGCGACCATGACGATCATCATAACGGCAATCGACAGAGACGCGCCGAGCGGCCAGTTGCGGCCCTGTCCGAATTGCAGTTCGATCAGGTTGGCTAGCATCATATTTTTGCCGCCGCCGAGAACGCTGGGTGTGACGTAAGCGCCGATCGCTGGGATGAAAACGAGGATGGAACCGGCGATGACGCCGGGCTTAACAAGCGGCAGGATGATCCGCCAAAGAACCTTGAAGCGCGTGGCGTAGAGATCGTAGGCAGCCTCGATCAGCCGGAAATCCAGCTTTTCCATGCTCGCATAGACCGGCAGGACCATCAGCGGCAGGTACACGTAGACCATGCCGAGCATGATGGCGACATCGCTGTAGAGGATCTGCAGCGGCGCATCGATGATGCCAAGCTTCTGCAGCGCGGTGTTGATGATGCCCTCGTTGCGGATGATCTGTAGCACCGCGAAGGTGCGGATCAGCAGGTTCGTCCAGAACGGGATGGTGATCAGGAACAGCCAAAGATCGCGACGGTTTTCTGGCCTTGTCGCAATGAAATAAGCGGTTGGGAAGCCGAGGAACAGCGTCGCCACCGTTGTCATCAACGCCAACTTCACCGAGCGCCAGAAAATGGTGACATGGGCATCGGCAAGCGACAGCGTGTCATCAAAGATGTCGCGCTCCATGAACACCGAGATCCATCCATCGGTGGAGAATTTCCACTCGACGTCGCCGTAAGGGCCGGGCGTCAGGAAAGAGTAGAGCAGTACGATCAGCAGCGGACCAGTGGCCGCGAGCAGGATAATCAGCAATGCGGGGGCCGACAGAAGCCAGCGGCTTCGTACATCCCGGCGCTCGTTCTCTCGAAGTCGATCGGCTGCCGAGGACATCCGGATCAATCCTTCAGGATCTGGGCGGCGTCGGCGGGAATGAGCAGCCCGACGCGATCGCCCGCCGCATGCCGGTGGGAATGGCCGCGCGTGTTCTGCCGCCGCACGATGAAGGGCTCGCCGGAATCCAGCTTGATGTGGAAGTGGGTGTCCGTGCCGAGATAGACGATATTCTCCAGTGTGCCGGCCAGCGCCGCGCCCTCTTCGGCCGTATGGCCAGCTGGGCATGTTCCGGCCGAATGACGATCGACACTTGCCCCGTCGGCGCAAAACCGTCGGGCAGCGAGGCGGGTATCTCCGCGCCGGATGCGAGGCGAACCGTTGCCTGCGAGCCAGCCTTCGAGGCGATCGTTGCGGGCAGAAAATTGCTTTCACCAATGAAGTCGGCGACGAAGCGCTCGGCGGGCCGGTCGTAAATGTCGCGCGGCGAGCCGACTTGCAGGATCCTGCCCGCCGACATCACCGCGATGCGGTCGGACATGGTCAGGGCTTCTTCCTGGTCGTGTGTGACGAAAATAAAGGTTATGCCGGTTTCGTTCTGCAAGGTCTTCAGTTCGATCTGCATTTCCTTGCGCAGCTTGTAGTCGAGCGCCGACAGCGGTTCGTCGAGCAACAGCACCTTCGGCTGGGGGCAAGCGCGCGGGCAAGCGCCACCCGCTGCTGCTGGCCGCCGGAAATCTGGCTGGTGCGGCGATTGGCAAGCTCCTCCATTCGCACCAGCTTCAGCATCTGCGACACGCGCGCATCCACTTCGCCCTTGGGTTTCCCCAGCATTTCGAGACCGAAGCCTATGTTCTGCGCGACGGTCATATGCGGGAAGAGCGCGTAGCTCTGGAAGACGGTGTTCACCGGCCGCTTGAACGGCGGCAGTGGCGCGATGTCGTCGCCGTAAAGCAAAATCTCGCCTTCGTTCGGGAAATCAAAACCGGCGATCAGCCTGAGCAGGGTAGTCTTACCGCAGCCCGACGGGCCGAGCAGTGTAAAGAACTCGTTCTCGCCAATTTCGACGGAGACCCGATCAAGCGCGGCGAATTGAGCATCTCCGCTGCCGAAAATCTTGCTGACTTTGCGAACCTCGATCGCATTCCTCTCCGGCTTTTCCGGCACGCACACGCCCCGCTCTTTGTTGGTCTGCCTTGTCGCCCTGGTCGTCCCCACCCGCAAAGTCAGCACATGTGCGCACAGTTGGCAACCGAATTGAACGGGCATTCAGTGTTAAGACATTTAGCCAGCAAGGATCGCTGTAATCGCGATAAGTAATGCGCCCGCCGCAAATTGTCGTCATGGGACGAATGTTGGTCAGCTTCTCTAGCGGGCAAGCATCCAGGTCGCCGGAAAGCACAACAATATCGGCGAGATAACCCTCTTTCAGCATGCCTTTGCGGTGTTCCATGAACTCGGCATAAGCGCCGCCGGTGGTGTAAGCGCCTCGTCGAGTGTGAGGCGTTGATTCGACATGCCCTCTGCCCAGGGCTTGCACAGCATCATCGCTTGAATACCCACGATCGGATCGATCGAAGCCACCGGCCAATCCGAAGTGAACCTGCCGTGCGTCGGCCCCTACCAGCTTGCGCACGGCGAAGGGGTAAGGCCAGCGGTCGCGGCCGAAGCGCGAAACGGTCGGCTCCAGTGGCATCCCCTTAGCCGCCGGGCATGCGTCGGCTGCATCGAGGCGAGCACTCCAAGCTCGGCTAAGCGCGGAATGTCGCCTGGCGAGATCAGTTCGATATGCTCGACGGTCCGATTGAACGCCAAGCCTCACCATTGCTGGCGGCGACAAAGCCAGATCAGGGCAAGGCGAGCGGCTGGCCCAGTTTGTGGCGCTTGTGGAATACCAGCGGCCGCGGCTAGGATTCATCAAATCAAGTGAGGGCTCATGAAGACTGTTTTTTCGCCGCTGCATGCCGGTCACTCCGGAAAGTGGAACTAGTCGGCGGCGCGATCGTGCCGGCCTTCGAGAAACCGTCGCGCGCCGAATACATTCGCGCCCGTGTGGAATTGGAAAAGCTTGGGCCGATCCTGGCACCGCGGACGCACGATCTAGGCGCTGCGAAGCGGGTTCATGCCGCGGACTACATCGACTTCCTGCCGACCGTCTGGCCTGAATGGGAAAAGAGCGGACGGTCGGGTTCGGCGATACCCTTCACTTGGCCGACGCGGGGTCTGCGCGGCGACATCAGGCCGAAAACATCGATGCTCAGCTTGGCTTCTATTCCTTCGATGGCGGTGCGACCTTCGTCAAAGGCACGTGGGACGCGATCAAATCCTCCTACGACGTGGCGCTGACGGCCGCCGGCCTGGTCAAAGCGGTGAGCGCGCCGCCTTCGCGCTCTGCCGTCCGCCGGGCCACCATGCCGGAGCGGCTTTCATGGGCGGCTACTGCTTCATCAACAATGCCGCCGTTGTGGCGCAGTGGTTCCGTGACCAGGGCGCCGAGAGAGTGTCGATCCTTGATGTCGACTATCATCATGGCAACGGCACGCAAGAGATTTTCTATTCCCGCGCCGATATGCAGGTGCTCAACCTCCATGCCGATCCGATGACCGAGTATCCGTTCTTCCTCGGCCACGCCGACGAGCGTGGCGCCGGCGAGGGAGAGGGGTTCAACATCAACTATCCGATGCCTTTCGGCACGGAATCGGAACACTGGAACGCCTCGCTGGAAGATGCCTGCACGAAGCTCGCCGCTTACAGGCCGGATGTCGTCGTGGTTTCTCTGGGCGTCGATACGTTCGAAAAGGACCCGATCAGCCAGTTCAAGCTGAAGACCGAGGACTATCCGAAGATCGGCCGGCGCATCGCCAAGCTCGGCCTGCCGACGCTGTTCGTCATGGAAGGCGGCTATGCGGTGGAGGAAATTGGCGTCAACGCGGTCGGGGTGCTGACCGGGTTTGATGGGTGAGGATTGGCGCTGTATCGCTTGCGCGATACATATTCTGCGACCCCCACTCCACCAAGCTGATCATTGCTTTGATCGAAGCACGGTTCGCGGTGCGTTCGGTTATCGAAGGAGGCTTGCCTCACTCCACAAACACCTTCACGCTCGCCGCGCGGCCGGCGGCGTCGATGACCGTCAGCGTCGAATAGCCGGTGCCGTCGGGCTGCCAGGTGGCGGTACGGCGGCGCACGACTTCGGCCAGCGGCTTGCCGTTGGCCAGCCAGCGGAACGGCGCGCGGCCGCCTTGCAGCTTCAGTACGAGCGGGCTGGCTAGCCGACGTTTTCGTCAGCTCGACATGTGCGCCGTCTGGCGGAAAGATGATTTGCGGGGCCGGTTCGGTGACCGAGCCTTCGCGGCGACGCTGGTCAGCCCGTCGTCGGCGAGCCAAACCGCTCAAGCGTCACCGGCAAGTCGCGCGCGGCGGCATGGAAAGCGCCCGCCGGCGGGCTGCCGCTGCGGTACGGCGGCAAGGCCCGACCTGGCAAACCCTTCGAACAGGATCGGCGCGGCCGAGACATAGCCGGCAAGGCCGGGCACGGACCCCGAATCGGCGCGGCCGACCCAGACGCCCAGCACATAGCGGCCGTCATAGCCTATCGACCAAGCGTCGCGGTAGCCGTAGGAAGTGCCGGTCTTGTAGGCGATGCTGCGCGGGCTGGCGCCCTCCGGCGGACGCACGCCGGACAGGATGTCGGTGATCTGCCAGGCGGCGGGGCCTTCGAGGATTACCCCGTCGGCAAGCGGTTCGAACGCTGTTTCGGTTCCGTCTCGCAGGCGCTTGGCGCGGCCGCCATTGGCAAGGCCGGTGTAGAGTTGGACGAGGTCGCGCAAGGTTAGGCCTACGCCGCCGAGGCCGATGGCCAGGCCGGGCGCTTCGCTGGGCGGCAGGTTGGCATGACGCCGGCGCGGCGGAAGCGCGCGGTGAGACGCGCCGGACCGACCGCGTCCAGCAGCCGCACCGCCGGCACGTTGAGCGAAAGCTGCAGCGCCTGGCGAACGCGTGACGTCGCCCTGATAGTCGAGGTCGAAGTTCTTCGGGCGATAGCCGGCGAAATTGGCCGGCCGGTCCTCGATCAGCGTTTCCTGCGCGACGAGGCCCTCTTCGAAGGCAAGGCCATAGATGAAGGGTTTCAGCGTCGAGCCGGGCGAACGGCTGGCCTTGGTCATGTCGATCCAGCCCGAGCGGCGGGTGTCGAAATAATCGGCCGAGCCGACCGCGCCCAGGATCTCGCCGGTCTTGGCGTCGGCCAGCACCATCGCCACGGAGACGCGGTCGCCGATCTTTCGCGCGGCATCTTTCGCGACGGCTTCGAGGCCCGCTTGCACGGATTTCCGGATTGTCAGCTGGTGCCGCGTCTCAGTGGCGCGGCGCGCAGGGCGTCGTCGGCAAGATGGGCGGAGAGCGCCGGGCAGGGCGGCTCGGCTTGCCGACACTCGTCGATCGCGGCGCGTGCCGCCTCGCGCTCGCCGAGCAGGCCGGCCTCGACCATGCGGGCGAGCACGCGGTCGCGCGAGGTCTGGCTTTATCGCGAAAACGGTCGGGGCGGCGGCGCTCCGGCAATTGCGGCAGGGCGACCAGAAGTGCTGCTTCCGAGACGGTCAGGCGCTTCGGCTCCTTGCCGAAATAGGCGAGCGATGCGGCGCGGATGCCTTCGAGGTTGCCGCCATAGGGCGCGAGCGTCAGATAGCGCTCGAGGATCTCGCGCTTGGAGATGCGCCGCTCGATCTGCCAGGCTCGGAACATCTGGGTGATCTTGGAGGCGATGCTGCGGCTTTCGCGCGGCTCGATGAGGCGGGCAAGTTGCATGGAAAGCGTCGAACCGCCCGAGACGATGCGGCCGTTGCCGGCAAATTGGCCGGCGGCGCGCAACAGCGCCAGCGGGTCGACGCCGGAGTGTTCCCAGAAGCGCTTGTCCTCGTAGGCGACGAGCATTCTGATGAATTCCGGATCGACCTGGTCGAGCGAAACACCGAGCCGCCAATAGCCGTCGCGGTTGCATAGGCGCGCAACAGTTCGCCGTCGCGATCGACGACCTCCTGCGAGACGGCGATCTTTCAGGAAGCGGCGGCGGATAGGCGTGGTCGAGGCCGTAGAGTGAGGTGACGGCGGCCGCAGCAAGGGCCATGGCGCCGATGGCGATCGCGGCGTGCCTGAGGGTATTTCGGAGGACCGACATCGCCGCTCCATTTCGCGAGGCCGCGGGCCGCTGGCGACGCATGCGGTTGCAGGCATGCGCTCTTTCGCCCCGCTCTGTCCTGCCGGACATCTCCCCTCAAGGGGGGAGATCAGCTTCCGCGATGCCTTCGGCAATCGCCGCGCTCCAGGCACGAAGCTGCCAATCTCCCCCCCGGGGGAGATGTCCGGCAGGACAGAGCGGGGCGCGAATTGAGCGCAAACATCTGGAAATTCGCCGTCGCCGAAGCTTACGGCACCGTTGACCTCCATCATGCCCGTGGATGTGCGGGCCGAGAATTGCGGACGATACATGTCCTCGACGCTCGCCGCCGGGTGTGCGTAGACGCCGGCGTCACGGCGCGCACGACATAGGCGAGCATGATCTCGCGCCCGCTGTCGCCGTTGCGGTCGAAGGCGGCGACGAAACGGTCGTCGCGGAACTCGAGATGCGCGGCCTCGGTCTGCGCCAGCCATGGGAAGTTGGAGAGGCTGGCGCTGTTGACGAGCCCCGGATTGTCGATCTCGAAGCCGGCAGGCAGCAGGTCGGTGACCAGCACGCGCGAGGCCCAGGAATTCTGCTCCGTGAGCTTCAGCACGACGACGAAGCGCTCGTTCTGGGTGACCTCGGTGACATTGGCTTCGGTGCCGTCGAGGCGGTAGTAGGTGCGCGCGATGGAGAAGCCGTCGCCGCCGGCCGGCAGCGGCTGGGCGGGCGCGGCGACCGCCGTCACCACCGCCTGCACGGCGCTGCTGCCGGCATTGGCGATAACCACCGGGCTATCAACGAGGTCGTCTGCCGTCGAATGCTCGGAGTAGATGCCGAGTGCTCGGCGCCGTTGACGGTGAGCCGTATGTCGGCGGCGTTGGCGCGCAGCGCGCGGGCGGCCAGCAGCATCCAGGCGTCGTCCTGGGTGCTGGTCCAGCGGGCCGCGTTGCGTTCGCTCCGACCACGCTGATCAACTCGGGAACGACGGTCGGCATCGGCTTGCTTTCGGCGGCCAGCGCCAGCATGGCCGCGCCGTCGCGCAGCCGCGAACCGTAATCCGAGCGGTAGTAGTCGTGTTCGGCTGTGTTTTTTGCCAGCTGAAGCGCCGCCTCGAAGGTCGCTTCGGCCGTTGGGAGTCGCCATAGAGCGAAAGGCTGGCGGCAAGCTGCGCCACGCCATCGGGCTGGTGAAGCCTCCAGCTTCGTGTCGGCATAATAGCGCAGGTCGCCGACGGACGCCTTCTGTTGCGCGACAGAACATAGAGCGCATAGGCGATCTCGCTGCCGCGATCCTCGATGTCGACGTCGTAGGACAGCGAGTTCTGCAGGTTGTTCAGCGCCTGCAGCATCGCTGCTCGCGGCACCTCGTAGTTCAGCTCGCGCGCCCGGGTCAGGAAATCCGAGACGTAGGAATCGAGCCAGAGATCGCCGGAGCCTGGCCCCCAGAGGCCGAAGCTGCCCGACGAAGACTGGTTGTTGAGCAAGCGGTAGATCGCGTCCTGGATGCGGCCGCGTAACGCCGGGTCGTCCTGCCATGCCGGCGCCGGCCGCCAGCTCGCTGACATAGAGCAACGGCAGCGCGCGGCTGGTCGTCTGCTCGGCGCAGCCATAAGGGTAGCGGTCGAGCGCCAGCAGCAGCGACGGAACGTCAAATGCGGCCGAAGGCGAGACGCCGACGCTGACATAGGCGCCGGGCAAGATGCTTTCGGCCAGCAGCTCGCGATCGATGCGCAGGCTGTAGCTGTCGGGCTCCAGGTCGACCACCAGACGGTTGGTGACCGGCATCGTTGCCGGGCGGACCGGGAGGGACAGGTTCTGCTCGACCGCCGGTCCGTCCGCGTGGGCGAGCCGGATCGTGACCGGGCGTCGCCGGCGGTCTGGGCGATCAACGGCACTGTGATCGACTGGCGCTTGCCGGCGGTCAACGTCACCTTTTCCGGTAGTGGCGCGCTACCGGTCGAAAGGTCGCCGGTGGTCTCGACAGCGAACTGGTAGTCGCCGTCCGGCGCGTCGGTGTTGGCGATATCGAGCCGCATCACGGCTGCGTCGCCCGGCGCCAGGAAGCGTGGCAGGCCGGCGGTGATCACGACCGGGTCGCGCACGATCACGTCGGTCTGCGCATGGCCGACGCATCCTTTGTCCACGCCACGGCCATGATGCGGACTGTGCCGTTGAACTGCGGGATGTCGAAGTCGACCGTCGCCTTGCCGTCGGCGTCCAGTTTCACCGGACCGGAGAAGAAGGCGACGAGCTTTTCGGTCGGCGGGCTGCCCGTGAGGAGTCATGGCCTTGCCGTCGCCGCCGGTGCGCAGCGTCCGGTGGCGCCGAGCGAGCCATCGATCAGCCGGCCGTAGAGGTCGCGCAGTTCAAGGCCGAGCCGGCGCTGGCCGAAATACCAGGCTTCCGGATCGGGTGCCTTGTAGTCGGTGAGGTTGAGGATGCCGACATCGACCGCAGCAATGGTTACATAGGCGTCCGTAGCGGCGGGCAGGCCGGTCACGCTGACGGGATCGTCAGCGGCTGGCGCGGTCGTCTTTTCGACCGGCGCGAGCGCGACCGCCAGCTTCTTGCGCCGGGGTCTATCGCGAGCCATTTGAGGCCGATGGCGCGCGACGGCATGCGCAATTGCTGGCCTCGCCGGGCCGGAAGAGGGTGGCCGTCACATAGGCGCCGGCACCCCAGTTCGCGGAGACGGGAATGTCGACCGTCGAGCCGCCTTCCGGCACGCTGGCCGTGAAGGTTGGCAGCAGCGGTCGGCGCCGACCGTGACCAGCAGTTCGCCGGCGAAGCGCGGCGAAACCTTCAGCTTGGCGACTTCGCCCGGGGCGTAGCTTTCCTTGTCGAGCGCGACTTCAGCCCGTCCGGCGTGTCGGTCGAGGTCGCCGCCACATACCAGCCGGACATCGAATTCGACGCTTGTGGCCGGGCCCTCGGGGTCGGAGGTTTCGATTTCGAGGCGGTAGCGGCCCCAGTCGACCGGCATCGAGAGAGCTCGCCGTTCCGTCGGCGGCAATGTCGAGCGTGCCGTTCGATCGGCCTTGGTGTGATGACCGGCTCGTAGTTCCAGGCGTTGCCGCTGCGGTACCACTGGTAGTCGCGCTCGACCCTGACCAGCGACCACTGCGCGCCGGGCAGACGCCTTGCGCTTGCCGTCCGGATCGACGGCGATGACGGTGAATTTCGCGAGTCGCGCCTTGCGGCACTTCGCCGCCGGCGAAATCGGGCCGGATTCCGATCATGTCGCCCTGCGGCCTTGATGCCGAGGTCGATGATTCCTCGACGGCGCGGCCGCCGCTTTCGCGCATGCGCACGGTCACGTCGGCGGTCAGGAGGCGGGTGGTCGAGGGCAGGGCGTCGATCTGAACGGGGAAGGTCGCCTTGCCGTCGTCGCCGACCACCGGCAGGTCGGCCAACGGGATGCGCGTGGCTTCGCCCTCCTGCTCGTCGGCGAGGCCGAACTGGAAGTTCGGGAAGTCCTCCCACTCGCGCGTGTTTCGATGGTTGCCTCGCCTTCGAGCGCCAGGCCAGCGGCCGGCGCGCCGTAGAGGAAGCGGCCGTCGACGGTGATGTTGGCGGGTTCGCCCGACCGCGATCTCGTGCCTGTCGCTGGTCAGCGTGAATTCGATGCGATCCGGCACGAAGTCCTCCACGAGGAACATCTGGCTCGCGACCGCGGGCTGCTTGGGGTCGGTGTAGACGAAACGGTCCAGGTGCCGCGCATGGCGTTGGCGACAGCGCGAGGTCGACGGCGTGACCGCCCGCCGCCTCGTCGCTGATCACGCGCCGGTCCTCGACGCCGTCCGGGCGCGTGAAGACGAAGGTGAGGGGAAGGTTCTCGACGGCTTTCGCCGGTGTCGTCGCGGGCCAGTGCCGCCACGTGAACGGTCTCGCCGGCGCGATAAATGCCGCGCTCCGTCCAGGTGTAGACGTCGAGCGCACCTGGCGCGGCGCGGCCGGCGACGCCACGGTCGGAGAGGTCGAAGCTGGCGCGCGTCATGTCGAGGGAGACGAAATCCTTGCCCCCGGCTTTGGCCGTCATCACGGCGGGCACCATGCCGCCGGTGCCGCGCGTGAGGCCCGGATTGAATTTGGCGCGGCCCTCGGCGTCGGTCGTGGCCGTGCCGAGAATCTCGTTGTTGCGGGCGAGCAGCGTCAGTTCGACGCCGGCCATCGGCTTGGCGGAACCCAGCGAACGGACGAAAACGTTGAGGCCCTCCTGGCCGGTGTAGGTGGACAGGCCGATATCGGAAACGACGAACCACTGCGTGGCGCGGGAGGTCCAGGCGTCGCTCGTGTCGTTTTCGGGCTGCGCGGTCAACACATAGACGCCCGGCTCCCGGTCGGGGAGCGCCTCATCGACGGGGAAACTGGTGGTGATCTCCTGGTTCAGCGCGCCGGCGATCTCCAGCTTGCCTTCCCAGACGGGAGCGCCCAGTTGATCGGCGATGTTCTCGATGTCGTAGCCGTCGAGCTGGCGCAGGAACTGGTATCCGGACAGAAGCTGCGCCAGCGATCGGTCGCCGATGCGGAACAGCTTCATGTCCGCGATGTCCATGTTGACCGTGACAAGCGGGATGCCGCGCCGGGCGGTCGCCGGCAGGACGAAACTGTCGCCGGTGAAGCGGACCGAGGCGCCGCGATCCTGGATGTAGATGGAGAGCATGACGGGCGCCCGGATCACCTCGCCGATGGCCGACGGCAGGCCGGCGCGGAAGGTGACGTGTAGCGCCTGCCATGCTGGAGGCCCTCGACGCAGATCTGGTTTCCTTGGCCTCGA
Source organism: uncultured Alphaproteobacteria bacterium (assembly GCA_963839725.1). Classification (GTDB taxonomy): domain Bacteria; phylum Pseudomonadota; class Alphaproteobacteria; order Rhizobiales; family Rhizobiaceae; genus Kumtagia. The sequence goes on along the minus strand of CAWIWT010000026.1, from coordinate 111,329 downwards.
TCGCTTGCGGCGCGGCGCCGTCGAGCGTGACGAACGGGGCATAGTCCACGCCTGTCTTGACCAGCGCTTCGGAGAACTGGGCGCAGACGCGCGGCGAGGGCGTGTCGGCGTCGACCGTTGTTCGACGATGCGGAATCCCTTGCGGGCCTTCAGATCCTCGTATTCGGCCCGCACCGATGCGGCATTGACCAGCGCGAGGCTCGCTTCGAAGGCCTGCAACGCCGGCCGGAAAGGTCGCGCCGGTCGAGGCCGACGGCGATCACGGCAAGCACATCGCCACGCGCCGGCGTTGTGCGCAGAAGCTGATAGGCGTTCCAGGCGGCGGAGGTGGCGTCGCGGTTGAGCGCCGCGCTCTCCGCGCCGTCGTTGCCCTGAACGCGCCAGAGCGCGCGCGCCAGGCCGAGCCAGAGCTTGCCATCGTCCGGCGCGGCGCGGGCGCGCGGCGTGTACTGTCCGCGCGGTGCGGGGGTCGTTGGTGACCAGGAGTGCTCGGCCGCCTCGACAAGGCCCGACGAGCCCGCATCGGCCATGGGTGGCGTCGCAGCAGCGAGGTGCGGTACTGGCGTGCCTCGTCGGCCATCCAGGCCGGGAAGAACGCCATTGGAGGCGGCGCGCCGATGTCGGGCTCGCCATCCAGCGAGACGACCTTGCCGGCGACCGCGCCGTTGAAGGTTTTCAGCGTGGCGTAGTCCGACTTGAGGAAGCACCATTTCGCCCTGGTGTTGTAGGTGAAGGCGCGGCATTGCGGGTCGCCGAGGCAGGTCGCCTTGCATTGGTCGAGCGACACATTCTGCTCGCCCGCAGATCGAAGCCGAAATAATCGCCATTCTGCGGGTGACGATCGCACGGCCTTCCGCGGCCAGGGCCGGCGGACCAGACCGTCACGAGGAAATCAGGGCAGACAGGAAACGAACCAGCGCAAAACCCCCTTGCGTCCTTGCCGTCATTCTCCCGAAACCGCCACCGTTATGTCACCAGCCGATGATCCGATCTGCCGCGGTGGTTGGCCAGCGTGACCACCATGTTACGGCGCCTTGTCAGACAAGTATTGCGATTGGTCATGCTTTGCTCACCAATTTCTGACAGAGCGATTGTGGCCCCTTTACGAACGGTTCATACGCCAGTCAAAATCACTCTTTGGAGTAAGTCTGCGTTAATGATGAAGCGGAAATCGCAGAGTTCGAGGAGCGTTCCCGCGACGGTGCGGTTCGCGCGCTTTCTTCTTTGCGGCCTCCTTTCGCTTCCGGCGTGTCGTCGACGCTTCGGCGGCGGCTTTCGAACTGTTCGGCTGCAAGTTTTTCGAATCCGAAGACGACGAGGATACCGACATCGTCGATCCGCTCCGCTACACGGTGGCGGTCGTAACGGGAGGCGACGGAACCCACCGACGAGCTGAACAAAGCTTCACCGCTGTCGGCGACAGCGGCCGGTTTCCGGCTCGCTCGGCCTGCTGACGAAGGCGCGCGGCGACCGCAAGAGCTCGTCGCGGCACTTTACGAGAAGGCCCGCTACGACGGCGTCGTCGACATCCTGATCGCTGGCAGGTCCATCGACACCTTCCGCCCGATGCCGAATTCGGCGCCGGGCCGGTGCCTGTGGCGATTTCGGTCGACCCGGGCAGGGTGTTTATGCTGGGCGAGGTCCGGCTGAAGGCGACGCGGCGGATCTTTCGCCCGGCGGTTTTCGGCTCATCCCGGCGGCGACGCGGGGTCGGAGAGATCCTCAGGGGCGGAGGCCGGATCGTTCGGCGGCTCAAGGAGGAGGGCAGGCCGCTGGCCGAAGGTTACAGGGCGCGACGTCGTGGCTGACCACGACACCGGCGCTCGACGTCTCCATCACCGTGGCGGCCGGGCCGGTCGCCGGCTTTGGCCAGACGACCGTGACGGGACCGAGGCGATGGATCCGGATTCACCGCCTACATGGCGGGCCTCGAGGGAGGAAAGAAGTACTCGCCCAAGGATATCGACGACGCGCGCGACCGGCTGGTTGACCTGGGTGTCTTCAACAGCGTCGCGGTCAGCGAGGCCGACGCGCTGGACCCGAGGCCACATTCCGATCGATGTCACGGTCACCGAACGCAAGCCGCGTTTCTTCGGCGTCGGCGCGACGCTTTCCAAACCGAGGGTCTGGGCCTGGAGGGCTTCTGGGGACATCGCAACCTGTTCGGCAAGGCCGAAAGGCTCAGCATCGAAGGGTCGATCGGCCGCATCTTGACACCAACGAATATGGCAGCTCAATTACAATGCCGGCATCATGTTCGAGAAACCGGGCGTCGTCGGGCCCGCGTCGCAATTCTTTACCGGCCTGAGGACCATTTACGAACATCCCGACGCCTACGACCGCTTCTCGGTGGAAGGCAATGCCGGCCTCGCTTATGAACTCAGCAGGACACAGAGCGTCTCGGGCGAGCTTGCCGTCGAATTTTCGCGCATCACCGACGCCTTCGTCACGGACCGGGATTACCTGATCGTCTCGACGCCGCTGCAATATATATATGACAGCCGCGACAACAGGCTGAACCCCACCAGGGGCAACCGGCTGCTCGCTTATCGGAACCGGCCTACGACGCGATCAGCGGCACGACCTTCGTGAAACTCAAGGGCGAGGCGACGGCCTATATGGCGCTGGGTACGATCGACAAAATCGTGGTCGCCGGCAGGGCGGTCCTCGGCTCGATCGTCGGGGCCTCCTCCTGGAGGATGTTCCCGCCGACCGGCGGTTCTACGCGGGCGGCGGCGGATCGGTGCGCGGCTATGCCTATCAGGGCATCGGCCCGAAGGACGCCAATGGCCAGCCGACCGGCGGCCTGTCGCTGTGCGAGGCTCCGCGGAACTGCGTGTCACGGTCACGGACACGATCGGCATGGTCCCCTTCGTCGATGCCGGCACGGTTTCCGAGGACGAATTTCCGGACCTCTCCGACCTTCAGGTGGGCGTGGGGCTTGGCCTCCGCTACATCACGCCGTTCGGACCACTGCGCGTCGATGCCGCTGTTCCGCTGGACAAAGGCACCGGCGATCCCGATTTCGGCCTTTATGCCGGCATCGGCCAGGCGTTCTGCAGCCGATGATCATGCTGAAGAGGCTCCTTCGCATTCTGGTCTATACGCTTCTTGATCGCGCTGGCCTTCGCGATCGGCGCGGTCGCCGTGCTGACGCTTACCAGCAAGGGCCGAGAAAACCTCGCCGCGCTCATCTCCGATTTCGCCTCCACGCCCGACTCGCAGGTGACGATCACCGGCATCGAGTGGCATCTGGTCCGGCCATTTCCCGCTGGATCGGCTGGTTCTGGCGGACGCGGATGGCCCTGGCTTGCCGCAAACGGCATCGAGGTCGAGTGGTCGCCGATTTTCCTTGCTCCCGGGCGAGTTCAACGCCGAGCGGATTGCCGCGCAAAGAGTGGAGCTTGCCCGCCTGCCGACGGCATCCGGCGCGGCCGGCGATGGCGCCGCCAGCGTCGCTGCCGGTCGACATTTCGATCGAGCGCCCTCAGCCTGCCCGACATCGCGCTCGGCTCAGCCGTCACGGGCGGCCAGGTCGCCAGCGTGGCCGCCAATGGCAAGGCGATGGCGCAAGGCGTCGCCGCTTCGGTCGCGGCGGACCTGAACGTCGAGCGCACCGACGGCACGGCCGGCGAATTGCTGGCCTCGATCTAGATTTCGCGCCGGACGCAGAACAACTGGATATCGACTTGAAGGCGTCCGAACCTTCCGGCGGCATCTTGGCGAATTTGCTCAAGCTGCCGGACAGCCGGCGGTCGACATCATCGTCACGCGGCTCCGGCCCGATCGCCGACTGGAGCGGCAACGGCACGTTCGCCGTGGATGGCAACGCTGATCACCAGCGTTTCGGGCACGCACAAGGCTGACGGATGCGGGCAGCGTCGTTGAGGCCAAGGGCGATGGCGATTTTGCCCGCTTCCTGCCGCAACGTTGCGGCCATTGCTGGACGGCAAGACGGAGTTCGATCTCGCGGGCGACGCTTGACCAAGGATGGCGGCGTCGAATATCGCCGTGCGGCGATCGAAGCGGCGCGATCACCGCGACAGCGGTCGGACATTCAACCCGGCCGGCGCGACCGACATCGCGGTGGACCTCGCCGCGAAGAACGGCGGCATCCAGTTGGCTTCGGCACAGCAGAGCCCGATCGACATCGTGATCGGCCGGCGACGATACGCGCGCTCGGCGATGGACGCGAGCCCGGCTCTGGATATTTCGGCCAGCCTGCCATCGGTCTCCACGAACGACGTCAAGCTCGCCGATCTCGGCATCACGCTGCATTCGGATGCCTTCAACCTGACGGAGCGCAGCGGCCCGGTGACGGGCTCGGCCACGGCGACGAGCCTGACGATCGACAACCCGACCGTCGCGCCGCTGGTCGCCGGCGAGATCCGGGCGCGGCTCGAAGGGACGCTCGCGACCGACGCGCTCACGGTCACCAAGGGCACGCTGCGCAGCGATGCGATCGACGGCCATTTTGCCGGCGACGTTTCGCTGGCCGACGGAGTCGATCACGCTGAAGCTCGACGCTGACGTGGTTTCCGCCGCGTTGCCTGCCAGGCCCGACCGCTGCTCGGCGATAAGGTCGCGCTTGGCCGCCAGTCTGGAGCGCGATACTTCCGGCAATGTTTCCGCCAATAGCCTTACGCGTGAAGTCCGGCGGGCTGACGGCAAAGGGTTCGGCGCGCCTCGCGAGGACACTGATCGATGCGGAACTCTGAGCGGCGCGCTCGCCGATATCGCGCCGCTCGCGCCGCAGCGTCGGGAGCGGTTGCCGCTGTCGGCGACGGCGAAAGGCTCGCTGCTCGACGCCGGATGTCGATCTGACCCTCACCAGCAATCGGCTCGCCTTCGGCGAACATGCGATCGACAATCTGGAATTGCGAGCGGCCGGTAAGGTCGATCCCGCCAATCCGCAAGCATCGGTGGTCGCTCAAGGGTATTGTTCCAGGGCGAGGCGCTTGATGGCAAGGCGGTTGTGCGCGACGACCGACGGAAAGCGGGAGGTTCGCGACATCGATCCTTTCGCTCGGTCCGAACCGCCTCACCGGCGCGCTCTCGCTCGACGACCGATCTTGCGCCGTCGGCTCCCTGGACTTCGATCTTCCGGAACTAGTCGGCTTGCCGCTCTGGCCGGTCAGTCGGTTGAGGGCGCCGCGAAGGGTACCGTGACGTTTTCGTTGGAACGGCGACGTCCGTCACGTAAAGGTGGCGCTCGAACTCCGATTCCATCAAGCGCGGCGCAACTCGAAGTGACGGATCGCTCGCCGTCGACGCCCTTGTTGCGGACTATCTCAAAGCGCGCCGGCTCTGCCGGTACGGTTCGGCGGGACGCTGGCCGATCTCCTGCCCGGCCAGCCGCCTGCGGACATCCGCATGTCCGTGGATGGCACTGTCGCCGACATGACGCGGCAACGGAACCGTTTTGATGGATGGCAACGCCGTCTCCGGAGTTTCTCGCTGGCAGACCGGCTCACCGAGCAAGGCAGCGCCGTTTCGAACTGAAGGGCGATGGTGAGTTTGCCCGCTTCGCGCCGCGAGCGCTTGCGGCAACTTCTCGACGGTAAAACGACTTCGATCTGGCCGGCGACGCTGACCAAGGATGGCGGCGTCGATATACGACCGTGCGCCAGATCGAAAGCGGCGCGGTTACCGCGCAGCGCGATCGGCCCTTCGACCCGGCCGGCGCGACCGATATTGCCGCTCGACTCGCGGCGAAGAACAGTGGGATCGCGCTTTGCTTCGGTACGAGCCGAGAGCCCGATCGACATCGTGATCGGCTCGGCCATCGATACGCGCGCTCGGCGATGGACGCGAGCCGACGCTCTGGATATTTCTGCGATGCCTTCCGTCGGTCTCCACGAACGACGTCAAGCTCACCGATCTCGCTTATCACGCTGCACTCGGATGCGTTCAACCTGACCGAGCGCTCAGGTCCGGTTACCGGCTCGGCGACGGCCGCAAGCCTGACGATCGACAATCCCGACCGTCGCGCCGCTGGTCGCCGGCGAGATCCGGGCGCTAGCTCGAAGGTGTTGCTTTCGACCGACGCACTGACCGTCGCCAAGGGCATGCTGCGCAGCGATGCGATCGACGGCCGTTTTGCCGGCGACGTTTCGCTGGCCGACGGAGCGATCAACCTACAAGCTCGACGCGGACGTGGTTTCCGCCGCGCTGCCGGCCACTGTCGCGGCCACTGCTCGGCGATAAGGTCGCCTTTCCACCAGCCTGGAGCGCGACACTTCCGGGAATGTCTCGGCCAATAGCCTTACCGTCGATGTCCGGCGGGTTTGACCGCAAAGGGTTCGGCACGCCTTTCGTAGGATACTATCGATGCCGAATTCGCGCGGCGCGCTCGCCGATATCGCGCCGCTCGCGCCGCACGCGTCGGGTGCCGTTGCGCTTTCGGCTACCGCGAAAGGTTCGCTCCTGGCGCCCGATGTCGATTTTACGGTCTCCAGCAACCGGCTCGCCTTTGGCCAACGCGGATCGACAATCTGGACTCAATGCGGCCGGTAAGGCCGATCCCGCCAATCCGCAGATCGGCGCTTTCGCTGAAGGGTAATTTGCAAGGTGAGGTCCATGAAGCAAGGCGGTGGCTACGACCGCCGGTGGAGCGCGCGAACTGCGCGACATCGACTTTTCGCTCGGCTCCAATCGGCTGACTGGCGCGCTCGCGCTCGACGAACGCTTGCGCCGTCGGCGCCCTGCACTTCGACTTTCCGGAACTGGGTCGGCTTGCGGCACTGGCCGGTCAGTCGGTTGAGGGCGCCGCGAAGGGTACCGCTGACGTTTTCCTTGAAAGGCGACCTCCGTCTGTAAAGGTGACGCTGACCTCCGATTCCATCAAGCGCGACGAAATCGACGTCGACCGCTCGCGGTCGACGCGCTTGTCGCCGACTATCTCAAAGGACCCGGCTCTGCCGGTAAGGTCGGCGACGCTTGCCGATCTCCTGCCCGGCCAGCCTCCTGCGGTCATCCGCCTGTCGATCGATGGCACGCCGCCGACATGACCGGCACGGCACGGTCCTGATGGATGGCAACGCCGTAACCGATTTCGCGCTCGCAAACCGGCCCTCCGACCAAGGCAGCGCGTTCGGCGAAGGGCGATGGCGAGTTTTCGCGCTTCCTGCCGCCAACGTTGCGGCATTCTCGATGGTAAAACGATTTCGATCTGGCAGGGACGATCGCCAAGGCGGGACCGTCCAGATCGATCACGCCGAGCTTGCCAATGGCGCATTTACAGCATCGGCGGCCGGTTCGATTGACCCGGCCGGCCCGCTCGATCTGACGCTTCAGCTCGGCGGCGGCTCCAGTGGCGTCCGCTTTCCTTCGGGACAAGGAAAGCCCGATCGACCTGACGATCGGCAACGCCACATTCGCGCCGCTGGAAATCGCCGACGCGCCCAGCTTGGACATCGCTGCCAGCCTGCCGCTGGTCGCCACGAATGACGTTCAATTGACCGATCTCGGCATTACGCTGCACTCCGATGCGTTCAATGTCGGCGCCCGCTCGGGCCCGGTGACGGGCGGCGGCGACCGCCTCGAAGCTGGCGATCGACAATCCGACCGTCGCGCCGTTGGTCGCCGGCGAGATCCTGGCGGAACTGCAGGGAACGCTGTCTGCCGAGCTCTGGCGGTGGAAGGGGACTCTCGCAGCGATGCGATCGATGGCGGGTTCGCGGGATCGGTTTCGCTGGCCGATGGCGCGATCACGCTAGAACTCAAGGCTGATGTGCTGTCGGCGGCGCTGCCGGCCGCGGCGCGGCCGCTGCTCGGCGAGAAGCTTGCGCTTTCCGCCGGTCTGGAGCGCGATACGCGAAGGCAATGTGTCGGCCAACTCGCTTGCCTTGCAATCCGGCGGGCTGACGGGCGGCGGCGCGATCAGATGAGCGACGATCAGGTCGATGCCGACGTCAAGGGCGCGCTCGCCGATGTTTCTCCGCTTTCCGCGCAAGCCAATGGCTCCATCGCCTTTTTGGCGACCGCCAAGGGAGCGCTGGCCGCACCCGATGTCGCCCTGTCGGTCACCAGCGACAAGATGACCGTTGCGGCCCGCGACATCGAGAATCTCGCACTCACCGCCTCGGGCAAGGCCGACCTCGCCAAGCCGGAAGCCATCGTAACGCTCAAAGGAACGGTCGGCGGCGAGGTTCTGGACGGCAAGGCGGTGCTGAACACCGCCGATGGCCAGCGCGCGGTGAAGGATCTGAACCTGTCGCTCGGGAAAAACAGAATCGTCGGCGCGCTGTCGCTCGATCCACATTTCATGCCGGATGGCACGATTACGTTTCGATCTGCCCGATCTCGGGCCGCTTGCCGCACTGGCGCTGGAAACGGTTGAGGGTAGCGCCAAAGGAACGGCATCCTTCTCGCGCAAGGGCGAAACCGCGGAGGCGAAAATTGCGTTGACGTCGGCGGGGATCACGCGCGGCGACATTGCGGTGAAGGCGGTGCGTCGATCGACGCGCTGATCGCCAACTACACCAAGGCGCCCGGAGTTTCCGGCACTGTGCGCGCCGATGAGGTGAAATCCGGCAGCACCGCAGTCCGCAAGATCGACCTCGACCTTTCGATGGAGGATGGATGGACGCGATTTGCCGGCGGCGCGGAGGTCAATGACATTCCGCTCAAGGCGGCGGGGCGCGTTAAGATCGGCGGAAGGCACTACCACCGTCGAGCTCGCTTCGGCGCAGGGCAACGGTTCAAGGCATCAAAGCGGCGCTGGCGCGTCCATCGACGGTGAGGATCGCCGGCGGCCAGACGACGCTGGACAAGCTCGCGCTGAATGTCGGCGGCGGCTCCGTGACGGTTTCCGGCACCGCCGGTCAATCGCTCAATCTCGACGCCGACCTGTCGAGGCTGCCGGCCTCGCTGGTCAACAACTTCGCTCCTGGCCTGAACGCCGCAGGCAGCATCTCCGGCACAGTGCACGTCACGGGCGCAGCCGCCGATCCGAACGTTGCCTACTCGATCGATTGGGGCGGCGCGAGACCGCGCAAACCCGGGCGGCCGGTGCTGGCGCATTCTCCATCAGGTCGAACGGCACATTCGCTTCGAAAAGGCTCACTTTCGATGTCAATGCCGGCAACGGCGCCGGCCTGACGATGAAAGGCGGCGGCACGGTCGCGGTTGCAAGGCCGCCGCAGCTGAACCTCAAATTCGATGGCGCGGTGCCGTTTGCGTTCCTCAACAGACAGGTGGCGGCGCAGGGTCTTGCGCTGACGGGCGCGGCGACTGTCAATGTGACCGTCAGTGGCGCTGCCACCGCGCCGGTCATCGGCGGCACGGTGCGGACCTCCGGCGCGCGGCTTGTCGATGCACGCACCGGGATCGCGATCAATGACATCGCGGCGGATGTCGCGCTTGGCTCCGGTCGCGCGACGATCAACCGGCTGACGGGAAAACTCTCCAGCGGCGGCGATCATTTCGGCTTCGGGCTCGGTCGGCATCGCCGCGCCGCTTCCCGGCAGACATCGCGATGAAGCTCGACGAATGCGCGCTACACGGACGGGCAGGTGGTGACGACCACCCTTTCGGGCGACCTGGCGCTGAAGGGATCGCTGGTCGGCTCCCACGCTCAGCGGCACGATCAACCTCGCGCGCACCGTCATCACGATGCCGGAGCGGCTGCCGGGCTCGCTCGCGGACGCTCGACGTCAGGCACAAGAACGCGTCGGCGGCGGTGATGCAGCAGGACAAGGCATTCGGCCGGCCGGCGGCGAAAAGCGGAGGCGGTTCCGGCTTGTCGCTCGACCTGACGGTCAACGCTCCGCAACGCATCTTCATCCAGGGCAGGGGCCTTGATGCCGAACTTGGCGGCTCGTTGCGGCTGACGGGTCCGAGTGTCGTCGCCGCAGGCAGTTGGCCAGTTCACCATGCGGCGCGGCGGCTCGTCGCTGCTCGGCAGGCGTTTGACCTTCACGCGCGGCATTCTGGGTTTCGCCGGGTTCGCTGTGCCCGTATCTCGACCTGGCGGCCGAATCGCGAGCGCAGCGACGCTACCGTGACGGTGATCGTCACCGGCCCGGCCAACAATCCGAAGATTCTCGTTCACGTCGGTTCCCGCCCTGCCGGAGGACGAGGTGCTGGCGCGGCTGATCTTCGGGCGATCGATGTCCAACCTGTCCGCCGCTGCAGATCGCGCAACTCGCCGATGCCGCCGCGCAACTCGCCGGCGGCGGCGGCTCGACCTCGCTGCTGAATTCGTTGCGAGACACGCCTCGGCGTCGACGACCTCGACATCAGGACCAATGATGAGGGCAGTACCGCCGTCTCGGTCGGAAAATATCTCAACGACCGCACCTATGTGACCATCGAGAAGGGCGATAAGGCCGGGTCCGGCCGAGGCGGCGATCGACCTCGATGTTGGGCGGGGGTCAAGCTGCGCGGGGAAGCACGCGACGACGGCGAGGCGCGGGGCGGCATCTTCTTCGAGAGGGAATACTGAGGTGGCAAATCTGCCGCACAGCGGAATCCTGGCACGATAGTCCTTCCCCGTTGGCGCTTTTGACCAGGTCCGCACCAGCGCAGTGTAGGGTTAGACAAGAATAGGATGGACCGCGCGCAAATTTGTGAATTTGCGTCATTCTTGTCGTATTCGCGCGAACCGCCTCTCCCGCAAAGTTGCAAACTCCCTTCGGGAACAACAGCCGCACGCTTTGACAAGGCGTGATAGATGCTGAATGCTAATCGGCGGAAAGCCACACAATGGGAGTTTTGCTATGAAGTTCTACAAGAGTAACGGCGATCGCGTTCCGGAGCACATCAAAAAGATGGCCGAGGGCGTGAAGGCGGGTCAGGTCGACCGCCGCGAGTTCCTCGCGCTCGCCAGTGCGTTCGGCGCAACCACCGCAATGGCTTATGGCATGATCGGCCTCGCCGCGCCGACGCCGGCGCAGGCGCAGGAGCCCAAGAAGGGCGGCGTGCTGAAGGTCGCGATGTGGGTTAAGGATCCCAAGGATCCGCGCACTGCCGACTGGTCGGAGATCGCCAATGCCGAGCGCCAGACGCTTGAGCCGCTGGTGAAATACACCAAGGACTACACATTCGAGCCGTATCTGCTCGAAGGCTGGGAAATCAACGACGACGCGACCGAATACACACTGAAGCTTCGTCCGGGCGTGACCTGGAACAATGGCGACAAGTTCACCGCTGAAGACGTCATCTTCAACTTCACCCGCTGGGCCGACAAGAGCGCCGAAGGCAACTCCATGCCGGGCCGCCTCGGCACCATCGTCGACGAGAAGACCGGCAAGCTGCGCGAGGGCGCCGTCACCAAGGTCGATGACATCACCGTGAAGTTTCGCTGACCAGCCCGGACATCGCGCTGATCCCGAGCCTTTGCGATTATCCGGCGCTGATCGTGCACCACACCTTCGACGAGACCGGCAAGGACTTCGTCAAGAACCCGATCGGCACCGGCCCGTTCGAACTGGTCTCCTACGATGTCGGCCAGAAGATCGGTCTACAAGCGCCGTGAGAACGGCACTTGGTGGAATGGCGAAGTCTATCTCGATGGCGTTGAGTTCATCGACTACGGCACCGATCCGTCGGCCATGGTTTCGGCATTCGAGGCGGGCGAAGTCCATACCAACCACGAACGTCCGCCGACTATGTGACGATCCTCGAAGGCGTCGGCGCGGTCACGTCGGAAGCTGTGACGGCCGCGACCATCGTGGCCCGCACCAACGTTAACAACAAGCCGTATGACGACCAGAAGGTACGCAACGCGCTGCAGCTTGGCGTCGACAATGCGGTGGTGCTGCAGCTTGGCTACGGCAATGCCGGCGTGCCGGCGGAAAACCACCATGTAGCGCCGATCCATCCGGAGTATGTCGAGCTGCCGAAGGTTGCCCGCGATCCGGCCAAGGCGAAGGCGCTGATGGCCGAGGCTGGCCAGGCCGACTTCGAGCACGAGCTGATCACCGTCGACGAGGACTGGCACAAGAACACCGGCGACGCCATCGCCGCCCAGCTGCGCGACGCCGGCATCAAGGTGAAGCGGACGGTTCTTCCGGGCTCGACCTTCTGGAACGACTGGACGAAGTATCCCTACTCGATGACGAACTGGAACATGCGCCCGCTGGGCATCCAGGTGGTGGCGATTGCCTATCGCACCGGCGAAGCCTGGAATGAAGCCGCCTATGCAAATCCCGAACTCGACAAGAAGATCGGCGAGGCCCTGGGCATTGCCGACGCCGAGAAGCGCAAGGCGGTCATGGGCGATATCGAGAAGATCCTGCAGGACTTCGGGCATCATCATCCAGCCTTACTGGCGCAAGCTGTACAACAGCTCGATGCCGGTCGGTGAAAAACCACGGCGATGCATCCGACCTTCGAGCATGATTTCGGTAAGGTCTGGATCGAACAGGCTTGATCAACGGCGAGTTGGAAGGGGCTTCGCGCCCCTTCCTTCCGTTTATATAACTGGGTGAGATCTCTGACCCCAACCCGAACGGCAGGGGCACTGATGCTTGCGTTCATTCTTCGCCGCTTAGGCACCATGCTGATCACCATGCTCTGTTTGACCATGGTCGTTTTCTTCATGGTCAATCTCGAGCCTAACCTGAAGAAGCTCGCGATCAGCCAGCTCGATATGCGCACGCCCGCCGACCAGCTCGAGAGCTGGCTGGTCAAGAACGGCTACCGCCAGAACTTCTTCGTCCGCTACGGACAATGGATCGGCGTCGTCAAGAAACAACCGAACATCGATCCGGCAACCGGCATGGCGACGCCACGCTTCTCCTATCTGCAACGAGCCTGCCGAACCCTATTACGGCGGGATCCTGCAGGGCGATTTCGGCTGCTCGACCAAATTCAAGACGACAGTCGCGGCGAAGCTCTGGCCGGCGCTTGGCGCCACCGGCATCCTGATGTTCTGGGTGATGGCCACGATGGTGCCCATCGCGCTGCTGGTCGGCATCCTCGCCGGCATGCGCGAGGGATCGCGAACAGACCGCACGCTGTCGGTCGCCTCGATCGCCACAACGGCGACGCCGGAATACGTTTCGGGCATCATTTTCACTGTCATTTTCGCATCGTGGCTCGGCTGGCTGAATGGCTCCGCGGCTTCGGCAACCGGGCAGGGCATCACTTTCTACAATTTCACGCTGCCGGTCATGACCATGGCGGTCTACGGCATCGGCTACATCGCCCGCATGACGCGCGCCTCGATGGTCGAGGTGATGACGCAGCAATACATCCGCACCGCGCGGCTGAAGGGCCTGAGCTTCTCGGCAGGTGGTCGTCAAGCATGCGCTGCGCAACGCGCTGATCGCGCCGTTCACCGTCATCATGCTGCAGTTCCCGTGGCTGCTGACCGGCGTTGTTATCGTCGAGACGATGTTCCGCTATCAGGGCTTCGGCTTCACGCTGGTTGAGGCGGCCCGCAACAACGACATCGACCTGCTGCTCGGCTGCTCGCTGGTTTCGGTTTTCGTCGTGCTGTTCACGCAGCTTATCTCCGACGTCGGCTACGCCTATCTCAACCCACGCATCCGCGTTCAGTAAGAGGGCCGCACGGTGCAAATTGAATATATCGGCGGCTTCAGATCATCCTCGGCGTTCATCGCGCGCTTCTGGCCGGTCTGGCTGGCGATGGCGATCGTTGCTCGGGCTGAGCCTTTCTTACAAGAAGCGGCTTGGCCTTTACGGTCAGCTCTATGACAATAATGTCGGCATTGCCGGCGTTCTGCTCTGCCTGTTCTGGCTGTTCACGGCGATCTTCGCCTCGACCGTCGCGCCCTTCGACCCGCTGGCACAGCTGCCGATCATGAAGGACGCGCTGCCAGGCGCGATCGTTGCCGGATGGCGGCGGCGTCTATCTCTTCGGCGGCGACAAGCTCGCGCGCGACATCTTCAGCCGCATGGTCTATGGCAGCCAGATCGTGCTGATCATCGCGCCTGCCGCGACGATGTTCGCGATCATGGTCGGCGTCACGCTCGGCCTTCCGGCGGGATACTATGGCGGGCAGTATCGACTCGATCCTGTCGTTCCTTGCCAACCTCGTGCTGGCCTTCCCCGTCATCCTGCTGTTCTACCTGCTGGTGACGCCGGGCATCATGGAGACCGGCATCCCGATATGGCTGGCCGGCGTGTTCTTCCTGTTCCCGATCATTTTCTTCTCGGTCCTGTTCTACACGCGCTTCAAGAACCGGCCGGAACGGCTCTACCTCCTGCTCGGCCTGACATCCTGCTCGGCGGATGGATCTATCTCGGACTGGTTTTCGACGCCGATCCGCTGGGCATCGTCCGTATCGACCCGAACCAGTTGAACATCTTCGTGGCGGTGGTGTTTGCCTCCAGCCCTGGCGTGTTCCGCATCGTTCGCGGCCTGGTCATGGACATCAAGACGCGTGACTATATCGCGGCGGCGCAGACCCGGGGCGAAAGCCCGTGGTACATCATGCTATGGGAAATCCTGCCCAATGCGCGCGGCCCGCTGATCGTCGATGCGTGCCTGCGCATCGGCTACACGACGATCCTGCTCGGCACGCTCGGCTATTTCGGCCTCGGCCTTGCGCCGGAAAGCCCGGACTGGGGCACGGCGATCAAGGATGCCAGCCGCCTGCTGCGCTCCTTTATCCATCCGGCGCTGCCGCCCACCATCGCGCTGATGTCATTCGTGCTCGGCCTCAACCTACTGGCCGATGCGCTGCGCGAACAATCATTGAAGGATTGAGCTTGCGCGACGGTCGACCCCACTCGGCCCTCGGGCCACCTCTCCCGTTAGGGGGAGAGGAAACTCCGCCGCTGCCCTGCGCTATATTTTCGACTGGTCGAGCGGGTCAAAAGCTTGCGCCCTTCCTCTGTGAACGGAGAGGTGTCGCGCGCAGCGCGACGGAGTGGGGGTCGATCCGCTACAATAATACTCCACTGGTAGGAGGACCGATGAACGAAGCCGTCAAAGCCACGAACATCGCCGTGAACCGATAATCGAGATCGAGAACCTGTCGATCTCCTTCTTCACCAAGCGCGGGGAAATACCGGCGGTGATGGACTTCTCCTGCGCGGTGCAGCCGGGCGAGGCGATGGGCATCGTCGGCAAATCCGGGTGCGGCAAATCCACGGTGTCGCTGGGCATCATGCGCGACCTGTCCAACATCGGCAAAATCGTTGGTGGCCGGATCAGGTTCAAGGGCAAGGACATGGGCGACATGTCCGATGAGGAGCTGCGGTCCATCCGCGGCAACGAGATTGCCATGATCTATCAGGAACCGATGGCCAGCCTGAATCCGGCTATGAAGATCGGCCAGCAGCTGATGGAAGTGCCGATCCTTCACGACAAGGTGTCGAAGGAGGAGGCCTACAAGCGCGCGCTTCGAAACCGTTCGCGCGGTTCGCCTGCCGGACCCAGAGCGTATGATGCGGTCCTATCCGCACCAGCTTTCGGGCGGTCAGCAGCAGCGCATCGTCATCGCGATGGCGCTGCTGTCCAAGCCGGCGCTATTGTTGCTGGACGAGCCAACTACCGCGCTCGACGTGACGGTCGAGGCCGGTATCGTCGAACTCGTGAAGGGTCTCGGCAAGCAATACGGCACGTCGATGATCTTCGTGTCGCACAATCTCGGCCTGATCCTTGAAACCTGCGACCGCATCACCGTCATGTATTCGGGCGAGGCCGTGGAGACCGGCAAGATCAAGGACGTCTTCGACCGGATGCGTCACCCTTACACGCAGGGCCTGTTCCGTTCGATCCCGCTGCCTGGCGCCGACAAGAATGCGCGTCCGCTGATCGCCATTCCCGGCCAGTTACCGCTACCTCACGAGCGGCCGAAGGGCTGCAATTTCGGACCGCGCTGCCAGCATTTCGTGGCCGGACGCTGCGATGCCGCCGAGATTCCGATGATCGAGGTGGAAGGCCATGAAGGCCATTTCAGCCGGTGCATCCGCTTCAACGAGATTGATTGGAGGGCGCTGCCGGAAGGTGCGCGCAAGGAGAACGCGCCGGTCAAACCGGGCGCGCCCGTGTTGAAGATCGAGGATTTGAAGAAATATTACCGCGTTGCCGCCAACGAGGTGTTCGGCGGCGGTGAGGGCAGGGTGGTTAAGGCCAACGAGGCGATCAGCTTCGAGGCGCGCGAGTCGGAGACGGTGGCGATCGTCGGCGAATCCGGTTGTGGCAAGTCAACGTTGGCAAAAGTGCTGCTCGGCCTCGAGACGGCAAGCTCCGGCAAGGTCACGCTCGGCAATACCGACATCCAGCAGACAAGCATCGAGTTGCGGGACGTCAAGACCGTGTCGTCGATCCAGATGGTCTTTCAGAACCCGTTCGACACTTTGAACCCGAGCCACTCGGTTGGGTCGCAGATCATCCGCACGCTGGAAAAGTTCGGCGTCGGCGCGACGGCTGCCGACCGCAGGAAGCGCATGTTCGAGCTTCTGGATCTGGTGAAACTTCCGCGTGCCTTTGCCGACCGCATGCCGCGCCAGCTCTCGGGTGGGCAGAAGCAGCGCATCGGTGTCGCCCGTGCCTTCGCCGGCAATGCCAAGGTGGTGGTGGCCGACGAGCCGGTTTCGGCGCTCGATGTCTCCGTGCAGGCGGCGGTCACCGAACTGCTGATGGATATACAGCGCAAGAACAAGACGACGATGCTATTCATCAGCCACGACCTGTCCGTCGTGCGCTACATCGCAGACCGCGTCGTGGTCATGTATCTCGGGCACATCGTCGAACAAGGATCTACGGACCAGATCTTTGCGCCGCCCTATCATCCGTATACCGAGGCGCTGCTGTCGGCCATTCCGATCGCCGATACGAGCGTGAAGAAGAAACACATCGTGCTGGAAGGCGACATTCCATCGGCGATGAATCCGCCTCCCGGCTGCCCGTTCCAGACCCGCTGCCGCTGGAAGAAATTCGTGCCCGGCAACAAGTGCGAAACCGAATTGCCGCCGCTCAAGGATCTCGGCAGCGGTCACAAGAGCCTTTGCTGGCTCGACGACGAGCAACTCGCCAAGATGGAGCCGGTCATCAGCTTCGAAGGCGGGTCGGACCAGCCGCCGGTGCACGACATCGTGCCGCAATAGGTCACCTCCACGGAACTCTTTCCGCGTTTGCCTGTTGCTAAGCAGGTTCATTCGGAAGGAGTTTCGACGTGGCTCAAACCAACAAGAGCAAGCTTTACGACTTGATCGATGACATCAAGATTGCCATGTTGACCACGATAGATGGTCGCGGAACACCGCATACGCGTCCCATGGCGAACCAGAAGGCGGACCGTTCCGGTGCTATCTGGTTCTTCACCGACAAGGACGGGTCCGTCGCGGCGAACATCAAGTCCAACCCGAAGCTTACTCTGGGCTATGCATCGAGCGGCGCTTATGTATCCGTGGGCGGCCGCGGCGAAATGGTCGACGATCGCGCAAAGATCGACGCGCTTTGGAGCGAAGAGGTCAAGGCGTGGTTTCCCAAGGGCAAGACCGATCCCGGTCTGACGTTGCTGAAGGTGATGCCCGACGAAGGCGAGTTCTGGACGTTTCCGTCCGCGCCCGTCAGCATGGCGATCGGCTATGTGAAGGCAAAGCTTACGGGCGAAAAAGCCGACGATATCGGCGAGCACAGGAAGCTCGCGCTTTAGCTAACTCAGCGGCAGCTGTTCAGCTGTGCCGCGTAGTTGCGGGCCATCCGGTCCGTTTCGCGGGCGTATCGCTGAATGCCGGCGTCGCGTTGCCAATCGCCGCGCTGGTAGGCAGTCCAGCCGGAATAATAGGCAAGGTAGAGGCGGAACGTGTCGTTTCGCGCGATGCCGAGCGATTTTGAGGACTTTGCATGGTACCAGCCGACGAAATCCACCGCGTCGGCGAACTTGGTGCGGCGCGCCATGAAATTCCCGGTCTCGCGCTGATACTGCGACCATGTCCCATCCAGCGCTTGCGAATAGCCGTGTGCGCTCGAGACGCGCGTCCACGGTATGAAGCCCAGCAATTTGGTGCGTGGCGGCTTGGCGTTGCGCTTGAATGCCAACTCCTTGCGGATCGTCGCCATCAGAATCGGCACAGGCACGCCGTATTTGGCTTCCGCCGCTTCAGCTGCCGAACGCCAATTGTCGATCCAGCCGTCACGCTGATCGAACACGGCGCAGACATTATCGATGCGCGACGGGGCGGAGGCGCAGGCCGTTACTATGGCCAACAGTCCGATTGCTGCAATTTTCGTAAAATTTGAACGCCCCATCGCCAAAGCTCTACGCAAAAAGCCTAAAAGGAGTCTTTCTGGCGTTGTTAACAATTCGATCGTGGCTGCGAGAAAGATGGGTGTCGATATATTGACATTGGCTGTCGCTATTCTTTTTGCGCGACGTATCGGATGCCGCTGGGGATAAAAACGCGCCCAGAAGGGGCGGATTTCTGACAGCTATGATCGCCTGCCGGGCATCAGATGTGGGCATGACCGCACTCCGAGCCAGACGCAGCGCCGACCGGGCCCAATCGCGGGCAGGCGTTGCAATTCCGCAATTGCCGCCACGCGCGGTGCGCAACCCCTATCCGCCGATGCAGTTGCTGTCGGCGGATCAGGTTGAGGCGATCCACGAAGCGTCCCTCCACATTCTCGAGAACTTCGGCATCGAAGTGATGAGTTCGAGGGCGCTAGCGCTATTCGAGCGGGCAGGCGCATCCGTCGATCACGCCAGCCAGACCGTCAAGTTGGATCGGGGCTTGGTGAGCGCTGCGCTGAAATCCGTGCAGTCGGCGTTCACGCTGCAATCCCGCAACCCGGAACGCACCGTGCCTTTGGGCGGCAACGCGATAAACTTCACGCTGGTCGCCGGCCCGCCAAACGTGCACGACATGGAGCGTGGCCGCCGTGCCGGCAATCTTGGCGACTACCACGACCTGGTACGTCTGGCCCAGCACTTCAATTGCATCACCATGCTGGGCAACCAGGTTTGCGCTCCGGTCGAGCTTCCGGCGAATTCGCGGCACCTCGACACCTATCTGGCCAATTTGACGCTAACCGACAAGGCGTTCCACGTATCGGCGATCGGTCGGGGCAGGGCGCTCGACGGCATTGCGATGATGGCCATTTCGCGCGGACTGACATTGGATCAGATCGCCGAAGCGCCGGGCGTCACGACCATCATTTCCGTCAATTCGCCGCGCCGTCTCGACGATGCGATGACCGATGGGCTGATGACGATGGCCGAGCACGGTCAGTCGGTGTGCATCACACCGTTCACGCTGATGGGTGCGATGAGCCCGGTGACGCTGGCCGGCGCGCTGGCGCAGCAGAATGCAGAGGCGCTGTTCGGTATCGTGCTGACGCAATTGGTGCGGCCCGGCGCACCGGTGATCTATGGGGCCTTCACCTCGAATGTCGACATGCGCTCCGGCGCTCCGGCCTTCGGTACGCCGGAGAACACCAAGGCCAACATCGCCTCGGGGCAACTGGCGCGCCGCTATGGCTTGCCCTACCGCACGACGCCGGGCTCGGCGTCCAATGCCGCCGATGTGCAGGGCGCCTACGAGACCATGATGGCGCTGTGGGGCGCGGTGCTTGGCCACGGCAACCTCGTCTACCATGCAGCCGGCTGGCAGGAAGGCGGACTAACCGCCTCCTTCGAGAAGTTCATCATCGATGTCGAGATGATCCAGCACATGATTGAGTTTCTGCGCCCGATTGAGGTGAACGAGGGTGAGCTTGCGCTCGATGCGCTCGGTCGCGTGCCGACGGGCGGTCATTTCTTCGGCGATCAGCATACGCTGGAACGCTACTCCACCGCTTTCTACCAGCCGATGCTGTCGAACTTGCAGAATTACGAAGCATGGCAGGAAGCTGGCGGGCTCGACGCGACGGCGCGTGCCACGCGGCTTTGGAAAAAGGCATTGCAGGAATATCATCAGCCAGCGATGGACGCCGCGATCCGCGAGGAACTCGACGCTTATGTTGCGAAGCGCAAGGAGGAGATCGGGGTGGGAGAGCCGTGAGCGCCCAGAGGTCCAGAAATAATCATGACTCTTTGCTCATATTTACGATTGATTTCAGGCAGTTATTGCGAAATTTGACCGATTGATAAAAATTTCAAACGTGCTAGCTTTTCCCGAAAGAACAACAAATGGGGAAGAGCAGAATGGCCATTGGTCAGTTCAAGGATGGCATAGCTGCAGCACGGCTGGCGCCTGCCCAATATGCGGACAATTTCTCCGATCTGCACCCGCCGCTGGATCATCACGAAGCGCTGGTGGAGTCGGACCGCTGCTATTTCTGCTACGACGCGCCCTGTATGAATGCGTGTCCGACTTCGATCGACATTCCGCTGTTCATCCGGCAGATCGCCACCGGCAACCCAATCGGTTCGGCCAAGACGATTTTCGACCAGAACATTCTGGGGGGCATGTGCGCTCGTGTGTGCCCGACCGAGACGCTGTGCGAGGAAGCCTGCGTGCGCGAGGCGGCGGAAGGCAAACCGGTGCAAATCGGTCGCCTGCAGCGCTATGCGACCGACACGGCAATGCGCCAGCACAAGCAGTTCTATGAACGGGCAGAGCCGACGGGTAAGATGGTCGCGGTTGTCGGGGCAGGGCCTGCCGGCCTTGCCGCGGCTCACCGGCTGGCGCGCTACGGACATGAGGTCACCATCTTCGAGGCGCGCCCCAAAGTCGGGTGGGCTGAACGAATATGGCATCGCTGCTTACAAGACCACCGATGATTTCGCCCATGCCGAGGTCGAGTATGTGACCGCGATCGGCGGCATTGACATCAAGAACGGCAAGGCGCTTGGCCGTGACATCCATCTTTCTGACCTGACTTCGCGCTATGACGCGGTTTTCCTCGGCATGGGGCTTGCGGGTGTTAACGCGCTGCGCGCCGAGGGCGAGGACGTGGATGGCGTAAGGGACGCGGTGGAGTTCATCGCCGAGCTTCGTCAGGCCGGGGATCTTGCGAAATTGCCCGTTGGCCGCCGCGTCGTGGTGATCGGCGGCGGCATGACTGCGATCGATGCCGCCGTACAGTCAAAGCTGCTCGGCGCGGAAGAGGTGACGATCTGCTATCGCCGGGGTCCGGAGCATATGAATGCTTCCGTATTCGAACAGGATCTGGCGACAGCCAACGGCGTCAGCATCCGCCATTGGCTGCAGCCGAAGCGCGTGATTGCGGAAGGCGGAAAGGCCGCGGCGATAGAGCTCGAATACACGGCTATGAACGGCGACAAGCTGACTGGCACGGGTGAGATGCTGACCTTGCACGCCGATCAGATATTCAAGGCGATTGGTCAAAGCTTTGTGCCGCATGCACTGAACGGCAGTGGTCCGGCGATTGCGCTGGAAAACGGCCGCATCAAGGTCGATGCGGAGGGCCGCAGCTCGCTGGCGAAAGTCTGGGCCGGCGGAGATTGCATCCTCGGCGGTGACGATCTGACAGTGTCGGCTGTGGCGCAGGGCCGCGACGCAGCCGAAAGCATCCATCGGGCACTATCAGCCTGACCGAGGCTTTCGTTGGCCAAGCATTGAAATACCTAGCCTGAGGGAGACGTACCCATGGCAGACATTCGCAACAACTTCGTCGGGATCAACTCGCCAAATCCGTTCTGGCTGGCCTCCGCGCCGCCGACCGACAAGGCCTACAACGTCATCCGCGCCTTCAAAGCGGGGTGGGGCGGCGTGGTATGGAAGACGCTCGGCGAGGAAGGCCCACCCGTCGTCAACGTCAACGGCCCGCGCTATGGCGCGATCTGGGGTGCGGACCGGCGACTGCTCGGCCTCAACAATATCGAGCTCATCACCGATCGTGACCTGCAGCTCAATCTGCAGGAAATCAAGCAGGTCAAGCGCGACTGGCCCGATCGTGCGATGGTCGTGTCGCTGATGGTGCCATGCGTCGAGGAAAGCTGGAAGGCGATCCTGCCCGTGGTCGAGGAAACCGAGGCTGACGGCATCGAGCTGAATTTCGGTTGCCCGCACGGTATGAGCGAGCGCGGCATGGGTGCCGCGGTCGGCCAGGTGCCGGAATATATTGAAATGGTCGTTCGCTGGTGCAAGCAGAACACCCGGATGCCAGTCATCACCAAGCTGACGCCCAACATAACCGATGTCCGTAAGCCGGCACGCGCCGCATTCGCCGGCGGGACGGATGCCGTTTCGCTGATCAACACGATCAACTCGATCACCGGCGTCAATCTCGACAGCTTCTCGCCGGAGCCGTCAATCGACGGCAAGGGCAGCCACGGCGGCTATTGCGGCCCGGCGGTGAAGCCGATCGCCATGAACATGGTGGCGGAGATCGCTCGCGACCCCGAAACGCGCGACCTGCCGATTTCAGGGATTGGCGGTATCACGACCTGGCGGGACGCGGCGGAGTTCATGGCGCTCGGCGCCGGCAATGTGCAAGTCTGCACGGCGGCAATGACCTATGGCTTCAAGATCGTGCAGGAGATGATCGAAGGCCTGAAGAACTGGATGGACGAGAAAGGCCATGCCAACCTGGATTCGATTATCGGCCGCGCAACGCCGAATGTCACCGACTGGCAGTATCTCAACCTCAACTACATCGCCAAGGCACGCATCGATCAGGATGCCTGCATCAAATGCGGACGTTGTCACATCGCCTGCGAGGATACCTCGCACCAGGCGATCACCAATATGGTCAACGGCGCGCGGCACTTCGAGGTGATCGAAGAGGAATGCGTGGGCTGCAACCTGTGCGTCAATGTTTGCCCGGTCGAGGGCTGCATCACCATGGAACCGCTGGCAGTAGGGGCGCTCGACAAGCGCACCGGCAAGACCGTGCAGCCGGTCTACGCCAATTGGACGACGCATCCCAACAACCCGATGGCGAAGGTTGCGGCGGAGTAGCGTAGGAGTTCGGACCTTTGGTCAGAGCGCCTCCAGACCAACCACAAAGCGCTCTAGCGGCCGACAAGTTCACGGCGTCGCGTCGCTGGCTGATCGGTTGCCGGCGAGGTGTGCACCTTGATCCAGCAGCGCTCGTATTTGGGCCGCGACCAGTTGTGCGCCGCGTTTGCTCAGGTGACTGTCGTCGACGTAAAGCGAATCTCCGTTTCGGACGACTGCGCACACCTGTTCGTTGCACAATGTGGATTGGGGCAGAACCATCGCGGCCTGTCCGGCTGCTGCGGTTCGAAGAAGCTGGAGAGACGTCTCCACGTCGCCAAGATAGGCAGAGGCGTTGACCCCATCGGGAAGCTTCGTCCCGAAGAAGGTGCTCAGGGATAGTTTGCGTGCGACATGAAAGGATGATGCGGTATTGGGCCCCGATCGACCGCGTGGCCGCCGCCGCCTGATTGGCCCTATCGCTTAAGGTCTGCTGAGACTTTTACAATCAAGAGGCGATCCGGTACGGATCGCCTCTTTGCGATCCGGGGGGATGGAGATGGCAGCCGAAACATTCATGCTTGTTGGCCGCCTCGTCTTCGGCGGCTTTTTCTTGATCGCCGGCATCCGCAATTTTGCCAATCTGCGTGAGCGGTTCACGACCTCGGTGACCAACTATGGCTGGCTGCTTCCGGCGCCATTGGTGACGATTGGCTTCGCGATGCAGGTCATCGGCGGCGTTTCGCTGATATTCGGCATGTGGACCGTCTGGGGCGCTCTGCTGCTAATCGCCTTCACAGTCATGGCGACTTCGCTCTTCCATAATCTCTTCATGTTCCAGGGCAAGGAACGCGACCCGCATCTCTACCTGACGCTGGTCAACATTACGCTGTGCGGCGGGCTGTTGATGGTGATCGCCCGGGCTATGTAGCGACGCCTATTGTGGTTCCTTGAGCCGGATTTTGACACCAGCCCCGGCACCGGTTTCTTCGATCAAACCTGTAGATCTCAATGTCTCCAGAAACTTCCCCTTCGGGAACAAGGACTCGAGGGTGAGTTCCTTCTGGATCATGGCCTGCCGCAATCCGCCGTGCGATATCCAGCCTTTATTGGAACCGGTGACGGCGCGAAGTGTCTTTGCTATCCGCGTTTCAATATCGCAGTCCGCCGGAGGCGACTTGGAAGCTTTGTTGACAGATTTTTGCCTTGCCGGGGTGACCTCAAAAAAGGCGGAGCAAGCATTGCGAAGCGTCTGGGCTGTCTTGCTCTCTCCAACACCGTAGGTGTCGATTCCGGAGCGGCGCAGGCGGGTGATGAGCGGGACGAAATCGCAATCGCTGGAGACGAGACAAAAGCCGTCGACGACACGCTCATGCAGCAAGTCCATTGCCGCTATGGCATCGCCATGTCGGCCGAGTTCTTGCCCTTGCCCGCTGAAACTTGGAAGATTAACTCTGTGCCCGCCGCGCGCGCGATTTCGACCCAATCGCTCAGCTTACGATTGGAGAAATCACCGAAGGCACGCGCGACAATCGGATCGCCTAGGTTTCGAACGTGTTCCAAGACCTGCGGGAACAGTTGTGCCGAAATATTCTCTGCGTCAATTAGCAGTGCAAGCCGCTTTCTTGGCATGCTTCCTCCATTTGCAACCTCGGACACAATAGGGGGATACGTTCAAATAGAAGTTGCTGCCAAGGCTAGGATTTGAGCGATTTGAGCTGCGGTGGATTAGTTTTTGGGTCGAAGCCCCTCCAGAAACAGCTGTTCCAGGAACCGCGCTGCATCCTCGAAGCGGCCATCGGCGCCACGGTCGGGGCCAAGCACGGCGCGCACCTGCACGTCGAAATCGGCATAGTGCTGGGTGGTCGCCCATATTGAGAAGATCAAGTGATACGGGTCAGTGCGCGCGATCTTTCCCGACCGCATCCAGCATCGGATGACCTCCACCTTTTCATCGACGAGGCTTCTCAGTTCGCCCTCCAGCATCGGCAGGACGCGCGGTGCGCCTTGCAGGATCTCATTGGCGAACAGCCGGCTCTCGCGCGGGAAATCGCGTGCCATTTCCAACTTGCGGCGGATGTAGCTGCGCAGTTCCGTCATCGGATCGCCGATGTCGTCCAGTTCGCGCAGGGGCGCGAGCCACGTGTCGAGCAGGCGCTGCATCAGGGAACCGTGGATGTCTTCCTTGCTGCGAAAATAATAGAGCAGGTTCGGCTTCGACATGCCGGCCGCATCGGCGATCTGGTCGACGGTCGCGCCGCGGAAGCCGTGGGCGGAAAACACTTCGAGAGCGGCTTCGAGAATCAACTCGCGCTTCTCCGTCTGGATACGGGTGCGAGGGCGACGCGTCGAACTGTCCATCAGTACGCTGTCCATTGGGGAAAACAGTTCTGTGGCCCAATTCTCTGGACCAGTTTTCTGTTTCGCTGTGGAACGGTATTTTGCCGCGTCATTTCCGATACTATTCCGCTTGACCGCCTATCTGGCGGTGCTAACGTTTGTCCAATCGGTCAAAAATTTGCGTAGCACTAAACGCCGCGTAGACCAAGCGTTGGCCGTTAGCAGTTCGAGATTCTCTTAGGAAAGGCTTGGTCATGTCCAACAGAACGAAAGTCACGCCGAACGATCTCAGCGCATATTGGATGCCGTTTACCGCGAACCGGCAGTTCAAGCAGGCGCCGCGCATGCTGGTCGCCGCCAAGGACATGCACTACACGTCGATCGACGGCCGCAAGATCCTGGACGGCACGGCGGGCCTTTGGTGCGTAAACGCCGGCCACTGCCGCCCGAAGATAACCGAGGCGATCCAGGCGCAGGCCGCCGAACTCGACTATGCGCCGGCGTTTCAGATGGGCCACCCGCTCGCTTTCGAACTCGCGAACCGGATCGTCGATATCGCGCCCAAGGGCCTCGACCACGTGTTCTTTACCAATTCCGGTTCGGAATCCGTCGAGACCGCGCTGAAGATCGCACTGGCCTATCAGCGCCTCAGAGGCGAAGGCTCACGCACCCGGCTCATCGGCCGCGAGCGCGGCTATCACGGCGTCAACTTCGGCGGCACCTCTGTCGGCGGGATGGTCAACAACAGGAAGATGTTCGGCACGCTGCTTGCCGGCGTCGATCATTTGCCGCACACGCATCTGCCCGAGAAGAACGCGTTCACGCGCGGTGAGCCGGAGCATGGCGCCGAGCTTGCCAATGAGTTGGAGCGTATTGTCGCGCTGCATGACGCCTCGACGATCGCGGCGGTCATCGTCGAGCCGGTAGCGGGCTCTGCCGGCGTGCTGGTGCCGCCGAAGGGCTACCTGAAGAAGCTCCGCGAGATCTGCACCAAGTACGGCATCCTCTTGATCTTCGACGAGGTTATCACCGGCTTCGGCCGCCTGGGTACTCCATTTGCCGCCGACTATTTCGGCGTTGTTCCCGACATGATCACCACGGCCAAGGGCGTGTCCAACGGCGTCATTCCGATGGGCGCCGTGCTGGTCAAGAAAGAGATCCACGACGCCTTCATGAACGGCCCCGACCATGTCGTCGAATTCTTCCATGGCTACACCTATTCGGGAAATCCGATTGCCTGCGCAGCGGCGCTGGGCACACTCGACACCTACAAGGACGAGGGGCTGCTGACCCATGGGGCCGAGCTTGCATCCCACTGGGAGGATGCGCTGCATTCGCTGAAGGGCGAGCCGCATGTCATCGATATCCGCAATATCGGCCTCATTGGAGCCGTCGAGCTTGCGCCGATTGCGGGGCAGCCGGCCAAGCGCGCGTTCTCGGCCTTCGTCAAGGCTTACGAGCACGGCGCATTGATCCGCGTTACCGGCGACATCATCGCAATGTCGCCGCCATTGATCATTTCAAAAGGTCAGATTGACGAGCTGATCGATCATCTCCGCGACGTGCTGAGGATGATCGATTGACGGGGAGCGCGCGGCAGCGATCCCTCCCCCTTGAGGGGAGGGTGGCCGCGAAGCGGCCGGGTGGGGTTGCAGATGTAGCGCGCCGACCGCATCTTTTGCCGCGAGGACGTCTCTGATGAAAGTCGATGGCGACGCGCATGAATCCGAGCGCGGCAAACGGCACGATTCTGTTCGCGATGCGTATTTGAGATCGCTCGGATTTCATGTCTTCCGTGTCAATGGGCCGGATGTCATAAACAGTGCATGGCATGTCGCACAGGTGGTAAAAGAGAAGGTCGCGATCACGTTGGGCGACCCTACCCGGCCGCTGCGCGGCCACCCTCCCCTCAAGGGGGAGGGGGACGCCGGCGCGCGTCCGCCGCAATCTGAGAGGTTTTAGAATGGCAGCCCCGGGCGAGAATTTGCGAATCAATCCAGACCGTTTGTGGGATTCGCTCATGGAAATGGCGAAGATCGGTCCGGGCATCGCCGGCGGCAACAACCGCCAGACTTTGACCGACGAGGACGGCGTGGGGCGGCATCTGTTCAAGCGCTGGTGCGAGGCGGCGGGGCTTGAAATGGGCCTCGACCAGATGGGCACGATGTTTGCCCGCCGCGAAGGCACCGATGCCGATGCCCTGCCGGTCTATGTCGGCAGCCATCTCGACACCCAGCCGACCGGCGGCAAGTATGACGGCGTGCTCGGCGTACTTGGCGGGCTGGAGGTCATCCGCACGTTGAACGATCTTGGCATCAAGACCAAGCATCCGATCGTCGTCACAAACTGGACGAATGAAGAAGGCACGCGTTACGCCCCGGCGATGCTGGCGTCGGGAGTGTTCGCGGGCGTCCACAAGCAGGACTGGGCCTACGACCGCAATGACAAGGAAGGCAAGCGCTTCGGCGACGAGTTGGAACGCATCGGCTGGAAGGGCGACGAGGCTGTCGGCGCCCGCAAGATGCACGCCTTTTTCGAGCTGCATATCGAGCAAGGGCCCATCCTTGAGGATGAAGGGATCGACATTGGTGTTGTCACGCATGGCCAGGGCCTGAAGTGGCTGCAAGTCACCTTGACCGGCAGGGAGAGCCACACCGGCTCGACCCCGATGCCGAAGCGGCGCAACGCCGGGCTCGGCATGGCGCGGGTGACGGAGCTTGTGCACGAGGTGGCGATGGACTACCAGCCCGATGCGGTCGGCGCGGTTGGTCACATGGAGGTTTATCCAAACTCGCGCAACATCATTGCCGGCAGGACGGTTTTCACGATCGACATCCGCTCGCCCGAAAAGGAAGTCCTCGACACGATGGACGGGCGCATCCGCGAGGGCATTGAACTGATCTGCGAGGCGCTCGACATCAAGTTCGAGATCGAGCAGGTCGGGCATTTCGACCCCGTGACCTTCGACGCCGGCTGCGTCAAGGCGATTCGGGACGCTGCCGACCGGCTTGGCTACACGCACCGCAACATCGTATCCGGCGCTGGTCACGACGCCTGCTGGATCAACCGCGTGGCGCCGACCGCCATGGTCATGTGCCCGTGCGTGGATGGCCTTTCGCACAATGAGGCCGAGGAGATTTCCAGAGAGTGGGCGGCGGCGGGCTGTGACGTTCTGTTTCATGCGGTGGTGGAGACAGCGGGGATCGTTTCGTGAGGATTATCAAGGCCGGCAGCGAACAATCAGCCGAGCAAGTCAACGGATACTATCAGTGCTTTCCCCGCAGCGAGAACAATCGCGGGACGGCGGTCCGTTTCTCGACGATCGAGAAGGCCGCAGCGTTTCTTTGCGAAAATCCCGAATGGGGAATTCACATGGAGCCGGGAGCCGAGCTGGTTTACCGCGATATCGTGATCGAGAGAGAGTGACAGGCCAAGGGGGATCATATGCCAGCAGCACGACGCGGGGCGAGGTGACGCCTTGTCCCTAACGACCGACGCCTCAAGCAATATTGTCGATCTCAATGCATGGAAGGCGTCACGCCGGAACCCGGCTGTCGAGATGCGGCAGCAGAACGACACTTTCCTGCTCGTTCGGATCCGTGCGCGCGATGACGGCGGAAGCCGGCTCGGACGACAAGTTGGCCGGCAGGTGCGGCACGCCGGCGGGGATGTGGAAAAGGTCTCCGGCCCGCACGATCACAAGGTGCTCCAGTTGGTCGCCGTACCAGGTGTGGACCTCGCCAGACAGGAGGTAGATGGCCGTCTCATGATTTTCGTGAAGATGCGCCTTGGCGCGTCCACCCGGCGGCAAGGTAAGCAGATGCATGCAAATGGCCTTCGATCCGACCGTCTCAGTGGCTATGCCCTGAAAGTAGCTCAGACCCTGCTTTCCGTCGTAAGCAAGGCCCGGGCGAAGAAGACTGCAGGTGGGCTTTGATGGTTCTTGCATTTCCGGCTCCCTTTGATCGCTCTCTCGCTCAGGGGCTCTCGCCGCATGCGGCAACGCCGTCGATGGAGTTGAAGTTTCGAATGCGCTCGACGTCGGTTGGCCTTGCGGGCTTGACAAGATGGCTGGCATGAACGCGTCCGTCGTTTCCGCGTCCGGCCTATCGCTTACATTCCAGACCAATGACGGTCCGGTCAATGCGCTTTCAAATGTGGACCTGACCATCGGCAAGGGCGAGTTCGTATCGTTCATCGGTCCGTCGGGCTGCGGCAAGACGACGTTCCTGCGTGTCATCGCCGATCTGGAGAAGCCGACCGAAGGCACGATCCTTGTCAATGGCATGACGCCGGAGCAGGCGCGGGAGAAACGTGCCTATGGCTACGTGTTCCAGGCGGCCGCATTGTTTCCGTGGCGCACCATCGGCCGCAACATAGCGCTGCCGCTGGAAATCATGGGGATCAGCAAGGCCGAGCAGAAGGAGCGGATGGAGCGCACGCTCGACCTCGTCGACCTCTCCAAGTTCGAGAACAAATATCCGTGGCAGCTTTCCGGCGGCATGCAGCAGCGCGCGTCAATCGCACGTGCGCTGGCCTTTGATGCCGATCTCTTGCTGATGGACGAGCCGTTCGGCGCGCTGGATGAAATCGTCCGGGACCATCTCAACCAGCAGCTTCTTGAACTCTGGGCACGAACCAACAAGACGATATGCTTCGTCACGCACTCCATTCCCGAGGCGGTCTATCTCTCGACGCGCATCGTCGTGATGTCGCCGCGCCCCGGCCGGGTCACCGATTTGATCGAGTCCACGCTGCCGCGCTCTCGCCCGCTCGACATCCGCGAAACGCCAGAGTTTCTGGAAATCGCCGCGCGAGTGCGGGATGGCTTGAGGGCAGGACACAGCTATGAGGATTGAGGCTGACCGATGCGAGATTCCCCTCCCCCTTGTGGGGAGGGGTTAGGGGTGGGGGTAAGTCCGGTGCCAACCGCGATCGATCCGAGCGCAATACCGCGAGCGCGGAAATTGCGTCGAAACATGACGGGCTCGGAACGGAAACTATGGTCGGAACTTCGAGAGTTCAGGCGCTGGTATGGGATTCATGTCCGTCGGCAAGCACCTGTCGGTCCGTATGTCGCTGACTTTGTAATCCATGAGAGGCGTCTCGTTATTGAAGTCGACGGCGAACACCACTTCACACCGTCGGGGCTCAAGCGAGACCAGGCGCGTGACGATTGGTTTGAGGTGCAAGGCTACAAGGTTCTCCGCTTCAACACGGGCGAACTATCGGACTCGTTCGAGGGCTGCATCGAAGAGATACTGCGCGAACTCGGCCTAATGATGACTTCAGAGAATACCCCCACCCCTAACCCCTCCCCACAAGGGGGAGGGGGACTTTGCGGTTCCGCTTAATGGACTCCCTGCGCGACAAGTTCATTCCCGTTACTGCGATCCTCTTCGGGCTGATCGTTGTGTGGTACGTTGGCGCGGTCTTCATGAATGCGCCGTTCCAGCGCGACCTTGACCGGCGGGCCGGCGAGACGCCGGGCATTGTCGAGTTTGTCGAGAAGACGCTGTCGCAGCCAAAGCCGACGACACCTGCGCCACATCAAGTGGCGGAGAATTTCTTCGAGAGTACATTTCTCCGCAAAGTCACCAGCAACCGCAGCCTCGTCTATCACTCATTCGTGACGCTGGTGTCTACGCTGCTCGGCTTCGTGCAAGGCACGGTGCTTGGCATCCTGCTTGCTGTCGGCATCGTGCATGTAAGATCGCTTGATCGCAGCCTGATGCCGTGGCTGATCACCTCGCAGACAATTCCAATCCTGGCGATCGCGCCCATGGTTATCGTGGTGCTGGGCGCCGTCGGCATCACCGGACTTTTTCCCAAGGCGCTGATCTCCACCTATCTGTCGTTTTTTCCCGTCGCCGTAGGCATGGTGAAGGGTCTGCGTTCGCCCGAAACCACGCATGTCGACCTTATGCATACCTACAATGCGAGCGCGTCGCAGACATTCTGGAAGCTGCGAGTGCCGGCATCGGTGCCGTACCTGTTCGCCTCGATGAAGGTTGCGGTGGCGGCGAGCCTTGTCGGCGCCATTGTCGCCGAGCTGCCCACCGGCGCGGTGGCTGGCCTTGGCGCAAAATTGCTCTCCAGCGCCTATTACAGCCAGAGCATCGATATCTGGGCGACACTGGTCGCCGGTTCGATCGTTGCTGGCCTGCTTGTCGCGCTGGTCGGGCTTGCCGGCCGCATCGTCGAGCGCTCCATGGGCGGGAGGCTGGCATGATGAAGCCATCCTGGCAGGCGCTCACGGCGATCGCCCTTTGTCTTGCCGCTGTGCTGCTTGGCGCGACCTCCATGGGAAATGCGATCGCCGTTGCCCATCCGGAGATGACGCCGGACTATGCACAAGCGACGGTGTATTCGGCAGTCGCCGTGTTGCTGGTTTCCGCACTGCTATCCACGGTGCGCCTGCCGCTCGCATGGGAAGCCCTGCTGCTGTTTTCGGGCGCGCACATAGCCGCCTGGCTCCTTGTCCATCACATAACCGCCTTTGAGGGCGCTGCGCGCATCGCATTCTTCCTGCTGCTTGCCGCCGCCTGGCTGCTTGCCTGGCGTTGCGTGACTGTCCTTTGCGAAATCAATCCATTGTCGCGCGTCCTCGACAGCATTCTCAGGTTGCTTGTCCCTGCGATTTTCGGCACGTGGATTCTGATCATTTGGGAAGGCGTGACGCGTGGCGGCGGCGTGCCGTTCATCCTGCTGCCGCCGCCCAGCGCCATCTGGGCGCGTCTCCTGGAGATGCAGTCGATACTGGCGGCCGATGTTAAGCAGACGATTTTCAAGTCGATGCTTGTCGGACTGGTGCTCGGCTGCTCCAGCGGCTTCATCGCGGCGATCCTGGCGGACCGCGTGCCGTTCCTGCGGCGCGGCCTGTTGCCAATCGCCAGTATGGCGTCGGCGCTGCCGGCCATCGGCGTCGCGCCGATCATGGTGACGTGGTTCGGGCCCGACTGGCCGTCCAAGTCGGCCGTTGTCGTCATCATGACCTTCTTTCCGATGCTGGTGAGCACATTGGCAGGCCTCGCCGCTTCGAGCCATATGGAGCGCGACCTGATGCGCACATACGCCTCGGGGTATTGGCAAACGCTGCTGAAGCTCAGGCTGCCGGCTGCGGCACCCTTCATCTTCAACGGGCTGAAGATCGGCTCCACGCTGGCGATGATCGGCGCCATCGTGGCCGAGTTCTTCGGCTCGCCGCCGGTCGGCATGGGCTTTCGCATGTCCACCGAGGTCGGCAGAATGAACACCGACATGGCTTGGGCCGAAATCGCAGTTGCGGCGCTCGCGGGTTCGGTCTTTTATGGCGTGATAGCTCTTATCGAGAGGGCCACCACGTTTTGGCATCCGTCTGTCCGTGGCGGGCGGGCGTGAAGTTCGACGAAACACTATAAAGTTAACTTCAGAGGGTAAAAACATGAAAAGACTGATTATCCCGATGTTGGCCGGCGCAATGTCGCTTGCCGCGTTCCAGGCAATGGCCGCCGACAAGGTGACGTTGCAGCTGAAATGGGTCACGCAGGCACAGTTCGCCGGCTACTTCGTCGCAAAGGACAAGGGCTTCTACGAGGAGGAAGGCCTTGAGGTCGATATCAAGCCGGGTGGCCCCGATATCGCGCCGGAACAGATCATCGCCGGTGGCGGCGCCGATGTGATCGTCGACTGGATGGGCGGTGCTCTTGCCGCTCGCGACAAGGGCGTCGCACTCGTCAACATCGCGCAGCCGTTCAAGAAGGCCGGCATGGAGCTCGTCTGCCCGAAGGACGGGCCGGTGAAGACCGAAGCCGATTTCAAGGGTCATACGCTCGGTGTCTGGTTCTTCGGCAACGAATATCCATTCTACGCTTGGATGAACAAGCTCGGCCTGCCGACCGAAGGCGGCGCGGACGGCGTTACGGTTCTGAAGCAGAGCTTCGACGTGCAGCCGCTTATCCAGAAGCAGGCGGACTGCATCTCGGTCATGACGTACAACGAGTACTGGCAGCTGATCGACGCCGGCTACAAGCCTGAAGACCTGATCGTCTTCAACTATTCGGCGATGGGCAATGACCTGCTCGAGGACGGCCTCTATGCGATGGAGGACAAGCTGAAGGACCCGGCCTTCTCGGAAAAGATGGTCAAGTTTGTCCGTGCTTCCATGAAGGGCTGGAAGTACGCCACCGAAAACCCGGATGAGGCAGCCGGCATCGTCATGGAAAATGGCGGCCAGGACGAGAACCACCAGAAGCGCATGATGGGCGAGGTGGCCAAGCTGATCGACAACGCCGACGGCAAACTGATCCCGGCGGCCTACGAGCGCACCGCCAAGGCGCTGCTCGACCAGAAGATCATCACCAAGGAGCCTTCGGGCGCCTACACGACGGCGATCACCGATCAGGCGATCAAGTAAGAGCTGCCCTTTACCCTCCTCCTTGTGGGGAGGGTAAATCCTGAGCTTGCGAAGGATCGGGGTGGGGTATCTCGAAAGCTACCCCCACCCCGTCTTACGAACTTCCCTGCGTTCCGTTCGCTCGCCGACCCTCCTCATAAGGGTTATCGGGCCACCTTAGTATTCCTGAGTAGCTGCACCGCCCCGGTCTCAGCGGCATTGCTGCGAGCCTCGTAACCCGCATCGATATAAGCCTGTGTCTGGCTCTTCCCCTCCGCAAGGCCACGGCAAAACGCTTCCTGCCGTGCGGTGAGGGTGGGTCCTGCTTTGGCTTTCGTGGTAGCGGTCGGCATGGCGGACGGCACCCTACCTCAAAGTCGCGGTGCGCCCAAGATTTTGTCTGGGGGCGGCGACGGCGGTCTCTCTAACGGCCGCTGGGGGCGGAAGGCTAATTCAGGTGCAGGGCCTGCCGAGGCCGAGGCCGAAGGAGACGTGGCGGGATTAATGCCGCAATGGAAATATTTTCGCCTGGTCACGGTGCGCTTTATTCGCATATCAGTGCCCACCGAAGACAAGAGTCTGCACGCGGTGTTTGGCTGCATCTTGTCAGCGGGCACGAGCAGCGCACGTTTCCTCACGCAGACGCCGCCCCAGTCCGAAATATTGAAAGGTGCCGCCATGGCGTGCCTTGGCTGCGGAATGACTTGGGTCAACGAGTTGGAATACAGTGCCGGAGGCCGCACGGACGTGGCACCCGGCCAACCGCGCTGGCGTGGGCTTACAGGCCGAGCAGCAGTTGGCAGTGGGAGGCACCCGGTGCGGTTTTTGCGCCTCCTGCAATCGCACCGGGAAATCCGTTGTTCCAGATCCACATTCGCATTGCACTGATGAACCTCTTCTCGGCCTCGGACAGGCCGCGATAGCTCGTACGCTTAGCTCATCCCGGGCAAAGGGGGCACAGCAGCGTTCGCATGATTTGTACAAAACGCCGAGGCGGTTACTTTTTAACACGCGCGGCTCGGGTGAAATCAACAGCCCCGAAACGGTAACGCTTCAGCCTCACTCTTAAGTTCTAGATCATCGTCGAGCGCTGCGAGAGTAGTTGCACGCCCTTCAGGATCCAGGCGTAGTGGCGATTTCTTGACAAAGCCCAAGCCATCTTCATCCATCATTCTGGGCAGCGCATAAGCTGCACCAGTATGAGCAATAACCGTAAGCAGAAAATTTATAACCTCCAACGGATCATTCTTAACGGACAGGTTCTCAGCAAAACCACGGCGAGCGGCTCGCAGGCTGGCATCTTCAGGAATTACTAGATTGTCTATCAGCGAGCACAATCGGATGTATGGAAGGTCACGAAGCCTTCCAGGTAGACCCTTAATATCCCAGGTAAAAGCATGATTATGACCCCTTGCTATAACCCATTGCGTCAGTCCCACTTCGCCACGATGTACTGCCTCAATCTTATGATCGGTTAAGCGCATTTTTTTCCAGAAAGCTCTGAATGATATATCGGTGAGTATGGGGGGGCCAAAAGAAAGTGCAAATGAGCAATAATGGAACTCGGGACGCCCGGGATCGTGGACCCATGATTGTTCCTTTCCAAGCGGAGCTGGAACAATTCCATAATTTGTAACGGCCCCAATAAGCGAAGGAATATCCGTCCCCGAACTGATTGCCTGCTGTTCTATATGTCCAGCAACGGTTAACCAGTCTGCTCCGCGCCCGACAGGAAACCAGATTGAATCATTTACCAGCACCAACCGCTCCAGGTCGGACAATTTTCCTCCAATCCAAAGTATGGCTGCGCGATAGGCTCCGATATCAAAGCCGTAGTTTGGCCTCACCATCAAGCGCCAGACAAGAGGAGTCAAAAGCTTCTCGTCTTCCTCGGAAAGGGGCAGATTTGACACCAGAAAAGGAGCATACCCACAGGAGGAAAGATGTCTCAGCGCACGAAGATGCGACGGTTGCACGCCCTGACTCGGATATATTGCGTATATTGCCACGCGCTTCTTTTCTGTAAGGCTACCGATCCTTGGCTTCAGCCGATCGTTTACGACAAGATCGTGCCAGTAGCTGCGAACCATGACCTCCCATACCAGAGACCACCGTTCGATTTCCCAAGCGAATCGCCGCTTCAAGCGCGTTGAAAGCGATGGCTTTACAGACATGTACGCGTCTTACGTAAGAATAGGTGTATCTTCAAGCCGTATCGCTATGGAGAGGATATCTGCCCTTGGCGTTGTTGCATAACTTTCCGAGGGGAAGGATTCGCTCCTTTCCCCTCTGATATATGCGACAAGAATTATCCGTCACTTGGGTACGATTGGCGAATTCGCGTTGAGGACGCGCTGTCCCCTAAGCGCGGTCTGTTCGGCTTCCTGAAGGCGCAGCGGCCATTGCATCCGTCCAGCAACCGGCACGTCGTCACCTTCTACAATTCGGGCTCGGGCCTGCTGGTGTAGCCCGGCGAGATTTTTCCGCGTTGCCACTTGCTCGCAAGTAACACGATCGCGATCCCAGTCATTTCCAAAATCCAGTTCCACTTTAAGCCCAAGACGTGGCCACCGATGAATTGGTCAAAATGATGAAAAGAGACTGCTCGGATTAGTACATACCCTAGTACAAATGTTGAACCGACAAGCGCCAACCAAGTTTGAATTGAGGACTTTCTGGCCCAAAAAAGCAAAATTAGTGTGGCCGCCACGCATACAGCGGCAAAGCCAATGACAAAATAAAGTTGCACTGTCCGACGTTGTTCGTACCACCCGCCAGCAAAAGCGACGTTACGGCCCAATTCCGTCATAGCAGATTGAAGATCGAGCTGCTTATTTATGCCGAGAAAGAAAAATGCAATGGAGATCGCACGCCAGACGTAGCTGTCAGAATGCCCGCTCCAATCTCGCCGAAGGACGACCCCCGCAGTTTTCAAGCAGCTTACGCAAGTAAGCAAGTACAGACCTACTGTAACCCATCCGCTGATAGTGGGGTCGCCAATGCCGGGTTCCCAATCAAAATCCCAGTTCACTCTCGATCCTCAAAGTTTCCCGTGGCAAAACATTGACACTTGGCTTTTCACCGATGCAAGCCAAGTCGTCAGAAGCCACCACTCCGTGGGCCGCCTGCGAAAGCGATGCCGAGCGACTCGACGTGCACAATGGACTGCTGCTCTCAGCGCTGTGGGACGCTGCCTTCGATCGCGGCCTTGTGACGTTCGATGACGCAGGCAATCCGCGTCGAGGAGATGTGGTTCTCAGGTCCGGGCTCCACGCAGCTTGTTCCGAACAGACAATCTCGATGGCATGAAGCCGCATCGTATTAGTGCATTGAACCGTCAATTTCGTAAATATCACAATTTAGCAACACAGCCATTTTCCGACGGTGCGCACTGACAAGCACTCGCCGTCCTGTAGCATCTTGCGGAAAGGCAGCATCCATCAGGCGCACCGCTCCGCGCAGGGCTGCCTCGTCGATGCCGAAACGTGCTGGCATCACTTTCCGCTTCCCGGCGGAAACGTGACCTTGACGCTGTCGAAAATCTTATCCACCGTCACCTCGGCACGTCCTTGATGTAATCAGCATTGAGATTTGGCACCGTCAGGTTCTCAAGCGAGACGGCTCTCAACACCCGCTTGCATCGCTTCGGTCGTTGTGTTGCGACAGCGAGGAGCCAGGTGCGCCGCCTTCCGGCCACGCTCGGCCGCGCAGCGTGATCCGGGGCGACGTCGCCGTTCCAAACCTCGAATTGTCCGCAACCGAAAGTCGTTCTGGCAGGCAGCGGCCAAAGCTGTATTCTGATTAAAATTGGTTGATGAGGCAATTTATGAAACCTGAAGCGTTTGAGTCGCCTGAACGAGCAGATTTTTCCGTCGAGAATCAGTCGTTTCTTTTCGGCGAGCACTTGGCGCGATATCAGTTCGCGACACAGTATGTTCGCGGAAAGCGCGTGGTGGATGTCGCCACCGGAACGGGCTGCGGCGCCGGTCTCCTGAGCCAAGCTGGAGCCGTGCATGTCGTCGGAATCGACTAAGACCGGGAAACGATCGACGGCAATCGGCGACACCTGAGTGTGCAGCGCATCGAGTTCCACCACGGGGATTGCCAAAAGTACGACCTATCGATCCATGCTCCGGATGTCATCGTGTCCTTCGAAACGATCGAGCACTTGCCATCCCCGCGACTGTTCCTCGATCGCGTGCGAGATGCGCTGAATCCCGATGGTGTCTTTCTGGTGAGCTGCCCGAACGACGAAAAGCTAGGAAGCAATCCTCATCACTTGCAATCGTGGGATGGCAAAGCTTTTCGGGAAATGCTGGCGGACTATTTCGGCGACATCCTATTGCTCGGACAAGAGCCGACGCCATCTTTCGTCATGAACCGAAACTTCATCGGCTACATCGACCATCAGGTTGGTGTGCTTCGCAGCCACCCGTCGTCGCGGTTGTGGAATGTCGTACGGCGAGCGCTCGGAAAAGCAGAGCCGCCGCCGCGTCCTGCCTGGGGTGCCTACTGGACGTCGCCGCACGATTGGTGGTTCGTGCCGCAAATCCGCCAGGAAGCGGGGACTTTGCTCGCGATCTGTCAGCTGCCGAAGCGCTAAGGGCGTCGCCATCTAAGCATCGGCTCCCCCCGTCCTCAGCCTCACGCCCGCGCCCCCGCCGTTCTCCGGGATTGCAGTCACGGGTAGGCCACAGGCCGCGAACTCTCAGCCCCGCAATCACAGTGCCTTCAATCTCTTCGACCGTCCTATGGTTACCGCTGACCCAGCACGGTAGCGAAACCCTTTGCGCCGACGAAGGCGGGTTCGGACTTCGCTACATCGAGATGACTGTTGATCTCTTGCATGAGTTCGTCATTGGCAGCGTCAGTCATTGAGCTGTCACTCCCCCTTGATGATCTGATGCTTGTCCATGCAGTCGACAATCATCAGACGAACAGCCTCTGGGCCAGTGACGTCGTGCTCAGCCCCATATTGGTCAACACCGGCCAGCACGTCAGGCTGAAGACGTACGCCAACTAGCGTGCCTTTGCCCGTCTGGGCGAAATACAAGCCGCCATGCAGGAACAATACCCGGGCTGGCGGTCCCAAGCTGAGGTCGCCGGGCTTGCGGTTTTCGACCAGTTCCCGCCAGAACGGCAACTTGGATTCACGCGTGTCGAATTTCTCCGCCACGGCTGATGATCAGGTCCGAGCCGTTGAACGGCGTGATGGTGAATAGCGCCCGGGTGCGGCACGAGCGAACCGATGGCCCGATGCTTCATTTCCGTGAGATCGCTACATCCATTCGGATCGACCATCGCCCGCAAGGTCCGGAAAAGGTCCGCAACGGGACCCGACAGCGAATGTTGCATTTCCTCAACCGCCGCATCGGACAACACTCCGTCGGTTACGGCGGTGATCACCGACGCATGATCGGGAAGCCCCGACAGGATTTCCGACAACAGTGCCCGGACCAGGCCAGCCGTGTAGGCGGCGACATGCGGCGAACTGATCTTTGAGCGTTCGAGGTCCTTGTATCCTCCGGTGCGGGAGTCGAACAGTTTCCGGTGTTTTGGCTGCCATTGCAGACCGGCTATGCCTTGCGAGGTCTTGCCGTAACCGGCATTGGCGGCGGTTTTCGCCAGCTTTTCCAGTGGCGAGCCCTTGGGGGTGCCGGGCGCGTATCGTGCTGGTCGTCGCGGCGAAGGCGACGAAGGGCCGCTCGGCGGCGGCGTCGCGCCAGTTCAGCCTGACACCTGCGTGGACCTTGAATGTAGCGCCCTGCGAGCGCGCGACGAACAGTTCCGCGCCGGTCGCCGTCGTCGTCCCGGCGTGCGGATAGACGAGCCCGTAGTCACCGCCATCGCACGACAGCGACGGGAACCGCACACCCGCCGGGAACTGGAAGGCGACCGTCGCGAACGTCATGCGGTCGAGGATGGTGAGATCATCGACATCCGTGGTGTATTCGACATTGCTCCAGTCGACCGGCCTGAAATAAGCTTGCGCGACCGGATATGCGCCTTTCATGTCGATGTCGCTGAACGGCAGTTCCGCTGTGGCATGGCGGTCTCCAACCGCGAAACATTTGTTCCGACCGCCATGATAGGCATCGGCGATCAGGGTCAGGACCGGCGCCAGTTCCTCGCGGAACGTGTCCTGCAATCCGGTTCAGTTGTTCGAGGGATGAAGCCCAAGCGTCGCCGCCAGATCGGCAATGTCTGACATCTGCACGAACGCGTTGACGGCGGCGGAAGCGACGGTTTTCGGCATCTTCGGCGCGCCGAGATCACGGGCAAACCGGGCGACGTAGACCAGCCACAACAAGGTCACGCGAACATCCTGCACGGCGTAGAGTTCGAATTCGTCCGGGCATTGGATACGGCAGAGATCGACGCGGGTGATGCCTGGGACAAGTGCGCAGGTCTCATCCATCACCATCGGCAAGGTTGCGTTGGGGAAATTCATACTGTCGCCGAGGGCGGCGAGGCTGTGACTTCCGGCTGGCGTCAGCAGCAGCGTATCGGTCAGGTCAACCGAGACGCGAAGCGCCTTGCCGCCGACCAGACCTACTTCCTTGATGCAGGGTGTGCCGACAGTCGTGTAGGTGCCGCGAACGACATCGAATTTGCGTTTCAGGCTGCGGTAATCCTCGAACCCTGGCAGGTCGGCCCGTGAGAAATGGGCTGCGAGATTGATCCTGAACGTGGTCTTGTGCGCGTTCTCGCTCAGGCGGATGACGCCCATGTCCTGCGCAAAGCTGATGACATGCGTCAGGAACCGGGAGAGGCTGAGGCGTTGCGCCCTCCGAGGGCCCTTGGGGAAGACGATGGTGGCGTTGTAGCCGCCGGTCGCCGGGTTCATGACGAAACGACATTGTTGCGCTTGTCTGACACCTCGCCTTCATCGAGCGGGCGGACGTATTCGGTGTCGAAGGCGACGACCAGATCGTAGCCGTGAAGCAGGCCGGGTATGTTCGGGATCGGTTCGAGCCGCGCTGGTTCCGGCTTCATTTGGGCGGCCTCCAGCCGAAATTGGCGGGTAACCGCGCGTCAACCGCCAGCCTGTCGGGGCCGGTATTGGCGCGCGCCCATCTGAGCCCGGAGATGATGCGCGGCGCCCGCGACACCTTTTCTTCCGGCGTGAATTTCGCGACGTAGGCTCCGAAAACGGCGTTGGCGACCTCGCTGTCGGAAAAGCCCATCATCACCAGGCCCGACGATGACGCCCATCGCCGTGTGGTAGCGCTCGCCTTCCCCGGCACTGGCTATGATCTCCGACGCCTTGGCGAGCGGGTCTGTCGCGGCTCGCAGCGTTGGCAGGACCCTGGCGACGTTGCCGCTGGACCGATCCGACGCGGAAACGCCGCCTGGGGCTCCGCCATTGGCGGCTGGGGCTCCGGTCGAGCCCAGCAGGGCTGCCAGAGCCTTGATCAGCGCCGCCGCCATCTCCGTTGTGACAGCAGGCAAATCGCCAGGGCCGACATTGAGCGGCGATCTGTCTGGCCACCGGTAGTCGAAGCCGTCAGGGTGACGGCCAAACAGGACGGTCTGCCCCGCCTTCCAGTAGAGTTCGAATTTGCCAAACCCTTTTCCGCTGATCTGCAGCGGTGCGCGAACCGCAGATGATGCCGCTTTCCTCCATTCGCCGAACCCGCCGCAGGCAAGGCGATGGCGACAGGCCTATGCGGTCGGCAAGCTCATTGTTGGCGAGACGGGCGTCTGCCTGCAACTCGCGGAGGATCTTCCTGTCAAATTCGTCGGCTATTTTGTGCTGCATTATTAGCGCTTATTGGTGTCAGATTGCGTATAGCCAGCCATGCAGGCCGGGAAATAGCAAGGACTGACCAGCCTCCCTTCGCATAAATTGCGCTTAATGCTCTTTGAACCGAGGAATTCCATGACCGCGCCGAGACCGTCGAAGACCCATATCGGGAACCACAAGCTTCATCCCGAAACGCTGATGCTAAGCTATGGATTCGATCCGCAACTTTCCGAAGGTGCGGTGAAGCCGCCGGTATTTCTGACCTCGACCTTCGTGTTCAAGTCGGCGGAGGAGGGACGAGATTTCTTCGACTATACGTCTGGCCGCAAGGAGCCGCCGCAAGGCACTGCAGCCGGGCTCGTCTATTCGCGGTTCAATCACCCCAACAGCGAGATCGTTGAAGACCGTCTGGCGATCTATGAGGGCACCGAGGCTTGCATCCTGTTTTCGTCGGGTATGTCGGCGATCGCTACGACGCTGCTTGCCTATGCGCGCCCGGGCGATGTCATCCTGCATTCGCAGCCGCTTTATGGCGGCACCGAAACGCTACTTTCCCGAACGCTATCGGGTTTCGGCATCGGCGCGGTTGCGTTTTCAGATGGGGTCAGCGAGACGGCGGTGCGCGACGCCGCGCAGCAAGCCGTGGCCAAGGGCAAGGTGTCGTTGATCCTGATCGAAACGCCGGCCAACCCGACCAACAGCCTCATCGACATTGCGCTGATGCGGCGCGTCGCCGACGAGATCGGCAGCAGGCAAGGCCATACGCCGATCATCGCTTGCGACAACACGCTGCTTGGTCCGGTGTTCCAGCAACCGATCGAGCATGGCGCGGATGTCTCGCTCTATTCGCTGACCAAATATGTCGGCGGCCATTCGGACCTGATCGCCGGAGCTGTCATGGGCAGCAAGGCGATGACCAAGCCGATCAAGGCGCTGCGCGGCGCGATCGGCACGCAGCTCGATCCGCATTCCTGCTGGATGCTCGGCCGCTCGCTCGAAACGCTGTCGATCCGCATGGAGCGCGCCAACGACAATGCACGCCTGATCGCCGAATTCCTGCGCGACCACGCAAAAGTCGAGAAGGTGCATTACCTGCCGTTCCTCGATGCGGATACGCCTGCGGGCCGCGTCTTCGCAACTCAATGCAGTGGCGCCGGCTCGACCTTCTCCTTCGATATTCGTGGTGGACAGAGGGCGGCTTTTGCGTTCCTCAACCATCTGCAGATCTTCAAATTGGCCGTCAGCCTGGGCGGTACGGAATCGCTCGCCAGCCATCCCGCGGCGATGACGCATTCCGGAGTACCGTTCGATGTGCGCCAGCGCATCGGCGTGCTGGAGTCGACGATAAGGCTGTCGATCGGCGTCGAATATGCGGACGACCTGATCGCCGACCTCGCACAAGCGCTCGCGGCAGCCTGATCAACTCTGCTCGCGGATCTGCGTCAGCGTGCGTGTCGGCGTAATTGCCTCGGGATCGAGCTTGATCTCGATGATCGCCGGTTTGCGGCTTGCGCGCGCCCGTTCGAAGGCTGGTGCGAAGTCGGCGGTCCTTTCAACCGTCTCGCCATGTCCGCCATAGGCGCGGGCAAGGGCCGCGAAGTCGGGGTTCTTCAGGTCGGTGGCGACCACGCGCCCTGGATATTCGCGCTCCTGGTGCATACGGATCGTGCCGTAGATGCCGTTGTTGACGACGATCACGATGATCGGCAGGTCGTATTGCACGGCCGTGGCGAACTCCTGGCCGTTCATCTGGAAGCAGCCGTCACCGGCAAAGGCGATCACGTCACGCTCCGGGAAGAGTTGCTTGGCGGCGACCGCAGCCGGCGTGCCATAGCCCATCGAGCCGGAGGTCGGCGCGGCCTGTGTGGCGAAACGGCGGAAGCGGTGGAAGCGATGCACCCAGGTCGAATAGTTGCCGGCGCCATTGCTGAAGATGGCGTCGTCCGGCAGTATGCTTTCCAGATAGGTCATGATCGGTCCCATGGCGACCGGGCCGGGGCTTGTCTCCGGCGGCGTTGACCAATCGAGATAGGCGGCGTGCAGCCTCTCCGTCTCGACTATCCATTCAGGTGGCGCCTTCGGTGCGGTTTTCGCAAAGGCCGCAGCAAAGGCTTCCGGTGAGGCGTTGATGGCGACAGTCGGACGGTAGACGCGGCCGAGCTCATTGGCGTCGGCGTGGACATGCACGAGCGTTTGGTCGGGGTAGGGACTCTTGAGCAGGGTGTAGTCGGAAGACGGCATCTCGCCGAAACGGCCTCCGATGAGCAGCACCAGATCGGCCTGCTTGATATAGGAGGCTATTTTCGGGTTAGGCCCGATGCCGATATCGCCCGCATAGCAAGGATGCAGATGGTCGAAAAGCATCTGGCGGCGGAAGGAGCAGCCTACCGGCATCGCCCAGGCTTCAGCGGCCTTTTCGAAGGCTGATTTGGCATCCGCCGTCCAGCGGGTGCCGCCGAGGATGGCGAAGGGCCGCCTGGCGTTGCCGAGAAGGTCGGCGAGCTGCCGCATCTCCGCCTCGCCAGGGTGGGTTTCCACCTTGGTGTGAGGGCTGCGCGGCAGGCGCCTCGACCTCATCCCTCAGCATGTCCTCGGGCAGGGCGATAACCACCGGCCCCGGACGGCCCGAGGTGGCGACGGCGAAGGCGCGCGTTATGATTTCGGGAATGCGCGCGGCATCCTCGATCTCGGTCGCCCATTTGCAGATCGGGCCATAGAACGCGCGATAGTCGACTTCCTGAAAGGCCTCGCGCTCGCGGATGCCGCTGGCGATCTGGCCGATGAAAAGGATCATCGGGATCGAATCCTGCATGGCGATGTGAACGCCGGCGGAAGCGTTGGTTGCGCCGGGGCCGCGCGTGACGAAGCAGATGCCTGGCTTCCCAGTAAGGCGTCCGTGACAGTCGGCCATCATCGCCGCGCCGCCTTCCTGCCGGCAGACGATGGTGCTGATCGGCGAATCATGCAAGGCGTCGAGCACAGCAAGGTAGCTTTCGCCCGGCACGCAATACAGCCGGTCGACGCCATTGGCTTCCAGCGCTTCGACGATCAGTTGCCCACCGGTACGCATCATTGTTCGATCTTTCGGCTATTGATTCTGCACAGACCCCCACCCCTAACCCCTCCCCACAAGGGGGAGGGGGATTTGGCGGCGACGCTCCTAGTCCCCCTCCCCATTGAGGGGAGGGTTAGGGGTGGGGTAATAAAGGCTGCGAAGGTCACGGCTTGCCGACCAATTCGGCAAGGATTTCAGCCGTGTGTTCGCCCAGTCGCGGCGAGGGCCTGTCATAGGCAAGCGG
This sequence comes from uncultured Alphaproteobacteria bacterium, assembly GCA_963839725.1. Taxonomy (GTDB): domain Bacteria; phylum Pseudomonadota; class Alphaproteobacteria; order Rhizobiales; family Rhizobiaceae; genus Kumtagia. The sequence continues at coordinate 66,798 of CAWIWT010000026.1, read as the reverse complement.
CGTTGCGGACAGCACAATCGGCGCGCGCACCGAAGGCAAGCTGTTGCCGTGACCGTCATCGAGGTCAAGCCGTATGCCGCGCGCTGTCGTCTGCGGGTCGGCGAACATGTCGGCAATCGTGTTGATCGGGCTTGCCGGCACGCCGGCCTGTTCGAGCTTGGCGAGCAACGCCAGGCGTTCAAACGTCGATAGCTTCGACACCATCGCCTCGCGCAGGCCAACACGGTTGGCGACGCGGGCCGCATTGGTCGCGTAGTCGGGATGCGTGGCAAGATCGTCGAGACCGAGCACGGCGCAGAACTTGCGGAACTGGCCGTCATTGCCGACGGCAAGGATGATATGGCCATCGGCGACCGGAAGCACTTCATAGGGCGCGATGTTCGGATGGGCGTTGCCCATCTGCATGGGTGGCTTGCCGGAAACCAGGTAGTTCATGTTCTGGTTGGCCAGCACGGCGATCTGGGCATCGAACAAGGCCATGTCGATGTGCTGGCCTTGGCCCGTCGCTTCGGCATGGCGCAGTGCGGCCTGGATGGCGATGACCGAATAGAGACCGGTGAAAATGTCGGTAACCGCGACGCCGACCTTTTGCGGCTCGCCGCCGGCCGGGCCGGTGATCGACATCAGCCCGGACATGCCCTGGATGATGAAGTCATAACCGGCACGTGCTGCGTAGGGGCCGTCCTGTCCGAAGCCGGTGATCGAGCAGTAGACGAGCTTCGGGTTGATTATCCGCAAGGCCTCATAGTCGAGGCCATACTTCTTCAAGCCGCCGAGCTTGAAGTTCTCGATCAGCACATCGGCGGAAGCCGCTAGTTTTCGAATCGTTTCCGCGCCCTCGGGCGTCGAGAAATCCACGCAGATCGAGCGCTTGCCGCGATTGCAGGCGTGGTAGTAGGCGGCCGAGAGGTTCTCACCGTCATGGCTGGTCACGAAGGGCGGGCCCCATTTGCGGGTGTCGTCGCCTTCCGGGCTTTCCACCTTGATCACGTCGGCGCCGAGATCGGCCAGCGCCTGACCTGCCCAGGGGCCGGCGAGGATGCGGGCGAGTTCGATGACGCGGATGCCTTTCAGCGGGGGATTGGACATGATCGACCGATGTTGTTTGTCCCGCAGGCTCTACAGGGCCTTGGCCGGGCTGTCACCGGGCTGTGACGGATTTGCAATGCGCCAGCTGCCGCTTTACCCTCCCCCTTGTGGGGAGGGTCGGACCGAAGGTCCGGGGTGGGGGTATTTGCAGTCTCGACTTCTCAGTGGATTGATCCCAACCCCGTCTCGCGAACTCCACTTCGTTTCGTCCGCTCACCGACCCTCCCCACAAGGGGGAGGGTAAGCAGCTTCACTGCCGCACCACGCCCTTCGCCCATTCCACAAACGCCGCCGTGATCTCATCGCGGTTGATGTCGTTCAAGCCTTCGTGGCGGGTTTCCTTCCAAACCTTTGAACTCAGATTCGAAAAGCCCATCCGGCGCATGCGCTCGGCCAGTTCCTCGACCGCCACGCCGTTGACGGTGGAAGGATCGGCGCCGCCGCCGAACAGGCTGAACGGCAAATCCTTGCGGATCGAGGCAAAGTTGCGGTCGTTCGCACCCGCAAAGACCATGCAGAAAGATGTCCTGCCACATGGAAACAGAAGCGTCCCAACCGCAAAGCGGGTCGGCGATGTATTTGTCGACCTCGGCAGGATCGCGCGACAGCCAGTCGAACAGCGTGCGGTGTCCCGGAACCTTCCTGCCCCAATCCTGAAAGGTCAGCTTCGGCAGGATGCGCGACGGCATATCCGAACCCAGCCGGAATTTCTCCCATGCGAGGATCGCCTGGCCGACGCGGCCCATAATGCCGGGCGAGAAGTTGGCGTTCCAGACCGCGGCGCCGGCGAGATGGTTGGATCGCCGGAAGACAGAGTTCAGCGTGAGAATGCCGCCCATGGAATGGCCGAACATGATCAGTGGCAGAGCTGGGATGCTGCTTGGCGATCCAGCTATGTACGGCCGCGATGTCTGTCATCACTTTGCTGATGCCATCGGTCTGTGCAAACCGGCCAAGTGGTGCGTCGGGCGCCGTGGTCGCGCCATGGCCACGATGGTCATGCGCGTAGACGTGGAAGCCTGCCGCTGCCAGCGCGTCGGCAAAACGGCTGTAGCGCTGTGCGTGTTCGGCAACGCCATGATTGATGTGGACGACGCCGATGGCATCACCGTCCGCCCGCCGGCCATAGAACGCAAGCGTTGCGCCGCTTGGCGAAGACATTTTCGTCGTGTCGGTGAATGGCATTCGCGCTTTCCCCTGGCCGACTGTCGGTTGGCAGGCGCGAAGCGTCAAGCGCGGACGAAGGATCATTCGCTTCGGTGGACTGCATGATTTCTGCACAAACTTCCTGAAACGCTGCGCGTTAGCGGCAAACCAATTGCCAGCGATGCGCGACAACAAGCGCATGAACACCGCTTCTCTCTTCACTAAGTGGCGACTGCCCTCACGCATGCTTTCGGATTTCTGGTGGCTGGTTGACCCTCCCGCCCGCAACCGTTCAGCGACCGTCGCTCCCCTCCCAAGGCGTTCCCGCCTGCCGCCTCACCCCACGAGGAACGTGCCTAAGGACCCCAAAGCGTGACCAGTACCCTTGCGTTGACCCCTCGTTTTCCGGCCCGTATGGGCGCAGCGCTGGCGCTCACAGCCGCCGCCGATTTCCTGCTTTTCGGTCAGCCGCTGGGCCTTTCCTTGCTGCTTTTCGCCGCCCTATTGGCTACCTTGTGGACGCTGCAAAACGTGGTGCTGGTGCTGTCGTCGATCCTGCGTCTCGACCTCTATGTCGGTATCTACGCGCTGACCTACTGGCGCGTCGCCGCCTTCATCTGGATGGGGTTGGTGGCCGTGGGGCTGGTGCTGATCATGGCCCGCATCCATCTCAGGCAATCCAACATCTGGCTGATCGGCGCCAATCTCCTGACGCTCTGCGTCACGCTTTATGCGTGCTCGTTCGTCAACTTCGCGGACATGATTGCTGGATATAACATCACGCACAGCCGCGAAATCGCGGGCGAAGGAGAGGCGTTGGACGTCGACTATCTTGTGGACATTGGGCCTGCGGCAATTCCCGCAATCGACCGCTACGTTGCCGCTGTCAGCATCATGTCCTGCGAGGATAACGTGATGGGCATGCGCGTCTCACGCGACCAGCTTGCCGGGGAGGATGCAGCCTTCTTTGCCGAATGGCGTGCCTGGACCTTTCGGAGGTGGCGTCTTTCCCGCTATCTAGAGAGCAACCCGCTTCCTCCTGTCCGGCCTTGTCCGCAGGTCAATTGAAATCCGCATGGCCCACCGCATTCTTGTCGCCGACGACGACCCGCATATCCGCGAAGTGATCTGCTTCGCGCTGGAAAAGGCCGGGATGGTCACGGACCCGGTTGCCGACGACGCGGCCGCGCTCCGGCAATTCGACCGCAAGACCCCCGATCTTCTGGTGCTCGATGTCGGCATGCCGGAAATGGACGGCTTCGATGTTTGCCGCGAACTGCGCAAGAAATCCTCGGTACCGATCCTGTTCCTGTCGGCGCGCGACGAAGAGATCGACCGCATCCTCGGCCTGGAAATGGGCGGCGACGACTATGTCACCAAGCCATTCAGCCCGCGCGAACTGGTTGCGCGGGTCAACGTCATTCTGCGGCGTGCGCGCCCACAGGCGCAGGAGGAGGAGAGGCCGGAGAAAGCCTTGACCTATGGGCGCCTGGCCCTGCACCCGGCACGCCACGCAGTGCGATATGACGGCGTTGATCTCGACCTGACCTCTATCGAGTTTTCCATCATGAAGCGGCTGATGGCGCGGCCGGCGCATGTGCTATCGCGCCAGCAGATCATGGACGCCAGTCATGCGCCGAACATCCACGTGTCGGACCGCACCGTCGACAGCCACATCCGTAACATCCGCGCCAAGTTCGCCGCCGCCGGCTGCAAGGATGTGGTGGAGACCGTGCATGGCGTTGGCTTCCGCCTGGGGCGCCGCGGGCCGTGAGGGATAAATGGCGCCCGCGCCTTGGCCTGGTCATCCTGGCGATCCTGCTGATGGTAATGGCGCTGCCGTTCGCCGGCCTGTTTTCTTTCGCCTCTTATGAAAACCAGCTGATCCGCCAGACCGAAGCCGAACTGATCGCGCAGGGCGCGGTGATTGCCGCGACCTTCGCGCGCGACGTGAAGGCGGCGGGGCTTTCGCCGGAAAGCCTTGGCGCCACCGTAACGGCTCAAAAGAACTATGCCCGCGAGGCGGGGCCGTTCCGGCCGATCGAACCGAAGCTCGACCTCGCTGTCGATCCCATACTGATGCCGAGGCCGGACCCGGTCCCTGCCGAGCCCGATCCTGTGTTCGCGAAACTCGGCGCCGGTTTTACGGAAGTGATGGCGGCGGCCCAGCAATCGACGCTTGCCGGCTTTCGGCTACTCGATCCAAAGGGCGTGGTGATTGCCGGCGGCAACGATGTCGGCAAGTCATACGCGGATGTCGAGGAAGTGCGAATCGCGCTGGCCGGGCGGTATGCCGGCGTTCTCAGGACACGGGTTTCCGACGAGCCGCCACCACCACTCTATTCGGTCAGCCGCGGCACAAAGGTGCGCATTTTCGTGGCAATGCCAGTCGTGGTCGACAGGCGCGTGGCTGGCGTCATCTACCTGTCGCGAACGCCGAACAACATCGTGAAACATCTCTATGGCGAGCGCGGCAAGCTGATGCTGGCCGGCGCGGCGATGCTGGTCGGCGCGCTGATCATCGGCATCGTGTTCCTGCGCGCGATCAGCCGGCCGATGCACGAACTGATGGACCGCACTGCGCGCATCGCCGCCGGCGATGCAAGCGCGATCCGGCCGCTCAGCCATCATGGCACGCGCGAGATGGCGGAGCTGGCCAATGCCTTCCTCGATATGGCCCGCAAGCTGCAGGCGCGCTCGGACACCATCCGTACCTTTGCGACGCATGTCTCGCACGAGCTGAAATCGCCGCTCACCTCAATACTGGGCGCGGCGGAGTTGTTGCGCGATTCTGGAGAGGATATGGATCAGGCCACGCGGGCGCGCTTCACCGGCAACATCGTCGCAGATGCCGAACGGCTGGCCGGTCTAGTGCGCCGGCTGATCGACTTGGCACGCGCCGAAGCCATGGTGATCACCGGCGAAAACACATCGCTGACCGAGGCGCTGGAAACGCTGCCGGCGGAGTGACGCATCGCACTCGATGCGGGGGAGGGCGCGGATTTGAAGTTCCGCATGTCCGCCGAGAACGCCGGCATCATCCTTGTCAATCTCATCGACAATTCGGCGCGGCATGGCGCGAAGCGGTTTTCGGTCTCGGCTTCCGGTGCCGACGCCATCACCATCGTCGCCAGCGATGATGGGCCCGGCATCTCACCGGCAACCGTGCGCGTATCTTCGAGCCGTTCTTCACGACGCGGCGCGACAACGGCGGGACGGGCATGGGGCTCGGAATCGTCGCAGCGATCGTCAAGGCGCATGAAGGCGAGATACGGCTTGCCGATTCCGAAACTGGCGCGCGCTTCGAAATCACTCTGCCGCCGGGATAGCCAGGGTCCCGGAACGGATTCCCGTGCCGGAGGTCTACGGAAAGCTCGCGTCCGGCATCGGCCGTTTGATAAGGTCAGCCGCGCAAACGGGGCCGAGACAATGAGTGAATCAGGCTTTTCCAGATTTCCGGCGGAGACAAGGGATTTCCTTACCGGCATTGCGGCTGATAACGGCAAGGATTGGTTTGAGGCCAATCGCGGGCTCTACGAGGCAGGCTATGTCGAACCGGCGCGGCGGTTCGTGGAGGCAATGGGTCCAAAATTGAAGGCGATTTCTTCGGGCGTGCGCTACGAGCCGAAGATCAACGGCTCGATCAGCCGGATCAACCGGGACGTCCGCTTTTCGAAGGACAAGCGGCCATACAAGGACCATCTCGACATCTGGTTCTGGCATGGCGAAAAGAAGGGCTGGGATCGTCCCGGCTTTTATTTGCGGATCACGCCAGCAACCATTTTCATAGGCAGCGGCATGCATGCGCTCGACGGCGCGATGTTGGACCGGTTTCGACGGGCGATATTATCCGAAGGGCCGGGCCGCTCGCTCACTAAGGCCATCCATGCTGTAAAGGCTGCAGGCCCATACGAGGTTGGTGGCGCAACGCGCAAGAGCGTGCCGCGCGGCTTCGATACCAGCCACGAACGCGCTGGTCTGTTGTTGCATGAGGGGCTTTATGCCGGGTTGGAATTGCCGGCGGCGGATGCCCTTGCGGACGGCTTTGCCGACCGCGCGTTCAAACATTTCTCCGCGACCTGGCCTATCGGACAGTGGCTTTTGCGGGAGATCGTGATCTGAGCGAGGCACGTACCTCTCAATTCCGCCGGAAGCCCGCAAAATCGGAACATGTGTTGTTGCCACTAGGCGATTGCCGTTTTGCACCGCTTCGCCTACATAGCGCGCAACCCTCCTAAGCGATCAATCTCAAGGATAAGCCAAGCGTGGCACGCCAGTTCATCTATCACATGGCCGGGCTCAACAAGGCCTACGGCACCAAGAAGGTTCTGGAGAACCTTCACCTCTCCTTCTATCCCGATGCCAAGATCGGCATTCTCGGCCCCAACGGCGCCGGCAAGTCGACCGTTCTGAAGATCATGGCCGGTCTCGACAAGGAATATTCCGGCGAGGCATGGCTCGCTGACGGTGCGACTGTCGGCTACCTGGCGCAGGAGCCGGCGCTCGATCAGTCGAAGACCGTGTTCGAAAACGTCATGGAAGGCGTCGCCAAGAAGACCGCCATCATCGAGCGCTACAACGAGCTGATGATGAACTACTCCGACGAAACGGCGGAGGAGTCGGCGAAGCTTCAGGACGAGATGGACCGCCTCAACCTCTGGGACCTGGAACAGCAGGTCGAGATGGCGATGGAAGCGCTCGGCTGCCCGGAGAAGGACGCCGACGTCACCAAGCTGTCGGGCGGTGAGCGCCGCCGCGTCGCGCTGTGCAAGCTGCTGCTTTCCGAGCCGGATCTGCTGTTGCTCGACGAACCGACCAACCATCTCGACGCCGAGACCACCGCTTGGCTGGAAAAGCACCTGCGCGCCTACAAGGGCGCCGTGCTGATCATCACCCACGACCGCTACTTCCTCGACAATGTCACGGGCTGGATTCTCGAGCTCGACCGTGGCCGCGGCATTCCCTACGAAGGCAACTACACCGCCTATCTGGGAGCCAAGGCCAAGCGCCTCAAGCAGGAAGGCCGCGAAGACGATGCTCGCCAGCGGGCGATCTCGCGCGAGCGCGAGTGGATTTCGTCCTCGCCGAAAGCCCGCCAGACCAAGTCCAAGGCCCGCATCAAGGCCTTCGAGGATCTGTTGGTCGAAGCCGACAAGCGCCGGCCAAGCGATACGCAGATCGTCATTCCGCATGGCGAGCGTCTGGGCAATGTCGTCATCGAAGTCGAAGACCTCGACAAGGGTTTTGGCGACCAACTGCTGATCGAGGACCTGACCTTCAAATTGCCACCCGGCGGCATCGTCGGCATCATCGGCCCGAACGGCGCCGGCAAGACCACGCTGTTCAGGATGATCACCGGGCAGGAGAAGCCGAACGATGGCATGATCCGCATCGGCGAGACCGTGAAGCTCGGCTATGTCGACCAGAGCCGCGACGCGCTCGATCCGAACAAGACCGTGTGGGAAGAGATTTCCGGTGGCGCCGAAGTCGTCAAGCTCGGCAAGTTCGAAGCGAACACCCGCGCCTACTGCTCGTCATTCAATTTCCGGGGCGGCGACCAGCAGCAGAAGGTCGGCAACCTCTCCGGCGGTCAGCGCAACCGCGTGCACCTTGCGAAGATGCTACGTACCGGCGGCAACGTGCTGCTGCTCGACGAACCGACCAACGACTTGGACACGGAGACGCTCGCGGCCCTCGAAGACGCGCTGGAAAGCTACGCCGGCTGCGCGGTGATCATCAGCCACGATCGAATGTTCCTCGACCGCCTCGCGACCCACATCCTCGCCTTCGAGGGCGACAGCCATGTCGAGTGGTTCGAGGGCAATTTCGAGGACTACGAGAAGGACAAGATCCGCCGCCTCGGTCCGGAAGCCATCAACCCGCACCGCATGACTTACAAGCGGCTGACGCGGTAAGGCGCGCCGCTTCTTGTAGGCAGCGTCCGTCTGCTATACATGTATAGCAAAGGAGATATCCCAATGCTTGCTCTTCGTTTGCCACCTGACATCGAGAAGCGGCTGGACGACCTTGCCAAGCGCACGGGTCGATCAAAGAGTTTCTATGCCCGCGAGGCGATCCTGGAACATATTGACGATCTTGAGGATCTTTACATTGCGAAGCAGCGGCTCGATGAAAATGGTCCAAGGATTTCGCTTGAGGAGATGATGGCGCGCTACGCTGACGACGACGGCCGGAAAGACTGAAATCTTGTGGCGGATCGAGTTTGACGCCAAGGTCGACAAGGAACTTGGCCGCCTGTCGTCCCAAAATCGCCAGCGCATTCTGCGTTTCCTGCGCGACCGCCTGGCCCCTTTGGACAATCCGCGAAGTCTCGGTCAGGCCTTGGCCGGCCCGCTTGCCGGTTTCTGGAAATACAGAGTTGGCGACTATCGCGTCATTGCCAAAATTGAAGACGAGCGCGTGACGATCCTCGTCGTTCGGCTTGGCAGTCGGCGGGAAGTGTACCGGTGATGAGCGCTAGCCGGTATTGCTAGGAGCCTGAAATGCGTGACTGGTCCGCCTCGCACTATCTCCAGTTCGAGAACGAGCGGACCAGGCCGGCGCGCGATCTGCTGGCGCAGATACCGCTGACAAATCCGCGCCGCGTCGTCGATATAGGCTGCGGGCCGGGCAATTCGACAGAATTGCTGGCCGCGCGCTGGCCGGATGCCGAGGTCAGCGGCTTCGACACTTCGCCGAATATGATCGAGAAGGCGAGGGCGCGCCTGCCGGGATTGCGGTTCGCGCTTGCCGATGCAGCGGACTGGTCGGCGGACGAGCCCGTCGATGTGTTGTTCGCCAACGCCTCGCTGCAATGGCTGCCCGATCATGCGACCCTGCTGCCAAGGCTGTTCGGCTTGCTCGCGCCGGGCGGCGTCTTGGCGATCCAGATGCCGGACAATGTCAGCGAACCGTCGCATGCACTGATGCGTGAGGCCGCGAGAGCGATGCCTTTCGCGGCGAAATTGACCAGCGCGGCACGAGCCCCGCTGCCGCCCGTCGCATCCTATTACGATCTGCTTGCGCCATACGCCGTGAGGCTCGATATCTGGCACACGGCCTATAATCACCCACTTGCCGATGCCGAGGCGATCGTCGATTGGTTCAGTTCCACCGGCCTCAAGCCGTTTCTCGATCCACTCGACCCCAGCGAAAGCGCCCAGTTCGTCGCGGAGTATTCGAAGCGCATTGCCGAGGTTTATACGCCGCGGGTCGATGGGCGCGTGCTGCTGCGGTTTCCGAGACTTTTCATCGTGGCGCAACGCGGCGGTTGATGCTGAAGCCCAGCGCCGGGCCTGCCCTGCCTGGGTGGCACAATGTTGATGGGCTTTGCGATGCGCTCAATTCGGCGTAAACGAGTGCAGCGCAATATCTGCCGTGACGGTAGGGACGCCGGGCGGAAGCTGATGGCGCGAAGATCAAGGAAGCCTTGAACGAATGCATCGCGTCATGATCAGCGGGATCGGCGTTCTGATCCCTGAAGCCGCCATCACCAATGAAGAACTGGTCGAAAGCTACAACGCCTATGTCGAGGCGGAGAATGTGCGCCGCGCTGCCAACGGCGAGCGGCCGCTATCGAAATCGGACGCGGCCTTCATCGCGCATGCTTCCGGCGTGGTGACGCGGCATGTCCATACGCTCGATGGCATTCTCGATCCCGACCGCATGGCGCCGCGCATTGCGCCGCGTGACGACGATGACCTCTCGGTGATGGCGGAATTCGGTGTCGGTTCGGCAAAACGGGCGCTTGAGGATGCCGGGCTGAACGGTGCCGACATCGACATGGTGATCTGCGCGGCGTCGCATCACCAGCGGCCCTATCCGGCGATTGCTATCGAAATCCAGAACGCCATTGGCGCCCAGGGCGCGGCATTCGACATGGCGCTGGGCTGTTCGTCCGCCACGGCCGGCCTGCATGTCGCCGCCAATCTCGTCCGCTCGGGCGCGCAGCGGCGGGTGATGGTGGTGACGCCGGAACTGATCACCGGCCATCTCGATTTCCGCGACCGGCAGACACATTTCATCTTCGGCGACGCCTCGACTGCAATAATCCTTGAGCGCATGGAGGAAGAACGCCGCCCGGGCCGCTTCGAGGTGGTCGACACGCGCGGCTGGACGCAGTTTTCCAACAACATCCGCACCAATTTCGGTTTCCTGCTGCGCGACGGGCTGGATGATACGTCCGCTATTCCTACCAAAGGCAACTTGATCAAGCAGGTCGGCAACAAGGTGTTCAAGGATGTGACGGTGGCGGGCCATCGCTTCATCGTCGATTTCCTTGCCGAACACGGGTTGGCACCGGACGACATACGCCGCTTCTGGCTGCACCAGGCCAATGCGCGCATGAACGCCATGATCCTGCGCCTGTCCTTCGGCCATGAAGTCGGCCACGACCGTGCGCCGCTGGTGCTCGACCGCCTCGGCAATACGGCGGCGGCGGGTGCCGTGATCGCGCTCCAGGAAAATCACAAGGACATGGAGGCTGGCGAATGGGGCCTGCTATGCGCCTTCGGAGCCGGCTATTCGATCGGCGGCGTGTTGTTGAGGATGATGTGACGCAGACGTCTATACTCGCGCCTGAAACGACCGAGATCATCTCCGCGCGGACATTGACCGCGCGCATCGCCGGACTGTTCGTGTCCGCGCGTGTCGCAGCAGTGGACGAGCATAGCCTTCTGCGCCCGATGTCGCGCGCCGCCGCAACTACTCCGCATCCTCGTCATCCGGATCGAGCAGCCTTGAGGCGCGCCAGCGCGTCAGCACCTGGTTGATCTGATCGACAACGAAGAAACGGGCGGATTCATGGTCGTAGCCCTCGGCTAGCAGCGCTTCGTAATCGCTGTGCGCATGGCGGACATGCGCGACCGTTGCCAGCCAGACCGCGATCGTTGGCGGTAAGGTTTTTAAGTGCTTGGCGTTGGCGTCGGCCCTGATTTTCTCCGTGTCCGCGAAGGGTGCGATGGGCAGCAGCAGCGTAAGCGCCTTGGCGATGGCGCGCTGGCGATGGGTGGACATGTCAGCTCTCGCTCGACGCCCTGCTGCTGGCGTAGGTTGCGTCCGGAACGGAATCGCTGGTGGCAAAATAGGGCTTTATGTCGATGACCGGTGTGCCATCTAGAGCGTCGATGGCATCGAGCGACAGGATGCCGGCAATGGCGTCGATGCTCACCAGCCGGGCGACATGCAGTCCGATCGGGTTTGGCCGCGCCGGCGACCGCAGGGCGAAGACGCCTTTCGATTCAACCGCATGGCGCGGTTTCTGCACAATCAGATTCCGCGGGGCGTGATGAAGCCAGGTCAAGATCGCGACGTGGCTGGCCGCGCCGAGACCCTGCAGACCCTCCCGGTATTGAGCTTTGATCTCCGCCGCGGCGCCAATGCCGCGCTCCCGCGCTTCACGCATGTTCTTGGGGCAGTCGTCGCGGCTCGTCCAGGTAGAACGCAGCGTTCCGATGAACAGGATATGCGCGTCGCCGGTCTGAGAGGCCGGATCTTCGGCCAGCGCTACTTCGCCTCCGCGCATCTCGAACATGCTCTTTTCTCCTGACAGGCAAGCGGCATTTTCTTGTCCGCGCGCGACATTGATGTTGCACTAAGCCGATTCTTCACATAAAGATATGTTTATATCTTTTGGTAGATGGCTCCCATGCGCATAACCCTCGACACCATGGTTGATATATTGAAGGCGGCGGCTGAATCCAGCCGATTGCGCATTCTTGCATTGATCTCGCGCGGCGACCTGACTGTTTCCGACATCACCGAAATCCTCAATCAGTCGCAGCCGCGCGTGTCGCGCCATCTTAAGCTGCTGATGGAGGCGGGGCTGGTCGAGCGGTATCAAGAGGGGTCATGGGCGTTCTTCCGCGTCTCCGATGACGAGGCGGTGCGGGAGTTCGTGCAAGGCATCGTGTCGCGCGTGCATGAGCGAGACGCGACGGTTGACCGGGATCTTGAGCGGCTCCAGGCGGTGAAGCACCGCCGGCAGGAGAAAGCGAGCGACTACTTCAGTCGCAATGCCGCATCGTGGGATCAGTTGCGCACGCTGCACGCGCCGGACCAGGCGGTGGAGGCGGCGTTGCTTGCCGCCGTCGGCAAGCGGCCGTTCCAGTCCATGCTCGATCTCGGCACGGGCACCGGACGGCTGCTCGAACTGTTCGCACCTTATTACCGCCGTGGCGTTGGAATCGACCTGTCGCGCGAGATGCTCGCCGTGGCGCGCGCCAACCTCGACCGGGCAGGCGTGGCGCATGCGCAGGTTCGGCAGGGCGATATTTTCGCGCCGCCGGTCGAGCGCGACAATTTTGATCTGATCACCATGCATCAGGTGCTGCACTATCTGGACGAGCCGGCGCATGCGATCCGCGAGGCCGCGCGTCTGCTGCGACCGTCCGGCCGCCTGATCATTGTCGACTTCGCGTCGCATTCTCTGGAGTTCCTGCGCGATGAGCACGCCCATATGCGCCTCGGCTTTTCCGACCAGCAGATCGCGGAATGGTTTCACGAGGCGGGTCTTGATGTGGAAATCACCAAGGCGTTCGAGCCACGTATCGCCGGTGACGCGACACTCACCGTAAAACTGTGGCTTGGCCGCGACCGCCGCGTGCTGATTGCCGACCGACAGAACCAGGCTCTGCAAGGGGAAGCCGTCTGATGAACAAGTTCCGTTTTTCGCGCCGTCCGGACATTGGCGGCAGGGTGCGCGTCTCCTTCGAGTTCTTCCCGCCGAAGAATGACGAGATGGAAGTGCGGCTGTGGGAGACTGTGACGCGGTTGGCGCCGCTCGATCCGAAATTTGTGTCTGTGACCTACGGAGCAGGCGGTTCAACCCGCGAACGCACGGCGCGCACGGTCAAGCGCATCCTGACCGAAACCAATCTCATTCCGGCAGCACATATGACCTGCATCGACGCCACGCGCGACGAGGTCGATCAGGTGATTTCCGAATTCGCGGCGATGGGCGTCAAGCGCTTCGTGGCGCTGCGCGGCGATCCGGCCGAAGGCGTCGGCGCTCGCTACAAGCCGCACCCGGACGGCTACGCCAATGCGTCCGAATTGGTGTCGGCAATGAATGCGATTGGCGACTTCGACATCTCCGTTTCGGCCTATCCGGAGAAGCATCCGGAAAGTTCGGATTTCGCAACTGACATCGACATGCTGAAGCGGAAGGTCGACAATGGCGCGTCGCGGGCGATCACCCAGTTCTTCTTCGACAACGACCTCTATGAAGCCTATGTCGAGCGGGCGCGGCGTGCGGGTATCTATATCCCGATCGTGCCCGGCATCCTTCCGGTCCATAATTTCGCGCAGGTCGCGAATTTCTCCTCTCGCTGTGGCACGCTGGTCCCCGCATGGCTTGCCGAGCGCTTCGATGGCCTTCACAAGGACCCGCATACACATGCGCTGGTCGCATCGGCTGTGGCTGCCGAGCAGGTCATGGATCTGATGGAGCGCGGTGTGGATGATTTCCACTTCTACACGATGAACCGCGCCGATCTTGCCTTCGCGATCTGCCACATGATCGGCATCAGGCCGCGTCCGCAGGTAGAACAAGTGGCTGGATTTGCCGCGGCTTGATCTGAATCCGGTTCTCAACGACTTGAAGTTGAAATGAAAAGGCCCGCTGGATCAGCGGGCCTTTTCGTCATCGGTTGTCAGACTAGCTGAAACCCCCCAGCTCATGCCGTTAGGGAAGAACTCCCATAATCAGGGCGCCGATAATGGCAAAGGAAGCGCATATCATCAGTGCATTGATTGGCCGCGTAAGTCCCATGAGTTGGCTCCATGAGTAGAGTACAAGCGCGGAGTTTAGGCGAGTTTGCGCAACTGACAAGTGGAAAACGTGCTGCATTGCGGCAAGATTATGGATAACCATTGTGTCGATGGATCCTTACCCATTGAAATGATTTTGTAAATCTGGTCCGCAAAATTGTGGCAAAACTGTTCATCGCGAGGGCTTCGTAGCGCTGCCAAACAGGCTGCCGTCGATCGTCACCAATCCTGCGGCGATCACCGCCATGCCAAGCACCTCGATCGACTGAAGATGCTCCCCGAGGAAAACAGTGCCGAGAAGAATGGCGCTCACGGGCACAATGAGGGTGACGAGCGACGCATTAGTGGCGCCGGCGTCAGCGACCAATCGGAAGTAAAGCAGGTAGGCGAAAGCCGTCGAAAGCAGGGCGAGGCCAGCTACCGCCAGCCAGACCGGTGCGCTGGCGCTGGCCATGGCCGCCGGTCCGAAACCGATCATGGCGATTGGCAGCATAACTAATGTTGATGCGGTCAGCTGTCCGGTTGCAACGACGGGCGGCGGTAGGTTCTTCAAACGCTTCGCGACCATCAGTGCAAAAGCGTAGGAGAGCGATGCACCGACGAGCGCGAACTTCGCCCAAACGGGCGCCCCAAGATCGGAGAACAAGTCGGGGCCGATCATGATCGCGGTTCCAGCGATACCAAGAACGATCCCCAAAACTTTGTTCCAACTGAGTTTTTCGTCGCGCGTCATTACGTTCGCGATCATCAGCGTCCAGAACGGCGTCGTTGCGTTCAGGACGGAAGCGAGGCCGGCACCGAGCTGGGTCTGACCAAGGAAGATCAGCGAAAACGGGATGACATTGTTGAGGATCGACAGCAGCGTGATCGCGCGCCAGTGCGGGATCGCGAGGCGGAAGCTTGGGCCGGCGACAGTCAGATAGACTTGCAACGCTGCCGCGGCGATGGCGACCCGCCAAAACACGAGCACTAGTGGCGGCATTTCGGCAACTGCTATGCGGGCAAAGAAGAAAGACCCGCCCCAGATCGCCCCAAGCAGCAACAGCCGGCCCCAATCCGCCGCGGACATTTGCAAACCTGGTTGTGCAACGGACATCTGATTCATGCCTTCTCCAACAATCGCTGGCTATTTGCCAATTGCACCTCAGTAGCCACCCGAAAGTTGCGGATCGCGTCGCACGTCATGCAAAGCAACCACAAGCGTGCCAAAATCACCCGAATCGATGCCTTTTGCTTCCGGGCGAGAATGCCCTAACTAGGGCGCGGCTTCATCCAAAGACCATTCAACGAGGCAGCCAAATGCAGAGATTCGACAATGCCAAGGAGGCGGCTCTGGCGCTGCGGCCGGACGACCCGGTATATTGCTTCCGGCCTGAGGTGCTGAAAACCGATACGCGACAGTTCATGCAGATGTTTCCAGGTAAGACAGCCTATGCGGTCAAGACCAATGGCGAGCAGCTGGTGCTGAAGACCCTGGTGGAAGCCGGCGTGACGGCATTCGACGTCGCCTCGCCAGGCGAATTCGCAGCGGTACGTGCCATCTCCCATGACGCCGAGATGCTCTACATGCACCCTGTCAAGGCTCAGTCGGACATCAGGCTGGCGCTCGAGGAGTATGGCATCCGGGTGATCGCCATCGACCACGAGGACGAGATCACCAAGCTTACGCGCGTGGTGCGGGCGCTCGACATCGACCCGGGCGCGATCACCGTGTTCGTGCGCATCCAGACCAAGGGGCAAGCGGCCTATGAGCTGTCGAAGAAATTCGGGGCAGGCCCGGCCAATGCGGTTGAACTGGCACAGCGGCTGCAGCGCACGGGCTACAAGGTCGGTATCTGCTTCCATGTCGGTAGCCAGATCGAGGATCCCGATACGTATGAGCGAGCGCTGGCGTCCGCGGACTGGGTTCGCAACCGCGTCGGTTTTCCGCTTGCCGGGCTGGATGTCGGCGGCGGGTTCCCTGCCGAGTATGGTGACGACCCCACCAGCAAGAAGCTGCCTATGCCGGCGCTGGGGCAATTGATGTCGCGGCTCAGCGGCGACATAAAGGAATGGCAGTTCGACAGTATGCCGTTGGTGGCGGAACCTGGCCGAGTGATAGTAGCGCGCGCCTTTTCGCTGATCGTGCGGGTGCTGCTACGCAAAGGGCGGCGACTCTACATCAATGACGGTATCTGGGCCTCGCTGTCCGATTCCTGGACCGGGAAGATCACACTGCCGGCGCGGTTTATTCCCGATCCGGCGATCCGCACCCGAAATGGCAGCGAAAGCAACATCGTGCCGTTCAAGGTGTGTGGCGCAACCTGCGATTCCGTCGATATCCTATCACGGCCGTTCTGGCTCCCGGAAACGATCGACACAGGCGATTGGATCGAGATCGGCCATATCGGCGCCTATTCGCTGTCGCTGAGGACGCGCTTCAACGGTTTTTATCCAGACACGTTCGTGGAAGTGACGACACCCTTCGAGGAAGGTGACGCGCCGCAGGGATTTGCGAGTTTGGAGACGATGGCGGGAGTTGGGGAGTAGCGAGTGGTGAAATAGTGAATGGTAAATGTAAATGTGAATGGTGAATAAATAGTGTGGCGAAATTCGACTGGCATCGTGGATGCGATTAGTTCGATCTTTTATTCACTATTCACTAACATCACATCATCGCCAGCAGCGCTGCTGTCGGCCAGCCATCGACCGGAAGACCGAGCTTCATCTGCTCTTGCCTTACCGCCTCGCGGGTGTTGACGCCCAGAATGCCGTCGATGCCGCCAACGTCATAGCCCTTATCGGCGAGCTTCTGCTGAAGCTGCTTCATTCCATCGCCAATGAGGCCTTCTTCGGGGTCGCGCTTGTCGAACGCCGGCGCGCCGGCAAGCCGCGTCGCGAGGACCGCAGCCGTCAACGTGTAGGTCGCCGACTGATTCCATTGCAGATAGATGTCGTAATTGTCGTAGCTGAGGAAAGCAGGTCCCTTGCGGCCCATCGGAAGCACGACGCCGGCATTCAACCCATGATCTTCGAGGAGCGAGCCATCGGGGTTGGTCACGCCCCATTCGGTCCATTTGGCGATCGGCAGCTTGTTGGTCCGGCCGGTCTGGTCCCAAGGCATCTCGTCAGGCACACGAACCTCGATCAGCCAGGGCTGGTCGCGCTTCCAGCCGCGGTGCTGGATCTTGTTGGCGGTTGTCATGATCACGTCGGGAGGGCTGCCGCGCAGATCGACCTTGCCGTCGCCGTCGCCATCGATGCCGCGCAGAAGATAGTCTGTCGGCAGGATCTGCGTCTGGCCGATCTCGCCGGCCCACGCGCCCTGCACGTCGACAGGCAGCACGCCCCGGTCGATCAGCGTCAGCAGCGGCACGAGCTGCGGGCGGAAGAGTTCGGGCCGACGGCAATCATGCGCGAGCGTCACCACGGCGTTGAGCGTGTTGAAATCGCCCTGACCGGCGCCGAAATCCGTTTCGAGCGCCCAGAAGGCGGCGATCACCGGGCCAGGCACGCCGAACTCCTTGTCGGCGCGGTCAAAAACATCGGCATACTTCTTCAGGTTGATCGCGCCCTGCTTCAGGCGGTAGTCGGAGACCATGCGCGAGGAGAATTCGATGAAGGTCTGGTTAAACACACCCTGAGCGCGATCGCGCGCCAGCACGCGCGTATCGATGTCGGCCGCGGCAAGCGCCGACAGGCCTTTCTCGCCAACTCCTGCCGCACGCGCTTCGTTCTCGACGCCCTTGCGCCAGGCGTCGAAATCGGTGCCGCAATCCTGCGCGTGGGCGGCCGTCGCAGCCGCTACAATAGCGAAAATGGAAAGGGCTTTGGCGGTGATCCGCATCCAGGCATCCTGATCTTGCGAGAATTGTCGCGACAGATGCTCAATGAACAATAGCCGCTTTGGCTGCCCTGTGCCCAATCCTCATGGCGAAAAACGGGCAAGCTGGCAAGTTTCCGCCATTTTTTCTCCAATCAATGCGTATTCTGCGCGACCCACTTCTTCCACGCGGCATGGCTACCGTTGAAGGCATTGATATCGGCCTGGCCCTTGATGCCTGGCACGACGCCCGTCCCCGTATACTGCCAGAAGGTGAACGGGTGGCTGCCGTAACGATCGTATGGATGATCGGCGACGGAACGAAGCCAGTACGGGTATTCGGTGAACGAAGCCAGGTTGTTGTCGTCGAAGAAGTCGATCGAGGTGTAGATGATGGGCTTCTTGCCATAGTGCTTCTCGACCATGGACAGGAAGATGCGCATTTCGCGGCGCACGGTCTCCGGCGAGGGCCGCAGCTTGCAGGTCGGCGAATCCGGGTTCCACTCCATGTCGAGTACCGGCGGCATGGCCGAGCGCTCCCTCGGGACGTTGGCTATGTACCAGCGCGCCTGCTCGGCGGCTGTGCGGCAGAAATAATAGAAATGATAGGCGCCGCGCGCCACGCCGGCTGACCGGGCGCCGCGCCAGTGCTGCTGGAACTTGTCGTCGACCCGGTCGCCGCCCTCTGTCGCCTTGATGAAGGCGAAGGAAATACCCGACGCCTTGGCGGCCGGCCAGTCGATCGAGGTCTGGTATTTCGAGACGTCGGTGCCATGGACCGCATAGGCGAAGGGCGTGCGCGCCGTCCACTGATGCGGATCGCTGTCGCCAAAGCGCGGATTGAGCAACGACACGCTGGTTGCCTTGCCGCTCTGGGGGTGCAGGGCATTGGCTGACGATTCGAGACCGAGGTCGTCGCTCGTGCTACAAGCGGCGAGCACGGAAGCCAGCATCAGAGCGGCCAGTCGGCGCATAATGTCTCCTTCGCGCCGGCAGGCCGGCGTACTCAAACTTGAAAGTGCTGGCCCCTTTGGCCCTCACGTTGCGCCTAGCGGCGCACCCTCCTCGCATAAAGCGAATTCTGTCTGTCATCGCCGATCATGGTTGATATTCGGTTGATCGCGCTCGACAACGAATAAAATCTGCGGGACGACGTTCGTCAATCGCAAAAACTGAGAGTTCGAATGCGCAAAGTGAAGGCGGTTTTCAAGTGGGGGGCCGCCGTTTTGCTGTTTGCGGTCTTTTTCGCTGCCGTCTGGCTCTATTTGTGGCCGTTGGAATTGTTCCGTGTCGGGTCCGGCTACACCGCGAAAATCATCTGCTCGAATGTTTTCATTGCCGGCCGCGATCCAAGGCAGGTGCTGGCGGACGACGTACAGGCGCCGGGGCATCCGCTGCTCAAGCTGATGGATGTGAGTGTCGATCGTGAAACACGCTCGGTTCGGGCAGCGCTGCTGGGCTTTTTCGGTGAGCGGGTGGCGGTGGCGCGCAACGGGCTTGGCTGCACGCTATTGCCGGATGAGAAGTCGGGACGACGTTCGATACAACGCGAACGCTGGCTACCGCTGAGGAGCGCACGACGCCTGCGCCATGGCCGGAAGGCAATCCGGTCGACACTCGAAACGACCCGGCAATCGCCAAGATCCTCGACGATCCGGCAATGACCGGACAGGGCATGCGCGCAGTTGTCGTTGTCAAGGATGGGCGCATCATTGCAGAGCGCTACGGTCCGGGCTTCTCCGCCGAAACGCCGTTGCTTGGCTGGTCCATGACCAAGACAGTCAATGCAGCGATCACCGGTACGGTGATCAAGGAGGGCAAGCTGACCATGGACCAGGCGCGGTTGTTCCGCGATTGGTTTGCCGACGAGCGCTCTGTCATTCGCGTCGCCGATCTCCTCGATATGTCGAGCGGACTGCAATTCAACGAGGACTATGGCGATGTTACCGATGTCACACGCATGCTCTTCCTCGAGCCCGATATGGCGCGGTTCGCTGCGGACAAGCCTTTGGAAGCCGAAATGGGCACAAAGTTCAACTATTCCAGCGGCACCGCGATCATGCTGTCATCGATCTGGCAGAAGGTCGTTGGCGATGCCGACGAGGCGATGCGCTGGCCGCACGAAAGGCTGTTCGCGCCGCTCGGCATGACCAGCACGGTGATGGAAACCGATGCGTCCGGCACCTATGTCGGCTCGTCCTATATCTATGCGACAGCGCGCGATTGGGCGCGTTTCGGCCAGTTCCTGCTTCAGGACGGCGTCTGGAACGGGCAGGAAATACTGCCCGCCGGTTTTGCCGAGTGGATGCAAAAGCCGGCTGCGGCCTCCCATGGCGAATATGGACAGGGGCAATTGTGGCTGCGCGGTCCGGATAGCAGCGTCGAGCAGGATGCGGCGATGGGCATGCCCGCGGACGCCTGTTGGATCATTGGACATGACGGGCAAACGATCGCGGTCATTCCGTCCCTGAAGCTGGTGGTGGTGCGGATGGGGCTTACACCGAGCAAACTCGGCTACAAGCCTCAGTTCCTAGTCGCGGCGCTGGCGAAGGCTCTCCGTCAGGACTGAGCCTCGGTTTTCGGTTCGATGACCGCGAGCCAGACATAATCGCGATAGAGGCGGTCGAAGCGCAACCTCCGGCCTGCTTCGACGGCCTGCCGATGCAGTTCAGCCTGCAGATTGGACCGAGGTGTCACATGGTATTTGCTCAGCCAGGCGTGCAGCCCGTGCTTGAACCAGCGGGGAAGGTGTTCTTGCTGCCCGAACTCGACGATGTGAAGCGAGCCTTGCGGAGACAGCGCTCGCAGTGCTGCGGCCACCGCCCCTTCCCAGCCCGGGATCATCGAAAGCGCGTAGGAAATGAAGATGCGGTCGAATTTTTTCACGCCGAAGAGGCTGGGTGCTTCGAATGAGGTGGCATCGCCCTGAGCAAGTTTCACGCGGTCGGCGAGCCCTTCCTTGGCGAGTGTCGCAGAGGCTTTTTCGAGCATGGCGGCGGAGATGTCGAGACCGAACAGTCTTGCGTTCGGGTAGCGCTGGCCGGCCAGGGAAAGATTGCGGCCAGTGCCGCAGCCGATCTCCAGAACCGATCCGCCTTGGGGCACGGTGAGGCCGGAAATCATCGGATCGCGGCCGAGCAGATAATATTTGCGGGTGGCGTCGTAGATGTGACGTTGGAACCGGTAGTTCCGGTCCATCAGGGCCGCGTGGCGGCGCGATCCGTCCGTGATGCTCATTGGCCTTTCAGCACATAGAGGTGGAAGCCGCCGTAGATTGCTGAGCGGTCGCGCGCGCCGAAACCTCGGGATTCCTCGGCGCGATACTCCCATTGGTCGAGCAGGCTTTTCGAGACCCGGCCTTCAAGGATGCTGGGCTCGGCCGCCGTGCGGAAGATCACGCGGCCGCCCGCCGCCGCGGTGCGCGTGATCTCTGTCCACAGCGCGTTGAGCTGGGCATCGGTCATCCAGTCCTGCGCATCGAGCAGGACGAAGCGGTCGACCGAGCCTGCAGGTTTGCGCGCCAGCAACTCGCCGACATTGGCATGATGGATCGTGACACGGCGGGCATTGTCGCGGATGGTCTGGAAGTTGGTCTTTTCGAGATAGGCGGGCAAGGCGCCTTCACCCTCATTCGGATAACGTCGCGCAAAAGCCTGCCAGGCGAAATAGTTTTCCTTGAGCGGGAAATCGCAGGCGAGCTTTTCGAGCCGCGCCTTCAGCACACTGGTCATGGTGCCGTCGCCGGCGGTTACCAGCGAGTCATATTGCGCGGGCGGGATTCCCAAGCCGAAGAGCGAGGCCTTTTGCGCGGTTGCCCAACGCAAGAATCGCCTGTCGAAGGCCGGGGCGATCTGCTCGTCGAAGAATCGGCGCTGGTCTGCGACGGTGTGCGCCTCGATGAGCTTGCGCGGATCGATGCCGTGCAGCCGCGCCGCAAAATGGCCGGCGGCGATGAACCAACCAAGCAAGCCAGTTCGGTAGAAGTCGCGCTGGAACACGTCGACGCGCCGCCCGCGCAAGGTCTTGCGCTCCCAGTAGCGGCGCGACGTCTGGTCGAGATAGGGCGCAATGAAACGGTCGTAGGCGGCTCCATTGTGGCGGTTGCCGCTCTGCGCGAAGAAACGATGGAAATCGGCTTGCGACGGCAGATGTTGCAGAGCGGCGAGCTTCAGCCGGTTGAGAGCGACATGTGCGGCGTTGAGATCGACGGCTTCGATCAAGGCAGGCGAGCGCGTGAGATATGCAAGCACATTGCAGCCGCCCGAGGCGATGGTGATGACGCGATGGCCTTCGCCGAGTTGCATGGCGTCCATGTCCACATCGGGATCTTCCCAGATCTGCGGATAGACCAGGCCCGAAAACAGCAGCGTGAACAGCCGCTCGGAAAGACCGGCTTTGGACAGCGCTTTGTGCTGGTAGACAGCCTGCTTGAGCCGGGCATTTCCACGAAGCAGAGGGGCGGCGGAAGGTCCGTTCATGAGCGGCGCGAATCCCGTTTGCGGTTGTTCCGCAAGCCGGTAGCGCAGCGCGATGACGGTGCGGTGACGCCCCGATGACAGGGCTGTGACGGTCGCCTTTACCCCTCCCCTTGTGGGGAGGGTCGCGCCGTAGGCGCGGGGCGGGCGTCTACCCCCACCCCACCTCCCACGCTTACATATCGTTTCGCTTTGCTCGTCGACCACTCCCACCAAGGGAGGGCAAGATCGGCAGTGACCGCAACGCGCTGTCAGAATTTATTCCGCTCCAAACCCGCCCGGCGTCGGTGTGGTCAGGATCACGGCATCGCCGGCTTCGAGCACGGTCTGATCACAGGCCTTCAGCGTTTCGACGGTGCCGTCGGAGCGGCGGACTTCGGTCTTGCCGATCTCGCCATCGCCGCCGCCGTCCAGCCCGCGCGGCGGGCGGTTGCGATGGCTGGAGAGGATGGCGCATTCCATGCGCTCAAGGAATCGGATGGTGCGTTTCGTTCCGTCTCCGGCGTTCCATTTGCCCTTGCCACCGGAGTTCTCACGGATGTGGAAGTCCTCGAGCAGTACGGGAAAGCGCAGTTCCAGCACTTCCGGGTCGGTCAGGCGCGAATTGGTCATATGGGTGTGGACGCCCGACGTGCCGGCAAAGCCGCGCCCGTCATTCATGCGGCCGGCGGGCGAGCCGGAACAGATCGTCTCATAATATTGGTAGCGGTCGTTGCCGAAGGTGAGGTTGTTCATCGTCCCTTGCGCATTGGCCATCGCGCCCATCGCGCCAAAGATCGCATTGGTGACGTGCTGCGAGGTTTCCACGTTGCCGGCGACGACAGCGGCCGGATAGGCGGGGCGCAGCATGCAGCCTTCCGGGATGATGACGTTGATCGGCCGCAGGCAGCCGGCATTCATCGGGATGTTGTCTTCAACCATGACGCGGAAAGCGTAGAGAACGGCGGCGCGAGCAACGGGCTCCGGCGCGTTGAAGTTGTTCTTCATCACCGGCGAGGTGCCGGTGAAATCGACTGTCGCCTCGCGCTTGCTCGCGGTCGATGGTGATCCTTACCTTGATCACCTGGCCGGTATCGGTCGGATATTCGTATTCCGATTGATCCGGCAGCCGCTCCAGTACACGCCGCACGCTTTCGGCCGCATTGTCCTTAACGTGGCCCATATAGGCCTCTACGACCGCCAGGCTGAAATGCTCGACCATCTTCCGCAATTCTGCGGCACCCTTCTCGTTGGCGGCGATCTGGGCCTTCAGGTCGGCGATGTTCTGGCGCGGATTGCGGGCCGGGTAGGGGTGATCGATGAGAAGCTTGGTGAGGGCTGCTTCGCGGAAACGCCCCTGTTCGACAATGCGGAAATTGTCGAAAAGGACACCTTCCTCGTCTACCGTCGTGGCAAGCGGCGTCATCGATCCCGGCGCCGTGCCGCCGATGTCGGCATGGTGACCGCGTGAAGCAACGTAGAAGAGAATCTCTTCGCCGGCATCGTCAAACACCGGCGTCACCACCGTAATGTCGGGCAGGTGGGTGCCGCCATTGTAAGGCGCGTTGAGGGCAAACACATCGCCGGGATGCATGTCGCCCTGATTCAGCCGCACGATCGTCTCGACCGAACGGTCCATCGAGCCGAGATGCACCGGTATATGCGGTGCGTTGGCGACGAGCGCGCCGTTGCGGTCGAACACGGCGCAGGAGAAATCCAGCCGCTCCTTGATGTTCACCGAATAAGCGGTGTTCTGCAGCGTCACGCCCATCTGTTCGGCGATCGACATGAATAGATTGTTGAACACTTCGAGCATAACCGGATCGGCTTCGGTGCCGAGTGCCGCCTGCCGGCGCTTCTTCTCGATGCGGCGCATCAGGACATGGTCCTTGGCGGTGATTTCGGCCAGCCAGCCCGGCTCGACGACGATGGTCTGGTTTGGCTCGATTATGAGTGCGGGAGCGCTGATCCTGTGCCCGGCTTTCAATTGGTCCCGCTTGTAGATGCCGGCGTTGCGCCATTCGCCGTCAACGAAGATTTCGCGGCTTTCGGAAGGGGTTGCAGGAATATCCTGCTTTTCCGATTCAGCTTCACGCGCGGTTTCAACCCGGCTATCGCTGCCTTCGACGGCGACGGCCTCGACGATCATCGGCTTGTCTTCATAGATAAAGCCGAACTGCGCCTTGTGAGCGCGCTCGAACGCTAGGCGCGCCTGCTGAAGCGATGTGTGCTCGAACGGCACTGGCAGCGCCGTGTCAGTGCCTTCGTAGCGGATATGAAGCACCGGGCGAGACGCTGCATCGCTCTCGGCGATGCCTTGCTCCGCAAGTTCGGCGAGCACATCGGCCTTGAGCGCGCCGATCATGTTGTCGATCACCGGGCCGGATGCCGCCTCGAGCGGCTTCAGCAAGCCCTGCTGGCGCGAGGCGAACACAGAGGCGAGGCCGATACCGTAAGCCGACAGCAAGCCGGACAACGGATGGATAAGCACGGCTTCGATGCCGAGGGCATCCGCCACGAGGCACGCATGCTGGCCGCCCGCGCCGCCAAAGCAATTCAACAGATATTCGGTTACGTCGTAGCCGCGTTGAACCGATATCTTTTTGATGGCGTTGGCCATATTCTCGACGGCGATGGTCACAAAGCCTTCGGCGACTGCCTCGGGTGATCGGCTCTCGCCGATTTCGGCGGCAAATGCGGCGAATTTCTCGTTCACGACATCACGGTCGAGTGGCTGGTTCTGGTTCGGGCCGAAGATTGCCGGGAAGAAATCCGGCTGCAGTTTGCCGAGCGTGACATTGGCATCGGTGACGGTAAGAGGCCCACCGCGCCGGTAGCTGGCGGGGCCAGGGTTGGCTCCAGCGGAATCCGGGCCCGCACGGAAGCGGCCCGCTTCATAGTGCAGGATCGAGCCACCGCCCGCCGCGACCGTGTGGATGCGCATCATCGGCGCGCGGATGCGAACGCCCGCGACTTCAGTATCAAAAGCGCGTTCATAGTCGCCATCGTAGTGGGCGACGTCCGTCGACGTACCACCCATGTCGAAGCCAATCACCTTGCCGAAGCCGGCGGATTTGGCGGTTTCGACCATGCCGACAACACCGCCGGCGGGGCCCGACAGGATGGCGTCCTTGCCCTGGAATTTTTCAGCAGCGGTCAGCCCGCCGGACGACATCATGAACATGAGGCGGGGAGCGTGCTTACCCTCCCCCTTGTGGGGAGGGTCGCCGCGCAGCGGCGGGGTGGGGGTGTTTGATCCTGCAGAGTCTCCCCCACCCCGGACGGCTTTGCCGTCCGACCCTCCCCACAAGGGGGAGGGTAAGGCTCCCAACTCTCCCTCCACCTGCTGCACATAGCGCGACAGGATCGGCGAGAGGTAGGCATCGACAACGGTGGTGTCGCCGCGCCCGACCAGCTTTACCAGCGGCGAGACCTCATGGCTGACCGATACCTGGGCAAAGCCCGCCTTGCGGCAGAGTTTCGCCACGGCCATCTCATGGTCGGGATACTTCCACGCATGCATGAAAACGATGGCAACCGCGTCGATGCCGTCGGCGCGAGCCTGTTCGAGATCTGGGATGAGATCGCCGGGGTCCAGAAATCTCTCGACGATACCATCAGCGCGAACGCGCTCGTCGACCTCCACGACGCGCTCATAGAGCCGTTCGGGGAGGATTATCTCCTTGGCGAAAATGTCCGGCCGAGCCTGATAGGCGATGCGCAGGGCATCACGAAAGCCCTTCGTGATCAGCAGCAGTACCCGGTCGCCTTTGCGTTCCAGCAGCGCGTTAGTGGCCACCGTCGTGCCCATCTTGATTTCGCCGATCCTGCCCGCAGGAATCGGCTCGCCGTTACCGACGCCGAGCAAGCTGCGGATGCCCTGGATCGCCGCGTCGCGATAGGCCTCGGGATTTTCGGACAGGAGTTTTCGAGGGTGCAACCGGCCATCCGGTGCGCGACCAACCACATCGGTGAACGTGCCACCGCGATCGATCCAGAAATCCCATTTGCCGATCATCGCTTGCCCTACATTCGCTCTGATCGACTGCTAGCGGAAAGCTGACCGGTGGTCACCGCCTGATCGGTTAGAGTGCTTCGGGACGGCTACATTCAAATGCCTCGTTTGTATCGCTTTGTAATATTTTGTTACCGGATTGAAAGAAACGCAAAACGCAGTCGGGCATTTTTCAAGTGACATCCGGTTTCGATGAGAGCGGTTACGGCTGCAAAAAGGAGAGTGTGATGAGAAAGCTGATTATTGCTTCTGCTTCGGTGGTTGCGGTGCTGGGGCTTGCTGCGTGCAGCGACAGCGCCGATGACAAAACCACCACGCAGAGCACGCCGCCGGCAACGACAACGGAACCGGCAACGCCGCAGGCCACCCCTCCTGCAACGGATGGGACAACGCAGACCGATCCGAATGCGATGAAGCCGGCGCCAACCCAACCGGCTCCCGCCCAATAGCATGAAGAAACTGTGAAAAGGCCGGGCTTGTCCCGGCCTTTTTATTGGCGCGTTACACGCGCTTTGCGACCCAACGCAACCACCACAATGATCGCCAGCGCAAACAGAATGGTTTCGGTGGTGACTGTTTCGCCGAGCAAAGCTGCCGAAATGACAAGGGTGATCGAGGATTGAAGCAGCTGGACCTGGCTGACGCGCGCAATTCCGCCCATCGCCAAGCCGACATTCCAGGCAAAGAAGCCGAGGAACATCGAGCCAAGCCCGAGATAGAAAAACGCAAAAATATGCGCCGGGGTCGCTTGCATGTGGTCTTGGTGGACGGTCGCAATAGTGCCGACGATGCTGGCGGGTGCGGTGAGCACGAGTGACCAGCAAATGACCTCCCATCCGGGCATCCTTTGCGATAGCTTGCCGGAAACGACATAGCCGAAGCTTGCCGACAGGGCGGCAAGAAGCAGCCAGATGTCGCCCGCCGATAGTGTCATGCCACCGTCCCGCATCGCGAAACCGACAACCAGCAACGCGCCGACAACGCCGCATAGCCAAAATAGCGGCGAGGGCCGTTCGCCGCCAATCAGGGCGGCGAAGATGCTGGTTGCGAGTGGCAGTATGCCCAGGACCACGCCACCATGCGCGGCCGGCACGGTTTTCAAAGCGATCGAGGACAGCATCGGAAAGCCGAACACCAGCAGCAGCCCGATCAGCAGCAGCGCGCCGACATCCTCGCGTGGAAAGCGGCGACGCAGGAAGGCGAGCAGCAAAGCCGCGGCGGCCGAGGCGAGCGCGGCGCGCCCAAAGGTGACAAAGCCGGGAGAGAAGGCGCCGAGCGCGACGCGCGTCGCCGGCAGTGTTCCGCCAAAGATGACGACGCCGACAAGGCCGAGCAGCATACCTGCCGCGTCCCGCGAAAGGAGGCCCGATTGCACCTGTTCGACCGTCGTCTTCATGCGCCGCGGATACTGCGGACGGACAGCCGCGTCTTGTACAATCGATTGGTCCACGGCGAACTGGTTGCCGTCGGTAAACCTCGCCAAACGCGCATGTGTTGGTTATGAAAACGGCCATGTCGATTTGGATCCGCATCGGAGAATTCGCCAGCAAACTCAGCGCTTCCGCCGGCGCGGGGGTGTCCGATATTGGCGAGGCCATAAGAACCATGTTCAGCGGCGATCCCGAATTGCGGCGCAAAGTCGCGTTTTCGGTCGCGATGATCGCGCTGTCGGCAAAGATGGCAAAGGCCGACGGCATAGTCACACAGGACGAAGTTCGCGCCTTCCAGCAGATATTCCACATTCCACCTAAAGAGGCGCGCAACGTGGCGCGGCTCTATGACCTCGCGCAGGGCGATGTCGCGGGCTTTGAGGCCTATGCCGAGAAGATGGCGGGGCTTTGCGGGTCGGGCAAACCGAACTGCGCGATGCTGGAGGACATACTCGACGGCCTCTTTCACATCGCGAAGGCGGATGGCCTTCTGCACGAACGGGAGGGGCACTACCTCCACCGGATCGCGCAGATTTTCGAGATCAGCGAGCAGCACTACCAGTCCATTCTTGCCCGCCACGTCGACATCGGCGAGGGCGACCCCTACGCGGTACTTGGCGTCGAGCGCGGCAGCCCGTTCGACGATGTAAGGCGGCGCTACCGAAAATTGGTGGCCGACAATCATCCGGACCGGCTGATTGCGCGTGGGCTGCCGGCGGAATTCATCGCGATCGCCACGACCCGGCTTGCCGCGATCAACACGGCATATGAAATGATTGAACGCGGCATGCGCCATCTATGAGCGCCTTTTCGCCCGATCATACCGGTGCGACGGTGCGGCCGGCGCCGAACTTCGGCCACCGCCAAAACTTTCGTCCCGAAATCATCATCCTGCATTATACCGGCATGGAAACCGGACAAGGCGCCGAGGATTGGCTGTGCAACAGCGCGAGCGAGGTTTCGTCGCACTATCTTGTCCATGAGAATGGCCGGATCGTGCAGATGGTGCGCGAAAAGGATCGGGCGTGGCATGCCGGGAAGAGTTCGTGGCATGGCGTGACCGATATCAACTCGCAGTCGATCGGCATCGAGATAGTCAATCCGGGCCATTCGCTCGGATATGTGCCGTTTCCCAGGCGTCAGATCGGCGCCGTGATCGAGCTTTGCCAGGGAATCACTCGCCGCCACAAAATCCGACCCGAAATGGTGCTTGGCCATTCGGATGTGGCGGTCGGACGCAAGATTGACCCTGGCGAGAAGTTCCCGTGGCCCATATTGGCGCGCGCTGGTGTTGGTCATTTTGTCGCGCCGGCGCGACATCGCAGCGGGCGTCGTCTTGCGCTCGGAGATGAGGGAGAGGCGACCGAGGAATTGCAGAAACTGCTTCGCGCCTATGGGTACGGCATCGAACTCAGTGGCCGATACGATCTGCTGACGCAGGCTGTAATTGCTGCGTTTCAGCGCCATTTTCGCCCATCGAAGGTCGATGGGGTGGCGGACGTTGCCACTGTCGAGACGCTTCGCCGGCTGCTGGCGGCATTGGGATCGAATCGGATGTAACTCCGGCTTCACTTTCTCGCGATTTGTAACCGACTATAATGGGAAGTTACTAGCCAGGCCTTTTTCGCCTCACAGTTAGCCAGCAAACGGCTGGTTCATAGCAGCCGGCGCGCAATCTGACGCGCCTAGGACCCCACTGCTGCGCCGAAGTTGCGTGGCCTCCCAGCAAATAGGACATAATGAAAAAGCCGATCTTTTTGACGGCAGCGCTCGCTGCCGCACTGACTTCTTTTGCCGCTCAGGCTCTTGAGCTTCCTACCGTCGCCCGCAATGTCGTTCTTGCGGTGCAAACGACGGCTTCGACCGTAGAGGCGATTGGGAACGCGACAACCGCCGCCCAATCCGAGATCGGTTTTCCGGCGGTGATTACCGCGTCGCTGGAAGTGACACCGCGCGGCCGCTATCACAGCATCATCACGCGCTACGCTGCCGAGTATGGTGTTCCCGTCGCGCTCGCTCACGCTATAGTCAATGTCGAAAGCCAATATCGGCCCAACGTGCGTGGCAGCGCGGGCGAGGTCGGTCTTATGCAGATCAAACCTGCAACGGCGCGCGGTCTTGGCTATCGCGGATCGGTACAGGGGCTCTACGATCCCGAGACCAACATCCGGTTCGGGATGAAATATCTTGGCATGGCACGCAAGCTGGGCGACGGCACGACCTGCGGGACTATTCTCAAATACAATGCCGGCCACAATGCCAAGCGCATGAATCCAGTGTCGCGCGCCTATTGTGGCAAGGTCACGCGCCTGCTCGCCAGCCTATAGCCCTTGCGTTTTCCCGACAAAGCACTTTTATGGCGGCTGTCAGTCGGCCGGGCGGCCGCACCCGCAAGCGCCGAAAGGCCGCGGGTGAGGAAAGTCCGGGCTCCATGGAGACACGGTGCCGGTTAAAGGCCGGCGGGGGCGACCCCAGGGAAAGTGCAACAGAAAGCAAACCGCCCCGCCGGCATCCTGTTCCCGAGCTTGCAAACTCAAACGGGACCAGCATACCGGCGGGGTAAGGGTGAAAGGGTGGGGTAAGAGCCCACCACGTTGCCGGCAACGGGAACGGTACGGCAAACCCCACCGGGAGCAAAACCGAATAGGGATGGCGCGGAGGGCAACCTCCAGGACTGTTTCCAGTCCAGTCATCCGGGTAGGTTGCGTGAGACGCGTAGCAATGCGCGCCCAAGAAGAATGGCCGCCACGTTCGCCTGCCGCAAGGCAGGCGGGCCATACAGAACCCGGCTTACAGGCCGGCTGACACTTTTGCCTTTGAATTCAGTACGGAACGGCGCTGGGGATGCGATTCCCAGCCCATTCGGAAGTATGGCCTGCCTACCAGCCATAACAACTCGTTACCTGGGCTGGCCGTTAATAACCCTTCGTTAGTCTTAATGGAAGACTGAAGGGGGATTTCCGCAACCCCTTGAGCCGATTGGTCCCTTGGCCTCCAACGCCTTGGAACACCAGCGATCCTGATTGTTTCCGTATGCACGCCATGTTACCGTGAGTTCCCTCAATGCTACTCCCCGGTGACGACATGGTGACGACACAGAGCGACCAAGCGGCGGCTGATCAAGACGGTGGTCGATAGCCTGAAGCCTTCCACATCAGCCCATCGTGATCTACGACAGCGAGATCGCCGGGCTGTCGATCCGCGTCGCGCCATCAGGCATCAAGACATGGCGGATCGAGTATCGCGTCGCCCCCGGCGGACGCGGCTCTCCGGTAAAACGCATGTCCCTCGGCTCCGCCACGGAGATCGCCGCCGAACAGGCGCGGAGGACGGCGCTCCAGATTCGCGCCGACGCCGCACGTGGCATCGATCCCGCCGCCGAGCGCATGGCGCGCCGCAAGGAACTGACCGTCACCGACCTCGTCAGGCTCTACGCGGAGGAGGGCTGCTACGTTCAAGGCGGTCGGCGGCAGGGCCAGCCGGTCAAGCCCGCGACGGTGAAGCATGTGCTGGGGTTGCTGGATCACCATGTCCTGCCGATCATCGGCATCGAAGAAAATCTCGGACGTGACGCCCGCCGATGTCGAGCGCGTCTTCCGCGCAACCGCCACGGGCAAGACCGGCAAGGCGAGGCGCGAAAGGCAGGTCGGCCGTCATCGCGCGCGGTGGCGAGGGCGCTGCCATCAAGACGATCAGCGTCCTGTCGTCGGTCTTCCTGTTCGCCACCCGGCGCGGCCTGATGCATGAGAACCCCGTCCGCCACGCCAATGTGCGCCGGGTCCACGGTCGTCGCGAACGGTTTCTGGCGCTGGAGGAAATCGCCAAGCTTGGCACCGCCATCGAGAACTTGGTCGGCAAGCCGGAAGATCAACAGCAAGGCGGCGAACATCATCAGGCTGCTGCTGCTGACCGGGGCCCGCCGCAACGAGATCAACCGTCTGCAATGGATCGAAGTCGATCTGCAAGAACCTCCGGCTCGTTCTGGCCGACAGCAAGACCGGGAAGTCGATCCGGCCTTTGGCGACCGCCGCAGCGGCGCTGCTGGCTTCGCTGCCGCGCGTCGATGGTTCGCCTTGGGTTTTCCCGGCGGAACGTGGTGACGGCCCATACGGTGGCCTGCAAGCGGCGTGGGAGAGGATTGTCGAAGCATCCGGGCTGCAAGGCGTATCGCTGCATACGCTTCGCCATACCGTCGGCTCCTCTGCCGTCAGTTCCGGCGAGAGCCTGCCACTGACCGGCGGCATCCTCGGCCACTCCAGCCAGTCCAGCACCTCGATCTACGCCCACCTGCAACGCGATCCCGTCCAGCGCGCCGCCGACCGCGCCATCAATCCCATCGCTGCGGCGCTGGAAGGCAAGCCAGCCGCCGAGGTCGTGGCGCTGCGGAAATGACCTTCCACGCGCCCGCCGTCATCGATCCGCACGGCGTCGGGCCGATCATCGCCGCCGTGCGCAACGCCTATGTCCGCAAGCCGGTGGCGATCAAACCCGGTCTGGACCCGGCGGCTCTGGCGTCCGACCTCCGGCGCGCGATCGATGCGATTACCATATCCTGCTCGACATGCAGAAGGGCCCGTGGAACAAACGCTTCCGGCGGGGGCGAAGGCTGGCTCGCGCCATCGCGCTCAAGGAGGTCGAGGCTCTGCTGCGTGATGACGACGCAGGCCGATGGTGGAAGAAGACGCTGATCGAAACCGCCGCGCCGGATGAGTTTGAGGCATGGCGAGGCCCGCTCCTGCCATGGGGGATGGAAACCGCCGAGGAGATCGCCGCGTTTCAGAACCGTGTCAGGCGACTTCTGGCGGAACGATTCGTTGCCAAGGGTCGACCCGCGTTCCGCCCGGGCGGTGCTGGGCGAAGGCTCCGCGCTCGAATGGCTGATCCGGCGGCGGCCATCCGATCTCCCGGCTGAAGAAAGCTTTTGCGTGCCGACGATCTTCGAAAAGCATTTCGGATTGAAAGCGCGGATCAACATCCGCGCACCGGATGGTCCATGGGGTGCCGGCACGAGTATGCCCGCTCACCCTATCTCGCTTTCGTCATCGCCGTGCTGACCGCCAACGGCATCGCGGCGACCCCGGCCAATATCTGCACGATCTTCAACCGCCGCCAACGTACTCGGCGGCGTAAATCGCGATGACCCCTGCGACACTGCGAGAGTTGCGCTACTGAGCATATTGTCTGCGCCGAAACTGCCAAAATAATCCCAGTAACATCAGACTGGGTGCAGTTCATGGCCAAATATTTCGACACACGCGGCTCGATTGGCTACCTGTTCGACACACACGGCGTCGTCCGCACCGAGGCCACGCTGCGGCGCTATCGGGTGCAGGGCCTCGGCCCGAAATTCTTCAAGATGGGCAATGACATCACGTACACCGACGAGACACTCGACGCGTGGGTCGAGTCCGAGCGGACGGCGCACAGCAGCACCGCTGACTATGACCCTAAGTGGCGCAGGCCAAAATCGCACTTGGCCGCGCGGCGGAACAAGCCGGATGAGCAGGAAGCCGACGAACTGTTCGGCCCAGCCGACGCTGACGCTGCATAGAGAAAAAGGAAAAGGCTCCTAACACCGAGGAAGGAGCCTTTCTGGTAATTCATCCGGCTCGCAGTGAGGGGGAGCGGAAGCCGGATCAGGGGTCCACGACCGAGAAGGGGTCGCGTCATGAGCAGTCCGGCGTTTTCCAACGCCCGCATCTCCACAGCGGGGGTGTTGATATGACCGCGCAAATCCCGGCAGCCGTTCTCATCAAGGCAAAGCAACTGATCTTGATGATGTCCTCGGAATACGAGGGCGAACGCTCGAACTCGGCAACGGCGCTGCATAAACTCCTCGCAACGCACGGCGTGCTGTTCCATGACCTGATTGGTCTGCTGGACGCACCGCCTCCGCCTCCGTCATCGCCATCGCGGTCGGAACCACCGCCAGCGCCCAAGCCGGCATCGTCGATGCGCCCCAGCACCAAGGGCTGGGGTGATTTCGAGATCGATGGCGACGAACTGCTGGGACTGGTCCGCGAGATACGAAGCGCCCCACCCCCATGCCACCGGGTGGGAAAACGAGTTCCTCACCAGAATGGAGGGCAACGCCTTCAATTATGCCGATGTCGTCCTGTCGCAGAAAAAGGTCGATGTCCTCAAACGCATGATGCGGCGGATACCCGCCTGATGAGCAAGCACTATCCGAACAGACATCCGAAGCGGGACAGCGATCTTTATCCGACTCCGATGGTGTCGGTGCTGCCGCTGATTCCGCATTTGCGGACGGCGAAGGTGAAGACATTCTGCGAGCCGTGCAGCGGCGACGGCGATCTCGTTCGTCACTTCGAAGCGCACGGGTTGCAGTGCCTTTACCAGGGCGACATCCGAACCGGCCAAGACGCGCTGTCGGTCGAAAGCTTTCCGGCGCCAGTCATCACCAATCCACCGTTCAGCAACAAGAACAGGAAGCTGCTGCTCGCCCTGATCAGGCACTTCATGGAAACCGCGCCGTTCGTCTGGCTGCTGCTGCCGGTTGACCGCATCAATACCAAATACATGCAGCCCTACATGCCGTACTGCTCGCATGTGGTGATCGCCGGTCGGGATCAGTGGTTGCAAAACGGCGGGACCGGCACGCAGGACTTGGGCCGGTTCAGGTTCGACCGGAATCACGCGAGCGGGCCAATCGTCCACAACGGTACGGCGTTGCTCGGCGTGAAGACCGTTAGCTGCCAAGCCTGTGGTGCGGCTTTCCAGCCAACCCGGTCGGACGCTGTTTTCTGCTCGCAAGGATGCAAGCAGTCGGTCTACCGCAAGCGAATTATCCATAACGCAGCGGTAACGCCATCGACGCGGCTTGTGCCGTCGAGGCCCAGACCGTCTTCGTCGGCAAGCCAATCAGATTTCCAACCCCATCAACCTTCGAAAGGAACATGAAGATGGCTGACCAGAATCCGAAGCAGAAGCCTGTGCTTGGCGTTGTCCAAGGCGATGGCGGTGCGGAGCCCCAGGGCAACGAGAACACCGAGCCCAAAAGCGCGGAGCCTGCCAAGGCTAAGGCGGAAGCCGAAGCCAAGGCAGAAGCCGAAGCCAAGGCCAAGAGTGCCGGAACCAGCAAATGGTCGATGGATAACGGCCATCCCGGCAAATGGACGCTCGACCTGTCAACCGATGGCAAGGATTTACCGCCGCCCGGCGCCTATGACGGCGTCATCACCATCAAGCTCGCCGACAACGACGAGGAAGATACCTTGTGGCTGATCACCGAGCACGAAATCCCCGGCCATGAAGCGACGCCGCCGATGGCGGTGATCAACCCTTTGCAGGCGCTGCCGAAAAGCAAGCACTTCACCCGCATCCATGAAGGCAAGAGCCAACTCTGGAGCCTTTGCGAGGCTACCGGCGTCGATATGTCAAGCCTCACCATCGACAACCTGATCGGCAAGCTGTCAGGCCAAGCCGTGAAGTTCAAGGTGGCCCACAAGCGCATCAAAGGCGTTACGCGACTGGTGGTCCGGCGCTACGAGAAACCCGCAAGCCTGTTCTAGAACCATGTTCGGCACCCACGCCGCGAAACTCCACGCCAATGGCTGGCCCTGGCTGATCCCGATCATGGCCGGGCAGAAGCGGCCTGCACTCGTCAAATGGCAACATTTCGGCCCAACGCCGATGACCACTCCCCAGATCGCCAGCATGGCGCGGTCCTACACGTCAGCCGGCATCGGGCTGGCCTACAACAACGGAGCCGTCATGTCCGTCGATCTCGATGTTCTCGATCCGACGAAGGCTATGGACTCGGCAATGCTCACCATGAACATTCTGGGCGAGACACCGCTGATCCGGTTCGGCAGGGCTCCAAAATCGTTGCTGGTCTATCGCGCTGCGCCAGGGCTCCAGATCAGCGGCAAAGGGTTTGGCAAATTTGAACTGTACTGGAAAGCCGGCCAGACTGTCTTTTTCGGCAAGCACCCCGACGGCTTCAGCTATCGATGGCCTGACAAATCGCCACTCGATGTTAGTCCGAACGATTTGCCCACTGTCACCACGGCGATGGTGGCGGCGTTGATCAAGGACTCTCGCATCCCTGCTTGGATCGACCGGAGCCCTTGCTGCCAATGGCGGAGCCTCAATCACCGCGGCTCTGGTGCTGCTTTCGCGTCGGATCGGTCCAGCGGTCACGTCGCCAAGGTCCTGCCAACGCTGCGAGCCGCGACAGACCCACTCGCCAAGGCAACTGAGATCGTCGCCGATGCCGGCGAAGGCGACCGCTACCACACGGCGATGGGCGTCATCATCGGGCTGGCGATGATGGGCTTCTCCGACCGCGAGATCGCCAGTGCCGTGTTTGGAGCCTACCTCGCGAAATTCACGCCGGAAGAAATGGTGTCGCGGACGCCGCCAATCATCTCCGGGCTCAGATGGGCGCGCGCCAGTACCGGTCCAGACAGAATGGCGGTGGACGCACGCTTTCCCGCCAATTTCGGCTGGAGGTCGCCCAAATGCTGATGAAGCCGGAACCGGCGCGGCTTGAACCGATCCCGGATATTCCGGACCTCCTGCATGGCTACCATTTGATCACCACCTACGACACCGAATATGTCAGGCCGCTCGATGAAGGCGAGGTGCCGGACAAACGCAACAATGTCGTCTCGTATCAGTTTGCCGTCATGAACCCGGCGACCGGCGGCTACAATGCCACCATCGTCTATCCCAAGGGGCCGCAAAGAGCGCAGCGGTTAAGCCTGTCGCAGTTCATGACGCACGTCATCAGCTTTGCGCAGGACATGGGCATCCTCCGGCTGAGCGAGAACGCCCACAAGACCACGTTCAAGGTCAATCTTGTCTGCCATTTTTCGAGGGCCGACATACCGGCTTTCGTGGACTACAGGCGGCTCAAGCGACGGTTCGACGTCGTGCGCGGCACTTATTGCACAATCGAAAACCCCTGCATCACCGAAGTCGTGTTGGTTGGCGGCAAGGTGCTCAAGGTTTCGATTGACCTGACCGACACCACCCTGCTTGCCCCGGTTGGCAATCGCAGTCTCGCTGCCCTTGGTGCCAGCATGAATTTCCCCAAGGCGACCCTGCCGATGGTGATGGACGAGACCTGCACGCTTGTCCCCGGCATCACCCGCGCCGATCTTTGCCGCATCCAATGCCCGGACGAATTCGAACTCTACGCCGTGCAGGATGTTCGCGTGACCTTGCTCTGGCTTGTCTACGTCGCCCGGTTCGCCCGAGAATTGGGCGCTCCAGGGATGGCGAAGACCCTCGGCTCCGCCGCTGCCAATACGCTTGTCGCAATGTCCGACATCGCCCCCCTCGCAGCGACGCTGGGCCTGCACGAATCGGAAAATGGAATGAAACTGACAAAGGATTTTCGCGAGGAACTGGCTGCCACGCTGACCCTGGTTGCCGATACGTTTCATGGTGCCCGAAACGAATGTTTCGCGGTCGGCGACCGCTATGCCACTGAGGAATTGCCGTTCAACGATGTCGATCTGAAGGGTGCCTATCCGGTCGCGCAGGCGTATTGCCGCCCAATCGAGTGGGACCGCGTCGAGCACACCAAGAATATCGATGAACTCGCCGTTCTCGACCGCATGACGTTTGCATCGGTCGCCTTCCAGTTTCCGCCTGACACGAAATTCCCGTCGCTGCCCTGCGATGGCGATGGCTATGGGCTTGTTTATCCGCATTCCGGCAAGACGGTTGTTACCGGTGCTGAACTGCTCGTGGCAGCTTCCCAAGGCGCGACATTCAAGATTCATGCGGGCGTCAGGCTACCATGGCTGAATGAGGACGGCCCGCGCCCGTTCGTGGATTTCGTGGTAGCGGTGAACAAATTGCGGGGGCGTTACCCGAAAGGCAGCCCGCAGGAGAAGCTGGCGAAAACCGTCGCCAACTCGCTCTACGGCAAAACCGCTCAAGGCATAGCCGCTTTCAAATCCACGCCTGAGATTCGCAACCAGTTCAACTCGCGCACTGGCGGCTATAAAGCCCTCAAGCCTTCAAAGATCGGCTCCCCGCATGTCGCAGGCTATACGACTGGTTTGGTTCGGGCGCTCATCTCGGAAATCCTGGCGCGGCTGCCCCCACCTGTGACCGCCATCTGCGCGGTGACGGACGGCATCTTTTCCAATGCGACGCCTGAAGAAATGCAACATGCGCTGTCGGGGCCTATTGCTGACCTTTTCCGCACCTTGCGGGCAATGGTCGATCCGAAAGGGTGCAGCGACCTCACGGAAGTAAAGCATCAGGCATTGGCGGTTCGCTCGTGCCGCACCAGGGCGCTGTTCACCATCACGCCGTTCAACGGCTCGGCCCTGATCATCAGCCGTGGCGGCCATCACGCGGACCAGAAATTCGATACGCGTGAGGCCGAATCGCAGTTCTGGATGGAACTGGTAGCGAACCGCGAACCCGGCGACCTCCTCGAAGGTCGGGTCTTCATCAAGGTGCGCGAGCAATGGCTGCAATCCGCCGACCTTATGGATGAAGAGGAACGCAAGGAAATCGGCTTCTGCTACGACCTCAAGCGCCGCCCCGTCACCATTACCGACGTGAATGGGCTAATCTGTTTCGATACGGTTCCATGGGCGTCGATTGACGATTTCTTCGAATGGCGCAGGGCGTTCGACCGCTGGAAGAAATCCACCAAGTCGATCCTGAAGACCAAGGCGGATTGGGACCGTTTCGTCACTTGGAAGCAGGTGCCACGGCGGCAGATGGCTGGGCATCGCACTCCGTTCGAGCAGGCGCTGGTGGTCGCCTTCGCCAAAGGTCTCCCCGGTTTCCCCATCAGGAGTGGAAAGAGCCGTCCCAAGCCCGGCGACGCTGTATACGACATCGCCACTATCGCGGCGGGCATTGGGCGATGGAAGCTGCTCTCGAACACCCCAATCGTATACAGTTCTTGAAACCATGCCTATATTGAACAGCGGGTTTCTTCGGCACTACGAACAGGGCGCACGCTCCGTTAAAAAAACAAACGGCATTGAGGCTATCAGGACGAATGCTGACGCGAATTCGAAGTCGAAGCTCTGCCCTTTTCTTTCTTTTGCTTTCTGCATGCGGGTTGTCGCGCTGCAATGCGCCACCGCCACTCGACGAAGTCGCCGTAGACGCTCTCTATGCAACGCCACTTGCTCGGCCTGCCGGCCCGATCAGAATCTTCCATCTTGGCCACAGCCTTGTTGGACGGGATATGCCGGCGATGCTGCAGCAGCTAGCGGATCAGGGTCATCAGTACGAAAGCCAACTCGGATGGGGAACGACGTTGAAAGCGCATTGGGGGGACGCGCCGATCAACGGCTTCGAGAGGGAAAACGCCCACCCACGTTACCTCGATGCAGCCAAAGCTGCTGAGAGCGGCGAGTATGACGCTTTTGTCATGACTGAGATGGTCGAGATTCGTGACGCCATCAAATACTATGAAAGCTGGGATTACGTCAGCCGATGGGCCCGGCGGGCTTGGGAAGGCAACGCCGCGACACGTGTCTACCTGTACGAAACATGGCATCCGATCGATAGCCCTGAGGGATGGCTCGAACGGCTCGATCTGGACCTTTCCCGATATTGGGAAAATGAGATCTTGCGGCGTGCGCTGGCGATGAGCGGAATGGAGCAACCCATCTACGTCATTCCTGCGGGCCAAGTCCTGGCGGCGTTCGTCCGAGCGGTCGAGGCACGCGGGGGTGTTGACGGACTTGCGCGCAAGGAGGATCTTTTTGCGCTGACCGAGAATGGCGAGCGGGACATGATCCACCTCAATGACATCGGCGCCTATCTCGTTGCGTTGACCCACTACGCGGTACTCTACCACCGCAGCCCGGTCGGGCTTCCCCACCAGTTACGGCTGGCCGACGGGAGTATGGCCGACGCTCCTGGCCAGAACGCGGCACGCCTCATGCAGGAGGTGGTCTGGCAAGTTGTGACGAGCTACCCTAAGACTGGAGTACGACAGTACGCTCAGACGGAGCCATCTGAATGACCAGGTCCGTCGTTGTCGGGATAGCTATCTCGGTATTGAGCCTCGCGGTCTTCGCGAAAGCTTCGCAAGGGCAGGATAATCCGATCCCCGACCAGCCGCCCGCGCAAGACGTTAGTCTAGAGAGTGCGGTTGGAGCGCCTCGAGGGCTGTCCAACCCATCCCTTGGCATGGGGCTGAACGGTATCGTGGATTGGACGTCGGAACAGCCGTTCATCGATGTTATGAAAACTGCGCGCCCGTGGACGGGCCATCTTCCGAACCAGTGGGGCGGCTGGAATCCCGAGGATTTCGCCTCGCGCGGTTATCTCGACAAGGACGGGTGGCTGACTTCGATTCCGAAAGGTGTCGAGGGCGTTTCGACCCTCATTCTTACCGACCTTCCGCCAGAAGCGGTTTCTGTCAACGGACGCTATCGAATGACCTACAAGGGCCAGGGCGCGATCCGAATATTGGGACGCGCACGGAACGTTAGGCGCGAAGGCGACGCGATCTGGTTCGAGACCGTGGCTGGACTTGGCATTGTGGACATCACGATCACCAAAACGGATCCGCACGGCACCGGCGACTACATTCGCGACATCGAGATCGTCAAAGAGGAAAATATCCCCCTGCACGAGGTTGGAGCCATATTCAACCCGGACTGGATCGAGCGAATCGAAGACCTGCGGGTGCTTCGCTTCATGGATTGGATGAATACCAACAATTCGACCGCCTCTGAGTGGAGTACGCGCCCGCAAGTGAACGATGTTACTTACGCACGCACGGGGGCGCCGGTGGAGATCATGGTCGCTCTGGCCAACCAGATCGGCGCCGATCCCTGGTTCACGCTACCGCACATGGCAACTGACGAGTACATGCGCCGGTTCGCTGAATATGTCCGCGACAATCTCGACCCAGCGCTGAAAGCGCACGTCGAGTATTCAAACGAAGTCTGGAACTGGCAATTCCAGCAAGCGCAGTGGGCGGAAGCGCAGGCAAAGAAGCGATGGGGACAAGATTCGAAGTGGGTCGAGTTCTACGGTATGCGCGCCGCCCAAATGGCGCAGATTTGGGACGAGGTTTTCGGCGAACAGGCGGATGATCGCCTGGTTAAGGTCATATCCACGCAGACGGGATGGATCGGTCTTGAGGAAGCGGTTCTCACCACGCCGCTTTGGGTCGCGGAGGACCCCTCGCACAATCGTCCGGCAGCAAGTTATTTCGATGCCTATGCGGTGACCGGCTATTTCGCGGGCGGTTTTGGCAATGATTCAAAGGCGCCAATTGTCAAGAAATGGATCGAGAACAGCCGAGCGGCCGCAGTTACGGAATCGCAAAAACAGAAACTTACCGGTACGGCGCAAAGCGCTTACGTGGAAAAACACGCATATGATGAAGCGGTGGCGCTCGCCGCGCAGGAACTGCGCGACGGCTCGGTCACGGGCGACAAACAGGACACGCTCGGCGAACTGATCGCAAGGATTTTTCCCTACCACAGTCAGGTGGCGAGCAAGTATGGTCTTGACCTCATCATGTATGAAGGCGGCACGCACGTTGTGGGCCTGGGCGGCTGGGTTGACGACCCCGAGCTCACCCCGTTTTTCATTCATCTCAACTATACGGCCGAGATGGGCGCAATGTATCAAACGCTCCTCGAGGGCTGGAAGGACGCCGGAGGCACGCTCTTCAACGCTTTTGTCGATGTGTCCGCCCCAAGCAAGTGGGGGAGTTGGGGCGCCTTGAGGCATCTCACCGATGAAAATCCGCGTTGGGATGCGCTCGCGGCATTCAACGAAGGGACGCCGGGCTGGTGGGAATCGCGCCAACCCGATGCCTTTCTCCACGGCGTGATGGCAAGAGCCGCTCCCGGTGGAGATAGGATTGAAGGAACGGCGAAGGCAGATATCCTGATCGGCAATGAAGGAGACGATCTGCTGGTGGGAGGCGGAGGTTCGGACAGACTGCACGGTGGATCGGGCGATGACGCAGCCATTCTGCCCGGCCATTCGTCAGATTATGCATTTCACCGCCAAGGGGATGTGCTTACGGCCACGGCCGGTCACGCGGTTATGACGATCTACAATGTGGAAACGCTGCTCTTTTCGAATGACCCCGACCGACGCCTACGAACAGCCGAGTTGCGTTAGCGTAACTGCGTGCCGCTCCGTTTTTTTGGCCGGCTACTTCTTGCCAAGGTCGCCGCCGCGCACCGATGGTACCCGCACCACGAACGTGTAATGATTAGTTGTTCTTGACAAAATGGACAGCCGTAGCTGCGCTCAATTTGAGCACGAAATCAGAGAGGGCAATTTCGCATGATGGGAATTCAACTTGCGTTCCTGTGGAGCAGACCGAATGCCTGGGCGCGTTTTGCGTCGTCACGCCGAAAGTCCTGCGGAACTCAGGTGCCAATGTGATAACTAGTCGCACAAGTCACAGTTAGGATAGGTTGGCCTATGTCTCAAGCGCAATCGGATCAGTCCAAGCAGTTCTTGCAAGGCAGCGATATCCACGGCCAGTGGGAATCTGACTACCTCAATCCAGATATGGATCGCTTCTATGATCTTGCCTTCAGCGATATCGTACAGCGCCTGCACCTCAAATCATCCGATTCATTGCTCGATGCGGGTTGTGGATACTGTTACCACACCGTGCGACTTGCCCGCGCCGGGTGCCGTATCACTGCCGTCGATTTTTCGGAAGCCGCCTTGCGGGCGGGACAACAGACCCTTCTGACATCCGGCCTCGACAAGCAGGTAACGCTGCAGAAAGCCGACCTCACGCACTTGCCATTCGAGGATGAAACTTTCGATGCTGTGGTGAGTTGGGGTGTACTCATGCACATACCTGAAATGGAGATGGCCCTTTCCGAGTTAGCCCGCGTTCTAAAGTCGGGAGGCACGCTCGTGCTCTGTGAAAACAACGCGAATTCGCTCGACGTTGTCATTTGAGAGCGAGCGATCCGAGCCGTTAAGAAATGGCTTGGGCGCAGCCAGCCGGAGATGAAGCAAACACACCGAGGGATTGAAACTTGGGCGCAGACGCCCTCGGGAGGGCTCATGGTCCGAAAAACCAATATGGCGTTTCTCACGAAGTTGCTTGCCCAGAAGAGCCTCGGTCTGACGTCGCGCACGGCAGGACAATTTAGCGAGGCATACACCAACATACCTTCGCGGCTGCTCAAAAAATTCGTTTACGCTCTGAATGTATTCTACTTCAAATTCGTACGTCTGCCGCAGCCTGCAATCGGCAACATCCTATTCTTTAGGAAGACATCGAGTGGACGAGTTGCGCTTGACGGCTAACCGAGGGATTGCCGTACATGCGCGGCTGCGTCTCAGTTAGGTATTCCACGGAGTAAGATCCAACAGCATGGTCGACCTAGCGATAGTCCGGTCACTTGCGATTGCGATCCGTGTTTCGTACACGGGGATACCAACGCCGTCGCTTGAGCGGGTGATACCTAGCATCACAAAAGGGAAAGCGGCTTTAGCGTCAGCTGCAGGTAATCGCTCGTAGCGATAGACCAGACGCTGCTGCATTGACCGGACGCCCATAAAAGGATTCGGGTTGAGCATGACGTAAACAGAGGAATTTTTCGCATGTCGAGCTTTCGAAATGCATTCTCGTGCCGAGTTCCGAAAGCTTTCACGCGCTTTGCGGCTTCGTCGGCGGTTGTTTCCATTCTGATGTTTGGCCAAGTTTGGTACGACTCACAGGCGCTGGCCGTCGAGCAACCCTTGAACGTCCGTGTTATCCAATCCGGCCACAGCTTGACTGATCCAATCCCCCCCATGTTGACGCGGATGGTCAAAGCAGCCGGAAGCAGCAATGTCGTCGTTGCTCAGTCGACAATTCCCGGAAGCCCGCTTGAATGGCGGTGGGACCACAGTACCCAGCCCCCCGACGCACGGATTGATATCG
The DNA here is from genome assembly GCA_963839725.1 of uncultured Alphaproteobacteria bacterium. Lineage (GTDB taxonomy): Bacteria > Pseudomonadota > Alphaproteobacteria > Rhizobiales > Rhizobiaceae > Kumtagia. The sequence continues at coordinate 23,213 of CAWIWT010000026.1, read as the reverse complement.
CTGACTACGAGATTCTCGTAACGACCGAACGCACCCCCCTTTCCAACACCTTGCCGTGGCATGACTCGGAAAGATTGGCCCTTCGCTGGTTTGAACATGCCTGGACCAACGGGAACGGTGGCAAGGGCGCCGCGACGGTGCTTTATGCGACATGGGTCACCATCGACAGTGGCCCGGAGGGGCCGAACCCCCACAAAGATCCGGAGGCCCATATCCCGTGGCGTGAACGCCTGCCACTCGAGATCGCCCGCTGGGAACAGATTACCGACTACGTGAACGCACACAGGCCGGCCGGGTCACCTCCGATGCGCGTGATTCCTGGTCCTCAGATCATGGCGGCAATCCATGATGCTATCGCCGAAGGTTCGGCTCCGGACTTGACCAACATATCTGACCTATTCAGCGATACAATCCATCTCAACGATTTGGGAGCTTATGTCATTTCGCTGGCTCACTTTGCCGTCGTCTATGGGCGCGACCCGCGAGGCCTGCCGGCAGATCTCGGCCAACCACATCCGCCCAGCCAGGCCCTTGCTGATTGGTTGCAGGAACTCGTTTGGACGACCGTGACGGCCTACGAACGGTCGGGTGTGACCGGGCGCTGAAAGTGAAAGCCTTCTCGGTCGGTGAATACTATTTGTATTCAATAATCGACTGCTTTCTTCCGGTCAGTCTGCGCGCGTGGAGTTTCAAGCCTCCTATCGTTTCCGGGAATTTTCCTAGGACGGAGTAGAACGCCGCGCTCCAACTTTGCCCACTGCGCACGTCCTCCCGCACGGCAAGCCTCGCGACGTTCAACGGGTAGACCAGAAGCAGGAGCAAGAACCGCCAGTCGATGACGATCGATAGGGCTGCTACGAAGAAGGGGACGACCAGGCCCCAAAAATTTGCGCGTAGAAACTCGCGCTGCCATATTCGGCGCGGAGAATGGCGATGAAGCCAGTAGACCTCAGCGAAAGCATGTCCGGCGCGGAGTTGGCGGCGCCACCATTGGCTGAATCTGCTGATGTTTGCATCATGCCAGGTCATTTCCTCGTCAAGTCGCCAGATACCCCTGTCCCCCTGACGCAGGCGAACGCACAACTCCGGTTCTTCACCCGCGATCAGTTCGGACCTGAACCCGCCTACGTCGCGAAAGCTCTCGACACGCACCATGAAGTCGCCGCCGCATTCGGTGATTGCTCCCGTCGGTCCGTTCCATTCCCGCTCGCATAGCGCATTGTAGATGGACCGTTCCGGGTATCGTTCGCGACGCCGGCCACAGACGAGAGCGACATCCGGATGCGTTGCGAGAAAGCCGCTTGCGGTCTCGATCCAATTCTCCCGCAGGCTACAGTCGCCGTCCAGAAACTGTATCAGCGTTGTCGTCGGATGCGCTTTCAGGAGTGCCTCGACACCCGCATTGCGCGCGCGCGCAGCAGTGAAAGGAATGTCGGTAGCCAGCGCTACCACGCTAGCGCCCATCTCCCGCGCGGCTTCCACGCTGCCGTCCGTGGAGCCAGAGTCCACGTAGACTGCACGCCCCACGTGCGAGCCAAGAGAGCGAAGCGAGTCGATCAGACGTGCGCCCTCATTGCGCCCGATGACGACAAATCCAACCTGCCCGATGAATGGATTGTCTTGGCCGGTTTGCGTCGATGAAGTCATGGCCTGCCGAAAGAAAAGCTGTGTCGAAGAAAATCGCGCAGCAGCTGCGGCGGATCCTCGTTCTTTCGCCCTGTCAGAATCTGACGAATGCGCCATCCTATGTATCCGGAGATCCAAGCTAGATTTGCCATAAAAGCATAATATCTGCCGTGGTTCTTGATGAAATAGCGCTTGCGCGATTCGAACCAGTAGCGCGGACGGCGCGCCTTCTTGGCTTCACGCTTGCTCACACCCGTTGACTGACCCACAAGGTGAATGACCCGACTCTGCGGAACATGCCAGCACTGCCAGCCCGCCCGTGCGGCGCGCAGGCAGAAGTCGAGTTCCTCGTAGTAGAGAAAATATTCCTCATCCATGAGGCCCACCGCCTCAAAGACATCGCGGCGCACAAGCATGCAGGCACCTGACACCCAATTCACTCGGGAAGGTATTTCCGGCAGTTCCGGTGGTACTACGCGCCAACGGCTGAGCATCTTGGACACTGGACCGATCTTGATCTCTGCCTCAAACTCGCTGGCTACTGAAAGAAATCGGAAAGCGCAGGCTTGAGGTGTTCCGTCGGGGTCTTCGAGCCGACTCCCGGCAATCCCGATGGCAGGATCAGACTTTAGAAATTCGAGCAGGCGTGCGACAGCCGAGGGACGCACCACAGTGTCTGGGTTGAGTAGCAGATAGAACTGTGGCTCCCCGTACGCCGAACGTATGGCTTCGATTCCGCGGTTGTTTCCGTAGGCAAACCCACCATTGACCGCGAGCGGCAGCAACGAAACCCGTTGCTGCAGTTTCCGAGTTTCGATTTCGGCTGCAAGTGCCGGGACCGAACCATCGCCGGATGCACCGTCCACTATCATTATGTGCGTGTCGGTCGGCAATGTCGGGTCCTCGACGAGCGCAGCCAAGCACCCGATGGTTAGATCGGCCGTCCGATAATTCACCACGACGATTGCTAGTTCCACGATTTTGGGTTTCCGAATTGCGCGCCTCTCAGGTGTGCCCAGGGCGAAGATGGCTTTATAGGCTCATTTGTGAATTTGGAGAACTCCCGCTTTTGGTACAGCGCATGCATTGCTGAGCTTCAGGTGATCTTGGGGATCAGAGTGTATGGGTAAATCAAAAAAAAGTGTCTCCTATTGGAACATGAAACGCCTTCGCTATGCTGCGGCTGGTTCAGTTTGCTTCACTGTGACTTGGTGGACGATGATCTGTATCGTATCCGAGCGGCTCGTTTGGTTTTGGTAAGCCAATGGGCGGATCGATGTGGTGAAAGAACAACCGATGGTGCGTGGCTTGTATCATACGATTGAGCAAACAGAGTTGGTCGGGGCAGTAATCTTGACTCCTTGGCTGTTCGAAGACGATCGGGGCGGTTTCTCAGAAACCTACAATGCCCGCACGCTATCAGCAGCCGGAATATTGGCCTCATTCGTGCAGGACAATCAATCGATGTCCCGACAAGCCGGGACAATCCGCGGCCTTCACTTTCAGTCGCCACCGCACGCGCAGGCGAAGCTCGTGCGCGTCGTGAGAGGGTGCGCGCTCGACGTGGCGGTGGATATCCGGGTCGGCTCCCCCACCTTTGGAAAGTCGATCAAGGTCGAACTTTCCGCCGCCAACAGACGACAGTTGTTCATCCCGGCCGGGTTTCTGCATGGATTTGTCACGCTGGTGCAAGACACGGAGGTCTTCTACAAATGTACGGACTACTACGAGCCCGAGTGTGACCGATGCGTCCGGTTCGATGATCCGGATCTCGGGATAGAGTGGGGAATCACGCGGGAGGCGGCGACCCTGTCCGAAAAGGATAGCCGAGCCCCTCTTCTGAAGGATATCCAAAATCCGTTCACATGGGGGACGAGAGAGTGAAGTTGCTCGTGACAGGTGGAGCCGGTTTCATTGGCTCGGCAGTAGTTCGGTTGGCGGTAGCACGCGGCCACGAAGTCGTGAACGTGGACGCTTTGACGTATGCATCGTGTCTGAAGAATGTAGAGAGCGTGGCCCATAGCCCTCTCTACTACTTCGAACACGCCGACGTTGCCGATGCACTGGCAATGTCCCGCATCTTTGCCGATCATCGACCAGACGCCGTGCTCCATCTCGCCGCAGAAAGCCACGTGGATCGCTCGATTGACGCGCCGGCCGCTTTCATCCGGACCAATGTCATAGGAACTTATACCCTTCTGGAAGCCACGCGCGAATGGTGGACAAAATGTGGACGCTCGCAGAGTTTCCGGTTTCACCATGTCTCGACCGATGAGGTATTCGGCTCATTAGAGGAAACAGGCCAGTTCACGGAGAGCACGCCTTACGCGCCGAATTCGCCATACGCGGCGTCGAAAGCGGCTTCGGACCACTTGGTACGAGCATGGCACAACACATACGGTCTGCCCGTTCTCATCACCAACTGCTCCAACAACTATGGACCCTTCCACTTCCCGGAAAAGCTCATACCCGTCGTAATTCTCAGATGTTTGGCCGGCTCGCCGATTCCGATCTACGGAACCGGGGAGAATGTGCGAGATTGGCTCTATGTCGAAGACCATGCAGATGCCCTGCTCAATGTCCTGCAGAAAGGCGTGCCAGGCAGGAGCTACAACATCGGCGGCGAGAACGAGGTCCGCAACATGGATCTCGTGCGAATGATATGCTCCATCCTCGACCGACTACAGCCTGGGCCGACTCCCTATGCACGCCAGATCTCTTTCGTCCATGACCGTCCCGGTCACGATCACCGGTACGCGATCGATCCCACGCGAGTTCGTGACGAATTGGGGTGGCGTCCATCAGTCACGCTTCAGGAAGGGCTGGAGCGCACAGTACGATGGTACCTCGACAACGAGGATTGGTATGTCGCCCTGCAAAATCGCGATGGCATCGGTCAGCGTCTTGGGCTGAGGGCATGAAAATCCTGGTGATCGGCCGTTCCGGCCAAGTGGCGGGAGAATTGCAACGCCGTTGCCCGGATGGGTGGCAGATGACCGCGCTCGGGCGCCAGGAGGCCGATCTGTCTGATCCGGAAAGTTGCGCTCGCACGGTCCTCGCCCACGAGGCCGACGCTGTCATCAACGCAGCAGCCTATACGGAGGTCGACCGCGCGGAGGATGACGAAGCGCTTGCGACCACCGTTAACGGAGCCGCACCCAGCGCCATGGCCGTCGCTGCAGCCGCGAAGGGAGTGCCGTTCCTGCACATTTCCACCGACTATGTATTCGACGGGACCGGCGTAAAGCCTTGGCGGCCCGAGGACGTAACGCAACCGCTGGGTGCTTATGGACGCTCAAAGCTTGCCGGAGAGAGCGGCGTTCGTGCAGCGGGCGGGCCGCACGTGATCTTGCGAACATCGTGGGTCTTTTCAGCGCGCGGCAACAACTTTGTTAGGACGATGTTGAGGCTTGGGGCGAGCCACGACACGATACGCGTCGTTGGCGACCAAGTCGGCGGCCCGACGCCTGCAGGAGACATTGCGGAGGCACTCCTCAAAATGGCGCATTCCCTTCATTCGGGAACGGGCGCGAGCGGAACGTTCCACCTCTCCGGCGCACCGGACGTAAGCTGGGCTGACTTTGCGCGCCGTATCTTTTTACGCGCAAACATGGATGTCGAGGTTATAGGCATCACGTCGGCCGAATACCCGACGCGGGCAAGGCGGCCAGCGAATTCAAGGCTGGACTGCCGAAGCCTGAAGTTGAAATACGGGATCGACCGGCCTGACTGGCATTCGGGGCTGGACGAGGTATTGCAGAATGGGGCGGGCCAAGATGAGTAGACGTAAGGGAATCCTTCTGGCCGGCGGCTCGGGAACGCGCCTTTATCCTGTTACCATGGGCATCTCCAAGCAGCTCTTGCCTATCTACGACAAACCGATGATCTTCTATCCGCTAAGCGTCCTGATGTTGGCGGGTATCAAAGAGATCGTTGTTATCACCACCCCGGAAGACCAGGCGCAGTTTCGCCGTCATCTGGGTGACGGGCGGCAATGGGGGCTCGAGCTGAGCTACATCGTGCAGCCCTCACCTGACGGACTGGCTCAGGCGTTCATTCTGGCGGAAGATTTCCTGGCCGGGAGTTCCTCGGCCATGGTGCTAGGTGACAACATCTTCTTTGGCCATGGTCTTACCGAACTGCTTGTCGCAGCCAACGCGCGGGAAGATGGGGGGACCGTATTCGGCTATCGCGTGACAGATCCGGAGCGTTATGGAGTGGTGGAATTCGCAGCCGACGGAAAGGCGATTTCCATCGTCGAGAAGCCGAAGCGGCCTGCCTCGGACTATGCCGTGACCGGACTTTATTTTCTCGACGGCAAGGCGCCGCAACGCGCGCGCGCGGTGCGCCCATCCGCCCGGGGCGAATTGGAAATCACGACGCTGCTCGAGATGTACCTGGCCGAAAAGACCCTGACGGTCGAGCGCATCGGTCGAGGCTTCGCCTGGCTTGACACCGGGACGCATAGGAGCCTTCTGGACGCAGGCAACTTCGTGCGGACGCTTCAGGAGCGACAGGGCTTGCAGGTCGGCAGCCCTGACGAAATCGCATACAATCAAGGTTGGATCAGCCGGGAGGAAGTGCAGGAGCGGGCAAAGATTTTCTCCAAGAATGTGTATGGGGACTATTTGTCCAAATTGCTTCAGCCATGAGCCAGCCACCGGCGATGGACGACAGAACGCGGTGGTGCCAGTTTAAGTTCGTTTTCGAAAACCACCCATTTGGCTTGATATTTGCATCAGGCTCCAGTGTATCGGGTGGGTCGGTGAAAGCTCCGGGGGCTTGGTCCTATGGTAAAGTCGATGAAATGCGTGCTGATCGGCGATGAAACGCTGCTGATTCAATGCGCGGAGATTCTGAAGACGAACGGACACACGATTGACCTGATCGTTTCGGCGAGCGCGCAGATCCGTGACTGGGCGCGCGACCATGCCATCGCGTCCACCGAACCGGCAGTCGATCTTGCCGCTGAGTTCGCCACCATCGATTTTGACTGGCTCTTCAGCATCGCAAATTTGCGGATGCTTCCGGAGGCGGTATGGCGGCGTGCGAAACGGGGCGCGGTCAATTTCCACGATGGCCCGCTGCCTCGCTTCGCCGGTTTGAATACGCCGGTGTGGGCAATTCTCGAGGGCGCGACCCAATATGGTGTCACTTGGCATGCGATAGCCGCCGGGGCCGACAAAGGCGATATTCTCGTAGAGCGGACTTTCGACGTAGCACCCGATGAAACCGCCCTCACCCTGAATTTGAAGTGTTTTGAAGCGGGCATCGCATCGTTTGCCGAATTGCTCAAGAAAATCGAGAGCGATACCCTAGCTCCGCGCCAGCAGAGTTTCGGCGAGCGCAAATACTACAGCGGCAACCGTCGGCCAGAAGCCGCCGGCACGCTGAATTTCCACAGCAGCGCGGAGGACCTTTCAAAGCTGGTGCGAGCGCTGACCTTCGGGCCGGGTCACGCCAATCCGCTTGTCACTCCGAAAGTGGTAATCGACGAAAAGATTTTCGTAGTCACCGACCTCCAGATTCTCGACAAACCGACGGGACAAGCGCCAGGTACTGTCATTTCGGTCGATGATCGAGGAATCCTGGTGGCTACCGCCGATTTCCCCGTTCTGCTGAACGGCGTTCTGACGGGCGCGGGCGCAGGCATCGATGTGCCGCGCATAGTTCGCACAGGGGATTCCCTGAAGGTCGCGAGCTCGGCCTACCGCAGAGAGTTGACCGATGCGGTCGCCGGGGTCGTGCCTCACGAGAAATTCCTGAGGCGAGCGATCTTATTGGCGACCGACCTCGACCATTCCAGTGTCAAGATTGCAGACAATTCTCGCAGCATCGCGTCGAAATCCGTTCCGCTCGACCTACCGTCGGACCTGACTCGTGCGCAGCTCAGAGGTCTGATCGCGGCGTTCCTCCTACGGCTGTCCGCGCAGTCGGGATTCGATATCGCGTATCAGAACGACAAGGTGAACGACCTGGTTGCCAGGTTTCCCGGCTACTTTGCGCCGTGGGTTCCTCTCAAGATTGAAGCGTCAGGCGACACCTCCATCTCCGCATTCGTCGATTCCGTAGGGGAAAAAATCAGCCTGCTGGGTAGCCAGGGTACGTACCTTAAGGACGTCTTCCTCCGTCACCCAAATTTGCAGGAGCCGTCATGCTCGTTCGGCCTGATCGACCACTCGGCCCCATCCTCGTGGCGACTGATTGACGGCTGCGCGATCAATTTCGTGCTGCAAGGGCAAGAGGGCGCGCATCTCTGCTATGATGCAAATCGCCTTGCTGACCGCGATGCGGCAATCCTCGTTGATCGCTTTAAGATATTCGCCGACGCATTTGCGGGCAGCACAGGTCCGATCGCGGACTTGCCTGTGATGACGGAGGATGAGAAGCGCTCTCTCATCTATGGCCGGAACGACACCGAGCGCGGCTACGAGCGGGATGCCTGCGTGCACACGCTCATCGAACGGCAGGCGGATCTGACGCCGGATGCGGTGGCCGTTGCCTTTCGCGAAAGGTCGATCACCTATCGGGAACTGGACGATCAGGCCAATAAGGTTGCGAACGCGCTCACTGCAACAGGCATCAAGCCCGACGACCTTGTGGGCGTGCACCTCCACCGATCGATCGAACTTGTGGTGGCCGCACTGGGAATTCAAAAGGCCGGCGGCGCCTATGTGCCGCTCGATCCCAATTTCCCGTCGGATCGCGTCTCGTTCATGGTCGAGGACAGTCAGGTCGGCTTTGTTCTGACGGACAGAACCTTGTCCCGTTCGCCTTCCATAAAGCGCGCAACCGCGCTGTGCATGGAGGACTTGCTAGCGGGCGACAATCTGTCCAACCGCGTCAGCAGCGAAGTGTCTGCGGAAAACCTCGCATACGTCATCTATACGTCGGGATCTACCGGGCGGCCCAAAGGCGTGATGGTGGAACATCGAAACGTTGTGAACTTCTTTGCAGGAATGGATGAACGCATACCTCGCACAGAAGGCGTCCAGCAGGTTTGGTTGGCGGTGACCAGCCTTTCGTTCGACATCTCCGTCCTCGAGCTTTTCTGGACCCTGGCGCGTGGCTTCAAGGTGGTAATCCATGCGAGCGAGATGGATCATTCGAGCTCCACTGGCTCCAGCAAGGGCGCCCACTCGAGGCAGCTCGACTTCGGGCTTTTCTATTGGGGCAACGATGACGGTGCTGGCCCGGCCAAATATCAGCTTCTGCTAGAGGGCGCCAAGTTCGCCGACCAGAATGGTTTTCAGGCCTTGTGGACGCCGGAGCGGCATTTTCATGCGTTTGGTGGACCGTATCCGAATCCATCGGTAACGGGCGCTGCCGTGGCGGCCGTTACCAAGAACCTTTCGATCAGAGCGGGGAGCTGCGTGCTGCCGTTGCATCATCCAGCGCGCATCGCAGAAGAATGGGCGGTAATTGACAACTTGAGCAATGGCCGTGTCGCGCTGGCGTTCGCGTCCGGCTGGATGCCTGAAGATTTCCTGTTAAGGCCCGAAAACGCACCGCCGAACAACAAGGCGAGCATGGTCCGCGACATCGAGATCGTCCGCAAGCTGTGGCGGGGCGAGAGCGTTAAGTTCGGTTTCGGAGCAGGTGAGGTAGATGTTGTCACTCAACCACGTCCGGTCCAGCCGGAACTCCCGGTATGGCTGACAACGGCGGGAAATCCCGAGACATACCGCGAGGCGGCCCGGCTCGGCGCCAACGTCCTGACGCACCTGTTGGGACAGTCGATCGAGGAGTTGGCCGAGAAAATCAGAATTCTATCGTGAGACGCTCGTCGAAGTCGGCCGCAATCCGGCCGACCACAAGGTCACCCTAATGCTGCACACCCTCCTGGGTGAGGATCGCGAAGCGGTTCGCGAACTGGTGCGCGAGCCGATGAAGGACTACTTACGGAGCGCAGCCGCACTCATCAAGCAGTATGCGTGGGCTTTTCCGGCATTCAAGAAGCCGGCGGGTGTGTCCCAGCCGATGGAAATCGACTTGCGCACTCTGGATGCAGAGGAAATGGACGCAATCCTGGAGTTCGCCTTCCTCCGCTATTTCGAGGACAGCGGCTTGTTTGGAACCCCGCGAGGATGCTGCGGCACGCATCGACCAGATTGCCGAAATCGGGGTCGACGAAGTTGCTTGCCTCATCGATTTCGGCGTTCCAAGCGATATCGTTCTCGACCGCCTCAGATTGCTTGCAACGGTGGTCCAGCGCGTGCGCGAAGTTCCGACCATCGTCGAACCAATTGTCGAGCCGTTCGTCGAGGCGGGGCTCGCCGCAGATGTTCGCCGACACAACGTGACCCATCTCCAGTGCACGCCGTCAATGGCGGCAATGTTCTTGATGAAGGAAGAAGATCGTGTGGCCCTGCGACAAATTCGCCATATCTTCATTGGCGGCGAGGCGTTTCAAGGATCGCTTTTGTCTGATCTGCGGTCTGCGACTTCCGCCACGATCGAAAATATGTACGGGCCGACCGAGACGACCATCTGGTCGTCGAGTTGTACCGCCGGAAAGCCCAGCACGACCGTACCCCTCGGAGTACCGATTGCGAATACGCAGCTCTATGTGCTCGGCCCCGATTGCCGACCGGTGCCGCCCGGGGTTGGCGGCGAACTATATATCGGTGGCGATGGCGTCACGCGGGGCTATCTCAATCGGGACGAACTAACGCTGGAGCGGTTCTTGCCCAATCCCTTCACACCGGGGCGAATGTACCGAACGGGTGATCTGGTTCGTATCGGACATGTGGACGGAGACCTGCATTTTATCGGGCGCGTCGACCATCAGGTGAAAGTGCGCGGATATCGGATCGAACTGGGCGAGATCGAAGCCAGGATTGGATCATTCCCCGGTGTTCGGGAGGCTGTGGTGGTGGTCCAAGGCGACGGCACAGATGTTCTCATTGTCGCCTATATGCGTGTGTCGAAAGCCGGCGTGACGATACCGGACCTGAAGGCGCACCTTGCCGAGGCCCTTCCGGACTTCATGATACCAGCACACTTCGTCATTCTTGACGCGTTTCCGCTGACGCCCAACGCGAAGGTGGATCGGAAGCGACTGCCGCCGATCGACAAGCTGAAGCCTGTTTCGAGCCAGCAATACGTCGCTCCCGCGGAAGGAGTACAGCGTGCGATCGCGGAAACATTCAGACGAGCTCTCAACCTTGAAAAGGTAGGCTTGTTCGACAATTTTTTCGCCCTTGGCGGACATTCGCTCCTGGCCGTCCAAGTTCATCGGGAACTAAAAGCCAGTGTCGCGCCCAAACTTACGATCACCGATCTCTTCCGGTTTCCAAGTGTCGCGGCCCTCGCATCGCATGTGGAAGGCGGTGGCAAGGTGGACGACCGGCTGAGCCGAGTGGCCGAGCGTGCCGCAATGCGCCGAAGCGCTTTTGACAGGCGTCAGGTTATAGCCCGAGGCCGCGATGTGGGATGAGCCTGCTCAAGGGAATGTTCGAAAGGGGAGTCGCGACCTGCGAAACCGATCAAGAGCAGAACATCGGAAATCTCTTCCCGGAGGAGCGGAAAGCGGTCGAACTAGCGGTCCCCCTCCGGAGAAGGGAGTTCGCCGCGGGGCGGCACTGTGCCAGGGCAGCGATGCGAAAGCTTGGAGTTCCGCCGGTACCTATCCCGGTGGGTGCTGACCGCTCCCCGCAATGGCCGTCACACGTAGTCGGGAGTATAAGCCACTGCCGAACGCGCTGCGTGGCTGTAGCGGCGTTGAAGTCAAAGGGATTCGTGTCGCTCGGGGTCGACATCGAGGAAGCCGTCGATCTCGACGATGACCTTTACGAGGCGATTTGCGCCCCCGAGGAGCTTGCCGCGATCCGGCTTTTGCCACACCAAAGGCGAGGATTGGCCGCAACGGCTATCTTCAGCGCCAAGGAGTGCATCTTCAAATGCCAGTTCCCGCTTACCGGTATCATGCTCGATTTCCATGACGTTAGAGTCGATTTCGACTTGGCGTCCGGGACATTCCGAGGCAGCTTTGCGATTGACACTTTCGCATTCCAAGCTGCGGAGAGCGTGATCGGCCAAATCCGCGAAGCTGAGGGTTACATTGTTACGGGGATTTCGCTCAAATCTTTCCGCCGGCCCGATAGCCCAGGTTCCGCTTAAGGATCTCCTTACAAGACTGCGCGACCGTACCGACGCACTACCGGAACACAGCCTGACTACTAATATGCAGTTCCGCGATCGCCAAGGAGGGTCAGCGTGCGAGCCATGATCTTGAGATCGAGCCAGAACGACCAATTGTGTATGTACCAGAGGTCATGCACAACGCGCTCTTCCATAGACGAAAGCGTCGGTGTCTCGCCGCGAAATCCGTTGATTTGAGCCCATCCCGTAATGCCAGGCTTCACATGCCGGCGAAACGCGTACTTTGCGATTACCCTGTCGTAGTGGTCGTCGTGCGCGACGGCATGAGGTCGGGGGCCAACAATGGACATGTGTCCGAGAAGCACGTTCCAGAACTGCGGAATCTCATCGATGCTCGTTGAGCGGATAAACGCCCCGACCCGAGTCACGCGATCATCGTTGCGCGTGGCCTGACGAACGCTTTCGTCATCCTCCATCACCTTCATGCTGCGGAACTTCAGGATCCTGAAGGGCTCGCTGCTGTAGCCCTGGCGCAGCTGCCTGAAGAATACCGGCCCCTTGCTGTCAAGCTTGATCGCGATGGGCGTGGCTAGCAGGACCGGCAAAAGCGTTATCAGCGCGATGACGGAAACGATAATGTCGAATTCCGCGCTTAAGGGCTAGTTCCGCTACGGCGAGCGGAGGACGCTGAACCTCAAGCGTTGCTATGCTCCCGACCATTCTGACGGGATGCGACGCGACGCCTGCGGTAAACGGGTCGAGGACCAGTCGAACCGGAAGTGGAACCGCCCGCAGTTCTTTCAGCAACGGTTCCAGCGACGCGATGTTGATTCCGCGCGATGCGACGATGATCTCGTTGATGTTGGATGCCAGATTATTGTCGATCTTGGAAATCCAGCTGTCGAGCGAATCATTTTCGGGAGGGTTGAGAATGTGCGTGGTGATCACGCCCGTCTCGGACAATTCCTCACGCAAATGCTCCACCGGGAAATCCTGGTTGCAGATCAGAAGCGCGCGCCTCGTGCGCAGCAATCCCTTCGATTTCGCGACTTCAAATCCCCGTACCCAGAACAGGCGGACGGTGGCTAGGCTGGCGACAGAGGATATCGCGAAGAACACAACCGTTCCACGCGAGAAGTCTTCGCTGATCCCCAGCAGGAATATGATCAGGGACAAAAAAGCCAGAATCGAGAACTCGCCGAAACCAATGATCAGGAACTGCCTGCGCAACGCGAGCAATTCATTTGTCCGGTAAGCCCCGACGGCGAACATGACGAGCACGAATAGAGCCGCCACCACCAAGCTGAACGCAAGATACCGATGAAAGCCATCAACGAGACCGAAAGCGAACCAATGGTAGGCCACACCGGTTCCGACGCCGGAAATTAGTATTATCAACCCATCCAGCGTCGCGGCGACATAGGAAATCGCACGCAAACTGACGTTCAAATCGGCATGACCTAGGACGGATACGCTGCCCAAACGACCCGTTGAATCAGAGTGGGTGTTCATGTACGCCCCGTAGCCCTACAAGTCACGTTAACATGCGGTTAACCGTAGAAACAAGTAAGGTTTGCCCCCCGGAAGGTATCGACCGGGTAACACACTTTTGATCGCGGCCTACCGTTGAAGCATATCGCCGCTGCCGCAGGATCGTTTGGGGCCGCGTCGGGCTGTCGTTGGCAAGTTAGGTTTGTGGCGTGAGGTCGAACCAGCCACAGTGTGCCGCATAGACACGTGCGTCGACGTCCGCAGGGCTCGCCATTCCGAGGCGAACACCCCTGCTCCTGACATTTTGCCATCTCACGCGCGCCAGGTGGAGGCCATGCCAGGAGATTTTCAGTACGGGGCTCCAGAGAGGGAGCTGCGCGCGCCACTTCCGTCGAACGAAGTTGTAGCCGGCAGCGAAATGTTCATCGAGTTGATCATGGAAGCTGTCATTATGCACCAATGGCAATGACATGACGTAACTACCGAGACCAGCGGCCTGCGCCGTCTGCACAATGTCGGTGCCATACAGGTGGAAATGCGGCAGATTCTCGTCGAAACGCAGCCCTTTGCTCTTGCGCATGATGATTATCAATTCGTCATAGCTTTGGACGCGTACAGGCTCGATCGATACCTTTCCGACGATGCTCCCGAGGGAGGTAGCCCAGACCGGACCGAAGCCGACAAGATCCATGTCGACGCCATAGGCTCCGAGCAGTGCCCAATCCGGATCGTGTTTCGTCAGGTCGGCAATGCGGGCGCGCAACAAATGGTCCCAACCCAACGGCAAGTAGACATCCTGGTGGGCGAAGACGACGATGTCCGCTTCAATAGCGTCGAGCAGACGATTGTAGGCGATCGACGCCGACGCCGCGCCGGTTTCGACGTGAACGGCAACATGTCCCCTCTCGATCATCGGCGAACGCTTGAGATTTGCGTTGAGGATATCGGAACTGTTGCTGGCAACTGCAACCGCAATGTCAGCCATGAGCCTGTTCCTTCCCAATGAAGGTGGAGTGTTCGGCGGCGTCGTCCATCAGTCTTTTTCGTGAGTTGCTCGTCTGGCGGGCTACGAATTGAGCGGCCAGTTTCTTTGCTTCGGAGTCGACGTCATGACGAACAAGAACGCGCTCACGGGCCGCGATGCCCATGGCCACAAGCCGCTCGCGTGGCGTATCGGCCATTGACAGGATTGCCGATGCGAGCATCGAACTATCTCCCGCGGGGACGAGCCAACCGCTTGTGCCAGGCACCACGAGTTCGGGAATACCCGCAACGTAGGTCGCGACCACGGGCCGGCCGGCCGCCATGGCCTCCATGATCACCATCGGAAGGCCTTCCGCAAAACTCGGCATGATCAGTGCATGCGAATGGGTGAGTTCGGAGCGGACTCGATCCTCGTCAACCCATCCCGTGATGGTCACATGGTTGCCCAGGCCCCGTGACTGAATAGCCGCCTCAATTTGTTGGCGCATTTCTCCGTCGCCGATTAGAGTGAGATGGGTGTCGGGATGCTTCGACAGCGCTTTGGCCAGCGCTTCGACCAGCAATATCTGGCCTTTCTGTTCAACGAACCTGCCGATTGCGACTAGCCGGAGTCCGTTGACAGGAAACGGTGCTGGCTCGCGACAGAAGGCTCGATCGATGCCACAGTGGACGACCCGGATCTTTTCCCAATCTTCATAGTCGGTCCATCGGTAGAGTTGGCTGCGCCCAAAAGAGCTGACCGCCACAGCAAACACGGCGTTGCGGATCTTTTCGTCCAGTCCAATGGCAGCAGGTGCATCGAATTCTTCGGGTCCATGAACCGTGAAGCTATATGGTGGGCCGCCCAGCGCACGCGCCATCATCGCGACGGTGGTGGCGTTGGTGCCGAAATGCGCGTGGACATGGTCGACACCGAGTTCCCTACATCGCGAGACGATATGGCACGCCTCTGCGAAATACGCGAGGCGGTGCATCACGCCGCGCCCTGATCGCCGCTCCCCTACCTTGGCCAGTCGCCACGCCATGATGCTCTGTCGCGGTGCCTTTACAATCATCGCCAGGGTCCCCCATAAGAGCTGAACCTTACCGACAGTGAGGATATGTTCCGTGCGGTCATGTTCCGCGATATCAACCGGATCGACGAGTTGGCCGCGATTGTGACGCATCGCAAATCGGTGGATTTCAAATCCGAGTTTCTCCAGGGCGTTGATCTCGCGTCGGATGAAACTGTGGGAGGGCTGCGGATAGGTGTTGATGATGTAGGCGATCTTCAAGTTCTGTCCCCGGTTGGGCCTATATTTGATTTCTTTCCGCCACGGCGGGACATACTGGTTGTTGTATCCTATGACTGTCGAGGGTCACGGGCAAACTATCTCTGTGCGGAGATGAAAACAGCTTGGCGTGGGGGTTTGTGCATACTTATGAATCTGATTTCGCAACTCCTGCATGGAGACGGTCTGTTAACTCGCGTGATGCGTAGCTCGATGTGGGCGACCTTCGGCTATTTCGCCTCGCAGATTATCCGGCTTGCATCCAATCTGATTCTGACGCGGCTTCTGTTCCCGGAGGCGTTTGGGCTGATGGCGCTAGAGCAAATCCAGCGATTGATGAATTGATTGTGATGTGACGCGGGGCGCGGCAGCTGATTCAACATCCACTTTGATGAGGTTGTCTAATCGCTGAGTTGGGGTCAAGGCATTTTCGATCTCAGAGACATGTTTGCCGGGTGCATGGTTGTCTTCGCGGTCGACATCGGTCGCCGCATGATGGAGCTTCGCGGACGAGCCTTCAATGTGGACGACGCACTTTGCTGAGACAGCGGTGCAACCCCATCAGCGGAATGGCTCGGCTCACGTCCCGGCAGGGACGCCTCAGGCGCTCAGATCCTGAACGCTATTCGCAAGATTCATGCTGTGGCGCCTGCATTTCGATCAAAGAACTCACCGGTCTTGAGCATCGAATGCATTATCACCGCCAGTTTGCGCGCCACAGCCACGGCAGCTCTTTTGAAGCCAATCCTCTCCCGGAGCTTGAGGCCCCACGTGCGCAGGCTGCTGTCGATCGAGCTGCGTGTCAGGATGACCGCCGCGGCCTCGTAGAGAAGCCCTCGCAAATGTCGATCGCCGCGCCGGGATATATGGCCGTCATAATCGACTTCTCCCGATTGGTAGCGGCGAGTTGTCAGGCCGATCCATGCGGCGACAGAGCGGGATTTCTTGAAGTTATTTGGATCTTCAATAGCGGTAACGAAAGAGGTCGCCGTGATCGCGCCGATGCCGGGGATCGACATGAGTATGCGGCATGCCTGGCTCTGACGTGCACCCGCGACGAGCTGGCGCCCAAGCTCGGCGGCACGAATGCGGATGCCGCGCCAGGCTTCCAACATCGGCAGCACAATAGTAGCAAGTTCGTTGTGATCGATGAGAAGGCGCCGAACGTTCTTCTCGAATGTGGTTCCTTTACCTGCGGGAACGAGCAAGCCGAACGTTTTCATGATCCCTCGGATCTGGTTGGAAAGCTCGACGGTGATCCGGACCAGCCGGTGCGTGCTGCCACGAGCGTGCGGGTCAACATGCTGTCGAAGCCTTTAACGCGCACCTCGCGAAAGAACCCTACTTCAGCAAGATGCGCCAAACCGTCAGCGTCGTTCGCGTCCGTCTTGTTCGCCGCCATATCAAGCGCAGCTTTGGCATGGCGAGCATCGATGCAGACTGCTGGCAACCCCTCGCGGCGCAGAGAATGATAGAACCACACCGACAGAGGCCGGTTTCGAACACCACGCCTTTCGCGCGGCGCTCGCTTGCGGACAAGCTCAGCAATGATGTTGGGATCAGATGCGCACTTTCCGCGCCAAATCCGTTCGCCTTCACGCGATCGACACTGCCGTCTCTTTCATCGACACGTCGAGACCGATATATTCTGTCATGGCTGTTCTCCGTTGATGCTGGGCCCGGCGTCCAGTCGTGAGCCCGTATTTCATCTTATCGGGGAACAGCCACCCTCCAAGGCTATGATCGGCTCCAGGCACTCGCTCCCGCGATTACCCCATGTGGATGATGGCGAGAGCATTGAGCGAGGATCTTCGATCGCGGGTGTTGAAGGCTTCGGACGAGGGCATCTCGGCCCGGCAGCCGCTGCGCGGTTCGGGGTCGGGATATCAGTGCGATCCGGTGGATCGCGCGGGCGAAGATCGGCGAGCGATCGCCGCGACCGCAAGGCCGACGCCGCGCTTCCAGCCTTGATGCGCATGAAGCCTTCATTGTCGGGATGATCGAGGAGCGGAAGGCCATCACGCTGAACGAGATGGTGGAGCGGCTGGCGGCCGGCCGCTCGCTGCTGATCAGTCGCAGCGCCTTGAGCGACTGGCTTCGCGGCCACGGCTGGACGTTCAAAAAAAGTCCGCACATGCACTGGAGCAAGACCGCCCCGACATCCTGAGCCGCCGCCGCGCCTGGTTCGACGGCCAGCTCGATCTTGATCCGGCGAAGCTGGTGTTCATCGATGAGACCGGCCTGTCGACCAAGATGGCCCGGCTGCGCGGAAGGCGCCGCAGGGTGAACGCTGCCGGGCCGGCGTACCTCACGGTCACTGGAAGACCACGACCTTCACCGGTGCGCTGCGACTGACCGGAATGACCGCCCCCTTCGTCTACGATGGAGCCATGAACGGCACCGTGTTCCTCGCCTATGTCGAGCAGGTGCTGGTCCCGACCCTGACGCCTGGCGATGTCGTCATCATGGACAACTTGCCGGCGCACAAGGCCGCCGGTTCCGGGAGGCCATCGAACGGGGCGGCGCAACGCTTCGGTTTCTGCCGCCCTACAGTCCCGACTTCAACCCGATCGAGAACGCCTTCTCCAAACTCAAAGCTCTCCTGCGCGCCAAGGCCGAGCGAACAGTCAAAGCCTTGTGGGACGCCGTCGGCTCCGTCGTAGACCTGTTCACGCCAGCCGAATGCGCAAACTACTTCAAGGCCGCACGATACGAACCGGATTAAACCGGACACGCTCTATGTCCGTCTGCATGACTGGGCTGGGAATGTTCTCCGACGTCGGGATCGGACCCTCGATCATGCGAAGCAATCGTGGCGATGATCCGAACTTTCTCAACACCGCATGGACGATACAGGCGATACGTGGATTTTGCCTGTGGCTTGCCTTGTGCCTTCTTGCATGGCCTGTCGCCAGATTTTACGGCCAGCCGCTTTTGCTGCAGCTGTTACCTGTCGCCGGACTGACGTTGCTCATCGGTGGGTTCAATCCAACCCGGGTGGAAACGGCCAATCGCCATCTCCAGCTCGGTCGAGTGACCTCGCTCGATCTGATCAGCCAGGTCGTGGGCGTCACGGCAACAATCGGGCTCTCATGGGCGACGCAAACGGTCTGGGGACTTGTTATCGGAGGAATTGTTGGCTCTGCCGCTAGCAGGCTGTTGAAGAAGTATCCCGGTTGGCTTTGAGGGTAGCCTCGTCGCCGTTGTGATAGGTGAAAGTGATCTCGATCGAGCCGTCGTCGAGAAGACCATCGAGGGGCTGTAGGAGAGATCGAGGCCGGCTTGCAGCGCGCCAAAGGCGATCTCGCCGTTGTTGTCTTCCCCGATGGTGATCATGGCGGGGCCGCTGAGGTCGAGATAACCGCGATCCCACAGATCGGCCTCGACGATGCGCCAGCGGCCGGTCAGTTGGCAGCCTGCGGGCGCGCTCATGTCGGCACCGCCATCAGCTTCGGCAGCCGCACCAGATTGTAGGCGGCTGCAGTGAAGATGAAGGCCCATCCGACACGGTCGCGGCCGCGGAACTTCGTCTTGTCCTGCCCGGCCACGACCTTGATCCAGCCGAACGCCTCCTCAATGCGCTTCCTGATGCGCTGGCTGACTGCATAGCCGCCGTGCCTGGTGGTGCGCCCGTCGATCGCAGAGCTGCGGCCGCTGGTGTTCTGCGCGACATGCGGCGTCACCTTCATCGAGCGCAGTTCGTTGACGAAGTCCTCCGCGTCATAAGCCTTGTCGGCACCGAGCGTGATCGCGGCCGGCCGCTCGGCGCGGGGTTCGATCATGTGCAGCGCGGCCACCCGTTCGGCGTGCCCGTCGGCCAGTGTCAGGCAGGCGTCGACCAGCAGGCCGTGGCGGTTCTCCATCAAGCCATGTCCCATGAAGCAGAGTTTGGTCTCTTTGCCCTTCCCCTTGCGGTAGAGCCTGGCCTCGGGATCGGTGGTCGAGGCATGCGTCTCGTTCGATCGTTTCTGGCCATGGAAGTCCGTTTCTGCGTTGCGCCCGCCGCCACCAGCCGGTGGCTCATCCAAGCCGTCCTTCGGCTTGACGCTCTTCATCGACGCCCAGGCCTCGATCAGCGTGCCGTCAACCGAGAAGTGATCAGTCGACAGAAGCTTCTTCACCTTAGGCTGCGCCAGCACCGCCGCCAGGAACTTCGCTGCGATGTCGCCCGCAAGCAGCCGGTCGCGGTTCTTCGAGAACACCGAATGGTCCCAGGCCGCATCGTCGACGCCGATGCCGACGAACCAGCGGAACAGAAGATCGTATTCCAGCCGCTCCATCAAAAGCCGCTCTGAGCGGATCGAGTAGAACGCCTGCAGCAGCATCGCCCGCAGCAGCTTCTCCGGCGGGATCGATGGCCGCCCGATCGGTGAGTAGAGCGCGGCAAACTCTCGCTCCAACGCAGCCAGCGCCTCGTCCACGATCACCCGAATGGCACGCAGCGGATGATCGCGCCGCACCCGCGCCTCGAGGTCAACATAGCTGAACAGCTCACCAGTCCGATTGTCGCCGCCGCGCACCCATCACCCTCCGAATCTCTTCGGCCAAAGTGAATCACGCTCACAGCCCGGCGGCGAGCGACTTTTTCAACAGCCTGCTAGGTTGGCTCTTATGCACTGGTTCCTAACTGGATCGACCAACTGGTTTCACTTTAACCGGCGTGACGCACACGAATTGATCCACTTCGGCAAATGGATATTCTTCAGTACCATATTCGGCTTCATATTGGCGCAACGGGGACAAAGCTATATTGGGTAAGTATATCGATATAGATATGCTAGGAATATACAATATCGGATACTTTCTCGCGAGCTTCCCTCTGTTCCTCGGCGGAGCGATTACGGGACGTATTTTGATCCCTCTCTACACGGAGCTTCCTTCGATTTTGACGCGCGGAAATATGGGGCGCATCCGATTGATGCGTTCGGGCCTGACGGGCGGAATGCTCTTCCTCCAGTTCGGAATGGCGTTCGCCGGTGTCGCCTTGGTTGGGTTGCTTTACGATCCGCGCTACAGCGCCGCGGGACCGATTGCGGTCGTCATATCGCTCATCCAGATCCCTGTCATCATCGGGTTGACGTACGATCAGGCTGCGCTCGCAGCCGGAGACTCGAAGAATTATTTCTACACCATTGCAATTCGCGCCGTTGTTCAGACCACGTTCTTCATCATCGGGGCCGAACTCGCAGGATTAACCGGAGCAATGATTGGGCAAGGCGTAGCGACGGTCATGCTCCATGCCGTGACCATATGGCTGGCGCGCAAATACAATGTTTGGGACCCGCTTCATGACGCAGCCTACACGATCCTCAGCATCATTCTGAGCGGCGCTGTTCTATACTTTAACCAGAGCAGTATAAATTCGCTCTTCTGAGTATCTGTAGAGTTACATCGAGCGCGCGAGACGTCGAAATCGATCCTCACTTTGTTCTTGATTCACATCGTGTCTCTCGTAATCGGGCTATGAGCCTGCCGACGATATAGCCAGTGTTGAGTGCAGAGAGATATCCGAACCAAATGGCAATCTTGATCCAATCAAGGTCGCCGGTCGCGATCCAGTATGACAACACCGACAGCTGACATGACGAAACAGACCGGTATCAGTACAAACACCTTGGCGCGTATTCCGATAACTCCACCGATTAGCATCAGGATCAGCGCGATAATCATGCGACCTGATCCATGAGTTCTCCCTCAAAGCTTGCTCTGTTCAAACAGGCTGGTTCAAACAAGTCAATGGCCACCAGAGAATCACCGTCTACGCCATAGCGAATCTGCGCCGAGTACTAATTGCGTTCAAGGACTCTACGGTTGATAGATGAAAAAATAGTCAATTGCGCGTTGCAAACGTGAGCCTGTTATTTAAGAACAACTCTGGCACGCGTGCTGGACGAACCTTACGGTAATCTTGATTCAGCAACGCGCCATGAAACCCAATCGGCCGACAGCGTCGACCACCGCCGGAGTTGCGGGAGCGCTGGCCCGACGATCTTAGAAGAGCAGACGATTGGCTTCAGCAATGTTGAGCGTGATCATACCGGCTAACAATGAAGAACTCTACATCGCGCGCTGCCTTGACGCACTGATCGCTTCCGATGAAGGGACGCGCCCTGACGTTGGTGTTAAGTCCGGTCGGCGCGAGCGGAGTGGTGCCGGTCGCGTTGAGGTTATCGTCGTTGCAAATGCGTGCACCGACGAGACTGCGAATGTCGCACGGCGTTACAGATCGAGCGCCGAGGTTCGTGGATGGAATTTGGTTGTACTGAACATCGAAAAGGGCGGAAAACTCAACGCGCTCAACGTCGGCGAGCAACATGCCAAAGGCGACATTAGGATCTATCTCGACGCGGATGTGGTCGTCAGCTCTTCGCTCCTGAACCAGATTGGGGCCGCGCTCGATCGGACCGATCCCGCCTATGCCAGCGGCCGCCTTGTCGTATCTAAGGCAACGAACTGGATCACGAGGGCGTATGCCCGGCTATGGTCGTGCCTCCCCTTTGTAACCGAAGGCGTTCCGGGATGTGGCCTTTATGCTGTCAACGCGCCAGGGCGAGGTCGCTGGCTTACTTTTCCCGACATCATTTCCGACGATACTTTCGTGCGTTTGCATTTTGCTCCGTATGAACGGATCGGCGTACCAGCGCCCTACGAGTGGCCGATGGTAGAGGGTTTCTGGAATCTCGTTCGGGTTCGCAAAAGGCAGGACATCGGCGTCACGGAGATTGCGCGTCGGTTTCCGGAATTGATGCCGAATGAGGGAAAATCACGACTGGGAGTTTCTGCATTGGCCAGGCTCGCATGGAGGGAATTCGTAGGTTTTTGTGTCTATGCTGCGGTCGCCATTACCGTTCGTCTTTCCCGACTTGGAGGAGATGGGGGTTGGACCAGGGGACGTTAAGCCTGGTACATCGGCCTGACTGCATTGCGCAAACGTCAAAAAGCCTTCAAGTAGGCGCGTTCAGACGAGAGATAACCGATGAGATTCTTGATTACGCCCTTGCTGAGCGTAGCAGCCATTCGCTCCGATGACACAGCTCTGCCCGCGAGCACTGGTTCAGCGCTGATCGGTCCTCGTGGGGCTGGCGACCACTGTACGGAATTGGCGGTAAGATGCGCTACGCAATCATCGACGGCTTCAGAGGGTTCTTCCTGGTCAACATGATGGTTGTGCATCTGACCTACATTCTGGGCGCAAGGCTGCCGACCTATAATCATCACCGGCTCGGATGGGCGGAAGTAGCACAGGGATTTGTCTTCGTCTCGGGCCTGGTGATCGGCATCGTCTACGGCAGGATGCTGCTGCACGGCACGCAGGAGAAAATGACTTCGGCGAGTTGGCGGCGGATGGGGTCCATATTTCGCCACCACGCCTTCCTCGCGGTTACGATCACACTGCTGGCGGTCTTCTTCGCTGACCGTGTGCCCGAGATTTATCATCGCTTTGGCGATGCGCCGCTGCTCTACGGGACACTCACGCTCTTCCTGATGGCGGGGCCGGAATACGTCGACATCCTGCCGATGTACCTGGTCTTCATGGCCTACACCCCCGTCGCCCTCATTGCCTGCGCCCGAGGGCATTACCTTGGAGTGATAGCTGTATCCGCCGCGATCTGGGCGCTGGCTCAGACCGGATTGGTCACCTCCGCCCTCGACATGTTCTGCCGTACAGTAGGGCTTGCGGATCATGGCATCTGGCTTGGCCTCTTCTTCAACCGATTTGCCTGGCAGATCCTTTAT
>CAWIWT010000025.1:0-48367 GCA_963839725.1 uncultured Alphaproteobacteria bacterium | reverse complement strand
GCCGGTGCTCTATCCAGCTGAGCTACGGGACCAAACGCCTGCGGCGCCCCTGAGGTGACGAGAACTCTTACACCTCTGAAGCAATAATCCCCCTAATGCGTCCAGGGCGTCTTGCGGTCATAGCGGAAATTGTCCGAGTAGGAAATCTGCCGCCGCTTGGCTTCCTTCGGTTCCTGCACCCGGAAGGCGATGCCGTGTTTTTCGGCGTAAGCGATCGCTTCTTCCTTTGAATCGAACGCAAGGCGTATCTGGCTCTTCATGTCGGAAGAGGTCGTGTAACCCATCAGCGGATCGATCTCGCGCGGCTTTTCCGGGTCAAAGTCGAGAACCCAATAGCCGGTTTTGGCCTTGCCGGACTGCATGGCGGTCTTGGCGGGGCTGTAGATTCGTGCGGACATCGATACCTCGTTTCAAAAGTTCGCGGCACCAATGCCATTTCAGGAGGCGATCCGTCAATCGCTCGCTCGCGGCGCGATGTCTCTGCGCGTGAGGCAACACTTGAATCGCGCCACACGTCGGTTTGTCAGACCCGCAAATTCATGGGAGTTTCTGGAAAAAATGGTCGGAGTGGAGAGATTCGAACTCCCGACCCTCTGGTCCCAAACCAGATGCGCTACCAGGCTGCGCTACACTCCGAGGCCCGCGCCTCTTAGGGGCTCGTGGCGTTTCAGGCAAGCGCCAATTTTTTAAGATGCGAAAACAAACGGACCTGCAAGGGGAAGTCGATGCATATAAACGTCACCCAATACTCGCGGTGTGTCCTCGACCAAGGCTTCCGAGCCATCAGGAGTGCACCATCGATCAAATGCAGGTGAGCGCGAATCTGCGGGGATACATCACGGCCCTTTCGAGATCATCCAGTTCAGCGTTTCGCGCCAATTGCTCATGCGGATTGGCGTGCCGTGCGAGCCGGTCTCGAAGCGCACGAAGCGCGTGGGGTAGCCCGGTGATTTAGAGCGGATCGAGCGAAAGAAGGCTTCCTGTTTCTCGATCGGAAAGACTGTGTCGCCGCTGCCGTGGCCGAAGAATACCGGCACTTTCCGCTTGAAAGCGGCGCTGGCGAAGAAGGTGTCGTCCCAATGTGAACCGAGCAGCAGCAAGCCGCCGAGGCGACCGGAAACGGCCTTGTCGTTGGCGAGCAGCCAGCAGATACCGCCGCCCATCGATCCACATGCGACGAAAACCTTCGCGGACGGCGATTGCTCTGCGTAGTGTGAAATCAGCGCGGAAATCTGCGACGCGCCCCCTTCGCCGAAATCGGGAAAGTCGGGCGAGAGATAGAGGCCACCATTGGCGGCCATCAGGTTCTTGATCCGATTGAAGTTGCCTCCAAAGGTGAAGTCGTCGACGCCCTGCTTCCGGCTGCCGCCCTGCCCGTGAATATAGATCGTGATGAAGCGAGCGTTTTCGGTCGCGCCGACCGCAGCGTGGCGAATCGAGCCAGCATCGGATTTGAACACCAGATCCTTCTGCACCTTGCGTACGCCGGTGGACACGTATTTGCCGCGCACGCGACGTTCCGGGATTTCGTCGCGCTCATTGATGTCACGTGCCTCGTTGTAGTCGATGACCGTGTACGCGCCGTCTTCTCCTGTCGTCAGTACGCCCGGATAGGCGAACAGCTCATCCTTGAACGGTTGCAGCGACTGTGCGCCCGCCTGCGCGGACACGAGCAGCAGAAACGCAGCCACGACTGTAAGCCGATCGATGATCTCTTTGAAAACGCGCATCTTTGTCCCGCCGCCTTCCCCCTTCGCCGAAGCACCGCGGACCTGTGCCTGCCGCGCGGAGATAGTCAAGCGCCGCAGCAATTTCAAGGATCATTTTCCTATTTGCTCGACAATGCTAGTCCTGAAAGACGCCGCCCGCCTCAGCCATCGCCTCGGCGGTATCGACGTCGATCGATGCGCCCGCACCGATTTCGACGTCGATGACGCCGACCGAGCCTGACTCCACCACGTGCCGGGCGCCGACATCGCCTTCGAGCCGCGTCACCTCGGGGAACAGCGCCCTTGGCAGGATCACCGGATTGCCGCGTTTCCCGTCATGCGAGGCGCGAACAACCTGCTCTCCGCCGGTGGCGACGAAGCTCGAAATCAGCCGGTCAAGATCGCGCGCCGTAATGTCCGGCATGTCGCCGAGCACGATCAGGGCGCCCGCAGCGTTCTGCGGCAGTCTCGCGATGCCGGCCTTCAGCGAACTCGCCAGCCCGCTGGCGAAATCCGGGTTGTCCTCCATCCTCACATCCAGCCCCGAGAGCGCCTCACCAACGCGCTCAGCCTGATACCCGGCGACGACCGTTGTGGATTTCGCCTTGCTGGCAAGCACAGTCTTGGCCACGCGCCGCACCAACGGCTCGCCATCGAAGCGGGCAAGCAGCTTGTTGGGTCCACCCATGCGCGTCGAGCGGCCTGCCGCCAGAAGCACCGCATGGACCGGCAAACCATCCGGCCGCCTTGCCTCTCGCGGTTGCGGTCGGCTGGGAATCTCCATCAGCAAGCCGCCTACCCCCATGCCGGCGATGTCGCCGCCGGTCACGTCAAGGCCGGCCAACAGCCGGTCGAGCACCCAATCGAAGCCGTTCTCCTTTGGGCTGCGGGCGCAACCCGGAGCGCCGATGACATTCTTCCCGCCAATCTTGCCAAGCACCATGAGGTTACCCGGATCGACCGGCATACCGGCCCGCACCACTTCGCCGCCCGCCGCACGGATCGCCGACGGAATGACGTCATCGAAGTCGCAAAGTGCGGAAGCGCCGAAGACGATCGCCATGTCGTTTTCCGCGAGAATGCCGATGATCGCCCGTGCAACGTCGCCGGTGTCATGCGCTGTTCGCCATTCGTCGGTCACCACACTGCCGGACCGTTCCAGCCGCGCCTCGGTCACGCGCGAAGTCTTGGCGATCACGCTTTCCTTCAGCCCCGGAAGCATGGTGTGGATCAGGCCGACACGCTGCGCGGCAAACGGATCAACGTCGAATAGCGAACCCTTTGAAAGCACGGCGACCACCTGTTGGACCAGATCGCCGGCGACCGCGAAGGGGATGATCTTCACCGTCGCGACCATCTGGTCACGCTCCACCGCCACCTTGTCAGCCAGCGTTGCAATTGTGATTGCTGGATCGACCGCGTTGATGGCGTCCACCATCGCGGCATCCACGGTAAAAACGCCGGCAGCAGTTGCGTGCAGGTTCACACGGCCGGTGTTTGCCGGCTTTGCCTCGATATTGCGCGACCGGATCGCCACGGCAATGCGGGTCGCGGCGTCGTTCTCGTCCAGATCGCCGACCTCCAACACCGCAGCGATGATCTCCGCAATGCCAGCTTCGTGGAAAATCCCGATATCCTCGGCGGTGACCCGGTGCGCCTTCGGCCAGCGTCGCTCACCCACATGGACGGCGTGCGCCAGCAGCGCGCCTTCCGCCTTGTCGATGGTGACCGGGCCGAACTTCACGCGGCGTTGCTCCGTTCAGCGCCCACCAGTCCTCGCGAGCGGAAAACCTGGACAATCTGCGCCAGGATTGACACGGCGATCTCCTGCGGGCTGATTGCGCCGATCGCCAGCCCGATCGGCGCGTGAATGCGCGCGATCTGTTCTTCGCCGACACCAGACTCGAGCAGCCGCTGTACGCGGCTGGCGTGGGTTTTCCGGCTGCCAAGCGCGCCGACGTAGAAGCAACCGGCTTCAAGCGCGGCCTTCAGAGCGAAATCGTCGATCTTCGGATCGTGGGTGAGCGCCGCAACTGCGGTATAGGCATCGAGCGGCCGCGCCTGCAGCACCGGTTCCGGCCAGTCGGCGTGCAGCGGAACATCCGGAAAACGCTCCTCGGTGGCGAAGGCCGTACGCGGATCGATGATTTCCATGTCGAAGCCGGCGACCCTGGCCATCGGCGCAAGCGCCTGGCTGATATGAACCGCGCCAATCACCACAAGGCGCGGCTTCGGTAGGGCGACATTCAGGAACCAGGATTTGTCATCAATGGTGACCGAGGTTGAAATGCCGGTGCGGAACGCCTTGCTTACCGCTGCGCCGAGTTCGCCCGAAACGTAATCGCCTTCGCGGATGATACGGTCCGTACCGTTCTTCAATTCGGTCAGCAGGATCGCTGCCCGGCGGTGGCGGCGCTCAGCGTTCAGCGCTTTGAGCGATAGCGGATTCATCAGCCCAGCCTCTCGACATAGACCTTAATGCGGCCGCCACAGGAAAGGCCGACACGCCATGCGGTTTCATCGGCAACGCCAAACTCCAGCATACGAGGCTTGCCGTCGCCGAGGACATCCATCGCCTCGGTGACGACAGCGCCCTCCACGCATCCGCCGGAGACCGAACCATGAAAATTGCCTTCGGCGTCTATCACCAGATGGCTGCCGACCGGGCGCGGCGCCGATCCCCAGGTTTCGATGACGGTGGCGATAGCCACGTCGCGGCCCGTGTCATGCCATTCCTCGGCGATCGCCAATGGATCGCGGCTCTCGTCAAGATGAGATGCTTTGGTCATGCAAACCTCCTCAAGCCGCGCGCCGCGCTATCGGCGCCATGAACCGGCGCGGATCAACCCCGGCCAATGAGCGGCTGCCGAGAGCCGCGCATAGATCGGCGAGTGCATTCAGATTGTGGACCGGCCGGAATTCGTCAACGTAGGGCAGCATGGCGCGTACGCCGCGCGCCCGCGCCTCAAAACCATCGAAGCGCAACAACGGATTCAGCCAGATAAGCCGCCGGCACGATTTCCTCAGGCGTTCCATTTCGGCTTCAAGCCCGGCGACGTCGTCGCGCTCCAGCCCGTCGGTGATAAGCAGGACGACCGCGCCCTGACCCAGCACGCGGCGCGACCACAGGCGATTGAACTCGTTCAGCGTATCACCGATGCGCGTGCCGCCCGACCAGTCCTTCACTGCAGCAGAGCAATCGGCAAGCGCTGCATCCGGGTCGCGATGGCGCATCTGGCGCGTCAGGTTGGTGAGCCGTGTACCGAAGACGAATGCGTGAACGCGCCGCCGCCTTTCGGTCAGCGCATGCAGGAAATACAGGAAAATGCGCGTGTACTGGCTCATCGAGCCGGAAATATCCGCCAGGACCATCAGCGGTGGATGCACTTGGCGCGGCGAACGGAATTTCGGCAGGATCAGTTCGCCGCCGGTACGAGCAGAGGATTTCATCATAGCGCGCGGATCGATCTTGCGACCGCGCGGGTCGGCGCGAAAGCGGCGCGTGGTCACCATGTCGAGAGGCAAGCGAAGCGCGGCAATCTCGCGGCGGGCATCGCCAAGCTCCGCTGCCGTCATCTGCGCGAAATCCTTGCCGCGCAATACCTCGTTGCCAGACGTCGTGAAGCGCGCATCCACCTCGATCTCGGGAATTTCTCGCGGTGGCTGGTTCTTCTGGCGGCCTTCGAACATCGCCTGGCTGGCGCGATTTTCGGCGGCGCGCGGCTTCTGCCTTTCGCGATGGTCAGGCGCCACCGGCGAAAACATGGCAAGCATCTTTTCGATGAGCTCGCGCGGCTTCCAGAACAGCCGGAACGCTTCGTCGAACACGGCATGGTCCTCGTGGCGCGTCACCAGCACGGCGTGAAGCGTCCAGTAAAAATCATCACGGCTACCAATACCGGCGGCAAGGACCGCTTCAATCGCATCCTTGACCGAAGCGGGGCCGACGCGCACCCCGGCCTTGCGCAGCGCACGTGCGAAATAGACGATGTTATCGGCGAGACGCCCGTCGGTCGAGGCTGCTCTCCGGTCGGCGCGGAATGCGTCCATCGCCCTACTCCGCCGCCGCAAGTTCCGCCTTTACCTCATTCAAGAGGCGGCGGCCTTCGCCCTGCTCGATGCGCGCAATGTCGTCCTGGTACTTCAGCAACACGCCGATCGTGTCGGAAATGGTCTCCGGATCAAGTGCGAGCTTGTCGAGTTCGGTCAGCGCGCCAGCCCAGTCGATGGTTTCGGCGACGCCTGGCACCTTGAACAGCTCGAGCTCACGCAGTTTCTGCACGAACCGCACGACCTCCGCGGAGAGCCGCTGGTTCGCCTGCGGTACCTTGCGCGCGACGATTTCCAGCTCGCGCACGGCATCCGGATAGTCGACCCAGTGATAGAGGCAGCGACGCTTCAGCGCGTCGTGGATCTCGCGGGTGCGGTTGGTGGTGATGATGACGATTGGTGGTTCCACTGCCTTGATCGTGCCCAATTCGGGTACCGTCACCTGAAAGTCGGACAGGATTTCCAGGAGAAACGCTTCGAACGCCTCGTCGGTCCGGTCGAGTTCATCGATGAGAAAAACGGGCGCCGCGCCCGCCTTGCCTTCCAGCGCCTGCAGCACCGGCCGGCGGATCAAATATTTCTCGGAGAAGACGTTCTTCTCCATCGCGCGGCGATCGACCCTGCCTTCCGCCTCTTCCATACGGATTTCGATCATCTGCGCGGCGTAGTTCCACTCATAAACCGCCGACGAGATATCGAGGCCCTCATAGCATTGCAGCCGGATAAGTGGCCGGCCCAACGCCGCCGCCAAAACTTTCGCAATCTCGGTCTTGCCGACGCCCGCCTCTCCTTCCAGAAACAGCGGCCGCTTCATCCGTAAGGCCAGAAACAGCACGGTCGCCAAAGCCCGGTCGGCGACATAGTCCGCTCCAGATAGAAGGTCGAGCGTTTCGTCGATGCTTTGCGGTGCGAGGCGCGTTGCGGAGGTCATTCGGTATCCTTGGGCGCCATTCTCAGGTTACATCGCACGATAGCTGCGATCGTGGTAAATCAGCGGGCGAAAATTATCGCCCACCCGCAAGCCTGTCACCCTGCCAAATAGCACACGATGGGTCGCCATATCCTTGGTGTCGATCAGTTCGCAATCGAATACCGCAACTGCATCCTTCAAGGTGGGCGCGCCGGTGGAAATCACATCCCATTCGCCGAGCGCGAAACGCTCGTCCGCGGAGAGTCCCGTCACGCCGGAAAATGCCACCGCAAGCGGCTCATGCTTGATCGCGAGCGTATTGAGCGCGAAATTTCCATTCAGAATAAAGGCTTTGTTGTTCGGGTTCTCGCGATTAAGGCAAGCCAGCACCATTGGCGGGCTGTCCGAAACCGAGCAGGTTGCGATGATCGTCGTTCCACGCCGACCAGCGCCCGGGCCATCACTGGTGATGACATGCACAGCGCCGGCAAAATGTGCCATGGCATCGCGATAGGCCTGCGGTCCGATCTCGTATTTCTTCAGCACGACATTTCATCCGGTTCAACCCAGATATAAGTCGCGCATGCCGTCCGCCGCAAGCGGTCCGCCTATCTCAAACGAAGGCTTGATGTTGCGCCCCAAACACGGAGCGTTTACGAGTGCCGCGCGTATTGAATGGGGCCGAATGCGAAACTCAAGTCTTCTCACTGCGATCGTTCTCGCCTTGGGGATCGGCGTTGCCGAGGCGCAGGAAACTGTGATCGGTGTTGCCGCTCCACTCAGCGGCCCGTCGGAAATGCTTGGCCGGCAAGTCGCGGACGGGGCTCGCGCCGCAGCAGGCGCCGCGAAGCTTGAGATCGTCGACGACGCTTGCACCGCCGACGGAGGTGCGGCTGCAGCACGCAAATTTGTCGAAGCTCAGGTACGGATCGTCGTCGGGTTCCTCTGCACGGAAGCTATCCAAGCGGCGCTGCCCATCCTCAAGGACGCGAACATTCCGGTAATCACGCCCGGCGTGCGCACGGCAAGCCTCACGGATCAGCGAGACAAGACCGGATGGCTGGTCTACCGGCTCGCACCGCGTGAGGACGCGGAAGCACAGGCCTTCGGATCGCTGCTCGTCACGCTTTGGCGCGATAGTCTGTTCGCGGTGGTGGACGACGGCACGATCTATGGCCGCGACCTCGCCGAGACGTTTCGCGCGGCCGCGCAGCGAAAGGCGCTGAAGCCGGTGTTTGTCGACACTTACCGCCCGCAGTCGGACAACCAGATCGGTCTGGTCGGACGGCTGCGTAAGGCCGGCGCGGTCAATGTCATGGTAGGCGGCGATCGCGACGACATCGCCATCATGACCCGTGACGCCGCCGGTCTTGGCGCCAATATAGTTTTCGCCGGCGGTGAGGTGCTGCGCGCCGCGTCCAATGGAATACCGCTCGCAATCGGAACGCTGATGGTCGGCCTGCCGGAATGGGCGGACATCGCAGATCCGGCAGCGCTCGAAGTGTTGAAGCAGCGCAATGTTCTGGCCGAAGGTTATGTTTTGCCCGCCTATGCTGCAACGCAGGTCGCACTCGTCGCCAGCGAAGCCGACGCCTACGGAAAGCCGCTTGCCGGGCCATACAAGACCGCGCTTGGCGAGATCCGCTTCGACGCCAAGGGTGATCTTCCGGACAATCCCTACCGCCTCTTCCGCTATGACGGCGCGCGCTTCGTGCCGCTGGAGAGCCAATGACCTTCCGGCCCGGACCGCGCAACCTGATTACCGACGTCGCAGGCCTCAGGGTCGGCAACGCGGACAACTCGACACTGAAATCCGGCGTTACCGTCGTCACCTGCGACGAAGCGGCGGTGGCGGGCGTACAAATCCTCGGCGGTGCGCCTGGAACGCGCGAGACGGACCTCCTCGAGGCGCACAATTCCGTCCAGACAATTCATGCCGTTGTACTTTCAGGCGGGTCGGCATTTGGGCTTGATTCCGCGTCCGGCGTTCAGGCGGCGCTGCGGGAGCAAGGCATCGGCTTCGAGGTGCGCGGCACGCGCGTGCCGATCGTACCCGCCGCCATCCTGTTCGACCTGACAAACGGCGGCAGCAAAGATTGGAGCCGCTACCCGCCGTACCGTGAGATGGGTCATGCTGCAGCACTTGCCGCATCCAGCGATTTCGCAATCGGTACGGCTGGCGCGGGAACAGGTGCATTGACGGCCGGGCTGAAAGGCGGTCTGGGTTCGGCTTCGACCGTGCTTGCCAACGGCATCACCGTCGGTGCACTGGTTGCCGTGAATGCAACGGGCTCAACGACGATCGGCCAGACGCGCCATTTCTGGGCCGCGCCCTGGGAGGTCGGCAACGAGTTTGGGGGGCTTGGTATGCCCTTCCCGCTGCCGGACGACGCGCAGGCGATCCGTCTGAAATTTCGCGACGAAGCGCGCAGCATCGAAAACACTACCATTGCCGTCATCGCTACCGACGCCGTGCTCACCAAGTCCGACGCCAAGCGGCTGGCAATTGCCGCGCATGACGGCTTTGCGCGGGCGATCTGGCCATCGCATACACCGGTTGACGGAGATCTTGTCTTTTCGCTCGCAACCGGCCGCAGCGGCGTGAGGCTCGACATCGAACAGGCGATCGATCTTTACGCCGCTGCCGGCGCGACAATGGCGCGCGCCATTGCGCGGGGGGTGTTTGCGGCAACCGCCGCCGAAGGCGATGTCTTCCCGGTCTGGTCGTCGCTCGCCACATCAAGATGAAGGTGGAACCACGCCCTGTCGCTGCCGAAGGCTGGGCCGCACCGCCTGTCTCGCGCCTGAGGCGCGTTCTATCCCGGATGCGGGAATCCATGCCTTCTCTGCAGACGACGCTTATAGGCGGCGCCCTGTGGGGTTGCACCATGTCTGTCACCGCCGCGGCAAATCTGCTGAGGGATGGCTGGGAAACAAATTCGAAAATCGCGTTTATCGCGCTGCTGTTCGGCGCCGGCGCAGCACTTGCGTTTCCGCTGGCCTGTTGGCTCGCGGCATACATAGCTGGAAGGAAACATTGGGAGGCGCGGATTTCGGCTGCCCTCATCTGCTTCAGTCTGGTGACAATTGGAGTCACTTCTGCGCTCTATGCGCTCGACTATCGGCAGTACTACGCCCACTGGCACGCCGAAACATTTTCAATCACTTGGATCTATGAGTTGGTTTTCACCGCAGCGGTATCGCTCCTGCGGTTCGCAGTGACCGGCGTGCGGCTTTACTTTCCAATCGGCTTTGTCGCATTAACGATCGCGACCGTTTGGTTTGCGCGTCATCCGCGTTGAGGTTTGCCGATCTGGCTGTTAGTAGCCCCTGAACAAGGCAATCTGGAATACCGTAATGATCCCACGCTACTCCCGCCCGGAGATGGTCGCCATCTGGTCGCCGGAAACGCGCTTTCGCATCTGGTTCGAGATCGAGGCGCATGCCTGCGATGCGCTGGCCGAAATCGGCGTGATCCCGAAAGAAGCGGCAAAGACTATTTGGGAGAAAGGCGGCGCGGCGACATTCGACGTCGGGCGCATCGACGAGATCGAGCGCGTTACCAAGCACGATGTCATCGCGTTCCTGACGCATCTTGCCGAGTTCATTGGGCCGGATGCCCGCTTTATCCATCAGGGGATGACCTCGTCCGACGTGCTCGACACTTGCCTGGCGGTTCAGCTTTCCCGCGCCAGCGACCTTCTGCTCGCCGACATCGACGCGCTACTGGCCGCGCTGAAGCGCCGTGCCTTCGAGCACAAGGATACCGTCACGATAGGCCGCAGCCACGGCATCCATGCCGAGCCGACCACCTTCGGCGTCAAGCTGGCGCTCGCCTATGCCGAGTTTTCGCGCAGCCGCGAGCGGCTGGTCGCGCGCCCGCGAGGAGATCGCCACCTGCGCGATTTCCGGTGCGGTCGGCACCTTCGCCAACATCGATCCGCGTGTTGAAGAGCATGTGGCGGCAAAGCTCGGGCTGAAGCCGGAACCGGTTTCGACGCAGGTCATTCCGCGCGACCGCCACGCAATGTTCTTCGCAACGCTCGGCGTGATCGCTTCATCTATCGAGCGGCTGGCGATCGAAGTGCGTCATCTACAGCGCACCGAGGTGCTAGAGGCGGAAGAGTATTTCTCACCCGGCCAGAAGGGTTCGTCGGCAATGCCGCACAAGCGCAATCCGGTGCTAACCGAAAACCTCACCGGTCTCGCGCGCATGGTGCGGGCTTTTGCGATGCCGGCGATGGAGAACGTGGCGCTCTGGCACGAGCGCGATATTTCGCACTCCTCAGTGGAGCGCATGATCGGCCCCGACGCGACGATCACGCTCGACTTCGCCTTGGCTCGGCTGACTTCGGTGATCGACAAGCTCGTCGTCTATCCCGACAACATGCTGAAGAACCTCAACAAGTTCAAAGGCCTCGTACATTCGCAGCGGGTGCTTCTGACGCTGACGCAGGCGGGTGTCTCACGCGAAGATTCCTATCGCCTCGTGCAGCGAAACGCCATGAAGGTCTGGGAACAAGGCGCTGATTTTCTTGATGAATTGCTCGCCGACAAGGAAGTCCGATCTACTCTATCCGAGGCGCAAATCCGCGAGAAGTTCGACCTCGGCTATCACACCGCGCGGGTCGATACGATCTTCCGGCGGGTGTTTGGGGAAGCTTAAGCCGGCACGATCCGGATGACGTTGCCCCACGGGTCTTCGTGAACGGACTCCTGCTTCGCGGCCTTCGACCGAAACTCGACGAATGACAGCCCGCTGCGGTCGGGCTCCCGATCCTTGGCGCCCGCGCTCTGCCAAGAATTGGCGCCGACGTGATGGTGATAGCCGCCCGTCGACAGAAACACCGCGCTGCCGCCAAAGCTCACCATCGTGTCAAAGCCGAGTTCCTGGTTCCACCAGAGCTCCGCTTCGGCGGCATTGCCGACACGCAGATGCACATGGCCGACCATGCTGTCGTCCGGTGCGCCGGTCCATTCGGGAGCGCCTCCCTTGATCTCTCCGAGCAGATTTTCAACATCAAGCGGCAAGGTTCCCATCTTCAACGTTTTTCCGGCGAAATCCCAACTCGCGCGCGGGCGATCGGCATAGATCTCGATGCCGTTGCCTTCCGGGTCGTTGAGATAGATCGCCTCGCTGACAAGGTGATCGGACGCTCCGGTTACCGGGAAGCGGCGATCAATGGTTCGACGCGTCCAGCGCGCCAGATCGAGACGCGACGGCATTAAAAAGGCGGTGTGATACAGGCCCGCCGCACGCGGATCGTCCGGGCGCGCTGCCTTGAACTCCTCGATCTCCAGCAGCGTTCTACTATTGATGCCGAGCGCGACTACGCCAGGGCGGCGCGAGACTTCGGCGAGGCCGATCACGTCCTTGTAGTAGTCCGCGACCATGTTGACGTCGCGCGCCTTGATCCCGACTGCCGAAACGCTCACCGGCGCATCGGCTGCAAAAGGAAGATTGGTCATGTTCGTCTCCGCACGGGAAAAGCCCGTAACTGCATCCAACGCCAATAGTCCGGCCACGCCGGAAAAGCTTCGCCTCGAAAGTCGCATGGATGCCTCCTTTGTCGTCCTAAGATCGGAGCTATTGCGCGGGCGCGCAAGCTTGGAATGTGCGAACACGCTGTTCACTGCGAGCGAACCACCAGGCACTTGTCGGCGACCAGGCGTTGACAATCAAAAGCATCAAATCGACGCGTTGCACTCGACATATGTGACGGTTAAATCGGCCTCATGAAAGTCAAAGACGCCGACATCCTGATCGTACCGGGCTATACCAATTCCGGGCCGGAACACTGGCAGACCCGCTGGCAGTCGAAGCTGTCGACCGCGCGCCGGGTCGAGCAGGCCGAGTGGTCGAAGCCAGTCCGCGAGGACTGGACGCTGACGCTTGCAAATGCGGTCAACGAAGCCGAGCGGCCCGTGGTGATTGTCGCGCATTCGCTTGGCGTGGCGACCACAGTGCAGGCTGTGCCAATGTTCGAGAAGTCGGTCGCCGGCGCGTTTCTGGTCGCTCCGCCTGATGTCGCCAATCCCGCGATACGGCCAAAGCATCTCATGACCTTCGGCCCCTATCCGCGCGAACCGCTGCCCTTCCCGTCCATTGTGGTCGGCAGCAGCAACGATCCGTTCTGTTCGCTTGATGTTGCCGAGGATATCGCGGCGGCCTGGGGCTCGCTATTCGTCCATGCCGGAGATGCCGGCCATATCAACGCCGATTCCGGCTACGGACCGTGGCCGGAAGGCAGCATGGCCTTCGCCAATTTCATGGTCCGTCTGTAGCAATCGCCAATTCGACCGTTTGCGGCAATTGCTCATAGAAGACGCTTGACTGAAAGAATTAGGGCGCCCGGATATACCGGACGCCCCGAAATGTCGCGTTATGCAAGTTCCCCTTACTGCGGCAGCTTGTCGTCGACGCCCTTCACGTAGAAGTTCAGGCCGAGCAGCGCGCCGTCGTCGGCAGCCTTCGCCAGAGGCCAGCCATTCGGTGCCATCCTGCTTGGTGATCGGCCCGGTGAACGGCTTCAACTCGCCCGACTTGATCTTGGCTTCGGTTTCCTCGGCCATCTCCTTCACGTCGTCCGGCATGTTGGTGTAGGGCGCCATGGTCAGGATGCCGTCCTTCAAGCCGTCCCAGCTCGATTCGCCACCCTTCCAGGTGCCGTCGAGTACCATCTTGATGCGCTTGACGTAGTACGGACCCCAGGTGTCGGTGATCGCCGACAGCTGCGCCTTCGGGCCCGCCTGTATCTGGTCGAACGCCTGGCCGAAAGCATGGATGCCGCGCTCTTCCGCCACCTGCATCGGGCCGGTCGAGTCGGTGTGCTGGGTGATGATGTCGACGCCCTGGTCGATCAACGCCTTGGCGGCGTCGGCTTCCTTGCCGGCGTCGAACCAGCTGTTGACCCACACCACCTTCAGCTTGAAGTCGGGATTGACCGACTGCGCGCCGAGGATGAAGGAGTTGATGCCCTGCACGACTTCCGGAATCGGGAAGGACGCGATGTAGCCCGCCGTGCCGGTCTTCGACATCTTCGCGGCGATCTGGCCGATGATGTAGCGGCCTTCATAGAAGCGCGAGTTGTAGGTCGTGAGATTCGGTGCGGTCTTGAAGCCGGTCGCATGCTCGAACTTCACGTCGGGGAACTTCGCGGCAACAGCCACCGTCGGGTCCATGAAGCCGAAGGACGTCGTAAAGATGATCGCGCATTTGGAGCGTGCGAGACGCTCGATCGCGCGTTCGGCGTCCGGACCTTCCGCAACGTTTTCGAGATAGGAGGTCTCGACCTTGTCGCCGAGTTCCTTGTCTACCATTTGGCGGCCGAGTTCGTGGGCCTGTGTCCAGCCGCCATCCGTCTTGGAGCCGACATAGACGAAGCAGGCCTTGATCTTGTCCTGCGCCATAGCCGGGAAGGCAACGCTGACGGCGAGCGCAGCGGCCAGTCCGAGTAGCAATTTTCTTCATTTCCGTTCGATCCTCTCATGGTTGAGTTTTTTTGTTCGGCTTACCCGTCTTGTTTTTATATCAGTAGCTCGTCCCTACCCTATCTGTCAGGCACGAATGCACGCCCGAGCGAAGCCGGCGTGTTCATCATGGTAAGCCGCCTGTTTCTTGAAATTAGAACAAGAACGATGATGGTTGCCAGATAGGGAAGCGAAGAAAGCAGTTGAGAAGGGATTCCAAAGCCCAAAGCCTGCGCATGCAGCTGCCCGATCGTCACCGCGCCGAAGAGATAGGCGCCGGCGAGAACGCGCAGCGGCCGCCATGAGGCGAAGACGACCAGCGCCAGCGCAATCCAGCCGCGGCCGGCAGTCATGTTCTCCACCCATTGCGGCGTATAGACCAGCGACAGATGTGCGCCGGCGAGGCCCGCGCAGGCGCCGCCGAACATCACCGCCAGATAGCGGTAGCGGATGACCGCGATGCCGAGCGCATGCGCCGATCCGTGATTGTCGCCGATCGAGCGCAGCGTCAGGCCGGTGCGGGTGCGGAACAGGAACCACATCACGCCGAAGGTCAGCGCGATCGAGATGTAGAAGATCGGGTCCTGGCCGAAGATCAGCCTGCCGATCAGCGGAATGTCGGAAAGGCCGGGGATATGCAGGTTGGGCAGTCTTGATGCCCGGCCTGACCCACGAAACTTTCGCCGATCATGCCCGAAAGCCCGAGGCCGAGAATGGTCAAGCGACAAGCCGGTCGCCACCTGATTGGTGGCGACGCTGAGCGTGAGGAACCCGAACAGCAGCGAGAATACCGCTCCGGCAAGGATGCCGGCCAACATGCCGATCCAGGGCGAGCCCGTCGTGGCCGCGGCCGCAAAACCGCACACCGCGCCCATGACCATCATGCCTTCGACGCCGAGATTGAGAACGCCGGAGCGCTCCACGACAAGCTCGCCCAGGGCCGCTATCAGCAGCGGCGTGGCGGCAGTCGCGATGGTGAGGAGAATGCTTTCAGCAATTTCCATGATCAGGCTCCCTGTGCGGCCTTGGCGGCGCCAAAGCCGACGAAGTCGGATGCGGTAATGGATGAGCGTGTCGCAGCCGAGCACGAAGAACAGCAGCATGCCCTGGAATACGCGCGCCGCCTTGTCGGAAAGGCCAAGCGATATCTGCGCTGCCTCGCCGCCCGAGATAGGTCAGTGCGAGGATCAGGCCGGCGGCGATGATGCCGAGCGGATTGAGGCGGCCGAGGAAGGCCACGATGATCGCCGTGAACCCGTAGCCGGGCGACACCACCTCGCGCAGCTGGCCGGTCGGCCCGGCCACTTCGATAATGCCCGCCAGGCCGGCAAGCGCGCCGGAAAGCAGGAAGGCGAAGAACACCATGCGGCTCGCAGCTGAACCCGGCGAAGCGCCCTGCCCGCGGGCTACCGCCCAGCACGCGCACCTCGAAACCCTTCAGTGTCCGCGACAGCATGAACCACACCGCCACCGCAATGAAGAGGGCGAGCACGAAACCCCAATGCGCGCCGCCGGCGGCGGGCATCGATCTCAGGAACGCGCGCGGCTGGCGGAAAGCGCACGGAGCCCGGAAAATTGTTGCCGTCCGGATCGCGGAAAACGCCGCGCGCCAGCCAGTCCACGAAAAGCTGGGCGACATAGACCAGCATCAGGCTCGTCAGAATTTCGTTGGTGTTGAAGCGCGTCTTGAGCAGAGCCGGGATCGCGGCGTACAAACGCCCCGCCCAGCACATGCCAAGACCAGCATCAGCGGAAGCGTAACCACGTTCTGAAAGCCCGGCATCAGAATCGGGAACCAACGAACCGGCGATCGCACCCATGATGAGCTGGCCTTCGGCGCCGATGTTCCAGTTGTTGGACTGGTAGCAAACGCGACAGGCCGACTGCGATCATGATCAGCGGCGTCGCCTTGATCGCCAGCTCATGCAGCGACCAGGTCTCGCGCAGCGGATCGATGAAATAGTAGTAGAGCGCGTCGATCGGGCTCTTGCCCAGAAGCGTGAACATTATGGCGCCGGCAATCAGCGTAAGGCCGAGCGCGATGAAGGGCGAGAGTGCCGAAAACAGCGCTGGATTGCTGCGGCCGCTTGACGAGTTCGATGCGCATCAGGCGGTCTCCATCTTGTGCTCGGCATGGCCGGGCTCGGCGCCGCCCATCAGCAGCCCGATCTTCTCGAAAGTGGCTTCGGCGATCGGCAGAGGCTTCGACAATTCGCCATTGTGCATGACCGCGATGGCGTCCGAGATTTCGAAGAGCTCGTCGAGATCCTGGCTGATGACCAGCACCGCCGAACCGGCGCGCGCCAGTTCGATAAGCGATTGCCGGATCTTCGCCGCCGCGCCCGCATCGACGCCCCAGGTCGGCTGGTTGACGATCATCACCGACGGCTTGCGGTCAAGCTCACGGCCAACGATGAACTTTTGCAGGTTGCCACCCGAAAGCGCGGCCG
The DNA here is from genome assembly GCA_963839725.1 of uncultured Alphaproteobacteria bacterium. Classification (GTDB taxonomy): domain Bacteria; phylum Pseudomonadota; class Alphaproteobacteria; order Rhizobiales; family Rhizobiaceae; genus Kumtagia. Next base: position 31,778 of record CAWIWT010000025.1, on the reverse strand, counting down.
CCTCCGGATCGCGGGCGCTCTTGCGAACGTCCATTTCCACGATGATGCGCTGTGCGGCGGCATCCACAGCGCCAGTCTTGACCACGCCGCCTGCGCCGACAAACGCTTTGCCGTCAGTGGAATAGCGCGATAGCAACAGATTTTCCGAGAGCTTCATGCGCGGCGCGGCGCCATGGCCAAGCCGCTCCTCGGGCACGAAGGCCGCTCCGATGAGACGACGTTCGGAAATGGAAAGCTTGCCCGCATCCCTGCTGCGAATGCGCACTGTGTCGGCATCAGCCTGCGTTGCCTCGCCGGAGATGGCCTCGAAGAACTCGCCTTGCCCGTTGCCGGCCACACCGGCAATGCCGATGACCTCGCCGGCCCTCACTCCGAGATTGATGTTCCGCAACGGGATCGAGAATGGCGTCGCCGGTGCGCGCGTCAGATTTCGGATTTCCAGAAGTGGCTCGGCGTTGTCGACGATCGCGGCCGGCCGGCGCACGACCGCCTGCACTTCGCTGCCCACCATCATGCGGGCAAGCGACGAAGCCGTTTCCTGCTGCGGATCGCAATGGCCGACGACCTTCCCGTGGCGTAGCACGGTGGCAGCGTCGCACATGCGCTTCACCTCTTCGAGACGGTGCGAAATGTAGAGGATCGACTTACCCTCGGCGCGCAGTCGGTCAAGCGTTTCGAACAGCTTGTCCGCCTCCTGCGGTGTCAGCACCGAAGTCGGTTCGTCGAGGATGATCAGCTGCGGCGTCTGCAGCAGGCAGCGGATGATCTCGATGCGCTGGCGTTCGCCGACTGAAAGGTCGCCCACCAGCGAATAGGGATCGAGCGGCAAACCATAAGCATGCGACAAAGCCTGCGCCTTGGCCGCGATGGTGACGATCGGCGTGTCATCGTCGAGCGATAGAGCGATGTTCTCCGCGGCTGTCAGCGCGTCGAACAGCGAAAAGTGCTGGAAGACCATGCCGATGCCGAGCTTGCGCGCAGCGCTTGGGCTGGTGATGCGCACCGGCTGTCCGTTCCAGCGTATTTCTCCGGCATTTGGCTCAAGCGAACCAAACAGCATTTTGACGAGAGTAGACTTACCGGCGCCGTTTTCGCCGAGAAGTGAATGGATCTCGCCCTTGCGGACCGTCAGGTCGACATGGTCGCAGGCTTTGAGGGATCCGAAGATCTTTGTCAGTCCGCGCACCTCAAGCAGGTTCGCGGCGTCACCACCGTTCAATGCACTCACAGTGCCTCCCATCTGACTTTACAGATATGTTCTGTGTTCCCGGCATGCATCGTAGGCGCGGTGTTCGCTGAACGCAAAGGACCCAGGGTTTGAAAGACCTTCAAGAAAATCATGGGATCAGCACGGACGTCCCGGTGGTCCTGCGCGCTTCAAGATCCTCGTGCGCGCGGGCGACATCCGCCAGCTTGTAGCGCTGATTAATGGGAACCTTCACCGCGCCGGACCCGATGACCTCGAACAGCTCGGCCGCTGCGGCCGTCAACTCGTGACGCTTGGCGATATAGGTGAACAGCGTGGGCCTTGTCGCATAAAGCGAACCCTTTTGCGCCAGCACATTGATGCTGAGCGGGGGAATTGGACCCGACGACTGGCCGAAGCTCACGAACATCCCGCGCGTCCTGAGACAGTCCAGCGAGCCCGGGAATGTGTCGTTGCCAACTGAATCGTAAACGACATCGCACATCTTGCCGCCGGTGAAGTCCTTCACCGCCGCTACGAAATCCACATCGCGATAGTTGATGACGTGGTCGTAACCGTTCGCCCTTGCCAGCGCCGCCTTGTTGTTCGACCCGGCGGTGCCGATGACCGTTGCGCCGATATGTTTCGCCCATTGGCCGGCGATGAGGCCGACGCCGCCTGCCGCGGCATGGAACAGCACAGTATCGCCGGGCTTCACAGCGAAGGTGCGGCGAAGCAGATATTCCGCGGTCAGCCCCTTGAGCATCGAAGCCGCTGCCTGGTCGTCCGACACGCTGCTCGGTATGGCGACGAGGCGATCGGCCGCGATGACCCGTTCTTCCGCATATGCACCGAGAGGGGTGGTGTAGGCCACGCGATCTCCGGGCTTCAACCCGTCCACGCCGTCGCCCACCGCGACGACCGTTCCGGCGGCTTCTCCGCCGGGTATCAGCGGCATGCCACTCGGCGCTGGATAGAGGCCTGTACGATAGTAGACGTCGAGGAAATTCAGGCCGATTGCCGTATGCCTAACAAGTACCTGTCCCGGGCCCGGACGTCCCGGATCAGCATCCTCATATGCCAGGACTTCAGGACCGCCATGGGTGTGAATACGAACTGCCTTGGACATCATCGAACTTCCCGAATTGCGATCTTGCTGCAGGGCAGCGCAATATCAGCCAGGGCGCAAGAGGCAACCACGGCAATGCCCGATCAGACCAGATCATCCCGTTCAGGCACTGCTTCCTTCGCTCCAAGGTTCGGGAACAGTTGCATGATGCCGCCGATACAAGCCAGGTAGATGCTCGTGACCGAAATACCAACCTTCGTAAAAAAGCTAACATTTTCAGTAAGAAGACCGATCTGGCTATACCATTCGGCAAGCGCCGCCTCGGCAAGCGCCAACCCGCCGAAAGCACACCAGAGCAAGGTCATGCCGAGATTGATCATGCGCAGCCGCACAACGCGCACCGGGTGGATGAAATAGACCGGCACGAAGGTCATGATGCCCGCGACCACCACCACCGCGAACGACGTCCACTGCCCGGGTTCGATGACGAACAAGGTGAAGACCACCATGTTCCAGACGACCGGAAAACCCTTGAAGAAGTTCTCCTTCGTTTTCATACCGGTGTCTGCATAGTAGATGGCGCTGGACACGACGATGATCGCCGCCGATAGGAACGATAGCCCCTCCCCCATCAATCCGCGCTGATAGAGCGCAAAGGCTGGTATGAGCACGTAGGTGACATAGTCGATGATGTTGTCCAGCTGTTCGCCCGACCATGTCGGCAGGATTTCCTTGACCTCAAGCTTGCGCGCGATTGGCCCATCAATGCCGTCGACGAACAGCGCCAAGCCCAGCCACCAGAACATCGCCGTCCACCGCTGCTCACTCGCCGCAACCAGCGACAAAAAAGCCAGGAACGAGCCGGATGCCGTAAGCAAGTGGACCGAAAACGCTCTCGTTTGCGGCCACGTGACTTTCTTCTTTGTCAGCTTCGGCGGGTTGATCGCCAGCTGTGGCTTCTTCAGAGCCATGTGCGGCTTTTTCGCCTTCGACACCACGACTAGAACCCGGAAACCAGTGCACGATTTTGCGGCAGGCCGGCGCGTCGATGCGCAGGACAAGGGAACCCGCACGAGCGTAAACCCTTCATTGGCCGACCTTCGTTCCCACCCCCAAACCGCAGTTAATCGCAGCTAAGTCTCCCATACAAGCGCGAACGTGCTCTCGCATCACCTTGGCCAGAACGCGGTTTCTTTTTCCACAGCGCTTGTTGCTGGCCCGTGAGCGAAACCGCCGCGTTGATCCGCGCCGCAGCCGGCCATATACACAGGTGGCAACCGGATGGAATTGATGGTGCCGAAGAAGCACGAGAGCGATGTCGTTATTGCGGGCACTGGCCCTGCCGGCATGCTCGCCGCCCTCGCTCTCGCACGCGAAGGCTTCTCGGTCCGCCTTGCCGGACCCGAGCCAAATCGCACCGACGGCCGCACAACCGCCCTGATGATCCCGGCACTGGCCTTTCTCGACAGCCTTGGCGTGCTTGCCGATGTCGAGCCCGAAGCCGCGCCCCTGCGCATCATGCGGATCGTCGACGGCACCAGCCGCCTCGTTCGCAGCCCGGTCGTCACCTTCCATGCAAGTGAAATCCGCGAGCCGCATTTCGGACTGAACATTCCAAACCAGGCTTTGAACAAGGCGCTTGAAGCCGCAATCCGCAACACGCCGGACATTCTCTGGCATGAAACGATGGTTGAGCGTTGGGATATCGCGGAGGATCGGGTTACCGCGCGCCTGCCTGGCGGCAGCGAGTTGCGCGCTGCCTTGGCGGTCGCCGCGGACGGGCGGCGTTCTCCGGCGCGTGCGGCCGCCGGCATCCGCACCTCGACACAACCCTACGACCAGTTCGCACTTGCGTTATCGTTCAAGCACACGCGCGGCCATTCATTTATCTCGACCGAATTTCATACCGAATCCGGGCCGTTCACGCAGGTTCCGCTGCCCGGCAACCGCTCCAGCCTGGTGTGGGTGGTGGAGCCGAAGGAGGCCGAACGGTTGGCCGCCCTCTGCGCCGGAAGCGCTGTCCACCGAGGTGGAAACACGCATGCAGTCCATGCTTGGCCGCGTCACCGTCGACTCGCGCGTCCAAGTCTATCCCCTTGCAGTCAGCCTGCCCCGCGCCTTTGCCCAAAACCGGGTCGCGCTGGTCGGGGAGGCGGCGCACATGTTCCCTCCGATCGGCGCACAAGGCCTCAATCTCGGTATAAGAGATGTTCAGCAACTTGTTGAAATTGCATCGCTAAATCGGATCGATCCGGGCGGCAGGACAACTTTGGCAGCCTATGACGCGAAGCGTCGTCCCGACATTCTGGCGCGCACCGGCGCCGTCAGCCTGCTCAACCGCTCCCTGCTTTCCGACATGCTGCCGGCTCAACTTGCTCGCAGCGCCGGCCTCGGACTTCTCGACGCCTTCGCACCGGTCCGAGCCTTCTTCATGCGCGAAGGCTTGCGCCCCGGCAGCGGCTTCTCGTCGCTATTCTCAGGGATTCGGGAACAAGTCCGGCGGTAGCATTCCATCGCCGGATCAACCCTTTAGTTTCAAGGTATTAGACGGGAAACCGCGCTAGAAGTGCCGCAAAAATGCCGCAGGAACGGAAACCTTGCGGCACAAATTGCCGATAGCGCGAAGCGGTGGCAAAGTACAATCATGCCCAAGAGCCGCACGTCAGCCTGCGCGTCAATGTCCCTATAGGGCTGTACGAGCGCATCGGTGCCTATCGCCACGAAGCCCGCCATGAAACCCGCGCCCAGGCGGTGGTAACCCTCCTCGCCGCCGGACTGGCCGCCCTGGCGAAACCTGTCGCCCTGCCGCAGCCCGACCGGCCGAAGCGGCTGGTGCCGTTCGCCGGCGCCGATGACGACGAGGGTGCGCCGGCAATGAGTCGCCGCGACCAGCCGTTTGCCGATCGCCGGGCCGGCATCTGACCGGCCTTCGGCAGCAGGGCGTTGCTGATTCGCAGATTGCCCGCGAAACCGGACATGCGCGGCAGACCGTCCACCGGCTGTGCAGTGGCGAGGGCCGGCGCCGTATTGGGATACCGTCAGGTCGATCGAGGATCTGTATCAGAAGCGGGTGCCAAGCCGGAATTAGCTAAGGCGCCCATCAGCTGCGCCGAACCCGCGCGTGCCTTCCCGAGCAAGCGCTGCTGCCCTCTCACGGCGCAAACAGGGGTTCGATTCCCCTTGGGCGTACCAGCGTTTTCAGATACTTAGGTTAGAAAAGTCGTTGTCTGTCTAAAATCTGTCTGGCGCAGTCATCACGCTGGTACACAAATGGCGCATGACGAGGTTAGACAAGCTCGACAATGGAAGCCAGCGACACTTAATTAGCGGGTCTACGGTTCGATCCCGTACACACCCACCAATAACTTCCAAATAAATCAAGAAATTAGCAGTTAGCCGGCTAAATCGGCTTTCCTCGAATCGCAAATTCGCGTCCGTTTTCGCGTCCAGCCGAGTGTATTGCTAATCCCCGGCCGCGGTGACATCTTTCCGTCCACGGACGGAGAGGAAGACAGATGCCCTCGAGCGCGACCAGGCGAGCATCCAACGCTCGCCGAAGGGTTGTGTGCGTCAAGTTCTGCAATTTGGGCGGCCATGAATGCTGGTCATGCGGCTTGGCGCAGAGCGAGTCTTCTTGTGCTCGCGCAGGTCGTCCATGTTGATGTAGCGGTTGGCCTCCATCCAGTTTTCGTTGGTCTCGACGGCCAGCGCCCTGACCAGGCGCAGGCAGCTCTCGGCGTTTGGGAAAGATGCGCACGACGTAGGTGCGCCGGCGGATTTCCTCGTTGAGCCGCTCGAGCATGTTGGTGGACTTCAGGTGCTTGTGGTGCTGGCGCGGCAGGCGGAAGAAGGTCAGCGTGTGCTCGATGGTTTCCTCCACCCACGTCGTCAGCCGCGGATAGCGGGCCGACCATTTGGCAAGCCATGCGGCGAGATCGGCCTTGGCCTCGGCGAGATCGCGCCGGTCGTAGAGCCAGCGCAGCTCCTGCAGGCAATCGTCGCCGTGCTTGCGCGGCAGGTGATCGAGCGCGTTCCTGAGGAAGTGCACGTAGCAGCGCTGCCATGCGGCTTCGGGGACCACCTCGCCGATCGCGGCGACCAGGCCGGCATGGTCGTCGGACACGACCAGCTCGACGCCCTTGAGGCCGCGCGCCTTCAGGGCCGACGAGGAAGTCCTTCCAGGCCGAGCGGCTCTCGCGATTGGCCATCTCCACGGCCAGGATCTGGCGCCGGCCGTCCCAGTCGATGCCGACCGCGATCAGCACCGCCTGGCTCATGACGATGCCGGCTTCGCGCACCTTCTCGTAGCGGGCGTCGAGGATGAGGTAGGCAAAGGGCTCTTGAAGCGGGCGCTCGGCAAAGGCCTTCAGGCTCTCGTCCAGACGCTTGTTGATGGCCGAGATCGACGAGGCCGAGAAGGCATGACCGCACAGCTCCTCCGTGATCGCCTTGACCTTCCGGGTCGACACGCCCTGCACATACATCTCCGCAAGCGTCGCCACCAACGCCCGCTCGGAACGCTGGTAACGCTCGAACAGCTCGGTGGAGAAGCGGCCGGCCCGGTCCTGCGGAACCCGCAGCTCAAGCTTGCCGACACGGGTGACAAGGGTGCGGCCGTAATAACCCGAGCGATAGCCCAGCCGCTCCGGCGTGCGTTCGCCCTTCGAAGCGCCCAGCGCCTCGTCCATCTCGGCCTCGAGCACCTCCTGCATCACCGCGCGGATCACTTCGTGCAGCCCGTCCGGGTTCGAAAGCAGAATGTCTTTGACGGCAGCGCTGGCGGTCTTACCTTCAGTCTTGGTCATGGTGGCGTTCCTTCGCGGGAATCGGTGACGTTGAACATCACCAGCCTGCCATGACCGCCCTCGCTCAGCGAATTTGCAGAACTCTCAGCACACTACCCGCCGAAGCCACTACGACTGACTGCAGATCGCACCGCAGGTTAGCATGACCATGCACCCGATGAGCGCGAAAAATTTGGTCGTTTTGATTGCCTCTCCACCCGTGGTCGGAAGGTGCCGCCGCCGGCTCCGATGTTCTGGGCCGTTATTCAGCGTCCCTCGTCACTCAGCATGTGATCCGCCAGGCTGTAGCAGTGGCTCGCCTGATAGGCGTTCCGGCCCCGGTTCATGTGCGTCAGGTTGAACGCCCGGATGGCCCGCAACGCACGGCGCGCCGCGAGGAATTTGCCGATTGAGGAGAAGCCGCGGACCTTGATGCCGAAAATGTCCTCGCCGCGGGGGAAGAAATAGCCGACGTCTTCCGGCGTCATGACACAGCGCTCAAGGAAAGCTTCGTCCACTTGGCCCTGATCGAGTGAATGGTCGGTGGTGAAATCGGAAAGATGCACCAGGAATAGCGCGCGGATGCCCTCGCCGTCCGCATAGAGCGAGAAAAGCTCCATCCAGCTCGCATTGACGCGAACGAGCGCCTTGCCCGGAGTCGACGGCAGACAGGAAACCGACCAGTAATGCCGCTCGGTCCGGCGCGGGATCGGGATGCAGTCGCGGCCGTAGCGCCGGAGAATCTCCAGGACCTCTTGCGCCTGCGGCCGCCGCAGCAGCTTCTCAAACCGCGCGACGTATTTGAGACGCAGTTCCAGGGACTCCGAGCGCTCGTCGGCGTCGCGCAGGATCGTCTTGCCCTGCATCCAATCGCGCTGCTGCTGGAGATCCAGGAATCGGCGCAGACCGGTGGTGCTTGGGCGGCGAGCCGCGCTCACGTCAGGTACCATGGAAGCAATCCCACGCTCCGCCTCAGAATGGCTTCTCGGCCTTGTCGCTGCGATACAGCTTTACGAAGGTTTCCCCTAGTTTGACTGGTTTCGCGATCTTGCGCCAAGTCCTGCCCGCGGCCGCGGTGGTGCCTGTGCCTCCGGGCTGGGATGACGAGCAGGCGCTTGGCCTGGTCGTGAACTGGCCCACGGCGGTGGCTGCGCTCAAGTCGCTGGGTCAACTCGCCAGAGGCCAGACCGTGCTGATCCACGCCGCGGCGGGCGGAACCGGCAAACGATCGGCGATCTCGTTGCGAGAGATCGACCTCTCGCCGAAACGGCGCCAAGGAGAAAATTGTGATCTAAGGCATGACTCTGACCGCGCGACGTCCGGATCTGGCACATTTCAGGCGTCGGCGAATGCGAATGTTTGACCCGTTGGCGACCTTCGTTCCGTGCCGCATATGACCGCTTAGCGCACAAGCGGAAGTCCGACGCACAGCGCCGCGTGTGCACGAGGCGCATCCCGACGAGGTCCCATATCAATCCCGCCGTCGACCCGATAGAGGTACCATCGTCAAGTGCCGCTCAGCACGCCGCAGGCCCAGTAGGGCCCATTGCCGGCGATGTTCTTCGATGGCCGATTTCGCCGTCACAGACAGAGGTTCGCGTTTCCAGCAGTCTCCGCCGATCGATCTGGCCAGGGAGGGAAATAGTGATCAAGAGAATCATGGGCGCCGTGGTTGTTGCGGCATGCACGTCCGGCACGGCAATGGGCGCGTCCACGCCGGGCCTCAAGCCGATCGACCCGGCCGCCCTTCAGGCCACCATCGAAGACCTGGCCAAGGAACTCATGCTGCCCGGCGCCATGATCCTGCTCTCGACGCCGCAGGGCGACATCGTCTTCGGCTATGGGACGACCGAACTCGGCGCCACGAACCCGCCGCGCGCCGATACCCACTTCCGCGCCGCCTCGAACACCAAGACGATGACCGCCGCCGCGATCGTGCAAATGGTCCAGGAAGGCAAACTGAGCTTCAATGATCCGATCTCCAAATACGTCGAAGGTGTTCCCGACGGGGACGAGATCACGATCAGCCAGCTCCTGAAAATGCGGTCCGGGCTCTTCAATTTCACCAGCGCGCCCGAGCTTGCGGAGAGCCTCGACGACGACCCGGAAAAGGTGTGGACCGCGGACGAGGTCCTCGGCATGGCGTTCAAAAGGCCACCCGAGTTCGCTCCGGGCGCCGACCACGAATACAGCAATACCAACTACTACCTGCTCGGGCTCGTCGCCGAGAAGCTCGACGGCAAGCCCCTCTCGGCCGTCTTACAGGACCGCCTGTTCGGGCCGCTCGGCATGAAGAACACGGCCTTGCCGGCGGCGACGTCGAACGCCATCCCCGAGCCATACTCACACGGCTACCTCTACGGCAGTACTTCGTACGCGCTCGCGGACGCGCCCTATCCGGAGGATCTCGTGGCCGCGGCCAAGGCAGGCACGCTCAAGCCCAACGACGATACTTGGCAGAACCCGTCGGCCTATTTCGCGGCCGGCAGCGTCATCTCGACCGCCGACGATCTCGCGACCTGGATGCGCGCGCTGGTCGGGGGCAAGGTCCTCAACGCCGACTTCCAGCAACAGTGGCTCGACAGCCCCGAGGCGCCGGTGCCGGGCGAGCCGTCCATGCAGAAATACGGCTACGGCATCCTCACGTTGAGCTGGGGCCCCAACGTGATCTACTACCACGAAGGCGAGATGCCCGGTTACCAGTCCTTCATGGGCCACGATCCGGGCAACGACGTCACCCTGGTCATCTGGACCAACCTGACCCTGGCGCTCGACGGCCAACCGACCGCGAACACCTTGATGGTGAAGATACTGGATGAGATCTATGCGGTGTCGCCGCTTCAAGAGGCGAAGTGAGGACCCTCGCACGCGTTTGGAACGGCCCTTATGAATGAGGCTTGGAGCCGTCAGGGCTCCAGAGCGGTCTTGCCGGCGCGTACGGCGTCAACGACTTCGCGAATGGAGTCGGTGACGAGTTGCGGATTGTCATGGTGGATCAGGTGACCGCTGTCGGTCTTCGTCACATGTTTCGAGCCGGGCACGAGCGTAGCGAGATTCGCCTGAGCAACCTTCTGGGCACGGTCGGTGACGTAGCCGACGTCGGGCGGCGTGTCGGGGGCAAGCAGGCCGTCGGCGATCAAGCCTGGGACAAGCGGTCCCCACGGGCGGTCGGCGCTCAGCACGACCAGAGGCATCGGCTGGAGCGGCGGTGCCGCGAGCATTTGATCGAAACTGGCATCCGCATCCGCCCGTTCGATGGGGGGATAGATCTTGATGGTTTCCGTCAGGTCGCCGTCGAGAATTTTTTCTGCCAAACCCACTCATCAGGCGTCTCCGCCGCCCGCAGGCCCTCGGTGAGGGCGTCGACGAGCACCATTCCGTCGACGTCTTGCGGGTAGGTCATCGCATAGAGCCGGACGATCAGCCCCCCGTAGGAGTGCCCAACGATCACGAACGGCGTTTCGATCTTTGCGGCATGGACCAGCGCATGGAGGTCGGCGACCGAGTCGGCAACGGTGATCGGCATCGGTACCGGGTCGCTGCGGCTGGGGCTGTCGTCGGGTAGTGGCGTTCCCGGCCGGTCGTAGGCGCAGACGCGCGTGAACCTGGTAACGTCGGCGAAGGCAGGCAAGTCCTTGATCCATTCGTCGGCGGAGGCCCTTCCGCCGGGGACGATGAGGACGGTGGGTGATCCTGTTCCGCGGCACTCGAGGTACATCGTTCGACCGCCGCCGATCTCCACCGTGCCCGCGAAGTCACCGCTCTTCGCCATGACAGGTAGAGCGACAGGTGCCAGGAAGAACGCAAAGAACAGGAAGCGTTGAAGCGACATGTCGGGCCTCCTCCGGCGTGCGATGGTACGGACACAGTGCCTGCCCAGCGATCCACGCCTGATACGCTGGACGGTGATTTTTAGACCGCCAAGGCTTGCGGAGCAAACGGGTCCGGCGTCCGCGGCAGCCTTTCCAAGACGTGGCGATACCAATGCGTCCAGCCGGTGCGATCTGTCGTAGGCTTGTCCATCGACATCACGGCAATCGCCCATGTGCGCGCCTTCCATTCATCGATCGCATCGATGGTCTTGGTCTACTGGCATTTGAGCGACGGCGAAAAGATTTGGATTGCCAATACTGGTCCCGGTCGTCAATCTCAGCGTACGTCATTCGGCGGACAATCCTCCAAGCTGGTTTTCCGGTCACGTGCGAGGCGTGCTCCGGCAGTCTTCGATCTCGAGGCCAGGGAGTGAGACAATGATAGCGAGAACACTGGGCACCGTGGTTGTCGTGGCGTGCGCAACGGGGAGCGCCATGAGCGCGTCTACGCCCGCCCTCAAGCCGATCGACCCGGTCGCGCTTCAGGCCACCATCGAAGGGGCGGCCAGGGAACTCCTGCTGCCGGGCGCCATGGTTCTGCTGCACACTCCGCAGGGCAATTTCGTCTTTGGGTACGGCACAACCGAGCTCGGCGTCACGAACCCACCGCGCGCCGATACGCACTTCCGGGCCGCCTCGAATACCAAGACGATGACGGCCGCCGTGATCGTGCAACTGGTCCAGGAAGGGAAATTACACTTCGACGATCCGATCTCGAAGTATGTTCAAGACGTTCCGAACGGGGACAACATTACTATTGCTCAACTCCTCAAAATGCGAAGCGGCCTTTATAACTACACCAACGCGCCGGAAGTTGCGGAAAGTCTAGACCAAGACCCGACCAAGGTTTGGACTTTGGAGGAACTGCTTGCAATCGCGTTCAAACGTCCGCCACTATTCGCTCCGGGCAAGGAATTCGACTATTGCAACACCAACTATCTCTTGCTTGGTCTCGTCGCCGAAAAGATCGAAGGCAAGCCTTTGGCCAGCATCTTTCAGGAGCGCTTGTTCGGGCCGCTTGGCATGAAGAACACATTGCTGCCCGTCAGCACGTCGAACGCCATCCCCGAGCCTTACTCACATGGCTACCTTTACGGCGGCTCCTCATACGCCCTGGTGGATGCGCCCTATCCCGCCGATCTTCAGGCTGCGGCCAAGGCGGGAACACTCAAGCCCAACGACGACACATGGCAGAATCCTTCCGCAGCCTTGGCGGCCGGTGGCATCATCTCTACCGCGGATGACCTGGCGACTTGGATACGCGCGCTGGTCGGGGGCAAAGTTTTCGATGCCGACTATCACCGCCAATGGGTGGAGAGCCTCGAACCGGAGGATCCAAGTAATCCCAAAGGTCAACAATATGGCTATGGTATCGTTCTGATCACCTTCGGGCCGAACAAAGTGTATTTTCACGGCGGCGAGATGCCTGGCTACAACTCATTCATGGGCTACGATCCAGACAACGATGTCACGCTCATCGTTTGGACTAACCTGACGGTGTCACTTGATGGCATGCCGACAGCCAACACTCTGATGCTGAAAATGCTGGATCAGATTTATACAGTGTCACCACTTAAATAGCGGCGAGAATCGCGCTTACTTTCGGGCTACTTGCACGCGCCCCGTCGCGAGCCGGTTCGACGCTCGCGGCGGAAGGTTGGTCGATCGAAGGACATTTGATGCGCGGCAGGGTTGTCCTCTGATAGTTCAAGTGTGCGGAGCAGGCGCACGGTCGTGACGCCGGCGTTGAAGCGAGGGAAGACAGCGATGCTGATCGCACGCCTTTCGAAAACGGCTTTGGTCGCCGCCATTGCGTTCCTGACGACCCTGGTCGCGTTCGGAAACATCACCGACTACGGGACCAACTGGGCATTCGTCAGGCATGTCCTCTCGATGGACACCATCTTTCCAGACTCGGTGACCCACTATCGCAACATCACCAATCCTGCCGTGCAAACGGCCGGCTATCTGCTGATTATCGCGGCAGAGCTCGGAACGGCGATACTCTGTTGGATTGGCGCGCTTGTCCTGCTATCGAACCTGCGCGGCTCAGCTTCGTCGTTCAATGCCGCCAAACGGTGGTCCATCGCTGGTTTGACATTGGGTTTTCTCACCTGGATGGTTGGCTTCATGGCGATCGGCGGCGAGTGGTTCGAGATGTGGCAATCGACCGTGTGGAATGGCGAGGAGAGCGCCTTTCGCTTTCACATGACGGTGATTGCGGTGCTCATCTACCTAGTGTTGAACGACAGCGAATTGCGACCTTCGTGACATTCGGGCAGGTCTGCGGGATGCGATCGACCCCATGGACGCCGCCAACGGACCTTGTTCGGCGACAGAGGCGCGTGTACAGGCCGTCCCGCCATGATCTTAGAATTGCTCGGCTTAATTGCGGACGTGCGGGCCGCAGGGCACTGCCGATCCATTACCTACTGGAACGGTTCTGACTTCACTCCATTCTTCCCTAACCGTTGAGCACGATGCACTCCAGCGACCTGTCAGATGGAGAGGAATCCAAAGTGCACCTGCGAGTTCGATCAAAGCGCAGTTGCTCGCGCTTGGGGTTAAGTAAACTCCTTGGGTTCCCGAGCCTCTCGGATCAGTTCCCGCATCACCCTGCGGGCTTCCATCGCCTCGCAAGTGAACATGCCGTGCTTGTAATGGCCATGAGATGCCGCGAGGGACACCAGCCAGCGCACCATGCTGCAGCGGTGCCTGCCCAGGCGCCGCCCGCGACCACGGCCCGCACGCCACGCGGACTGGCGGACAGGCTCGGCATTAAGCGCATTGTCCTCCTGCACGAACAGCATGACGGCAACGGCCATGTCACCTCGATATTGCCGGTCACGCTGTCCGGCGGCGACGGCACGGTGCGCGACTGGCGCTGCGATCTTGTGCTCGCCGCGGTCCTCGGCCTTTCGCTCGGCGGCCTCCGACGATTTCAGGATCGCCTCGACGTCTCGAAGGATCCAGCCGTTGCCGCCAGCGGTCTATGCGCCAGCGCTTGTAATTGATCGTTGCAAGAGCGATGCCCAGTAGATGTTGCGGACGATCATGAACGGCAGCAGTTCAAGCCTGACAGGTCGGAGCAGTCGACGGCGTAAACATCTATTCCTTGTCTATGTCACGATCCACGACCTTAACACGCGCCCTTCGGCGACGGCGAACTCTATCGCCTGTCCTTCCGCTGGCGCTCGTCCGAGGCCAAGCTTGCCCGCCGTCAGCGCATTCGCCTGCTCAAACGTCTCAATCAACTTACTGATGCGAACCGAATAGAGGCGTTCAGCGATCGGACATCGCCGGTGCACTGAACTCGTTGATATCCTCCGCGAACTCGCATCGCCACCCGCCGCGTCGTCGGTGCACGCCTGACTGCGGCAAGGCTTGGGGGCGACATCCACCGCTGCGTCCGCCTACCTATTGCTATGACTGTAACTAAGACACTGTGGCGCTCTTCAGCGCCTCCCGCAGCGCCTGTTCTTTTGTTTCGTCGAACGACGTCTTGAGGACTACCCCGCCATACCCTTTGATCGCCGCCAGCACCTTGTCAGTCGTAATTTCCTTCACAAGGACGAATAGGGCCGCGCTGCCAGGTTCAATGGTTTCCGCGAGCTTCTTCATAAACGGGTCGTTGATGCCGACGTCGGTGAGCGCACCGGCGAGCGCTCCCGACGCCGCGCCGGCGGCAACGCCGATCAGTGGGTTAAGGAACAGCACTCCGATCAGCAAGCCCCACATGCTGCCTGACGCTGCGCCAGCAGCTGTCAAATTCATCATCTGGTTCAATTTCACGCCGCCCAACTCGGTCTTTGTTGCGATGACCGCGTCGCCAATCTTGATGAGATGTTCAACTTGCAGTTCGAACAGGCGCTTGCGCACCTCTTCCGCCTTTTCTTCATTGGGGTAGACGATCACAACAAGGCTAGACATGGCTGTTCCTTTCACGGACACCCCGCCCGTCGCGTGAAAATGCCTGAATGGGCGGCAGGATGGAAGTCTTTCGGCATGCCAACCGATCATAGCGCCTGGCTGAGCATGCGCCGGTCACATCCATCTTGCGCCATGCCGCACGGTGCGATGCTTGTAAGCTCTGGATTGTTCATCGCTTCAACACCTTCGCGACGTCGTCACGTGGGCTCACGCAAACCTCTCTGTAGGCGCTGAAGCGGCCGGCCTTGGACACGTTCGCCGATGCAGATTGCGATAGCGCTTCGCAGCGGTCGGCCTGCAGCGGCTATGCGCGTCTCCACGGCCCGGTCACTGCATTTCCCAATTTTTCTACATCTGGCAATTTGCTCCTCTAGCGACGCGAGGGAAGGCCGTGCAGTGGCTTTCGGCTCGGCGGTGTTTCCCTCATCGGAACCCATCCACGCTCGCTGGGAGACCGCGCTGGCGACGGGCGCGACCGTACCGAGTTTCAGGGGTCGGCGCGGTGGCGCAGGAGCACGCTTCGCCCTGCGAGACGCTGAACTCTAGCGCTGATCGCGATATCCACCGGTCATGGGCTTCGCGATCCGCCGACGAAGGTCAATCGCGACTTCTGGCGCGCTATGTAAGCTCCACACACCAGATCTCGAGGGGGCTTGTACAAGCTGTCGACTTCTCGGTTGCCAAACCAGCCCGCCACTACAACCATGCGCCAGGTGTCCTGGCGTGGATGCACGAACCTGCGCTGGAACCGTTGCCATTGAATAGTTCAGTTTGCAGTTGGCCACGAATGCAGCCGGGCGATGACGCGGTCGGCCATGTGTGCGCAACGTTTGCCGTCAAATGGAAAAAGGTCAGAGAATGTCGCCGAGAGCCGCTTTTCGATTGCAAGCCGCAGCAGCTTGCGTGCCCGGTGAAGCCGCGTCTTGACAGTTTCCATCCTGATCGCAAGGTGGCCAGCCGTTCCTCCGCGCTCATCCCTTCCACGTCACGCAGGATGAAGACCATGCGAAACGTATCCGGCAATCCGTCGACCGCCTCCTCGAGGACGCGCCTTATATGGCTTCTGGCGGTCACCGCTTCGGGGTCGGCGTCAATCGGCTTGGACGAAAACATTAGCACCTGCCCTTCCCGCAGATCGTCATCGGACCATTCGACAACGGGCCGCCGCTTCCTAAGGCGCCCGAGCGCCTCGTTGAGAGCGATTCGTGTGAGCCATGTCGAAAGCCGGGCGTCACCGCGAAATGCGGTGAGGTTGGCGAAAGCCCTGACATATGTCTCCTGGACGACATCCTCGGCTTCGGTGTCGTCACGCAGTACGCCCCTGGCCACGCGGAAGAGCTGCTGGTTGTGGCGCCTGATCAGCACGCGAATGGCGCCTTCGTCGCCGGCATTGGCAAGGCTCACCAACGTTTCGTCGCCGCGCGTCTGGAGTTCCCACGCGGGCGTGCGGATCCCCACTTGCATCTTCTGTGCCGTCACTTCGTTAGTCGTCCTCTTCGTCAGGTCGCCTGCACGAGGCCCCTTTTCATGATTTCGTCGACTGCCGGAAATGCCTTCAGCGCAATCTCCGGCAAATCGCCGTCCGAACCTGCGGCGCCTATCCAGCCGGCACCCGCCGGAGCCCCGACAATGATGCGGCCGACCATCCCGGCGTGCTCGTGCGGAATGCAGTAGTAATCATAGACCCCCTCGATCTCCAGCGTAACGGAAAAGCTCTCGTTCGGCAGCAGGAAGTCGGAACTCCACGGTTTGGCGGCCTTTGGCATGCGCAACGGACGCTCGAAGTTCGCCGGATTGTAGGCCGTCGTGGTGTGCGAATTGCCGGGATTTCGGTTGGTCCAGCGTACCGTCTGTCCGGGCCTCACCAGCAGCCCGATAGGATCGAACCAAACCTTGGAGCCGTCCGTCCTGCCCTGCATGACGATGTCGACGACGTCGGCGGCCAGGACGCCGTCGCGCGGCAACCAAAGGGCGGCGGCCACACCGCCGCCCAGACGCAGGATCTGCCGTCGCGAAACAGTCATTTGGCGACCATCTGCTCGCCGTCGGCCACCACGTGCCAGAGCACGACGTGGGCATGCGGCTCCTCGACGCCGGGATGGCCGGCGTTGAAGTAGACGTCGACGTGATCGACACTGCCGCCCGGTGCAGCGAGGTTGTCGAAGGTCTTGTCCGGGTTCAGGTCCTTGACGGGGATCATATAGATCGTGCTCACCAGCTTGCCGTCGTGGTCGTAGGCCAGGAACGGGCCGGCGGGCAGCGTGCTCGGATCGACGAACAGCTGGCCGAGGCCAGGCAGGAAATCCGGCAGCTTCACCAGCTTGCTCACGGCCTGGTACGGCGCAGGGGGCGGCGATTTCGAAACGTCCTGGGCGTAGGCCGACAGCGAGCCGGCGAGCAGCGCGGCGACAGCGAGAGACACAATTCTCATTGGGATACCTCCATTCACGGCGCCGCTTGGTACGGCGACGGGCATTGGATGCGGCGCAGGCAAAAAGGTTCCCGAAGACGGCGACGGACATTCGCGAATAAGAAAGTTCGAACCGAACCTCAGCGCTAGAGCGGGATGAGATTTGATTAAATCGCTGGGATTCCCATTGGTCTGCAAATCTAATTCAAGATGCTGGCTGGTGTTGGAGGCTGGCATGGATGAGCAAACCCTATTCGGACGATCTTCGTGGGCGCGTTGTCAGCAGTGTGATTGAAAATGGGCTGTCGCGGCGGCAGGCGGCTGAGCGCTATGATCTTGGGATCAGCACGGTGATCCGTTGGGTTGCGCGCTTTGAAGAGACCGGCAGCTTCAGCCCCGGCAAGATCGGCGGCTACAAGCCGCGTGCGATCTCGGGCAGGCATCGCGACTGGCTGGTGGAACGCTGCCGCGCCTCGGCCTTCACCTTGCGCGGCCTGGTGGCCGAATTGGCTGGACGCGGGTTGAAGGTGGACTATCGGTCGGTATGGGCGTTCGTCCACGAGGAGAAACTGTCTTACAAAAAAAGACGCTGGTCGCGGCCGAGCGCAAACGGCCCGATGTCGCGCGTCGACGCGATCAGTGGATGAAGTATCGCGATCTGATCGACCCTTCGCGCCTGATCTTCATTGACGAGACATGGACCAAGACGAATATGACGCCGCTCTTCGGCTGGGCGCCCATCGGTGAGCGGCTTCCCGGCGAGGCGCCCCACGGCCATTGGCAGACCATGACCCTCGTGGCCGCACTCAGGCACGATCGTGTCGATGCGCCATGGCTTCTCGACTGTCCCATCAACGGCGAGCGCTTCCAGCTCTATGTCGACGACGTTCTCGTCCCGACACTCAAGCCTGGTGACATCGTCGTCATGGACAACCTCGGCTCGCACAAGGGCAAGGCCGTTCGACGCTCCATACGCGCCGCTGGCGCAAGGCTCTTCTTCCTGCCCAAATACTCGCCCGACCTGAACCCCATCGAACAGCTCTTCGCCAAGATCAAGCATTGGCTCCGAGACGCCGCGCAACGCTCCGTCGAGACCGTCTGCCGCGCACTGGGCGATATCCTGCGCGACATCAGCACCGCCGAATGCTCAAACTACTTCAGAAATGCCGGATATACCCAACCTAATCTCATCCCGCTCTAGCGTCTGGGGTTGGCGCGGCTACGACCTTGGTGAAGGTACAGATTTTGACCCGAGGCGGACGTTGCCGCGCTTCATCATGGACGTCTCAATCGGGTAGTTTCCCGCCGTAGGTCTCGTTAACCGGAACGAGAATCGAGCGCCAGGAGCCGACGCTTAGAACCGAGGTATGGAACGTCTCGAATTGGGCCGAAAGCTGACTGGCGGCTTGTGTTTGCCAAAGACAGGAAAGCGGACATTCAGCTCGGCGTCTGCATCGTCGTCAACTGACCCCAAGCCGGTCATTCTGAGAGGCATCCTCGAAACCGTCCCGACATCTGCCGTGGACGGTCGAGCCAGCAAATGGACAACATCAGAGGCAGTAGCGGTTTCGAACTGCGGCATCGACGCATCCGCCGATCGAACCGTATCGGCTCTGTAGGTCCGCTACTGCCAGATATTGACCGTGGCGAGTGTGCGCATCAAATGGTCGGAGACCAGCTCCTCGGCGCGCGCCGCGTCGCGCGCGGCGATCGCATCGACGATGAGCCGCAGGTCCCTATGAGTCTGCTTCCGCACAGGCTCCGGTGCTGGCTTATCGGTGTCACGGCCGTCGAAATGCACGGCCCGCCGGTCGTCTAAGATGCTGCTCATGATCTGCACCAGGAATTTGTTTTTGGTGCTGGCGAACATCTGGCGGTGGAGTGCGTATATACTCTCCTTGAAATCCTCCCAACTGGGCGCGGAGACGATCTCGCCCAGGATGCGTCGCATCTCAGCGATTTCGTCGTCGTCGACTCGCGTCACGACGAGATGCATCATCGCCGGTTCGAACAACAGCCGGCCTTCGACAATTTCAGCAAAGGAAGGGATCCCCTCGTGGCTCCCGGCATTGGTCTGGTCCATGCGGCTGAAAACGTCACGCGCATCGTCGGCCAGGAACGTGCCGCTACCGACCCGCCGGTGTACGAGCCCCTGCCGTTCCATCATGGCGAGCGCGCTGCGCACCGCGGTGCGGCTGGTCTTGAGCTCCAGGGCGAGTTCGCGCTCATTTGGCAATTTCGCTCCAGGGACCATTAGGCCCTCCTTGATACCGCGCAGCAGCGAACGGTAGACAAGCGATGGCGTCGCCCGGTTGTTGGTCGCTATCGCCGCCAGTTCAGGTAATGCTGCGGAGTCGGCCATCAAAGGTCAGATCCTATGAATCGCCCGGCAAGAAGAAGAATCAGCCGGCAGAAGTCAACCATTCGTGCGCAATCTGGCGCAATCAGCGCTCCACATCAACGGCATGCCAGTTTCAAACCGATCTTGCGAGCGCGTCGTGCGTTGGTCCTCAACCACAAAGAAGCCTTGATCCGTGCAGTCGCGATACGTCACAGAGTGAGTGCCCACGGTCGCATCAGATCCTTGTAGCCTCCTTTGTTCGCTCGGGATTGCTGTCGCAGACGCCTGCCAGCTCGGCGACAGATGTTCGGCATAGATCCTCGCGTGGCGCAGGCCGAAGAAGCAAGCCCGATCACACCGACCTTGAGGGGCTCGATCACTTGCGTGGCCCCGAGATCTGCCAACTGCGAAAATCATCGATGAAGGCGGCGAGTGCGCTCGACCACCGCTTCGAAGAAAGCTGAACCTGCCTCCGGACTGGCGAGGAGAGGGTCGCCTAATGTGCCCGTCGGCGAGAGGTCAGCAAAATCATGATAGGTGCGGATAGCCGACGATCCCAAAAGATCGGTCGTCAGGTAGGCCGACCCTGGATTCGGATAGGTCGCCTCGGCCTTTTCGATATTGACCAGGTCGGGACGCAAATGCTGGACCAGGGCGGTCTCGAATTCACATGCGTGGCCCATCCCGCCGGGCTCCGACCGCCTCAGTTCCGCGATCGCCTCGCGCGCGAGACGGAAGTAGGTCAGTGCCGCAATCCTGGCGGCACCATAATGTCGGTGTCCGAGCGTCGATGCCAGCACGTCGATGACGCTGGCGTTTCCACCGTGGCCATTGACGATCAGTATGCGCCGGAAACCGTGCTGCACTAGTGAGCCGACGATGTCCTCCGCCACCGCGATCAGCGTTTCGGCCCTCAAGGTGACGCTGCCGGCGAAACGCATATGGTGCGCTGAGAAGCCGAACCAGGGTGGCGGCAGCACCGCGGCGTCGCGGGCACGTTCCGCCGCCGCCAGGGAAACGGCATGGGCTAGCATGGTGTCGGTACCGAGTGGCATATGGTTGCCGTGCTGCTCGACCGAGCCCAAAGGCAGCATGACCACAGTGCGCTCCCGGTCAAGCGATGCGACATCCGGAGAGCTCAGTTCTTCCCACCGCATCCGCTTGATCCATCTCCTGAAGTCGACCGGCACATCGTCGAAATCCTGGCGAGTTTACGGCCTCCCCAAAGCCATTCAAAAAGGTTGCAATTGATCCTGATCGGTTCATATAGTCCAACCATAGAGCCCTGTGTCAACGACCATTTGAGGGTTGCGTCGGCGGAACCGGGCTCAAAACGCGCCGAGGGAGGTCTCGATGAAACTTCGTAAGCTGTTGACCGCTGCAGCGCTGGTTTCCGCTGCGTTCTTGACAAAGCCGGCCCTGGCCGAGGACATCACGCTGGAATTCGTGGTGTGGAACTATTCGCTGGAAACCATCCAGGACAATGTCAAGCAGTTTGAGGCGGCCAATCCGGGCATCAAGGTGAAGGTCACCGACTATACTTGGCCGGACTATCACGACAGCCTCGTCCTGCGCTTTCGTGGCGGCACGCCCACCGACGTGATCTACGGCGGTCAGGATTGGTTGCCGGCCTGGGCAGCTGCAGGTTTTGTGGCGCCGCTGGACGACATCGCGCCGGCAGGTGCGGTGGACGATCTGAAGAAGGACATTGCCGGCTTCGCATTGAGCGACATGACCTACAAGGGCAAGCTCTACGGCCTGCCCTACTACGCCGACACGATCTCCTTCATCTACAACAAGAAAATCCTGGAGGATAAGGGCATCGCCGTGCCCAAGACCTGGGAGGAAGTGACCGCAGCCGCAGAAAAGCTCAAGGCGGGCGGCATGGAGCATCCGATCTCCTATGAATACGCCCAGGAGCTCCCGAACTTCTTCGACGCCTTCGTGGCGCAGGCCTATGGTCGTGGCGCCGAGCTTTTCGATGGCGAGCAGAAGGCCGTTTTCGACAATCCGGAGAATGGCGCCTACAAGCAGTTGCAATGGCTCGCCGACGCCTTCGCCAAGGGGCTGGTGCAGCCGGAAACGCATGAAACGAAGATCATTCCGGCGATGAACACGGGCCAGCACGCCTTCACCGTCGTCTTCAACTATGTGCTGGCGGCGATGAACAACGCGGCCGACCAGCCGCTCGCGGGCCAGTTCGCGCTGGCGCCGATGCCGGGCGAGGCGCATGCGACGCTCGGCTTCTCGAAATTCTATGCAGTGACGGCGAAGTCGGCGGCCGATCCGGCGCGCGCCGAAGCGGCCTGGAAGTTCATCAACTTCATGGCCGGCAAGCCTTACACGGTTGCTAAGCGATGGGCTGCCGAGAAGGGGCTCGGCTTCGGGCAGCTTCCGCTGTTCGAGGACCAGGCCGTCATTGCCGCCTGGGGCAAATGGATCGATGTGCCGACGCTGAAGGAACAGGCTACGACGGCGCGAGCCGGAACCTGGACCGAGTGGGGCTCGCAATGGTCGGCCTATTTCCGTCCGCTGCTAGCCAAGGCGATGGTTGGCGAAGCGCCCGTCGAGCAGGTCATGAAGGACGGTGCCGAGCGTTGGAACCAGATGAGGGAACAGTTCGCCAACCGCTAGGTCCGCGATAAAAGACGGCGAGTGCCGGTGTTGGCCGCTCGCCGTTCAACCGAAAAGCGGACCTGCCCATGTGGACCACGCGACGCTTCCCGGCCTCATGGCTCCTGCCGGCGCTGCTGCCGGTGGTGTTGATGACGATCTACCCGATCGGCTATGCGCTGTGGACCAGCCTGCATTCGGTGCTCCTGCTCTTTCCCGACACGCCATTTGCGGGGATCGACAACTACGTCCGCGTGGTAACAAGCGGATATTTCCTCGACGCGCTTTACAATTCGCTGGTCTTCACCGTCATCGCGGCTCCGCTGGTGGTGGTCCTCGGCACCCTGATTGCTTTGTTCCTCCAGAACAGATTCCTCGGCTCCCAGATCGTCCGGTCGATCGTCCTCCTGCCGTGGGTTTTGCCGGGAGCGATCAGCGCCGTGCTGTGGATCTGGGTATTCCACCCGAGCTTCGGCGTGCTCAACGGCGCGCTTCGCGCTTTGGGGTTGATCGACGGCTCCATCCCCTGGCTCATCTCGCCGAAGCTCGCGCTAATCTCGGTCGTAGTGGCGCATGTCTGGACACAGATACCGTTTGCGGTGGTGCTCACCATGGCGGCGCTTTCGACCATCAATGTCGAGACGCTCGAGGCTGCGGCTATCGATTGCCGCAGTCCGGTCCGGCGTTTCCGGTATGTGATATTTCCCGAGATCAAGCCGATGATCGTGGTGCTGCTTATCTACAATGCGCTGGCTGCCTTCACGACCTATGACCTTGTTTACGCAATGACCGGCGGCGGTCCCGGGACGGCGACGACGCTCCTCTCCTTCCAGATCTGGAAGGAGAGCTTTTCGATGTACGACTTCGGCACGGGCTCGGCGGTCGCCTTCATCGTCGTGGCGATCTCGGCAGTCATGATCCTTGCGATCACTCGCGCCCTGCCGTCCGATCTGTTCGAGGGCGACTGAGATGCCCGGCAGACGCAATCCGGCACTGACCTTCGTGGTTGCCGCGATGATCCTGCTCTTCACTGGCGGACCTGTGGCGCTTTCGCTCTATGGCAGTGTTGTCCCCGACCGCATCCTGCTCGATCCCACACGGAGCATATTCTCGGAAGGGCCAAGCCTGGAGAGCTACCGCTATGTGTTCTTCGGCGAGCTGCCCGCGTCCTATCGACAAGAGAGCGCCAACCGCGCGATGATTTCGGACGCCGCACGTCAAGTGCCGCGCAGCCTGCTTAACTCCTCGATCATCGCGCTCAGCGCGATGCTGCTCAACATGCTTCTTGGCGCACCTGCCGCCTTCATTTACGCGCGTTACGCATTCCCCGGAAAGAAGCTCAGCTTCATGTTCCTGATCCTGTCGCCGCTGGTTCCGGCCGTAGCGCTGGTCACACCGATCTACATGATGCTCGAGGGGCTGGGTCTGACCGGAACCCGCACCGCGATCATCCTCGTCCACACGGCCAAGGCACTGCCCTTCACCGTGCTGATCCTGTCCGTGTTTTTCCGCAAGATGCCGCAGGAGCTTTTCGAAGCCGCCGTACTTGACCACTGCAGCCGCCTGCAGACCTTCCTGCGCATCGCGCTGCCGCTTGCCTTGCCGTCGATTGGAGCAACCGGCCTGTTCGCCTTCATGCTCTCCTACTCGGAGTACATGTTCTCGATGGTTCTGTCGGGGGATGCCAGCACACGGCCCGTGTCGGTGGTGATGGCGGCCCTGGCGCGCAACACCGACGTTTCCTGGAGCCTGCTGAACGCGGCGATCTTCATTGCGATTGTCCCTACCGTTGTGCTGGTCGTGCTCGTGTGGCGCTTTGTCGTCGAAGGCCTGCTTAACGGGGCAGTCAAGGGGTAGCATCGTGGAAGACAGAATCGGCGACAATGCCCAGCATCCGCTCAAGACCCGCCCACGCGGTGCGACCCAGCATATAACCGCCGGCCCCTATTCACCGGTGCTGCAGGTAGATGCTCGCCACTTGGTCGTTATTTCCGGCCAAGTGGCGGTCGACATGGACGGCAATGTGGTCGGCGACACGATCGAGGAGCAGACAGCCGTGACGCTTCGGAACTGCGAAAACCAGCTGGCGACCGCCGATTGCGGCCTGCGTGACGTCTTCAAGGTCAACATCTACCTCACCGATCTCGGCCATTGGGCGCGCTTCAACGAGGTCTACGAACAGATGATGGTGGAGCCGCTGCCCGTGCGCACCGCAGTGCAGGCCGTTCTGCTGCCCGGCTTCCTGGTGGAAATCGAAATGTGGGCCGTCGCCGCGAAGGGGGCCTGACTTGGCATCTCTCGAACTGAAAAATGTGTCAAAGAGCTTCGGCAAGGTCGAGGCCGTGCGCGACGTCTCGCTGACGATCGAGGATCGCGAGCTCGTTGTATTCGTCGGCCCTTCCGGCTGCGGCAAGTCGACCCTGCTACGGATGATCGCCGGTTTGGAATCTGTCGGTTCGGGCGAGCTCAGCATCGGCGGCAAGCCGATGAACAACGTTCCGGCGGCGGACCGCGGCATTGCCATGGTGTTCCAGTCCTATGCTCTCTACCCGCACATGAGCGTGGCCGAAAATATGGGGTTCGCCCTGAAGATGCTCGGCACGGACAAGGCCGAAATCGAACGAAAGGTTGCGGAGGCAGCGGCCATACTGCGGATCGAAGATCTCTTGGCACGCAGGCCGCGAGAGCTCTCGGGCGGTCAGCGCCAGCGTGTCGCCATCGGTCGCGCCATCGTGCGCAAGCCCGACGTCTTTCTGTTCGACGAGCCGCTCTCCAATCTCGACGCGGATCTCCGCGCGCAGATGCGGGTCGAAATCGCGCGACTCCACGGGCATCTCGAGACCACCATGATCTACGTGACGCATGACCAAATCGAGGCGATGACGCTGGCGCACCGCATCGTCATTCTGGACAAGGGACGGGTCGTGCAGGAGGGCGCGCCGCTCGATCTCCATGAGCGGCCAGTCAACCGTTTCGTTGCCGGTTTTCTTGGCCAGCCGAAGATGAACTTCCTGCCGGCCGTTGCGGACCGCGTGGATGATGCCATCGGTTTCCGTCTTGCGGCGAACGGCCAGCCGCTCTTCTCGGTTCGCGAGGGCTTCCGCCTCCAGCTCGGCGAAAGTGCAGAAATCGGTGTGCGTCCCAACGCCATTTCATTTGCCGAAGAGGGCATCGCGGCCGAAATCGTGCTCGTCGAGCGGCTCGGTAGCACGAGCCTGCTATACCTGAAAGTCGAGGGACTGCCCCAGCTTGTGACGGTGGAACGGCAAGGCAAACCTGCCGCCACGATAGGTTCGTCCGTCCGATTCCGTTTCGACCCGGTTGACGCTCATATCTTCGACAGTCAGGGGCACAGTTGCAGGCTTTAGGGCGGATCATCGGCTGATGGCCCGAGCCGGAACCACCTGCTGCAGAACGTCAAGCCGGATCCGCACCTGCCGGATGAGCAGAATTGGGAGGTAGTGGTGGTGCGGGAGCAACTTCGCGCCTACGTTCCAGCAATTGCGGGGATGCGAACGGCGTAGCCAGACGCCGGCTTAGTCCCAAGATGCAGCAGAATTGGGAGGTAGCAGTGGAGACGGAGTAAACGAGACCTTTTCGACCGCATCCGCGAAGGTCGGCAGTTGGCGCGCAAACCGGACCTCCGCGAACGCGAACTTGTGCCCCTCTCCGGACCTTCGTGTCGATTTGTCGGAGGGGAGACTGGCGGCTTATGGGTGATCGTGCATTTGCGGTCGCCCGCCTGAACCTGAGGCGGAAGACGCCTTCTCGACGCACCACCAACCTCCAACGGGGTTGATCCGGGCCTGGTGCCGCGGCATGCTTGGTGTGAGATCGGAGCGGCGTTCGCTTCAAATGGCCGCCGCCTTTGTTCTCGACGTCGTGGACCAGGAGAGGTTCATGAGTGCTCTAGCCCAGTGCCGAGCGTTGCTGGCCGCGTTTCTCGCGAGTGCCGCCGCCTTCGTTTCGACATCGGCGCCCGCCCAGGACCGCGCAGCCGAGCGTGCGGCCATGATCGAGACGATCAAGGGGCACGCCCGCTCCGGGGCACAGGGTATCGATCCGGCGGTGCTCAAGACGATGGGCACGGTGCCGCGCCACCTTTTCGTACCCGAGGCGCAGCGCGGCGCGGCCTATCATGACCGGCCCCTGCCGATCGGGCACGGTCAGACGATCTCGCAGCCCTTTATCGTCGCGCTTATGACCGACCTGATCAATGTCCGGCCTGGCGACACTGTCCTCGAGATCGGCACCGGCTCGGGCTATCAGGCAGCCGTCCTGTCGCCGCTCGCCGCCAAGGTTTACTCGATCGAAATTATCCCGGAACTGGGCAAGAGGGCAGCGGCACGACTTGCGGTGCTCCGCTTCGACAACGTCGAGGTGAAGGTGGACGACGGCTACTACGGCTGGCCTGAGCACGCGCCCTTCGACGGCATCGTGGTGACCGCGGCTGCCAGCCATATCCCGCCGCCGCTTGTCGAGCAGCTCGCTGAAGGAGGCCGGATGGTCATCCCCGTGGGAGGCCCCTTTGCAACCCAGTTTCTCATGCTCGTCGAGAAGCGACGAGACGGAGGCATCACGACCCGGCAGCTGCTGCCGGTGAGCTTCGTTCCGCTGCGGGGAGGTCCCTCCCGGTGAGAGCGGGCCGCATGCTACCAGTCGGTCTCATTTCGGCAGCGGTTCTCGCCTACGAAGTGCTGCTGATGCGATTGTTTTCGATCGTTCAATGGCACCATTTTGCCTACATGATCATCAGCATCGCGCTCTTGGGCTTCGGCGCGAGCGGTACGTTCATTGCGCTCGCCCAGCGCTGGCTAGTGGAGCGGTACCCGGCTGCTTTCGCGGCGTCGGCAGCGCTGTTCGGCATCACCGCGGTCGCCAGCTTCGCCATCGCCGAACGCCTGCCGTTCAACGCGCTCGAGATCATCTGGGATCCGCGACAGCTCGGTTGGCTCGCGGCCAGCTATGCTCTTCTGATCCTGCCGTTCTTCTTTGGCGCGATCTGCGTCGGCCTTGCTTTCTGCCGCCATCCCGGACAGATCGGACGCGTCTACGCCTTCGACCTGGCCGGCGCAGGGATCGGTGCGCTGGGTATCGTCGGGCTCCTGTTCCTGGTCTTTCCCTCTACGGCGCTGCGTTTCGTTGCAGCACTGGGATTCGCGGCGGCTGCCTTTGCCGCGATGGGCATGGTCCGCCATCGGTGGCTCGCAGCGGGCGGCCTCGGGCTGGCAGCGGCGTTCGTTGCAGTATCGCTACCGCCGTCCTGGGCGGCCCCCGAGCCGCATATGTCGCAGTATAAGGGCCTCCGCATGGCCCTGGAGGTTCCGAACGCGCGGGTGATCGAGGAGCGGTCGAGCCCGCTCGGGTTGCTGACGGTTGTCGAGAGTCCGACCGTCCCCTTCCGTTACGCGCCTGGCCTCAGCCTTGCCAATACCCAAGAGCCGCCCGCGCAACTCGCCGTCTTCACCGATGGCGACAGTATTGCGGCGATCACCGCCTATGGAGGCGATCCGGCGAAGGTCGCCTATCTCGACCGGACAACGGCGGCGCTGCCGTACCGCATCCTCGAGCGGCCGCGGGTGCTAATCCTCGGCGCCGGGGGCGGCGAGCAGGTGCTGCTGGCGCTGCGCGCCGGGGCCGATACCGTGGATGCGGTAGAGGTCAACCCGCAAATGATCGACTTGGCTCGGAATCGCTTCGCCGACTTCGCTGGCGGTATCTTCAGCCGACCGAACCTGCGCTTGCATTTGGCCGAGGCGCGCGCCTTCGCTGCGACTGCTGGCGAGCGCTACGACCTGATCCAGATGCCGCTCCTCGATTCCTTCAGCGCGGCCGCGGCCGGCGTGCAGAGCTTGCATGAAAACTACACCTATACCGTGGAGGCAATGCGGGATTACCTCGCGGTGCTCGGACCAGATGGTGTCGTCGCTATCACACGATGGCTGCGGGTGCCGCCGCGTGACAGCCTCAAGCTGTTCGCCACCGCCATTGCAGCGCTCGAGGCGGATGGCGTGGCCGAGCCGGGCCGGCACCTGGCGCTGATCCGGAGCTGGAATACCGCAACTTTGCTCGTCGCCAAGTCGCCCTTCAAAGGCGAAGACATCGCGGCCATTCGCAGCTTCGCGGCCGAGAACTTCTTCGACATCTCTTGGGTGCCAGGCATCTCCGCGAGCGACGTGAACCGCTTCAACCAGCTCGATCAGGAATATCTCTACGAGGGAGCCCTCGCCCTCCTCGGCCCTGAGCGCGCCGACTTCATCGAGCGCTACAAGTTCGCCATCGCACCGGCCACCGACAATCGGCCCTATTTCTTCGACTTCTTCCGCTGGCGCGCCCTGCCCGAACTCCTAGCGCTGCGCACCCAGGGCGGGGCAGCGATGCTCGACTGGAGCTACCTGATCCTCGTGACGACTCTGGTCCAGGCTGCCATCCTCAGCGCCGTCCTGATCCTGCTGCCGCTATGGATTCGCAGACACGCGCTCGGGAAAGCTTTGCACCGGCTGCGCTTCGGGCTCTACTTCCTTGCCTTGGGGCTAGCCTTCCTCTTCATCGAGATCGCCTTCATCCAGCGCTTTGTGCTGTTCCTCGGTCATCCGTTCTACGCTGTCGCTGTCGTGCTTGCGGGCTTCCTCGCCTTCGCCGGTCTCGGTAGCGCCGTAGCCGCGCGCTGGGCCGCGGCGGTCGGGCGCGGGTCGGCGGTGCGCGGCATCGCCCTCGCTGTCGGGGTTATCGCGGTCCTGGCTGCCACCTACCTTCTCGCGCTGCCCTCAGTATTCGAAAGGCTGCTGGCGCTCCCGGACGCCGCGAAGATCGCGATCGCGCTCCTCCTCATAGCGCCGCTCGCTCTTTTTATGGGCATGCCGTTTCCCCTCGGCCTCGGGCATGTCGGCGCGCGTTCGGAGACATTCATTCCCTGGGCGTGGGGAATTAACGGCTGTGCGTCCGTGCTGAGCGCGATTCTCGCCACGCTGCTTGCAATGCATGTCGGGTTCTCTGGCGTCGTGATGATCGCCGTTGTCCTTTATCTTGTTGCCCCAGCCTTGCTCGCAAATCGGCTCGCGATCCGAACCATGATCCCTTTCCGGTCGTGAAGCTGCCGCGCATCGCAGAAATATGCGCGGCGCAAGGAGCACGCTTGACGGTTTTGTCTCGCGCGGATGGCTGCGTCGATGAGGACCGCAATCCAGTCATCCTGCGCGCTCGTAGCGCCGTGGCCGCTCCGATAAAATCTTGGAGCCGATTGCGGCTTGAGGTAGGGTCCGACCATGCCGACCCTCAACCCCGACACACCGCTCACCCACCCCCACAGAAGCATTCTGCCCGGAGGATGGCTGCTGGAGGCTCGCAGGCGCAGGACCTATGACGATGCCGGATACAAAATTGCCAACCGCCGGTGCCGCTGATGTTCAACAAACCGACCAGCGACAACCGCTCAATCGTCGCATGGCCGGCAAGCGAACGGGTGATCGTCGAGGTGATAGTATCGGTGCCGCCGGTGTCGATCACTGCATCGTTCTCGGCGCCCAGCACATAGGTGTCGTTGCCGGCCGGTGTTGGCGCCGGCCCCGCCGTTCAGTGCGTTGTTGCCAGCATTGCCGATGATGGTGTTGGCCAGCGCATTGCCAGTGCCGTTGATGTTAGCGTTACCGAGCAACGTGAGGTTCTCGATGTCGGCAAATCCGTCTATCGACCGGTTGATCGTCGACGTGATCGTATCGGTGCCGCCGGTGTCGATCACTGCATCGTTCTCGGCGCCCAGCACATAGGTGTCGTTTGGCGGAGTTTTTTTTTTTTTTTTTTTTTTTTTTTTTTTTTTTTAATGGACCAAGGTACCCAGTTCAACAGCGGTCTCAACACTCTCGACGATCCCCCCCCCCCCCCCCCCCCCCCCCCCCCCCCCCCCCCCCCCCCCCCCCCCCCCCCCCCCCCCCCCCCCCCCCCCCCCCCCCCCCCCCCCTTGTTTCGCAGACCGTGAGATCTCTGGAAAGACCTTACCTAAAATAAGATAATATCGATAATTCTCAATTTTTTTTTTTTTTTTTTTTTTTTTTTTTTTTTTTTAAAAAAAAAAAAAAAAAAAAAAAAAAAGGGGCGCAAACACTGGCTTGATATCGATCCTCGCCCGCCGCGCATTTCCAGAAATGCGCATCATCTCGATAGAGGCTGATAGCCGGCTCGTGGAGATCAAATTCCAGGCAATTTCGACCTGAACAGCCTCCGCCGTCCGGAACTTCTCCACGTCATCGCCAGTGATCGCTCCAGCGATAAGGCGACCTTTTCAGCTAAATCCCCAAGTCTACCTTAGACAATCGCGTCACGATGGCGGAGTGGACCAAGGCGCCAGGTCAAGCGGTCTTACTCGACGATCTGTTTCGCGACCGTGAGATCTCTGGAAAGACCTTCCTAAAGATCGATACTCAGGGTCATGAGAAACACGTGCTTGCTGGTTTCGAAAGTACGATGCGTAACCGGCGCGACTGGCTCATCAAGATGGAATTCGCGCCTAAATGGCTTCGTTCACAGGGCACAGAACCGGCAAGTGGCACGATTTTGAGACCGGCGAGCACGGCGACATGGCCGATCTCGTCTGCCGCGAAGAGCACTGCGACCAGAGATCGGCCTTCCAGTGGCTGCTGCGCTGGCTTGGCGAGGATAGCGACGAGGCCGACGCAGCGGCGCGAGCAGCAGCCCATTCGCGAGGCGGAAGAGGAGGCCTCCCGCACAGAGCGGCTGGCCGAGGCCGAGGCGCTCTGGCGCGAAGCTAATGCCACTGCTCGGCAGCCCGGCGGAGGGCTACCTGATCCTCCGTCTCGGCGGCGTGGGCATCCCACATCCCATCGTCCGTTCCGCGCAGCTTCGGTTCCATCCGGCGCCATACAGCCGTATCAGGCCCGAGAGGCCGGTCAGGGATGAGACGGGCCGGGAGGCGGTTGGCGCTCTGGTGGCGCGGATGGTCGACCCGGCGACGGTCGCGGCGACGGCGGCGATGGGATCGGCGGCTGGACGGTTCGTTGGCATCCACCGAACCTTCCTCGACGCCGAGTTCTGCAAGATCGCTCGCAAGATGCTAGGCGGCTCGGGTGTCGTCACGCTGGTCCACCGGCCACACGGCCCGCTCGCCCTCGCCGAGGGCATGGAGAAGGCCGCTCGCATCCTTGATGTCATCGGCTGCGGACGGTCCCCTCTGGGCAACCATGGGGACCGGCAACATGGCCAAGTTCCCGCTGACTCGAGCAGTGTACCGGGCATCACGATCTTCGCCGACAATGACCTGCCAGGGCGCAACGACCGGCGGCCCGGCAACAACGCCGCGATGGCGTGCGCCGACCGCTGGCAGGCTGCCGGGCGCGAGGCGCTGGTCCTTAAGCCGCCCGTCGAGGGTCTGGACTGGGACGACTATCTCGGCACGCTCCAACGCCTGGGAAGTCCGACGACCACTGACGCCGAACCCGGTGTTCGACGATCAGTTCGATCCCGACCAGCAGGCCGATGGCGATGGATGAGAAGCCTGACAAGCAGGCAATCCTCGACCGGATCGCCAAGGTCGGCGGACGGGCTGAGGAGGGCGGCGAC
>CAWIWT010000024.1:0-111027 GCA_963839725.1 uncultured Alphaproteobacteria bacterium | reverse complement strand
GGAAGCAGGCCTCCTGGCTCTCGCGTCGCCTGGCCGCGGCGAGGCCTGCGCGCTCCGCCTCCGCGCGCGTCTCGCCCTTCGTCTGCTCGCCGAGCGGGAAGCGGATGCGCCCGAGCAGCGCCGGGATCCAGAGTGGAGAGCATGTACGACTGGTCCTTCGCGGGGATCGACGGCCCGCGCGACGAGCAGCGTGCCATCGCGGTCGACGATGCGCGCGTAGTGGCCTGTAGAGAGCGCCTCGGCGCCGGCGCGCTCCGCGAAGGCGAGCAGCGCGTCGAACCGGAATGTGCCGTTGCAGCGCGTGCACGGGTTCGGCGTTTCGCCTGCCGCGTAGCCCGTCACGAACGGGCCCGACCACGGCCTCGCGGAACTCCTCGCGAAGGTCGAGGGTCACGTGCGGCAGGCCGAGCGCGTGGCAGGCCGCGCGCGCCGCGGCAACCGACTCTGCCGAGCAACACGCTCGCTCGGCCGAGGGCCCCTTCGGGTCCTGCCAGAGCCGGAGGGTGACACCGACAGCGTTCGGAACCGCACGGAGGAGCGTCACGGCGCTATCGACGCCGCCGCTCATAGCGACCGCGACGCGCCCTGCGGCCGGCTCGGCCGCGAACACCTGACCGAGCGCAACGGCGAGTGCTTCGACCGCGAGCGGCTCGCCCCCGACCGTCGCCGCCTCGAGCAAGCGTCAGGCCGGCGAGCGGGCGGTCGAGCCCGTCGAGCGTCCGCGTCGACGATGCGGTCTCGTCGTCGACCGTCAGGCGAACCGCGCGCCACTCGCCGGCGCGTGTCCGCGTCACCGAGAACGTCGACGGGGGCGGCGCATGCGCCTCAGGCTCAAGAGCGAGAAAGTGCTCCACCCTGCCGGTGATGCCCCGACCGCCCGGGAACCTGGCGCTGCCAGGTGGGTGCCGTGCGGGGCGTCGGCAACGCCTATCCCCGACTCCGGCTCCCTTCACGTGTCTGTTGGTTCACGTTTGGGCCGAGGCCACGTACAGGGTCGAGCGCCTTTGATCCTAGCCGCTCGCCTCGGTCGCGAAGCGCCATTCGATCTCGGTCGTCGCCTCCGAGTCCCAGTACCTCGGCGAGCGCCTCCGTCACTTCGAGCTGCCTGCCGCCCTCGACGAGCACGTTGTCGATCACCTCGGACAGCACCTGGTGTCGTCCCGCCGGAGCACGAGCTTCGCCCCGACAAGGGAGCACGGGATGGGTGATGCCATGGACTCGGGCGCGAGCACCTGCCCGCAGGTCGTCCGCTGCGCGTCGCCGGTCGGCCCGCGCGAACCCTGCGAACGCGGCGTTCCAGCCCGACGGAGCCACTGCGCTCGTCTAGGCCTGACCCGGAGTCCCCCGCTCGCCGTTCGAGAGCCGCGAGCGCGAGCGCGGAGCACGAGCAGCGCGACGGCGCCCAGGAGAACGAGACGTTGCGCGAACGAGTCGGCCACGTGCCCCGAGTGTCGCCCAAGGTGCGGCTAGGTGCCGCCGTGATCGAGTACACGACGACGGTCGACGGCATCGACTCCCGCGATCTCGAGGGCTTCTTCGTCGGCTGGCCGGCTCCGCCCTCGCAGGAACAGCATCTGAAGCTCCTCCGGCACAGCGAGCACGTCGTCATAGCCCGCGACAGCGAGAGCGGACAGGTCGTGGGCTTCGTGAACGCGGTCGGTGACGGCGTCCTCAGTGCGTTCATCCCGCTGCTCGAGGTCGTCCCCGAGTACCAGGGGCGTGGGATCGGGACCGAGCTCGTGCGGCGAATGCTCGCACTCCTCGAAAGCCGCTACATGGTCGACCTCTGCTGCGACGAGGAGCTGGCGCCCTTCTACGAGCGCTTCGGCATGAGCCGTCTCGTCGGAATGGGCTTGCGCAAGCCCGAAGCCCATCCCCCGAGCTAGCGAGCTCGCTACTTCTTCGTCTCGGTCTCGGCGATCACAGCGATCCCGAGCTCCTCGAGTTGCTCGGCCGGAACCGCCGCCGGCGCTCCCGTCAGCGGATCCGCGCCGCTCGAGACCTTCGGGAACGCGATCACCTCGCGGATGTTCGGCTCGCCCGCGAGCAGCGCGACGAAGCGGTCGAGGCCCATGGCGAACCCGCCGTGCGGCGGCGCGCCCATCTGCAACGCATCGAGCAGGAACCCGAACTTCTCCTTCGCGTCCTCCTCGCCGAGACCGAGGGCGCCGAACACGCGCTGCTGCACGTCCTGGCGGTGGATCCGGATCGAGCCCGACCCGAGCTCCCAGCCGTTCCAGCACGAGGTCGTAGGCCTGGCTCAGCGCCGCCCCGGGATCGCTCTCGATCAGCTCCTCGTGCCCGGGCACGACGCCGGTGAACGGGTGGTGGCTGAACGTCCACGCCTCGGTCTCCTCGTCGAGCTCGAAGAGCGGGAAGTCGATCACCCAGAGGAACTCGTCGCGGCTTTCGTCGACGAGCCCGAGCTCCTTGCCGAGATGCAGCCGCAGGAGCCCGAGCACGCGCGCGACAGCACCCGGCTCGCCTGCACCGAACAGCACCGTCGATCCCGGCTCCGCCCGAAGGTGCTCGAGCTCCTTCTCCGACAGGAACTTCGCGATCGGCGAGCGCAGCTCACCCGACTCGTCGTACGACGAGGTACGCGAGCCCCTTCGCCCCCCACTCCTTCGCGAGGTCCTCGAGCCGCCCGAGCTCTGCGCGCGAGAACGCTTTCGGCACAACGAGGTAGCGCACGCTCGGCGCGTTCGCGAACACACCGAACTCCGAGCCACGCGTGACCTCCGTCGCGTCCTGGATCTCGAGCCCGAAGCGCAGGTCCGGCTTGTCGGAGCCGAACCGCGCCATGACCTCGGCCCACGTCAGCCGCGGGAACGGCGCCGGCGGAGGCTCGCGCCCGAGCGCCTCGAACGCCGCGCGCACCGCTTCCTCGAGCACGCCGAGGACGTCCTCGCGCTCGGCGAACGCCATCTCCACGTCGAGCTGGCGGAACTCGAACTGCCGATCGGCGCGCAGATCCTCGTCCCTGAAGCACGTGGCGATCTGGTAGTAGCGGTCGAAGCCGGAGATCATGAAGAGCTGCTTGAAGATCTGCGGCGACTGCGGCAGCGCGAAGAACGAGCCCGGGCTGGAGCCGCACGGGAACGAGGAAGTCGCGGGCGCCTTCGGGAGTCGCCCGCGTGAGGTTCGGCGTCCAGAGGTCGAGGAAGCCGAGCTCCTCCATGCGCCGGCGGATCGCTGACACGGCCGTTCCGAACAGGCGGAGGTTTCGCTGCATGCGGTCGGTCCGAAGGTCGAGCCACCGGTAGCGCAGCCGCAGGAGCTCGTCCACGTTCTCCTCGTCGAGCTGAAACGGCAGCGGCGTCGAGCGCGAGAGGATCTCCAGGTGGTCGACCTGGAGCTCGACCTCTCCGGTGGGCATCTTGGGGTTGACGGTCTCGGGCGACCGCGCCACGACCTCGCCGGTCGCCTGGAGGACGAACTCGTTCCGGATCTCCTGCGCGAGCGCGGCAGCGGTCGGTGAGCGCTCCGGATTGATCACGAGCTGCATGACGCCCGTGTGGTCCCGCAGGTCCACGAAGACGAGGCCGCCGTGATCCCGCCGGGTGTCGACCCAGCCCGCGAGCGTGATCGTGCGCCCGACGTGCTCGGCGCGAGGCTCCCCGCAAGTGAGGTCCCGCCAGCTCACGCGCGTTACGCTCGCGAGGAGATCGTCGAGCGGTACTTCGAGCGTCGGCCTGGCCCGTGCGCCTGATGGTCGCTCCGTCTCCGCGTACGACCACGGTCGTCGCGGCGCCGAGCCGCGCTGCATGTGTGAGCTGGCCTTTCAGCGAGCGCCCTGCATAGTCCGTGTCGCTCGCGACCCCGCTCCCGCGAAGCTCCGCGAGCCAGCGCTGCGACCCGCTCCCTCGGCGCGCCGTCGTCCAGTGCCGAGGAAGACATCGACAGGGGGGCGGCGGGGGTTCGATGCCGGCTTCCTGGGCGGCCAGGATCAGCCGCTCGATCCCGGCGCCGAAGCCGACGCCCGGTGTCGGGGGCCCGCCGATCTCCTCGACGAGCCCGTCGTAGCGGCCTCCACCCGAGAGCGCGCGTTGCGCCCCCTCGCCGGGCCCGAGGAACTCCCAGGTCGTGCGCGTGTAGTAGTCGAGCCCGCGGACGAGCGTGGGCACGATCTCGTACTCGACGCCGTTCGCGTCGAGGTCGCGCCGGACCGCGGCGAAGTGCTCCGCGCACGCCTCGCACAGCGACTCGCCGATCGTGGGCGCTTCGCGAAGCGCCTCCTGCACCGCGTCCGGCTTCGACTCGATGTTGTCGAAGACGCGCAGCGGGCTCGTCGCCGCCTTCTCGCGCGTCGCGTCGTCCAGCCGCTCCTCGTTCGCGTCGAGCCATGCGCGCATCGACTCGAGATACGCAGGCCGGCACTCGCGACAGCCGATGGAGTTCAGCGCGAGCGAGACGTCCGAGACGCCGAGCGCTGGGTAGGAGCGCGTCGTAGAGCTGGATCACCTCCGCGTCAAGCGAGGGGTCGTCCGATCCGATCGCCTCGACCGACAGCTGCCAGTGCTCGCGGACGCGACCTCGCTGCGGCGCCGCGTACCGGTACATCGGCGCGATCGTGTAGAGCTTCACCGGCTGCGGGTCGCGATGCATCCCGTGCTCGACGTAGGCCCGGCAGATCGGCGCGGTGCCTTCGGACGCAGGGTGAGCAAGCGTCCTCCCGCGTCCTCGAAGGTGTACATCTCCTTCTGCACCACGTCCGAACCCGCGCCGGACGTCCGCTCGAAGAGCGCCGTGTCCTCGAAGACCGGAGTCAGGATCGGCCGGTAGCCGTACAGGGCGCACAGCCTCTCGGCCTCGCCGATCACGTGACGCCACAGCGGCTGCTCCGCCGGGAGGACGTCGTGCGTTCCGCGCGGACGCTCGACTTTCGTCGCCGAGCTCACGCCGTGCGCTCCGCGCGCAGGTCGGCGAGGAAGGGGTTCCTCGCGAGCTCGTCGCCGAGCGTGGTCTCCGGCCCGTGGCCGGGATGGACGACGGTCTCGGGCGGAAAGGTGTCGACCAGCGAGCGAATCGTCCCCAGCAGCATCTCCCAGTCCGCTCCCGGAAGATCGGTGCGCCCGACCGAGCCCGCGAAGAGCACGTCGCCCGAGAAGAGATGCCCGTCCGCGTAGTAGGCAAGGTGCGCCGGGGAGTGACCCGGCACCGACAGCACGTCGAACGTCATACCGGCGAGCTCGAGCGACTCGCCGCCGCGCAGGAGGACGTCCGGTGTGTACGGCTGCAGCCCGAGCTCTGCGCGGCGAGTATCGGCCGGGCTCCTCCAGGAGCGTCGCGCTC
Source organism: uncultured Alphaproteobacteria bacterium (assembly GCA_963839725.1). Classification (GTDB taxonomy): domain Bacteria; phylum Pseudomonadota; class Alphaproteobacteria; order Rhizobiales; family Rhizobiaceae; genus Kumtagia. The sequence continues at coordinate 105,732 of CAWIWT010000024.1, read as the reverse complement.
GCCCTCCGCCATGTAGACCGGCGCGCCCGTTCCGGTCGCGAGCTCCGCGACGCCGACGAGGTGATCCCAATGACCGTGCGTGACGAGAATCGCGGCGCAGCTCGCGCCGAGACGAGCGAGCAGGAGTCGGAGCTCCGTGGCGTCTCCGCTCGGGTCGACGACCACCGCATCGCTCGCGGAGACGCTCCGCTCGTACGACATACGTATTCGTCCCGATCGGCCCGAGCGGGACCTGCTCACCCGGAGCGGCACGTCAGTTCCCGCGATCGCCGCTCGCCTGCCGGTCGCGCCTCGCGCTTCTTGAACGAGCGCTAGAGCACGCCGTCGAGCAGAAAGCTGAACGGCACGAAGATCCCGACGATGATCGCCGTCTGCGTGATCTGCTCGGTGAGCGCGAGGTCGTTCGAGAGCAGCATGACGACGACGAACATGATCGGCGCGAAGACGACCCCGCGCTTCAGCGTGCGGCGCCAGGACGGCGGTTGCGGCTCGCGCCCGACCGCGCGGGAGCACCGCTGCGAGGATGACTCGCTCTTCCGGCCCTTGACCTCCTCGGGTGGAGCTCGTTGCCCTCGTCGTCCTCCCAGACGTATTCGTGGCGGAGCTCCTTCGCCCGGCGGCGGCGCTGCTTGCGCGTCGGCATCCCGCGATTATGCCGGGCTGCTCCAGGCGATCCCCCCGCCCCGGACGACCGTGTGGACCACCGGGCCGCCCAGGTGGTACGCGAGATGCCGCCAGTCGTCCGCGGCGACCAGGACGAGGTCCGCGTCGTAGCCGGGCGCGATCGTCCCTTTCGGTCGGCGAGCGAGAGCACGTGCGCGGAGTTCACGGTGCACGCGGCGAGCGCCTCCGCGGGTGACAGCCGGAGCTGCGTGCACGCGAGCGAGCAGACGAGCGGCAGGCTCTCGCAGAACGCGCTCCCCGGGTTGAAGTCGGTCGCCAGCGCGATCGCGGCGCCGCCGTCCACGAGCCCGCGAGCCGGAGGCATCGGACGGCCGAGGAAGAGCGCGCTCGCCGGCAGGAGCACGCCGACGACGTCGCTCGCCGCCAGCGCGGCGATCCCTCGCCGGCCCGTGCTCTCGAGATGGTCGACCGAGCGCGCGCCGAGCTCGACCGCGAGGGGGATCGCTCCGGACTCCGTGAACTGATCGCCGTGCAGGCGGAGCTCCGAGGCCGTGCGCCGCGCAGGCCGCCAGGTACCGGCGCGCGTCCTCGACGCCGAAGGCGCCCCGCTCGAGGAAGACGTCCGCGGCCTGAGCGAGCGCGCGGCATCGGGCAGCACCTCCTCGACGAGGAAGTCGACGTACGCCGCCGGGCCGTCCGCCTCGAACTCCGGCGGGACGGCGTGGGCGCCGAGCCAGGTCGCGACGCCGCCGGCCGACCGGATCACGCGGAGCTGGGCGAGCTCCGTGTCCCGGTCGAGGCCGTAGCCGGATTTCGCCTCGAAGGTCGTCGTGCCGGCGCGCAGCATCCAGCCCACGTGCCGGTCGAGCGCGGCACGAGCCCCGCCTCCCCTGCGGCCCGGGTCGCGCGGACGGTCGAAGGATTCCGCCCCCGGCGGCGTGGAGCTCCTCGTAGCTCGCGCCCGCCGCGCGGAGGGCGAACTCCTCCACCCGGTCGCCCGCGAAGCAGGCGTGCGTGTGGCAGTCGACGAGGCCGGGGACCGCCGAGAGACCGCGTCCGTCGAGCTCCTCGACGTCGCCTTCGAGCGGCCCGAGCTCCCGCATCTCCCCGACGGCGCTCACGCGGCCGTCCTCGCAGAGGACGTAGCCGTCCTCGATCACGTCGACGAGCCCGAGCGCCTCGCCGCGCAATGGCGCGGAGCTGCCGGCCGGAGACGCGACCTGAGCGAGATCGCGGACCAGCAGGCGCGAGGTCACTCGGCGCCGCTCGGGCGGAGCGACGGCAGGTCGAGCTCGTGCTCGCGCGCGGTCTCGAGCGCCTCCGCGTAACCGGCGTCCGCGTGGCGCATCACGCCGGTACCTGGATCGGTCGTGAGCACGCGCTCGAGCCGCTCCGCCGCTGCGTCGGTCCCGTCTGCGACGACGACCATCCCCGCGTGGATGGAGTTGCCGATCCCGACCCCGCCGCCGTGGTGGACGCTGACCCAGGTCGCACCGGCGGCGACGTTCACGAGCGCGTTCAGGACCGGCCAGTCCGCGATCGCGTCCGAGCCGTCGCGCATCGCCTCGGTCTCGCGATACGGCGACGCCACGGAGCCGGAGTCGAGATGGTCGCGGCCGATGACGACCGGAGCCGAGACCGTGCCCGAGCGGACGAGCTCGTTGATCGCGAGCCCCGCACGCGCCCGGTCGCCGTAGCCCAGCCAGCAGATCCGGGCCGGAAGGCCCTGGAATGCGACCCGCTCGGGCGCGAGCTCGAGCCAGCGGCGGAGGAGCATGTCGTCGGGGAAGCAGCCGTCCGAGCTCGTCGTCGATCGCCGCGATGTCGGCAGAGTCGCCCGACAGAGCCGCCCATCGGAACGGCCCGATCCGCGGCTGAAGAGCGGTCGGATATAGGCCGGGACGAAGCCCGGGTATGAGAACGCCTCCCCTACGCCCGCCTCATAGGCCTCCCCTCTGAGATTGTTTCCGTAATCGAAAACGTAGCACCCGGCCCGGGCGAGCTCGAGCAGCCCCTCGACATGTTTCGAAATTGACACCCGAGCACGTTGGAGATACTCGGCGGGATCGCGCTCACGGAGAGAGGCCGCCTCCTCGACGTCGAGCCCGCTCGGGACGTACCCGGTCAGCGGGTCGTGCGCGGCCGTCTGGTCGGTGACGAGGTCGAAGCGCTCGCCCGAGCGCGCGAGCTCCGGCACGACATCCGCCGCATTGGCGAGGAGCGCGACCGACAGCGGCCTCCCCTCGCGGCCGCTTCTCGAACGCGCGCCGAGCGCCTCGTCGAGCGAGTCGGTCGCCTCGTCGACGAAGCGCGTCTCGAGCCTGCGCTCGATCGCGCGACGGGTCGACCTCGACGCAGAGGATCGCCGCGCCCGCCATGGTCGCGGCGAGCGGCTGCGCGCCGCCCATCCCGCCGAGCCCCGCGGTCAGGATCGTGCGGCCTGTCAGGTCGGCCGTCCCGAAGTGCTTCTCTCCCGCAGCGGCGAAGGTCTGGTACGTGCCCTGGAGGATCCCCTGCGTGCCGATGTAGATCCAGCTGCCGGCGGTCATCTGACCGTACATCGTCAGACCCTCGGCCTCGAGGCGCCGGAACTCGTCCCACGTCGCCCAGCGCGGCACGAGCAGCGCATTCGCGATGAGCACGCGCGGCGCCCACTCGTGCGTCCGGAAGACGCCGACCGGCTTCCCGCTCTGCACGAGCAGCGTCTCGTCGGCGCCGAGCCGCAGCAGGGTCGCGACGATCGCCTTCAGCGCCTCGTGGCTGCGCGCCGCCCGGCCCGAGCCTCCGTAGACCACGAGCCGCTCGGGGTGCTCCGCGACCTCGGGGTCGAGATTGTTGAGGAGCATGCGGAGCGGCGCCTCGGTCTGCCAGGAGCGCGCGTTGAGCTCCCGTCCGCGGGGCGCGCGAATCCGCGCGAGATCGCCGCAGAGAGTTTCGACCGCCTCGTCGCGCGTCGTCACGCCGCTCACGCCAGCACCCCGCTCTCGCGCTCGACCGCAGCGACGAGCGCTCCCGACCGGATCGCGACTGCCACACGCTCGATGTCCGCGCTGAGCGACCGGTCCTCGATCAGCCGCTCGGAGAGCGTCCGTAGGAACTCGTGGGCGGCGGCGGCCCCGCGCCCTGGCCGAAGCGGCGCGAGGAACTCGACCGCCTGTGCGCCGGCGAGCAGCTCGATCGCGAGCGTCCGCTCGGCGTTGTCGAGCACGCGCAGCGCCTTGAGGCCAGCGCGTTCCCCATCGACACGTGGTCCTCCTGGCCGGCGCTCGTCGGGATCGAGTCGACGCTCGCCGGATGCGCCAGCACCTTGTTCTCCGAGACGAGCGACGCGGCCACGTACTGCGGGATCATGAACCCGGAGTTGAGCCCGCCCTCCTCGACGAGGAACGGCGGCAAGCCCAGCAATACGATGAGTTGAGCGGCGGCGCGGCAGCACCACCGTTCGAGTAAGCCATCCTCACGGAACGATCATCGCAATCTCGGACGGCGATCCGGCTACGGGAATTGCGGCTCTCCGATCGAATGCGATAGTTCGCCGGCAAGAGGAAGAATGGCAGCTAATGGTGAATTGACTGCTATGCGGCGCAAAGCAGTCCCTTACAAAGCCCGGCGAGAATGTCCGGAGTGCGCCGCATGTCGGCCGTAGACGTGATTTTGCTGTTGCCCAATAGCAGACGTTGCCGGAGATCATCTTGCACATCGTAGTTGCGCCAGTTCCAGCCGTTCTGCCCCGCCGGAACGATGACGGTTGTCGCGAGCATACTAACCCTTACGGTGATGGCCGATATCTACGGCGAGAGGATATGGACCGTCGTCGTGTCAATATGCGCCATCCTGGCCAGAGCGTTGAATACAGCGCTCGACCAGAGCCGATCTTTCGCACGGCCAAAGTCAGCAGGTGAATGGGTCTCCTGCTCTCTGGCTGATCCCTAGGTGGTTAGTTCCTTCAACGTAATCGAGTACCGGAATGTATCTGGATCGAGACAGTCGAGGCGCTGCGACGCCGTCTCGGCCTGCGGATACATCAGGAAGCCGAGCTTCGGCCCCATGGATCCTGGCAGCGCAATGTCATGGGCCATGTTGTAGGCCAGCCAGTTGGTCTCCCATGCTCCGAACAGCGCCTTGCGTGCGTTCACGACCTTTGCGTCATCAACGGAAAGATTGCCCGATGGCTCTTCCAGCATGACCTTCCGCACATCGGCTGGGTCGACCGGCACCCAGCCGTAGCCCGCGAGAAAGACCTCAGCCCGGCAATGCTGCACCTTGGTGATCACCTCGTTCTTGGCGCCAAGGCTTGCATAGCCGAACTTCGAGGGCGCGACGCGAACGCCATAAATGTCACGAGCGGGAAGACCCGCAGCGCGAGCCAGTCCGACATAAAGCGCATTGAGATCGGCGCACTTGCTCTGGGTGTGAAGCAGTCGATCGATGTCGGTCGGACGTGGAGTAGCGGCCGGCTGCTCACATAGGCGGAGCCACACCGTGGTTGCCGACCACAACGCGTCCAGAGGTCAGCTCCCCGTTGGCGCCACGTTCGGCAACGACGAAAACAGCGGCACCGGGAGTGAGGTCCGCCGGAGTGGCCGGAGCGAAAGTCACAATGGGCGTACCGCTGGGGATCGAGATCTTCTTTTCCTGGCCGTTATCGTAGGAGAGCGTCACGCTCGGCCCGTCCACACCCGTCACCGCATTGGCGACCGTGCCGTTTGTCATGCTGCTGTTGGGCTGCAGGTCCCAGGGGCGGTCGCCTTCGCCGGCTCCCTTGAGGGCAGCCGGAAAGATCACGACTTCGAGCGCGCCGGCGCTCCCGTCGGTTGTCGGCGCGGAAGCGATCCCCACGAAATCGTCGACCTTGATGTTGTCGATCGACGCTTTGGCTACGCCGGACACCTGCCAGCCGGCGGTCAGAGTTATCGTCTCGGATTTCTTCTCGCGGGTATTAACGGTCAGGATCGATCCCTCGAATTTGGAGACCGTGCCGCGCACACGAACATTGTCCAGGGCCTGAGCTCCAGCCGCACCCATTCCGATAAAGCCGATCGCTGCGCCGAGCACGATTGCGAGAGTTTTCAAATTCATCGTCCGATCCTTCCGAGAGCTGCCCGCATACCCAGACAGGCGGTTAACGATCGAGACCGACGAGATCAAGGAAGGCAACCCTTCAAAAGAACGTGAGGCCGAGGCCGAAACGCGCGCGCTTATGCAGCTCTTGCCACGGCTTTGAAGTATGTCATGAACCCCTGTTGGAAGGGGTCCGTGGGCAAGGATCCCATGCCACAACGAACTCGACGATGGGGCGCTGCAGTTCATGCGGTAGCACGCTCTCTCATTTTCTTCAGCGGCTTCGTATTGAGCAAGCTAGAAAATGGAGGGCTCGCCCGCAGGTTCGCCGTGGGATGTTTCCAGAAAGTCGAAATCGCAGCCTTTGTCAGCCTGCTGGATGTGCTTGGAGAACAGGTAGCCGTAGCCGCGGGTGAAGCGGGGTGTCACAGGCGACAATTCAGAGCGCCTTCTCGAAAGTTCCTGGTCTGCGACGAGAAGGTCAATTTTGCGAGCGGGAACATCGATACTGATCAGATCGCCGGTCCTTACTAATCCAAGCGTGCCTCCGACGTAAGATTCGGGTGATACGTGAAGCACACATGCCCCATAGCTGGTCCCGCTCATCCGGGCATCGGAGATGCGCACCATATCGCGGACACCCTGTTTCAGGAGCTTTTTCGGGATCGGGAGCATGCCCCATTCCGGCATCCCGGGGCCGCCGAGCGGTCCTGCATTGCGAAGAACCAGGACATCGTCCGCGGTCACGTCGAGATCGTCGCGATCAAGGGCCGCCTTCATGGACGGAAAATCGTCGAATACGAGTGCACTTCCGGTATGCTTCAACAATCGCGATTCGCAGGCACTCGGCTTTATGACTGCGCCGTTCATGGCCAAGTTGCCCTTCAGAACCGCAAGCGCGCCTTCATGATAAATCGGATTGCTCAGCGGGCGGATGACGTCATCATCAAATACTTCCGCGCCCGCGATATTCTGTCCTAGCGTCCGTCCGCTGACGGTCATCTCGCCGAGCGAGAGATGGTCGCGAACCCTCCACATCAGAGCGGGCAGGCCGCCGGCGTAGAAGAAGTCCTCCATCAGGTATTTGTCGCCGCTCGGTCGGATATTGGCAATGACGGGCACCACACGGCTTGCCCGGTCAAAGTCGTCGAGGACGATGTTGTGTCCAGCGCGGCGGGCCATGGCGATCACGTGAATCACCGCATTCGTCGAACATCCCATGGCCATCGCCACAGCAATGGCGTTACCAAACGCAGCTCGCGAAAGTATCCTCGACGGCGTCAGGTCTTCCCAAATCATCTCGACTGCGCGCCTCCCGGACTCCGCACACATGCGGATGTGGTTGACATCTGCCGCCGGGATCGAGGAAGCGCCGGGAAGCGTCATTCCTACTGTCTCCGCGACCGCCGTCATCGTCGAGGCAGTGCCCATAGTCATGCAGTGCCCGTGGCTTCGGGCGATGCCACCTTCTATCTCAGACCAGTCCTTGTCGCTGATATTGCCAGCGCGACGTTCATCCCAGAACTTCCAGGCATCCGATCCCGAACCCAGAACGTTGCCCTTCCAGTTTCCTCGCAGCATCGGTCCCGCGGGCACAAAGATTGCGGGAACGCCGGCCGAGATCGCGCCCATGATCAAACCTGGCGTAGTCTTGTCACAACCGCCCATCAGCACGACTCCGTCGACCGGATGAGAACGGATGAGTTCTTCCGTGTCCATCGCGAGCATATTGCGATAGAGCATCGTCGTCGGCTTAACGAATGTTTCCGACAAGGAGAGCGCAGGCAACTCGATTGGAAATCCACCGGCCTGGAACACGCCACGTTTGACGTCTTCCACCCGTGTCTTGAAGTGCGCATGACAGGGATTGATGTCGGACCACGTGTTGAGGACAGCGATGACTGGCTTCCCAGCCCAGTCGCGAGCCGAGTATCCCATCTGCATCATGCGTGATCGGTGACCGAAACCCTTTAGGTCGTCGGGTTCGAACCACCTCGCGCTGCGCAGCCGCTTGGAGGCCTTGTCTTCGGTCATTGCTCATCTCCCCGCGCCCTGGCTGAAAAGGCTCCTAAAAGCAAACTGAGTATGCCTTGGTTCCACGTGCCCACAAATACGAAACGCCATACTGTAGGTTCGGGCGTTCGCAAGGATACCAGCCGCTCGGAATGACGCGAGCACGCGGCTTCGGCGCAAGTTCGTTTCGCAGGACGCACGTCCCCGGAAAGTCATTCCGCCAACGTTGGGCAGTAGCTGTTTGACCTCCCATCGAAATCATAGGGCACATTGACACCAACGCCCCAGAGGATCGCCACAGTTTAATCTATGACAGCGTATCCCTATTGTCCGGCTGCGCACGGCGACTGGCCGTCGGCCCCAGGCCGCCATCCCAACGTAAGCCGCCAGATGCGACCACCGGCTTCGCCCCCGCGCCACATCGACGTCCGGCCCTCGCACCCGACCTCCGCAAGCCCGGCGTCGGCCAGGTCACCTGTGACGCGACGGCCGTAGAACGGGTCGAAGCGGTGTTGCGAGATGGTATTGTTCCCAAGGGGACCTATGCGCGCGTTGGGGTGTAACCTTCCGATGATGGCAGCCAGATGGGGCAAAGACGCCATGAAGGCATTGCACTCGCAAGTTTGGAGTTCATGAAGGTAGGCCATCAGCTTGCCACCACGTGATGTAGTCGCTGAAAGCAGCATCAACATCGTAGTGCGCGGTTGGCCCGATTTCATCTGCATATCGTGCCCCTGACAATAGGGCACCATTTGTCTCCCCGTAGACATTTATGTTCGGGGGTTGCTCCGGTGTAGAAAGCGCATACGTGAATTGTGGAAAACGCTTCGCCAATCGCGAGCACCAATCACTTAACGGCCAGGAAACCGGAGGGCCAAGATTGTAGTGGGAGTGGTTAAGCTCTCTTGCTTGTGCCAAAGCGACAAGAGATGCAGCCGCATCTTTCGCGTAGTGCCAATTGCAAATCCTGTCGTGCGGCAAGACGGCATGTTCTCCGCGAGACGCCAGTGTCGTGAGTTGCAGGATCGGGCTCAAGGTGTCCCGAGAACCTGTACCCCGCTCCCAAGGTCCGTACGCGATTCCGACTCTTCCGACGGCCCACGACTGTCCGTGGAGCATGCATATTCGAGCGACGATCGACTCGGCCGCAGACTTGGAGATTGCGTAAAGGCTTGTCGGACGGTGTGGGTTGAGCTCCGTTAGAATGGTCCCGTCAGGCTCGTTCTCGGCACCATAGACACCGACAGATCCCACCAAAACAAAGCGCGCCAGCTTGGCCTCTGCTGTCGCATGAGCCGCAGCAGCTGCGCCAACCAAATTGGCTTGAATGATATCTGGCGCGGACTGCTTCTCGCGCTCGTCATTGGACGTAACCACAGCGGCATGAATTACGCGTTCGATACCCAGGTCCGTGATCACCTGGAAAAGCTTACGGTGATCGCACACGTTCGCTCGGATGAATTCGACCTTGCCCGACAACGCACCAAAGGCAGCCAGATGTCGTTCTGTTGGTTCTGACCTATCGAGGGCAATTACTCGTTCGCCTTCCTGCGCAAGGCGTTCGACGATGTTGCTGCCGATAAATCCGTTTGCTCCGGTGACAAGGTAGGTCATCAGGCACCAACCAGGTGGCCGTCCAAGGCCGCCGCGAGATAGGGCTTGGGCAGCGGCGGTGCCCAGCCTCCAGCCTTTGCCGTTCTAAGGCCGAGGCTCGATAGCGCCTCCAGAAGCTTGATGGATGCAGAAACGCCTTCGATCACAGGTACCTGATGTTCATCGCTGAGTTCACGGGCAAGATCTGCCATACCCGCACATCCGAGAACGATTGCCTCCGCACGATCCATTGACAAACTCTTTGCGATCTCATTGGAGATCAGCTTGCGTGCGTCGGACTTCGGGTCTTCGAGTGCCAGCACCGGCACGTCGGCAGCCCGCACGGCAGCACAGCGCGCACTGAGTCCATAACGAATGAGATTGTGCTCGAGTGCGGGAATCGAGCGCGGAAGCGTTGTTATGACTGAGAAGCGTCCGGCGACAAGACTAGCGAGATGATAGGCTGCTTCGCCAATGCCAACGACCGGCGCATCCGCGATTGAGCGCGCCGCGTCTAGTCCGCTGTCGTCGAAGCACGCGATGGCATAGCCGCCATAGCCCGCGGCATTGCCTCGCTGGATTTCTCGCAAGACACCCGGGACAGAGAACGCCTCGTCGACGTATCCTTCAATGCTTTCGGGAGCACCTTCCGGCTGTGTCGCGTCGACACATAACGGATCAGCGGCAACGGCGCGGGCAGCCGCTCGGATCTTCGCCGTCATGGATGCAGTGCCGTTTGGATTCACAATAAGAAAGCGCATCACAGCATCACATCGCCGCCATTGGGTGAAAGCGTCTGGCCGACATAAAAGGCCCCTTCATCCGAGGCGAGCAGGACGGCCGTCGGGGCGATTTCCTCCGGCTTGCCGAACCGCCCGATAGGCAATTGCGCTCGCTTGCGCGCCTTCCATTCTTCCGTCAGGTTTTCGGAGAGGCGGGTATCGACCGGGCCGGGCGCGATGGCATTCACAAGGATGCCATCGGCCGCTGTCTCCTGAGCGAGCGCCCTGATGAACCCGGTTATTCCCGCTTTGGCCGCGCAGTAATGAACGAGCCCCGGCGCGCCCTTGTAGGCGAGCTGTGAGCTGATCGCGATAATTCGGCCCCAGCGGCGCTGCCGCATGCCGGGCAACACCGCCTGCGAGAGCACAAACAGAGCCCTTAGATGGACGTCAATCATTTGTTCGAAGGTTGCAAGGTCGATCTGTTCGAATGGTTTTTCGCCACTGATCCCGGCATTCGACACCGCTATGTCGATGCAACCGATCGCGCTCGCGGCCCTGTCGACGAAATTCACCAGGGCCTCAGGATCGCCGACATCGCATTGCTGCGCGAATGCTCGCACGCGCTCATTCTCCGCCAACTCGCGAACGGCGGCCGCGCCCTCATCATCGTCAATATGGCAGATGGCGATATTCGCTCCTTCTCGTGCAAAGGCGGTCGCAATCGCCGCGCCGATACCGCGACTGCCGCCCGTAATCAAAGCATTGTGGCCATTGCCCGTGCAGATCTTTTCCAACAGAGCCATGTGCTCCTCGGCGGCACAGGTCATGTGGATGTTCCTTCCATAGACGGCGAGGATCAGAGAAGTGCGGGAAACCAGTTGGCGCAGAAAATTCAAAAGCGCATAAGCCTGCGGCCCATCACCGACAGCCCAATCGACCTCGCAGCGGCGCTTCGGGTGTAGGCAAAAATAGCGGAGCGTCGGGTTTTGTCCGAGCTCTGCAGACCGCCCACCGAGTGAAGATAAGCGCTTGAGCTGCCAAACCTGAAGAATCCGAAGAATGCGCCTTGAGAGCAAGCGACATTGCCGATCGTCAGAAGCGGCTGACGTCGGGTGAGCCGGTCGTAACGCGCGACAAGATCGACCGCATCGCGTGCCGGCTTCGCGAGAAGCTCGACGGCACTTCGCGTGAAACGGACGCTCGGATCGAACGAGACTGAATGGCAGCTTCCCAGCGTCTCCCTCCCGTAAACGGACGGGCCGCTTCCGGCCCAGTTTCAGGCGCTCATTTCATCGACGTCCAATGGCCTCTCCAGACGCAAAGCGGTCTTCCGCAAATAGACCTCTGCCTACGGAAGGCAATGGACGTCTCAATATCCGCGGACGCTGGTGGGTTTAACAGCCTGCTTTTGTTAGGTTTACCACATAGGACGCTCTCACAAACTCTGCCATCTGTCGTCCGGGCAACACCTGGGTAACACGAGTGTCCGCTTTCGACCCAAGTGCGACTGCAGAAATCGACCGCCGAACGACGGCTTCGCGCCGCAAGTCGGCCGTTCATGCGCCTTTGCCACTGCCCAAAAGCAGACGTTGACCATGACAAGCTGTAGGTCGTGGTTGCGCCATTTCGAGACGTTTGCAGTCACCTCGCGAAGGTCGTGTTCCTGACCTTTATTGAACATCCGGTGGCTGAAGCGTTTTTCGCATCACCAGGCGACATCGAAAGCGGCCAAAGCAGTGAGGCGGATTTTCGGGCCGGACATCGGAGTGAGCCCTATGGCGCAAGCGCAGGGCCCCGGAACACGTCAGTGCTAATGTATCGTAGACCGGAATCGAGGACAGTGGTCGCTACCGTTTTGCCGGGCCCGAGCCAATCTGCCACCCGTAGTGCCGCCGTGATGTTCGCCCCGGTGGACGTGCCGCCAAAGATTAGCGTAAGCTACAGTCTGGGGGTGCATCCATGCGCCGTCTCACTGCCGTAGCTGCCGTCGCGTTCGCGGTCGCGTTTAGCGGCCCCGCACGAGCGGAGGTGCTGATTGGAAGCGCAAGTCCGAATACGGGACCGCTCGCCTGGATCGGCGAGCAAATCCAACGCGGCGCCGAGATGGCGGTGGCCGACATCAACGCGGCGGGCGGCGTACTCGGGCAGCAGATCAAGCTCATCCCGGTCGACGACTTCTGCGATCCGGCACAGGCCGTAGCCGCCGCCCAGAAGCTGGTCACCGAAGGCGCGATCTTCGTCGACGGACACTACTGCTCCGGCGCCTCGATTCCGGCTTCCGAGGTTTACGAGGCCGCGGGCGTGCTGCAGATCTCGCCGGCGTCGACCAATCCCCTGTTGACCGATAAAGGCCGCGCCAACGTCTTTCGCGTCATTGGCCGCGACGACGCACAGGGTATCGTGGCCGGCAACTACCTGGCCGATCAGTGGGCCGAGAAGAAGATCGCGATTCTTCACGACAACACGACTTACGGGAAGGGTCTCGCCGACGAGACCAGAAAGCAGTTGAACAAGCGGGGCGTAACTGAAGCGATCTACCAGGCATATGTGCCGGGAAAGACCGACTACACGGCCGAGACCGCGGCGTTACAGGACGCGGGTATCGCCGTCCTGTATGTGGGCGGGTATCATACCGAAGTTGCTCTCATGGCCCGGGCGGCACGCGATCGCGGCTACTCGGTCCAGTTCGTCTCGGGCGACACCATGGCAACCGAGGAGCTCGACCTCATCGCCGGTCCCGCAGCGGAAGGCATTCTCTTCACCTTCGTCGCAGATCCGCGTCGGAATCCCGAGGCGGCGGCAGTCGTCGAGCGTTTTCGTGCAGAGAACTTCGAGCCCACGGGTTACACACTGCATAGCTACGCCGCTGTCCAGGTCTGGGCGCAGGCGGTCGAGAAGGCAGCTTCGCTGGAGCTGACAGCGGTCATTGCGACACTGCGCGCACAGGAGTTCGACACTGTCCTGGGCCCGGTCGAGTTCGACAAGAAGGGCGACCTTAGGACCCAAAGCTGGGTAAGGTACGTCTGGCGGGGTGGAGACTACGTGCCGGTTGAATAAGAGTCCCAATCACCGGCGGGCTGCTTGAGACCATCGGATGGGGAATCGTTCGGATCAATTCGTCGTGGCGATGATCGAACGCCTCGGAATACGAGGCCGTTTGTTACTCGCCTTTTTCGGGATCAGCGCCCTCGTGGTGTTGGCCACCGCCGCCGCTCTATATGCCTTCCTCCAGGTCGGTGGTGTCGTCGACCGCATCACCCAGGATCGAGTGCCGTCCGCGCTCGCGTCCCTCCAGTTGTCGCGCCAGGCCGAGCGGGTCGCCGCCGCGGCGCCGTCCGTGCTGGCGGCGACGAGCAAGGCTCAACACAGCGAGGTTTCAGCCGCGGTTGCCGTCGAGATGTCCCGCCTCGAAACGTTACGCACGTCCCTTAGGGACGCCACACTCGGCACCGTTCCGTTGGCCGAAATCGAGGAGGCAGCGATTGTTCTCAGGCGCAACCTGAAGGAACTCGATAATCTTGTCGCTGCCCGTCTTGACGTGGTTGCCCGCAAGGAGGAACTCCTGCGCCGCCTCTCCACGACGACGACCGGAAGCCAGCGCCTCGTGGCGGCCGGCATCCTGGTAATGGACTCCAAGCTCGCGCAATGGCGGGTGGTTGCGGCCGACACGTCGCTCGCACCAGATCGACGCGCGGCGGCGACGGCCGATCTGGTCCAGGCGATTGCGGCCTACATCCCTCAGCAGAAGGCGCTGCAGGAGATCTCGGCGATCAACGACGCGCTGGTCAAGACAGCGGATGCGCGGACGCCAGGTGATCTGGCGCTGATCTTGTTTCCGCTGCGACGGTCGTTCGCCGCTCTCGACGCGGTTTCCGCCGAGATCGACGTGAAGCTGCGGACCCGCTTCCAGCAGCGGGTGGACGAGTTCAAGGCGCTGATCGACGGTGAGGACAGCATCCCCAAGGCACGCGAGAACGAGTTCGCCGTCCTGGTGCAGGGCGAAAAGCTTCTGGCCGAAAACAATCGACTGTCGAGAAGTCTCACCGCTGCCGTCGACCGTCTTGTCGCCGCAGCGGACCGCGAGATCGCTGCCTCCGGTCGCGAAGCCGCGCTCGTCCAGCGCTACGGCACTGGGGTTGTCCTCGGCTCCGCCTTTCTTAGCCTATTGAGCTCGGTTCTGGTCGTCTGGCTCTATGTCGACCGCAACCTTCTCGCCCGTCTGGGAGCGGTGAGCCAAGGCATGCTTGCGATCGCGGGCGGCAATCTTCGTGCACCGCTGCCGGCCGCCGGCCGCGATGAAATCGGCCGCATGGCCGAAGCGCTGAGACTCTTCCGGGACACCGCGGTCGAGGTCGAGGAAAAGAACCTGCGCGAGGTCGCCGAAGCGCGCCAGCGGCTCATCGATGCCATCGAGAGCATCTCCGAGGGATTCGCGCTCTACGACGGGGAGGACCGGCTCGTCCTTAGCAATAGCCGCTACCGGGAACTGCTTTACGCCGGCCTACACACCGAACTGACGCCCGGCACGACATTCGAGCACATCATTCGCCGTTCCGCTGAACGCGGCTACATCAGGGATGCCGAGGGACGGGTCGAGGAATGGGTGGCCGCGCGGCTTTCGCTGCACCGCAACCCTGGCGAACCGTGGGTGCAACGACGAGGCGATGGGCGATGGATCATGATCAGTGAGCGGCGGATCACCGCCGGCGGCACTGTGGCCGTCTACTCTGACATCACGGAGCTGAAGCAAAGGGAGGAGAACCTCGCCGAGAAGTCCACGGCCCTAGAGGCGCTTTCCAGCAAGCTGGCCAAATATCTAGCGCCCCAAGTGTACAGCTCGATATTCACCGGCCGCCAAGACGTCAGAATAGCCAGCCAGCGCAAGAAGCTGACCATATGCTTCTCCGACATCGCTGGCTTTACCGAGACCACCGACAAGATGGAGTCCGAGGATCTCACCCAGCTCCTCAATCACTACCTGACGGAAATGTCGAAAATCGCGTTGGATCACGGTGCCACGATCGACAAGTATGTCGGCGACGCGATACTGATGTTTTTCGGCGACCCTGAGACGCGCGGTGTCAAGGAGGACGCGCTGGCTTGCGTACAGATGGCGCTTGCCATGCAAAAGCGTATCAGCGAGCTTGCCGAAGTCTGGCGGGACATTGGGATCGAAACACCGCTGCGTTGCCGCATCGGCATCCATACCGACTACTGCACCGTCGGTAACTTCGGCAGCGAGGACCGGATGGACTACACGATTATCGGCGGTGCCGTGAATCTCGCCTCGCGCCTGGAGCAGGAGGCGCCACCGGGGGCCATCCTCATTTCCTACGAGACGTTTGCGCAAGTGAAGGGCACAATCGACTGTGAGGAAGTAGGGCACGTCCAGGTCAAGGGGATCGCCTATCCCGTCGCCATCTACCGCGTCATCGATCTGAAGGCCAATCTGGCAGGCGCTCGTCGCGCCGTTCGAACCGAGTTGCCACATCTCAGATTGGAAGCTGAACCCGACCTGATGTCTGCTGACGAGCGTGACCAAGCCGCCACCGCGCTTCGCGACGTACTCGATCGACTTTGTCACGAGCCTTAGTAGGGCTTGGTTCACAACGACCGCCGCCAATGGACGCCACGAGGGATGGCGAGATCCGAGACATCAGCAAACGCGAACTTATGGATCAACCCTTGCCGTACAACCGCTTTGACGGATGGGCTGAGAAGGGTCAGTTTGAGACGAATCCCACTGGGATGGCTTTGTCCGCGAAGTGCGGTGGGGGGCGGAGCCAATCCGGCCCGCAATTCGCTTCCATCGGTCGCCGCGGCGCTGGTACCAACCGGGAACACCGCCGCCTGCCGTGAGGGACGCAAAGCTATATGGCCGTGAAGCCGTTGTCGACGAAGAGTTGAGCGCCCGTGACGAAGCTCGCCTCATCGCTCGCCAGATAGAGCGCAGCCCTCGCGACTTCTTCCGGTTCGCCGATACGGCCCTGCTGGGCAACGATCGCGGCCTCGGACACATCTATCCCCAGCCGCTTCAGATCCTCCAGTTCGCGCAAACCGTGCGGTGTCCTTATGAAGCCCGGGCAAACCGCATTGCACCGGATGTTTCGGTCGCGAAATTCGACCGCGATCGCGCGGGCGAACATGTGGCATGCTCCCTTTGTGGCGTCGTAGAGCACCTCCATCGGGGTCGCCGCAACAGCCGAGATCGACGAGGTACATACAATCGATCCGCCGCCGCCGGCGATTGCTGTGCCGACCACATGGGAAGAGGTGACTGCGGCCGCCGAGAAGCTCAAGGCGGGCGGCATGGAGCACCCGATCGTCTATGAGTACAACCAGGAGCTTCCCAACTTCTATGACGCTTTCGTCGCTCAGGCCTATGGCCGCGGCGCGGAACTCTTCGACAAGGATCTGAACCCGCTCTTCGCCGACCCGAACAACGAGGCGTTCAAGCAGTTGCAGTGGATCGCGGACGCCTATTCCAAGGGCCTCGTGCAGTCCGAGACGCACGAAACCAAGATCATCCCGGCGATGAACACAGGGGCGCACGCCTTCACGATCGTCTACACCTACGTTCTCGCCGCGCTGAACAACACCGCCGACCAGCCTCGAGCTGGCGAGTTCGCGCTTGCGCCGATGCCCGGCTCCACGCATGCCACGCTCGGTTTTGCCAAGTCCTACGTCGTGACCGCGCAGGCCGCGGCAGATCCCGCGCGCGGGGAAGCCGCCTGGAAGTTCGTGAACTTCATGGCCGGCAAGCCCTACACGGTCGCCAAGCGCTGGGCCGCGAAGAAGGGGCTGGGCTTCGGTCAGCTGCCGCTTTTTGCCGACAAGGACGTGATCGGCGCCTGGGGCAAATGGGCCGACGTCAAGGCGCTGGGCGACCAGGCGGCAATAGCCAAGGCCGGCACCTATACCGAGTACAGCTCGGTCTGGTCGGCCTACTTCCGCCCGCTGCTGGCCAAGGCGATGGTCGGCGAGGCAAGCGTCGAGCAGACGATGAAGGACGGCGCGGACCGCTGGAACCAGTTTAAAGAACAGTTCGCCAACCGCTCGAGCTGCGGTATGGGGCGGGCGGCGCCTCGGCGCCGTCTGTCCCGTCACGCGAATTCGGGCACGACAAGCATCTTCATGTTGACCATCAAACGCTTTCCGGCGCTTTGGTTGCTGCCTGCACTCCTGCCGGTGGCGCTGATGACCATCTACCCGGTCGCCTACGCGTTCTGGACGAGCCTGCATTCGGTGATGCTTCTGTTTCCCGGCGAGCCATTCGTCGGCCTCGACAATTACAAGCGGGTTGTCAGCAGCAACTACTTTCAGGACGCGCTTCGCAACTCAATTGTCTTCACCCTCCTAGCCGCGCCTCTCGTCGTCGTCATTGGCACGCTGATTGCGCTTTTCCTGCAGCGGCGTTTCTTCGGCTCGCAGGTCGTTCGCTCCATCGTCCTCTTGCCCTGGGTGCTGCCGGGCGCGATCAGCGCGGTGCTGTGGATCTGGGTGTTCCATCCAAGCTTCGGCGTTTTGAACGGCATGCTCCGTGACCTCCATCTAATCGACAGCTCGATCCCTTGGCTGACCTCGCCGCGGCTTGCGCTGATCTCGGTCGTTGTCGCCCACGTATGGACGCAGATCCCTTTCGCCGTCGTCCTAATCATGGCGGCACTCTCCGGGATCAATTCCGAGACGCTGGAGGCCGCCGCCATCGATTGCCGCAGCGCGTTCAAGCGATTCCGCTACATTGTCTTCCCCGAAGTGCGGTCTATGATCGTCGTGCTGATCGTCTACAACGCGCTCACCGCCTTCACTAGCTACGATCTCGTCTACGCCATGACCGGAGGCGGGCCGGGCACCGCAACGACGCTGCTGTCCTTCCAGATCTGGCGGGAAAGCTTCTCCATGTACGATTTCGGCAGCGGGTCCGCAGTTGCCTTCATCGTCGTCGCCATCTCGGCGGTGCTGATTGTCGGCATCACGCGCGCGCTCCCTTCCGATCTTTTCGTCGAGGACTGAGATGCAACGCGGCCTCCATCCCTTCCTGATTTTCCTGTTCGCCTCGCTGATCGTGCTCTTTACGGGCGGACCGGTTATCCTCTCACTGATCGGCAGCGTCGTCCCCGACCGCATCCTGCTCGACAGCAGCAAGGCCCTCTTCAGCGAGGGTCTCAATTTCGAGACGTACCGTTACGTCTTCACCGGCCAGCTGCCGGATTCCTATCTTGCCGAGAACGCCAACCGCGCAATGATTTCGGACGCGGCTCGGCAGGTTCCGCAAAGCCTCTTAAACAGCGGCATCATCGCCTTCTCGTCGATGGTGCTGAACCTGCTGATCGGCGCGCCGGCGGCCTATGTGTTCGCCCACTATGTCTTTCCGGGCAAGAAGCTCACCTTCATGTTCCTCATCCTCTCCCCGCTGGTGCCGGCAGTAGCTCTGGTGACGCCGGTCTATATCATGCTGCAGGCGCTCGGGCTGGTCGGCACGCAGGCGGGCATCATCCTCGTCCACACGGCCAAGGCGCTGCCCTTTACCGTGCTCATCCTGTCTGTCTTCTTCCGCAAGATGCCGGCCGAGATATTCGAGGCGGCAGTGCTCGACCATTGCAGCCGCCTTCAGACCTTCTGGCGCATCGCGTTGCCGCTGGCGTTGCCTTCGGTCGGCGCCACCGGCCTCTTCGCCTTCATGCTCTCCTATTCGGAATACATGTTCTCGATGGTGCTCTCGGGCGACGCGGCCACGCGTCCGGTCTCGGTGGTGATGGCCGCGCTGGCACGCAACACCGACGTCTCGTGGAGTCTCCTCAACACGGCGATCTTCATCGCGATCGTGCCGACGCTGGTGCTGGTCATCTTCGTCTGGCGCTTCGTGGTCGAGGGCCTGCTCAGCGGCGCGGTCAAGGGATAAGACATGGCAGACATCGGCGACATCCGTCATCCGCTAATAGCGCGTCCCAAGGACGCCAAGCAGCACGCCACTGCAGGGCCCTATTCGCCTGTGCTCGAGATAGATGCCACGCGGCTCGTCGTGATCTCCGGTCAGGTCGCCGTCGACATGAACGGCGAGGTGATCGGCGACACGATCGAGAGCAGACGCGGGCCACGCTGGACAATTGCGCCACTCAGCTGGCCAGAGCCGATTGCACGCTGGGTGACGTCTTCAAGGTCAACATCTACCTCACCGACCTTGGCCAGTGGGCCCGCTTCAACGCTGTCTACGAAGAGATGATGGTCGAGCCTCTGCCGGTCCGCACCGCCGTGCAGGCGGTGCTGCTGCCGGGTTTCCTGGTCGAGATTGAGATGTGGGCCGTCAAGTCGAAGGATTGAGTGGTTGGCTTCCGTAGAACTCAAGAACGTCGCCAAATCCTTCGGCAGGGTCGAGGCCGTCCGTGACGTCTCGCTCGTCGTCGAGGACCGCGAACTGGTCGTTTTCGTCGGCCCATCCGGCTGCGGCAAGTCCACCCTGCTGCGCATGATCGCCGGACTGGAGGAGATCACCTCCGGCGAGCAATTGATCGGCGGCAAGTCAATGAACACCATCGCCGCCGCCGACCGCGGCATCGCCATGGTGTTCCAGTCCTACGCGCTCTATCCGCACATGACTGTAGCCGAGAACATGGGGTTCGCGCTGAAGATGCTGGGCACAGAGAACGCAGAAAATCGACCGCAAGGTCGCGGAGGTCGCTGGCGTGCTGCAGATCGAAGAGCTGCTCGGCCGCAAGCCGAAGGAGCTGTCGGGCGGGCAACGCCAGCGCGTCGCGATTGGCCGAGCGATCGTCCGCAAGCCCGATGTCTTCCTGTTTGACGAGCCACTCTCGAACCTCGACGCCGGCCTGAGGGCCCAGATGCGCGTCGAGATCGCACGGTTGCACGAGCGCCTGCAGACCACCATGATCTATGTGACGCATGATCAGGTCGAGGCTATGACGCTGGCCGACCGTATCGTGATCCTGAACAAGGGCAGGATCGAGCAGCAAGGCTCGCCGCTGGAGCTCTACGAGAAGCCGGCCAATCGTTTTGTCGCAGGCTTCCTCGGGCAGCCAAGGATGAACTTCATCCTGACAATTGCCGGACATTCGGAGGCGGGAACCAACCTGACGATCGCAGCATCCGCCAGGATAGTGCTAACGCTCGGCGGGAATGTCTCGATCGCAGACGGCTCGAAGGTTGAACTTGGCGTTCGTCCAGACGCGATCTCAATTGCCGAGCCTCGGACCGAGCGCGCCATTCCTGCACAGATTGTAGTGGTCGAGCATCTGGGCGGCTCCAGCCTGCTTTATGTTCAGGTCGACGGGCTAGATCAACTGCTGACCGTGGAGCAGCGCGGCAAAACTGATTATATAAAGGGGCAGGAGATAAATCTTCTCTTCGATCCCGCGCAGTCGCATTTGTTCGACAGCGACGGCAGACGAATTCAGAGCAGCCGCTGATATCAGGGGCATCTGACGGGAGAAGAAGCGGACGTTCGCCTTCGATGAGCCGAATGTCCGGTTCTGCCGCGAATCGCAGTTCGGGCGAAGAACGTGTCGCCCATATAATGATTATAGGCTTCCTCCCAAGTCGCGAGAAAGGTCTTCGCTATGGCGCCTGACGATATCACGCAGCATGGAAAGTTTGTCGAGGTCGAAGCGGCTCGCAGGGCCCGAGATAGCGATGCCGCCCGGAACCTCGCCGCCGTTTTCGAAGACGGGCAGTGCCACGCAACGCATATCCGGTGCAAATTCGAGGTCGTCGAAAGCGTAGCCCTCGGCGCGGATTCTGGCGAGCGACCGGCGCAGTTCTTCGGGATCGGTAATCGTATTAGGCGCGACCTTAGTCAACCCTCTGGCGATCTCGTTGAGGCTTTGCTCGCCGATTGACGGCAAGATGCACCGGGGTTTAAACGCACCGGAAACGTCAATAAGACAAGGACGCTGTCATGACCCCTGAACAGTGCGCACGCGTTATTTTGTCCCCATTCGAGGGAGACAATATCCAAGCCGGCCATGTGTTGATGGCTGACGCGGTCCATTCGCGAAGCCTGCAAGCCGGATTGACCGCAGCGGAGTATATGTCTGGGCTCCAGTATGCTGGGGACCACGACTGGTTCGAGAGCCCCGACAACAGAACGCTAAAATTGACCGCAGCAGGCTTTGCAGAACTCCATAAATAGCGGCCTCCGAAGGTTGCCATCCGTTTGGTGAGGAATATTTTCCACATGCATGAGCACGATTGCCGACCGCATCGCCGAAGGTAAACCGGGTGTGGATCAACTGCGGCGTCTGCCACCGGTCAACGGAACTCGACCTGCTGGGGCTGGCCCAGCGGCTGGGACCGATCATGGTGCCATGCACGACGATCTAGTGCCGAAGTTCGCCTGCCAGCGGTGCGCCGATACAGGCGAGCGTCGGCGCGACGTGTTCATGACCCTATTCGCGGCTGGCCGGGCGACTGAACAACTTGTCATGCCGCCAAGCGCCTGATCGATCAATGCCTGCGGTCGAAAGCGGCGTCTATCTGACCCAACAGATGCACCCAATACTCAGGCATATCGAGGTCGACCGCAAAGCCCTTCAAACCATCGACGTAGCGCTTCATTTCTGGGCTGTGATCGTGCCGCAGGAATTCCGCAACGAGGGGATCGCTCGCGGGGATGCGTTCCATCGTTTGTACCTAAACTCCCTCATAGGCCAAACTCGCGCTTACAGATATCGTTCCAGCCCTGCTTGTAGGGGTTTTGACGAGCTTGTCCGGCTTCGCACTACGCGTAGCTTCAGCCGACCTACCCCTGTTGGGAGAACAGCATGCCGGAACGATTTGGCATTGGAGATGAGGTTACCGATCTTCTTCCTCCAACAGCCTCGCAATTTCAGCCGGATCACTCACTCCGCGCTGATATCTGGCGAGAACAGAAGAGGCGACGGACTGTCGGCCCTCTTCACTGCGAATGCCGAACTTTCCGCAATGCTGCTCCAAGACCTTCGTCAGCATTTCAATCGCTTCCGGCTCTATGACTGTGCGAAATGGCATCTCACCCTCCAACGCCACCATGTGCAGAAAGTAATTAGTCGCGGTGGGTGGAGGCAAGAAAAAAAATCGCTTCGGCTGGGTGGTCTGCGCTACGGCTGCGACGATCACATAAGCGCGATTTGGGAACCGCATGACCGCGCCTTGGTTTCGTGCGGGCAGCGCCGGTTTTTGATCCCTCTTGACCGTTGAGCTGCGCCCGTCGCCTTCGACCGCATTGGGGGCGGCGGGTCGCCCGATCAACAAGCGCGAAATGCGCGCGCAGCTATCGGTTGTTGTCAACGAGGTATTGGGTGGCAAGAAGTAACTGAGCAACAGCGTCAAGCAACTGTTTGAACTGAGCATCCTGCTCCGGTGGGAAAATCCCCCGTGTCATGCCTCGTGTGCGCTGAAGAGTTGCTACGTTCTTCACAGCCTTATCGATTTCGTTGTCGAATTCATTTAGGTTTACCAGCCCGGCCATACTCCACTCCTTTGATTGATTGGAGGCGAGCATGATATCAATTGACCAGTTTCCTGAAATGTCAGGAAGAGACCGACGTGGGTCAGCGGACTAAAGCTCAACAGAGTTCCACCGTGTTACATCCCCTGCCGGAATCACTGCCTCGCCCCACCATAGGACGATGGTCCTACACGCGTCGGGAAGAAAACCTGAACGCCACTCATAAACGTGGGGCAGTACCTTTTGGCACGGAATCGGCTTCTGGCCGACCGTCAGCGTCTCCAACACGTCTAACGAGAACTATGGTCCAGTTGTTATTAGGGCAGCGGCCCTGTACCTCAATGTCCAGAATCTGGTTTACGAGTATGTATGTACTACTTCTTAGATCTAAACATGCATCTCCAAACACCGGATTGAAATTAGCAAATAGTTTTCCCTGATGGTACTCCAAGTATCTCTGCTGAGCATAGGCCTTCTTGCTCATCGGATATGGATTGTAGGTCTCAAGATCTGCCAGGATTCTTGAATAATTTTGTTTGAGCTCTGTGGGCATCTGTTAATCCGACACACGATATCGCGGTGTAATTTGCGTCGAGACGGGCCCGCTTTGCCCTTATCGCCCAAAACGAACGAGACGAGGTTTCTTGTAGTGGCTGATCACCGCCGCAATCAGCTCACGATCCCCGACGCCCGTCCCGTGAATATAGAGGATTTGACGCGCTAGCGCGTTGTGCTGCCAAGGCTCGAAAGTTTTCTGCGACCACTTAACCTCGTCAAATACGCTCGTCAGGAAAACCAAGTCTTCAGGCATGTATACGCCGGATTGGGCGGCGAGATCGTTGATGGACATGAAACGCTCCTATCCCTTTGGGCAGAGCGTGTTCTTCACTCTCAACCGTCGTTTCCCGTGAAATTTATTGGACGATAAATCACCGTAGCACCGAACTCGGCGGAAGCGTGCATGCCAATATATTTTTGTTCTCGAGGGGGCGCGAACCAAGAAAAAGCCGCACTAACCGGGGTCTCGGTTGGCTGCGCGGCTCTTCTTCATTGAGAACAACATTTGGGGTGTTGCACTCGGCGCCAATTTAAGCGCCACACAAGTTAGATAAGCTTCGCAATCACAATTACAAGCTGCAACGCGCATGCGTGGCAGCTTATTCGGGCGGCTCTTGGTGCGCAGCACCCTTCTTGCGACGCGTCGGCGCTATCGGTTCCGTTAACTCGACCGCGTGCCTACGAGGCGGCGAACCCGTCGCCGTCAGTTTTTCAGCGTGCACTCGCCGATGTATTGCGAAGGCAGGATATTTGATCCATCGCCGGATTCGAAGGAAAGAACCTGCAGCAGGTTGGCGAGGGAGACGTGTACCCGCCACAGGCGTCTGGGCGCCGATCAAAATGTGGGGATGTAGATCGGCGCTTAGAGCTCCAACATACTGTGCGAATGTTGGTTCCATCGCGCTATCACGTTTCCGGCATCCCCCCGTCCCTACGTCAAATGCAACAGCGGTTGCGTCCCTATGAGTGCTATTAGGGTTCATCGTCCATGATTCGGGAAACGACGAGAGTGAAGAACACGCTCTGCCCATAGGGATAGGAGCGTTCCATGCCCATTGAAAGTCTTACTGGCGGACCCGGCGTTTACCACCCAGACGACCTTCGGTTTCTAAAGAGCGTTTATGACGATATCGTCCGTTCCGAAGCGTTCAACCCGTCGAACAAATCAACCTTGGCTGACCAACTCCTCTACTTATTTGGGAGCGGCATCAAGGACAGAGAACTGCTCTACATTGCAGCGCTGCAATCCACGTTGCCCTAGCTCCAAACTCGGTGTAGGCATCTATTCCCATGGGGCGGATATTCGTTTGCCATCGTACTCCGAATGAAAAGTCCGTCGATCAATGTCCACTTGTATGAGAGCCGGTCGGGACGACGGGGGCGTCGGAGACCTCGCCCCATTCGGCGAAGTCGCAGTTGGGAGTGAGGAACCTCAGCGCCATCCGGTGCATGCCGCTGTACAATCCTATCCTCGTCCGTGGAGAAAGAAGCGCACCATAGCCGCCGACGCGTTCGGGCCGCGCGGATCGGTGTAGGATCCGTCGGGGTGTCCGCCGGACCAGGCATGCTGGGCGCCCTCGATCATCCAACACTCGATCGCATGTGTGCCATCGTCCCGCTCCGAGACCAGGCGTGTATACGCCCGGATGTCACCCGACGGTCCGTGCTCGGATCGGGCGCTCTTTCCCAGGCTTTCACCTTGGCTCGCTATGATCCGCTCGGCATTCGAAGGGTGGACGGTGGTGTCGGCGCTGCCGTGAAAGACGATCATGCGCGGGTTTGCTTTCGTTCCCGCGCCGCCACGCCTCGAGGGCGGCAGCTCGATCCCTACTTGCCCGCGCATTACCGTGAACGCCGACATGACATCATTGGCTGAGCCATAGGCCAGGCCCGAATGGACACCGATCGCCCCGTAGAGCTCAGGATACGTCTCACCCATGATCGCTGCCATCGCGCCGCCGGCGGAGAGACCGGCGACGAAGACGCGACCGTTCGGGATGGCGTATTGGACACGGACGCTCTCGGTCAGGCCGGCGATGATCGCGGGCTCACCGGTATCGCGCATCTGGTCGCCCGGCCGGAACCAGTTCCAGCAGGACATGGAATTGTCGCCGCGAGTCTGCGCCGGATAGACAATGAACAACCGGTGCTCTTCGGCCAGGGCGTTCATCCCGGTCCCGGCGGCGAAGTCCTCCGGATTCTGCGTGCAGCCGTGCAGCATCACAATCAGTCCCTGCAGACCTTCGCCGGCGGAGCTCGGAACGTAGAGCCGGTAGCGGCGCGCGCCCGCTGCGCAGGAATAGCGCAAATCCAAGAACATGGCGCCATCGGGTAAGGGTGGCTCCGGGGTGGGCACGGACTGGCCTACCCGGCATCGTTCTATCGAGCCCAAGCCCTTTTCCACCCGCTCGCAGTGCGCGGACGACCTCGCTCAGGGGTTTCCGCAGCCGAACGGTCCGTGGCGGAAGGTGTATGGCTCCGCTACCCGCCGGCTGCGTGTGAGGTTCGTGGATTGCAGGGTTCGGGTCGCCCGAAATTCCGTCTCCAGCGGAGTTCATCAGACCCGCAGCTGAGAGCGCGTTCTGAATGACGGCGGTCACGCCCGCCGGATCTCCGGACCGCAAGGAGCCTGTCGCGCGGAGGATCTCCGCGACGAATTCGTTGTTCATGGTATTTACCTTTCCTTCCGCGGCCTATTTTATCCTTGCGGCCAAGGCGGCCTTGATTTGTGGGCTCGCCCGAAGAGCTCCAAGCACCGTCAGAGAGCCGATCGTCTGGAGCGCGAGTTCTGGCGTGACGTCCGAAATCGCGACTATTGCCAATGGCGAGCGCAGGCCAACGTCCTCGTGGTCCGCTGGTGAAACACCGAGTGTCCATGACACTTGAAGAGTTCGAGGCGCTCCTGCGCAACATTTAGAGCATCGACGACAGCCTCCAGCCGACCACCCCAGATCACTCTGCATTTCGCGTTCTGAAGAAGGCGGGACTATTATGTCTGTTTCCAAATCCCAAGTGAAACACCCTGCTTCGCCCCATGACGCCGCTCGAGTTTCCGTGACGATAGGTGGCAAAAATCTTGGGAGAGGCACAGTTAAGTCGGTCACCTGGGGCGGGATCGCGAAGGTCTTGCTTGCCGAAGACAGGGACGCGCAGCTGTTTGAAGCTTTCTTGAAGCTGACGAAACCCGAGCAGCTACCTTACAAAAATCGCAATGGATGGATTGTTGGCGGCACCTGCGAGAATGGCGAACGCAAGTGCGCCACCGTTCTGAAACGTTCGATTGTCACAATCGACTTCGACGGAATGAGTACCAACACGTGGGACTTACTGTACCTAATAGGGTTGGATTGGCCCTTTGAATCAATATGGCACACCACACGGTCGCATCAATCGGGGGACATTCGTGTTCGCGTTTTTATCCTGCTATCGCGTGAGGTGACCAACGCGGAATATTCGGCGCTGGTCGTCATCGCCGCCGCTAAGATCGATCCGTCCTTAACCGGCTTCGACCCTCGATCAGCTCAGCCGGAGCAGGCGATGTTCTTGCCTACTGTTTGCAAGGATGGCGAGTTTAAATCCGGTCGATATGTCGGCAATCGTTTGGAACCCGACGAAGTATTGCTGCCCTTCAAGGATGCGTCTGGGGCGATTGATCCCACGCGGCTTCCGAAGTTGCCTGCAACCGAGAACACAAAGGCCAAGAACGCTGGGAAGCGCTTACAAACCGGATTGACGCCGGAAGAGTTTCACGCGGCAGTTATGGCAATCCCCAACAACGGGACGATGTCTCGACGCGCACCGCTGTCGTGTGGTTGACGACCACCGTGCCGACATCGAGCGCCTCGAAACCGTTGGAAACTAACGGTAGTCCATTGCAACACGACGCGACACGCTCTGCGGGCGATTGCGGTCCGGTGAGGCAATTAAGTTATTGCAATCACTTATAAAATTTTGGTAGAGGGAAGGGCGCTGGAAACTAACCTTCGCCAATCAGTCTCAGGCTACGGTCGCGTCACCACGAAGTCATACCGACCAAATTTTGCTTCGCCAGTCGTCGAAACATCCAGCAACAGCTCTTGGTTGAAAATTCGATCGCGAGCATTGTCCGGCTCGCCAGGGAAATAGAGCTGCGTGGTGAGAACACGGGCTTTTGGCGCTTGGACCTTAATATGAAAATGTCGGGTGCGGCCCGGATATAGCCCCGGCACGATCGTGTCGAACCACCACCGGCCTTCAGCGTCTGTGAATTGGTGTCCGCGGAGTTTGTAACCGCTGTTGTCGTAGTTTCCAGTTTCGTCAGCGTGCCATAGCTCGACAAGAGCTTTGGCTACTGATTGGCAATCCTTGGTCAGCACAAAGCCGCCGAGCGTCATTCGATCGCCGCCCGGAGCGTCTGCTGCGAAATCCTGTTTCTCAGGACTGTCTGGCGAGAAATAGGGCCCTTCGGTTTGATCCGGCGTCAGATCATGTTCATCGGTGCAGGCTGGCGTGAGAGAGAGTTGGTTGGGCGACGCCGCAGAATGCGCAAGAGTCGGCACAAGAATTGGGCCCGCGACGTATGTGGAAAGGAAAAGGCGGCGGGTCGGCATCTTGCAAGCAACTCCGAGGATCGACAGGGCAACCATCGCCACCAGATCCGGCGGAAGTGGGGCGCCCCAGTCCTCATCGATCTCGAGCGTAACCGGGGAGCATACCTCAGATCGGAGCTGTACGCTATGCAGAAGATTTATGGGCGCCTCGGATTCGCTGCCTCCCGCGGATGATCGCTGAATTGCGGCGCCGCCCGATCGATCACTTGCCTGAACGGTCTGGCCTTGCCAATGACGTCCATTCGCGCCACTCTCGACCTCGACTAGCCGGCCATCTGGTGGATGTCGGATAAAGGTCGACTCGCACCCTGAACCGAAGGCTAAGCCATGAGCAGCATAAGAAACCGTCAGGAAGGCTTCGAAAAGAAGTTTGCAATGGACGAGGAATCGAAGTTCAAAGCCATGGCGCGGCGTAACAAGCTGCTTGGCCTGTGGGCAGCTGCAAAGCTCGGCAAAACCGGCGCGGACGCCGACGCCTATGCGAAGCAGGTGGTGCGCGCGGACTTTGAGGAAGCTGGGGACGACGATGTGTTTCGCAAGGTGCGCGGCGATTTCGATGCGGCCGGTGTTGCCCAGTCCGATCGTCAGATTCGTGGCATGATGGACGAATTGCTGGTGACCGCCGTCGACCAGATCAAAAACGTCTGAGTATCGCTCTGTCCCGCAGAAACCGCCGGCCCGGCCGGATTTCGCTTCTGACCTTGAGCGCGGGCCACTATCTCGCTGGTGAGTTCGTCCTGAACGGCGAAGATATCGGTAAGCTCACGATCGAACCGATTGGCCCAGCTCTTGAAGATCCGCAGCATGAAGCTGCCGGTCCGCATTCCGCCCAGAGCTGCGGTCGGCAAATGCGCCCCATGTCGGCCGTTCGAACGCACCGCCGGGGGCGTCCGACACAACCGAAGACGGGCAGTTTCCATTCGAGCATGAACTGGTAAAGGGCAGAGACGAACTAGCTCGCGCATTGACGAGAATTCTGCCTCAGAAAGCGCGAAGCGCTTATGTCGTCGAACTAAGCGAGTTTGTCGCGCGCCTGGAAGAATTGTTGCGCGAACAAATAGGCAGAAGCAGAAAGCGAGGGAAGGGGGCCCAGCTTATCCGGCCACCGATATTTAGTGCAATTTCACGTCAAATAGAAACCTAAATCTGGTTACAAATATGTCAAGATCCAATGGAAAGCCAACGATTACCGATGTCGAGCGGGATCCGAAGCGACGCCAAGGAAAGATCCAAAGCACAGCTCGACCGCAGTGCTCCCGAGCAGCCCGCCGGTAGGGAGAGGGATGAAGCAGATGGCTAGGCAGCATCGCTCTCCCGTAACGATGCGCCAAGCGTTCCGCAGGTTGCGAACGCAACGCCCGGTTCGGTTGAGGCAGAATCCGAACTGCGTCGCGAGCACGCGCGCGACGCAGAACCCGATCATCGTGTCGAACGGGAGCTCGAGGCGGGATATGATCCGGGTTCGGTCGGCGCTGAGAAGCGTATGTCGAGAGAGAACACGGTGCGACCGGCGGATGCCATGCGGTCCGATCCGCCCCAGCAACATGTTCCGCGCTTGCGAGAGCTCGAACGGGAGATCGAAGAGCGGCGCGAGCGCGAGTGCGATGAGCGCGAGCAATAGGAATGAGCGATGAAAAAGCATTGGCACATCAATCCACTTCCACCGCCAGACGAGTCCACGGATGGCGGCTTCGTTTCGTTCGCGCTGCTGCTGTTCGTCATCATCGGCCCGCTGATCTATTTCGGGCCGGAACTGCGTACGATCGAGACATGGCTCGTCGATATCTATCGGACGGTAGTTGGCTCCTACCGATCAGGAACTGGTTCCTCACCCTCGCTGAATAAAGTCCGGCTTGGCACTTGACGCGGGGTCTCTTGTCTGTTGTCCAGATTTGGACTATAT
Source organism: uncultured Alphaproteobacteria bacterium (assembly GCA_963839725.1). GTDB lineage: Bacteria > Pseudomonadota > Alphaproteobacteria > Rhizobiales > Rhizobiaceae > Kumtagia. The sequence continues at coordinate 76,224 of CAWIWT010000024.1, read as the reverse complement.
CCAAGTCAAGACAATTGGAGACTTTCATGGGCCAGGCGTTACCGAAACCACGCGAACCTTCAGGGAAAACGCTCCAGCGTCTCGATCGTGGGCGCTTCGCGCCTACCAACCGGCGACGGCTGAGCGCTCCCGCCCTGCGCACCTTTCTGACAATCGCGGATCTATGGGGCCTCACCGAGGAAGAGCGTCGGCTTATCCTCGGCTATCCGTCGCGCTCGACCTTTCACAACTGGGCAAAGCTGGCACGCGAGCATCAGGAGCTGACGCTGGGTGTCGATGTGCTAACGCGGATCTCGGCCATGCTCGGCATTCACCAGGCGCTTGGTATTCTCTACCCAACCGAGCCCGACGGCATGGCGTGGCTGCGTGGCCCGCACGACGGTGCGGTCTTTGGAGGCAAGCCGCCGATTGGGCTGGTGACGAGCGGCTCTCAGGACGGACTTATGACGGTGCGTCGCTTTCTCGATGCCGCCCGCGGCGGACAGTATATGGAGCCGAACGCGGCCGATACGGGGTTCCTGCCTTATGACGAAGCGGATGTCGTCTTGCGGTGACGTTGCCTCTGTCTCCGGCCCCTCAGCCGACATACCGCCTGATCCCGTCCCGATTTCCGCCGATCGGGCTGTTCGATACGGTGGCGACCGCCGCTGACCTGTCGGCGGTGATGGAACTTGCAGGATGGACGAACGACCGCCTGGTCGCCGAACGGATCGATCGCCTCCCGAAACACGAATGGGTTTATGGGCGGGCTAATGCGAGCGTGGTGATGGCGGCCTTTCTCCACGTCGCGCCAACCGGCATGCGTTTCAATGGACCCGAGCTTGGCGCCTGGTATGCAGCGGCCGACATCAGGACGTCTGCAGCCGAAGTCGGGCATCACCTTCGCCGCGAGACGGTCGCCCGTCGCGTTCCGGGGCTGTCACGCACCTACCGGGCATATTCGGCTCGTCTGGGTGGGGAGTATGTCGACATAACAGGATTTGGGTCGACCAGGCCCGAACTCTATCTACCGGACAGCTACGCCGCGTCGCAAAGTTTCGGGGAGTCTGTGCGCGCGTCCGGCGGAGCTGGAATCCTCTACGACAGCGTGAGGGTACGGGCCGGCTTCAATATCGCCGCGTTCCGCCCTTCGCTGGTTCAGGACGTCATCCAGGCCGATCACTTCGAGATTTCCGTCACCGCGCGCGGCAGGACGATCGATGTGCGAAGGTTGAAGCCAGCGTGACGTGCACCCGCGTCTGACGCTCGAAGGCGAGCATTCAAGCGCTGGCTCGAGCCGTCCAGATGGTGAATGCCTTCATCATCCGGCGCATCGTTTCCGACAGTCGCACGGTGGCCACCGGGCGAATTCTTTGAGCCTTTGGCCGTTATTTCCCACATGAGCGACCCATTTGCACTCTGGTAGGCACACAGTAGGCTGGATGAGGGTCTTTGAGAAACGCGCACGCATTGCGGGGGGGCCGAAGCGGCTGGGTTATGCGCGCTGCCTGCCGCAGACGGTTCGCGCAATAGGCCTCGTGCGCTCGTCGCTGCGAAAGCCGCCAACAAACAGAACATTGAGCATCATCGGCGATTTCGTGAGGGTTCAACGCGGAACTGGCTGTTGGGAAGCCCTGGTTAAACGCGGGTAGACAGCGGCAAACGGCGTAATACGCTTACTGCAGCCAGAGCGTCGTAAGCTCCCGGGTCCGGAGCTGGGGACGCAAGGAAGCCGGTGCAGTCCGCCAGAGTGGTTCCGTTGCGAGACGGGACGACCTCTTTGCCGGGCACGTGACACACGGATCCCACAATACGGTGCGCCACAACACCAGGTCACCGCAAGGGTGGTCGTTCGGGCGCGTACATTGCTCACATGGATTTCGGTAAGAGTGAACCCATATCTTGTGTATGGAGCTTTGAGCTTGAAACTAGCGCGTGCAGCCCTTCTTGCAGTGGCTTTCGTCGCTGCGTTGGTTGGCGCCCCCTCGCCTGTAGCGGGGGAGGAGAGCGGCAGAGCTAAGCTTGCCTTGACCATCGAGATCGACGGGGCAATCGGCCCCGCGACCGCCAGGCATTTGAAAGAAGCTCTGGCAATGGCAACCGAACGGCGTGCCGAAGTCGTGATCCTGCGGCTGAACACGCCGGGTGGCCTCGTCACCAGCACGCGCGAGATCATCGCCGACGTGCTCGCCTCGCCTGTTCCAGTCGTCGGCTACGTCGCTCCTTCCGGAGGCCACGCGGCCAGCGCCGGCACCTACATCCTCTACGCAACCCATGTGGCGGCCATGGCGCCGGGCACCAATCTCGGCGCCGCGACGCCTGTTGAGATCGGTGGTCCGCTGCCGGGGCTGCCAGCACTGCCGAGCGACCGTGACAACAACAAGGACGGCGGCGACGGCAAGGAGGGAAAAGACCCGACGGCGCCGCCTGTGTCGAAAGACGCGATGTCAGCGAAGGCGACCAATGACGCCGCGGCCTTTATCCGCAGTCTGGCCGAGCTGCGCGGGCGCAACGCCGACTGGGCCGAGAAGGCCGTTCGCGAGGCCGCCAGCCTGTCGGCGAGCGCGGCTCTGGAAGCGCGTGTCATTGATCTCGTCGCCCGCGACACGGCCGAGCTTCTCGAGCGGATTGACGGCAGGATGGTCGAGGTCGCGGGTGGCGGCATGCGGCAACTGGCGACGAACGGATTGCCGGTCGAGACGCTCCAGCCTGGCTGGCTCATCCGGCTTCTGTCGGTGATCACCGACCCCAATGTGGCGCTCATCCTGATGCTCGTCGGGGTCTACGGCTTGATTTTCGAGTTTTCTACGCCGGGCGCCGTCGCCCCCGGCGTGATCGGGACAATCTGCCTGTTGCTTGGGCTCTACGCCCTCAACATGCTGCCGATCGATTATACCGGCCTCGCCCTGATGCTCTTGGGGCTCGCCTTCCTGATTGTCGAAGCTTTCAACCCGACCGTGGTCCTCGGCCTCGGCGGGCTCGCCGCCTTTCTTCTGGGGGCAGCCATGCTGTTCAAGGTCGAAGCTCCCGGCTACCAACTGTCGTGGACCATCATCGGAATCGCGGCAGCCATCATCTTCGGGCTGACAGTGTTCGTGGGCAGACATCTCTGGGGCGCCCGCAAAAGCCCGGCGCGTGTCGGCGCACAAGCCATGCGCGGTCTGCCGGCTGAAATTCTGGACTGGTCCGGAGACGCGGGTCATGTGTTTGCCCAAGGCGAACGTTGGCAGGCGCAGGGTGAGGAGGCCTTTACAACCGGCGAGACGGTAGAGGTGACGACCGTCGAGGGCCTGACCCTCGTGGTGCGACGCAGGCCGGTACGGACGGCAAGAGATGGAGAACTCCCATGATGATCGACTATGTAGCCTATCTTGTGCTTGCGCTCATCGTGATCGTGTTTCTCGCTTCGGCCATTCGCATCCTGAGGGAATATCAGCGTGGCGTTGTTTTCACCCTCGGGCGCTTCACCGGGGTGAAAGGCCCGGGCCTCATCATCCTCGTTCCGTTCGTGCAGCAGATGGTCAGGGTCGATCTTAGGGTGGTTGTGCAGGACGTGCCGCCACAGGACGTGATCTCGCGCGACAACGTCTCGGTCAAGGTGAACGCTGTCCTCTATTTCCGTATCGTCGATCCGGAGCGGGCGATCATCAGGGTCGAGGATTTCATGGCTGCGACCAGCCAATTGGCGCAGACCACGCTGCGCTCGGTCCTCGGCAAGCATGAGCTTGACGAGATGCTGGCAGAACGGGACAGACTTAACAGCGACATCCAGGAGATCCTCGACCAGCAGACCGACGCCTGGGGCATCAAGGTGACCAACGTCGAGATCAAGCATATCGACCTGAACGAAAGCATGGTGCGCGCCATCGCCAAACAGGCTGAAGCTGAGCGGCTGCGGCGTGCGAAGGTGATCAATGCGGAAGGCGAGCAGCAGGCGGCCGAGAAGCTCGTGGAGGCCGGCCGAATCCTCGCCCAAGAACCACAGGCCATGCAACTGCGTTATTTTGCGGCGCTGCACGACATTGCAGGCGAACGGTCCTCGACCGTGGTCTTTCCTCTGCCCATGGACCTGCTCGGTCATCTCAACTTGCGGCCCGGCGAGGCGAAGTGAGTTCGCCATGGTCTCAGACAACTGCTTTCGCGATGAGGACAGAACGAGGTGCTGCTTCGTCAAGGACCGGTCCCGCGCGCCGATCGTGCCTTTGAAAACTGTCTCTGCACCCAAGTCGAAGTACCTTACCTTACCTTACCGTACGGTACCGTACGTTACGGTTCGGTTCGGCCAATGACGCAAATGGCATCGCCACACACACCGGCGGGCTTCTTGGGTTCGGTATTAGCGTCCCTCTGCCGACGTCATTTTGGAGCGGACTGGCCGAAGAAGTGCTTTGCCGCATCTTGCCGCTTGCCTTCTTGCACCCTCCATCACCGAGGCGATCCTGACTGGCCGGCATCCGACATCGCTGACGACGCAGCGTCTGCTTCGCCTGTCGGATCTGCCCCTCCCCTGGAACAAGCAAGTCGACCGCGTCGCCTGACGCCAACATCTCTCCCATCTCGGACGATCGATCTGAAGCTCCTATAACGATGTCGTTGCCGCGCGGTTCCTCACCGCAAACAGTCCAGGCAAACAATCTCTACCGGCCGATTCCCGATGCACAGTACGATGCAGTCAACCATCGCCGCGATGCAGCCTGCATCTTGGCCAACGACTTGGATACGCAAACCGGCCGACTGAGACGAACCCCCAAAAACCGCCGCAAAAGCAGAGATATCCAGCCAATCCGCCAACTCGATCCGAGGAACACCCGGCTAAGCCACGGAAATATCGACGCTATTTCGAGACACGCAGGAACTGCCAGAATCGCCAGTGAGCGACCCGAGACATAGGTGACGTTTCGTACCGGACACATGGGTAACACTTTTCCCTTTTTGGCGGGAGGTGTTGATGCCGTGGAGCGAGTGTCCAGCGATGGAGGAACGTCTACGGTTCGTGGCCCGTCTGCTTGACGGGGAAGGCATGAGCGATGTGTGCCGGGCTTTCGGCATCTCGCGCACGACCGGCTACAAGATCTTCAAGCTGGGTGGCTTCGCGGATAATCGTCAACTCTTGGTGGTTGCTGCTCTCTGAGTCCAGGAAGCATTGAAGCAACGGCACAAAGGCGTTCTTTGGGGCATGTATGTCCGCCCCGAGGCGCAAGGGTCTGGCCTGGCAGCAGCTTTGGTCTAGCGCTTGCTGAGTGCGGCGCGTGGAATTGTTGAAGAAATTCAACTTGCGGTTGTCACCTCCGACGAGAAGCAGCCATTCGCCTCTACACCCGTTATGGATTTAAGGAATACGGCGTCGAACGACGGGCCTTGAAAGTGAGTGGCCGTACTGTGACGAGCTATTGATGGCTTGTTCTGTCAAAATCCGACCAAGGCCCCGGCAGGTGAAACAAAGCTGTTACGATTGCAATCTGTGAGACTGCAGTCCGGCACTCGACGGAAACAAGGTGGGTCTACATTCGCCCAAATGCAGGGGTCTCAATGTAGGAGTAGCGATATGCATCGCTCGTTCGGAATAGAAACTCACCCAACGCCTAAGATGACTTGGAACAAGGTGAAAGAGGGCCCGTCGCTGAGCGAAGTCAGGGAGCACCTTCGTAAGCTCGCAACCTACCGGCAGATTTTTATCTGATCGCAGCGGCAGTTCCTTCAGATGCAGCGCCCGGTATAACGCGCCGAAGGCCGGGGCCGGGGGCGATGAAGGGGCCCCAAAAGGCTGACGCGGGCCACTCCTACAAATCTGAGGTGCGGGTGGCTCGCGTGATCGAATACGAAACAATACGTGAAGGCGGAACGAAACTAAGTCTTGCCGAGGCACGTTGGTAGCGCGAATGCTCATTGTAGGAGGTTGTGATGAAAAAGCTCTTGTCAGTCGCGACGGCCATAATCTTGGCGGCGGGTTTTGCCATGCCGCTGAACGCCGCGCCAATGTTCGTTTCGAAACCCGAGCAAGCGCAGGCCAATGTGGTCGAACCCGTCAAAAAGTGGAAAAAGGGACACGGTAATCGTTACTGGCGGAATGGCCGCCACTGGAACAACCGGTACGCATGGCGCAATTGCCGCTACTATGGCTCTTGTTATCCACGTCGCTACTACGGCTACCGCAACTACTATCCGGGCTACTATCGGCCGTACTATCCTCAATCGGGCGCGACCCTTTATTTCTCGTTCTAGCCTCGTTGCGGCAGCGCGGCCCGGAACTGACGCACAGCGCCCTCGCTTTCGCGAGGCAGGGCGGGGAGATTAACCGGCTAAATATCTGATTTTATTAGGCTAATTGTGGTACGCCCAAGGGGAATCGAACCCATGTTACCGCAAATCCCACTGGCTTCGTGTTGAATCATCTAGACGATGGACGGGTGGTTGGGGCCGTGCTGAACGCACCCGGCTTTCTCTCAGGCCTTAAAGACGAAGGACTCAATGTAATCAGAGATCGCGCGAGATCGGCTCTACATCCAGAGCAGGTCCAGCATCGCAAGGAAGCTGAGGAGGCGCTTGAAGTGCTGCGCAAGGGGATCGCGGCAGCCCAACGGATGATCCTGGCCAGAACGGAAACTCGCATCGACCGGGACGGTCAGGTCCGCGGTACTCGCGAGCCGGTGCCGGGTGGAATAGCGGCCTGAATTTGGGGCTTTGCGTTTGGCGAATAGACCCGACCCTATCATCAATTTGCCACCCTAGTCGCGGTGGCAAAGTGAGATCTAACATTGGGTCGGCAAGACGGCCGCTCTGGGGTGTTGTTGCCATTCAACTCGTCTAAAAAACTTCTGTCGACTGATCACTTCTCGGTTGACGGCTCGCTGATCGAGGCCTGGGCGTCGTTGTAGAGCGTCTAGCCGTAGGACGGCTTGGTTGAGCCACCGGCTGGTGGCGGCGGGCGCAACGCAGAAACGGACTTCCTTGGCCAGAAACGATCGAACGAGACGCATGCCTCGACCACCGATCCCGAGGCCAAGCTCTACCGCAAGTCGTAGCGCATAGAGACCAAACTCTCTTCATGAGACATGGCTAGTTGTAGAACCGCCACATCCTGCTAGTCGTCTCCTTCCTGACACTCACCTACACTCTCTCCTAACTCTTATCCTCTCTTCACTTTATCTTACCCCTCTCCTATCATCCATCCTCTATCTCTCTCCTTTCCTACTAATCTTATTACTCATAATTCTTCTTCAACTAACTTCTCTCTATTTAATTTTCTTCTCATATCTCTCATAACACCATCTTTCTCATCTCTTCTATCTACTATCACACCAACAACAGGGAACGCGAAAGTTGCGCCAAAACCGGACGATCAGCCATTGTCCTGCTGAAGCACACGAGACGAACTCTGGCTAAGGGTCCGTCGCTTTGCCACATGCCATTGCTATGTCCTACGGATCGCCGACAGGGCTTGAGATCGAGCAGGTGCTTTGCCACAGGCGCCCCAATCGCTGGCCCACGCGACGAGTTGGGATGAGTGACCCACCCCTGACATGACGCGGGATCGCTTGTACGGCGCCCTATGGCGATTTGTGCCGGGCCGACGCCACCCACGGTGCGGTCTTTGCGATCTCGGTGCGTTCCCAACTCGCGATCGATGCGCCAGCATGGCAGCGCTATTCCGGCAGCCCCGCCTTTCGCAAACCTTCTGAAAGCAGAGCCATATCGGCCGCACGCAGCCTGATTGGAACGACGTCGGCGAGATTGGAAATTCGTTGGCTAGGATCGAGGGCGAGAATTCGGCTCACCACCTTTTGCGCATCCTCGGTTCGGCCGGCGTGAGCATAGCTTGCAGCCGCAAAGCGCAACGACGGCAAAAAGTCCGGCTTTTCCCGCAACGACCTTTCAGCCCAAGATGATGCCTCCTCAAATCGACCAGCGAAGAGATGAGCCACTGCAACCGCAATCTGCATATCGAACATGAGCGGGTCGACTGGGCTCATGCGTATCGCAGTCGCCAGGTGCTGGAGTGAGGTTTCCGTATCGCCGAGGTCGGCTCTGACCCAGCCGCTGAATAGCCACGCAGTAGCCAGGTTCGGATTGAGCGCAAGAGCGCGATCAATGAACGCTGCCCCGCTATTGTTGTCGCCCACGACGAAGGCGAGCGCGCTCCCGCCGCGTGAGAGCGCAACCGCGTCATCCCTGCCCAAATCCACTGCCTTCAGAGCCAGGCGTTCCGTCTCGGCGGCTTCTTGCTTGCGATCCGTCATCCAACTGTTCGCCTTGCGAATGACGGCACACCAGGCGGCCATGCCGTATGCCGAGGCGAATTCAGGGTCGAGTTCGATGGCTTTGTAAAACAACTGGAGGGCGTTTGCGGTGGATTCCCTGGTCAACTGGTGGAGGCTTGCTATCCCGCGCAGATAGTAGTCGTAAGCGTCAAGATGCTCGGTCGGCTTGCGCTTGGCCCGCTCGATCTCTACCTGTTCCAGCTTCGGAGCGATCGCTCCGACGACGCTCCGGGTCACTTCCTCCTGCAGGTCAAAAACGTCCTCCAGCCCGCCGTCGAAACGGTCGGCCCATAGATGTGCACCCGTTGCCGCATCGATAAGCTGCCCGGTGATGCGCACCCTGCTCGCCGCCTTGCGCACGCTCCCTTCAAGCACGTAGCGCACACCAAGCTCGCGTCCGACCTGCTTAATGTCCACTGCCCGGCCCTTGTAGGTAAAGCTCGAGTTGCGCGCGATGACGAACAGCCAGCGCGTCCGGGACAGCGCGGTGATGATCTCCTCCACCATGCCGTCAGCGAAGTAGCCCTGCTCGGGGTCGCCACTTAAGTTGTCGAATGGCAAGACCGCGATGGACGGTTTTTCGGGAAGCGTCAGCGTATCCCTTGTCGAGCATGCCGAAGTGGGTTTTGCTCGACTGACCCGATAGGCGCGCACCGCCTCCACGATGTTGTGGACCTGATGGCTACCGAGGTCGGTGTAGGCATAGTCTAGTTTGCCTTTGACCTGCTCGTAGACGTTGCTCGCGACGCAGACGCCGCCAGGCTCTGCAAGCTTCTCGATCCGCGCGGCGATGTTCACACCATCACCGTAGATCGTGTCGTCCTCTGCAATCACGTCGCCCAAATTCACGCCCATACGGAAAGTCATGCGCTTGACTTCGGGCAAACTTGCATTGTGAGCGGCCAATCCCTCCTGGGCTTCGACCGCGCACTGCACCGCGTGGACTGCGCTGGCGAATTCGACAAGAAGGCTGTCGCCAGCGGAACCGACGATGCGTCCGTGCGACTCTGTGATCTTGGGCTCGATCACTTCGGCGCGAAGCCTCTTCAGCTGTGCAAGCGTGCCACCCTCGTCGGCTCCCATGAGGCGGCTGTAGCCGACGACGTCGGCAGCAAGGATTGCGGTGAGGCGTCGCTCCATGCTTGTGTCCTGCCTCTTCCATAGGTCGAAGCTCCGGGCGGCGAGCGTATTCTAGTCCTACCTCGAATGCGAGCGTGTAGTGCCGGTGCAGCAGCGATCAACTCACCACGTCCCTTTGGCCATTCCTCACATGGCGTGGTTTATGGTCCGATCGCGGGTGCTGCCGAAGAGAGTTCTGTGACAGGCTTCTCGCGGGGCAGAGAAGGCGCAGCCTGTGGCATCATATCGCAAATCTTTAACGCCTATGAGCAAGCATGCTTCGCAGCTGACGTTACCGTCGCGCCGACCACTCTCTGAAAAGGAACAAGGGAATGCCGAATGCGCAGCCACCGAAGACGCACTACGTCCTCCAGCAAGAGTTCACCGACCAAGGCAAGACCGGCGTCAAGCTATTCATGTTCAGCCCAATCGTCTCCGGACTCTCGTTCGCATAGTATCTCATGGATCCAATTGCAATGCCCTGCTGCTCATGTTGGCTTCCGGCCTCGGCTTCCTGGGCGGCATGGTCAACATGCTAATCGGCCGCCAACAGATCATGAAGGCGGTTCAGCCAGACGACCCTTCGGCTTCTTAGGGGCTGGCCACCACCGACCCCGCCGGATAGGCGAGCGGCGGGCCGCCTTCATTAAGCGGGGGCGGTCCAATTCCGCGTCTAAACCCGCCCGCCATATTACCCGCTTTTTAACCCATCGCGGCGAGCCGCTTCGGTCGGAAATGCTAAGCGGCTGATTTTCTTCGGATTTTTTGGTACGCCCAAGGGGAATCGAACCCATGTTACCGCCGTGAAAGGGCGTGACGATGGGGGAAGCCCGAGGATGTGGCGCGCGTCGTCGCGTTTCTTGCCTCTGACATGGCCGCGTACGTCACCGGGGCGGCCGTGTTGGTCGACGGCGGCGCGTACGTCAATCTGCATTAGCGGCTTTGCCCCAAAGTCGCGCTTGGCAAATTGAGCCAGCGAGCGGACGCAGGTCGGCTGAAGATCTCGCACGTCACAAGGGCGACGTCGTTGAGCCGATCTCGACGAACTATCGCGGGATCGATGTCGTCGAGCTGCCACCGAACGGGCAGGGGCTGACCGCACTCGTGCTGCTGAATATCCTCGAGCAGTTCGATCTGAAGAGTTCGATCCGATGGGCGCGGAGCGGCTGCATCTCGCGCTCGAAGCCGCCCGGCTTGCGTTCGGCGTACGCGACACGCACATCGCGGATCCTGCCTACATGCGTGAGCCGGTCGCGGGGTTGCTCGAGAAAGGCTTCGCGAGGAAGCTCTCGAAGTTGCTTGATCCCGGCAAGCGCGTGCCGCTGCCAAAGTCGCCCGCGCCGTCGAGCGTTACGACCTATCTCGCAGTTGTCGACCGCCACCGAACGGCGGTGTCGATGATCAATTCGCTCTACTCGGGCTTTGGCACCGGCATTTGCACCGAGAAGACCGGCGTGATGCTGCACAATCGCGGAACTGGTTTCGTTGTCGAGCCGGACCACCCGAACACCATCGCGCCGGGCAAGCGGCCGATGCATACACTCACTCCGGCGCTGGCGATACGTGATGGGCGGTGCACGATGTCATTCGGCGTTATGGGCTCGGACTTCCAGCCGATGGGTCAGGCACACGTCATCACCAACATGGTCGACTACGGGATGGACATTCAGCAGGCGATCGACGCGCCGCGTGTATTCTATGTGGACGAGGTCACCGAGGTGGAGCGAGGAGTGCGGGAATCGTCGGTCGCCGGATTGAAGTCGCGCGGGCACAACGTCGTGCTCCGTCCGCTGCCGCATGGCGGCGGGCAGGGCATCGTCATTGACTGGGAGAAGGGCAACCTGATCGGCGGCTCCGACCCGCGCAAGGACGGCTGCGCGATCGGTTACTAGACCGACAATTGCGCATCACCACACGCATGCTAACGCCGCACACCGTCGGCCTCGGCTACGATTTCTGCAACGAAAATTGTAATCGCATAGCGACCAGCCTAGCGTCACGCGCTAGCGATCAGCGCCCTTGGCACCGTTCGATGGCGTCCTAGGCGCTGTCGTATGCCCCGTCTCGCATTCCGCCTTGATACGACTCCGCGTTGTCCGAACGATCAGACATCGAAAAATCTCCCCGAGCAGCGAGTTCTTTTATGATGGGGACGTTGAGAACCATATTTGCGGTCACTGTCCCGGTATCTTGGTGGTTCGCGGTATCGCCATGGGCTGATGTCGAGAGCTACCGAGTAGGACTATCTTTTCAGGAAGGTCGCCGTCGGAGCGCGGCGCGCATTCCGGGAAGAGCATCCAGCGAAGGAATTGTACAAAGCCGATAGTACCCTGACGCCGCGACGTGTGGGAAACATGGCTCCCGTCTGCGGCGCCTTGCGCGGTCATCAAAGCCAATTCCGGACATTCGCCGCTCGTCACTGTGCTCAAAGGGGGCTGTCTTATTAATCTTGCCTTGGTCAGGAGAAAGGATCATCAAAGTCGTGAGCATTTCGGTCTCCTCGCGTGACTGCAGGGGTTGCGCCGTGAGGAGGAGTTCAATGCATTCGCCGGTTTGGGTCCTTTAACAAGTGCTCAAAAATTCCAAAATCTTCCAAAACGCGTAGCGCGGACCAATGGACTGTCGCTCAACCGGGAGACCGCCGCGCGAGCGAGGCAGCAGAGGTCTCCCAGAAGTGTCTCCCAGAAGTGCCGCGAATTGGCGGGCAAACGTGCACATCGGTCGCGTCACCCCTCCTCCAATCCCGCGAGCCGCAGCCCTTCGAGCATAGTGGCAACCCGACTCGGGTCTTTGGCTGGCTGTCCCGCCCTGATCTTCGCGATGGTGATGTCTGGGGCAAGTCGCCGGAGCTGATCAAGAAAACGATGAGCCTCTTCCATACGACCAAGGTGGGCATTGGCTGCGATCAGCACCCAAAGGCTCGGGTCGAAGTTCGGGTTGCTCGCGAGCGCGCGGGCCGCCCAGGTAATTGCCTCGGCGTAGCTGTCGCGGATAAGATGCACGTCCGCGGTTCCGCACAACGCAAAATGCGCTCCCATATCACCGGGGCTGAGCCGGTTTGCGCGATTGAAATGGGCAAGAGCCTCGTCAAGGTCTCCGCAATGGAGGTGCGCGATGCCCGCCCTGACCAGGACCATGATGTTATTGGGATTGGCCGCCGCCGCGGACACGAGGACCGCCACGCCCCAGTCGTAGTCCTTGACAGTCTGCATCAAGGCCACGCCACAATGCGCCATCACGAGCGTGTCCCCTACTGCATGCTCGAGGCCGCGCCGCGCCAGCTCGCCGCATCTCGCAACGTCGTCGACTCCGAACGGCGGCCAGCCCATCGTGTGCCGGTGCTCGAGCGCCCAGGCGGCATGTGCTAAAAGTAGAGCATTGTCTGGCTCGAGCGCGAGCCCTTTGGTCAGCAACGCGTAGGCCTCGGCGTTGTCTTTCTCCGACTCCGAGGAGATTTTGGCCAACGCCTGCAGATAGATATCGTATGAAGCGAAACTGCCTGGGCGCTCCCGGCGCGAGCGCGCGATCTCCGCCGTGTGGATGTGCGGCTCGACAAGTGTCGCAACGCTCGCCGTGATCCGGTCTTGGAAATCGAACACGTCTTCGACGGTACCGTCGAAATGCGTGGCCCAGAGATGCGCGCCGGTGATGCCTTCGACCAACTGCGCGGTGATCCGGAGCCGGTCGCCGGCCCGTCGAACGCTGCCCTCAAGCACGTAGCGGACGTCGAGATCCGAAGCCACCTGCCGGACATCGGTAGTGCGACCCTTGTAGATGAACGATGAGTTGCGAGCGATGACGGAAAAACTCCTGAAGCGGCTGAGCGCCGTTATGATGTCCTCGACCACGCCATCGGCAAAATAATCCTGCTCGGGATCGCCACTGAGATTGACAAAGGGCAAAACGGCCAAGGCCGGATTGACCGACAGCGAGGCGTCCGCTTCTCTCGATCCGAACCGAGGCCTGATGAGGCGATAACCCAGACGCGGGACGGTCGCGATCCATTCCTGTCCGTCCACGGTCGTGCCAAGTGTCTTACGCAGAGCAGCGATCTGCACGGTCAAGTTGCCTTCCTCGACGATCGATCCGGGCCAGGCCCGCTCCATCAGGTCGGCCTTGGAAACGACAGAGCCCTCAGCGTCGAGCAACGCCATCAAGAGCGCAGAGCTTCGCACTCCAAGCGCAACATGCTTTCCTTCCCGCGTCAGCGTTCCCTTGCCGCGGTTGAAGGCGAACGGGCCGAATGTCACGGAGTCCATCGGGAAATGATATCATAGACGGAGGATCGCTGTGAGAAGCACCGTGATTCCCGGAGGACGGCGCCAATTGCCGACACTCCCAGCGATTCTCCGAAACTGGTCGACCGGGAGGTCGCGACCCCAACCAGACTCGCCATTCCACGGTTCTCACCTGGCGTCAAACCCTGGTCCTGGACAAGCCTGTGGACTCGCGCGACATGGTCTGCGGTCAAGATCAAATCTGTCTTTTGGCCCGGCATCCTATGCTCCGTCGGGTCTGGATCGCGGATTTTCTGGCTTCAGTGTAGCAAGATAACCAAAGATGCACGACATGAGCGCTACAAGCGGACACTCAAACGAAGCAGCGAACTGAATGGTCGCGAACGTTCGCTGCGGAGTCCAACATCTGACATTCCGGAGCGGCCAATGCCGCTGCCAGTTAATCTTCAGTCCGGCAAGCCAGCCTTGCGCAGACCGTCGAGCCAGCGTTCCCGCATGGCCTCCGAAGCATAGATGATCTTGTCGGCGACGGTGCCGAGCGTCGCTCCGGGCCGAAGCGCAAGGTAGCGTTCGGGCTCGCGGCGCGCGAGGCCGGTGCGGCGGTCCGTCTTGCACCGCACGGCGACACGCTTGGAATTGCCGAGGGCATTGAGACGGCGCTGTCGGCGTCGATCCTGTTCAACGCCCCGGTATGGGCTGCACTAACGGCCGGCTTGTTGCAGGAGTGGTTACCGCCGGCCAATGTGACGACTGTGATGATCTTCGGCGACAACGATGCGAGCAGCACCGGGCAGCCAGCAGCTTTCACGCTGGCTCAGCGATTGAAAGCCAAGGGCATTGCCGCCTTCGTCGAGATACCGCCGGTGACTGGTCTGGATTGGAACGATGTTCTGACGCGCAAATTGGAAGCGAACTAGCGAATGATCAAACCCGCCGTGGTGGTATAGCCCTCTGGTGGCTGCTCGGGCGACACGAGCCAGGCCGCGCCCGTAACGAGTGTCCCGATCACCATAGCATAAGCGGAATACCGAAGAATCCGGAGCATGGCTTTCAACTCGCAGAAACACCAGTTGTTCCGTGAGCGGAAAGGGTGGCGCCATCCCGGCATTGCCGGGAACGAGCGGGCGGACAAACTGTCGTGGGCTGGCTTCCGAACTCTGGAGGATTCCCTCAACCTGACCAAAGCGATGCTGCTGGACAGAGCGCCCGGCCCCGAGGTTGGACGATCATGACGGAAAATGCCTGCGTCAGGCATGAGCCTCATTGCAAAACGTCGGCGCCTCCTATTGTCGCGAGTGTCGCTGCAAAGGCTCCCATGAACATCCAGGCTCCGACAAACCACGGATTGAGATCGTATTCCAAGACATCGCCAACGTAGATCGAGAGCGCGCCTATGGCGAACGCAACGGTCAGTTGGAACAGCTTCATCATTAGTCTTCGCCCCAGACTTCCTTGGCAATGGCCTTAACTGAAATGTTTATGTAGTCGGAAACGCCTTCACCCTCTTGCTCGTCCATCTCTGGCTCAGGACACAACCCATACGCCGTCTCTTGGGCACTCTCGCTACTTTTCTTGCCGGGTGGCTGTTCCTGAAGAGCGACGGCTGACTTGCCGATGACGCACGCAACGTAATTGTCAGTCGGGTCCGCGAAAGCTGGGCCTAGACCCTGGCTCGCGAGAACCATCGCGTCAAGACTGATGCGCTGCCTGAACCGGTGGTGAGGGCGAGGCGACCCGTCAGTTCGAAAAGCGGAAACGGGCCGGCCACCTAGGCCTTGCCGCCGGTAGAGAGTGCCGCCTTGACCATGCGCCGGCGGTCGCGGAAATCGCCCCATTGCTGGTCTACCAGCACGCCGACGAGGATCACCGTTCCCATGACGGCGAAGTTCAGCGACGACGGGATGCCGAGCAGGTTGACTAGGTTCTGCAGGATCTGCAGCAGGATAGTGCCGAGGATGACGCCGATGATCGAGCCCTCGCCGCCGCGCAGCGAGAAGCCGCCCAGCACCGCCGCTGCGATGGCGTAGAGCTCGTAGAAATTGGCGTGCCCCGAGGGCTGCACGGAACGCGTGTACATGGCGAAGAAGATCGCGGCGATCGCCGTCAATCCCGCGCAAATGATATAGGCGGCGATGATGACGAGATTGGTGCGGATGCCTGAGAAGCGCGCCGCTTCCTCGTTTTTGCCGACCGCGAAGAGATAGCGGCCGAACACCGAGCTATGCAGCACGATCCAGGAGATGACGGCGACGACCAAGAGAACGTAGACTGAGGTTGGGATGCCGAACGGCCGCGCGACGAAGAAGTCGAGGCCAGGATAGGTGCTGCCGAAGGGGAACCCGGCCGTCGCGTCCGCCGTGTAGCCGCGCGCCACGCCGCGGTAGATCAGAAGACCGCAGAGCGTGACCACAAAGGGCTGCATTTTGAGCTTGGTGATCAGCAGGCCGTGGGCGAGGCCGAGCGCCAGTCCGAGGCACATAACAATGGCCGCAGCGAAGGGCCACGGCACGCCAAGGCGCCCGACCATGTCGACGAACAGCACGCCGAGCAGCGCGATCATCGAGCCGACCGAAAGCTCGATGCCGCCGGTGATGATGACGAAGCCCTGCGCGATCGAGAACAGCCCGAAGAGCCCGATCAGGTTGGCCGTGTTGGCGAGGTTATTGGTGGACAGGAACAGCGGGTTCCTGAGGTAGACGCCGAGGCCGACCACCAGGATCAGAACCAGCAGACCAAGATCTTTCTTGTTCATGGCGTCGCCCCTTCGCCCTTGCCGACGGCGAGCAGCAGGACGTTCTCCTCGCTGAACTGGTCGCGGCTCAGCACCCCCGAAATCCGCCCCTCATACATGACCGCGATGTGGTCGGACACGCCGATCACCTCCTCCATGTCGGAGGAGATCATGAGGACGGCCACGCCGGCATCCGCCAGCCCGCGCATGAGCTTGTAGATTTCCGCCTTGGCGCCGACGTCGATGCCGCGCGTCGGCTCGTCGAGGATGATCACCCTGGGGCTCATCGCCAGCCACTTGGCCAGTGCCACCTTCTGCTGGTTGCCGCCCGACAGGCTGCCCGTGCGCATGCCGACATTGGGCGCGCGAATGTCGAGTTCGGATTTGCTGCGCTCCGCCTGCCGTGTTTCGCGTGCGCCGGACACGATGCCGCCGGGCGCGTAGGCCGGCAGGTTAGGCAGCGAGATGTTCTGGGCGATCGGCAGGTCGAGCAGGATGCCCTCGCCCTTGCGGTCTTCCGGCACCAGGTAAATGCCCTTATCGGCGGCGTCGGCGGAACTTCGGATCGACAGTTTTTCCCCGTCGAGGCTGATCGTGCCGCCGAAGATCGGATCAATGCCGAAAATGGCGCGCGCCAGTTCGGAACGGCCGGCGCCGACAAGGCCGGCGAGTCCCAGGATTTCGCCGCGGTGTAGATCGAGGCTCACCTGCCGGGATGGATAGGCGCTAGTCCGGATGCCGCTGGCCGACAGCGCCACCGCGCCGCGCTTGACCGTTGCGGATTCGTTGTAGATGGCGGTCAGCGCCCGTCCGATCATCATCCGCACCAGGCGCTCATGGTTGATCTCGCTGCGCTCGAGCTTGCCGACCAGCGCGCCATCGCGCAGCACGATGACGCGATCACAGGCGCGCTCGATTTCGTGCAGCCGGTGCGAGATGAAGATGACGGAGATGCCCTCGGTCTTGAGCGAGGCGATGACTTCGAGCAGGCGATCGGTCTCGGCCAGCGGGAGGCTTGATGTCGGTTCGTCGAGGATGACGAGGCGGGCATCGAAGCTCAGCGCCTTGGCGATCTCGACAAGCTGCTGCTGCGCCAGCGACAGCTTCGACACGTGGGTATCGGGCGCGAAATTGGCGCCGAGGCGTTTTAAGAGCGGCGCAACGTCGGCGCGCATCCTATCTTCGTCGACGAGTTTCAGCAGGCCGAACTTTCGCGGTTCGCGTCCTATGAAGACGTTGGCGGCGACATTCAGATTGTCAAAAAGATTGAGTTCCTGATGGACGAAGGCGATGCCGGCGCGTATCGAGTCGCCGACGCTCAGCGCCGACGACGGCACCCCATCGATCTCAATTGACCCTGCGTCGGGCTTCGTCACGCCGCCCAAAATCTTCATCAGGGTCGATTTGCCAGCGCCGTTTTCGCCGACAAGGCCGATCACTTCGCCCGCGCGAACCTCCATCTCGAAACCGGATAGCGCCACAACTCCGGGATAGGATTTGCGCACGCCGGTCAGCCGCAGGAAGGGCTGCGTCTCCGTTTTCGGGCTGGCGGTGGGGGCAACGAGCGCGCTCATCGTGACGTTCGGCAAGACGGTACGGCGCGGCAGTGACAGCTGCACCGCGCCGTTTCCGACTGAGATCAGCCGCTGATCTTGGCCTTCAAGTCGGCCGAAAATGCGTCGACGTTATCCTTGTTAATGACGGCGGTCGGAACGATGATCAGCCCGTCGGCCGGCACGCCCGATTTGTCGCCTTCGAGGTATTTCGCCATCAGCTTCATGCCCTGATATCCCCACTCGAAGGGCTGCTGCACGACGGTTGCGGCAAAGCTGCCTTCCTTGACCGCGCCGAGCGTCACCGGATCCTCGTCGAATGCAACGACGGTGATCTGGCCGAGCTTGCCGCCCGCCTGCAAGGCCTCATAGATCTTCGGCGGGTTGTACGAATAGAACCCGACCATGCAGGTGATCTCGGGGTTCGCCACCAGCACGTCGTCGACATTGGTACGCGCCTTGGTGAAGTCCACGTCGTCGCCTCGGACGTCTACCAGTTCGATGCCCTTGCCTTCGATCGCCTGCTTGAAGCCGGCAATGCGCTCCTTGGCATTGTCTGCGCCGAGGAAGCCGACGAAGCCCATGCATTTGGCTTCCTTGCCGGCCATCGCCTTCACCATTTCCTCGCCCGCCTGGACGCCAGCCGCCGTGTTGGACGAGCCGAGATAGGCGATACGCTTGGAGTCAGGCGCGTCGGAATCGGTGGTGAAGAGCGGGACCTGAGCGGCGATCTTATTGAACGCGTCGATCGAGTTCTTCGGATCGGCCGACGAGATCATGATAGCATCGGTGCCGCCGGCGACGAGGTCGTCCATCAGCGCGTTCTGCAGCGCGGCGGTGCCCTGAGCCGGATAGCGGAACTGCAGTTCGTAGCCGTCGCCGAGTTCGCCCTGCGCCTTCTTGACGCCGGCTTCGGCCAGCTTCCAGAAGTCGGACGAGGCATTGACGACGAAAGCGAGCTGTTTCTTTTCCTGGGCATACGCGCCGGTGGCCAGAACCGAGGCGGTGACCAACAAGGCACTTGCGAGTCTTAATTTCATGAATTCCTCCCTGATGTTAAGTCTTGATGGAACTTTCGTGCAGGCTGGCCTGCGCGCCGCTAGAGGCTGTTGTCCGGCGTCGCCTCCTCTGCGGCGCCCGGCTGAAACCAACCTCCACATTCTGTATTCGAACATCTAAGCGCAGGCCGAAAGCGAAGTCAATATTGTCTGACAAATGCTTTTCAATCGATTTGGCAGCAAACGCGGCACAGTTCCTGTTGCCTGAAGAATGGGCACATTTAGTCGCTCTGCCTTAAGTTGCGGACGCGCTCGAACAGGACGGCCAGGACGATGGCGCTGCCGATGAAGGTGCCCTGCCAGAAGGCGTTGATGCCGAGCACGAGGCTGTTGCGGATGATCTCGATCAGCGCCGCGCCAATGAGCGCGCCGAACGCCGTGCCGACGCCGCCGGCCAGATTGGCGCCGCCGATGACGGCCGCCGCGATGACTGAAGCTCGAGGCCCGAACCGATGTTGGTGGTGATAGCGCCGAGCCAGCCGGTCTGGATGATGCCCGCGATGCCGGCTGTCAGTGGCGAGATCATGTACACCGCAACCTTGATCGGCTTGACGGGAACGCCGGTCAGCGTCGCTGCATGCTCGTTGCCGCCGATCGCGAAGACATATCGCCCGCGACAAACCCGTCGAGCGGGATCGGATGTTCTGCTGCTGCGAGTGGCACCGCATCTGGCACGAGGCCAGGCGCCAGCCCGGCCGAAGCCGGGCGGCCGCAGGGGCCGTCGCGCTCGCCCGGTCCTCGTGTACGATCCGCCGGCGCCGGCGCTCTGCGCTCGCTCGGTGTCGACGCGCATATAGCTTGTCTCTTAAGGAGAACGGAACAGATACCGTACTTCGACATTTTCGGATCAGTATGACCAAACTCGTTATCCGGGAAGCCTCACCGTCAGAGGATGAAATTCTTGTCCGGCACTATCACGCCCTCTGGGAAAGTTACGGGGTTGATCAAAGTAACATTCGATCAGATGCCGAAACCGTAACACTCGACTTCATTCGAAATGGCCGGATTAGCAGTCAGATGACGGCGTTCTTTGCGGAGGTCGATGGCGAGGTTCTAGGTTCGATTGCTTGCCAGGTTCAAACTTTGCCATATCCTGACGTGACGACGGCGGAGTTCCGCAAATTTGGGTATATTTGGAGTGTGTACGTCGAGCCACAGGCACGTCGACAAGGAATAGCGGGAGCGTTGGTGAAGGCAGGCATTGATTATCTGCGGTCGATTGGCTGCACCAAAGCAGTGCTTCATTCATCGGATGCCGGCGAGCGGGTGTATCTGGGTGCAGGGTTCAAAATTGCGACGGAAATGCGCCTCGATCTTTAGAACCCACTCTGAAGTGCTAGGTACGATTTTCAGCCCATCGAGAAGGGATCGGCAACCGTGAGTGAGCGACTGCGTATAGGTGTGATCGGTGGCGGCGGCTGGCTCGGCGGAGCCAACGCCAAGCGATTGTCCGGCCTAGTATCAGCGAGGGAACTTACGTTTTAACTGTCGGAGTTCGGGAAATAACTTCAACCGGGTCTCCGATTTTGACTTCGCCTCCCTCTGAAACGAACATATAAATCCCTCGCAGGTTTCGATGTCGCAGTTCTCGCATCGAAACAAACCTGAGCGCGTCGTCGCCGAACCGCGCGCGAAACTTCCGGCATCCATTGTGAGGCTCCGGCGTGACCTCAAGGATTGCGCCACCCGTCCGTACTTGACTGCCCGCCGGCAGGTTGTCGGCAGAGAGATCGAGCTGCAGAATGAGGCAATCTCCAAACAGGGTGAGTGATTGGCCGTTTGCAATCAGTTCCGCCACGTCCTTCTGCATGACGGCAATTTGCATGTCGTGCTTTGGTTGCTTGGCACGGCACCACGCGTCGCCCGGAATCCCGGTCTCGGGCGCCAGGACGACCCTATCAAGGGTCTCTCTCCGACCCCCTTCGCATCGTCTCAGCAGCAACGCGACGTGACCGTTGTCCCCACCTGCGCCTGGCAAAGCCATGAGCGTCTTTTCCAGGTCCGCCAGGGTTCGGAATCGATCCGGCTCTCCGACAGAATTCGAATCAATTGCAACCATGCCCATCGCCACTTGCTTGCTCGGTTCCGCATCGGCATAGCCGACAGTCCGCCTGTGGGTTTTGCCGGTGCCATGGCAGAAATATGATACGGATGGGTTGCGTGCCGCAACTTCGCAATTTCCGCTAGTTGTGCCGGCGCTCGCTTTCGCCAGCGGAGGCTGGCCTGCCGCAGGTGAGAGTGGGTCACGAACCTGCGGCAGGCTTCCATAGCAGAGGGATCGCCATGGAGCGTGCAAGAACAGGTGCGGGCCAGATCCTGACACGCCACGAGTTAAACCTATTAGCCGCGCAACTAGTTCCATTTTATTATAAAGACGTACGACCGGAACCCGCCCAAACTGCCGCGGACCGTCATCGCTCGAGCTGGCGCGTGCTCCACACTTGGGGTCCGCTCTCCGGACAAGCGCCGACATGGATTCTCGCCACGAAACAGAACGAGTCGCTATTTCTGAAGGTTGTGAACTTCGATCGCAGTTTCCTCAGGCGGATTGGTGAACCCGCCCGTGATACCCTTCTTCATTTGAGGCATCAGAATGCCGTCGCGGAAATGCTCCCAACTTTCCCTGGAATCGTGAACCGCTACAATCGTCCATCCGCCTGTGGATGGCCCAGCCGCATGGAAGATCTGGCCTTTTGGCAGGGTTATTCTGTTGGGATGCACCGCTGCAATTGATGCCTCGTATTGCTCCTTCGTGCCGCCAGGAAAGAAGTGGATGATCGCGTAGGCCATTTTCATCCTCCCAATTGGTCGACGACGGCAATTTCGCGGCCCTATATCGAAGTGGATATTTGCGTCCGCGAAATTAGCTTGAAATGGCAAAATTACCTACGCCGACGCCGCGACGGTAAACTCTTTGGATCGTGAGCGCCACTTCCGCGCACGTTCAAGCGACAAGAGGGCGAGGGCGTTTCCGACTACATAAACATTTCAGTCAAGGCGATTGCCAAGGAAGTCTGGGGCGAAGACTAATGATAGTTGTATGACTCACAAACGTTTCGGTGGCCAACACGTCTTGCCGGAACGCACATCCTCGCATTGACTCACAAACGGCCCGTACAGGTGTTCCGGCTGTTTCGGGCTATGGGGGACTCGGGCGACTGCCTCTCGCGCGTCCTGGGTCATCTCTGTGGCGCTAAAGGCGCGTCTGCGTTTGGACTGCCGAGCGCAGCTTGTTCTGCAGCGAATGCCGAACTCCTCACGCTTCAGCCATGCCGGCGAGCAGCAAGCCTTCAAGCACTTGGCAATCAGGTGGTTTCCCCTCGATGGGCGATTTCGAGGCGGAAAGACTGCGAAGCCCTGGCCGGCTTGGCTTAGCAGACCAGATGAAGATGAAAACCCCTTACGCTCTAAAAGGTTTCCAGTCTCGCCAGAGCGAGTCACCAGCGCGCGTTTCGGCTCTCGCCGGTGTAGGACAGCGGAAACTGCGCAACGCTGGTCAGCGCGTCTCCTTGAGGCTGCATGACCGACGAGTGTATGCTTGCGGTCTTGCCGGGAGGTCGAACATGAGTAGCGCAAGGCGAACGGAGGAGACGCTGGTTTGGAAGTCGCTCCTCGACATGCGCAGACGACGGTGTGTGCATGCGGTGCTTTTCGCGGCTGTTGCGTGCGTAGTGGCGGCGTGCCAGTCAAATGAGGCCGGGAAACCTGGATATCGACCCGAGAACTGCGGAATGGTCGGTTCTTCCTGCTCGAGGGACCGTTAAGGCTTCAGGCGGCGTGGCACGTCGGTCGAAGGCGCCGCTCTGGATGGCCTGGACGAGTTCGTCCTGATCGTCGGTCGCGAACTCGGCTCCGACGCTGCGCAACGTCGAGAGTCCCACCGCCTTGGCAAGACGCTAACCCGTTGCCATTCCAGCATGGTTAATCCTGACCATCCGCGCCTCGCCATCAGACGGTAGGCACCCACGCGCCGTCCTGAGGCGCCGCCTCGTGATCGCCGGGCCAGGGCGGCATCGTTATGCAGATGAACTTCAGCGGTTGGCTGCCGATGTTCCTGTACTGAAATGCCGTGCCCACTGGAATATCGATAGAAACGCCAGGGACAAGTGAAGTCACTCGCTCTTCGGTCCCATTCTTGCGCCAGATTTGACCATTGCCTTCGAGCACATACCAAAACTCACTCACTGTGGAGAAGACGGTCGCGCGGCCGATCAGTCCTGGCGGAACCGTGCTGTGAATCATGTTGCCGGTTGTGCCGTCCAGATGTCCGCCCCGGCGACCGAGCAAATACGGCGCTTGGGAGTGTGGCGGCTGCCCAGCTTGCGAAACAATAGAGATTAGGATCAGGAGGTCGTTGGGCGTCTCGTCGTCAGGGCGCATCTGCGCTTGGACTGCATGTAAGAGGGCTTTACAGCAGGCACGCTGCCGATCCGGATCCTTTCATTTCCATTCAAGCGTGCAGCATTGCCGTCATTGGATTTGAAGCCAGCCATTTCGAGTTTGGAAAAAATCTCAAAAATAGTCTCACACCGGACTCCGCGTCCCCCGGGTTGACGGCGAACAATTGTCAGGTATCGATTTCAGTCAGGTTGCTTTGAGCAGAATAGAAAGTTCCCTCCTTTCCCTGTGTCTTCCTGCTATCGTGGAGAGGAGGAGATGACCCATGAGCGAGAATCGCAAGCTGGCTGCTATCCTGGCCGCCGATGTGGTTGGGTACAGCCGGCTCGCTAGCGCGGATGAAGATCGTACCTTGGCGAGGTTGCGGGCACTGCGCAGCGACCTGATCGATCCGACCATAGCCGTGCATAACGGGCGCGTGATCAAGCGCACAGGGGATGGAGCTCTGGTCGAGTTCCGCAGTGTGGTGGACGCCGTGCGCTGCGCCATCGAAGTGCAGAACGGCATGGTTGAGCGTAATGCCGGCGTGCCGCAGGACCGTCGCATCGAGTTCCGGATCGGCATTCATCTGGGCGATGTCGTCGAGGAAAGCGACGGCGACCTGATGGGCGACGGCGTCAACATCGCATCGCGTCTGGAGGGTGTCGCGGCGCCAGGCACCATCTGCCTGTCAGAGGACGCATATCGCCAAGTCAAGGCGAGGCTCGACCTCTCAGTCAGCGACCTCGGCAACACCCAGCTCAAGAACATCGCCGAGCCGATCCGGGTCTATTCGCTGCGGGTCGGTACAGCGGCTCAAGCAAAGCCAGCGGCGACGTCGGAACCTCCGCCCGCTCTGGCTTCGACAGCACCGCCGCCGAAGCTCTCGATCGCAGTACTGCCTTTCGCCAACATGAGCGGCGATGCCGAGCAGGAGTATTTCGCCGACGGGATCTCCGAGGACACCATCACGGCTCTCTCAAAGCTGCCGCAACTGTTCGTAATCGCTCGCAATTCGTCATTCACATTCAAGGGCAAGAACGTGAACGTCCAGGAGGTGGGCCGGAGTCTCGGCGTGCGCTATGTGCTGGAGGGGAGCGTCCGCAAGTCCGGCAACAGGGTTCGGATCACCGCGCAGCTTATCGACGCGACCACAGGCGGACATCTGTGGGCCGAGCGTTTCGATCGCGACCTGACCGACATCTTCGCGGTGCAGGACGACGTGACGCAACACATCGTCGGTGCGCTCGCCCTCAACTTGAGTGAGGGTGATCAACAGCGGCTTGTAACCGAGCATACCGACAACCTGGAAGCATATGACTGCTTTCTTCGCGGCCGAGAGCACCTGTGGCGGTTCACGAGAGAGCAAAACACTCACGCTCGGGAACTGCTGCAACGCGCCATCGAACTGGACCCGAAATTTGCACTCGCCTACGCGTTCCTCGCTATCGCTCACGGGCTGGACTACATAAATCGATGGAGCACGTCCCCGTCGACATCAATGGAACAAGCGGAAGCGTTTGCGACACGTGCGGTGGCGCTCGATGATCGAAATCCTTACGCGCATTGGGCGCTGGGCATCATCAATCTGCATTTGCGACGGCACGACATGGCCATCCGCGAGGCCGAGCGTTCGATCTCGCTGGCTCCAAATCTTGCTGAGGGGCACGAAAGCCTCGGCAACACGCTGCACTATGCCGGCCGGTCCGAGGAGGCCCTTACCTGTTTCGATCGGGCAATGGCCCTGAACCCGTACTATCCGGACATGTTCCTGCACTTCCAGGCACAAGCGATGTTCCAGTTGGGCCGGTACGAGGATGCCGCCGCTTCCCTCAAGCGGCGACTGGTTCGTAACCCGGGCACCGACGTCTCACGCGTGCTTCTGGCTGCGAGCTACGGCCACTTGGGCCGCTTCGACGAGGCACGAGTGGAGTGGCAGGATGTGTTTCGGATCAATCCTGATTATTCTCTGGAATACCGCCGCAAAGTACTGCCTTACAAGAACCCTGCCGATTTCGAGCGGGTGGTCGACGGGCTTCGCAAGGCCGGCCTGGCGTAGTTACCAGACCAGGCGAGTGTCCAATCTTGGAACCTTTGCAACCACTCACTCGAAGGAGGAGCAATGGCCGGCGTTGACACATCATTCCTTCGACAGCCGTCGGATGCGTCGGATTGCATGCCTGAGCGTCGCCAGCCTCGGCTGATCAATGGCTTCCTCGACATCAAGGAGTTGCGTCCATGAAACTAACCGATTTCAAGGCCCTGACCTTCGACTGCTACGGCACGCTCATTGACTGGGAAGCGGGCATGTTAGAGGCGCTCAAGCCCTTGACGAGCAAGGTCGGACGGAAGCTTTCGCGCAACGAGATTCTCACCGCGCACGCCCGTCACGAATCTTCGCAGCAGGTACAAACACCGGCAAAGCTTTATCGAGACTTGTTGCCGGTAGTTTATCGCCGCCTCGCTGAGGAGTGGGGCATCGTCGTCGACTGGAGTGAGTGTGTCGCCTACGGCCGCTCCGTCAAGGATTGGCCAGCTTTCTCAGATTCCACTAGCGCACTTCAGTATTTGAAGCGGCACTACCGGCTGGTGATCCTCTCGAATGTGGACAACGAGAGCTTTGACAGCAGCAACAAAAAGCTGTCAGTCGATTTCGACGCGGTCTACACGGCGGAGGACATAGGCTCTTACAAGCCGTCTGACCGCAATTTCGACTACATGCTTGCAAAGCTGGAGACGCTTGGCATCCAGAAGCATGAGATCCTGCACACAGCAGAAAGCATGTTTCATGATCATGGCCCAGCGAACCACCGCGGCCTTGCGTCCTGCTGGATATATCGTCGACATGATCAAGAGGGGTTCGGGGCGACTATGGACCCGGGTCGGATGCCTAAATATGACTTTCGCTTCAACAACATGGCCGACCTGGCCAAGGCGCATCACGACGAGTTGAAGGGGGGTAGCCATGCCGAAAACAGTCTTGGTGACCGGCGCTAACGGTCATGTGGGAAATAATCTCGCAAGGGAACTGGTTGGGGGTGGCTACAATGTCCGCGCATCCGTCCGTGACGCGCGAGACATATCGAAGACCACGCACCACGCGACTTCAAGCGCAACTCGAAGGAAGCGGTGCAGTGGCTGCGGCCGGGCATAATAGGCCGCGTCAAGCATCTCAAGGGCAAGAAGATGCGGCATGCAAGGCTGCTGGAGTTCAGGCCATAGAGCGGCATTGCTCGGGCCGCTATCAACTATGGTTCGCATTAGAAAGGCGCCGTCTTACGCAACGTTATCTTAACCATACAACAGCAGAATGTCCCGCGTCGGGACGGTAAGTTAGGTGGGTTCCGATCGGCGTCCGGCTGGCCCGCCCCCGTAGCCCCGGAAAGGGCAGTCGGACGCACGAATGGGAATTTGTGGACCTGCCGCAGCTGTTTAGGATACGGGCCTATTGTGGCTCAATCGTCGATCCAGTATGGGCGAACTCGTAGGGGGCGTCCATCGCGCAAAACTCCAGCGCATCCCGTTCGGCGGAAACGCGAACGCAAAGCACGCCACGCTAAAACTCCCACGGGATAGGCGTTGCCGCAAATTTCAAACTGAGACACTACCGGTAGCCCGAGGTGGCTGTATCGCTCGACTCTTCCCGGTTCATTCAAGGAGACCGGCCAGTCCTGCTATGAGATAGGCCGCAGTCGAGATGCCCGCGATAACTGCGAACATAGCAACGACCATCATGAGCTTAATACCCCATGCGAAATATATGCATGGAAGACCGGTGCATTCTTGCGCAAACGTCTTGACGGCAACGTCTACGACCCGCCGCGGATCATGCTCAGTGAACTTGGCCATCGTGACGTCGTCATGGGAGCGATCTTGATGGTGCTTACCCTTCGCAAACATTGACAATACTTCGCTCCGAGGATCAACTTTCTATCTGAAAGAAATGAGCTTGCCACGGTCGGTGCGCGTTGCCGACCGAAGACAATTGCCGGACTTTCAAAGGGAGGATCGAAAGATGACCAAAATGCTCAGCGTGAACAATTGCGGTGGTCTCCGGGATAAGAGAGCCGATCATACGCAACAAGCTCTCGCGCTCTGGTGAGCCTTTGCTCTTTAGGAGAAATGCGTCGAGTTCGAAATAGCTGCTCTCACCGCCCGACGCTGCATTGGGCAGATGCCTCACGAAAACGTCGCCACTTTCGGGATTGCTGACCAGCAGCCATCTGTCGCCGTTCGAACTGGTATGAATTGGCACTGATGGATTTTCCACGCTAAAACTCCCATGCTTTCCGCTAAGCATATATGAGCTTCCGCCTTCAAAGCCTACGGCTGTCTCCTCTTACGCGTCACCGAAGGCTTCGATGTTGGCGACGGTCTTTGGCTTCTTGCGGTATCCTGACATAGCGGTTCTCCGGTTTCAGAAAATCCGCCCCAATGGGAATGGATACCTATCCGGATTCGAAGGTCTTGGAAAGCCGGTCGACAGTAAAAGTCAAATTCGATGCGATCACATCGGCGCGAATGTGCATCGATTCGGTGCGCTGCGCTCGGGAGCAATCCTCGCGGGACAAACCGGATGGATGAGCTACTGCCGCGAGATGCCGACCTTACCGCTGCGGAGGACGTATTTCTGCACCTTGCCAGTGGCAGTCTTTGGCAGCTGCTCGACAAAGCTCACCCACTGCGGCGTCTTGAAGTGGGCGAGGCCGTTGTGCACGTGCTGCTTCAGTTCGTCCTCGGTGGCCTTGCCGCCAGCGCGCAGGATGACGAAGGCGTGCGGCGCCTCGCCCCATTTCTCGTGCGGCATGCCGACGACCGCCGCCTCCTGCACCGCCGGGTGGCTCATCAGCCAGCCCTCGACCTCAACCGAGGAGATGTTCTCGCCGCCTGAAATGATGACGTCCTTGAAACGGTCACGGATCTCGACGAAGCCGTCGGGGTGCACCACGGCGGCGTCGCCGGAGTGGAACCAGCCGTCGCGGATCGCCTGGGCAGTCGCCTGGGGGTCGTTGTAGTAGCCCTTCATGACGACGTTGCCGCGCACAGTGATCTCGCCCAGCGTCTCGCCGTCGTGCGGCACTTCGCGGCCGTTCTCGTCCACCACCCGGAGCTCACCCGAGCTGATCCCCTCGACGCCCTGGCGCGCCTTGATCTTGGCGCGCTCCGCGAGCGGCAGGTTCTGGTGCTCGGGCCGCGGCTCGCAGAAGGTGATGAACGGCGCCGTCTCGGTGAGGCCGTAGACATGCGTCAGCTCCCAGCCGAGTTCCCGCTCGACCTGCTCGATGGTCGCGGCAGCCGGGGGGGCACCGGCAGTGAACAGGCGGACGCCGCGCGGCGCACCAGCCCTGAGTTCCGCCGGCGCGTTGGCGATGCCAATCAGCACCGTCGGCGCAGCGCAGAACATAGTGATGCCCTCGTCGCGGATCAGCTGGAAGATGAGTTTTGGCTCCACCCGGCGCAGGCAGACGTTGGCCATGCCGCGGGCGGCGTTGATCCACATGAAGGTCCAGCCGTTGGCGTGGAACATCGGCAGGGTCCAGAGGTAGCGATCGGCCGGCGTCAAGTGGTGGTGCGCCAGCGTGTTTATGATATTCACGTAGGCGTTGCGGTGGGTGATCATCACTCCCTTCGGCCGGGCCGTGGTGCCGCTGGTATAGTTGATAGTGAGGAGGTCGGTCTCGGCGATCTCCGGCCAGGCGTAGCCAGTACCGTGCGCAGCTAGCGTCGCCTCGTAGTCGATCCAGCCCTCGCCGCCGCCTTCGAGAGCCACGAAATGCTCGACCCCAGGCAGCTTGCCGCGGATGCCCTCGACCGCCTCGATGTAGTCAGAATGGGCGCAGACCACTTTGGCGCCGGAGTGATTGATGATGTACTCAAAGTCCTGCGGCAACAGGCGGTAGTTGATCGGCACCAGCACCGCCGCGATCTGCGGCACCGCGTAGTAGGCTTCCAGGTGCGCGTGCGTGTTGGGGGCGATGTAGGCGACCCGGTCGCCGTGTCCGACACCGAGCGCCTGCAGCGCCGCCGACCAGCGGTCGCACCGCTCCAGGAACTGGCCGTAGGTGAACCGCTCTTCGCCGTCGACGACGGCCTCGCGGTCGGCGTACAGCCGGCGCGCACGCCGGGCGTATTCCATGGGGGTCAGCGCGATTTCCATGACGACATCCTACCTCGAAACGAATGGAAATGAACGGCTGAACCTAGACGTTGCACCCGATGCACTCAGCGACATGTCAGCCATCTTCAAGACACTGAACCGCTATCAGATGGACCTATACACAGGCGGCGAGCACTACCTCGCGCTCGTGGATTTGCATTCCAACTTTGCAAGACGACGCTCGCCATCACGGGCAAAAGCGAACTTCCTTGGGTTTCGAGAGCAAGAGGATATAGATAACTCGACCTGCTCAGGGCGAGTGGGGGTCTTCCAGTGACCGTGAGGTACGCCGGCCCGGCAGCGTTCACCCTGCGGCGCCCTTCCGCGCAGCCGGGCCATCTTGGTCGACAGGCCGGTCTCATCGATGAACACCAGCTTCGCCGGATCAAGATCGAGCTGGCCGTCGAACCAGGCGCGGCGGCGGCTCAGGATATCGGGGCGGTCTTGCTCCAGTGCATGTGCGGACTTTTTTTGAACGTCCAGCCGTGGCCGCGAAGCCAGTCGCTCAAGGCGCTGCGACTGATCAGCAGCGAGCGGCCGGCCGCCAGCCGCTCCACCATCTCGTTCAGCGTGATGGCCTTCCGCTCCTCGATCATCCCGACAATGAAGGCTTCATGCGCATCAAGGCTGGAAGCGCGGCGTCGGCCTTGCGGTCGCGGCGATCGCTCCGATCTTCGCCCGCGCGATCCACCGGATCGCACTCGATATCCCGACCCCGAACCGCGCAGCGGCTTGCCGGGCCGAGATGCCCTCGTCCGAAGCCTTCAACACCCGCGATCGAAGATCCTCGCTCAATGCTCTTCGCCATCATCAACCTCATCAAAGTGGATGTTGAATCAGCTGCCGCGCCCCGCGTCACATCACAATCGATTCATCCATCGCTGGATTTGCTCTAGAATGACAACCCTGATAGGCCCGCGCCGCTACTAAATCAGCGCGCCAACGGTCCAAAATCCCCGAAGCACAGTTCAACATCGGTCGCAGCTACAGCGATGAGGCTTTGCCTGGTGTGGAGTAGATTTGAGAGTCTTCACTGGGGAGTAGAAAGAATTGCTCGGAGCCGGTCGAGAAACGGCTGCTGACCGGAGAGGATCTTGTCTCGAGCAACGGACAAATGGAACCATTCCGCGCGATCGACTTCGTGAAACGCTTGCCTACGGCCGCTGTGCGGCGGCCACTCCATCTCGAACATATTGCTGCGAAGGCGAGTGATGTCGAATTCGCTCTCAAGCGCGAAGGCGGTCACCGTTTTGCCGCTGCGCTGCCGCGATGAGCCAAGTGGCTGAAGCGTACCTGTCACCTCTAAGCCGGTTTCCTCGAAAAACTCGCGCCGGGCAGCGTTCTCAGGTTCCTCGGGCTCCTCATACTCACCTTTCGGGATCGACCATGAGCCGAGGTCACGTCGGCTCCAGAAGGGACCGCCTGGATGGACGAGAAGGACGAGGATCCCATCGGCTGATTGTCGGTAAACAAGAATGCCAGCACTCTTCCGGGCCATAGATCGCCTAAATTTTCCGCTGGAAAGTATTACGTGACGCCATCCTTATATCTAAGGTCACGCCTCGTTCGCTGCTTGAGCGGATATCAGCGCCGCGTCCTTGTTCATTTTGACTATCTGACCCGCTGCGGCAGCCGCATCTCCGCCGCCTCCGCCGTCCACGGTCGGCACGGCAATTTTGATGCCATTCTCCGCGAAAGCTTTCATGATCATCATGTAGGCTTTCCGCTTAATGCCAAACTGCGTCGCGGGTTTTGTCATTAGCTTCATTCTGAGCACAATCGCAAAGTGGCCGAAACTGTCGATGCCCTGCATCTTCAGCGGCTGCAAAGTATCGGCCGCGAATTCCGGGTCCTCCGCCAATTCCAAACTGAGCTTGAAGATGCGGCCATGTCGTTTCCTGATTTCCGGCTCAAATAATTCGTTGCGGTTCGCCTTCAGGCAATCAAACGTTCCCGCCTCATCGCGCTCCATGAGGGTGGAGTAGCCTACCGCGTCGACTACGAGAATTGCGGCGAGCTTGCGCTCCATCAATGTGCCCTGCCCTCCCCCAGGTTGATGCCAATCCGAAAAACGATGCGCCGACCAGCAGGGCTCCCGGCCTGGTGCACGGCGACGCCTTTTTGCATCGCTATTGCGCACGCGACAGCATCGACGACCGAGTTGAATTCGACCAGGGCTCCGTCGCCCATCAGCTTGACGATACGGCCCTTATGCTCTGCGAGTATCGGATTGACGACTTCAGCTCGCA
Source organism: uncultured Alphaproteobacteria bacterium (assembly GCA_963839725.1). Classification (GTDB taxonomy): domain Bacteria; phylum Pseudomonadota; class Alphaproteobacteria; order Rhizobiales; family Rhizobiaceae; genus Kumtagia. The sequence goes on along the minus strand of CAWIWT010000024.1, from coordinate 44,505 downwards.
ACGTCTTGATCGCCGTAAGCGTCGCAGCCTCGTCCACGTCAATCAGGCGCGAATAGCCGACGATGTCGGCGGCCATGATCGCCGCTAGGCGCCGTTCTACCCGGGCAGCTGTCAACGAACGCCCTCCCGCTGTGCGGTCCGGCAGGCTTGCCTCTCAGCGGCGACGCGGCCGACGATGCGCTTCGTGCCGGTCAAGAGCGAGGTGCAATCGGACATCCAGGCTTTGCATCGTGCGCGCTCGCGTCTGGTGGCGGAGCGCACGGCGCTGATCAACCATCTGCGGGCCCTGTTGCTGGAGCGCGGCATCGTGGTGGCGCAGGGGCGGCGCAAGCTGGAGGACGCCTTGACAGTCTTCGCCGACGAGGAGGATCCTCGGCTATCGCCGCGCATGCGGCTTCTGGTCGAGGATTTGCGCACCGAGTGGCGCAGCCTTGATGAGCGGATCGCCGCATTCGATGCGGAGTTCGTGCGGATGGCGCGCGAGGATGAGGCAGCGCGTCGCCTTGCGTCGATCCCCGGCATAGGGGTCATCAACGCTACCGCGAGTGCTATTACCGTGGAGGATTCGGTCGCCGCTATGTCACTGCTTGCTAATCGATTGATGAGGCTGAAGGGACCCACCTTCGACGGGTGCCTTTAAGCCGCCCCAGCGCAGAGCATTCTGCCAACGCTCGCGTCACAAGCTCCGCCTCGGCTCCGCATCGATGGACCATGATGGCACTTCCGGGCGAGACGCTCAGCGCGCTGACGGCAACTTGCTGAGCGGAGCTTCGCCGGCTAGCTTTCCGGCCAGACCATCGCCCCCCTTCCTCTCCGGGCATCTCTAATTCGAGTAATGACGCTGATGCAGTACGCGCTGTTTTTGGCATGTTTGGGGGGCATCATTCTCATAACGGCTTGGGTACCGATGCTTCTGCAGAGGATGCCGCTATCGCTTCCGATGGTCTGTGTCGGAATTGGCATTCTGCTGGTCTGGTTGCCGTACTCTCCCGGTCTGGTGGTGAACCCCCTTGAATACCGCTATGCCACAGAGCACCTGACTGAGTTCGCCGTCATTGTCGCGCTGATGGGCGCGGGCTTAAAATTGGATCGGCCGTTAAGCTGGCGAGCCTGGGAAACGTCGTGGCGTTTGGTCGGCCTTGCCATGCCGTTGACCATTGCTGGCGTTGCGTTTCTCGGTTGGAGTATTCTCGGGCTAAGTATTGCTTCGGCGCTGCTGCTTGGTGCGGCCTTGGCGCCCACAGATCCCGTGCTTGCGAGCGACGTACAGGTTGGTCCTCCCCAATCAGGTAACGAAGACGAGGTACGCTTCGCCCTTACCTCCGAAGCAGGCCTCAACGACGCCGCCGCTTTTCCATTCGTCCATCTAGCGATTGCTGTTGCGCTGTATGCGGTATCTGGAGCGCCTTTCCTCCAGCATTGGTTGTTGGTCGATGTCATGGAAGATCGCGGTTGGTGCGGGGATCGGCTGGATAGGTGGAAAGGTCATGGGTTACCTCGCATTCCACCTGCGTCCATCGTGCCCTTAAGGCCGATGTGCAACTCGTTGTGATATCGCATTCCGACAGGGTGACGGATCCTGATCCGACAAAAATCATCGCTGCCGTCAGAGGCGGGCACCAAGCGTTAGATTCCATCCACTCTCATGATTGCTGACAATGGCCTTTGGCGTAGAAATTGGTCCGCTAATCGGATCGGCGGTCGAGGCGCATTGTACGACGGATATGAGGTGCAAGAGGCGGGACTTGACTTTAGAATTGTCGCGGCGAGCCGCCCATGAGACCATCCATGCTGATCAACGAACAGACCTGATCGGCGGTGGACACGGAGGAATGGTTGTCGAGGGCGGTGGATTGTTGCGATGGCCGGCAGGCAGGGGACATGCGGCCTGACCTTCGCGGTTCTCCTCGCACTCGGCGTCGTCTGCCCGACTCGTAGTTCTGCTCGCCCATCGCGGCAGTCGCAACCTCGACGTCCATCCACACCGCCTCGCTGTCAGTGTCCTCGAAGGCGCGGTTGTACATCCAGCCCATGTCCATGCCGCTCCCCGAATGCCCGCCGCCGGCAGGGGCGCAGGCCTTTACAGAAGATACGGGATGATCATCTTGGTTTGTTTTCGGTAGAGGGCATGGCTCTCGCCAAACGTTCGGCTGAGCAGCTTCTCCTCCGCGCGGGCGCGCCACGAGAAGGTCGGGACAATCCCGGACAGCACGATCATGAGGGCAGGCCAGCTGCCGAAGGCGAGCGCTTCGCCCATGACGAGCAGTGCGAGGCCCAGGTAGATGGGGTGCCGCACGAAGCGATAGGGGCCGGTTGTGACGAGGCCCGTGCCCTGATCTGCCTTGGGCACAAAGCTCCACGCTGGACCAAGCTCGGCCCGGCATCTGAGGACGAGGGCCGCGCCTGCCAGAGCGAGAAGGCACCCTGACAGCGCCAGCGGCAGCGCCATGGAAGCTTCAGAGCTGCCAGAAAAAATCAGGAGCGAAGGGAAGAACAAGCCGAAGGCTGAGAGGTTTGCCACCACGGGTGCTCGGCCGCCGCCTTCCCGACTTGCTCGCGTCCTGGGCTCTCCATGACGCCACTACTTGGCCCGAAGGCGGACTAGCAGCTTTTAGCTGGACGACAATGTGATTTCGAAAATGGCTTGTGCACGAAGCCGATGACCTTCTCCAGAGCTCCCGCGGTCCGTACGGGTTATTGCATTAAACAAAAATCGTCACTGGCTCCCTCGGTGACTGTCATTCGACAAAGGTGGCCAAGCGGTGTGTCATCCGACATTGGCTGCCGCCGCAACACCCGGAGCAATGTCAGCGCCAATGTGTTGGCAACATCATCGAGTGATGCAGAGTAAGTTGTCAGGCTCGGTCGCAGGAACTGTATCTGCGGGCTGTCGCCAAAGCTGATGACCGCGATGTCCTTGCCAGGATAGATGCGGCCGTCGAGAAGGGTCGAATAGAGACCAAACACGGAAAGGTCGTGCTTGAGCAAGATCGCGGTGGGCTTGTCCGCCATCGACAGGATCCGGCTTGCAGCGATGACACCGCCTTCCTCGCCCGGTTTCACGCGGAACACCAGATCTTCGTCGTAAGCGATGCCGTGTTCGGAGAGCCCTTTGCGATATCCCTCCAGAAAGAGATATCCGTAGTTGGTGCCGTTGTCCGGGACGGTCGCGGCTATCCGGCGATGGCCTTTCGCAACCAGACGCGCAACGGCATTTCGCGTGCCTTCGCCAAAATCCAAATCGACCCAGGCATAACCCTTGCCACTCAAGCTGCGGCCGAAGGAAACGAAGGGCAGCCCCGATCGGATGAGAAACTCAATACGCGGGTCCATGCGGCGTGTTTCGGAAATAATCACCGCGTCCACAAATCTGCGGGCGACCATACGCTGGAGATAGTCGGGCTCGTTCTGCGAAGGCAGCAGCACCAGATCAAGTTGATGCGCCTCCAGTGCCCGTTGCAGATGGCTGATGACGCGAGGAAAGTAGCTGTCGCCTTCCATAGCCCTAGCGGCACTGACTTCCAAAACCAGGCCGATGGTGTTGGTCACGCCTTGCCGCAGGCTGCGGCCTGATTGATTGGGGGCATAGCCGAGATGCGCAGCGCCCTCCAGGACACGGCGCCGCGTCTGCTCATTGACGTCGGGTCTATTGTTGAGCGCGCGCGAAACGGTGCCGATTGAGACACCGAGATGCCGGGCCAATTGTTTGATGCCTGTCATTGACCTTCACTCGAGCACGAAGCTGCTGATAGGCCGGAAATTGATCACGACTTCTACGATTGTTCTTGACAGGAAATCCAGTGTCGGCGTTCAATCCGTAAACGTTTACGAGCCACTGCGACCAGCATGGGAGGAGTCGCGTGATAAATGCGGTAGTAGCCGGATGCGGAGCTATGTCGAAAGGCTGGCTCCGAGCGATCGCGATTGACGCCAAAGCTGGCGTCATCGATCTCCATCGTCGGCTTTGTTGATCTCGATGTTGAACGCGCGCGAGCGCTGGCCCATGAGTTCGACCTGCGAGATGCCATTTGTGGTTCTAACCTCGCCGACGTGATCGAGGACACCGGCGCAAACACCGTTTTCGACATTGTTATCCCTGCCGCGCGTGCGGGCGTCGTCAAGGCTGCGCTTGGCCAAGGGTGCAACGTCCTGTCCGAGAAGCCGCTTGCAACAAGCCTCGCCGAAGCAGAGGGGCTGATCGCGGCAGCGAATTCAGCCGGCAAAGTACATGCCGTGGTCCAGAACCGGCGCTACATCCCCGGCATCCGTCGTCTGAGGCGCGCTGTCGCCGAAGGGCTGATAGGCGATATCACGGGAGTGCATTGCGACTTTTTTGTCGGCGCACATTTTGGCGGCTTTCGCGATGAGATGGAGCATGTGCTTCTGCTCGACATGGCGATCCACACTCTCGACGCCGCGCGTTTCATCATCGGCACGGCGCCCCTGGCTGTCTATTGCCATGAGACCAATCCCAAGGGTTCGTGGTATGCGCACGGCGCATCGGCGAACGCGATCTTCGAGTTCGAGGGCGGCGCCATCTTCACATATCGAGGCTCTTGGTGCGCGGAAGGCGCACACACAAGCTGGGACAGCACCTGGCGCGTCACGGGTTCGCGCGGGACCATTCTATGGGATGGTGCCGACCGGTTCGAAGCCGGACTGGCCGGGAGTGGATCGAGCCTTTTGCGCGACCCGGTGCCGATCGTTCTTCCCGAGCCGGCGGAACTGGGTGAGACGCATGGCCATGCCAGCGTCATAGCGGCGTTTGTCGAAGCAATAGAGAGCGGTGCGGCGCCGGAGACCGTGTCGACCGACAACATCAACAGCCTGGCGATGGTTCTCGCGGCGATCGAAAGCGCAAAGACCGGCCGGCGAGTAACGATAACAGCCGGGAATCTATCATGAGCGACCTGGCCAGCAATATCCGCATCGGCACCATGATCAGTGCTTCGGGTGGCACCGCCGACGCGCGCATCCGGGAGATCGCGCACCTCGGATTTGAGAGTTTCGAACCGTTCTTCTGGCAAACCACCAACGGCCAGGATCTGCGCGAGCTTGGTCTGCGTTTCCGGGATGCGATCGGCGATCGCGATATCACGATCTCGACGATCGGCATGTTTGGCAATCCTCTTGAGACAGATGCGCTCGACCTGGACACGCTGCAGGGCTGGAAGGACTGCATCGACAACGCCCACCACTTTGGCGCCACCTGCGTTGCCGGATTCACCGGTCGCATCCGCAACAAGCCGCTTACTGACAGCCTGCCGCGCTACAGGGAAGTCTGGAGCGAACTGGCGAAGCGGGCGGCGGACAAGGGGATAAGGATCGCCTTCGAGAACTGCGCGATGGATGGCAATTGGGCGACCGGAGACTGGAACATCGCCCATAACCCGGACGCGTGGGAACTGATGTTCAACGAGACGCCAGACGAGAACATCGGCCTCGAATGGGAGCCGTGCCATCAGCTCGTCTACCTGATCGACCCGCTGCCGCAGATCCGCAAGTGGGGAAAAAAGTTCTTCCACATCCACGGCAAGGACGCGACAGTCCGCTGGGAGGTGATCAGGGAGCACGGGGTGTTCGGCAAGGTGCCGTTTGTCTTTATGCGCACGCCCGGTTTCGGCGATTCCAACTGGACCGACATCATCAGCGAGCTTCGGTTGGTTGGCTATTCCGGGTCGATCGATATCGAGGGCTGGCATGATCCCGTCTATAGGGACAAACTGGAGATGACAGGCCAGGTTCATGCCCTAAATCATCTCAAGCAATGTCGTGGAGGCGACTTTGTTGGGATTTCGGCGAACTATGAAGGGGGCGATCCGTCTCTGGTCAAGTAGCTCTGGGTCACGCCCAAGGGAAGATAAAGTGGAGGAGTTGAACATGAGATCTAAAGTAACTTTCACGGCAGCGGCTCTGCTGCTGGGACTGCAATTCGCTGCTCCGGCTCAGGCTGAGGACAAGACGTTCAACGTCTGGTGGTGGGAACTGCCGCCAACCGCCCAGAGCAAGGCCTGGACCAAGGGTCTGGAGGAGTTCAAGGCCAAGCATCCGGACGTCACGGTGAATTTCGAGTTAAAGACATTCGACCAGATGCAAAAGGCTGGCGGCATGATCCTCAATTCGGGTGCGGTGCCGGATCTGACCGAATACAACAAGGGAAACGCCACCGCCGGACTTGTTGCGTCGCAGGGTCTGCTGACGCCGCTGGATGATGTCTTCAAGGAGCGCGGCTGGGGCAACACTCTCAACGAGAGCATGCTGCGGCTGAGCAAGTATGACGAGAAGGGCATTTTTGGCAGTGGCCCGATCATCGGCGTGCCCGCCTACGGCGAATACGTATCGGTCTTCTACAACGTCGATATGTTCGAGGCGAACGGCCTGAAAGTGCCGAAGTCCCTCGAGGAGTTCGAAGCCGTCCTCGATGCTTTCAACAAGAAGGGCGTTCTTCCGCTGGTGACCGGAACCAAGGATGCGCCGGCCCAGCATCTGTTTGCGACGCTGGCCTATACACAGGCCGACGACACTTGGATCGCCAACTATCAGGGCTTGAAGACGCCGCTCGACACCAAGCCGTTCCTCTGGGCCGCCCAGAAGGTTCAGGATTGGGTCTCCAAGGGCTACGTATCCAAGGACTCTACCGGCATGAAGGGTGATGACGCGGTTGCCCAGTTCATGGCCGGCAAGTCTCCGATGTATATCAGCGGAACCTGGAACACGGGGACTTTTTCCGCTGGCATCAAGACGTTCAAGTGGGATCAGTTCATCTTCCCGACGCCTAAGTACAGTGTCGGCTCCACCGGCAGCCTGTTCGTGGTTCCGGCAAACGCCAAGAACAAGGATCTCGCCTACGACTTCATCGACATCGTGATCGGCAAGGCGAACCAGACCGAGCAGGCGAATGCCGGCGGTGTCGCGCTAGCCGCTGACAACGCCGCCGTTACCGACCCTGTGGGCAAGCAGGTCTCCACCAATTTTGCCGAGATTGCAAGCAAGGGCGGCCTTGGCCTTTACCCCGACTGGCCGGTTCCCGGCTATTACGAAACGCTCGTTCAGGCCTGCACCGGCCTGATTGCCGGCACGACGACGCCCGAGGATTTCGTCGAACGGCTGCGGGTAGACGTACGACGACGCGCAGGCCAACCAATAGGTCACCGGACTTCCCGGAGCGCGGTTCTCGCGCTTCGGGTAGTCGCCGCATATACGAGAGTGTCTCCAACTCAACCGAGGGAATGGCAGTCGCGGCCGGAATAGCGCTGGTTTGCAGACCGCTTTGAAATCAGATGAGACAAGCTTCAACCGAGCCGGGATCAAGCGGCTATTACTACTATCTCATTCCAGGCGCGGTTGGCTTTGTCATCGTCGTGCTCATTCCACTGGTCGTCAGCTTCGGGCTCGGCTTCACCAGCTGGAAGGGTCTTGGAACCCCAACCTTCGTCGGCTTCCAGAACTATGTACGGCTAATGCAGGACGCGGTTTTCTGGCGCTCGCTCATAAACACCCTGCTGTTCATGATCTCGATGACAGTCGTGCCGATCCTCCTCGGACTTTTCCTCGCCGCCGTGCTTTTTGACTATGTCAGTGCGAAATTCGGCTCGGGCATGTCCAGCTTCTTTCGAGCCGGCTTCTATTTGCCGCAGATTCTGCCGCTCAGTGCCGCCGGCGTGCTTTGGGTATGGATCCTGAGCCCGGTTGGCGTCGTCAACGCCGTTCTGGACGCTATTGGGCTTGGGGCCTTCAAGGGCAACTGGCTTGGTGAGGCCGACTACGCATTGTGGGCCGTTTCCGCAGTGATTGTCTGGGTGCAGCTTGGATACTGCCTCGTCGTCTTCATGTCCGGCCTGGCGCGCGTCGACCCGGCGCTCTATGAAGCCGCACAGCTTGACAATGCGACCTGGCTCCGCCGCTTCCGAGCGATCACCATTCCAATGCTGTTGCCTGAAATTTTTGTCGTCGCGCTGACCACGATGATCGCTGCTCTCAAGGTCTTCGCCCCGATCTACGTGCTGACGTCGGGTGGGCCGGACAATGCCACGACGGTACCTTCCTATCTCACCTTCTACTACTTCTTCACGGTCAATCGCGTGGGATACGCCTCGGCGATCGCGACCTTGCAGACATTGCTGACGATTGGGCTCGGCGTGTTCTTCCTGCGCACGCAGCTTCGCCAGATCGAAGGAGCCAGCTGATGTCGATCGCTCAGACTTCTCAGCTTTCAGGCGCTGTCGCCGTGGATGCCGGTCCTGCGCCGCAGCGGCGCGACTACACGTCGTGGCTTATCCTGGCGCTGCTGCTGATCTGGCTGGCGGCGACATTGTTTCCGTTCGTTCTGGCGGCGATGAACGCTATCAAGACGCCGTCGGACTATGCCGAGCACGGCGCGCTCGGCTTGCCGCGCACCTTTGATCTGACTGCCATCACCTCGTTCTGGGTCAATGCCGGATTTCTTCAGAAACTGATCAACAGCCTGATGATGAGTGCCGGCGTTGCCGTACTCGCGGTGACGATCAGCCTGCTCAACGCTTACGCCATCGGCATCGGTCGGGTTAAGGGCGGTTACACGTTGCTGCTGATCTTCCTCATCACGATCATGGCACCGCAGGAAGCCCTGATCTATCCGCTTTACTACATGATGAAATGGGTCGGCCTGTTCGACAACTTGTATGCGCTCATCGTCATCATCGCCGTGTTGATGTCGGCGTTCGGCACGTACCTGCTTGCGTCGGTCATGTCGACCTTTCCGCGCGAAATCATCGAGGCGGCCCAGCTCGACAACGCAAGCCGCTGGCAGATCCTGTGGAAGGTCGTGGTGCCAATCCTATGGCCGACACTCAGCGTGCTGGCAACCTTCTTCTTCATCTGGTCGTGGAACGAGTTCCTGTTGCCGCTGGTGTTCCTGGCCTCCAATGACAACCAGACGGTCTCGGTCGCGATGGGGGTCTTGTCGGGGGCAAATCAGTCGGACCCGACCGGAATTGCAGCTGCATCGCTGCTGGGCGTCCTGCCCACGATCATCTTTTTCATTCTCTTCCAGCGCACCTTGACCCGTGGCGTTGCCGTCGGCGCAGTGAAGTAGAGCAAGCATACCAGTACGGGAGGCCTGAATGTCCGGGATATCGATCAAGTCGGCAACCAAGCATTTTGGCGCCGTGGAAGTGCTCAACGATATCGATCTCGATATTCAGAAGGGCGAGTTGGTGGTCTTCCTGGGAGGATCGGGCTGCGGCAAATCAACGATGCTTCGGATGGTAGCGGGGCTGGAGCAGCTGACGCGTGGCGAGATATGGATCAGCGGCAGGCGCGTCGATCTGCTGCCGCCCGGCCAGCGCGGCGTCTCCATGGTTTTCCAGTCCTACGCGCTCTACCCGCATATGACCGTGCGCGACAACATGTCGTTCGGACTGAAGAACATCAAGACGCCACCCGTAGAGATCGAGAAGCGGATCGCCGTGGCGGCGCAGATCCTTGAGATGAAGCACCTGCTGGATCGCAAACCCTCGGAATTGTCCGGCGGACAACGGCAACGCGTAGCGATCGGGCGGGCAATCGTCCGCGAGCCCGATGTATTTCTGTTCGACGAGCCGCTGTCAAACCTCGACGCCGGGTTGCGTACACGGACCAGGGTGGAGCTTGCTCAACTCCACGAACGGCTTGGCGCGACCATGATCTTTGTGACGCACGACCAGGTTGAAGCGATGACGCTGGCCGACCGGATCGTTCTGTTCCACGATAAGAAGATCGTGCAGGTGGCGACCCCCGGCGAGATCTATGCTCGCCCGGCTACCCGCTATGTCGCCCAGTTCATTGGTTCACCTGGCATGAATTTCGTGAAAGTCGCATCCGCCGGCGAACGGTCGGGATTTCTCACCGCCAAGCTGATTGACGGCTCCGAAGTGACCACCGCGGTTCCCGCCGCGGATGTACGGGGGCCGGACCTGACGCTTGGCATCAGGCCTGAATATCTGGTGGTCGCCCGCGACAGGAAGGGCGTCGTAAAGGCCCAGGTCGAGACAATCGAACGATTGGGCGACCGTTCGCTCGTTCATGCCGTCCTTGCCGACGGTAGCAAGGTCATCGGCGCCGACCCCGGGATGACCAACCTCGCGCATGGCGACGCGGTTGTCTTTGACGTCAATAGTTCGCAGTTGACGGTGTTCGATCAGACCGACCGGGCCTATCACGCGGCGACGTGAGGGCTTTCACGTTCGGTTCGATCGGCCGGATAGGCTCTCGTGGCCGGCTGACGGCGGCAAAAGCTGCGTGCTGACTCACTGGAAGTACTCGTGCGGGCTCGCCACCAGATCGACGCGAAGGACCTGTTGATCGACTACGCTGCCTGAGGCATCGCCCCTAAGCCATCCCAGTCGTTCCGTCAGGCCCCAAATATCCGACTGGTAATGGCGCGCTCGCCGCGCCTCCTGACGTCATATTCAACCCACTTCGGGCATGTGAAGCTGAGCTCTTCGGAGCCGTCTGGAAAAATGACTTGGTAAAAGCCGAAATTGCTGTCGAGGACATTGTTCTGCTTGCCGCGTCCAGCCACAACGCCGACACTCCAAAGCTGCCGGAACCGATTCATCAGATCGACGTTCTCGCCGACGTTGCAGGCACGCAAATTAACCCAGGCCTGGGAAATGAATTTTCCAGAGAGCCGTCCCAACTGGGCGCGGTAATTGTCGAAGCTGGTAATGGAAACCCAGTCGCGGCCAAAGCCCATTCCATCGGGGTTGCCATGGACCTGTATGTGCAACAGCGCCAGCTTGCGGTCGCCTAGCTGTTCCTCGACAGCATCGACAAAGGTCTCAAGTGACCGGAACGTCACGTCGCCGATGGTCGTCGCACTCTCCACCCAACCGACGGAGTCGCTGTCTTCGATGGCGATGATCTCTGCGCCAAACTCGAACCATCCCATGGCCAATCTCCGTGCCTGAGATCGTTAGAGCCGATTGCACTCCCGCTGAATCGCAACCGCTCTCTAACGCTTTGTTTTGCGCACCTTCTTATCCGATAAGTCTGTCGACTTTTCGGGAGATGCTCTCATTGTGACGATACCTTGCGCGTCGAGCCGCGGCCCGCAGTGGCGAGACACATTGATACCATTCCACGGCGTCCGAGCCTGCAGCGAATTTCCGATGAGCGGTCAGGTTTGGGTAAAGAGGCGATGTACGGAAAATACTAACAATCGGCCACAGGTCAGAAAGGAACATCAACGCGTGATTGAGATTTCGCCCGCGGGAGCGTTTCAAGCAGTTGCGAAAACCAAAGGACACCTCACGCCGAAACAGCGGCGCACCGATAGCAGCTCAGATAAAACGGTTGTCCGACAATTATCCGCTTCCTGCTATCCAACCCGATTAAGCCGCCTTCCGACGCAACGCCGCTTGCTGCTACCTTCTCAACCGTCTTGACCGAACCGCGAACTTGATCCGCGCTCGCAGAGTAAGCGTGAAGTTATCCGTCGATGCGTGATTGAGCAACGCCATCGCCTCCCGCGCCGTCGATCCCGCATCCGCCATGTCGCCACCCATCGGCTTTCTAAGACCGTGAAGGAGGTAACCCGGCGCGAGACCGGCGTCGGCGGTCCAGTCCTTCATATGGCCGGAAAGGCTCGTCAGCCTAAACGCGCTTCCTTTCGCGTCTTCAATACCGTTCCGGCTCCGATCGGCTATATGCGCGAGCGCTATTCTGAGCGGCTTCATCATAGGCACGAAGATCGTTTTCGCTCCCGCGAGCTTGCGACCCTTGTGCGGAACGAAGATAAAGGCGTCAACGCGCTTACCGTCAACGATCAGCGTTCCGAGCCACTCCCAGCGAAGCCGAACGACGTCGGACTACGCAGGACGATCGCTGATTTTTCGGAGTTTAAAGCCTGTTGCGATGTGAGGGATTCAGAATCCCTTTGATTGGCCGCGCGCCTCGAGACGTTGTCGACATAGGCGAACAGATGCGGATGCGCCGGCGAGTTGGTCACGACGTGTTGCCGTGCCTGATAGGCGAACTTCCCGCAGGCGATGCTGGCCGTCGAGCAGCACCATCGGCGTCAATTTGTGGTAGCGTGGCCCGCATCAGGGTAGACCAGCGGGGCATCCGGTTGAACTTCTCGATTTACGACGTTTCGGTCTGGGTGCTACCCCTTGTCTTCGCGATTACCTTTCATGAGGCGGCCCACGCCTTTGTCGCCCATCGCCTCGGAGACAATACAGCTTGGAACCTTGGCCGCGTCAGCTTCAATCCCGCAAAGCACATCGATCCCTTCGGCACGGTGATCCTGCCGGCGATGCTGCTGCTGTCCCATTCGCCTTTTCTGTTCGGCTATGCCAAGCCGGTGCCCGTGAACTTCTCGGCGCTGCGCAGCCCGCGGATCGACATGGTTTGGGTGGCCTTGGCTGGACCTGCCACCAACATTGTGCTGGCCCTGCTGGCGGCACTGGCATTTCATGCTCTGGACCTTGCTCCGGGCGGCACCAAACAATGGATCGCCGACAACCTGAAGAATGCACTCCTCATCAATATCGTGCTGGCAATCTTCAACATGCTCCCCATCCCTCCGCTCGATGGCGGACGGGTCGCGGTCGGGCTACTGCCAAACGTACTGGCCTACCCGCTGTCGCGCCTGGAGCCATACGGAATGCTGATTTTGATCGGAATTCTGATTATTTTGCCGTTGGCGGGTTCGCAGTTCGGTCTAAATCTTGGTGTTATTTCGTCGATACTGGGGACATCGGCTGGCGTTCTGCTCCGGTTCATTCTTGTGGTAACGGGCAACGCATAATCCGCTGAACTCAGGTTCGCCATTCGGCGGCCTTGAGTTGTGTGGCCTACGCGTTCACCGAGGGCCTCGCGCCGGAACCCCGACAACCCCTGCTCCTTTCGCACGCCGCCTGGGCTCAACTATTGCCGAGCGCGATGCTGAGGAATAGTTCGATCCCACCAGTGGAATCTGACTTTGTTCCAGCCCAAATAGCTGCCGGCCTGGGCTGACGTCGAGGCCGCCTGCACGAAGTCGCCGGTTAGTTTCAATATACAGAGGTATAACTTCGGCAGCGCTCCTGAATAGTCGCGCGATGCACTCTTTCGTTTTTGATTAGAGCAGTTGACCAACATGGCAATGGCATGGAGCCGAGGCCGTCTATAGTATTTCAAGCCGAAGGACGGAGCTAGTTACATGCTGGAGCGGCGGTATTTACAAATCTGTATGGACCGCGCCCGGAACGTGTTTGGCGGCGCGTCCCAATACGGTGGTGAGTTCTCGCCGGGCCCGAGACGACCGGCGATCAAGCTGCTGAAGTATCCGGCTTCGACCAGGCGTGCACTGCGCGAATCCTGCGCCGTAGGCTTTCCGGAACTCAGCGACGGGGATCAATCCATGCTGCCTTCCGCCACGAAACGCAGAACGCTCTCGGCCATCGCCCAATGCTCAGGCCGTTTTGCATGGCACAGTTTCGACTAGATGGTCGATTTGACTTGTAGTGTAAATTGAAACTGAGCCGGTCAGAAGGGCTCGAGCTGATGGAGATCACGATGATTGGCCCCCGCTCTCGGCGACCTGGAGATAGCATGTGCAGCACCGTTATCTCTCGCGGTGCGAGTTTCGGGCTTATTGCGTTGTTGGCGGCATGCTCTCAAGCGGACCCGGCGCCTTCCCGATCGGCACCGATCACGCTGCCGGCCGTCGGCATCGTACAGGCTGCGCGTCAACCGGTGACCGAAAGCTATGAGTTCATGGGGCGGGTGCAGTCGACCGATCGGGTCAACCTCGTCGCTCGCGTCAACGCCTTCCTTGACAAGCAGTTGTTCACTGAGGGAGCCGAGGTAAAACAAGGTGACCTACTGTACGCCCTCGAGCAACCGCCCTACCAGGCAGACCTCGCGGCCAAGCAGGCGGCCGTCGCTCAAGTACAGGCGCAGCTTGCGAACTCCGACATCCAGCTCCAGCGCGCGCTGGAACTGCTCAAGTCGCAAACAGGCACAGAAGCGCGGCGCGACGATGCGCTGACCGCGCAGCGAAGTGCGGCAGCGCAGCTTGAAGCGACCAAGGCAGCGGAGCAGGTGTCGCAGATCAATCTCGGCTATACAGAGATCATGGCGCCGATCGCCGGCCGGATCAGCCGCACGTCGGTGACGATCGGCAACGTGGTCGGACCGAGCTCCGGCACACTCGCCACGATCGTCAGTCAGGACCCCATGTATGTTAGCTTCTCGGTGCCCACGCGGACCGCTCTCGAGCTGCGCAACCGCTATGCCGACAAGGGTGGCTTTGCGGCGGTGGCGATCAAGCTGCGCCTGCCCGACGGCCGCATGTACGAACAAACGGGTACGCTGAATTTCGAGGATGTGAGCGTCGGCCAGGACACCGACTTAATCACCTTCCGAGGCAACATAGCGAACCCTGTCCTGCCTGCCACGCAACCGGATGGCACGCGCCTGCGCGAGCTCGCGGATGGTGAATTCGTGACGGTGGTCGTCGAGTTGGCGAAGCCGGTCCAACAGCTGACGGTCCCGCGAGAGGCTCTCCTCTCGGACCAGCGCGGTGATTTCGTCTACGTGGTGGGGGCAGAAGATAAGGTGGAAAGGCGTGCGGTCCAGCTCGGGCAGTCGACGCCCGAAACCGCCGTCATTTGCGACGGACTGAAGGAAGGCGACCGCGTCGTGCTGGAAGGCATGCAGCACGTTCAGCCGGGTATGCAGGTTGCCCCGGCCCCCGTTCAGCCGGGTATGCAGGTTGCCCCGGCCCCCGCACATACGAGCACGCGCGCCGCTGATGCGTCGCCTGCCAGCAGGAGCTGAGGCCATGTTTTCCGCCACGTTCATCGACCGGCCAAGGCTGGCCATCGTCATCGCCATCGTGATGACCATCGCGGGCGCCCTGGCCCTGATGCGCATTCCCGTCGCGCAGCTCCCGGACATCGTGCCGCCGCAGGTCTCGGTCACGGCGGTCTATCCAGGCGCCTCTGCCGAAGTGGTGGAGTCGACGGTAGCGCAGCCGGTCGAGTCCAAAGTCATCGGCGTCGACAAGATGCTCTACATGAAGAGCACTGGCGGCAATGATGGCAGCTACACACTGACGGTCAGCTTCGAGCTGGGTACTGACCCCGACATTAACACCGTGAACGTCAACAACCGCGTTCAGACAGCACTCTCACAGCTGCCGCAAGAGGTGCAGCTCCAGGGCGTCACCGTTCAGAAGAAGTCGTCCTCGCTCTTGCAATTTCTCGCGCTGTACAGCGACTCCGGCGAGTACGACCAGCTCTTCCTCACCAACCTCGGCGTCATCAATGTTCTGGACGAGCTGTCGCGCACACCCGGCGTCGGGCAGGCCACGATCTTCGGCCGGCAGAAATACTCGATGCGGATATGGTTCGATACAGACAGGCTGGTGAGCCTCAACCTTGCGCCGTCGGACATTATCAAGGCGATCCAGGCTCAAAACATCCAGGCGCCCGTCGGGCGTCTCGGCGCCCGTCCCGTTCCGGACGACCAGCGCCTGCAGTTGAATCTGCAGACGCAGGGCCGCCTCACGAGCTCCGACCAGTTCGGCGACATCGTTCTGCGCGCCAATCCCGATGGGTCGGTGCTGCGCGTCCGTGATGTCGCACGCGTCGAGATGGGATCGGAGAGCGAGGATACCTTCGCACGCATCAACGGCAAGCCCGCCGTGGGCATCGGAATCTATCTTTCGCCCGGCGCCAATGCGGTGAATACAGCCAAGGCCGTTGCCGAGACCTTGGCAAAGGTCAAGGATCGCATCCCCCAAGGCGTGACGCTCCGGCCCATCTATGATTCGACCACCTTCGTCAGTGCGACGATCGAAGTCGTCTTGCACACGCTGGTCGAGGCCTTTGTGATCGTGGCTGCCGTCGTGTTCCTTTTCCTCGGGAACTGGCGCGCAACGCTCATTCCTATGATCGCGGTCCCCGTCAGCGTGATCGGCACGTTCGCCGTGCTGCTCGCCATGGGCTACTCTGCTAACACAGTGTCGCTGCTGGCCATGGTTCTTGCGATCGGCATCGTGGTCGATGACGCGATCGTCGTGGTCGAGAACGTCGAGCGCATCTTCGAAGAGGAACCAGAACTCTCACCCGGCGACGCCACCAAGAAGGCGATGGCGCAGATCACGGCGCCGGTGATCGCCATCACCCTGGTTCTCCTGTCGGTTTTCGTGCCGATCGCCTTCGTCCCTGGGATCTCGGGCGAGCTCTTCCGCCAGTTCGCGGTGACGATCATCGCTGGCATGTTGCTCTCGGCTGTCAACTCGCTGACGCTGACACCTGCGCTATGTGCCGTGCTGCTCCGCCACACTGGTGAGAAGCACGGGATCATGGCATGGGTGTCCCGCCGCATCGACAACGTGCGCGACGGCTACGCCGCTATCATCAGCAAAACGTTGCGTCTCTCAATTCTGTCGCTGGCTCTGGTTGGCGCTTTCGCGGCCGGCACCTACCTTCTGTCGCTCCGCATGCCGACCGGGTTCTTGCCGGAAGAGGACCAAGGCACCTTCTTCGTGGTGGTGCAGCTGCCGGAGGCTGCCTCGGTCGCTCGCACCGAGGGCGTGGTCAGGCACGTCGAGGAGATCCTGAAGGGCATGCCACAGGTCAAGGACGTGAGCTCGGTCGTGGGCTATTCGTTCCTCGACAGCTTCTCGGCCAGCAACTCCGCGTTCCTGATCGCTACTCTCAAGCCATTCGAAGATCGGCAAGGGGCAGCGGATTCGGCT
Organism: uncultured Alphaproteobacteria bacterium; assembly: GCA_963839725.1. Lineage (GTDB taxonomy): Bacteria > Pseudomonadota > Alphaproteobacteria > Rhizobiales > Rhizobiaceae > Kumtagia. Next base: position 27,794 of record CAWIWT010000024.1, on the reverse strand, counting down.
CAGGCGCTGATCGGCAAAACATTCGGGCTGGGCCAGCAGATCCGCGCTGCCGACGTGCTGCCCTTCAACCTGCCGCCCGTCGTCGGCCTGTCCACCACCGGCGGCTTCGAATATATGCTGGAGAGCCTGGAGGGTGCCGATCCCGCCGCCATCGGCGGCACCATGCGCGCGCTCGTCGGAGCTGCCAATGCGGAACCGCGGCTTGCCCGCGTGTTCTCGACCTACACGGCGGCGGCGCCATCGGTCTACCTCGACATCGATCGGGCCAAAGCGCAGGCGCTGGGTCTGACCGTCAACGACGTGTTCACGACGCTGCAATCGACGCTAGGCGGCTACTACGTCAACAACTTCAACCTGTTCGGCCGCACCTGGCAGGTGAACCTGCAGGGCGAAGTCGAAAACCGGCGCGATATCGAGGACCTCTGGAAAATCAAGATTCGTAATGCCAGGGGCGATGAGGTGCCCCTGCGGTCGATCGCCTCCGTCCGGACCGTAACGGGCCCGCAGGTGATCACGCGCTACAACAACTACCGTGCGGTGACCATCAACGGCAGTCCCGCGCCTGGCGTGTCCTCGGGCGGCGCATTGGCCGCGATGACGGGGGTCTCGAAGACCTTGCCAGCCGGTTACGCTTTCGAGTGGAGCGGGACAGCCTTCCAGGAACAGCGTGCAAGCGGCCAGACCGGCATGATCCTCGGGCTGGCGGTGCTTTTCGCCTATCTGTTCCTGGTCGCCCTCTACGAGAGCTGGGTAATCCCGGTCCCGGTGTTGCTGTCGGTAACCACGGGCGTGCTCGCGGCTTTTGCCGGCGTCCTGTGGGCGGGCCTGACGCTTGATCTTTATGGCCAGGTCGGCCTTGTCGTGCTCATCGCGTTGGCGGCGAAGAACGGCATCCTGATCGTCGAGTTCGCGAAGGAACGGCGCGAGAGTGGCCTCACGATCCGCGAGGCGGCCTCGATGGCCGCGCGGTTGCGGTTCCGTGCTATCATGATGACGTCGCTGGCCTTCATCGTTAGCCTGGTGCCATTGGTGTGGGCGCACGGCGCCTCTGAGGTCGCGCGTCACAACGTCAGCACCCCGGTCTTCGCCGGCATGATCGGCGCTAGCACCATCGGCATCTTCCTGATCCCGATGCTTTACGTGGTGTTCCAAACCATGCGCGAGTGGGTCGGCAGAAAGCTCGGCCGTACGCATATCGAGGACGCATACCCCTAGTCGGGCGTGATGTCTGCTGACAGATTAGCCAGATGTCCCCTCAGCTCTGTATAGCTTGGATACCGATATGACCAAGACTCTGCTGTCTACTTTAAGTTGTACGCTATTGGGGTACCGATCTCTGGCAGTGGGTGCGTGGTACACAACGGATTCTCCAATGGATCTGGTCGCTGATCAGATCTGCGTTGGCCTGTTTTTTCAAAGGAAATGGGTCCATATTATCAACGAGGTGGCGCTCATAGAGCCTTGGGAGCGAAAAATGGAAACGAAATCATCCAAGCCAAACGATGAAGTCCCTAACACGCAAGAACTGCGAATGCTAATGCTCGAGCGCGAAATGGCCGAGATGAAGAAAGACGAAGAGCTCAGGCGACGAAACCTCAAGGAGCGTGATGACTTCGTTGACAACTTCCTCACCAAACATGTGACCGACGATGAGCGCGCCACAATCCTGCGGCTCGTGCGAATTGCGGCAGAGAACGGTAAGACGGAAGCGCTGGTGTATAGTTTTCCCTCCGATCTCTGCTCGGATGGGGGCCGTGCCATCAACAGCGCGCAACCCGATTGGCCCGACACGCTGCAGGGAAAGGCGCGTGAACTCTATGATCGCTACGTCGACATCGCAAGGCCGAAAGGATATCGGCTCAAGGCAATGATCATTAATTTTCCCGGTGGCATCCCGGGCGACGTGGGCTTCTACCTCGACTGGAAATAGGTCTCGGTCGGGCCGTCGGCCTTCGCGACGAGGCAGGCTAACCTTGCAACGACCCCTGAAACCCAGCGTCCTACCACCAGGGGCGGACTTGCAGCGCCTGCCGGCGCGGCCTCTTTCAAAGCGGCAGAACAGCGCTTTCGCGGCCCTGTTTTTCGCGGGGCCCGTTCGAAAGTATGCTCTGCGAACGGGAGGTGTGCGCGCGGGATGAAGATCCGCGATAGATGCGATCAGCCTCGCCGGATTTCCCAAGAATGGAGCACGTTGACACGAGAGGGAAGTGGGTGAAGCCTGATCAGAAGTGCGATACCCCCGTGCTCCAGAAGGATGCGGGCAATATCGAGCCGAGCGGTGTGAAGATGGACGATACCGTCCAAGGCGGGCCGAAGAGGAGCGCCAGGAAGATTACAGGCATACAGGAGCGCCTAGACGCTCCTGGCCGGCAGACGATGCAGAATCTAGTCCGGCCTGAACCGCGCCAAGGCGCCTGGGATGACGGCGACCGCGGTCTTACACGGCAGATACGCCAGGACGACAAGGTGGGGCCGCAGCCTGTCCTGGTGGTGCGGCTTGCCGCCGAGCACCCCAGCCGCGCCAGCCTCGAAAGATTGGCACACGAATATGGCCTGAGAGACGAGCTGGACAGCGCTTGGGCGGCGAAGCCGCTGGAGTTCATCAAGGACAATGGCGGCAGCGCGCTGATCCTGGAGGACTGCGGCGGCGTACCGCTCCGGCAGCTGATCGGGGAGCGCAAGCATGGCATGGCGGCCGAGCTCGCGCTCTTCTTGCGTCTTGCCATCGGCATAGCCGCAGCGGCTGGCAAGGCTCACGAGCGCGGCCTCATTCACAGGGACATCAAGCCGGCAAATATCCTTGTGAACGAGGCAGACGGCCAGGTGCGGCTCACCGGCTTTGGCGTGGCATCGCGCCTTTCTCGCGAGCGCCAGGCGCCCGATCCTCCCGAAGTCATCAGCGGCACCCTTGCTTACATGGCTCCGGAACAAACCGGCCGCATGAATTGCTCGGTCGACTCGCGCAGCGACCTCTATGCGGTCGGCGTCACCTTTTACGAGATGCTCACTGGCAGGCTGCCGTTCGTGGCCTCGGACCCCATTGAATGGGTGCATTGCCACATTGCCAGGCGACCGGTGCCACCGTCAGAGCGGATGAAGAAAGTGCCGCGCGGCGTCTCAGCAATTGTCATGAAACTGCTCGCTAAGGACGCCGAGGAGCGCTACCAGACCGCCGCTGGGCTGGAGGCCGATCTGCGACGCGCCCTGATAGAGAGGGAGCGGGGGCGGATCGGGGAATTTCCACTCGGGACTCACGATCTGTCGGACAAGCTGCTCATTCCTGAGCGGCTATACGGTCGGGAGCGCGAGATTGCCATCCTGCTTGCCGCCTTCGACCGGGTGGTTGCCTCCGGCGGGCCTGAGCTGGTGTTGGTTTCGGGCCCGGCGGGGACCGGCAAGTCGACGGTCGTGAACGAACTCCACCGCGCGCTCGTGCCGACGCGCGGACTGTTTGCATCGGGCAAATTCGACCAGAACCAGCGCGACGTCCCCTATGCGAGCTTGGCGCAAGCGTTGCAAGGCCTTGTGCGACCTCTGCTGGGCAAGAGCGAAGCCGAACTCGCGCCCTGGCGCGCGGGCATGACTGAAGCTTTGGGCGCCAGCGGGTGGCTTATGGCAACGCTCGTCCCGGAGCTCGAATTGCTCATCGGTCCACAGCCGCTAGTCGCGGAGTTGGCGCCACAGGACGCTAAGCGCCGCTTCCATTTGATCGTCAGGCGCCTGCTCGGAGTCTTTGCCCGAGCGAAGCATCCGCTGGCGCTGTTCCTCGACGACCTCCAATGGTTGGACGCCGCCACGCTCGACCTGCTCGAGGACCTGTGCACGCAACCGGATGTACATCATCTGCTCCTGATTGGCGCATATCGCGACAACGAGGTCACGCCGGCGCACCCACTGATCCGTCGGCTGGCTGCGATCCAGCAGGCCGGCGGGCGAGTGCGCGAAATCGCGCTGACACAGCTCAGGCTCGAGGATGTGAGCCGGATGCTCGCCGACGCTCTGCACTGCGGGAACAATCGCGTGCTGCCGCTTGCGCGGCTCGTGCACAAGAATAGCGCCGGCAATCCGTTCTTTGCCCTTCAGTTCCTCAGCACGCTGTCGGACGAAGGTCTGCTTGGGTTGGATCGTGCGCGGGCGCGCTGGGATTGGGATCTCGAGCGCATACGGGCCAAGGGCTATACCGATAACGTCGCGGATCTCATGCTGGGCAAGCTGCGGCGCCTGCCCACGACGACCCAGGCTGCCCTGAGCATGCTGGCCTGTCTCGGCAATCGAGCGACGGTTGGCACCTTGACCCTGATTAGGGGCGAAAAGGAAGAAGCGGTTCACGCGGTGTTTTGGGCTGCCGTACGGGCTGGGCTGGTGCTGCGGCAACAGGGGGCGTATCGGTTCCTGCACGACCGGGTTCAAGAGGCCGCCTATGCGCTGATCCCCGAAAGCGAGCGGGCCGCGGCCCACCTCGCCGTTGGCCGCCTCCTGCTCACGCATACGCCGTCGAACGCACTCGAGGAGAATATCTTTGAGATCGTTAGCCAGTTCAATCGCGGCAGCATGCTGATCGCGTCGGGCAAAGAACGCGAGCGCCTCGCAGATCTCAACCTGGTTGCGGCCCGCCGTGCCAAGGCGGCGGCGGCGTACGCTTCGGCGCTGACCTATGCCAGCGCGGGCGCAGCTCTGCTGGCGGGCGACGCGTGGGAGCGCCGGTACGAGCTCACCTTCGCGCTCGAGCTGCACAGGGCCGAATGCGAGTTCCTTACCGGCGCCTCGGCGGAGGCGGGGGCGCGCCTAGCGAGCTTGGCACGCCGTGCCAGGAGCCTCACTGACCTGGCCCGTGTCACTCGGCTGCAGGTGGACCTTTTCATGAGCCTGGGTCGAAGCGATCAGGCCATCGTTGTCGGACTCAGCTATCTGCGTCGTGTCGGCATCACTTGGTCGGCTCATCCCACCAAAAATCGGGTGCGGCGGGAATACGCACGGCTGTGGCGACAGCTTGGAGACCGCCCGATCGAAGCGCTGCTCGATTTACCCCCAATGGCAGATCCGGTTGCCCTCGCGACGATGGATGTCCTTACTTCGCTCGTGACTCCGGCCCTGTTCACTGACGAGAACCTGCGCTGTCTGGTGATCGGGCGAATGGGGAACGTCAGCCTGCGGTACGGCAACAGCGATACGTCGCCCTACGCCTACACCGCGGTAGGCACGGTGCTCGGACCGTACTTCGGCAACTACGAGGCAGGTTTTCGGTTCGGCCTGCTCGGGATGGACCTAGTGGAACAGTTTGGAATGGACCGCCTGAAGGCACGAGTCAATCTCGCCTTCGGCAATCTTGCGAAATCTTCCCCGCGGCACGTGCGGACCGGCCGTCCACTCGCGCAGCGCGTATTTGAAACGGCGCAGCAGGTCGGCGATCTCACCTATGCTGTCTTGAGCCGGAACAACCTCCTGACCTATCTTCTCGCCAGCGGCGAGCCGCTCTCCGAGGTTCAACGCGACGCGGAAGCCGGCTTGGACTTCGCGCGCCAAGCCGGGTTCGGTGTCATGGTCGGCTTCATTGCGGGCCAACTTCAGCTCATTCGAACACTCCGCGGGCTGACGCCGGTGTTTGGCTGCTTCAACGACACAGGATTCGACGAGCAGGAATTCGAGCGGCAGACCGACGGCAAACCGGGCAGTTGCTTGTACTGGATCCGCAAATTGCAGGCACGCGCGCTCGCCGGCGACTACAGCTTAGCGCTTGCGGCGGCGGCGAAGGCACAAGGCCTCCTTTGGATGACACCTGCGATTTTCGAGCGGGCGGCATACCATTTCTACGCCGGCCTCTCGCTGGCCGCGCTTTGCGACGAAGTATCGGCTACCGAGAACTCCCAGTATCGGAAGGATCTGCGCGGTCACCGCCGTCAACTCGAGGAGTGGGCCGAGTACTGTCCGGAGAGTTTTGCGAGCCGCGCAGCGTTGATCAATGCGGAAACTGCGCGCTTGGGCAACCGCGCATTGGATACCGAACGTTTTTATGAAAAGGCCATCCAATTGGCCCACGCGAACGCGCTCCCTCACGACGAGGCGATCGCGTATGAGCGCGCTTCCGCCTTCTATCGTGGGCGCGGGTTCGATCAGATTGCTTCGCTCTACCTCCAGAATGCTCGACGCTGCTATCTCCGATGGGGGGCTGACGGCAAGGTTCGGCAACTCGAGGAGCTTTTTCCACACCTGCGGGACGACGAACCAGCACCGGTTGCGACAAGCACGATCGAAGCGCCCGTCGAACGTCTCGACCTCGCCACCGTCATCAAGGTATCGCAAGCGGTCTCCGGCGAAATCGTCATCGAGAAGCTAATCGACACAGTGCTGCGAATGGCCGTCGAGCAGGCGGGAGCCGAGCGCGGCCTTCTCATCCTGTCGCGTGGCGGAGAGCCGCGGATTGCCGCGGAAGCCACGACCCGCGGCGACGCAGTCTTCATAGAGCTGCGCGATGAGGCCGCTGTCGGAACGATGCCAGAGTCAGTTCTCAACTACGTCCTGCGTACGCGGGAAGCTGTAAGCCTCGATGAAGCGTCTGCCGAAAACTCCTTTGCGGCCGATCCCTACATCCGTCGCTACGCGGCCAGATCCATTCTCTGCTTGCCGCTGATCAATCACGCGAAGCTGATCGGCGTGCTCTACCTGGAAAACAATCTGGCGGGCCGTGTCTTCAAGCCAGCCCGGACCTCGGTGCTGAAGCTCCTCGCTTCGCAGGCCGCCAGCGCGCTCGAGATTACCGGTCTTTATCGAGATCTCGCAGAACGCGAAGCCCGGATCGGCCGCTTGGTCGAAGCCAACATCATCGGGATACTCATCCGGGGCGGCGACGGCCGAATTATCGACGCTAATGAGGCGTTTCTCCGGATGGTGGGCTACAGCGGCGACGAACTCTTCGCAGGTCGCCTGCTCGAAGCAGATCTGACGCCGCCGGAATGGCGCGAGCGTGATGCCGAGGCCGAGGCCGAGCTGAAGATGAGCGGCAGCGCCCAGCCGTTCGAAAAGGAATACCAGCGAAAGGATGGTGGCCGCGTACCCGTGATGATCGGCCAGGCAAGCTTCGAGGGGAGCGGGGACCAGGTTGTGGCCTTCGTGGTCGACTTGTCCGAGCGCAAGGAGGCCGAAGAGAGGCTGAGAGCAAGTGAGTCCCGCTTCCGAACGTTCGTCGACCACGCGACCGACGCGTTTTTCCTGCATGCCGACGACCTGACGGTCATAGACGTCAACCGTCAGGCCTGCGAGAGCCTCGGCTACAGCCGGGAGGATCTGATCGGAATGCATCCGCGCGACTTTGATGGAGGTCTCGACGAAGAAGCATTCGCGACGGTGGTGGATCGAGTGGACGCCAGACAGACGGCGACCTTCGAGACGCTTCACCGGCGCAAGGACGGGACGGTGTTTCCGGTCGAAATTCGCGTCGGCAAATTCCAACAGAGAGAGCAGTGGTTCCGTCTTTCACTGGCGCGCGACATCAGCGACCGAAAGCAGGCCGAGAATGCCCTCCAGCTCGCGCAAGCCGAGCTTGCCCATATGAGTAGGCTGACCACGATGGGGGAACTCGCGGCTTCGATCGCCCATGAGGTCAGACAGCCTCTCACCGGGCTGGTAGGTAGCGGCAATGCATGTCTTCGCTACCTCGACGCGGATCCGCGCGACATCGTCTCGGCCCGGCGCGCCGTCGAGCGCATGATCGGCGACGCCTTCCGGGCCTCCGAGGTCATCGACCGGATACGGGCGATGGCTAAGAAATCCCCTGAACGCCGCGATCGGCTGAGTATCAACGACATCGTTTCGGAGACGATCGCTTTGGTGACCACGGATCTGCAACGAGGCGCCATCTCGCTGAGCACCGACCTATCGGACAACCTGCCTCCAATCCTGGGCGACCAGGTCCAAATACAGCAGGTCATTCTCAACCTCATAATGAACGCCAAGGATGCAATGACAGCGGCTCCAAAAGGAGCACGCGAACTCGTCATAAGCACTGAGCGAGCGGCACCAGAGGCAGTTTTGGTGGCGGTCCGTGACAGCGGCCCGCCAATCGACTCGGCGAAGATCGACGAAATGTTCGAGGCGTTTTACAGCACCAAACCCAAGGGCATGGGCTTGGGCCTCACGATCAGTCGTTCGATCATCGAGGCTCACAACGGCCGGCTTTGGGCCGTCCCAAACCAGCCTCGCGGCGCAATTTTTCGGTTCTCATTGCCAGTTGAAGAGAAAGCGCAATAATTAGCACCGTTCGGCCTGCCGGCACGATCGGCTCAAAGTTAGGCGCGTAGATGAAGGAGGTTGTCTTTATCGTCGATGATGACGCGTCGGTTCGCGAGGGCCTAGGCGATCTCTTGCGTTCGGTCGGACTTGTCGTGCAGACTTTCGCGTCGAGCCAGGAGTTTCTGGACAGCAAGCGCCCCGACGCTCCCAGCTGCATCATCCTCGACGTGAGGCTGCCAGGACGCAGCGGGCTGGAATTTCAGAGTGTGCTGCAGAATTTAGGCATTCAACTTCCCGTCATTTTCATCAGCGCCCACGGCGATGTTCCGATCTCGGTGCGCGCAATGAAATCCGGCGCCATCGAGTTCCTGACGAAGCCGCTGCGTGAACAGGAGTTGCTCGACGCGGTCCATGCGGGGATTGAGCGGGACCGCGCTCGGCGGCAGGAGGCCGAGCTACTCGCTGAACTTCGGGCGCGCTACGATTCGTTGACCGCCCGCGAGCGAGAAATGATGCACTTCGTGGTCACCGGCAGCGTTAACAAGCAGATCGCCGCGCAAGCAGGGCTGAGCGAGATAACCGTGAAGGTCCATCGCGGCCACGTCATGCAGAAGATGCGGGCGAAATCTCTTGTCGATCTGGTCCGAATGGCGGACAGCCTGGGTGTGACGGCAAGGCCGACGCGCACGAAATAGCGGTTCTCTAAAATATACCAACGTATAATTGCCCTGGTGGGCATGGATATGCGCCGGAACCGCTCTTTCGTTTCTCTTAGGGAAGTTGACCAACTTGGCAATGGCGTTGAACCGCCAAGCCGCCTCTACTGTCCAACCAAAGGACGGGGCTGCTTACATGCTCAGGAGCCCAGTATCTGCAATCTTCGCGGACACCCTGTGCGGTCTCCCCACGGATTGTGCGCGAATGATCGCCCATCAACGCGAGGAGACAATCAATGACCGGCGCGAAAATATCGCAGTTTTCCTATGACCCGTATGATGGGCTTGCGGCTCGCGGGCTACCTCCTTCGCAGTTCGGCGGAGACGCGCGGCCGCCCACGCTTTACCAGGCTGGCGCAGAAATCTATGCGCAGGGTGAGAGGTGCGGAAGCTTCTACAAGATCGAATTCGGCGCGGTGCGGATCTATCGCCTCCTTTCGGATGGCCGCCGCCAGATATCAGCTTTTCATCTCGCCGGAGAGATGTTCGGCTTCGAGGCCGACAATATGCATCATTTCTTCGCCGAGGCCATATGCAGAACGGGCATCAGGATGTTGCGTACAGGCGTTTCAAAGGGCGATGTTGCCACCGAGCTTCTGCCGATGGCGCTCCAGGGCCTAGTGCGAGCTCAAGAGCATCTCGTGGTACTCGGGCGCCAAAATGCCATAGAACGCATCGCCGCCTTCCTCCTGGATCTGTCCGAGCGGCAGGGCGGATTGCCGCAGATTGAATTACCGATGTCGCGCACGGATATCGCGGATTATCTCGGCCTGACAATCGAAACCGTGTCGCGCGTTCTCTGCAGGCTGAAGCAGAAGGGTGTCATAAAATCGCCAAGTCTGCGGAGCGTCGACATCGTCAAATGGCAAATCTTGCACGACATGGCGGCCTGAGGGTCACCATATGGGAACTGACCGATTGAGGGTAAGGGACTCGCAACCGCCACGAAAAGCGGTTCCCGTTTGTAGTGCGGGGGCGTGCCGTTCGGAAGGTATCTCAAAAGGCATCTCTTCCAGACATGGCGTCGATCGAAATCCTAGATATGGGGTGAATGATTTGAAACCAAAGGGGTCACCGGCTTTAGCGCACCGGGTTCCCACCAGTCTGCGTATCCACTTAACAACGACCAAGCACGCTCTCGGTCACGCTTGTGGCCAACTTCATCGGGAGTTCCTCGCATGTCCCTTCCACGACAACGCTTTCCTGGCGCGACTAGGTTATCCCGATACGCCCCTGAAGCGACGCGGATCGAGCAATCAGTACAGGCAATTGGTGCGGACCAAAAGCGTGAAAGGATCAAGACCGAACTCCGTCTGCAGGGTGCGGCCGAACAAGGCCAGCCACCGTTCCTGCGCCTCGAAAGCCATTTTCTCGCGCTCTTCTGGGCACGCAAACTTCAGTCCTGCCATGTTTTGAATGTGATGCACCATTTTGTGCGAGAGCTCACTCGGTGTTTTCTCCGACCATCCCTCCGGCAGGAAGATCATCCTTGCCATCGTCGTCGTGGAGAGCAAGGACGTCGGACCCTTCGCCAGGCGTGTCCAGATGGGGATCATCAGGCACACCCGATCTGAGAGCCGCCTCGAGCAAGGTTTCATCGGCGGCCGGTCAAAAATCGATCTGGTCAGGTAAAGCGGTTACTTTGGTCATATTCTCGAACAGAGGGTCTGCAGCGTTGGCCGGCTTGCCGGAAAGCTTTCTATTAAACCAGTTCTCCAGTGCCACAACTTAACCCTCTGGTCCTTGGGTAGGCAGCCCCAAGCCCGGCTTCCGCTGGCGATGCAATAAGGTTTATTAATGGTTTATTCACTGGATTGAGGCACCGATGGAATTTCGATTGCTTTCCTGCCTGCTTGTGGTGATTGCGCTGGAGTGCTGCGCACTCCGTCCCGCAGCGAGTGTGCTGACCCCTGTTGCGACCGATGCAAGCGATACACGGCGCGTTGAAGTCTTTGTCGCTACCTCGAGGAACCTGACGGGCAAGTCGGAAGAGTTCGGAACCGCTTCGGATCGCAGCCTGGCCTTGAGCTACCAAGACTATCATATGTCGATCCCACCTGGTCACAAAGTTGGCGTAATCGAATGGCCGACGGCGGTAATCGACCCGAAACGTCATATCGCTGTGTTGGCGCGGACTGATCTGACGGGGGACGAATTCGCGAAACGTGTCGCCGCCGCGAGCCACGACGGCGAAGCAGTCATTTTCATCCACGGTTACAATACACTTTACCAGGAAGCAATTTTTCGCTTCACCCAGCTTGTTCACGACACGGGATTCGCTGGTGCTGCTATATTATTCTCCTGGCCATCGGAAGGCAAAACCCTTGCGTATGGTCGCGATCGCGAAAGCTCCATGTTCTCGCGTGACCACCTTGAGCGTTTGATCCGATGTGTTGCTAAGATCCCGTCTGTCAAGAAGATCCATCTGGTTGCTCATTCAATGGGAGGCTGGTTGACGGCCGAGGTCTTGCGGCAAGCCAAATTCAAAAACGACCTCGAGTTTAACGGCAAACTTGGTGAGGTTGTGCTTGCCTCGCCCGATATCGATATCGACGTGTTTCGCACGCAGATCATGGCAATTGGAAAGAGGTCTCCCCCGATCACTGTTCTGATCTCCCGCGACGATAGGGCGCTGGCGGTCTCTAAGCTGATCGCCGGCGATGTCGATCGGGTCGGCGCCTTCGTGATTGAGGACCCGAGGTTCATCCCGGTCCTCGAACAGGCAGGGTTGCGGGTAATCGACATGAGCATGCTTCAAAGCGGCGACCCGCTGCAGCACGCGAAATTTGCGGCGTCCTCGGCTCTACTTCAAAAGTTCAGCAAGGACCTCCACTCCGGGCTGGCGCGCAAAAAGTCCATACGAGGGAATGCGAGTCTGCTGACTGTTGCCAGCACCGGCGGACTGCTTGAGCGCCCTCGCGACTTTTATGGCGCCGTCCGAGCACGTTAGGTTTATCAGCACCGGAGCAAGTAGCGACCTCTTGTTTGGCGGCAACAGGAATGAGGGCGAATGGGCAGGGCGACGGCGCCGCGCCGAGCAGGCATCCGATTAGCAACTCCACAAAGTGCCGTCAGCCAAAACAATCACGCTGACATCATCGTCAGCAGCCGCGACAGATTCCTAGGCGCTTCACCGCAGGTCCGTCAGCTCCTGCCGACAGGCTTCTGCAAAGGCGCGCACGATATCCTGCGTTGCCATACCCTCTGCGGTTTTGGCCTGAAGCGAGGTAGGCGGCGACTGGTACGTCTCGATGATGCGCTCCAGAACTGCCTCGGCCGCACTGATGGTACCGGGCGCGGCAAACAGGCGAAGCTTGCTCAACGTAGCATACATCGGAATCAGCTTTGCCGGTGTGTCCAAGCCGTCCTGGACGATGGCGTCGAGAAAGGTCTGCGACGCCTGGTCGATGAACTCGCCGAACAGCCGCTCGCGACGTGAGGCTTCCTGATTGTGCCGCTGCACGTGCTCCTGATGATGCTGCGTGACCCAGGTCGTGGCGACAGATGACAGAGCACCAATCGCGGAGCCGGCGAGCGCCGATAATGCCGATATGGTCGCCGGGTTGAGAGTACTCATGGTGAAACGTCCAGGGCGAGCATGTGAGGCCTTACGACGCGTGTCGTCTGCGGCGCCGTTGGTGCGGCGGGATGTTGCCAACAGCCAACAAGAGACACGCGGCCATGACACGCACGAAGGAGCAGACCTGATGGCGGGCGCATGAGTGCCTCCGATATCAATCGAGGTTGCAGTGGTTCAATGAAGCAGAGCCGGGGGAATGGATCAGCTCAATCTCAGTTTGCACAAATAGGTCAAACGGACTATACGGTCAATATGATAATTTGAAAGTGAAATAATGCAAAAAGGCATGACGAATGGCGAGAATTGATTTGGCGCGCAGAGCGGAGATCGGGCGTGAGAAGCGGGCGAGGACGCGAGCGCAGATCGTGGAAGCCGGAGCCACGCTCCTTGCCGAGCGGCCCCCCGAGGCGCTCACGGTAGATGCCGTCGTCGAGGCAGCAGGCGTCGCGAAGGGGACGTTCTACTATCATTTCCAGAGCGTTGATCAGTTAACCGCCGCGGTGGGCGCCAAGCTCGATGAGAGTTTTGACGAGCTGCTGACGCCTGTCAGGCTCGAACTTCGCGACCCAATTGAACGACTGTCATTCGCATTCACGAGATTCCTGGAAAGAGCGGGTAGCGACGCCAACTGGACGCGCCTGGTAGTTCAGAGCTCGCAATCACCTACCGAGTTCGGGCAGGGGGTCCGTGCAAATCTCAAGGCGGACATAGCGGAAGCGATGGTCGAGGGAAGCGTGGGAATACGGGACGTGGAGCTGGCAGCAGACATCGTGATGGGCATATGGCTGCAGGTGGCGCGGGGCATTCTCGAGCGAGGCGCCCGACCCGAAATGACACGGCAGGCCGTTGAGGCGGTGCTTCGAGCTCTCGACCTGCGCCATCATTGACGTATGTCGGCGGCGGGACTGAAAAGGATAAGACAGATCCCGTCGCGCCGTCGCATCGTTCATCTGGCGCTTAACAAACGGCGTCACATAGGCTGGCGCGATTAGACGACCTGCCGATCTCACGGCCCCAATAGTGGCTGCTCGCGCAGGCTTCCATCGCCAACACGCAACGCCGCAAACCGGAAAAGAACTTCAGAACCTGGCTGCGCCGAAGCCGCTTGCGAACAACCGCAGGCCCTTTCCCATCAACTCCATGTACTTGGAAAACATTCTTCGCAAGGTCCAGGCCAATCGTGCCAATTTCTCCCACGGACGTCTCCTTCGATGGCGTTCAAGATAACCCATCCTGGCACACAAAGGCCGTCGGGGGGTTCAACCCATCAACGTTAACTGAACTCGTCGCGTAAGAGCGCGGGGGCGACCAAGTCTGTCATGCCTCGCAACTCTCCGTTCCCGGGCGCCGTGACTTTGGCGGACGCGGCCCGTCAGGCATTGCGCCATCGGCAGGCAACCGTGCGAGTACCGACTTCGCCTGGTGAGCACTGAGCCCGATCGCACGCAGGATGGAGCCGACGGCGGCGCCATGATCGAGCGATGACAGCCTACCCTCGCCGAGCGCGCGCATGAGCTGAAGCATGATCCCAACCACGATCTCCAGGTTAAGCTCCGGGGATGCGCCGCTTGGCAATCCCTTCGCAAAACGTTCCAGGTCTTCGAAGAGCCGGCGGCGGGCGAGCTCACCACCCTTGGGTGCTGCCGCAGCCATCCTTGAAACTAAGGCTGCCCAACTCGGATCGCGCTGGCCTTTGTTAATGAATGAACTGCATCCGAACGCAATACGAAGAACCGGATCGCTGACGGAGAGCCGGCTCGGCTGCAGCAGTTCGTCGAAGGTTTTGACCAGCTCTTCCGCGACCGCCGCGGTAAGCGCGTCTAGCCCATCGAAATGAACGTAGAAAGTTCCCTTCGCGACTCCGGCATCTTACCACGTCGTCGATCGTGACGGATTCCGGCGCCTGATTGGCGTACAGCGCGTTGGCCGCGGCAACAAGCTGTGCCCGAGTTCGCGCGCCTTTCGCGCCCGATTTCAGCTCGACGAAGCGGATTGACATTTGCCATGGTTGGTCACGTCTCCAAGTCTCATTGCTACATTAGGTCATATTGACAACCTCAACCGGGCAACGCGTGCGCCTCGATCACGGCCTTTCTCCGATCACGGCCTCGAGTTTGGCCCTACTCTCGGGCGTTCAACAGAACTGCCGCATATGATGTTCCGTAAGGGTGACCTTGCCAACGAAGACAGCCGATAGGTCGATGCACGAGACCGCCTTTCCTCGAGCTGCTTCTCAATCTGATCGGTCACTTGCTTGAGTGTGTCGGCCGCGGTTGCTCCAGGCCAGGAGGCCTGAACCACATGGTCTGCACGGAGAAATAACGGCCATGCCGTGCTTCGGGCGGGCAAGATAGTCCACTTCTGGGTGAGCTGCCGCGCTCCCGGCCGTTTTCGGGAGACAGTCAAGCCATCTTCCCCCTTATGCGCGGCTGGATCACCTGGCGTAGCACCCTCCGCATGGGCGCGGTGTTCGACCACTGGTCCGGCACCTTGATCTATATCAATTTGAGAACCCGCCGCCGTGCTAGAGAAACCTCCACAGCTATCGTATTTTGAGCTTTGACGAAGCCTGATGCGTAAAATGAGGAGACCAAAAATGAGCACGCAGAGTGGTTTTCATTACTATCTGAACTGGGCAAAGGCGCGGATCGATGAAATGGATGCCACGCTCAGTTCCCTCGAAGGCAAAGCTGCCGAGCTTACGGCCGGCGCACGCGAGAAAGCCGACCACGTCCTCGCTGATCTGCACAAAACCCGTGATGATTTTCGGGACGACGTCAACAAGCAGGCGGAAGCCAACGAAGCCACCTGGAAGAGCGTGAAGGCGCAGCTCGAATCCGAGTGGACCGCATTTCAGGCAGAGGTAAACAAAAATATCGACAGCTTCGGTAAGCAGATCGAGCAGCAACAGGCGATCTTCCAGCGCCAAGCTGATGCTCAACTGAAGGCTTGGCGCCATGCCGCCGACCAGCTTGGTGCCGCTGCCAAAGGCGTCGCCGCAGAGCGTCGAGCAGAAATCCAGGCGGTCGCAAAGCGCATGGGCGCCGATGCTGACCAAGCCGAAGAAAAACTTCGGAAGCTGGATCAGGCAGGTAGGCAATCCTGGTCCGCCATGATGACCGCTCTGAACGAAACGCGGGCAGCCTTTGATCGTGCGAATGAGACCGCGCAAAACGTGTACCGGAAAACCGCAGCCTAGCGTGCCGACGGCGTGCGTCGCTAGTGCGCGAGCATCCGCAGCCCGCGCGCAATGTCGTCAGCACCTAACTCAAAAAGCAGAGCGAGTGTCAAGGGATTCGGCTGGTGACAACACTGCAACGAACGGCGCTCCCCGGACGGCGGCGCAGGCCGGATCGTCGGCGGCCTTGACTTTGCGCGATAGTCAGCCAAGGGCAATATCCGACCCGTTCTTGACCGACGCGGACTTCGCCACGTTGCCGGCGGATTGGGGTCTGCTGCTGCAGTTCACCACGTTGCTGTACTATCTACAGGTCATGAACCCGGACAATGGTCTTGTCCGGGATAAGACCGAACCGAATGCCCCGGCAAGCATCGCGGCGATCGGGATGGCCCTGGCGTCAAGTTCCGTTGTCGTAGAGCGCGGCATCGTCACCCGCGAATTTGCGGCGAAGATCGCGCGCAGGCAGTTAAGATACCTGATGGAATTGCCGCAGGGGCCGGAGCCGGACGCGTCTGGCTACAAGGGCTTCTTCTATCATTTTCTGGACATCGAAACCGGTCGCCGGGTCTGGCAATGCGAATTGTCCACCATAAGATTCGGCATTCCTTTTCGCAGGGGCTCTGACAGTTGCTACCTATTTCGATCGCGACACGGCCGAGGAAGCGGAAGTCCGCCGGCTTGCCAACCAGCTTTATGAGCGTGCAGACTGGAACTGGGCCTGCAACGGCGAACCCACGTTGACGCACGGCTGGCGCCCGGAAAGTGGGTTCATCCCGCATCGCTGGCAAGGGTACGACGAGGGCTTGCTGCTCTACTTCCTCGGCCTGGGTTCGCCGACCCACCCGCTGGAGCCGGAGAGCTATGCGGCCTACACCGCCACCTACGAATGGAAAAGCATCTACGGCCGCGAGCTGCTCTTTTCGGGCCCGCTTTTCACCCATCAGCTGTCGCATCTGTGGGTAGACTTTCGAGGTATCCGCGACGAGTTCATGCGCCAGCGTGAAAGTGACTATTTCGAGAACAGCCGGCGAGCGACTTTCATGCAGCAGGAGTACGCGATCCGCAATCCAAACAACTTCGCCGGCTACGGGCAATATTGCTGGGGCTTCACGGCGTGCGACGGGCCCGGTTGGATCACGCGGAAGGTCAACCGTGTCGAGCGGCAGTTCTTCGACTACATTGCCCGCGGTGCTCCGTTTGGCCCTGACGACGGGACGATCGCCCCGTGGGTCGTCATTGCCTCGCTGCCGTTCGCACCAGAAATAGTCGTCCCTACGATCCAGAACTTTGCCCGGATGCAGCTTGGAATGACGCGGCTTTACGGATTCAAGCCGTCATTCAATCCGTCGTTTGCGGTGGAAGATAGTCCCACCGGATGGTGGATATCTCCGTATCACTTCGGCATCGACCAAGGGCCGATCGTGCTAGCGATCGAGAACTACCGGACGGGCCTACTCTGGAACATCATGCGCCGCTGTCCGCCGATCGTGGCTGGCCTGCGCCGGGCAGGCTTCTCGGGCGGGTGGCTGCAACAGGCCAGTGATCCGGATCAGAGGCCATGAAGTCGGTCGGTCGCGCGGCCAAGGAAGGACGAAGCGATGAAGGTCAAGGATGTGATGGCGGCGAAAGTCGTCACAGTGTCGCCGGACAACAGCGTCAGGCGCGCCGCGGGTATCATGCTAGACAAGCATGTGAGCGGTCTCCCTGTAGTCGACGATGAAGGCATGCTGGTCGGGCTGATCAGCGAAGGCGATCTTCTGCGAAGATCCGAACTCGGGCTGCGCACCATCGCTGCGCCCGAACAGTCCGCATCTCTGGAAGAAAGGGCTAGCGCCTATGTGAAGAGCCATGCCTGGAAAGTGGCAGATGTCATGAGCCGCAACGTCGTCACGGTCGATGAGGAAGCGGACCTGTCCCATGTGGCGAAGCTGATGGCGGAAAACGGCATCAAGCGGCTGCCGGTGATGCGGAACGGGATGCTGGTGAGCATTGTAAGCCGTGCCGACCTTCTGCACGCGATCGCCACCGCCCGACTTGATGATACAGCCGCCGGCGACGAAGCGATCCGCCGCAGCATCGTGACGCGCATCAATGAGGATATCGGCCTGAAATCCGCCAACGTGACGGTCACTGTCGTGGACGGCCTGGTGCATCTTTGGGGAACCGCCTCTGCGGGGAGCCGGAAGGCAGCCTGTGTCGTTGCCGAAGGCGTGCGGGGCGTAAAGGGCGTGATAGAGCATTTCCCCGACGCCTGACGCAGGACGAACCAAAGATCGGGTCGTCTGCTCGATTTGGCGAGGCTGGCTGGATCAGGGGTGATCCGAATGATCTGCCCCAATTAGGAGGTCGTCGCGACATGGCAAAGCTTAGTGAAGCGCGGTCAAAGGACAATGGCCCAGCAAACGTGACCGATACGTCCGCCGCTGCCGCCATCCTCTCGAACGGTCGCTATATCGTCTTACTTTCCCCTGCGGGTGCCGGTTGGGCGACGTGGAAGGATTTTGACGTTACCCGGTGGCGGGAAGATGCCACACGCGATTGCTGGCGGCAGTTTTGCTACGTTCGGGATCTTGCGAGCAACGCGGTTTGGTCCATCGGAAGACACGCCAGCGGAGAAGATCTGGAACTTCAGGCTGGACGAACCGGCGTTCAGAACTAGGATCACATCCATGCATGTCAAACCTTGAACTGTGGCGTGCTTGTACGCCTCGCCGCCGCGAGGATCGTGCCCACCGCTGCCGAGGCGAGCCGCGTTCGCACTGGATCCGCTCGGCTCGTCAGGATAATTGGCACGCGCGCACCCAAAACGATGCCCGCCGCATCGGCCTTAGCGATAAATGTCAGGTTCTTGGCCAGCATGTTCCCGGCCTCAAGATCAGGCACGACCAGAACCTGCGCGTGTCCCGCCACCGGCCCACCTATGCCCTTGATCCGTGCGGCCTCGGGGTCGATGGCATTGTCGAAGGCCAGCGGCCCGTCCAGCACGCCGCCGGTGATCTGGCCCCGATCTGCCATCTTGCACAACGCCGCCGCTTCCAGCGTCGAGGGGATCTTGGTTGTCACTGTCTCGACCGCCGACAGGATCGCCACGCGCGGCACCTCGATCCGCAGTGCGTGACACAGCTCGATTGCGTTCTGAATGATGTCGCGCTTGGTATCCAGATCGGGGAAGATGTTGATAGCAGCATCGGTGACAAACAGAGTTTCCGGATGGCCGGGCACGTCCATGATGAATACATGGCTGATACGCCGCCCTGTCCGAAGACCGGTGGCCGAGGAAGTGACCTCTCGCATCAGTTCGTCAGTATGCAGGCTGCCCTTCATGAGAAGCTCGCCTCGGCCGGCGCGGATCAGTTCCACAGCCTTTGCGGCGGCGGCATGGCTGTGCGGAACGTCGACGATCTCGACCCCCGTCAGCTCGATCCCCGCCTGCACCGCCACATCGCGGATCTTGCTCTCCGGGCCGACAAGGATCGGCACGATCAGGCCCGCATCCCGCGCTTCGATTGCGCCACGGAGCGAGGTGGCATCGCACGGATGCACCACCAGTGTGGGCGTGGGCGGAAGGTCATTGGCTGCGTCGATCAGTATGTCATGTTTTGATCTTGCGGCCGCTGTCTGGTTGGTCACGCCAGCGTTCTCCTTGACTGTTTGGGCAAGCGCTCATGCGGTCTTCGCGGAGGCGACAGCGCGAGGGATGGCGGGGGGCGTCAGCGGTGAAAAGATCGCTGTCACACGCTCTATCCGCCGGGCGCTTTCGCCATCCAGCGGCCCCGCCGCCGCCAATACGCTGCGGAGCATCTCTAGCACTTCAAGACGTGGGGCTTCGTCCGGTGGCAGCAAGCCGGGAAGGGCCGCCATCGCCGCTTCCTCGTCGATCACCAGCATCAGGAACTGCTGCCGAACCATCGCCTTGAACTCGTGCAGGCGCAAAGTCGCATCATTGCGGCGGAGGCGGCGGATCGCCTCGAAGCCGCGCTCGTCCACCACGCCACGGGGCTGGCCCACATATATAAGCGCCCGGATGCCTGCCTCGCGCAACCCGCCCGTGCCCATAGCGGCGCGTAGGGCGGCGATGCGCTGTTCGGTCAGCTCCCGGTGCAGCAGGTTTTTCGCCGCACGGCGGGGCCGGTGGTTGGAGGTTGTGTCGACGCCAAGGGCTTTCTGGATCCCCTCGTTGCCATAAATGTGGCGGAAGGCATCCTCAGAGAGACGTTCCATCGCCTTGCGGTAGCCCTCCAGCCCCTCGACTGCCGCATCGGAGACCTTCCCCTGCAGGGCAAGAAACGGGTTTTCGACGGACACCGGCTTGCGGTCGGCACGAGCCTTCTCAGCCGCCGCGCCTACCCAGCCGAGGAATGGGTTCTTCGGCCCGAACAGGTCATACTGCATCCGCAGCGGATGCAGCGCCTTCAGCCCCTGCGCTACCTCGGGCGTCACCAAAGCCTTGACGAGTGGTTGCGCAAAAGTGCGGTACATCGCAAGGTTCACTTCGGAAACGCGGGCGGCGGCTTCGAACATACGTTCTTCCTCCACGGTATTGCCGCCCAGCGCGCGGATGTCGTCTAGCGTGCGCGTCTCGCAGCACATTATCCAGTCACCCTTCGCCATGGCGTCATTGCCGCGCGGGGTCAGTACTGCCTCGTAAAGACCGGGTGGCAGCACATCGATCAGATCGATGTTCGAGGCGAACTCGTCATGTTCCTTCCGTGCTACCCCGGCCGAGACGAATATGCCCAGATGCCCAATGCTCTCATGGATTGTGTAGACGATGGTCTGACCATAGGCCCGGATCTCGTCCACGCTGTCGTAGAGGTCGAGGATCCAGTCCAGCGCCTGTTGCGGTGGCGTGATGTTGTCCCCCTTCGAGCAGAACACCACGATGGGCGAACGTATGTTGCGCAGGTCAACCGCAGTGCCGTCGCTTGTGGTGATTTCGCCAGCGGCGAGTTTGTTGCCGACGAACAGCTCATCCACGATGAATTGCATCTCCGCGGCATTCAAGGAAACATGCCCGCCCCAATACTTCTCGAAGCCGAGATAGCGTTCGGCCTCGGTGTCGATCTTGGAGTATAGGTTGTATTGCTTGCTCCAGAGCGTATTGGCGGGGTTCTGGTTCTCGAAATTTGACACGAGCCAAGCGCCGTCGAATATGCCCCCACCCATGTCGCCGGTGAGCGCCGTCAGCCAGCTTCCTCCAAGAAGGCCGCCTGAATAGCGCATTGGATATTGCCCCTCGACCCCCGCCCAGTAGGACAGCGGCGTGCCCGCAATAATTATGGGACCGAACAACTCCGGCCGGAGGCTGGCCAGGATCATCACGGCCCAACCAGCCTGGCAGTTGCCGATCACGCAGGGTTTGTCCTCGGCCTGGGGATGCAGGGCAATGACGCGCTCAAGGAAGGCCGCCTCGGCCATCGCGATGTCCTCGATTGTCTGGCCGGGCACGGGATCGGGCAGGAAGCCGACGAGGTAGCAGGGATGCCCCGCTTTCAACGCCACGCCGATCGCTGCCGAAACAACGCGGGTACGAAGAGCGCGTCGTAGATTTCGGCCGGGGATGATCTGGAATCACCTCGCCGACCGGCCCGCTCTGCGGCCTCTGTGGATTGCGGCGTCACCCCTTCGATGAACACGGCATTGGACCGGGTCCCAGCCACGCGAAGTGCCTTCAACGGCTCGTATTCGGGTGATGAGTACCAGCGGGAGCATCGGTCTGATGACGCCCCACTCATATTCGCTGAGTTCATACCGCATGATTCTTGCTCCTCGGGGGAGCTGGAATCACACTTCCGGAGACGGCGTCAAAGCGGACACGGTCGCGCCGCCCAGCTACTTCGCAAAATGGACCCAGACCGGACAGGCTACCCTGCCTGCCACGAAGAAGCTGCGAGGTGGCTGCCGCGGACGCCGAACTCGTTTGCTCCGCAAGCCTTGGCGGTCTAAAAATCACCGTCCAGCGTATCAGGCGTGGATCGCTGGGCAGGCACTGTGTCCGTACCATCGCACGCCGGAGGAGGCCCGACATGTCGCTTCAACGCTTCCTGTTCTTTGCGTTCTTCCTGGCACCTGTCGCTCTACCTGTCATGGCGAAGAGCGGTGACTTCGCGGGCACGGTGGAGATCGGCGGCGGCCGAAAGATGTACCTCGAGTGCCGCGGAACAGGATCACCCACCGTCCTCATCGTCCCCGGCGGGAAGGGCCTCCGCCGACGAATGGATCAAGGACTCGCCCGCCTTCGCCGACGTTACCAGGTTCACGCGCGTCTGCGCCTACGACCGGCCGGGAACGCCACTGCCCGACGACAGCCCCAGCCGCAGCGACCCGGTACCGATGCCGATCACCGTTGCCAACTCGGTCGCCGACCTCCATGCGCTGGTCCATGCCGCAAAGATCGAAACGCCGTTCGTGATCGTTGGGCACTCCTACGGGGGGCTGATCGTCCGGCTCTATGCGATGACCTACCCGCAAGACGTCGACGGAATGGTGCTCGTCGACGCCCTCACCGAGGGCCTGCGGGCGGCGGAGACGCCTGATGAGTGGGTTTGGCAGAAAAAATTCTCGACGGCGACCTGACGGAAACCATCAAGATCTATCCCCCCATCGAACGGGCGGATGCGGATGCCAGTTTCGATCAAATGCTCGCGGCACCGCCGCTCCAGCCGATGCCTCTGGTCGTGCTGAGCGCCGACCGCCCGTGGGGACCGCTTGTCCCAGGCTTGATCGCCGACGGCCTGCTTGCCCCCGACACGCCGCCCGACGTCGGCTACGTCACCGACCGTGCCCAGAAGGTTGCTCAGGCGAACCTCGCTACGCTCGTGCCCGGCTCGAAACATGTGACGAAGACCGACAGCGGTCACGTGATCCACCATGACAATCCGCAACTCGTCACCGACTCCATTCGCGAAGTCGTTGACGCCGTGCGCGCCGGCAAGACCGCTCTGGAGCCCTGACGGCTCCAAGCCTCGTTCATAAGGGCCGTTCCAAACCCGTGCGAGGGTCCTCACTTCGCCTCTTGAAGCGGCGACACCGCATAGATCTCATCCAGTATCTTCACCATCAAGGTGTTTGCGGTCGGTTGGCCGTCGAGCGCCAGGGTCAGGTTGGTCCAGATGACCAGGGTGACGTCGTTGCCCGGATCGTGGCCCATGAAGGACTGGTAACCGGGCATCTCGCCTTCGTGGTAGTAGATCACGTTGGGGCCCCAGCTCAACGTCAGGATGCCGTAGCCGTATTTCTGCATGGACGGCTCGCCCGGCACCGGCGCCTCGGGGCTGTCGAGCCACTGTTGCTGGAAGTCGGCGTTGAGGACCTTGCCCCCGACCAGCGCGCGCATCCAGGTCGCGAGATCGTCGGCGGTCGAGATGACGCTGCCGGCCGCGAAATAGGCCGACGGGTTCTGCCAAGTATCGTCGTTGGGCTTGAGCGTGCCTGCCTTGGCCGCGGCCACGAGATCCTCCGGATAGGGCGCGTCCGCGAGCGCGTACGAAGTACTGCCGTAGAGGTAGCCGTGTGAGTATGGCTCGGGGATGGCGTTCGACGTCGCCGCCGGCAAGGCCGTGTTCTTCATGCCGAGCGGCCCGAACAGGCGGTCCTGTAAGACGGCCGAGAGGGGCTTGCTGTTGAGCTTCTCGGCGACGAGCCCGAGCAGGTAGTAGTTGGTATTGCTGTATTCGTGGTCGGCGCCCGGAGCGAACTCGGGTGGCCTTTTGAACGCCATGCCGAGGACCTCGTCCGCGGTCCACACCTTTTCCGGGTCGTCGTCGAGGCTCTCCGCAAGCTCGGGCGCGCTGGTGAAATTGAAGAGCCCGGACCGCATTTTCAGGAGCTGGCTGATCGTGATCTTGTCCCCGTCGGGAACACCTTCGACGTATTTGGAGATCGGATCGTTGAAGCTCAGTTTGCCTTCCTGGACCATTTGCACGATCACGGCGGCGGTCATCGTCTTGGTGTTCGAGGCGGCGCGGAAGTGGGTATCGGCGCGCGGCGGGTTCGTGGCGCCGAGTTCGGTCGTCCCATAGCCGAAGACGATGTCGCCCTGCGGCGTCGAGAGCAGGATCATGGCGCCGGGCAGCATGAGTTCCTTGGCCAGGTCTTCGATGGTGGCCTGAAGGGCGGCCGGGTCGATCGGCTTGAGGCCCGGCGTGGACGCGCCCATTGCCGTGCCGGACGTGCATGTCGCAACAACCACGGCGCCCATGATTCTCTTGATCACTATTTCCTCCCTGGCCAGATCGATCGGCGAGACTGCTGGAAACGCGAACCTCTGTCTGTGACGGCGAAATCGGCCATCGAAGAACATCGCCGGCAATGGGCCCTACTGGGCCTGCGGCGTGCTGAGCGGCACTTGACGATGGTACCCTATCGGGTCGACGGCGGGATTGATACTGGGACCTCGTCGGGATGCGCCTCGTGCACACGCGGCGCTGTGCGTCGGACTTCCGCTTGTGGCGCTTTCCGGAAGTGGCTCCTACCCAGACCGACTTCCGGAGATCATCCTGAAGCAAACTCGAGCCAGCCGTCGCGCAGCGCGTTTATGAGTTCACGGCCTAGTTGACGTGCTCTCGCTGCAAGGTGGTTGGCAGCTTTGCGCCAAGAGCGGCCTATCGGGAGAGATCGCTTTGGCGTCTACTTTGTAGAAGCCGACACCGCAAGCTCAGGCCGGTGGCGGCCCCAGGATTTCCAGCCCGAACTCGGCAGCAACAGTCGTAATCTCATCGATGTCATCGTCTCCGAGGCGGCGCTCGGCAACCGCCTCGAAGAAGCGTTCGA
This sequence comes from uncultured Alphaproteobacteria bacterium, assembly GCA_963839725.1. GTDB lineage: Bacteria > Pseudomonadota > Alphaproteobacteria > Rhizobiales > Rhizobiaceae > Kumtagia. Next base: position 3,319 of record CAWIWT010000024.1, on the reverse strand, counting down.
GGCCTGCGGGCCGTATCACGGTCAGGAGGCGGCCAGTGCCCGTTCCAATGTTCCTGAAGGTGTGGATCTGATGGCGGGGTAGCAAAGCGATGCCGCCCGGGCCGACGTCGAGTACCTCATCGCCACGCCAGATCCGAAATGTCCCTTCGATCACGTAGGAGATCTCATCCTCGCTGTCGTGTCGGTGAAACGGTGCAGCCATGGCTGGCGGCACGATCTCCTCGATCACGGCCACATCGACAAGCGCTCCGGCCGGATCGCGATGGATGATCACCTTCTCGCCGAACACCTCGAGTGCGCGCTCCACTTGGGCACCGAGGACATTCCTCCCCGTTTCTGCCAACCGCTCCTCCATCAGTCTTTTTCGCCACGGTAGTCTGCGCCAGACCCATCTCAACGCACATCTACCCTATGGCAGTCGACGCCTACAAGCCGCGCGCACCGCGAGATCATCATGAGGGAGTTTGGCCACTCGCTGCAAACAAATCTCCGGCCCGTGGATGGCATCGCGCAGTTTCGGCCTTAGGTTCGATTGCAAATCGGCGGCCACCGGGTCATCCCCCAAAAGTGCCAGTAGGTGGGTCCGCATGCCACACGGCACCGCCGTTGACTGATCTGCACGCAACCCAGTGTGCTTAACATAATTGCTCGATTGATCAACGACACGTCGCGTGGTGCGCCTTGCCACGCCCGCGACACCCTGAGCCTCGGTGAAGACGCTGGTTTCACCCACGCGGACATGCGTTTTGTCTCGCCTAACGGCCGCAGTCGCGCTTATACTTTTCAACCGCGAGAGCGGTTAGCGCCGCGACGCATGGTTGTCGCCAAAACCGCAGCAGCAGGTGCATGATCCACCGCGGAACTTCGCGGTTCAAGTTGCGATCAAAGTCTCCATTGGGAATGGACCCAGCACAGGAGGAACCAATGAATAGGAAGACCGCGATCGGCATGGCTCTGGCCATCACCGCATTAAGTGCAACGGGCGCGATCGCGCAGAAGAAATACGGCTCTGCCGCCGGCTGGGACGTTATTGTAAAGGACAGCATGGGACCCGGCTGCCTTATTACCAAGTCCAACGCCGACGGCACCCAAATTCAGATGGGCATTGACGCAACCGGCCAAAGGCGCGGCTACATGGCACTTTACACCAAGGCCAATACAAAGGTTCCGGCCGGGGAAAAGCTCTCGGTTTTGTTTGACGTCGACGGTCAGCAATTCAGCGGAGAGGCAAAGGGCCAGCAGGAGGGAGGGTTCCAGGGAGCGTTTGTTTGGGTCAACAATCTCGATTTTATCTACGGCCTGGCCAAGAACAAGACGCTGACGATTTCTCCAAAAGGAGGCAATCACATCATGGTCAACCTTGCCGGGACCGATGCCGCCTTCAAGGCGCTGCGAGACTGCCAGGATACCCAGGGACGGTAACTCCCCGACCCAGGCTTTTCGAACGTGTCGCACCTCGCGAACTGACCTATAGGTGGTCGCGCCCCAAGCGGTTCGGACATGAACACCTTGGGGAGCACCACCATCCAGCGAACTACTGTCCGAGTTGGTCCAACGCGGCGCGAACCGGAGCACTGGAGATCTTTGATCAGTCCGCCATAGGGCTGGTCCATTGCCAGGATCAGGTAAATCCCGCCTGCCACCGCAAGCGCGGCAACGGAGAGCGCTGAGACAGCAATGGCATTTCGGGGAGCGAACAGACCAAAGCTCGTGAAGATTATGGTGAGCCAGAATAGTACGATTGCCAGAAACGGCCAGTTAATTTGACTGCCGACCTGCTGAAACGTCGACCACTGTGTTGCGGCGATGTCCCGGGTGATCTGCAACGCTGTCGACTGAAACCAACGCTGAGCTTCATTCTGTGGTGAGAGGGCAAGAATTTTCTGTTTAAAGAGCCCGATCCCGGTATTGACGCCGACGGCCTCAGGCGCCACCCCATCCGCATGTTCCTCCGGCCAGAGTTGGCTCATCCTTGCGGCCACCAGCCGTTTGAGGAGATCGCGGGCCTCGCCGGTCTCCATTCCGTACAGGGCCAGCGTGCGATCGAGCAGAATGACTTGGGCTGCTGCGCCTCTCAGCTCGTTTTCCTTGTCGTCAAGGGAGGTCTTGGCAGAAGAGGTCATCAGGCCGAGAACCAGCGCCGCCATCGTCGCGACCATCGCCATAGATACTTTTATGGCGTCCTTGGCGTCGTCGGTCAGTTGATGATTGGGCAGGACCCTCCCGAGGTACATCCCTAACAACGCGGCGCCCAGAACGCACGCGAACACAATAACGCTGATCGTCAAAGTGCTCATACCGTCATCCTAAGGCCCTGTAGTACCCCGGCTCGCCGGCCGCGATGGCCGGAATGAGTGGACGCCCAAAATTGGCCTGCGGTCGAGGTGTTACCGCATCCTCCAGCGAATACGAGTTGAAAGCGCACCCCTACTCGCTCTCGAACAATGACAGTCCTGCACCCGAAATCAGCTGGTGTCCAATTTCTCAGTAACAGGTCGTCACCGCCTGGCCGTAGGAATTGTAGGTCGTTACGCATCTTGGCGCAGCGACCGCCGCCGTGGCGCCGACTGCACGCCTGGTTGTGCGCCGGGCAACGCCGGCATAACTTACCGGAGTGGCGGGCCGGCAGATATCCTTGCTTCAGCCGTGCTGGTCCATCCACTGCCAAGCGGCGCCAGCACTCCGTCGATACACAGCAACGCACCAAGCCCGAGCCCTATCGCTGCAATTGCTCGCATCACTCTCATTGTTGCGCTCCTTCTTTGGCTCCGGTGGGCGGCGGCACCTCGTCCAACCCGGACATTTCGTTAAGATCGACCTTCACCGTCGCCGCGTCCGACTGGAAGGTGAAATTCTGGTCATCGATCGGGCCGCCCGACGCCCATTCACGAATATCCATCGTGTATTGTGGTGCTCCAGCAACTGTCTTGCTGGTTATGACCATTGTACAGGGGATCGGCTCCGCGCCTGTCTTCACCCAAAGCTGCCAGTCCGTCTCGGCATTTCTGAACGCCAGATGCTCGCACTCAACGTCGTCAATTACGCCAAGGCCAATGTATTTCGCGGTCAGGATGTCCGCGTTCAAGATGGTGTACACGTCGCTGTGCAATAGGTCTGCCCCAGGCGCGCTGATGGCCAGTTTCTCCCGCATAATATCGATCAAGTCGTCGAGCGAGCCGCCCGCGGGCACTTGGCTGAACTTCTTGCCGTCCTTGTCATGAACGGTCAGCGTGGCACCGTCGAATACGAGCTCAACAGCCGCATACCCTCCGACCCGTTCGACTTTCAGCTTGTTCGGGCGCTTCACTTGTATCGCAAT
>CAWIWT010000023.1:0-156127 GCA_963839725.1 uncultured Alphaproteobacteria bacterium | reverse complement strand
ATGGCGACCGGCGACAGCAGAACCGCGCCCAGAACGATGTAGGACAGCTGGCTGACGGTCGAATAGGCGAGTTGCGCCTTCAGGTCGTCCCGCGTCAGAGCGTAAATGGACGCCATCAGGATCGTGAACGAGGCCAGATAGGCCGTGGCGAGGTCGAGCCCCAGCCGGTCCACCAGCCCCGTGCCGAAGACATGGAACACCACCCGCAGGACGCAGAACACGCCCATCTTCACCACGGCCACTGCATGCAACAGTGCGCTGACCGGTGTCGGCGCCACCATCGCGGCAGGTAGCCAGGCGTGCATCGGCATCACCGCAGCCTTGGCGAACCCGAAGAGATAGCAGAAATAGACGACCGTCAGCAGCGTCGTCGAGGCATCGACGTTAGCCAGCAGCCCTCCCGGCACAAAGTCGAGAGATCCGGCGATGTGGTAGGTCAGCGCCAGCGCGGCAAGAAGCAGGCTCTTCGACGCGCCCATCAAATAGACAAGGTACTTGTGGCTGCCCGTCCATCCATCCTCGTCCTCGTGGTGGTAGACGAGCGGATAGGTCACGAGGCTGAGTACCTCGTAGAAGATCACCAGAGTGAACAGATTGGCGGAGAAGGCCCCCCCGACGGCCGCCGCGAGGCTGGTGGCGAAGCAGGCGAAGAACCGCGTCTGCGCGTGTTCGTTCAAGTGCCGCATGTAACCGATGGAATAGAAAGCCGCCACGATCCACAGCAGGGACGATACGGTAGCGAACACCATGCCGAGCGCATCGGCCCGGAAAGCGAAGTCGATCCCCGGCAGAATCTCAAACAGGCGAAATTCGACCGTCCCTCCCGCCAGCACCGTCGGCGCCATCGAGGCGACAATTGCGAACATGGCGATCGCGGCCAACGGCGAGACAGCATCGCGCAGCCTCTCGCGGTTGTTCAGAAGGAGAATTGAAAGTGCCGCTAGACCCGCAACGGCGACGGCAAGTAACGGCCGGATCGATATCACCGGGTCCAAGCCGCTATCCCTTCATCATTGTCACGTCGTCCACCTTGAGGGTGGACTTGTTCCTCACCAGGGCGACCAGGATGCCAAGCGCGATGGCAACCTCTGCCGCAGTGATTGCGATGACGAAGATAGCGAAGATCTGCCCGCGGAAGTCGTCGTAGTAGCGCCCGAAAGCGATGAAATTGATGTTGACCGAGTTAAGCAACAACTCCAGTGACATCAGCACGACCAGTATATTGCGCCTGAGTAGCACGCCTGCCGCCCCGATCACGAACAGGACCACTGCAAGCGCGACAAGCCACCAGAGCGGCACCATCAAGCCTGCTCCTTTCGCGCCAGCACGATGGCGCCGACCAGGGCCGCCAGCAGGATGACGGAGGCGGCTTCAAACGGCAGGAGATACTCGGCGAACAGCGTCGTGCTGAGCAGCCTTATATCGCCGGCGGTGCCCATGCCGACAGGCTCCGTGATCGAGAAGCGGTTGCTCCAAAGCACCACCACCAGCATCTCGACCCCAAGCACGACGAGCAGCACCAGAGCCGGCAGGTTGCCGCCCGGCAGGAACCGCTCGGACAGCGCTTCGCGCACATCGATCATCATGATCACGAAAAGGAACAGGACCATGATCGCGCCGACATAGACGAAGATCTGGATGACCGCGAGCAACGGCGCCTCGAGCAAGATGAAGATCGCCGAGATCTGCAGGAAACACGCCATCAGCGCCAGTGCGCTGTGAACCGGATTCCGCGCCAGGACCACGGTCAATGCCGTGATCACGGAGGCCGCAGCGAACAGAAGAAAGAACGCCTGATCCATCGACGCCCTCCGACGCGAACTGTCACTCGGCGCGACAGGACCGGACTTGAGATAGCCGTGCACTTCAGTTCACAAATTGTGCCCTAGTCTCGGATTTTTCTCAAGATTACCGTGTGTTTATACCCGCGGTTTCAGGTTCTGACTTTAATGTGCCATCTCGCAGGTTGCTGATCCGTGATTCAGTGCTGCCGAAGGAGATTCGGCGATGGGATCAGACAACCCTGAATAAGAACGGCCATTGCCCCGGCGCGGCGGGCCTTTGTCGGCGAGGCTATCCCGCCGAGATGTAGTGAATAATCTCTTCGGCCTCGCGCTCGACCTCCTCGATGCGCTTCTTCACCACGTCGCCGATCGAGACGATGCCGTCGAGTTGGCCGTTCTTCACCACAGGCAGGTGGCGGAAGCGGCCTGTGGTCATGATCTCCATGACCTGGTTGATCGTGTGGTTCTCGGTGCAGAGCTTGACCTTGGCGGTCATTGCGTGACGGACACTCTGCTCCAGCGCCGCAGCCCCATGCTTGTCCATGGCGCGGACGATGTCGCGCTCGGACACGATGCCGACCACCTTGCGATCGCCATTGGTCACGACCAGTGCGCCGATTCTGCGCTCGGCGAGCCTGTTGATCGCCACGGCGAGCGTCTCGTTCGGGCCGATCGTCTCAACGGCTCGACCCTTGTCTTCGAGAATTGCTTTGACGTTCATGGCTGCCTCCACGCGCTGTTGCGCTCCAGCCCTCCGCCCCTGTCTTCCTCTCGGTGCATTTCTGCCCGCCATCGTGCGCCGCGCGTCTTGCTATTTCAAGTCCGAATCGGGCCCTAAGCCTCATTGCTCTTGCCGTTGATGCGGTAATTCCCTCCTATAAAAGGCGCTCGGGGTCAACCTTACGGGCCAGCAGGTTGCGGACGTTTCGAAACCTGCCAATGGCCGCCCAGGGCAGTGCGCACTCCGCGGTCATTCAGTGCAAGCGCAATTGCCCTCAGACTTGTAACGCCGGACCCCTCTATTCAGCGAACAACCGGCTAGACGGCCGCGGCAAAACGACCGGCTTCATGCATTGCCACTTCGCGCCCCTTCATGGCGGCCGCGGACGCAAATGCTGGAAAGACGGCAACCTTGCGACCGGCATCTGTTTCACGACATCAAGCAGCGCGGCTATACAGGAAAGCTTCTCAAATCTGGAGCGACTGCTCGGAGCATGGCGCCAGTCCGACAGGCAGCGCGCCAGTGACGCACCTCCAACGCCCTTCAGGCTTGATCCCGTCCGTGATCCGGAGACTGGTCATGCGATCTCGCCCATGGTCGCTGCGGCCCTCTGCATCAAGCCACGAGGGATGCTGACGCGAGGAACGCTTCAAAATACCACGGTGATGTGAGGTTCAATGCTGCCCGACGCCTATCTGGCGGCGTTTTGAATGCGAGCCATTTCGCAATGCTGCGACGTTCATACCCGGTCCGGCGCGCAATCTCGGAATAGGAGAGCCCCTCCTTGCGTAAAGCGTGGACCTTCTCGAATATCTCCTCCCGAGATTGCCTATGCGCGAGGTGCGCTCGGCGCCGGTGTACCGCAGCATCGACGATGACTACAGACAGGATAGCTCTTCCCGTCGCGCGACCAGAAAGGTTCATCTGCTCTTCAACGGACCGCAATGGCCAGGCTCATGAGTGCGTAGCCGAAGCCTTCACACGACGTTCAATGTGCTGATACTGGTCTATCCGCAGAAGGCGCTGCGTTCATCGCGTCGGTAATCTTCTAAACCAAGTTGCGGTCGCGATGGCAGCGACATGCGCTCGGTCCTTGGGTCACGGCCGACGCCAGCTTTCAGTAACAGCCCGACAAAGGAAAGTCGGCTTGGCCCAGGCACGCCAACAGGACTTACTGACGGGGCCTCGGTAGTCGCCTCATAGTCAAGGGCAGAATTCTCTATCCCGTATCATGGAGCCCGATCTTCAGGTCGCGCAGCACCGCGGCAAGCCCTGCCTCGTTGAGCAATGGGTTGTGTTCAATTGCGCGAAGCCAGCGGCGACTGTCGCGCTACAGCGCGACAGTCGCGAATTCCAATGGAGGATCTAGCCCAGGCACTCAGGCGAAGGTGCCGTCGGCAATGCTGTCGGCAACTACGAGCGCCTCATCCGCTTTGCCGCGCTGCAACGCCTTGCGACCAGTCATGCCGTCGAGAATGGTGGTTTCGCCGTTTGGTGTTGACCGTCATTCGACTGGTGCCGAGCAACATGGCGAACTTATCCGCGCTCAGCATGTCCTCTCGAGCGAGGATCGTTGCGGCGTGCACCTTACCGCGCGCACGTGCCTCATTGAGCGCCGCCGCCAAATCGTCTCCGGGATCTGCCACCGGCTCTTCCATCACCGCTCGGTCCCCGCCGCTGATCGCCGCGGTGCCGGGGGAACATGTAATGGTAGAGGATCAAACTGTCGGTACCGGGCCGAAACAGTTCGGACAGCCGCACTTTGGCGGGTTTCCCCTTTGCGTTGATGTGGTCAAATTCGTAATCCTCGGGAACGGTTCCACCCGGCGGGAGTGCTCGTATCTCCGCGGCCACCGCCTCCATTTCGCGCCTGAGTGCTACCTCGCGTTGCAGCAGCTTGTTGCGGGCTGCGCGAAACTCAGGACTTTCATTTGGAAAGATCACGCCCATGGACGACTCCATCGAAACGAACAAGCTGAGTATAGCACGCGCCAGCGGACTGAGCCCAATCCGTTAGCCAGCCAACTTCGCTTCGGGCAGCCGGGCCGGCCGCTTTGCGCCAATTCGTTGATTATTACGCCGCGAGACAAAACGTCTGCAATGCGGTCAACTTTGCGACATCCGCTCCGTTGCGCAATTCCGGTGCCCTTCGAATGACAATGCCGCCACCTTCCGGCCGGTCAGAAAGTCCGTTGCGCAATATCAGCGAAAAGCAGAGCGAGTCAGCGACGCCAGATCCGCTCTCCCGACGACAGTGCTTTGATCATCGAATGGCGAGCTTGGCGCCGTAGTAGCTCAAACCGCCGGTGATAACGAGGCCGACCCAACTCACCCACATAGGAACCGTCCAGCCGTCGATGACAATGGACCAACCCAAGAGAATGCGAATCAAGTGCAACACGGCAACGACTCCGAATATTGCGGCGGCAGTCGTTGAGAAGGTTCTTTCGGTCATCGTAGACTCCGAGCCTCAGAGACAAATCATTATATCACCAGGCATCAACGCCGGCGGTTACGACTGGTAGAGATCGGAGAGCAATGTTTTGCGCCTTTTCCCGATCGCAATCGCTGTGCTGTGCCGCAGAGTGCTAACGGCGGCATTGACCGCGACGATTGACTTAGTCCGGCCACCGGCAATTTCTAGGTGGAATTTGCGTGCTTTGGGGCAAATCGCGTCAATCGTCAGACTGGTTTCGGCGAAGAGCACGGTCACCTGCCGCCGCCCGCCTTCTTCGCGCCCCGACAACGCAGCGTTTTCCTGGCCGACGCCCAGCGCCGCGATTTGCCTTGAGCAGCTTCTTGCGATGGCCGAGGCGAGCGACACCAAGCCTCTCGAGGTCACTGTCCGTCTGCGGGCAAGACCTCGCCGTCGATCGCGTCGTCACGAAACGTCACGTCATATTGTTCTAGCCCCATATGTCGGAGCCAAGCCGAAACATCCATGCGAGCCTCTGGCACCCCTGCGAACGGCAATCGGGGAGCAAGCCACACATCATCAAGTATCGAACCGAAGTTGCGCCAGACCTTTTCATCGGAGGCCTTGACCTGCCTGCCAACGGCGACCGGTTTGCCGCGCAGTTCCGGATTGTCCCTCTGTTCGACCGAGGCGAAGAAGGCATCCATGTCCACATGGATGATCTTACGCGGAGGTGGGGTGCCGTCGCGTTCGCCCATGCCACCACTTAACGCCACATCCCACGCATCCGAGCCCCGACGTCAATCCGAACCTGGCGTGCGTCTGGTCGACTGTCCTGTCCGGCAACCACAACAGGCCAAGTGCAGCATTCGAAGAGTTTGAGCAGGTTGGCGGGGATGAAACGGGTACGCGAGGCATAGACATGCCGATCGCCCTGGGCGTTCTGGCCGTGGGTGAAAAAACGCTGAGGGGTAACGAGATGCAGGCTATCCTTAGCCCTCGTCATGGCGACGTACAGCACGCGGCGTTCTTCGTCGATCTCATCCTTCGTGCCGACGCCGAGGTCGATCGGGATACAGCCATCGACGACGTTGAGCACGAACACGGACTTCCATTCCTGGCCCTTGGCCGAATGGATCGTCGTCAGGATCAAATAATCCTCATCGAGATGCGGAACGCCGGCCTGGTCACTCGTTGCGTCCGGTGGATCGAGGGTGAGCTCGATTAAGAACCGTTCCCGTGAGGCATAGCCCGACGCGATCTGTTCAAGCTGCAGCAGGTCGGCCATGCGCGTCGTCGCGTCCTCATGAATGCGTTCCAGATGCGGCTCGTACCAGCGTCGCACCAGTTCAATCTCGGCGGGCCAAGCCGAGCTGCCGGTCCACAAATGCTGCAGCACCTGGACAAGGGCGGTCCAGTCATCGCCGCACCGGGGCGGCGATGGGATTTCGCAAAGGGATGCAATTGGCTCGGGATCGGCCGCCATCACGTCGAGCACCCGACTTGCCGTCTGCGGTCCGACGCCGGGCAAAAGCTGCATCAGCCGGAATCCCGCGACCCGATCTCGTGGGTTTTGCGCAAACCGGAGAGCCGCCAGCATGTCCTTTACATGGGCGCTGTCGAGGAATTTGAGACCGCCAAACTTGAGGAACGGGATGTTGCGGCGGGTCAGCTCCACTTCGAGCGGCCCGCTATGATGCGACGCGCGAAAAAGTACGGCCTGCTGCTTCAGGGCAGTGCCAACTTCGCGGTTTTCCAAAACGCGATCGGCGACGTATCTCGCCTGATCGGCCTCGTCACGCACACTCACCAACTGCGGCCGCTCGGCCGATTGTCGTTCGGTCCAGAGGTTCTTGGTGAAGCGCTCCGTCGCGAGATCGATGACGCCATTGGCGGCAGACAGGATCGGCTGGGTCGATCGGTAGTTGCGATCGAGAGTAATCACCGCAGCGGCGGGACTGAACTGTTGCGGAAACTCCAGGATGTTGCGCACCGTCGCGGCGCGGAACGAATAGATGGACTGGGCGTCGTCGCCGACGACGGTGAGCCCGCGCCCGCCTGGCTTCAGCGCCATCAGGATCGAAGCCTGCAGGCGATTGGTGTCCTGGTATTCGTCGACCACGATGTGATCGAAGCGGCCGCCAATGTCATCAGCCAGTATCGGATCATTGACGGCCTGCGCCCAGTAGAGGAGCAGGTCATCGTAGTCGAGGACATTCTGTGCCTGTTTGGCCTCAACATAGGTAGCGAACAGCTCGCGCAGTTGCGCCGACCAACCCGCGCACCACGGGTAGAAAGTCCCCAGCACCTCGTCGAGCGGTATCTCCGAATTCACAGCGCGGGAATAGATGGACAGGCAGGTCCCCTTGGTCGGGAAACGGCTTTCCATCTTTGAAATCCCAGCTCATGCCGGGCCAGGTTCATCAGATCCGCACTGTCCTCCCGATCGTGAATCGTGAATCCCGGATCGAGTCCAATCTGCTCGGCATAGTCGCGCAGAAGCCGCGCGCCAATCCCATGGAAAGTACCAGCCCAGGTCAGAACATCCGTCATCACTCCCGCGCTGCCGTTGAAGACACGTTTGCAGATTCGTTCGACTCGGCGCGACATTTCGGCCGCTGCACGGCGCGAGAATGTCATCAGCAGGATGCGGCGCGGATCGGCGCCACCAACGATCAGATGAGCGACCCGGTGGGCAAGAGTGTTGGTTTTTCCGGATCCGGCACCGGCGATAATAAGGAGTGGGGCGGCGATTGTCGCCTTTGCGTCGACGACGCCATGTTCGACAGCGCGCCGCTGCTCGATATTAAGTGTTTCAAGATAGGCAGCGGCGGCAGTCACAGATCGAATCATCCCAAGCTATCAGCTCAGACGATCACAAATTCCTGTTTTGTTCGCAATCGTATCCCCGAGGGCACGGATTGGCTTTGGTGGTCTAAGTCTGAATTTCGGTATGAGTGGAAAGTGGAAATTCCTTGGACGGCACTGAATTTGGAAGATGCGCCTAAAGTGGCTGTTGGCGGTGTCGCTTGGCAGTTAATTGGGTTCTGCCTCAATTTGTGTGGTGGAGGATCGATCGGCTGCGCTACTAGGCCTTCTGACCGCACGATCTTCGCCACCGCGATTGAATGCAGCGCACCCTTCGCGCTCCTGCATTCAAGCTTCGACGTCCATTGGATGCGGTATCCCCTTGATCAAACCAATCAACGGGATACCGACGAATGACTTCTTTCCGGTCTCCACGATACCGACGGTCTGGCCGTCATGCGTCATGACCGACTGGGGCCACCACGCTTTCCCAATTGTCGCCGGCAGCAATAATGCAGCTTCTGTCGGCGACATCGGTGACGACGATGGTCCAGCTTCCCGTCTCTGCGACAAAGACTTCCATGATCGCCACGCGGCCGATCAGCCCGAAAGCAAACTGTCTTTCCTGGTATTTCTCGCTCAGATGGGCGACAAGGTCGCCATGCTCGTCGCAGAATTGGTACTGGGCGCTGGCGGCATTCGTACCCGCCGCCAAGGCACCGGCAAGAACCAGGGCTTTCACCCAACCCAACACAGATTTGCGTGCCATAGGGCACCTCCTTGCCGTTCCGGCAAGGGAGGCGCGCCAACGAGAGAGGTGCTTGACGGCCCTCATTTTGCCGGAGCAGTCCAGTCAGGCCGGTTCCGACGTCATCATCGCGTCGCTCCTTTCCGTGTTCCGGTCTGCCAACCAGCGGATGTTCCCGCTATGTTCCAGATATGGTGTCGGCGAGAGCAAAGAACAAGTGGGTGCCGTTCGAGCACCCGCAGATCCACTATCCGACAACAAAAAGCCTGATTGCAACCTGGTGGGCTTTTAATATGCATAAAGCGTGCCCAAATCGCGAGATACCGGCAGCGGCCGGTTGGCGTTCATTGCTCCGATGATGCCTACCTTTGGTGGAACTACCGGCGACGGCCGCTCGCCGAGTTTCACGAGCGTTATGACAGGGGCGCAGACCACTCGATCGGTGGAACGATCCTCATCCACGCGGCCGCTTGACTGGCTGAAGGTCAAGACCTTCATGGAAAGCGAGCTGGACCTGCTCGGCGTTCATCACGAGCCTGGCAAGGCAAGTATATTCCTGAAACGAATATGCGCCGTTGCGCTCGGGGCGGTCGTGACTGGCCGGATCGCGACCCAGGTTCAGAATTCCGCGCTTTTGTGACGTCTCGATACGCTGGCGTGCGCAGAAAAATCGGCCAACAGCGAATTTAGCGCTTTCCTGCTTGGAATATTTTTGGCAAATATCGCTGCAATTGGCAGGACTGGAAGCCGACCATGATTGTGCGCGTGATAGAAGCTTCGCCGTACGTCGATGCGGGCGAAATGGAGAAGATGGGCGGCGAAGACCGTTCGGGAGAGCCCAGTATCTATTCCCGCAGCGTGTCGGCGCGCATCAAGACCAATATCAGGCAGGAATGGGAGCGCCAGAAACACATTCACGGACGCACGCAGGAGCATCTCGCCCTGCATCTCGGCATTTCCCAGGGCGCCGTCAGCAAGCTGCTGAACGATCAGTCCGGCCACCCCTGGACCGTCGACAAGATCGAGCTCTTCGCCAGCTTCTGCGAGGTGCCGCTGGCCGAACTGATCGGCGATTCCAGCCTGATCGGCCACTTCAACGGCTGGAACGGCGAAACCGTTCCGCCGAGCACCCGCCTGATCAACGAGGCGAGGTCAGCCCTCGAGCGGTTCGTCGAGGAGCAGGACGCGGTGCTTGACGATGCGAAACTCCACAGGCTGGCGGGACGGCTAGCGGTGCGCGTGGAAGGAACCGACCGTTCGCCCAAGTCCTACAACACGGAGATCATGAAACTGCTCATCGCCGAAATCTGACGTTTGACCGATAGATTGTATTCCTTTTAGTAGGTGACGCCTGCGGAACGCTCCGGGTTTCATCAGGCGCCTGTCGCAGCCAGTGGAAGGCGGCTGGCGGTTAGTCGAGGTCTGGGCCTCTCGGGAAGCCGCGACGCGGTTCTTCGCCGCCCATGTAGCACCGAACCTGCCGGACGACATTCGGCCAAAGCTGTCGTTCCAGCCGCTGCACAACGTTTTGAGCCACAAGCGAAGTGCAGCTCGGCAGCCATTGAGATACCCGCGGAACACCTACCCCAGAGCGGCTTCATGAAGCTCGACGACCCAAGCTGGTTTGGGAGCCGCAACGGACGCACTCGTGGCGCCGGTGGACAATCTTTTCACCGCGAAGAGCAGGGCAAATTTGGAAGTGGATGCCGCGGCGCATTCGCGCCGCCACCAGTGACACAGACTTCTTCGCGTTCTGCTACAATCGAGGTTAGTCTAAGTTTTCTCTCGGCGGAACTGCGCAGCCAACTCGTTCATTGTGGAGACGCTGAAACTGGTGCGGCAGACGTTCGAGGTTCCTCTGGCGTGTGGGAGTGAAAGCGATGGCCGGACATGGCGTTTTGACCGCGCAAACGGTTGAAGACTGCATCATCGACCAGAGCTGGGAGCGCTACACCGCCGAGGAGCACGCCATCTGGCGCCTGCTATTCGAACGCCAACAGAAGACACTGAAGGGCCATGTGTGCCAGGAATTTCTGGACGGCCTCGAGGCGCTCGGCATTGGCCCCGAAGGGGTGCCGAAATTCGCGAGGATGAACGAGCGGCTGCGGGGCCTGACCGGTTGGGAGGTGGTCGCGGTGCCTGGGCTCGTTCCGGGGCGGCCGTTCTTCCAGATGCTGGCCAGCCGACGGTTCCCGGCAGGCACCTTCATCCGCAGCCGAGGACAACTCGATTACCTTGAGGAGCCCGACATCTTCCACGATATCTTCGGTCACGTGCCGCTGCTGACCAACCCGGCCTATGCCGACTACATGCAGGAATATGGTCGGATCGGGCTTGACGCCATTGAGCACAAGGGGGTGAAGTTCCTCAGCCGGCTCAACTGGTACACCATCGAATTCGGTTTGATCCGAAAACCCGAAGGCATCCGGATCTATGGCGCGGGTATCGTTTCATCGTTTGGAGAGGCGCAATATGTTACGGGCGATTTGTCCGCTAATCAGCTGGCCTTCGATGTCGATCGCGTCCTGCGCACCGGCTATTACATCGATGACTTTCAGTCGACCTACTTCGTGATCGACCGCTTCGAAGATCTTTTCGAGCTGCTTAAGGGGACCGATTTCACGGCCAAGTTCGATGAACTCCGCGCTCTGCCGCTCCATACGCCGTTTGAAATCCTGCCCGAGGATCACGTCATTCGGGTAGGCACCAGGCTATTCTGGCGGGATTTCCCAGCGACCAAGGCCAAGCTCAAATGAGCTAGGCCCGATCGCTGCATGTCCTGACCAGTCGCTCGCGATCATCGAATACTTCGACGAGACGGTTCCCGAACCGCCTCTCCTGCCCGAGACGGCTGTCGAGTAGACATCCACTCGCGAGGAGCCTGGGGCGGTTTTGTGGCCGCTCCCGGAGCACCTTTGATTCAACCTTGCTGATGCCAACTTTTACTGGGGCAAGGAGTTCGTCATGAAGCGCTCGTTGGAGCGCCGATAGAGACGTTTGGTCTCCCAATGCCAATCATACTTTTGGGTCGGATAGTGACTTCAATTCGGGCTGGCTGACTGTCTGCTATTGCGTTTGGGATGCCAAAAGCTGACGGTCTGCTTTCGGCCCATTTCGAGACGTTCAATGCTCTTGCAGATCGAACTCGCCAAGCGCCTCGACGGTCAATAGATATTCGGACTTTGCACGACTGTCACCTAATCAACAGCGGGAACCAGCGCAGCGTCAGCGGCTCGCCATACCTCCAGTCTCACCTGTCGTAACCGACACATCGATCTCCGGTTCAGCTGTCCCATCCCCCCGGACCCAGGTGGGCCGTGATCGACCTCGCCCAGGCGATGCCGTGATGGTTGACCAGCGCCCACACCTCGTTGATGTCGTCGATGCTCCAGTTGCCGTCCGGCTGCCGCACCATGCCGAGCGCCTCGTAGATGTTGTCGCCCGCCTCCTGGACGAGGTAGTTCATGATGTCTTCCTCGTCCAGGTGACCTTGGACGCGCTTCATCGCGATCACATTGCAGCGTGGTTTCATGGCCGTGTCCCCCCGTCCCAGTCCCGAAAAGTCTCGTCGCTGCTGCGCCCGCCGTCCTGGCGCAGCAGGTACCGCAGCAGCGCCCCGGCCCAAGCCTCGACGGCGTCGGCGTGGCCGTCAACCTCCAGCCACTGCTCGCGCGCGCCGACGATCGCCAGCGGCGCGTCGTCTTGCCGGTGACGTACTGGTAGTCGGCGGGTTGCGGCGCTGCCTTGGCGAGCGCCTGCTTCAGCGCCCCGACCGCATGCAGCACCACTCGGCTTCGCGGATCAACGCCGCGCATCACTGGCCACTCCGATCTGCGATGCGCCTGGCGATCCCGTCGGCGAGATCGTCGCGCCTTTCGTCGATGACGCCGCAGACGATCGTGCCAAAAGCGACGCGCCGACCCACATCGCGGCGAAGGCGAGCAGGCAGGCGGCGGCGATGGCGAGCATGGCGGCAGCGTCGCTGGAGACGAAGGCCAGCAGAGCGTCCCAGTGCGCGGCGACGCTGCCGGGGATCTCCGGCACGGCGGCGATGACGTCGCTGGCCAAGATGCCCGCCAGAAGCGCCATCACGGCGTTGGCGACGACGCAGGCTACTGCCCTCGCCGCGAAGAGCGCGATGTCGCCCCACGTCCTTTCGCTGCTGCGCCAGGCGGCGAGTATGCCCTTCGGGTCGAGGTAGTAGGTGTCATCGGTGGTCGCGGTCATGGCTGCTTCGCCTGCTGTCGTTTCGGTACAGCGCACATAAGCACTTGTCCTTCTGATAGCAAGAGAAATGCTTTCATTTATCTTTCATTTCTTGACGCCCAAAAAGCGCTGTGATGTATACAGGCAGTGGCAGAGCAAGGAGACGACATGCCGATCGTCCTGATCAACTTCCGTGTCGACGAAACACTGCGCGCTGCCGCACAGGAGGCGGCGCGGCGCGAGAGCCGCAGCCTGTCGGGGATGATTGAAGCGATGCTCATCGACAAGTGCAAGGCGGCGGGAACCTTGGCGAGGGACTGGGTGCCGCCGAAGCCCTGACGCGGCGTCCCCGGCGTCGCGACCCGGCCCATAAAAAATTTGCGCAATTTTAGGTTTGAGTTCCTGTGAACACTGTCGAATGGGCGCCGTGTGGCGGAGGGCCGAAGTGGGCGGCGGGCTGGGGTTCATCGAGTCGATGATGCCGGTGCTGGTCGCCAGCCCAGCGGCATCCGGCGACTGGTCGACCGAGGTCAAGTTCGACGGCTGGCGCGTCCAGCTCGTCATCGACAGCGGCGGTGTCCGCGTCTTCACCCGGCGCGGCCACCACTGGACCGACAGACTGAAGGCATCTGAGCACTTTCAACGCTGTTAAAGTCGCTTCTGCAATCGTTCTGACCAGCGCTGCCCGACAAACAATTGCCGTAGCTAGTTAAATCAAACGATAATGAGCTTATTGCGTTTTTATACTGACGAACACTATTGTTGACCTCATCGTACGCGTACTGGCACTCACTAGTCCATATGTTTGCCTGAGGCTAGGGTGACCCGTCTCACACTATGCAGGTTATCGAGGGTTGCGCTGGATATCCCGGCGCCGAGCCTCATGCATAGGAGACGGGCCATGGACGAGCATATCACATATGTTGGTTTGGATGTTCACAAGGAGACGATTTCGGTCGCTCTGGCAGTTGGAGGCAGGCGCGGAGAGGTTCGCGAACACGGGGAGATATCGAATACGCCTGCGGCATTGACGCGCCTTTTGAGCAAGCTCTCCCAGCCGGGAGCGGTGCTGCGGTTCTGCTATGAGGCCGGACCGTGCGGCTACGGCATTCAGCGGCAACTGACCGCGGCGGGGCACGACTGTGTGGTGGTCGCGCCGTCGCTGATCCCGCGGAAGCCGGGAGATCGGGTCAAGACGGACCGTCGCGACGCCACCAATCTGGCGAGGCTGCATCGGGCCGGCGAATTGACGCCCGTTTGGATTCCCGACCTTGCCCATGAAGCCATGCGCGATCTGGTTCGCGCACGCCTGCCGCGGTTCGTAGCTTGCGGCAGGCCCGCCAGCAGCTCTCCGGATTTCTGTTGCGTCACGGATTCCACTACAATCGTCCCGCCTGGACGCAGATGCATCGCCGCTGGCTGGCTGGGCTACGACTTCGAGCAGCCCGCCCATCAGATCGTTCTGGAATACTGTATGTCATCGATCGAAGCGGCAACGGCCCGTCGTGATCGGCTGACGGAACAGATCGAGACCATTCTCGTGCACTGGGTGTTGGCGCCCGGTCGTCGACGCCCTGCAAGCGCTTCGCGGGATGGCCCTTGTCACGGCCGCGACCGTGATCGCGGAACTCGGCGACTTCACGCGCTTTGAGAACCCCCGGCAGCTCATGGCCTATCTCGGTCTGGTCCCCTCGGAACATTCCAGCGGCGGAACCAGGCGTCAGGGCGGCGTCACCAAAGCCGGCAACGGAACCGCCCGGCGAATGCTGGTCGAGGCTGCCTGGAGCTATCGGTTCCCTGCAAGGATCAGCCGTGAACAATTGCTCCGACAGGAGGCGCTGCCAAAGCCGATCCGCGACACGGCATGGAAAGCGCAGATGCGACTGTGCAGCCGTTACCGCAAGCTCACCAGAGCCGGCAAGCCGGCCACCACCGTGACTACCGCGATCGCTCGCGAACTGGCCGGCTTCGTCTGGGCGATCGCGGCTCAAGTGCCGCGGCCGGCGAACTGACCGCCGGGCAATTAACCAAAGGCATCGACGGAGGAGCGAACAGTTTTCAGCCTTCTGCGCCTGGGTAAGGCTGGAGGCACGGTCACGGCAGGAGAACCCTCGTCACCACTATCAGCCGGATCATCCGACGCTGGATCCTAGACCGAGGCAGCTCCGCGACGCATCAGGTCCTGCGGTAACCAACCCGCGTATCAGAGCATGATCAACCGTCGTCTCATGACCGTGCCTCCTGCTTTGCCCAGGGCAGCCATTTCGCCACAACGCTTGCCAAGCAAGCGAACGATTTTTCACACCTGCGGCTTGAAACGGCGAACATGAGAGTGGATGGAATCTAACGCTTGGTGCCCGCGTCTGACGGCAGCGATGATTTTTGTCGGATCAGGATCCGTCACCCTGTCGGAATGCGATATCAACGAGTTGCACATCGGCCTCAAGGGCACGATGGACGCACTCTACCTCAAGGACCTTGCCGACAAGACGCGCCGCGGCCTGCGCGGCCGAGTCGAGAACGGCAAGTCGGGCGGCGCCGACGCCTCAGCCCGCCTCGGTCTCGACCTCCGTCAGCACCTTTTCGTAAGCGGCGTGCAGCTCGGCAAAGACCGAGCGCGCGCCGGGCTTTTTGGGCGTGCCGAGATGCAGGGTGCGCAATTCTTCCATGAAGGCTACCCAGGTGTCCGAGCCGCCCTCCTCAAGGAGCTGGGCGCGGATGGACAGTTCACGGCTGACGGGCAGGTGGCGGCGGCCCCAGGCGCCGAGCATGGCAAAGACCGGCACAAGCTCGATAGCCTTTTCGGTCAGGCTATAGATCGCCTTCTGCTTGTGGGTCGGGTCATCGGCCTTGGTGATCATGCCAAGATCGAGCAGGTGCTTTAGACGCGCCGACAGGATGTTGGAGGCAATGCCTTCCTCGGATTGCGAGAGCAGTTCGCGGAAGTGCCGGCGGTTGCCGAACATCATGTCGCGGATGACGATCAGGCTCCAGCGATCGCCGAAGATTTCGAGGCTCAAATTGATGGGGCAGCCGGATCTTTGCTCGTTGCGCATCGGGGACTCCAAAAACCGGTTGCATTATTGCATCAGTCGAAATAATTTACAACCGGTGGCGAGGGGCAACTGGTTAGTTCGCGACAAGGCGCGACGAGCAGAGGAGACATTCGATGAGACGGCTGGTGGTTTGGGATTTGATGACGCTCGACGGCTACTTCGAGGGCCGAAAGCCATGGGACCTCGGCTTCCATGAGACGGTCTGGGGAGACGAACTGGAGGCGTTCTCGCTCGAGCAGGGCAAGGAGATCGGCACGCTGCTTTTCGGGCGGCGCACTTATGAAGGCATGGCCGGCTACTGGAGCCAGGAGACCGGGGCGATTGCCGACATGATGAATTCGATCGATAAGGCGGTGGCGACCCGCACGCTCGACGAGGCGACGTGGAACAATACCCGGCTCTTGAAGGGCGAGGCTGCGGAGGCGGTCAGGGCGCTGAAGGCGGAGGAAGGCAAGGACGTCTATGTGTTCGGCAGCGCCGACCTGCTCGAACTCTCTCCTCAAGGCCGGGCTCGTCGACGAATACCGGATCTGCGTCGCGCCGGTGGTGCTGGGCGGCGGCAATCCGCTCTTCAAGCCGCAGGACCAGCAGGTCAAGATGCGCCTCGAAAGCGCGCGCCCGCTCAAGACCGGCGGGGCGATCCTGACCTATGCAGTGGGCGGGTAGCGAACGGGCTGCGACAGGTCGGGCGCCATTCACGCCGCCGATCCGGGGTTCCATCGCCGGATCGGCGGTTTCGTCGCAAGGGGGCGGTACAAGGGCGCCGCGTTGGGCTATGGTCCCTCCCGACAAGGTAAGGGACCCGACTTGCGATGACGTTCCTTTCCGTTGTGCGCAAAGTCCTCGTCTGCGCGGCGTTCATGGGCGTGCTGGCGATTTTCTTCAGGGCCAATGGTTCGGGCGTCCGCCTTGGCTTGGGCTCGCGACGGCACACTTCTGGCTCAGGCGCAGGACTTTCTCAGAGCGCGCGCGGGCAAGGCCGCGCGGGGCGACCTGACACGGCTGCTCGACAAGGCGCCCGGCGGATCGCCGTCGCCGGAAGATGTCGTCTAATATATGGAATTTAACGCTTGGTTCCCGCGTCTGACGGCAGCGATGATTTTGTCGGGATCGGCGGTCCAGGAGAAGGGCTTAGGTTGCTGGTTGTGCTTGGCGAGAAAGCGATTGATGGCGGCCTGGAGGTCGACGACGGAGTGGAAGACGCCGCGTTTCAGGCGCCTCTTCGACAGAGAACGCTTATGCACGCAGTCGAAGAGGCGCAGCAAGCGCAACACGTAAGGCCGTTGACAGATCAGGAAACGCGCGAACGTGCTCGCGCGGAATTGAAATGGCAATTCGATACTTGGTGGACGGTAATTTGGGGCGGTCTGCTTGCCGGGGCGTTCGTTTGGGTTGTGTTCAGCCTTATGGACAAATTGCTGATTTAAGGCGCTAACGAACGACCAGGCCGACCGTCGCGCTGTGTGGGTGGGGGACTTGGCAGCGCGACGGGGCGTGTGCAGGTAACCAGATGCCGCACGGGCACGCATTCATAATGGCGCAATGTGTCACGCAAATGACTAGTCAGGCGAAGACGCTCCCGCCGCGCTGGGGGTGTAGACGGGGGCTTGGCAGCGCGACGGGCGAGTGCGGGTAATCTCAGGTAATCCGCACTCACATATTGTAACGCCGCGTCATGTTTCGTGCAAATCACTTGTTAGGCGATGAATGCGCCCGCTCTCGCTCAGTACTGCGCCATCCGAATATCGGCGTTGAGTATAAATGAAGTAACAAGTTGAACTATCAGCACTATATTCCGGCTCTCTTAGCGCGAATACCCCGTTTGCAAATTCCGCACAGGCAGGCTTTTTTAACTCCTTACTTATAAAATAGGCGTCCCAAAAATCTTCTGGATCATCGGTTTCAATAAAAGCAGCGATAGCCACGACAATGGCGGAAAGAGCCGTCACCGCCAACCAAAGTCGCCGCCAGCCATTCATTTGACAAAAGCCTTGACGCCCTGATCGTTTCCTGAGCCCAGAAGATTTGATGATGCTGTGATCAGGGTAAGCTTCACAAGTGCGCGTGACTCGGGAAGCTCGCCCGGCACGAAAGCCCTGTAGGGCCGCGAGAAACGACCAAATCACTCGTCTCACCATTGCGAACGGTGGGTTTTTTTCGCGCGAGATGTTGCCACGCTAAGCGCGAACCTCGCGCTCACCTATGCGGATTTCTTGGTCATCTAGTCGTCTAGTCCCTCGCAGGGACAAGGACCACTCGCGCTCGCGTCCGACAGTCAGGTACGCCGAGAGGTCTCTGGCAGACCATGCGCAAGCAATTGGCAGCGCAGAGCAAGCATGCCGCAACGCCAACCCACATATAGAGGGTGTTCAGTGGCTTTTGAGGATTTGGTGGCAGGGGGGCTGTCGCCGAGTGCGCAACAAGCCACTGAACGTCCCACGATCATTCAGCAAATGACGGCGCGACCGATAGGGTCCTGGCGCACGAGCTCGCCAAACTGACAAGGGATCAGATCAGTGAACGCAGACCTGATCAAAGGGACTGTCTGGGCAATTTTCTACACCACGGTCGCCATCGGTTTCGTGGCGTTCACCTCCAACCAGCCCGCCATCGACACGGTGGCGTGGGCACTGTTCTTCATGGCTCTCGGGGCGTCGGTATACGTCAGCATAGTTGAGAGTCGGTACAAGCGCCTGCTTGAGGAGTGCCGCTACAAGCGCCTGGCTGGGACGCTGACCGACCCACATCTCGTTAAGGAGCCAATGCCGCGCGAAGCCCCCGTTGAGCAACTTCCGGCGAACAGGGTCGCGAGCCCCGCTACCGCGCGGTCTTCCCACTAATTTTCGCGGCTAAGGGGCTCTTCCACCTTCAAATGGACTTATGCCGCCTGCCTCGCACCCTCGCTGCCGCCATCGCCATCAGGAAGTCCCGTCCGGGCTATCGTGACGACGGCATCGGCCGACCCTGCGTTGCCATGATCACGTCGTTCCGCTGCCTTCGCGCGTCGGGTCGTCCGCGCACACGCCTGCGGTTACGGCGACAGCCTGCGGCGTTTGTCCGTTCTCGACCTGCCTTACAATTCGCTCTCGACCGTGCCGCGTCAGACGGGCATTCTTATGGACGTTCATCCGATCTTCCGGGAATCACTGAAGCTTCGACAACCTCAGTCTTCTCGGCTCCGATCGGATGGACAACCTACTGAAAGCTCACATCCAGCTAGAACGCGGCGACCTGATCTCGCAAATGAACCCCGCCTCGCGGTGCGATGACGTGGCCCCTGCCGTTTAGGTAACTCTATCTCACGACAACAGCGAGGGGCGGGGCGGGCGGGGTCGAACTACATGATCCCGAAAGTTTTGAACGCCTCGACGGCGCTCATGCCGTCGCGGATCGCCTTGGCGACCAGCTTCTCGCCGCGCACCTTTTCCAGCGCCAGCCGAACCACTTCTTCCTCGACATCGCGCGGGATGACGAGCACGCCCTCCTTGTCGCCGAAAAGCAGCGTGCCAGGAGCGATGCGCGCCCCGCCGATCTCCAGCACGCAACGATAGTCGATGACCTTTCCGCGTGGGCCTTGGTCCTGCGCGTAGTAGCCGGTGCAGAAACACGGAAAATCTAGAGAGCGGATGCCGTCTATGTCTCGGGCGAAGCCGTCGACCAGCGCGCCGCGTGCGCCAAGATGTTTTGCGCGAGTGGACATAAGTTCGCCCCACAGCGCGTAGCGTGGCGATGCGCCGCTCGCGACATAGATTTCGCCGGGCTTCAAATCGTCGAGCGCCTCGAACATCAGTCCGAACGGCTTCGCCATCAGCGGATTGCGGGTCTCGCCACCCTCCAGCGGGAAGATGTCCGCCTCCAGCACCGGCATGGCCCGGCCGATCAGCCGGGTCTGCTCGTCCACCGGCTTGTATACCGGCGGCAGGAATTGGTGCCGCAGGCCGATCGTGTCCATAACGTCGCCCACCACCGCTACGAACAACTCTGTTTCCAGCAAGCGGAACAGCTCCGCATCATCGGCGTAGGGGCGGGCAGTGGGTTGCATCATGGCGGGGTCCCTGTCCTTGCAGCTAGCATTAAATGACCATGCCTATTCCGCCGCCAGCATTTGCGCCTCGGTGCGCGCCGGTCCAAGCGCGTCGGCGTTTTGCACGAGGGCACGCATGTAGCCGAGCGCGAAGGCTTTGCCGGCATGCCAAGGTGCTGCGCAGGCCATTTCCGGCGTGTGGTCCGGGATCAAGACGCCTCGATAATCCTCATCGCGCAGGATGCGGACGATTTCGGCCATGTCGATGTCGCCGTCATCGACAAAGGTCTCGTGATACTTCGGCACCTTTCCGCTGACATTGCGGAAATGGATGTAGCCGACGCGCTTCTTGCGGGCGAAGCGGCGGACATGCGAATAAATCTCCGGCGTATCCGGCATCTCCTGCAGCGAGCCGATGCACAGTTCGAGGCCGTTGGCCGGCGAGTCGACAATACCGAGCAGGCGATCGTATTTCTCGGGTCGATTGACCAGCCGGGCGCCGCCGCGCAGGGATTCGGCGGGCGGGTCATCCGGGTGCGCGGCCATCACGACACCGGCCTCTTCGGCCACCGGCACGATCTCCTTGAGGAAGTGGCTCAAGCGCTGCCATAGCTCATCGCTGCTGACGCTGACCGGTGCTGCTCCGGCGCGGCTGGCGCGGTAGCGCATGTTCCAGACGACGCCATCCGGTAGCGGCTGGTCCGGGTCGATCGCCGACATGTCCATGCCGACCGACATCGCTTCGCCGCGTGCGAACGGCCCTTTCGACCAGCCCCAGACGCCGGCTATGGAAAAATTGTAGCCGATGCACGGAATGCCGGCTCGACCGGCGTCGCGCACCAACCGCTTCAGCCCCTCTATCTGCTTTGCGCGTTCCGGGCCATCGAGCAGGATGTCCGACCAGAAGCGCGGCGAGAAGTTCTCGATCGCCGCCAATTCCATCCCATTGTCGCGCACGGTTTTGATGAGGCCGGAAAAATCCTCGTAGGTCCAGAGCGGGTCGTCGGAACAGTCACCCCAGCCGTCAAGTTCGCTGCCGTTCGACAGGCTCGGGTCGCGCCCGCGGAAATAATTGGTGAGATGAGCAACGATATGGGTGGCCCCGGCCTGACGCGCGAAGCGGAAATTGTCTGGCGTCAGCGACTCCCGATAGAGTCCCAATCCGATCTTCATTCGATGCTCCTAGCTCAATTCGGCAATGGCAGGCGGCCGTGCATCCACGCCGCCCTCTTCCGGCAGGAACTGCACGGCGAAATCGAGGTGCCGGCTCATCAGATAGGCATAGGCGATGCGGTCACGCGCCCGCAGCGCCGCGATGATCTCGGCATGAGTGTCGCGCGTGCTGGTCAGGATCGGGCGGTTTGTCTTGCCGATGGTCATTACCCGCAGCATTACCGGCGACAGAAACTCGTAGATGTCGACCAGCGTCCTGTTGCCGGCAAGGCGCACCAGCGCCAGATGGAAATCGAAGTCGCGCCGCGCCGCCTCGTCGGTCGAAAGGCTGCTTTCGATACGGTCGTTGATCCGGCCGAGTTCGTCCAGTTCCGCATCCGAGGCGTTGAGGATGATCTGATCGCCGACACCCACCTCGACGATGCGGCGAAACCCCTGGATGTCGCGAAAGGAGGAGCGGGACACGTTGATCTGCGCGGCGAAGAAATCATGGGTGGCGGCGCGCTGCCGGTCGGCCACCACGGCGCCGACACGCGGCTTGGCGTCGATCAACCCGTAGGCGCGGATCGTGCGCAGCGCCTCGCGCACGGTATTGCGGCTGGCGTTGCAGAGCTCGCCCAGCTCACGCTCGGTCGGCAGGGCATCCCCGACGCCAAGACCGCGCTCCTTGATGAGCTCCAGGATGCGGCGCGCGGCGACGTCCACCGCCGACTCGCCCTTCCCGCGGCGGAGCGGTGTTTCGACTTGCACTGCAAGCTTTGCCTCGCCCACCATATCCTCCTATTGTTGGACCAACGTAACACGCGGATAGTAAAAATCAACGCATATCACGGATTGTGGTCTAATAAATTTGATCCGCTATGCAATTGACAATGTTGTGGTCCAACAATACACTTCTGCAAAATCAAGGGAGTGAGCGGCATGGAGCAGTGCTGGCGTTGGTATGGGCCGGACGACCCGGTCACGCTGGACCATGTGAAACAGGCGGGTGCGACTGGCATCGTCAGCGCGCTGCATCACATCTATGACGGTCGTGTCTGGCCTGAGGGCGAAATACTCAAGCGTAAGCGCATCATCGAGGACGCAAACCTCACCTGGTCGGTGGTCGAGAGCATTCCGGTGCACAATTCGATCAAGATCGGCGCGCCGGAGCGTGAGCGCTATGCAGGGTTCTACAAGGATAGCATCCGTGGGCTGGCGAAGGCCGGCATCGAGACCATCTGCTACAATTTCATGCCAGTGGTGGACTGGACGCGCACCGATCTGACTTACCGGTTGCCGACGACCGGCTATGCATTGCGCTTCGATGCGATCGATTTCGCCGCTTACGATCTGTTCGTGCTGAAGCGCAAGAACGTCGAGAAGAGCTACAGTGCGGCGCGCATTGCCGAGGCCGAACAGCGGCTGAAACAGCTCACCGCCGCCGAGATCGACCAGATCGAGCGCAACCTGATCGCCGGCCTTCCGGCGACCGAGCGGCAGTATGACCGCGCGTCGTTCATCGAAGCGCTTGCCGACTATGACGACATCGATCACGCGCAGTTGCGCAAGAATCTTGCCTGGTTCCTGTCGGAGATTATTCCGGTGGCCGAAGAGGCCGGGGTGCGCATGTGCATCCATCCCGACGATCCGCCGTTCTCGCTCTACGGCCTGCCACGCATCGTTTCGACCGCCGATGATGCGCGCTTCATCCTGAATGCCGTCGACAGCCCGTCCAACGGACTGACCTTCTGCACGGGCTCCTACGGGACGCGCGCCGACAATGATCTGGTTGCGATGATCGAGGAGTTCGGCGGCCGCATCCATTTCGCGCATCTGCGCAATGTCACGCGCGAGGCGGACGGCTCGTTCTACGAGGCCGAGCATCTCGAGGGCTCGACCGACATGGCGTCGGTGGTGCTGGCGCTGATGAAGGAGCAATCGCGCCGCCGAAGTGGGGGCCGCAGGGATTGGCGTATACCGATGCGGCCGGATCACGGTCACCTGCTTGCTGACGATATCGGCAAGAAGCGCATCAATCCCGGTTACTCGCTGATCGGCCGGCTGAAGGGGTTGGCGGAACTGCGCGGCATCATGCGGGCGGTGGAGACATTCCGACTGGCTTGAAGGTGCTGCGGCTGTGCAGTTCCGCATCCAAGCGAACGGTTTTCTTTTTTGCACAGAAGAAAATAACTTGCTCAGGTAAAAAACGCGCCTATACTGGCGGTAATCGGGTGGAGGCCCGAGGCGGAGGAAAAGGTGCCTATGGCCACTTTGCGCGGCTTGGCGTGGGATCACCGGCGGTGCTGGGGACCGCTGGATGCGAGTGTCGCTGCTTATGGCGCGCAGCATCCAGACCACGATATTATCTGGGACCGCCGCAGCCTCTACGAGTTCGGCGAAGGCGCTCTGGACAGTGTGCTTGCCGCCTACGATCTCGTGGTTTTCGACCATCCCTTCATCGGTGAAATCGCCCAGAATGGTCTAATGGTTCCGTTCGACGATCATCTTTCGGCTGCCGAGAAGGCGCATTTCGATAGCGATTCCGTTGGCAAGTCCTGGAAGTCGTACGAGGCGCACGGGCAGCATTGGGCGCTGCCGATCGACGCCGCCTGCCAAGTTGCTGCGTATCGCCCCGATCTAGTGGGTGCTCATGGTGAGGTGCCCGCCTCACACGAGGAAACGGTCGCGCTGGGCCGCCGGCTGCGGCGTGACGGCAAATGGCTTGGCCTGCCATGGGTGCCGACCGACGCCATGTGCCTGTTGCTGACGCTGTCGGCGCCTGATGCGGATGGCGAGGATTTCATCAGCAGGGAGCGCGCGGAGCGGGCTGTCGGCCAGCTTCGCGAGCTTGTAGCGCTTTCGCATCCGAAGTCGCGTGAGTGGAATCCGATCCGTTGCTACGACCACATGATCGCCAATAATGATGTGGTCTACGTTCCCTTCGCGTTTGGCTATGTGAACTATGCCTCGCGCCAGGAACAGCCGCATCTGCGCTTCGCCAACATCCCGACACCCGGCTCGGCTGGCGCGCTGCTCGGCGGTGCCGGCATCGGCGTCAGCGCGAGTTCGAAGCATCGCAAGGCGGCGATTGACTATGCGCGCTATCTTTGCCGGTCCGAATATCAGCGAAGGGACTATGTGATGGCGGGCGGGCAACCCGGCTCGTTGGCGGCCTGGCAGGATGACAGCGCAAACCGGTTCTCGCGGAGTTTCTTCCGCGACACGCTGGCAACGATGCAGGCATCCTATCTGCGCCCGACGCATGCCGGCTTTCTCACCTTCTTCCGAGAGGCAGCGCCGCGCGTCGCGGCGGCGATCGCCGGCGAGGTCTCCGCTTCTGAACTGCATGGCCTGATCAACCGGCTCTACCGCGAAACACGGTCCGGCCAGGCAAAGTTGAGCGTTGCATGATGGCTGAAGTCGTACAAATCGATGGCGAGGAGTCCGGTCGGAGCGAGTATCGCGCGCCGGCGGCCGAAAAGGTGCTCGACATTCTTGAATTCATGGCGACGCAACCGCGGTCGCTGACACAGACCGCGATTTCGGGCGGCCTTGGCCGCTCGATCCATGAAATCTACCGCATTCTCTACCTGCTCGAGAAGCGCGGTTATTTGGTGCGCACCAAGTCGGACCGGTTCCGGCTTTCGCTCAAGCTGTTCGAGTTGGCGCATATGTATCCGCCGGTGAACCGGCTCATCGAAAGCGCCCTGCCGGCGATGAAGGATCTCTCGTCGAATGCCGATCAGAGCTGTCATCTGGTGGTGCTGAAGGATCAGCGTGCGCTCGTGGTTCTGCAAATCGATTCACCGTTGCCGATGCGCTATTCGGTGGCGCTGGGGTCGCAGTTTCCGATTTTGGAAACCAGTGGCGGAACAGTCATTGCCGCGCATTTGCCCGACGAGGAGCGCCGCCAACTGGTCGACCACATCTTTGCCGCCGATGAGGCTGGGGCTGATCGCGGCGAGGTCGAAGAACGCCTGACCAAGGCGCGCGAGCTTGGCTATGAGATGCGGCCCTCGCTGGCCGTCGAGGGCTGCACAAATATTTCGTTGCCTATCCACGATCACACCGGGACAGTGATCGCCGCCTTGACCGTTCCGTTCCTGCCGCAAAAGACCGCGCGCCTCGACACGGACGCCGTGTTTGACCGGGCCGCTATGGCCGCAGAACAGATCTCGGTGGCGCTCGGCGCCGGTGAGGGGTCCACTTAGTTTACGCGCAGACCCGGAGCGGCGGGTAAACCGTTATGACTGACCTGCATTGAACAAACTGGGAGAGAAACACATGAACTGGTCCAAGACTTTGCTGCTGGCATCCGCCGCGATGGCTCTCGCCACCGCAGCCGCGCAAGCACAAAACATGCCGAAGAAAATCGGCTACGTTACCAACTACGCCACCCATGAGTGGTATCAGAATGTCATCAAGGGCATGCAGGCCCATGGCAAGGATCTGGGCATCGAAGTCGAGGTGCAGGATGCCAACCTCGACGTCGCTAAGCAGGTCGCCGCCGCCGAGGACTTCATCGCCAAGGGTGTCGACGTGCTAATCATCACGCCGGTGAATGAGGAAGGCGTGGTGCCACTTCTGCGCCAGGCCAAGGCCGCCAACATTCCGGTCGTGCTGGAAGGCAATCCGGTGAAGGGCATGACCACAATGGTGGCGATCTGCGACTATGACACCGGCTATCACTCGGGTGTTGCCGCCGGCAAATACGCCAAGGAGAAACTCGGCGGCGTCGCCAAGGTGATGAATGTCGGCCTGCCGCTGCTGTCGGCGACCGTGCTGCGCTCGCAGGGCTTTATGGACGGTCTGAAGACCGAGATTCCAGATGCGGTGATGGTCCACGACCTCGATGGCGGCGGTAACCCCGACCGCGCGCTCGAAGTCTCGGCCGCCGCACTGGCCAAGAACGCCGACATCAACATCATTTACGGCATCAACGACTCCTCATCGCTGGGCGGCCTGCAGGCGTGGAAAGCCGCGGGCAAGTCGCAGGACGGTCTGCTGACCGTCGGCACTGGCGGTGAAGGCCTCGCCTTCATCAACGCCATCGAGAAGGAGCCGTCCTACCGGATCGAAGCCGCGATGTTCCCGGAGAAGAACGGCTTCACCGCAATCGACGCCGCGGTAAAGCTCTTCAACAACGAGGCCGTGCCGGAGCACATCGTCAGCCCGACCGCGCCGATGATTGGTGAAGAGTGGAAGACCTACTACGACTACGACGGCACGACGCGAACGATCAAGTGGGATGCGGTGAACGCCCTCAAGGCGCCGGACAAGTGCATGAAGACGGCGGCTGATCTGAAGAACTAGCGCCCAACAAGCGGCCTTCCCGCTTCAGCGGGCAGGCTTTTGCCACAGCAGGAGGATGGCGCGTTAGCGCCGTCCTCCATCGACGCACCCGGGAAGCAAGGCGATGACCGAGATTTCGCACCCCACAGCGCCACGACGCATATCGCTTGCCGGGCTGACTGGCAGCAGCCAGCTGGTGCTTGGCGTAATCCTCGTCATTTTGTGCCTCGGCATCTCGCTTGCCGCGCCACAATTTTATTCGGAAGCCAATATCATCGCGATCCTGCGCCAGTGCGCGCTGGTGCTGATCGTCGCCTCGGGCATGACGATGCTGTTGATCACTGCTGAGGTCGATCTTTCGGTTGGCGCATCGCTGGCTTTTGTTGGATGCATCGGCATGGCCGTGCTGAATTCGACCCACAGCCTGACGCTCGGCATACTGGCTGCGTTGGCGTTTTCCGGCTTCGTTGGACTGGTCAACGGTCTCGTTGTTACCCGCCTCAAGGTCAATTCGCTGATTGCCACAATCGGCACCATGATGATGCTACAGGGCGGCGTCTATCTGTTCACTCGCGAAGCGGTGCAAAACCACCACCAGCTTACCGCCTTCACCGATCTCGGCGCCGGCTATGTCGGGCCGTTCCCAATTCCCGTAATCTTCGCGGCAGTGATTTTCGCCGTTGCCTACGTGACCCTGCGCTTCACCACGCTCGGCCGCTATATCTACGCGGTCGGCGCCAACGAAAAAGCCGTGCGGCTTTCCGGCCTGCGGTCGGAGCGGCTGAAACTCTTCGCCTTTATCGTCACCGGGCTGACCGTTGGCGTCGCCGGCATCGTGCTTGCGTCGCTGATGAACGCCGGCCAGCCGACCGCCGGACGCGGCTTCGAATTGACAGTAATCGCCGCTGTCATCCTTGGCGGCACCAGCCTTTCCGGCGGGCGCGGCTCGCTGTTCGGCACGCTGCTTGGTGTTCTCGTGCTCAAGGTAATCGACAACGGCATCATCATTCTCGGCTGGAACCAGGATCTGCAGATGATCGTGCCGGGGGTCGTCATTATCCTTGCCACCTATCTCGACATTGTGCGGAGCAAAGCCAATGCCCGCTGACATTATGCACGCCACACCCGCCGAGGTGATTGATGCTTCAGTTCCGGCGCTTGAGATGCGCGGTATTGACAAGCGCTTTCCGGGTGTTCTGGCTTTGGAAAACGTCGATCTCACGCTGGAGCCCGGCAAGGTACACGCCCTGATGGGCGAGAACGGCGCCGGCAAATCGACGCTGATCAAGATCATGGCCGGCGTCTACGAAAAAGATGCTGGCACGATCCGCATCCAGGGTCGCGAAGTCGAGATCAAATCGCCGCGCGACAGCCTGAAGCAGGGCATCAAGGTGGTTTTCCAGGAGATCGCGCTGATTTCCGAGTTCACCGTGGCGGAGAACATTTTTCTGGAAGGCTATCCGACCGGCGCGGGCGGCTCGATCGATTGGCGCAAGATCAAGGCGGATTCGGCGGCGCTGTTCAAGCGCATCGGCTTCAATGTGGATCCGGCAGCGCGCACCGGTTCGCTGCCGGTCAGCCAGCAGCAGATGGTGGAGATCGCACGTGCGCTGGCGCATGAGGCGCGTGTCGTCGTCATGGACGAGCCGACCTCGTCGCTGACGCCTAACGAAGTTGCGCTGCTGTTCACCGTTATCCGGCGTCTGACGTCGCTGGGAATCGCGGTGCTCTATGTCAGCCACAAGCTGGACGAGGTGCTCGAGATCGCCGACATGGTAACGGTGCTACGCGATGGCCGCCATATCTCGACCAAAGCGATCGGCGAGCACACAAACGACACCTTGATTCAGGACATGATTGGGCGGCGCATCGACAATCTGTTCCCGCGTCAGCGCGGCGCAGCAGGGACAAAAGTGGCGCTTTCCGTTCAGGGTCTATCTACGGCCAGGAAGCTCAAGGATGTCAGCTTCGAGGCGCGCGCCGGCGAGGTGCTGGGCTTCTTCGGCCTGATGGGCGCGGGGCGTACGGAACTCGCCAAGGCGATTGTCGGTTATGATCCGATCAGTGAGGGCACGATCACGATCAACGGTCAGCGGCTCTCGCCGCATGATACGCGGACCGGCGTGCGGCTTGGCATCGGCCTGTTGACCGAGGACCGCAAGACAGAAGGCCTGATGGCCGAGCTTCCGGTCTACCAGAATGCCAGCCTCGCCTCGCTCGGGCGGTTCGCCAAGATGGGGTTCGTGGATAAGAGCAGCGAGCGCGAGGCGGTGCAGGATTATGTCGATCGCTTCCGCATCAAGACACCGACGCTGCTTCAACAGATCAAGAACCTTTCCGGCGGCAACCAGCAAAAGGTGCTGATCTCGCGCTGGCTGATGCGCGGATTGAAGGTGATCGTCGTCGATGAGCCTACCCGCGGCATCGATGTTGGCGCCAAGTCGGAGATTTTCGCGCTGATCGACAGGCTGGCCGGCGAAGGGCTGGCAGTGGTGATGATGACGTCGGAAATGCCGGAACTGCTTGGGCTGTCGGACCGCATCGCGGTGATGTGCGCAGGCCGCATCACCGCCACCATGCCTCGCGACGACGCCACGCAGGAGAAGATCCTCAATGCGGCGATCGGGTGAGGGCGAGATGGTTTGTGATCAGCACGCGCCCAGAACTGCCGTCTATGGATGTAGCGCCGCGTTGACGACCCCCGCCCCCTTGTGGGGAGGGATACAGAGTGGGGGTAGAAAGCGCCTCTACGTTACAAACACCAAGTTTTCACTCAGAATTCAGGGGAGTGGCCGCGCTGAGTTACCCCCACCCTATATCCCTCCCCCCACGGGGGAGGGAGTCGCAGACGTGGCGCTCTACACTCCATTCGATGGATCTGACCGTGCGATGGAGACGGCGCGATGAGCCATGCCGAAGTGACCGCCGACAGAGCACACGCCGAGCCCTCGCTGCTCGTCCGACTGTTCCAACGTCAGGAACTGGCGCTGCTGATCTGCCTGCTGATCGTCATCGCCTTCTTTTCCTTCACCGCCGAGAACTTCTTCTCGGTACGCAACATGACCAACGTTCTCGGCCAGGCCTCGTTGGCGCTCATAGCAGGTATCGGCTGCGCCATCGTGTTCATTTCCGGCGAGGTTGATATCTCGATCGGCTCGCTGCTGGCGGCAATCGCGCTGCCGTTGATCGTGATCATGAACGCCACCGAGTCCATGGCGCTCGGCATCGCCGCGGCGCTGCTGTTCGGCCTCATCATCGGCGCGGTGAACGGCTATCTTACGGCCTATGTCGGCATCAATTCGCTTATCGTCACGCTCGGCACCATGTTCATCATGCGCGGCGGCGTTTACCTCTACACCGGCCAGCGGGCGATCCCCGACGACATCATGCTCGACAACTTCATCTATCTGTCGGACGGTCGGCTGTTCAACACCATCCCGGTCGCGGCGGTGATTGCACTGATCCTGCTCTGCGCCTTCGCTTATGTGATGCGCCATCGACCTTTTGGCCGGCAGATCTATGCCGTCGGCGGCAATCAGGAAGTGGCGCGGCTGGCGGGATATGATGTGCACCGCGTAAAGTTCATCTGCTTCCTGATCAGCGCGCTGCTGGCCACCGTTACCGGCATCATCCTTGCTGCCCGCGTCGGTTCGGCGCAGCATACGGCAGGCCTCAATTTCGAGTTCCAGGTGGTTGCCGCGACCGTGCTTGGCGGCGTCAGCCTTGCCGGCGGCATCGGCACCCTGTGGGGCATGGCGCTTGGGGTGCTCATCCTGCAATTCCTTTCCAACGGTCTGCGCGGGCTCGGCCTGCCGACCGAATGGCAGCTCGTCATTACCGGCATGATCATCATAGCCGCCGTAGCCTTTGACGAAGCCAAGCGGCGGCGTGCGCAGGGAGGTTGAGATGGGACGTCTCGAGGGCAAGACCGCCGCGATAACCGGCGCCGCCGACGGCATCGGCCACGCGATAGCGGAAGCCATGGCGAAGGAAGGCGCGACTGTCTTCCTGTCCGACATCGCCGATGCAGACGGCGAGGCTTTTGCCGCAGCACTGCGCGCTGCCGGCTACAAGGCGACGTATCTGCATTGCGATGTGGCGAGCGATGCCGACATCGCGGCGCTGGTTGCGACGGTAGTCGAAAAGACAGGCCGGCTGGATATTATGATGAACAATGCCGCAGTCGCGATTGGTGGCTTTCCCGTCTACGAGATGACGGACGAGCAGTGGCACCGGCTGATCGACGTCAATCTGACCAGCGTGTTCCGAGGCTGCAAACACGCGCTGCCGCACATGATCCGGCAGAAGGCGGGTTCGATCATCAACATGGCATCGGCGCAGGGCCATATCGGCCTCGATGGCTGGACCGCCTATGCCGGCGCCAAGGGGGCTGTGATGTCGATGACGCGCCAGATGGCGGTGGAGTTCGGCCCGCATAATGTGCGCGTCAACTCGATCTCGCCGGGCACCATCAACACGCCGATGAACGAAAGGCTTATTGCCCAGTTCGGTGACACGCTGTCAAAGGCGTGGGTGAAGATGCACCCTCTCGGCCGCATCGGCCATCCGGCGGAAGTCGCGGAGGCGGCAGTTTATCTTGCCTCCGATGCCGCCGGGTTCACGACAGGCATCGACCTGCGCGTCGATGGCGGCCTCACCGCCGCGCCACGCTACGTGCCTGATTTGCTTTAAGAAAAGTCAAATGTTGACGTCGCCCCTCATCCGACTTCCGGCACCTTCTCCCCGCAAGAGGCGGGGAGAAGGGACTATGGCCGCAACGCTGGTGACCCCCTCTCCCCGTTCTTCACGGGGAGAGGGTAAGGGTGAGGAGCAGCGTCGAACTTTATCGAAACACACGAATTGAACTGCGCGAGAACACTCATGAACAAGGCCCTTGAAGGCGTCACCATCCTTGATTTCAGCCATTTGTTGCAAGGGCCGTTCGCCACGCAGCTGCTTGGAGATATGGGCGCCAACATCATCAAGATCGAGCGGGCGGGCGCCGGCGACATGTTTCGCAGCATGACCTTCTTCGCCAAATGGGTGGGCGGCTCGGAAAGCCCGAATTTTCTAGCCTGGAATCGCAACAAGCGGTCCATCGCGCTCAATCTCAAGAGCCGGAAGGTTCACGCCATCCTTATGGACATGGCCAAGAAGGCCGATGTGGTCGTGCAGAATTTCCGCCCCGGCGTTCTTGCCAAACTCGGCTACGGCTATGAGGACTTCAAGGCGGTAAATCCGGGCATCATCTACTGCTCCGGGTCGGGTTACGGTGAGGAGGGCCCTTACGTCGAACGGCCGGGTCAGGACATGCTGATCCAGGGGCTCTCCGGGTTGATCTCCAACACCGGACGCGGCGACCAGGCGCCCGTGCCGGCGGGCGCGGGGCTGGCAGACCAGATCGGCGCGATGAACATGGTGTACGGGATTTTGTCGGCGCTCTACTACCGCGAAAAAACCGGCAAGGGCCAGAAGATCGAGGTCAATCTACTGGCCGGCATGCTGGCGCATCTCAATCAGGAATATGTGGCGGTGCTAAACCTCGGCGAGGATTTCGTGCGCCCGAATTCCGGTATCGGCCACCCCGGCATGCAGGCGCCGTTCGGCATCTACGAGACCAAGGACGGCAGCTATGTCTCGATTGCGATGAGTCCGTTCCAGTCGCTGATCGGCGTGCTCGAAGCACCGCAACTAGCCGTCTACGACGACCTGAAGACGCTGTTCGACAAGCGCGACGAGGTATTCGAAAAGGTCAATGCCGAGACAAGGAAGTTCGGGACGCAAGAGCTGCTCGCGCGGCTGCTCGCTGCCGACATCTGGTGCGCCGAGGTCAAAGACATCCGCCGCGCGGCTGAGGACCCCCAAGTCACGCATATGGGCATGATCACCAGCTACGACCATCCGCGCGGCGGGAAGGTGCGCGTGGTGGCGCCGGCAGTGAAGATGAGCGAAACGCCGGCGAAGATCGACCGGCCGGCCCCACTGGTTGGGCAGCATGGGCGCGAGATCCTGGCCGAGTTCGGCGTGTCTGCTGCCGAGATCGAGGCGCTGGAGGCTGCGGGCGATATGACCGTGCAGGAGGCCTGAGCGGTGGCCGCCTATAAGACGCTCACCGTCGAACGTGATGGCCGAGTCGCTATCGTCACCTTCCGCCGGGCCGACCAGCTCAACGCCATGAACAGGCTCATGCAGAGCGAGATCACCGCCGCCTTCGAGGCGTTGTCGTCGGACGATGGCGTTGGCGTGATCGTCGTCACGGGTGAGGGGCGCGGCTTCATGGCCGGTGCCGACATCAAGGAATATGCCGCGCAGACCGGCGCCGAGTTCGATGCGTTCCAGGCCGCCGGCACGCGCATGTACGCCGCGATTGAGAGCAACCGCAAACCGGTGATCGCCGCCGTCAACGGCTTTGCGCTCGGCGGCGGCATGGAATTGGTGCTGTGCTGCGAGATCGTCATCGCCAACCAGTTCGCCAAGCTTGGCCTGCCGGAAATCAAGCTTGGCCTCGTTCCCGGCGGCGGGGGCACGCAGCGCAGCGTCGCCAAACTCGGGCGCAACCGCGCCACCATGCTGCTGATGACAGGCGCGATCGTGCCCGCATCTGAATTCGTGGCGAGCGGCCTCGTCAACGAAGTCGTGGAGGCGGACAGGCTGATGCCGCGCGCGCTGGAGCTGGCACATATGATCGCCGCCGAGCCGCCTGCGGCGATCGAGGGGTTGAAGCGGTTGACTGCGACTGCCCTAAGTGGCGATCTGGCTGCGGGGCTTGCCATGGAACGCGAAATATTGGCCGATCTCTATCGTAGCGAGGTTGGGCAGCAGCGCGTCCGTGATTTCGCCGAGAAGAGCGCGGCACGCGCCGCGGAAAAGGCCGGACGATGACGGACGAGGACATAGACGACCATGGCGGGCTCGGCTGGGCGCATGGCGCCCTAACGGTACAGCGGCTCGGCGCGCTGCCGGATGGCCGTCCGCCGTGGGCTGGCGACAAGGGCACGGAAGGCCTGCCCGGCATCCTTCAGCGGTTGCGTGGCGACTGGCCGTGCGTGCCGTTCGGCTATTCGGTGTCGAGTGACGGCTGGACGGAGGAGTGGGCCAAGGTGATGGGTCCACCCGCGCTAGACGAGGAGGTGCGTGGGCACTGCTCAAACCATGAATGGCGCTGGCACTCGACGGATGGCTATTCGCTGAAACTGCTGCTCGAATATCCGATGCCGAGCCCTGTCCTGCGGGTAGAACGGACGATCACGCCCGACCCGGACGCACCGGCCCTCGATCTCGAATTCCGCATCGTCGTGCGGCGGCGGTGCCGCCTGCCGATCGGCCTGCATCCGGTGTTCCGGCTGCCGAAGGAGGCGGGCGCCGCACAGCTGGAAATAGGCGGCTTCGACCAAAACCGCACCTATCGTGAAACGGTGGAACCGGGAGCGGCGCTGTTTGCCAGGAACGTGCGCTTTACGAACCTTGCGGCTGTTCCGGGACGATCGGGCGGAACCGTGGACGCATCGCGATTGCCGTTTGCCGGCGACGTCGAGGAGTTGCTGCAGGTCTCGATGGCAGCGTGGCGCTTGCCAACCACGCCGAAGGCTATCGCGCGCGGCTGTCCTGGCAGAAGGAGCATTTTCCGAGCCTCCTTTTGTGGATGTCGAACCGAGGCCGCAAGTTCGAGCCGTGGAACGGACGGCACCTGGCGCTCGGCATTGAGCCGATCTGCTCGCCTTTCGGCCTTGGCCCGGCAACGGCCTTGGCCGACAATCCCATGGCGCTGTCCGGCACGCCCACAGCCCTCGACTTTTCGCCGGAGCACACATTCGTCACGCGCTACCGGAT
This sequence comes from uncultured Alphaproteobacteria bacterium, assembly GCA_963839725.1. Lineage (GTDB taxonomy): Bacteria > Pseudomonadota > Alphaproteobacteria > Rhizobiales > Rhizobiaceae > Kumtagia. Next base: position 122,087 of record CAWIWT010000023.1, on the reverse strand, counting down.
TGAGGTGGAGGCGTTGTGATGCCGACTAAGGTTAACGTCGGCGTCTACGCATTTCATCTATTTTACGGCAAAACTGTCGCATCCAAGTTTGCCCCCACCCCTAACCCCTTTCCCCCAGGGGGAGGGGGGCTCCGCGGGTCACTGCTCGGCGCTCAACTGGGACGGCTTTGCGAGGCGTTGCTGCAACAGAAATCCCCCTCCCCCTTGAGGGGAGGCGTTAGAGGTGGGGGTATTTCACGGCAACTCCTATCGGGAGGTCACCGACAGTGACCCTCGTCAAACCCAATCGCCCAGTTTTCACCGATCTTGCCGGCATCGCCGCGATGATCGAGGACGGCGACCGGTTTGGCGTCGGCGGGCACCATTTTGCGCGGCTACCGATCGCGCTGTTGCGAACCATTGCGCAGCGCGGCGTCAAGAATCTGCGGTATATTTCCTGGGCGGGCGGGTTGCCGCTGGAGCTTCTGCTCGAAGCAGATGCGATCGCCGATATCGACATCTGTTTTTCCAGCCTCGACATTTTCGGCCTGCCGCCGCGTTTTCGCGCTGTCGCCGAAGCGGGAACGATCGCCGTACGCGATTGGGCGGCGTTGGCGATGATCCAGAGCCTGCGGGCTGCGCAGCAGAACCTGCCGTCGATGCCGTTCCAGATCCCGCATGGCTCGGACATGATGGCGCGCATTCCGGGAGCGGTCACCGCCGCCGACCCGATTACTGGCGAAGCGGTCGGCGTGATTCCGGCGCTACGGCTGGACACGCTGGTGCTTCACGCTCAACGCGCCGACGAAAGCGGCAACGTGCAGATCCTTGGACCAAGAGCGCTCGATCTTGCGATGGTAGGCGCCGCGCGAAAGGTGCTGGTGACTGTGGAGGAAACCGTGCCCGTCGGTACGCTCTCCCGCGACGGCAGGCAGACTGTGCTGACCCGCAATCAGGTCTCGGCCATCGCCGTCGCGCCGGGTGGCGCCTGGCCGGCGTCGTGCCTGCCATTTTACGTCACGGATTATGCAGCGCTCTCTGAGGCTTTCGCGGGCGGTGAGCCGTTGCTTGAATTGCTGGCGTTGCCGTCAAGTTCCCCCTCTCCGTCTCGGCTTTGCCTCGACACCTCTCGCCCACTTCGTGGGGGAGAGGAAGGGAGCAAAGTTCGCCACCTTTCCTCTCCCCTCACGAAGTGGGGGAGAGGTGCCGAACGCAGTGAGGAGGAGAGGGGGACCCCCCGATGGAACGAAATCCCGTTGCACCTACGACAGGCCGCCAAAGTCCGGGCGAGCACAGTTGCTAGCCTGCCAAAGGCACAGGCGAGCAAACATGCGGCATCAATCGACGAAATCCTTGCTGTGCGCATCGCTGCCGAACTCGGCAATGACAGCTTTGCCAGCGCCGGCGCGGTGTCGCCGCTGGCCAATGTTGCCTACCGGCTGGCGAAGGCGACCCATGCGCCGGACATGATCTTCGCCACGATGAGCTGCGGCCATCTTGACGTTGCCCCGAGCCCGCTGATCCTATCGTTGATCGAGACGCTGGATGGCGAGACCGCTGCCGCCCATGCCGGCGGCGACGATACCTACTCGGTGTATTATCAGGCCGGTGCGGTGACGCATGAGATCGTCGCGGCGGCGCAGGTGGACCGGCAAGGCCGCGTCAATACGATTGCGCTGACCAAACCGAGTGGCGGTATGATCCGCCTACCCGGGCAAGGCGGCATGGCCGACGTTGCCAACATGCACCGCGACTACCTGCTCTACGTCACCCGGCATACACCGCTTTCGGTGGTAGACGCGGTGTCGATCGCCAGTTCCGCGCGCGGGCTTTTGACCGAGCCAGAACGCGCGCCGCATGGCTATCGCACTGGTAAGGCGCTCGTGTTCACCGATCTGTGCGTCTTCCGCCTGGACACGGCTTCGCGCGAGCTGGTGGTGGTCGAGACGATGCCAGGTGCCAGCCGCGAGCGCATTCGCGAGGCGACAGGCTTCGATGTCGCGTTCGACCGGGAATGCCGGGAGGTGGCGCTGCCTTCCGCCGATGTGCTGGAGGTTCTGCGCTCGCGCATCGACCCGCTGGGTCTGCGCCGGCTGGAGTTCGTCAGCGCCAAGGAGCGCGGCGGGCTGATGGCGGAGATTCTTGCGGCGGATCGGGTGATGGTGGAGCGCTGTATTGGGTTGCAAGGATGATGGATCGTTGCCCCCTCACCCGGCCTCCGCTTCGCTCGGCCACCCTCTCCCGCTGGGGAGAGGAGGTCGACCGCTCTTGGCCCCCAGCTCTATGGAGAGGAGGCGGAAACGTGGATGATCTCCTCTCCCCAGCGGGGAGAGGGTGGCAGAGCGAAGCGGAAGCCGGGTGAGGGGGCAAATGCTGAAGGAACCGTCGCAATGAAGCCGCTTCTCGAAATGTCCGCCGCCAACGTTTTCTTCAACGGCATTTTCACCTCGCCACGCGTCGCCCATCCTGAAGGCGTGGCGGTGCATACGGATGGATCGATCTGGTGCGGTAATGAGGTTGGCGAACTGTTGCGCATCGCCGCCGATGGCAGTTCGGTCGAGCGCATGGGTGGCACGGACGGCTTTCTGCTCGGCATTGCTTTCGACAACGCCGGCAACTGCTTTGCCTGCGATTTGAAACATGCGGCGATCTTTCGCTGGGACGCCAAAAGCGGCGAGATGCAACGCTTCGCCGCATCGGGCATCCGCGTGCCGAACTATCCGATCGTCGATGAGGCGCGGCGCGTTCTCTACGTCTCCGACAGCATCGGACCAATGCCCGGGCCAGGCGTCTTCCGCTATGATTTGAATACCGGCGAGGGCGGTTTGTGGTGTCACGACGAAATGTCCTTCGCCAACGGCATGGCGATGGCGCCGGACAGGCAGGGCTTGTACGTGGTGGAGAGCGAAGCGCCTTGCGTCAGCTATGTGCCGATCCTGCCGGATGGATCGGCGGGGCCTAAGCGCGTGGTGATCGAAGGCGTGCAAAATGTCCCAGACGGGCTCGCCTTTGCGCCCGACGGTTCGCTGTTCATTTCCTGCTATGAGCCCAGCCGCATCTATCGTTGGCGGGACGATCGTGGGTTGGAACTACTGATCGAGGATCCTGCCGCGACGGTTATCGCGCATCCGACAAACATCGCCTTCAAGGGCCGCAAACTCTACACGTCCAATCTCGGGCGATGGCATATCACCGAGATCGATCTTGGTCCCCTAGATGTTTGATCTCAGGCTTTGATGGTGCATGCTTGTCATCCGAATCGAAGGATGGGCTATCGGCCAGGTTCTGCATGGGAGCGCCGCCACAACAGAGGCGGTGCGCCGAGCGATACAGCATAGTCAAGAGCCTGAAGGTTCTGGCCAAGCGCTAAGGCATCAACCCGAAGACGGTAGCGAAGTGGAAGAAACGATCGTCCTTCGCCGATCTGCCAACGGGCCCAAAGGAGCCGAGATTAACCGTACGCTTGCGATGTCCGCCCATCTTGCCCGGGCGACCGAGCCGGTCGCGCGATGGCGCTGCGACCACTTCACCACCGAAGAAACCGCAACGTATGGAGAAGGAGGGCGACCATCCAGCCGATCAACGCGAGGACGGCAGGGGGACCGGCAGAGGTCAGGGCTCATTCGGGTGTCCTGGTGCTTGGTTGTGGCGGCGTCGAATAGAGATCTTCCGTCAGGCAAGCTTGCTTGCGCCTGGCATTGCTTGCGCCTCGGCGCGCGGCGCTGCCGTCGCGGGAAAACGCGACGCTAAAATCCGCAGCGGGCCGACGTCAGGTTAGCAGACTGTATTGACCAGCCATCATCAAGCCGGACGCGTGGAGGCGACCGCCTCCAAATCTCCCGTTCGCCGGGCAAACCTCCGGAGGCTAAAACGCTGCCATGCCGGTCGCGATGACGATCGAAGCCGTCATACCCCGGCCCGCGCGGAAACCCCGCGCCTTTTTGCTACGGTTTCGGATCGGCCTTCAGATAGGCGATGACATTGGCAACGTCTGCGTCTTTCTTCAGACCTGGAAACGCCATCTTCCCCTTGGGAATCACTGCCTTCGGATCGTGCAGATACGCCGCAAGATTGGCGTCGTCCCACAACAGTCCGCCCGCGCCGGCTTCCTTCATATTGTCGGAGTATTTGGACAAGTAGCTTTCGTGGGTGCCAGCGGTGCGGCCGAAAACGCCGACCAGCGTCGGGCCGACCTTGTCCTTGCCGGCTGTCGCGTCATGGCAGGCCGCGCACTTGGCGAACACTTTTTTTCCGGCAGCCGCATCGCCTTCAACAGCCTGCGCCGGAAGGACGCCAAAGGAGCCAGCAGCCACAAGCGCCAGGCCGAAGAACGTGAACTTCATAGTGGTTTCCTCCGTAAGAAAGGCCGCGGTGCGCGACCAGCATCTTTGCGTACCGAATCGACAGCCGGAAACTTGCTTGCCCAAGACTCGATGGGCCGCAGGACCCGGCATCCCTGCCGCAAACGTCCCTACTCCTCCCAATTCCTCCACAACTCTGGCCGCTCCTTCGCAAGAAGCTAGCTGTCCTTTGTAGCAAATCCTGCGAATGAGAGTATGTTGGTGAGGCAAATAGTCGCGGTCGTGGTAAGCGTGGGGACAAGGCGTGCGATACTACGAGTCGCGGTCGACGGACATGGTCTAGAAGGAGGGGTCAATGGCAGGCTTTCACGTGATTGCAGGCGCCAACGAATTGCAGGAACACATCCGCGTTCGAAAGGTAAGCGTTTCCGACCTAACCGATGCATTGCGGCGTGGCATCGACGATTTCATGGTGAAGCCGTCCCACCTCGTCTTCCTTTGCCTGATCTACCCTATCGTCGGCGTTTTCCTCGCCGCGTGGACATCGGGCAACAACGCGCTACCACTGCTGTTTCCGCTGGTGTCGGGATTTGCACTCATCGGTCCGTTCGCGGCGATCGGTCTCTACGAGATCAGTCGCAGGCGTGAGCTTGGCATGGACGCATCATGGCGGCACGCGTTCGACATCCGGAACTCGCCGGCGCTGCCGTCCATAGCGGCAGTCGGAGGCATACTCTTCGTCATCTTCCTGGCGTGGCTGCTGACGGCGCAGGCCTTCTACCAGAACCTGTTCGGTCGCATACCGCCCGAGTCCGTAGGCGCCTTTATCAGGGAGATCTACTCCACTGAGCGGGGCTGGACGCTTATCATTATCGGTCATGCCATCGGCTTCATCTTCGCCGTGGTGGTGCTGTGTACGACCGTCATCGCGTTTCCGCTGCTGCTCGATCGTGATGTCGGCGCCTATGAGGCCGTCCACACATCGGTGCGGGCGGTTCTGGCGAACCCGGTCACGATGGCGATCTGGGGACTCATGGTCACAGTCGGCCTGATGATAGGCTCGCTACCGCTGTTTGCCGGGTTGGCGATCGTGCTTCCTGTTTTTGGCCATGCCACCTGGCACCTGTACAGGAAAGTGGTCGAACGGGCCCCATCGGTCTGACAGGCGGGGCAGAGATCTAGCCGAACCGGCAAATGAGCAAATGCCGGTTCGGCTTCTGTTACTCGGCTGGATAACTGAAACCGGCCCGTCGGGCATGCACGAGCGTCTTGTGGTCGCCGCCCTCGAAATAGATATCGGCGGCATCGCAGAAGATTTCACCAAGGACCACTGATAGTCAGCGCCAAAAGGTTCAGGGGTTGGCCCCGAAGAAGGTCAGCCTTGTCAGCAGGGTGTATTCGGATTCAATCACCATCATCCAAACGAACACCAGCACCGCGACCGGCGGGACAAGGATGGCATAAGCCATAGCGAGCCGCTCCCAGGCCATATGCATGAAAACGGCGACGATCAGGCCGGCCTTCAGCACCATGAAGAGCAGGATCAGAGACCATCTCAGATAGCCGTGCACGCCGAGGTAGTCGACCATGTAGGAACAAGCGCTAAGGATGAAGAGCCACGCCCAGACAACCAGATAGAGCTTGATCGGGTGCTCCTGATGGGTATCCGCGTGAGCCACGGCCGATGCGGGCGCGTCGTGCCCATGTAAGGAGGTGATCCCGTGTGCAGTTGCTTCAGCCATGTCCTTCCTCACCACAGATAGAAGAATGCGAAAATGAAAACCCATACGAGATCGACGAAGTGCCAGTACAGGCCCATGATCTCGACACTTTCGTAGTTGCCTCTCCGGCTCGTGAAGAAACCCCGTCTCCCCGAGTCGTAATCGCCGCGCCAGACCTTTCGCGCCACGATGACGAGAAAGATCACCCCGATCGTAACATGGGTTCCGTGGAAGCCGGTGATCATGAAGAATGATGAGCCGAACTGCGCCGCGCCCCACGGATTGCCCCAGGGCCGCACGCCCTCGGTGATCAGCTTCGTCCATTCGAACGCCTGCATGCCGACGAAGGTCGCGCCTAGTGCTGCCGTGAGCAGCATCAGCACGACCGTCTTCCTGCGATCACGGCGATAACCAAAGTTGACCGCCATAGCCATGGTGCCGCTCGACGAGATCAGGACAAAGGTCATGATGGCGATCAGAATCAAGGGCACATTCTGGCCGCCGATATGGAGGGCGAACACCTCGCTCGGATTGGGCCACGGTACCCGCGTCGACATCCGGGCCGTCATATAAGACAGCAGGAAGCAGCCAAAGATGAAGGTGTCGCTGAGGAGGAAGATCCACATCATGGCCTTTCCCCAGGAGACGTTCTTGAACGCTCTCTGGTCGGAGGACCAGTCCGCAGCCACGCCTCGCAAACCCTCTGGTCTTGGGGTGCCGGTGTGGGTGATTGTCTCGGCCATTCGCTTCCTCCTTCAGGTCAGCAATTGGCGGCAGATGTCGACGAAGTCGGTCGCCCAACCTGCCAACAGCACGAAGATGGCCAGCCATACGAACAGCAGGAAATGCCAGTACATGGCGCACAGCTCGATGCTCAGGCGGAGCTGATCTCGATGGACGCCAGCCCATGCCTTCAGGGTCGTGCGACCGAGCGCGACAAGACCGCCGATGATGTGCAGTCCGTGCATGGCGGTGAGCAGGTAGAAGAAGCTGTTCGCCGGGTTCGAGGCGAGCAGATAGCCGCTGTCGGAGAGTTCCCGCCAGGCCATCAGCTGCCCTGCCAGGAAGACCAAGGCGGTCAGACCGCCAGTAGCGAGTGCAAGCCTTGCGGTCTCTATCTGGTTCTTGCGAACCGCAACAACCGCAAGGTGCAGCGCCACGGAACTCAGCGCCAGGACGCCGGTGTTGAACCACAGCACACGCGGCACAGGCATTGCCTGCCAGTCCGCCAGTTCCATGCGCATGAAATACGCACTCGTGAAAAGTGCGAACAAGCAGCCGACAACCGCGAGAAATATCCCGAGACCGATCTTGGCCGTCGGCATCGTACCGGATTCGGTTCCGGGATATGCGGCGGCGGAACCCTGCTCCAGCCATGGCTTGGACATCAACCGCTGCTGGCTGAGCCACCATCCAGCGATGCCGGCAATGACCAGCAAAAAGACCAGGATGACGCTCATGCCAGCCCCACCCCGGCCTTGGTCGACCCGGGATCGTTCTGCGCGATGAAATCTTCCGGCACGCCAGGGACGCTATAGTCGTAGGCCCAGCGATAGACGACTGGCACCTCCTTGCCCCAGTTGCCATGCGGCGGTGGGGTTGTCGGCGTCTGCCATTCGAGGGTCGTTGCGCGCCACGGATTTCCGCCCGCGTCCTTGCCGTAGCGCAGGCTCCAGAACAGGTTGAACAGGAACACCATTTGCGCGAAGCCAACGGTGAGGGCTGCGACCGTGATGAAGGCGTTGAGCGTATGCACGGAGTCGGGAATGAATGCCGTTTCGCCGAGTTCCGGATAGCGGCGGGGCACGCCGACCAGCCCGACATAGTGCATGGGGAAGAAAATCGCGTAGGCGCCGACGAAGGTGACCCAGAAATGAAACTGGCCCATCGCCTCGTTGAGCATCCGTCCGGTGATTTTCGGGTACCAATGGTAGATCGCACCGAACACCACCATGATCGGCGCCACACCCATGACCATGTGGAAATGCGCGACCACGAACATCGTGTCGGACAGCGGTACATCGACGACGACATTGCCGAGAAACAGTCCAGTCAGCCCACCGTTGACGAAGGTGACAATGAAGGCGAGCGCGAACAGCATCGGGATGGTCAGATGGATGTCGCCGCGCCACAGCGTCAGCACCCAGTTGTAGACCTTTATGGCGGTCGGGACGGCGATGATCAGCGTTGTCGTGGCGAAGAAGAAACCGAAATATGGATGCATGCCGCTGACATACATATGGTGCGCCCACACGACGAACGAGAGCGCGCCGATGCCGACGATCGCCCACACCATCATGCGGTAGCCGAAGATGTTTTTCCGCGCATGGGTGCTGATGAGATCGGACACGATGCCGAAAGCCGGAAGCGCGACGATGTAGACTTCCGGATGCCCGAAGAACCAGAACAGGTGCTGGAACAGGATTGGGCTCCCGCCGCCATAGCTGAGTTGCTCGCCCATCTCGACAAGGGCCGGCATGAAGAAGCTGGTTCCCAGCACGCGGTCGAACAACATCATCACCGAAGCGACGAACAGCGCCGGGAAGGCGAGCAGGGCCATGACCGTGGCGGTAAAAATGCCCCAGACGGTGAGCGGCATGCGCATCAGCGTCATGCCACGGGTGCGGCCCTGCAACACGGTCACGACATAGTTCAAGCCGCCCATGGTGAAGCCGATGATGAAGAGGATTAGCGAGACGAGCATCAGGATAATGCCCGCTTGCTGGCCGCCTGGTGTGCCGCCGAGGATCGCCTGCGGCGGATAGAGCGTCCAACCTGCGCCTGTCGGTCCGCCGGGCGCAAAGAAGCTCGCCACCAGCACCAGCACGGCAAGCAGATAGATCCAGTAGCTCAGCATATTCACATAGGGGAACACCATGTCCCTGGCCCCTACCATGAGCGGGATCAGGTAGTTGCCGAAACCGCCCAGGAACAGTGCCGTAAGCAGGTAGATCACCATGATCATGCCGTGCATGGTGACGAACTGGTAGTACGCTTCTGGCGTGATGAAATCGAACGTTCCGGGGAAGCCGAGTTGGAGCCGCATCATCCAGGACAGGACGAGCGCCACGAGGCCGATCGCCACGGCCGTGCCGGAGTACTGGATGGCGATTACCTTCGCATCCTGCGAGAAGACGTAGGTCGTCCACCAACTGTGCGGATGGTATAGCTCGACATCCGGGACTTCCGCGGGCGGTATCGCATCGACCGCGCGAGGCGTGATATCAACCATCACGGCACCTCCTGTTTCCGGCGGGGCCAGAGGCGGCCCGAACCCCGTCATGCCAAATGCGCTGCTATGCCGCCTCCTCCTTCATTGCTGAATCTCATCGGCTGAGCCCACCTGAGCGGGCGCCGACAGTTGTGCAAAGGTCGCCTGCTCTTGCAGCCAGGCCTGATAGTTTTCGGCCGTGTCGACCATGACGATGCCACGCATGAAACCGTGGCCGGTACCGCAAAGTTCCGCACAAAGCACTTCGAATGTTCCCGCTCTTGTCGGCGTGAACCAGAAGTAGGTGACCGAACCCGGAATCATATCCATCTTGGCGCGGAATTCCGGGACGTAGAAATCGTGCAGCACGTCGATAGAGCGAAGCAGCATCTTGACCGGCTTGCCCACCGGCAGATGCAGATCCGCGGCTTCAACGATGACGTCGTCCTGGCCGTTTGGGTCATCGGGGTTGACGCCCAGTGGGTTCTCGGCGCTGACCAGCCGGCTGTCGGAGGTGCCCAGCTTGCCGTCCGCGCCGGGCAGCCGGAAGCTCCACTGCCATTGCTGGGCGATCACCTCGACGTCGGTCGCGTCGTCGGGGACGGAGACGAATTGAGCCCAGACATAAAGCCCGGGCGCCAGCATCGCGGCCACGCCGACGGCCGTGACGACGGTCAGCCAGGTCTCGAGCCGCTTGCTTTCGGGTTCGTAGTGGGCCTTGACCCCTTCCTTGTGGCGGAATCGGAAGACGCAATACGCCATGAACAGGACGACAGCCGAGAAGACGACGCCTGTAATCCAGAAGGTGATGACGAGCGTATGGTCGATATAGTCCCAATTGGACGCAATGGGCGTCCACCACCATGGGCTCAGGACGTGAAAGAGCACGGAGCCCACGACGACGAGAACGAGTAATAGCGCGATCGCCATACCCCTGTTCCTCCCAAATTCAGAGCGCTGATTCCCTCCCGCTCGGAATGTCGATATCATCATGCGCGATTTGCACTCGAAATTCTAGTGTCAGAAACGAGGCATTAGGGCCGATGATGCAGAGGCGAGGCCCAATTTAAAGGAGGCCAAAAAGGTACTCCTGCTCCATAGGAGGGGAGTTATCGGCGTTTGGCCCACTGATCTCCTTGCGTCGGACTGGAAGACCCACCCCGACAATCACCATTGAGGCCCGCGCCATGGCAGTTGAACAACGCCAGAGATATTTTGTTCGGCCTGATGCTTGTCACCCGGTGCCGATGAACCTACGCCCGGCGGCTGCGCATGCTTGATATGTGCAATCCGCTGCACACGTCGATCGAACGCGTGCAGCCAAGTGACGCGGATTTCATGCTTCCGGTGATTGCAAGGTTTCTATAGGTTCGGCCTGTCGGCAGCTCCGACAAGCCGACGAAGAATGACGGCGCAAGGCCTATGTGGGAGCTGCGCCGACATGCAAGCATGACGACCACCGGGCACACCTCATGACCAATGTTGTCCTTACCGGCCTTGCGCGCGAACTGGCTGAGCGCGCTGAAAAGGGCCGGCCGGTGCGCATCGGCGTTATCGGCTCCGGTGAGATGGGCACCGATCTGGTGACCCAGGGCATGCTGATGAAGGGCGTCGAGGTCTGCGCCATCTCTACCCGGCGTCCGCATACCGCCCGCGAGGCGATCCGCATCGCCTATGGAGACGAGGCGAAGGCTGCGGAAGCCGATGCGCCGTGGAAAGTGACGGCTGCGATCGAGGCTGGCAAAATCGCCATTACCTCGAACGAATTGCTGGTGAAGAACCCGCTGATCGATGTGGTCATCGACGCTACCGGCAAGCCCGGTGTGGCCGCCGATTTCGACCTGATGGCGATGGAGCACGGCAAGCATGTCGTGATGATGAACGTCGAAGCCGACGTCACCATCGGGCCTTATCTAAAGCAGCAGGCCGACCGGCTCGGCGTCATCTACTCGGTCGGCGCCGGCGACGAGCCGTCCTCCTGCATGGAGCTGATCGAATTCGCCTCGGCGCTTGGCTACACCATCGTGTCGGCGGGCAAGGGCAAGAACAATCCGCTCAACCATGATGCCGTGCCGGACGACTATCGCGAGGAAGCCGAGCGGCGAAACATGAACCCGCGAATGCTGGTCGAGTTCGTCGATGGCTCGAAGACCATGGTCGAAATGGCGGCGATCGCCAATGCGACCGGACTGGTGCCCGACGTGCCGGGCATGCACGGGCCAAAGGCTGATCGGGATGACCTGGCGCGTGTGCTGATCCCACGTGCCGATGGCGGCATTCTGAGCCGCAAGGGCGTTGTCGACTACACGATCGGCAACGGTGTCGCACCAGGCGTGTTTGTCATCGTCGAGGCGACGCATCCGCGTATCATCGAGCGCATGGATGACCTGCATGTCGGAAAGGGGCCGTATTACAGCTTCTTCCGGCCCTATCACCTTACCTCGTTGGAGGTGCCTCTGACCGCGGCGCGCATCGTGTTGCACGGCAAGCCTGACATGGTGCCGCTGCCGCGCCCGGTTGCCGAGGTCTGCGCGGTCGCCAAGCGAAATCTGGCGGCGGGCGAAAGCCTCGATGCCATCGGCGAGACCTGCTACCGCTCCTGGACCATGACAGTAGGTGAGGCGCGCGCTGCCAAGGCCGTCCCCGTCGGCCTGCTGGAAGGCGGCAAGGTGTTGCGGCCGGTCAGGAGAGGCGAGTTGCTGACGACCGACAACGCGACGCCGGACCGCACCACGCGTCTCTACGATTTGCGCCAGCGCCAGGATGAGATGCTTTATGGCGCTGCACTGGAAAGTGTATGACAGTGTAATTCGGATGCTATAATGCCTTCTAGCAAGCGAGTGGCATCATGCGCAGCAGCAAACCCATAACCGTGACGCTCGGCAAGCAGCAGGCGAGTATCGACGCGCGGCTGGCGTCCGGCGCCTACGAATCCGCGAGTGAGGTCGTACGAGCGGCGTTGCGAGCGCTGGACCGTGAAGAAGCAGCGCTGAACGACATCCTCCGGCGAAAAATCCAAGAAGCTCTGGATGATCCTCGTCCATCAGTTCCGATGGACGAGGTATTTGATCGAATTGAGCGCAGACATGCGGAGCGTACGAGAGCCACGAAAACATGAAGTATCGCGTTGAGCTGGAGCCGCTCGCCGAAGCTGATCTCAACGACATTTGCTACCTCCCCAGCTCCACCGACCTTGCCCTTGCCGCCTCGACGGCCTCGGTAACCAGCGTCTTTAGCCGATCGTCGCCCATCAGAACGCCAAGTGCGGCGGCGGTGGTGCCATTTGGGCTGGTCACCTGCTGGCGCAGGATTGCCGGCTCCTCGCCGCTTTCTGCAGCGAGGCTGGCTGCGCCGAACACCGTCTGCATGGCCAACAACTTGGCGGTCTCGAGCGGCAGGCCCGCAGTCTCGCCCGCCGCCGTCAGGCATTCGATGAAATGAAAAACATAGGCGGGGCCGGAGCCTGAAACGGCTGTAACAGCGTCCATCAGCCGCTCATCGTTGACGGAGGTAACGGACCCGCTGGTTGCCAGCAGCTCGTTGATGAAGGCGAGGTCGCCGGCCGGCACGTGGCTGTTGGCGAAAACCACCATCATGCCCTTGCCGATTGCCGCCGGCGTGTTCGGCATGCAGCGAACGATCGGCGTGTCATTGCCGAGAATTTCGGAGAAAGTGGCGACGGGCGTGCCTGCGGCGACGGAAAGGAACACCGGTTTGCCCGCGCCGAACCGACGGTATTCGGCGGTCACGTTGCGGATTACCTGCGGCTTCACGGCCAGAATGATGAGGCTGGGCGCCGCATTGGCGGGCAGATCGTCAGCACTGGCTCCCGTTGTAACGCCGAGCCCGGCGGCGCGGTTTCGGAGATCAGCATTCGGCTCGACCACAAAAACCTCGGTTGCCGACAGCTTGCCGGATTTCAGCCAGCCCGCCAGCATGGCGAAGCCCATATTGCCGCAACCAACGAGAATTGCCCTAACACTCACGACCGCATCCTCCGGAGATTTCCAAGCTGCATACTGTGCCGCGAGCGCGTTGAAAACAGCGATTGATTGGGGCAGCCGCGCAGAACGACTAGGTCGTGGACTCATAAATATGATCGAAATGGCGCCTGAAGCGGCAAAGAGATGCAAGGAGAAGCGCGAAGGACGGGTCTACCCCCGACCGCGCGGTTCGACGCCGCAGGTCGTCGCGCGTGCTCGCCTTCGGCTTCATCTCGACGCTTTACCGCATCGCCAACGTCAAGCGGCAATTGCTCGGCACCTTTACCGCCGGCTTCCTGCTCCTGTCGGTATTGTCGCTGCCGGTGCTGGCGGCGGCTGACTTACGCGGGGTTCTTTTACGGCACCATGCCGCCGATGATCTTCGCCGCCGTGATTGCTGCCGAGGCCCTTTGCTGGCGTCCGGCCGAGGCGGTGATGATTGTCAACAACGGGCTTGGGGCGTTTGGCCGTGCTTCGGTGCTCGCGATCCTGGGCACGGTGATCCGCGCTTTGGCGGCGGTGATGTTCATGCTGCTGGCAGATGCCTCGCTCGGCACCTGGGCGGCGTATTACCTGGCAGCCAATGCCGCGGTCGCGCTGGCTGCCTTTGGCTTCTTCTACCCGCGACAGCGTCTGCGTCTGAGACCGCGGCTCTATTGGCGGCGTTTGGCTGATTCCCTCTACGTGGCTGGCGCCGAGGTGCTGTTCTATCTCCAAATGGAATTCGAGAGAAATGGCCATCGGAAGGCGTTGCCAGCTATGACATCGGGGACCGGTCCCACACCGGCAATGTACCGATAGGAAACAACGGAAATCAGCAGGCTAAGTGTGGCCGCGGACCACCATAGACGGCGTTCCTTGCGGCTCATGCTTGCGAACATGGGAATTCTCCCTTCAGGTCTGATAAGAATAATCAAGAACTGCGGTCAAAACGGAAGGCGGAACAGAACCGGTAGTATTCCTTGCGTCTGCGCCACTTTGATGAGCTCGATACCTGGCCATGCAACGAGGAAGAGCATGCTATCGCGGAGAGTGCGCAGCGATTTCGACGAGTTCAGCGCCAGACCTTCGCATTCGCGCCAGAGAGAGACTTTGGGCACCAGCCGGGGCGTCGACGCGCAATAATCTCTGTAGTCCTGACCAAATCGGCTTTGAAGAAACGCCTCCTCACGGCGGATTGTGTAATCGAAGACGGCGTAGGCGACAGCCGTAACAGCGAATGTTGCCAGAACGCTGCCAGTCTGCGCGCCTACCCCTGCTACTCCTAATAGACTGAAGAAATACAGCGGGTTGCGCATCATCGAGTACGGCCCGGTGGTGACGAGTTCGGCGTTTTTCCGGCCACCGACATACAGCATTGTCCAAGAGCGGCCGAAAATCGTAGCAGCAATTGCCAGGAGCCCAAGGGCCTCCACGAGAGAGTGGACGGCCGTAGCTCTTGGCCAGCGTGACTGACTTACCGCGATCAAGGCGAGGATCGCGACCGATAGAAACCGCAGCGTGTTGATGCGATGACGTTGAACAAAGGGGTGCGGTGGGCTGTTCATAACTTGGGCTCGAAACGATGACTGGATCGGCAGTGGCGTCTCAGAACCGGTAGCCAACGAACAAGGAGGCTGCCGGCTGCACCTCGCGCTCGACTATCGGGCTGTCGGCAGCGTCCGACAGCAGGACGCCAAGTTCCGCCTCACCGCGAACGAACCAGTTTTCATCGACAAGATAGGTCGCTGAAGCCGATATCTCGGCGCTCTTCAATCCGGCGTCTGCTTCATATTCCGAAAGACCAGAGGCGGCAGACTGCGCGGCAGTTACCCCGAAGTACGATTGCATGTAATTGGCATCCGCGAGGGTACCCGATGCAGATAGCCCAACGATCAATTTTTCGGAGATTGGCCGTGTAATCTCCGCCCCGAACTCCGCGGTCAGACCTTCACTGCCTTCAATCGTCTTTTTCACTTCCGTGAACAACTCTACGCCGCCAATTTCATAACTGAGACGACCACCGACAGTGACACCGAAGTCGATGTCTCCGAGCCCCCTTAACTTGTCTCCATCGTCTTCATCGCGGCCAAGGTCATATCCGACGAGGGCATCCAGCCGAAGGTCGCCGGTCTCGACTACTTTCGCGGAAAGACCTTCGGGGTTGAATTCGAACCAGTCTTCATAGGCAATCGAAATGAACGGTACGGGTATTACCGAATAGCTCTCCGCGCCCTCGTATTCGGGTTCGACCATAACGCCTGCGCCGACAGTGAAGGTCCAGCCCGACGGCATGGAAGGTTCGGGTTCCATGCGGCCTTGGTCGAAGGTCGCCGGATCAGCAGCGGTTGCTGGGATTGCATGCAGGGTTACCAAAAGCGCCGACGCACAAAAGCCTCCGACAAGAAGTCGGACGCGAACGCTGGAGAGGAACAACATGAGAACTCCGAAGTGAGTGAAACAGAACGACTGCTTCGTTCTCCCATGCGGCACAGCGCCGTCGTATGTTGAATTGTTACGTTATGTTACGACCGCCGATGTTGTGACATGATGTTCGGCAGGCACAAGCGCGCGGTCAGTCCGTGAGGTTTTCTATTCCGCAAATCGAGCGAGCCCCCGTGGGCACGCACAATTTCATCCACAATCGACAGACCAAGCCCGTAGCTGGCGTTTTCGCTGTCAATCTTCCGCGCATCGTCGATCCGGAAAAACGGTTCAAGCACTTTATCCAGCAGGTCTTCTTTTATGCCAGGTCCGTCGTCGCTGACCTCGATGACAAGCTCGCTAGGCCCTTCCTTTAGTTCAATACTGGCCGACGTCCCGAACCTGACCGCATTGTCGCATAGATTCGCGATCGCTCGCGCTAGCCCGTTTGGACGGCAGAGACCCACGACATGATTCGGCCCGCAATAGCGAACGGACTTTCCGGCATCGCAGTAATCGTCTGCGGTGGTCTGAAGCATGACGGCGACGTCAATCCGCTCAATCGGCTCTGAGGCCCCGCCACCGCGAAAATAATCGAGCGTCAGCT
The DNA here is from genome assembly GCA_963839725.1 of uncultured Alphaproteobacteria bacterium. Lineage (GTDB taxonomy): Bacteria > Pseudomonadota > Alphaproteobacteria > Rhizobiales > Rhizobiaceae > Kumtagia. Next base: position 105,882 of record CAWIWT010000023.1, on the reverse strand, counting down.
TTAACATCGTATCTGTGTTGGCAAGATCGAGCAGCATCTGATTGCGCAGTTGGACATTTTCGACGCGCTCTGCCCGCAATTTCAATCGCGTGAGCGGTGTGCGCAGATCGTGGCTGATGCTACGAACCATACGTGTTCGGCTTTGAATGAGGCGATGAATTCGATCCCGAAGTTCATTCAGCGTGCTCGTCAGATCGGAGATTTCCTGGCTGCCATTTTCCTGAAGTGGCTTTGCCTGGGAAAGGAACGCGTCCGTGCTTGCCAGCGCTTCGGTGAGGCGCCGGAGTGGTCGGGTAATCACGACGTACGCAAATGCCGAGAAAATCGATACAAGGGTAAGGAATGCGAGAATTTGATAAGTCAGCGGACCGACCATGTCCGTCGTCAAAACGGTATCCGGAGGGTCTAGAAAGACAAGCGAACGTGACGAGTTAATCTCCGACGCCAGAGCCAACCGCCCTTCGATAAGCACATAGCGGCTGTTGGGTGGTAGGTCGAAATCGGGTGGGAAAAGAACCGAGAAGCGTTGGCTGAACCAGGCGCGCAACCCAGTGGGCTCTGGCAATGCCGCCGCGATGTCTTTCGGCAGTATCTCGAAACGAAGTCCCGCCCTGGCCGAAGTAACAAGGATCGCATCGGTCTGTTCAGTGTCAGCCTCGCGCAGAAGGAGCGCGATGCTTCCCACTCGCATGCTTACCAGGTCCGGATTGCTTATCGTTGTATCGTTCGCTCTGGTCACCTGTTCAAGGGCACGACCCATCGCAACCACACCGACGACCGCAAGAACGATCAAGAGAACCATTTGCCCGCGGATTGTGCGCGGCCATAGCCATGAAAGCGCGCATCTCCTGCTCATGCGTCCTCGACGCTGGCGGCGAAAGTGTACCCCCCCAACCGGACTGTCCGCAGCATTTCGGGGGCTTTTGGATCCTTTTCTATTTTCTGCCTTAGCCTGCTGATATGCACGTCGATGCTTCGGTCGATCGGACCGGCGAGCCCGGAATGCGTCATCATCAGCAGTTCCTCCCGGCTGATGATGCGATGTGGGTTGAGGCAAAATGCGTATAAAAGATCGAATTCTGTCGTGGTTAGAGGTATGCGGGTATGCATCGGATCGTGAACTTGACGCCTCTTGGCGTCAATTCGCCAACCGTCGAAACGCAGAATACGCGGCTGTTGTTTCTTCGCTACGCCGTAGCTGGCTCGACGGAGAAGGCTTCTGATCCTTGCTACGAGTTCCCGGGAGCTGAACGGCTTTGTGACATAGTCATCGGCGCCTACTTCCAGCCCGACCACACGATCGATCTCGTCACCCAGCGCGGTTAACATAAGGATCGGCGTTGAATACTCGGCGCGAAGTCTGCGGCAGATCGAAATTCCAGTTTCTCCCGGTAGCATCACGTCGAGCACGATTGCATCATAAACCGACTTGCGCAGGAGAATATCCATCTCCGCCCCATCTTTGGCGATATGGGCTGTCATCCCATTCTCACGCATTGATTCAAGCACCATCCGGGCGATCTCGCCGTCATCCTCGACGATCAGCAGTCGCGCGGCAGTGGTGGTGGGGCGGTGAGTTCCCGTCATGTCTGGCTCCACTTAAAGCTGCAATGATACTGGGTTCTGATGCAGACAGCATTGCGGAATGTGTAGATTTGTTTCAATCGGGCGTCTCCGGTAAAGAGACATAAATAATACCCGGGGCGCCGAACTCCGGTTAACGAGCTTTTGCTGTTGCGGAGTGGTGATTATGGGATGGCCCGCCCCTCTCTGGAGCGATCGGTTAGGATCGCTCTGTTTTGGCACGAGAGAGAACGGACCGATGTCGATATTTGTGCTTGGAATTGATCTTGGCAAGAATGTTTGCAGCCTCGTCGGGTTGGATGAGGCAGGCGCTGTCGTTGTGCGCCGGCGCCTTCGACGTGAGGGCGTCGTGGATTTTGTCGGCAGGCTGCCGGCCTGCATCGTGGCGATGGAAGCCTGCTGTGGCGCGCATCACCTCGGTCGGGTGCTCGGGGGTGCGGGCCACACGATCCGGCTGATGTCGCCGGAATATGTTCGGCCCTATGTGAAGGCGAACAAGAACGACGACCGGGACGCCGAGGCGATCGCGGAAGCGGCGACGCGGCCGACGATGCGCTTCGTGCCGGTCAAGAGCGAGGTGCAATCGGACATCCAGGCTTTGCATCGTGCGCGCTCGCGTCTGGTGGCGGAGCGCACGGCGCTGATCAACCATCTGCGGGCCCTGTTGCTGGAGCGCGGCATCGTGGTGGCGCAGGGGCGGCGCAAGCTGGAGGACGCCTTGACAGTCTTCGCCGACGAGGAGGATCCGCGGCTATCGCCGCGCATGCGGCTTCTGGTCGAGGATTTGCGCACCGAGTGGCGCAGCCTTGATGAGCGGATCGCCGCATTCGATGCGGAGTTCGTGCGGATGGCGCGCGAGGATGAGGCAGCGCGTCGCCTTGCGTCGATCCCCGGCATAGGGGTCATCAACGCTACCGCGCTGACGGCGGCAGTCGGTGATGCTCGCAGCTTCGGACGTGGGCGCGACCTTGCCGCCTGGTTGGGTCTGACACCTCGACAGGCGACGACGGGAGGAAAGCCGAGGCTGCTTGGCATCTCCAAGCGCGGCAACCGCTACCTGCGGGCAAACCTGATCCATGGCGCCCGCGCGGTCCTGCCGCGCATCATGGGCCAGGACACGCCGCTGGGCAGGTGGGTGCGTGGTCTGTCGGAAAGAACGCACAAGAATGTCGTCGTGGTGGCGCTGGCAGCCAAGCTCGCGCGCATCGTCTGGGCGGTGCTGCGCAAGGAGCGCGGCTTCGATCCGGCGGTCGCGGCGGCATAGGAAAAGGAGATCATCAGCCGCTGAGCTGATGGTCGCGACAATCTGCGGGTGGTGAGGAGAAGATGGCCTGACAGTCGAACGGCAGCCTGGAAACCTGGACCATTGAACGGTCGATCGAGACCGGTGTGATTATGAGGACCAGGCTGCGCGGATCTCCATCTTGGCCGGGGCGAGACCTCGAGACCGGATACGTTGACGCAGACTGAACAGAGCAATCTTCAAAATACCCCTTGCAGACGGGGCAGGCCATACGTTCATGGGGTCTCGGTTAGTTCGGATCTGCGTGATGAACGATTGCTGCCCTTGAAGGCATCGAGAAGCCTGGCTTGAAGGCGCTGCTTGATCATTTTTCGACGATCGAGGACCCGCGCGAGCCGTGGCGGGCAGCCCATCCGCGCAGCCGCCCCAGCAAGTCGCGGAATTGGCGATCGACGAAATTCGCGCCAGTCTGCGCGAATGCCGCGAGGCTATCCGCGAACTTGCCGAATCGCGCGCGCGGCGCCGTTATTTCTGATCGCCTCGAAATCCGCCGCCGTGACGGGTTTGCGGCAAGCCGCGACGCTTTGACGGGATTGCGCGCGCCATTTTTGATGACTATGCGCGGCCGGAACAGCGATGCCGGGAGCAAATCATGGCGCAAATCATCGATGGCAAGGCCGTAGCGGAGGATGTCGTGGCGAAGGTCAAGGGCCTCGCTGCCGACCTCAAATCCAGCAGGGGCATTGTCCCGGGCCTCGCTGTTGTGATCGTCGGCGAAGATCCGGCCAGCCAGGTCTATGTCTCGTCAAAGGGCAAGAAGGCCAAGGAGTGCGGCTTCCATTCGGTGCAGCACACGCTGTCGGCTGACACCAGCGAGGCCGAACTGGTCGCGCTCATCGACCGGCTGAACAAGGACGAGGCGATCCATGGAATTCTTGTTCAGTTGCCGCTGCCCGGCCACATCGATTCCGGCCGCATCATCCAGACCATTTCGCCCGACAAGGACGTGGATGGCTTCCATTTCGTCAATGTCGGCAAGCTCGGCACCGGTGAACTCGAAACCGCTTTCGTTCCCTGTACTCCAGCCGGCTCGATGATCCTGATCGAGCGCGTCCGTGGCAAGGACCTTTCTGGCCTCAACGCCGTCGTGGTCGGCCGTTCCAACATCGTCGGCAAGCCCATGGCTAATCTGCTGCTCGCCGCCAACTGCACGGTGACGATCGCGCACAGCCGCACCAGGGATCTGCCGGCGCTGGCCCGCACAGCCGACATACTGGTCGCCGCAGTCGGCCGCCCGGAAATGGTCAAGGGTGATTGGGTGAAGCCCGGCGCAACGGTCGTCGATGTCGGCATCAACCGCATCCCGCAGCCGGAAAAAGGCGAGGGCAAGTCGCGCCTCGTCGGCGACGTCGACTATGCCGGCGCCGAGACGAACGCCGGCGCCATCACGCCGGTGCCAGGCGGCGTCGGGCCGATGACGATCGCGCTGCTGATGGCCAACACGCTTGTCTCGGCCTATCTGCGCGCGGGGCTGGCCCGACCGCAGTTTTAAGCGGGCTCGTTCGGACATCGCAGCGCTCTGGCCATCACCCCTCATCCGACCTCGCTGCGCTCGACCACCTTCTCCCACAGGAGGCAGGAAACAGGTCGCGTTGATTTCGCAGCCAACCACAAACGTTGGAGATTGGCAGCGGCAAAAATGCCATGCTCTTCCTTCCCCCCGTGTGGGAGAAGGTGGCCGAGCGCAGCGAGGTCGGATAAGGGGTGTTCCAGCATGCGCTGTATTGCTTCTGTTTGTGGCCCATTGTCACCGTCTTGCGCCGCAATGGCGTTTGTATACAAGCGCGGGCATGATGGATGAAGCGCATAGCGGCAGGCAGCTTGGCTTTCTGCTGGTCGACAAGTTTTCAATGTTCTCGCTTGCGGCGGCGATCGACGCTTTCCGGTCGGCGAACCGTTTGCTCGGCTATGATTTCTATGGCTGGACGACGGTGTCGGCGGATGGCGACTCTGTCATGGCTTCGAACGGTCTGCCGCTGAAGATCGACTACAGCGTCGCCGACCTGCCACCGGTGGACATCCTCTTCGTTTGCGTCGGCCTGACCACCGAGTTTCCAGGCAAGAGCAAGGTGCTGGGCTCGCTGCGCAGCCTTGGCCGCCGGGGTGCTGCGCTCGGAGCGCTGTCGGTCGGGTCGTATGTGCTCGCCGAAGCCGGCCAGCTGGAGGGGCACCGGTGCACCATCCATTGGGAAAACCGCGCAGGTTTCATGGAGAAGTTCCCGGAGATCGACTGCACCGGCAATGTCTTTGAGATCGACCGCAAGCGCTACACCTGCGCCGGTGGCACAACGTCGATCGACCTGATGCTGGAAATCGTGCGGCGCGACCATGGGGTGAACATCGCCAACGGTGTCGCCAACCAGTTCCAGCATGAGCGCATCCGCTCCGCCGGCGACCGCCAGCGCGTCGGGCCTGAGCGCGACCTGACCGGCAAGTCGGAGAAGCTGAAGAAGATCGTCGAGCTGATGGCCGACAACCTGGACGAGCCGTTTTCCGCCGTGCAGCTTGCCAAGTCGGCGGGGCTTTCGGTTCGTCAGGTCGAGCGGCTGTTCCTGCGCCATCTCACGGTGACGCCGGGGCGCTACTACATGCGGCTCAGGCTGGAGCGGGCGCGCGAGTTGCTGCGCCAGACCAACATGCCGATCCTCGACGTGGCGATCGCTACCGGCTTCACTTCGCATTCCTACTTCGCGCAAAGCTACCGCCTGCAGTTCGGCCGCCCGCCGAGCGAGGAACGGCGAACAACCTACTAGAGGACGTTGTGCTGGCCATTCGACCCGCCTTGAGGACCGACGAGGACGCAATCTGGCGCATGTTGGGTCCGATCCTGAAGGCAGGCGAAACCTATACCTTGCCGCGAGATTTCAGCCGCGACGAGGCGATCGCCTATTGGATGAGCCCCGGACACGAGGTGTTCGTTGCGGAAGATGACGGGCTGATCTGCGGAACCTACTATCTGCGCGCCAACCAGCGTGGCGGCGGGGCGCATGTGGCGAATTGCGGCTATGTGACGGCGCAGGATTCCAGCGGCAAGGGTGTCGCGACCGCTATGTGCCGGCACTCGCTGGTACACGCCGCCAAGCGCGGCTTTCGCGCGATGCAGTTCAATTTCGTCGTAAGCTCCAATGTGCGGGCAGTCGAATTGTGGAAGCGCCTGGGCTTCAAGATCATAGGCACGATCCCGGCTGCCTTCGATCATCCAGCACATGGTCTTGTCGACGCGCTGGTGATGCACCGCTGTCTGGAAGCGGATTGAGGACTTGTCAAAATCGCAGTTCAGATGGAAATAGGAAAAAAATCCTTGACATTGGCGCGGCGCGCTACTACTTTGGGCTGAACATAGGGGACGTTGCATGATTCGGGCATTGGCAGGTTTTCTGGTCTCGGTCTTTCTGCTGCCAGCCGCGGCAATCCCCGCTCTTGCGGTGGACAAGGCGATCATCGTGCTCGACGCCTCGGGTTCCATGTGGGGCCAGATCGATGGCAGGCCGAAGCTCGAGATCGCACGCGAGGCGCTGCATACCGTACTGCAGAGCCTGCCCGCCGACCGTGAAATCGGGCTGATGGCGTATGGTCACCGCGAGAAGGGCAATTGCTCGGACATCGAGCTTGTCGTGCCGCCCGCCGCCGGAACCGCTGGTGCGATTTCCGCCGCCGCCGATCAGATGAAGTTCCTGGGCAAGACGCCGCTTTCGGCGGCGGTGCGCAAGGCTGCGGAAGACCTGAAGTACACAGAAGACAAGGCGACGGTGATCCTGATCACCGACGGACTCGAAACCTGCAATGCCGACCCTTGCGCGCTCGGCAAGGAGCTTGAGCAGTCGGGTGTCGACTTCACCGCCCATGTCCTCGGCTTTGGCCTGACGGTGGATGAGGGCAAGCAGGTCGCCTGCCTTGCCGACAATACCGGCGGCAAATATATCCAGGCCAGCGACGCCGGCCAGTTGCAGGAAGCGCTCAAGGAAACGGTGGTTGCCGAGCCGGTCCCCGCGCCGACGCCTGAGCCAATGCCCGAGCCTGCGAAGCTGGAGTTCAATTTCATCCCGTCGACGGTCATGGTCGAGGGAGGTGCGCCTTTGGTGGACGCCGGGCAAGCCTATGAAATCTATCACGCCAACGCCGACGGTTCGAAAGGCGATCGCATCACCACCGAGTATAACAATTACAAGGGCGACGTTCGGCCCGGCGACTACATCATCCGTGCCGTTCTCGACCAGGCTTCGGTCGAGCAGCCGCTGAAGGTGGAGGCCGGCAAGACCTACCAGCCGGTCTACGTGCTGAATGCCGGCCGGCTCATCGTGCGCCCGCGTTCCAGCACGGGCGCCGAGATCGACGGGAGCGCGACGGTGGTCATCAACTATCCGGGCGCCGACTATCCCGGAACCTGGTATGGCGAAACCAAGATCGCGCTGCCTATGGGCGAGCAGCAACTGACGGTAAAGATCGGTTCGGGCGAGGTCAGCGAGACGATCCAACTCGCTGCCGGCGAGACGATCGAGAAGGACGTCGTCGTCGGCGTCGGACGCGCGGTGACCAATGCGCTCTACGCTCCGGGCGCCGACAAGGTCGATAATTCCGGCATGTTTGTCAGGATCGCCAAGGCAAAGAAGAAGATCGACGGTAGCCGCGAGGATATCGTCAATGGTTATGGCCCGGACCAGAAGTTCGACCTGTCGGCTGGTGACTATGTCGCCATCATCAAGGTGGACGAGGCGGAGGCAGAGCAGCCATTCACGGTGAAGGTCGGCGAAATGCAGGATGTCACCGCGATCCTCAATGCCGGCATTTTGGCGATCACTGCCCCCGGCGCAAAATTCATCGAGGTGTTCGATGCCAAGAAAAGCATCGAGGGCAACCGCAAGTCGCGCGGCAATGCGTATGCGGACACGCACCAGGTGACGCTGCCGGCGGGCGACTACGTTATCTCGGCGGAGCGCGGCGACAACGGTGCCAAGACCGAAGCCAACGCGACGGTCAAGGCCGGCGAACGAAGCGAAGTCACGGTGCCTTGAGGATTGCCCCTCCACGGGTCGAGTTATTTACTACGTTTGATGATTAATATCGCACCAACCGGGTGAATTAGAACTCAATTTGTGCCGATATCATATTCGTCACTAGACGGAGCGCGAATTGGATAGCTGGGGTATCGGTATCAATGAACTACTGACGCTGGCGGCCATGATCATCGGCCCCATTGCGGCGGTGCAAATCACCCGCATGCCGGATGACCGAAAGGAATCGCGCGACCGAAAACTTAGAATATACAAAACGCTTATGGCAACGCGTGCCGCCGGATTATCGGGAGCTCATATCGAGGCACTCAACTCAATCGACATGGAGTTCTCCTCCTCCCGAAAAGGCGACAAGAAAGTTCGCCTTACCTGGAAGGCGTACCTCGATCACCTTAGCGATAAATCTATGGCAGCAGAGCAATGGTCTATTCGTAGAGTTGATTTATTTGTAGATATGCTTGGTGTTATGGGTGAGCAACTCGGATATGATTTTGACAAGGTGCATATCAAGAACGGCGTCTATTCTCCGATGGCGCACGGTGAGCTCGAATCTGACCAAACAGAAATTCGTCGAGGATTTCGAGAGCTACTCGAAGGTCGTCGGGCTATTCCTATCCAAGTTATGAGTGTTCCTCAGCAGCAGACCACGTTCCTTGAGCCTCCCGAAAATCAGTCGTAGCGAAGGGTACTCACGTCCCGGTCGACGCGTCTGAACAACCGTCTTTTTGCGGTCAGCTTGGATGTCGAGTCTTATGTTGGGCTGCGGTGCAGCGTTGTTATAACAAGCTTCGATTTGGCAGCATTTCCACAGTAAGCTTGCCGCCGTTCTCAACCCCTAGATGTCTTAGCGTAGCGGGATCCTGTTTTTGCTGTCGATGATGTATTCCGTCATCATATATGTATACTTCCGGGCAACGCCCGATTTCATGCCGCAAACGCACTTGCGCCTTGATCCGCGCGGCCGACCATCTGGCGGAACCCAGCGAACAGTTCGCGGCCCATGCCATGCTCGTTGCCTTCGAGGTCGGCGGTGGCCGGGTCGCGGCCGAGGAACTCGTCGACCGCGACCAGCACTTCAAGTGTACCGGCCTCGGCGTCGAGGCGCATCATGTCACCGCTGCGGACCTTGCCGATTGGCCCTCCGTCGACGGCCTCGGGCGTAACGTGGATCGCCGCCGGAACCTTGCCCGAAGCGCCCGACATGCGCCCGTCCGTGACCAGCGCCACATGGCGGCCGCGGTCCTGCAGAATGCCGAGCACCGTTGTCAGCTTGTGCAGTTCCGGCATGCCATTGGCCTTCGGTCCCTGGAAACGCACGACGGCGATGAAGTCGCGGTCGAGGGCGCCCGCCTTGAACGCGTCGTTGAGTTCCTGCTGACTGTGGAAGACGATTGCCGGCGCTTCCACGATCCGCTTCTCGGGCTTGACCGCGGACGTCTTGATGATGGCGTGACCGAGATTGCCTTCCAGCACCTGCAGACCGCCTGTCGACTGGAACGCCTTGGCGTAAGGCGCCAGCACCTTTTCGTCGCCGCTGATTGCCGGGGTGGCCTCGCGCACCACGCTGCCATCCGTGCCGAGCTTTGCCTCGACCGTATAGGCGCGCAGCCCTTCGCCCCACACCGTCTGCACGTCGTCATGCAGGAAGCCGGCGTCGAGCAACTCACGAATGAGGAAGCCCATGCCGCCGGCGGCGTTGAAGTGGTTTACGTCGGCCAGCCCGTTCGGATAGACGCGCGCCAGCAGCGGCACGGCTTCCGACAAATCGGAGATGTCCTGCCACGTCAGATGGATTCCCGCCGCCGCCGCCATGGCGATCAGGTGGATCGTATGGTTGGTCGAGCCGCCGGTCGCATGCAGGCCGACGACGCCGTTGACGATCGACCGCTCGTCGATCATCCGGCCGAGCCGGCGTATAGGCGTTGCCGAGCGCGGTGATCGCCAGCGCGCGCTTCGTCGCCTCGCGGGTCAGCGCGTCGCGCAACGGCGTGCCGGGATTGATGAAGGAAGCACCGGGCGTGTGCAGACCCATGATCTCCATCAGCATCTGGTTGGAGTTGGCGGTGCCGTAGAAGGTGCAGGTGCCAGGACCGTGATAGGATTTCGACTCGGCCTCGAGCAGTTCGGCGCGGCCGACCTTGCCTTCGGCGAAAAGCTGGCGGACCTTCGCCTTCTGGTCGTTGGGGATGCCGGAGGTCATCGGTCCGGCCGGGATGAAGACGGCGGGCAGATGGCCGAAGGTCAGCGCCGCGATCACCAGTCCGGGCACGATCTTATCGCACACGCCGAGATACACGGCTGCGTCGAACATATTGTGCGAGAGGCCGATGGCCGCGGCCATGGCGATCACATCGCGCGAAAACAGCGATAGCTCCATGCCCGGCTGGCCCTGGGTGACGCCGTCGCACATAGCGGGCACGCCGCCGGCGACCTGGGCGATACCGCCGGCTTCCTTGGCGGCTTCCTTGATCAGCGCCGGATAGGTCTCGAATGGCTGATGCGCCGACAGCATGTCGTTGTACGAGGTTATGATGCCGAGGTTCGGTACGGTGTCGCCGCCGAGCGCGACCTTCTCGCTCGGACTACAAACGGCAAAGCCATGGGCGAGATTGCCGCACGACAGGACGCCGCGATTGGCGTTGCGGCTGGAGGCGTTGGCGATGCGGCCGAGATAGGTTTCGCGCGTCCGTTGCGAGCGGTGGCGGATGCGATCCGTGATGGCTTGGATATCGTTCCTGGCGGTCATGGCATATTTCCTTTGTCGGGGCAGCCGCTTGCCGAAAACACCCCACCCCTAACCCCTCCCTCAAGGGGGGTAGCCCCCGCTCGCACTGGCATAGATGGCTCGGCGCAAGTCCCCCTCCCCCTTGAGGGGAGGGGTTAGGGGTGGGGGTGATCTCATCACCCGGCTGCCTGTGTTCAGCGGCATCATGCTTGGGACCATGACCCCGGCCTGAACATTGATATGAACTCTACGGCGCCCAGAAAACCTCGACAGGCTTTTGCGCGTGTTCGATAACCGCGCCGATGGGCAGCTTCTCGCCATTCAGAACGGCGGCGAGAACTTTTCGTTTCGCGTCGCCCTCGATATGGAGGGCAAGGAAGCCTGCATTGGCGATGGGCGGCATGGTCAAAGTGAGGCGCGGCTCGCCGCCACTGGCCGCGTGTACCGGCGCAACCAAGGCATCATTCTTGGCCGCAAGCAGCGAGGGCAGGGTGTCCGCATCGGGGAAGAAGGACGCGGTGTGGCCATCGGGGCCCATGCCGAGGACAACGGCATCGATCGGCAGGCCGAACTTCGCAAACTCTTTGCAGGCCGATTTCGCCGCTGCCTCGACGGTCGGCACATCGCGGTAGAGCCCTACGAAATTGGCCGCACTTGCCTTGCCTTGCAGCAGATTGGACTTGGCAAGGCCGGCATTGGAGCGCGGCGAGTTTTCAGGCACGAAGCGTTCGTCGACCAGCGTCACCGTCACTTGGCTCCAGTCGATATCGGCATCCGACAGCGTGCGGAAGAACAGCGCCGGCGTCGTGCCGCCGGAAACGGCGATCAGCGCCTTGCCACGTGTCTTGATCGCCTGGGTTATGACCGAGGCGACCTTGCCCGCGAGGCTTTCGGCCAATGCTTCCCGGGACGGGAATTCACGCAAGGTCACCGCTTCACCGTTCATCAGGCTCAGTCGCTCTCATGCCAGGTGCGGCCGTCGCGTTCGATCAGCGCGATCGACGCGGAAGGACCCCATGTGCCGGCGGTGTAGGCTTGCGTCTCCTGCCGGTTTTCGGCCCAGGCGTTGAGGATCGGGTCGGCCCAGGTCCACGCTGCCTCGACTTCGTCGCGGCGCATGAACAGCGTCTGCTGGCCGCGGATGACGTCCATGATCAGCCGCTCATAAGCGTCCGGCGCCCGGCCGTCGAAGCTTTGCGCAAACGACATGTCGAGCGGAATCTGGCGCAGCCGGATGCCGCCCGGACCTGGATCCTTGATCATGATCAACTGCTTGACGCCTTCGTCCGGCTGCAGGCGGATCACCAGCTGGTTGCTGTAGACGTTGCCCGCGGACTGGTCGAAGATCGAGTGTGGGATCTTCTTGAACTCGATGCAGATTTCCGAGACGCGCGAAGCAAGCCGCTTGCCTGTGCGCAAGTAGAACGGCACGTCGGCCCAGCGCCAGTTGGCGATCTCGGCCTTAATGGCGACGAAGGTTTCGGTGTTGCTCTCCGCGCCGAGTTCCTCGACATAACCCTTGACCGGTCCGCCGGAGGAAGCGCCGGCCTTGTACTGGCCACGAACCGTCTGCTTCGGCGCTTCAGCGCCGTTGATGCGCTTCAGCGAACGTAGCACCTTCAGCTTTTCGTCGCGCACCGCATTGGCATCCATGGACGATGGCGGCTCCATGGCGACCAGGCACAGCAGCTGTAGAATGTGGTTCTGCACCATGTCGCGCAACGCGCCGGCCTTGTCGTAGTAGGTGACGCGATCCTCAAGGCCGACCGTCTCGGCGACAGTGATCTGCACGTGGTCGATATGGGCGGAGTTCCACAGCGGCTCATAGAGCGCATTGGCGAAGCGCAGCGCCATCAGGTTCTGCACCGTCTCCTTGCCGAGATAGTGGTCGATGCGGAAGATCTGGTGTTCGCCGAAATCCGACCCGATCTGGTCGTTGAGCGCCTTCGCGGAAGCGAGGTTTCGGCCGATCGGCTTCTCGACGACGATACGGCTGTTGGCGGTGACCAGCCCATGCTCCTTGAGCTTGTGCGAAATCTCTCCGAACAGCGCTGGGCCGACCGCGAGATAGAAAGCGCGGATCGCACTGCTGCTGCCCAGCGCCTTCTTCAACTTGCTGAAGCCGTCGCCGGAAATCGCGTCGACGGAAACATAGGAAAGCCGTTTGAGGAAAGTCTTGAGTTCGGCCTCGTTGACGTCCTCTTTCTTGACGTGCTCAAGGATCGCCTTCTTGGCGAACTCCTGAAACTCCTGGTCGGTGAGCTTGGCGCGCGACGCGCCGATGATTTGCGTTGGCTCCGAAAACTGGTGGTCGCACTGCCGGTAGTAGAGCGCCGGCAGCAGCTTGCGCTCCGAAAGGTCACCGGTTCCGCCAAAGATGACGAAGTCGAACGGGTCCACGGGAATGATCTGGCTCGTCATATTGGTTCCATTGGTCGCAAGGCCGGCAACGGCCATTAACCTAATCTAATCGATTTAATACCGCCAGTTTGTGACACCAGCGTCACGGTGTCACATCGGCTGGCGCAATGCGCCGACCGGATGTGGAGGCACCGCATGTTCTTCCGATCCGCGCGCGGTTGCAGCATAGTAGGGTGTCGGACGCAAGGAGAATTACATGGGCGCCCATCTATCTCGAACGGTCGCCGAAGGGCGGGCGTTCATGCAAACGGTAGGAGGCCGCGCGGCTGGTTCGCTTTCCGGCGAGCGGATCGACGTCGTCTGCCCTTCCGACGGTAAGGTATTCGCGTCGATCCCGGCTTCCGGTCCGGCCGATGTCGATCTGGCGGTGCGCGCGGCGCGTCAGGCCTTCGAGGAGGGGGCGTGGAGCCGCATGCCGGCGGCCGAGCGCGGGCGCCTGCTGACGAAGCTCTTTCATCTTGTGGAAAAGCACGGCGACGAACTGGCCGCGCTGGAATCCCGCGACACGGGCAAGCCGATACGCCAGGGCAGGGCGGATGTGGCCGCAACCATGCGCTACTACGAGTTCTATGGCGGTGCGGCGGACAAGATCCACGGCGATACGATCCCGTTCCTCGACGGCTACACGGCGCTGACCTTGCGCGAGCCTCACGGCGTGGTGGCCGGCATTATTCCCTGGAACTACCCGCTGCAGATTCTGGCGCGCGTTCTGGGTGCGGCGCTCGCCATGGGCAACACGCTGGTGGTGAAGCCAGCGGAGGACGCCTCGCTGACCACTCTCCGCATGGCCGAGCTGGCGCTGGAAGCCGGCTTTCCGGAAGGCGTGTTCAACGTCGTTACCGGCTATGGCCACGAGGCGGGAGCCGCGCTTTCGGCGCATCCGCTGGTCGACTATGTGACCTTCACCGGCTCGCCGCCGACGGGCGCGGCGATCCAGAAGGCAGCGGCTCAGAACAATCGTGGCGTCACCATGGAACTTGGCGGCAAGTCGCCGCAACTGCTGTTTGCGGACGCCGACATCGATGCGGCCTTGCCGGTGCTGGTCAACGCCGTCATCCAGAACGGCGGCCAGACCTGCTCGGCGGGCAGCCGCGTCATCATAGAGAGGCCCGTCTTCGAAAAGGTCGCCGAGGCGCTGGCTACGCGCTTCGCGGCGCTGGTGGCGGGGCCGCACGATGCCGACCTCGATCTCGGCTCGCTCATCAATCCGCGCCAAAGGGAGCGGGTTGCGGCGATGGTTGCCGAAGCCGAGCGCAGCGGCGCGCCGATTCTTGCCCGTGGATCCGTGAGCAAGGACGCGCCGGAAGGCGGCTACTACTTCGCGCCGGTGTTATTTGGGGCGACAGACCCGGCTGCCACCATCGCACAGGAAGAGGTGTTTGGACCGGTGCTGACGCTGTTTCCGTTCGACGACGAGGCGGAGGCGCTGCGGCTCGCCAACAGCACGGAGTATGGCTTGGTCGCCGGTATCTGGACCCGCGACGGCGCTCGCCAGCACCGGCTTGCAAAGCGGGTGCGAGCCGGTCAGGTCTATGTGAATTGCTACGGCGCAGGCGGTGGCATCGAGCTGCCCTTCGGCGGCTTTCGCAAGTCCGGCCACGGCCGCGAAAAGGGTTTCGAGGCGCTGTACGACATGTCGGCGACAAAGACGGTGGTGTTTAATCATGGGTAGTTTTTGGTAGAGTTCCCAGATTGCACGGCGTTGAAGATGGATGGCATAGAATGGGTAGAGCAACATGCGCCTGAAAGACAAGGTCGCAATCATCACCGGAGCAGCATCCGGTTTCGGCGAGGGCATGGCCAGGCGCTTCGCCGGGGAGGGCGCCAAGGTCGTGATCGCCGACCTGAATGCCAAGGGTGCCGAGCGGGTTGCAAATGATATCGGCGAGGCGGCGATCTGGACGCAGACCGATGTTTCGCAGCGTTCCGAAATCGATGAGATGGTCTATGCCGCCAAAAGCGCCTTCGGCCGCATCGATATCATGATCAACAATGCCGGTTACACGCATCGCAACGGCGACATGTTGCAGGTGGACGAACCAACCTTCGACCTGATCACCGGCATCAACATGAAGGCGATCTACTTTGCGGCGCTGGCCGTCGTGCCGGTCATGGAGCGTCAGGGCGGCGGCTCAATCATCACAACCGCCTCTACCGCCGGGCTGCGCCCGCGTCCCGGCCTCACCTGGTACAATGCGTCCAAGGGTTGGGCGATCACGGCGACCAAGTCGATGGCGGTCGAGCTAGCGCCCAAGAACATCCGTGTAAACTGTCTGTGCCCGGTGGCCGGCGAAACCGGCATGCTGGCGCAGTTCATGGGGGAGGACACGCCGGAGCGCCGCGCGCAATTCAAGGCGGTGATCCCGCTCGGCCGCTTCTCAACGCCGCTCGACATCGCCAACGCAGCGCTATGGCTGGCATCGGACGACGCGCAGTTTATCACCGGGGTTGCGCTGGAGGTCGACGGAGGACGCTGTATCTGACCGCGCTACGCACTTTGCTGGAAACGCCTTAGCGGCCGTTGTTCACCAGGAAGCTGCGATAGACGAAACCACGCTTGCCCTTGTAAACGATTTCGCACCATTTCACGCAGGAAACGACTTGCACGGCTGCCTTGGCGGGGACGGTGCCTATCGCGCCGCCGCGGCTGCTCGGCTTGGAGCGCATGGTGACAGCGCGGACCGCACTGCTTGGCCGTCCGGCAAGCGCAACTTTTTGAGCAGCATCAGGATCGTCGACGACCGGACCCACAGCCATCTTCGCGAGCGGGATACCGGAAGTCGATGAACTGTCCGATCCCTCGCCGCCTTCATCGGCGAACGCCGTCACGACTTCAGCCGCCTTTGCTTTCACTGCGGCTTGCTCATCCTGTTCGATGGCCGCAGCCATCTCGGCGGCCTGCTTGCCTGCTGCTTCGACCCAGCGCGGGTCGGTTGGGTCAAGCGGCTCGACATCGGCTTTCGCGGCGACCTTGACGATCTTCACCGGAATCGGCGCAACGCCGCGTGCGGCCAGATCGGCGCTCTTGGTTTCAGTGACTGCTGCCTGCTTGGCAGCCGCAGGCTCGGGTGCCTGCTGGAGAGCTTCGGTTTTGGGCTCGGCCTCAGCTTGAACGACGGGGGCGAGCTTCGCGGGAACAGCTTCGGCTACGGCAACGATTTCGTTTTTGCCATCGGATGGCAGCACCATCCATATCGCCGTGCCGGCCGTTCCAAGCAGGGCGACCGTTCCGACCGCAGCAACCACCAGATGCGACCGCGCCGCGATCTCGCTCCAGATCGACGTCCGTTGATTATAATGCAGGTCCAGCGACAAGCGCCGGGGCTTTGACTTGCCCGTGCCTAACCACGCTTTCAACGCATACCTCTCCGCGCCATCCGGATCTCCGTCCGCTCCTGCGCCTAAGAATTCACATACGCCGGCTTGACCCGGTCAATAAGGAAACCACCCTCGCAAACCCTCCCCTCCGCAAGACTGGCCTTACCAGATTGAACGCCAATTGTGGCATCTCTGCGCCCAAGATTCGACATTTCGTCCTGACTGCGCCGGGCATCCGCAACACATGCATAACCCGCTTAGTGGTGAATGCGCAACCGCGACGTGAAACAATCCGATATGTTGCGTGATGGTTGCGGCGTTGGAGGCTGGCGTCGTGTCGCGACCAGAGCTACAACCGGTCCCTCAAAGCGTACCAGTTGAGCGCCAGGAACAGCAGCGGCGCGCGGAAGCGGCTGCCGCCAGGGAAGGCCGGGATTTTCAGATCCTCCAACAGTTTCAGGCGGTTGCGGTTACCGGAGATGGTCTCGGCATAGAGCTTGCCGACGAAATTCGACAGTATCACGCCATGGCCGGAATAGCCGCCCGCCGAAATCACGTTGGGCATCACCTCGCGCACGAACGGTTTGCGCGGCATGGTGATGCCGACATAACCGCCCCAGCCGTGGGTGATCTCGACATCCTTGAGGTTCGGGTAAATCTCGCTGATCTGTCGGCGAATATGAATGTGGATGTCGTTCGGATCCTTCACCGCGTAAATTTCGCGTCCGCCGAAAAGGAGTTCCCCGGTCTTGGCGCGGCGGAAATAGCGAACGACAAACCGTGAGTCTCGACACTGATTCGCCGCCAGGCAACACCGGACTGTCGGCGCCGAGATCGACCGTCGCACCGATGAAGGAGCCGATCGGCATGATGTGCGAGGCTGTGGTTCTTTCGAGATCGCCGGAATAGGCATCGATCGCCAGCAGGCACTTTTGCGCGGTGATCGTGCCGGTGGGCGTGGTCACCAGTACCTTGCCGCCTTTGGCCTCGACACCGGTCGCCGGGGTCGTTTCGAATAGTTTCGCGCCGGCCTGCGCCGCCACGCGCGCCGTGCCGACCACCAGCTTCAGCGGATGGATATGGCCGGTTCCGGTGTCGCGCACGCCGCCGAAATAATGGGTCGAGCCAAGCCGCTCGGATGTCTCGGCGAAGTCCATATAGGCGATATGCGGATAGTTGAACCGCGTCTGCATGGCTTCCGCATGTTCGAGATATTCCGGTAGGTCGCGCTTGCGGTGCGCGACGTTGAGATGGCCCGGCCGGAAGTCGATCTCGATCCTGTTGATCTCTGCGAATTCGAGCAGATGCGTCTTCGCCTCCTCAGCCAGATCAAACAGCGACTTGGCGCGCTCGAAGCCGTATTCGGCCTCCATCTCCTCAGCGCCGGCGCGCTGGCCGGTGCCGAGTTGCCCGCCATTGCGGCCTGACGCACCATCGCCGAACCGGTGCGCCTCGATCAGCACCACATTTGTGCCTGCCTTGGCCAGATGCACCGCCGCTGACAGGCCCGTAAAGCCGCCGCCGACAATCACGACGTCGCATGTCTTGTCGCCGTCGAGCGGTGGGTACGCCGGCCGGTCGCCGATCGTGTCTTCGTACCAGGAATAGCCGGGGGAAACGGGAGATTGGTAGGTCATGAGGTCGGTGAATGGTGAATTGTTAGTAGTAAATGGCCAGTGCGCAAAAGCTGCTGGCCAACCGAATCCGCGTGCATCATCTCACCATTCACCATTCACCACTCACCGTGCCCGTCCTAAACGTTGAGCAACAGATACTCCCGCTCCCACGGGCTGATGACTTCCATGAAAGTCTCGAACTCGGCCCGTTTGATCGCGGCATAGGTCGCGGCGAAGGATTTTCCGAGGATCGCCCCCAGTTCCTCATCGCCCTCGAACAGATCGACGGCTTCGAGCAGCCCGCGCGGCAGGTCGATTTCGTCCGCATTGGCCGTGGTCAGTACCGGCGGCTCGGCCTGGAGCTTGTTGGTAAGGCCGATCAGACCGCAGGCAAGGGAGGCCGCAAGCGCCAGATAAGGATTGGCGTCGGAGGAGGGCACGCGGTTTTCGACACGCCGTCCCGCCGGGTCGGAGGGCGGCACACGGAAGGCTGTGGTGCGGTTGTCGTAACCCCATTTGTTGTTGACCGGCGCCGAGGCGGCCTGCGTTAGTCGTCGGTAAGAGTTTACGTACGGAGCGAACATCACCAGCGCGTTTGGCACGTGCTTCTGCATGCCGCCGATGAAGTGGGAGAACGCATCGGTCTCCGAGCCGCCCTCCGCCGAAAAGATGTTCCTGCCGGTCTTCTTGTCGATGATCGACTGGTGGATGTGCATGGCCGAGCCGGGCTGACCCTGTATCGGCTTCGCCATGAAGGTGGCATAGGTGTCGTGCTTGAGCGCGGCTTCGCGGATGGTGCGCTTGAACATGAACACCTGGTCGGCGAGTTCGACCGGATCGCCGTGGCGCAAATTGATCTCGAGCTGTCCCGCGCCCTCTTCGTGAATGAGCGTATCGATCTCCAGACCCTGGCTTTCGGAGAAATGATAGATGTCGTCGATAAGCTCATCGAACTCGTTGACGCCGGCGATCGAATAGCCAGCGCCGCCGCCTATCGGCCGCCCCGAGCGCCCCACCGGAGGGGTCAGCGGATAGTCCGGATCAGGGTTCTTCCGCACCAGGTAGAATTCAATCTCGGGCGCCACGACTGGCCGCAATCCACGCTTCTCGTAAGCGGCGACAACTTTTCGCAGCACGTTGCGCGGCGTGAATTCAACCAGGCGGCCATCCTGGTGGACGAGGTCGCAAATCACCGCAGCCGTCGGGTCCTCTTCCCAGGGAACGACAGTCAGCGTCGACAGGTCCGGCATCAGTTTGAGGTCGCCGTCGTCTTCGGGGTAGTGGAAGTTGTTGCCGTCTTCTGGGTAGCCACCGGAAATCGTCGCCATGAACACGGCCGACGGAAGCGCCAGGGACGTGTTGGACGTGAACTTCTTCGACGGCATCATTTTGCCGCGCGCAATGCCGGCTTGGTCAGGCGTGATGCACTCTATGTCCTCGATGCCGCGCCATTCGAGCCATTCGCTCACTTCCTTCCAGGACTTAACGCCTCGAAGATTTTTGACATATCCAGGTACACGGGTTCGTCCCGCGCGGCCGGAGAGGCGAGCTTCCTTTTTTGCAGGCGGCATCATTCACCATGGTGGGTTGAAGTTGGCGAAGTATAGCCGTGCCGATTTGCGAAAGGGAAGGGGGCGGCGGACTTGTACCTTCGAAACGCTCGCCTGTACTTATGATTTCCGTCGCTTACCCGCGCTGGGCCGCGATCAGGCGGTCAACCACCGGCTGAACTGGAGTGTCTATGATGCAGGATAAATCCTTTAGTATCAGATGGTTGGCTGATTACGACATTGCGACATCGGAAGACGCTTGGCTTCCGGGGCAACATCTGGGGCAACAGGAGATGGTCACTTCCGGTTTTGTCCAGCGTGCCAAGGTTGAGCAAAGGGTTAATGTGTGAGCAGGCGCTCGACCGCGTGACACCGCACAGCCAAGTGCTTGTGCAGGTAGGAGGGGGTGGGGGTACCCCTACCCGTGTACGGCCCGCCCTAGAGAGGGGTGTGATCCTGCACACGCTACATATTTGCGCGCCTTCGGCGTATTGAATTTCAGCGCAATACGCTGCTGGAGCTACAAGACAGGGTCGCGCATTTTCACCATGCCGATCAGATGGTTTTAGGTCAGACCGGCAAATGGCAAACGGAAGTGCTCCCCGATACGCGGCGCCCGTGCCATGTTAGGCTTGACACAAGCGGAGTTGGCCAAGCGAACTGGCATGTCCACCACTGGCCTAAACAATGTCGAGAGCGGAAACTCCGATCCGAAGGCTTCCACTCTTCAGTCGATCCAGTCTGCCCTTGAAGCAGCCGGCGTGGAGTTCATTGCCGAGAACGGCGGCGGCGCAGGGGTGAGGCTGCGGAAGGACAGGACTTAAACCATGCGCCTCGTCCATATCGCAGTTGCTGTCTTCATCCTGACCGCTTTGCCGCTGCTTGTCGTG
This sequence comes from uncultured Alphaproteobacteria bacterium, assembly GCA_963839725.1. Lineage (GTDB taxonomy): Bacteria > Pseudomonadota > Alphaproteobacteria > Rhizobiales > Rhizobiaceae > Kumtagia. The sequence continues at coordinate 85,463 of CAWIWT010000023.1, read as the reverse complement.
GGCAAATCGCTTGGCACCGAACTGCTCGCCATTGGCGGAGGTCTAGTCGCCATGTTGCTTCTCGTGGTCGGCGTGATAGGGGCGATTTGGCGAATGGTGAGATATGGCGAATGGTGAGATAGCCGCGCGCCAACACCTCGGGCGTTTCAATCGACAGTCGGGCCGCCCCGAACCCAGTTCCGCAGGCGTTGCATTTAAGCTATATTGGCGCCATTGGCGCCGCGGAGGGCGAAGGCGATGGATTCGGTCACTTCGGCCGTTATGGTGCTGCTTTTCTGCAGTCCCGATCTGATGCTGTGCAGAGAGCCGGCCGCGAAGCCCGCAGTCTTCTCGACCGTGTCACAATGCGAACAGGTGCTTGGCGACCAGCTATCGAAGGTTCCGCAGAGACAGAGAGCAGTTGGACGATGCCAGGCAATCATAGAGGCATCGGATGCCGCAAGATGGGGTATTTCACCGAACGGCGAGCTGTTCTACGCCAGCGCGGCGGACATCACCAAGGTCGCGCCGGTATCGGCTGGTCTTGCCAAAGCCTCAAAGAGGCAAAGTGAACCGGCGACGGTGCGCGTCACCCGCGGTAACGGCTCAGGCGAAATGACGACATCATCGTACACCGTGTCTCGCACCGGCTCTAACTGACGCGAGTTCGTGATCGGGCTCATGCACCGCGGGCCGGCCGGCGTCGAGTTCGTCGTCTCCGACGACCACCCGGGGCTCAAGGCGGCGATCCGCGACGCAGTGGATCGGCAAATGGCAGGCCAAATACCCGAAGCTGGTGGATGGAAACACCGCACCCTTTGTTTGGACCAAAGCTCATGTACACCAGCCAGCGCTTCGAGGACCGACGTGTCATTTGTGATTCCGGGCACTAGTCCCGATCCTCGCGATAGAAATCGAGGCTGGGAGGGCATGGGACCTCGTTCGTGTAGAAAGCCTTCACGAACCCACTGCGGATCGCCTCCTTCGTCACATAGTAATTGACCGGACACCACAGCCGCTTGGGCGGCGCGCCAGCCGGCGTGCAAGGGCCGCTGACCACGATTGGGGAGACGCTTTCCGACGCGATGGCGCCGACCTTTGCAGACCTGTGGTCGGGACGCGCGCGTATATAGAGGAAGTCCCAGCGGTCGACCCCGACAACGGCGAGACAGGCGCCGCGCTTAAAGGCGTTCGCCTCTTGCGAAAAGGCGAGCACGGCCAGGAACAGCAACAGACTTCCGAGCCTTTCGGTGGATCTCACCCCGAACAACCTGCATTCCTCAACCCTGCGCCAACTTCGAAGCACAATAGCATTGGAGCGACGATCTCAGTAGTGCCAGCTTCGCCTCGACGAGACGCGCTCAAGGCAGTGTATGGGAATGTCCGGCCAGACCACCTTCAGGCACGGATCGTCCCTAGCCGCCGCCTGCTCCGCCGCCTTGGCTTGGGCTATCCTCTAGCGCAGGTTGGCGATTTCGGTCGTTAGCAAATGGGCTTGGTCGGCAAGCGCAGCAAAGGCTGCCACTTGCAGCGCGAAGAGAAGAAGCACGATCGTCCTCGTCACCGTGCTCCGTCGCAGATGCCGGTGAAGCGTCACGCGACCGATGCGAACATCAAGCAGCCTAGTCGCCATCGGTTCCCGCGGATCGAAAAGGACGTGGCATAACCTATTGTTAACCATGAGATAAAGTGTATTGCCACTTCGCTTGTGGTGAACGGTTTCTTAGTGGGCTTGCGACATCTTGGCTTGTGCGGAGGTGGCGGGCCGTATGCCACAGTCCAAGCCGAAATGCCACAGCGATGGGGCAAATGCAAGAAAAGTCGGGATGGCTGTTGGAATCGACGCAACTACGCTGTAGCAAATTGGGAGGGGTTCTAGGACCGGGACAGGTTCTGGAATTAGGGGAACCAAAGAGTGCTTAGGGGATCTCTGCTATTCGCAGCGGCCGCGGCCGGCTGTTTGCTCCTGGCAAGCTGCCAGAGCAATGACCTGTCATCCTTCGGTTCATCGTTCGGTGACAGTGCCGCCTCGGTGGACGACCTTTCTGACGTCTCCTACTACAAGACGGACGAACTGATCACCCTCGGCAAGGTGCAATTCAAGGAAAGAAACTACGGAAAGGCCTATGCGCTGTTCAAGCGATCGGTCGAGCTGTTCCCCGAGGACCCGCAGGCCTGGCTTGGCCTCGCAGCGTCGGCCGATCAGCTTGGCCGTTTCGATACCTCCGATCGCGCCTACCGCAAGCTTCAGCCGATGATCGGGGGAAGGCCTGAATACTACAACAATGTCGGCTATTCGTATCTGCTGCGCGGGAGCCTCCAGCAGGCGCGCCGCAATTTCCTGAAGGCTTACGAGCTCGACCCGTCGAATGAAACGACGGCAAACAACCTGCAACTGCTCGCCAACAGCACTCAGTTTGCGAAGCGGACATGACCTTGCCTCCGATTTCACAAAGCGCGGCTGTCCTGCTATCGTTTCCGTTTCTTGGCGGCAAGGAGCCCACCCAGCGAGACGCCCATGCTCAGCGTTCTTCCTGACTATCGGGCGGGATCGGACGGTCGGCCCCAAAGTCCGGGCGAGCATGACGCCGCGCGGCCGCTGCGGAAGCCGGTGGCCAACGGCCTGACCATCACGCTGAACATCATCTCGCTGGCATTTGCGATCGGCCTGATCTTCGCCATGTTCTTCATCTCGCAGTCGATTCGCGATGTTGCCTCCCTCGAGGGCCGGCTTGCCCAGCTGCCGAAATTCGAGGGTCGCCTCTCCGGCCAGATGGACACGCTCGGGGTCGGCGTCCACAGCCAGTTCGACAAGCTGAACAGGCGGATCACTACGCTGATCGACCGGGGAGACCAGCTTCAGAAAAAGGTCGAGGAGCTTGCCGGCGAAAACCGGAAACTGGCCGGACGCCTCGGGGAATTGGAAGAGACCCGCGAGACGGCACTGGCAACCCTGCCCGAGCCTGCCGAGGAAAGCCAGGAGACAGTCCTGCACGCTCCCGCGCCGCCGCCCGGCGAGGTGCGCCCGAAGCCGCAGCGTCCGTCCAACCCGGTGCAGTTCGAGAAAACCGTATCACCTGACGGCAAAGTGACCTACAGCAAGGTGCGCTAGGAGCATCGGACCGAACCGAAGGTCCGCGTCGGCGAAAAGTGCGAAGCGGCTTTTGGATAAATCCGATGCTGCAACAGAAGATAGGGCGGTGAAGGCGATTCCGAGTAATTGCTTACCCCCCGCCTCGAAAGGCCTCGAAAGCGGCGGTGTGGGCGGCGCTTTCAAGCTGTTCCAAGCGGTCAGCAGGAACAATTGCGAATCAAATCACGAACAAAGTAAGTGAGCAGGGAAAGATGGTGGGATGTTCCAAGATCCCAAAAACCCTGCTGCCTGCCCGGGGGGGTGAGCAATTGCGATTCCGATTGAGCGTTCGCCGCGAGCGAAGCCATGAGCCTCGCGTACACGTCGCGCCTGATGGCCGCGCGCTTGCGGCGTTCGGCTGAAGCTGGCTTCGATCCGCCGCTCTACCTGCCGAAATAGCGCAGATGCATCGCAACCAGCGCCGCCGCGGCCATGATGACGCCGTAAGGTATCTTGCGCGTCTTCCTGATCTCCTCAGCGCGCGCCAGCAGCGGCCAAGACTGGTATTGCGGCGGCACCGGAAACAGCAACGCAAGGCTGACGACGACCCCGCCGGCCGCCAGTCCCACGGCGAACGCAAAGAGATAGTGGAGCCCGACGAAAAGGCCGATCGGGAAGAACAGCTTCGCGTCGCCGGCGCCGAGCATCCGCAACGCCCATAGCACGAAGCCCAGCGCGAACAGCAGCAGGCCTGCAGCGAGGTCGCCATAGAGCGGAGACGTGCCGGCGAGCTCCAGCGGAACACCCGCGCCCGCTGGATTGGCCCAGCGGACCACGGCCAGAAGGGCATAGTCCGCCAGCAGCGCCAGCACAGTCCAGTTGCGGATCTTCCAGCTCACGAAGTCCTGCCAAGCGGCGATCACGACCAATCCTGCCGCCGCCATCACCGCGAGCACCTCGAGGAATCCCGCCATCGCTGCTCTGCCCTCCACCGCTGGCGCATCGGACCGAAAGTGCGAAGCGGTCTTAAATCCGATGCGTAAACAAACCGACAGAGCGGCAGTTCCGATTCGATCGGAACGTCGTGCGCTCCAGCCGCCCGCGCGGCTCAACGAAGCATGACAATTCGGCACGACCTGGCAAGGTTTTATCGGAAAGGAAAACACCTACGCGAAGCATCGGCGCAGTCGACGGCACAAGCCGCCGCCATGATGGCGCTGGAGCGCCGGACGTTCCGATCGAATCGGAACTGCCGCTCTGTCGGTTTGTTTTGCGCATCGGATTTATCCGAAAACCGCTACGCACTTTTCGATCCGATGCGCCAGGGGCAAAAGTATCGCCAAGGTCATCACAGTCGGCAGTCAGGCCGACGTCCTGGGCCGCGACTTTCGGCTGGCGCGATTTCTTCGCACGCGCAGTTGTCGTGAAATGGATCGCGACCGCGCAAATCGTGGTTCATTAACCATAATCGTGGTTCATTAACCATAACCGAACTTACCTCTTTATGCGAGCTGCCCGTTAATTGACCAGTATAGATTAACGAGATAAGAGTATACGGTCGCGGGTGGGGGTAAACTCTCGCTGACATGTAAATGGGATGTCATGTGGAGAGTAAAATCATGACGAAGTTTGTGAATACGGTCCGTGCCTTCGCGCGCGAAGAGGACGGCGTCGCGCTTTCGGAATACCTGATCCTGCTGGGCATACTCGTCGGCGGCGTTATCGTCGCAGTCGGGTTAGTCGCCACCGATCTGGCCGGTGCTTGGACGGCGTGGGGAACCTGGTTCGGCGACAACACGAACCCTCCCCCCGCTCCCGCCCCGTGAGGCGTTATGGCTGCAAAAAGGCGGCGCTCCGCCGCCTTTTGAATTCAGCTGACATGTTGAGCCGGCAAGAGGTGGCGAGCCGCCGCCTTTTGCCGTGTTTGATCGGCAATGGGTTTGGGCGAACTTTAGGGGCCGATGTCGATGAGAAGTTCCACTGTAATAAGTCTGCTTGTCTCGATCGCGCTGGCGGTGGCCGCGGTCTTCGGGGCACGATCATACCTTGCCAACCAGCGGGATCTCCTCGTACAGCGCGCCGGCATCGTCCAGCCGGTGGCCGGGGATACGATCCTCGTCGCCACCCGCTCGCTGCGCTTCGGCCAGCCGCTCAAGGCGGATGACGTGAGGGAACTCAAATGGCCGAGCGGGGAACTGCCGGCCGGCGCCTTCCGCACCGCGGAGGAACTGCTCGGCAAGGAGGGCGAACTTCGCTACATCATGTCGGCGATTGAAAAGGACGAGCCGGTGCTCGCTTCCAAGATCACCGGTCACGGCCAGCGCGCGACGCTGTCGGCGGCGCTGTCCGAGGGCATGAAGGCGGTGTCCATCCGCGTCAACGACGTGCTCGGCGTCGCCGGTTTCGTGCTGCCGGGCGATCGCGTGGACATATTGCTCACGCGCGTGACGCGCGACCAGGCCGACGGCGAGCAGACGTTCGTCGATGTCCTCCTCCAGGGGGTCAAGGTACTCGCGGTGGACCAGACCGCCGACGACCGCGCCGACAAGCCGTCAGTCGTCAAGACCGTGACTTTCGAGGTGACCACGGCCGAGGCGCAGAAGCTGACGCTCGCAACCAATGTCGGCACATTGTCTCTCGCGCTGCGCAATGTCGCTTCCGCCGGGGTCGAACAGACGCAGCCGGTCACGCTCGCCGATCTCGGTGGCGGGCCGATGGCGCAGGCGCTGAAGAACGAGCACGCCGACGAAGGGCGCGATCGTCTGAGCGATCTCGAAGGCGTGGTGCGCAATGTCGGCGACGTGCTCGGCACCCGCATCGGCTCGCTGGAAGACAAACTTAACCAGGAACCTGATACGGTTGTCGTGGAGAAGCCGGTTCTCGTGGCCGCGCCGAAGCCGGATTTCGTGGTGATTGGCGTTTCGCGGGATAACAAGCGGGAAGAGTATCAAGTCCGGCCGCTGAACTGATATGAACATGTTGAAGCGTGGTGGCGGCGAGTGCGATGCGGGGGTACTGTGAGGTTCGGGTTTGAAGATGGAATTGGCCGTGTTTGCAGGCTGATGCGCGCGGGGGTTCTGATTGTCTCCTGGGCGGCCACCGTTTGCCTGTTGGCTGGCTTGTCGATGCCGGCATCGCTGCACGCCCAGGAGAGGAACATCACCATCGGCGGCGGCAACGTTTCCCATGTGACCATCGCCCCGGGCAACACGCTGACCATCACGACCAGCCGCCGTTTCGCCGATCTTGTCGTGGGCAATGCCGCCGTGGCCGATGTCGTGCCTCTGACGGAACGCTCACTCTACATCCAGGGAAAGGGGTCGGGCGCCACCAACATCTCGATCTATGATGATTCGAAGAACCTGCTCGGCGTGATCGACGTCCGTATCCGGCTCGACCTCAACGAGATGGAAGCCGCGATCCGCGCCGCTGTCCCGAGTTCGAAGCTGAGGATTAGCAACGTCAACGACCGCATACGGCTTTCGGGCATGGTCAAAAACAGCGTCGATCTCGCTCGCGTCCTCGAGATAGCCCAGCAATATTCAAGCGACCCCGTGCTGAACCAGGTTCGTGTCGCCGACGGGCAGCAGGTCTCGCTGGAGGTGCGCATCATCGAGGCGTCGCGCGGCGCGGGGCGGGACTTGGGGATCGGCTTCACCGGGATAGACGCAGGCGGTCGCGGTATTTTCACGTTGGCTCCGCGACTCCATATCGGCGTGAACGAGGACAATGAAATAACCCGGGAACTCAGCGGCGTCTCTACCCAGAACGGCACGCCGTTCGGCGAGTTGATCGCCAAGGTCCTGGAAATATCCGGCTGGCGCATCGACCTGGTCATTAACGCGCTCGAAGCCAAGGGCCTCGCAAGACGGCTGGCGCAGCCGAACCTCGTGACGATGAGCGGCACGACCGCCAGCTTTCATGCCGGCGGTGAAGTGCCGATTACGACGGTCGTTACGCTTAACGGATCGACGGCAACCGAAGTGACCTATCGGCCTTATGGTGTCAGGCTCGCCTTCACGCCGATCGTCCTGGACAACGGGTTGGTCAATTTGCAGATCGAACCGGAGGTCAGCGAACTCGACCGCTCGGTAACGGTAAACGGCAACCCGGGCTTCATTTCACGCAAGGCGGACGCGACGATCGAGTTGCGAGACGGGCAGAGCTTCGCCATGGCCGGCCTGCTGCAGTCGATCAACGCCAGCGACGTGCAGCAGTTGCCCTGGCTCGGCCAAGTTCCTGTGCTCGGTGCGTTGTTCCGTTCCACGTCGTACCAGAAACGCGAGAGCGACCTTGTCATCGTCGTCACCCCGCGCATCGTGCGGCCGGCGTCGCCCGACGAGAAGCTTCGTTCGCCGCTCGACCAGACGCGGCCTGGCAACGACGTCGACATATTCCTGCTCGGCATGCTCGAAGTCGACAAGAACATGTTGCGCACCTTCAGGGAGGGGACCGGCATCATCGGACCTTACGGCCATGTCATCGATCTCGATTTCGGAGGCGCGTATGCCGTCGGAAAGAAATAGAGCTGCGGCCGCGCTTGGCGCGTGCCTGATATTGAGCGGCTGCGCCGACTACCTGGCGAACCGCAACTCGGTGACACTCGGCCTGGGCGACGCCCCTCAGGGCAATATCGGCATCCAGGCCATCAATCCGTTCCCGCCCGAGGCATCGGATACCGACATAGACGGCGACGGACGCGCCGTTGCCAGGGCGCAGCGACAATACGTAGCCGGCAGGACTGCTGATTTGGCGCCGGCGCAGCCGATCTTTCTTACGACGACGGGGGACGCCACGACGACCGACTGAGCATAGACGCAGGCTGAGGGGCAGTCGGCGGGCTCTGGGAATTTGTAAGGGCAGCGAGAACCAAGCTAGGGCTGACATGGGGCGCAGAATTCTTGACGTGTTGAGCGACGAGCGAGGCTACGTCGCCGCATTGACGCTGGTCGCGATGCCGCTCTTTCTGGGCTTCAGCCTGCTCGTCATCGATGTGTCGCGCGGCAACAATCTCCATACCGATCTGCAGAACGCAGTCGACGCACTGGCACTCGCCGGAGCGCGTGAACTCGATGGCGGCGCTGACGCCATTACGAGAGCGAATGCGGCGCTTTCCGAGCCTGCTCAGCAATCAGGCGCGATTCTCGGACGGCGGAGGGGTCATCATTGATGAGACCCAGGTCAGCGCCATCTATCTGGACGACATTCCCGACAGCGACGACACCGGAATTGACGCGGACTGGATCACTGATCATGAGACCGCCGATGGAACGGAAGCCGTCTATCTACTTGTGCGATCCACGCCTCGCGCCATGACGTCGCTCTTTCCGGTGCCGGTCGGGCTCACAACTGCTACGATCAATTTTCAGGCGGAAGCCGCGGCTGTCTATGACGTGTCGGCCTGCAATGTGACGCCACTCTTCATCTGCAATCCGTTCGAGGAGGACGGGGTAATCTCCGGCAAGGACTTCGACGAATACTTCGCCGAAGGAGCCACCTACGGCCGAGTAATGATCATCCAGTTTGGTGGCGGTGCTGGCGCGTCACCCGGTAACTATGGTTGGCTCCAGGTCGCAGACTCGGGGGGCAGCGCGCTTCGCGACGCTCTCGCTACTGGCAGGCCGGGACTCTGTTATAATATCCGCAGTCTGGAGACCAAGACTGGCGCGACGCTCGGCCCGGCTGATCAGGGAATTAACACACGATTTGGGGTCTATGCGGGGTCAATGAAAGACGACGATCCGCTCACCCCGCCAGCGTACAATGTCAGGAGGGGCGAACAGGACCCCACCAAGAACTCGAGGTGCAGTAAGTACACCGAGGAGCTCGACACAACGCAGGCAATGGCGCTGCCGGATACTGCCATTCCGGGCGGCACTTACCCGGTTCTGGACCACCCTCGGCGGAGGCACCATCTCTGGTGAGAGATGGGACGTTGCGGCCTACTGGGCGCTTAATCATCCCGGCGTCGCGATGCCATCGCCATTCCCGAAGCCGTCCGATCCGGCCGGCTCCGCGACGGTTCCTTCGCGCTATGACGTTTACAAGTACGAGAACGACAATGACTTGGTGACTGGCAACGCTAACAGGGCCCCCAACGGCGAGACGGGCGAAGGAAGCACAAATAGTTGCTACAAGGGGAGCACAGCCATCACCAAGACGAATGACCGGAGAGTTATTTTCGCGGCGGTGATCAACTGCCGAGAAGATCTTGGCACAGGACACTCGCCAATCACGAATCCACAGGCCTTCGTCAGCATGTTCCTGACTAAGCCATTCGACGACAAACAGCTCCATGCCGAAATCGTCGACGTGACCGGCTATCACGGCAACGGTACCCTGGACACATTCCTTCGCGAAGAAGCGCAACTGGTCAGGTGATAGTCGTGGCGAGGTACCTGAGTCAGGTCGCAAAACGTTTTCACAGGGATGAGGCCGGCGCGGTCCTGGCGGAGGCGCTGATCGTCATTCCTTTCGTGACGCTGTTTTCGGTCGCCATCCTCGAATTCGGCGGCATGTTCTGGCAGAAGGCGCAGATCGAGACCGGGTTGCGGGACGCCGCGCGCTATCTGGCTCGCTGCCAGACAGCCGCAAGCTTCGCCGCCGCCTGCAATGCGACCGCAGCGCGCGACATTGCCTACTACGGGACAGCTTCTCCGGGAGTCGGTGCAGCGTTGCGGGTACCCGGCTGGGGGCCGGACGCGGCGGATGTTACGATCAGCGCGCCGGTAGCCGGCGTGATCCGCGTCTGCGGCCGCGCATGACTATCAGTCTTCGCAGCTGTTCGGCTGGCTGGGCATCGACGCCATTACCATCGAGGCCCATCATGACGAGAGGTATATCGGATGGTGAAACAGCCAGCCGACCGTTGTTTCCTGTCCGAGGAGTCCGGTGCCACGATCGCCGAGGGATTGATCGCTTTGCCCCTGGTCATGCTGGTCTTCGCCGCCTTTATCGAGTTCGGCTACGCGATGTTCCAGTGGAACCAGACGGTAAAGGCCGTCCACTATGGCGCGCGCCTGGCGGCCGTCTCGACTTCCGTATTTGACGTGGCCGACTTCGACGTCGTCGCTGCTGCTGCGGCGCCGACATCGCGGATGCCGGAAATACGATACCGATCGCGCACGACGGACCCTGGACTTGCGGGGGCGACAGCGGGACCGCGTGCAACAGCGAGCTCAACCGTATCGTCTATGGCAGTTCCGCGTCGACAGATTGTCAACCGGTCGGGACCGCGGGAACCAGGCCGGCAATGTGTCATCTGAACTGGCGCATTGGATTGGGCAACGTCCTCGTCACTTACGAATTGTCAGGGCTTGGCTATTACGGGAGGACGCAAGGCGCTGTGGTAACCATCCGCATGGAAGTTCAGGACATCACCTTCGATCTGCCTATACTGGGCGCGCTGCTGGGGCTCGACGACGTCATGATACCGGCTATGCCGGTCACGATCACCAGCGAGGACTTGGATACGACTTCGGGCAGCTAACGGCAATTTGCGGAACACGGGCGTTTTCTCGGATGACAAGTCTTATGAATTTCTCGAGAAGAATTAGGGTGCTGATCGCATCGACCGATCAGGCCGCGTCCGAGTTCATGCAGAGCTCGCTGTCGGCGCTCTCGCAATACGACTCAGACGTGAAGGGGCATGACGCGCTTCTCGACAAGCGCGCAGCAGTCGATCCGACGAGTTATGATCTGCTGGTGTTCGACGCCGGCGACGGCTCGCTGCTCGAAAGCAGCGCCGTGCAGGAACTGCGGCGCAAGTTCGCCGCGCTTCCGTTGATCGTCGTTTCCGACCCACTGACCGATCGGCGCATGCGGCTGCTGCTCAAGCTCAACGGCAACGACTGGGTAAGAAAGCCGCTGGACCGCAAGAGCTTCCTGGAGGCTGTGACGGGAAATGTGCAGATGGCGCATTCCGGCGGCAATCACGTGCATGCGGTGATCTCGGCCGTCGGAGGAGCAGGCGGAACTTCTGTTGCCATCTCGCTGGCGGACGCGCTCGTTCGCATGAAGAGGAAGACGCCTGTGAGCGTGGCCTTGTTCGACCTCGATTTTGCAACCGGCGCCTGCGGCCATTACCTCAACACCCTCAATGACTATGACCTGCAGCCGGTCATCGCCAACCCGTCGCGAGTTCGACCTGGAATTCATCGACATCATCAAGAAGAAGCACCCACGCGGCTTCTCGCTGCTGTCGTTCCGGCAGCCGGGCGTCATCATATCTTCATCCAGCAGCGAGCTCGTGTTGCGGATGCTCGACGTCGTGTCCTTCCACAACAATCACACCGTCGTTGACATCCCATATTACGAGACGACGTGGAGGGATGAATTGCTCTCCGCGGTCAACTCCATTCATCTGGTCACTGAACTGACCATTCCCGGTTTGCAGCAGGCCAAGGAGGTCTTCAACAGGATCAAGAAGCTCAGAAGCGACGATGTTCCCCTGAGGGTCGTCGCCAACAAGCGTCGCCGGCGGCTTTTCAGCTTTGGTATCGGCAAGAAGGACGCCGCCAAGATATTCAAGCAGTCGAGCGCCGTGGTCGTCGAGGATGACTGGGGCACCATGAACGAGGCCGTCAACCGCGGAATTCTGCCGGTCGAGATCAACCCGCGCTCGAAATTTGTGCGCCAGATCGAACGACTTGCCGAGGCCGTCAAATGACGGCGCTGGGTCAAGCGGCGCGTCTGGCGCGCAAGAGCATGTGCACTGGTCTCTTGTTGATGGCGGTCGGCGGCATGAGCGGGGCTGATGCCCGTGAGCGGCGCAGCGACCCCGTGCCGAAGAGCCTCGGGCAAGTCACCAGGCGCATCGTTGCAAAGGAGACGCGTGAAGAGCCGGGCACGATACTCATTTCGACCGCGGCACGGACGCTCGACCTCGTGATCGACCAGGGCAAGGTCATCCGGTACTCCATCGGCGTGGCCAGGGATGGCTTCGTTTGGACCGGCACGGTAAAGGTGGGTGGCAAGGCCGAATGGCCGGACTGGCGACCGCCGGCCGAGATGCGCAGGCGCGACCCCAGCCTGCCCGAAATGATGCCCGCTGGCCCCTACAATCCGCTCGGCGCCCGCGCGATCTATTTGTTCAAAGGCGGGCGCGACACGCTCTACCGCATCCACGGCACCAATGACGCTCCGTCGATTGGCGGCTTCGTCTCTTCCGGCTGCTTCCGGATGACCAATGCCGATGTGCTCGAGCTCTATGGCCAGGTTCGCGTCGGCGCGAAGGTGATTGTCGAATAGGAACAATGAGCGGCATGGCAAACGGAATCATCGGACGGTTCTACAGGTCGCGCTCGGAGGATGCTCCGGACCAACTGCCTGTCGCTTTGGGCGACCTTGCCGTCATCGAGAAGAGCGAAATGAACTCAGCGGTGCCGCGTGCCGAAGGCGCAAAGCCGGACACCGGCGATGCGCACGGTCCCGACATGGTCGCCGAGCGTGTCAATCTGCACCGCTACCTTCTCGACCGAATCAACCTCGGACTGCTGGACACGTCGCAAAACGAGGAACTGGCCGCGGAGATCCGGCCGCTGGTACGCGAATATGTCCGTGTTCGGAATTTTCCGCTCAACGCGAGGGAACTCGATACGCTGATCAGCGACATCACCGACGAGATGCTGGGGCTCGGCCCGATCGAACCGTTGCTCAAGGACGACTCCATCGCCGACATTCTGATCAATGGCCCCGAGCATGTCTATATCGAGCGTTACGGCCAGCTCGAAGACACGCCTATCCGCTTCAAGGATGAAGATCACCTGCTGCGAGTGATCAACAAAATCGTGACGGCGGTCGGGCGGCGGGTCGACGAATCGTCGCCGCTGGTCGACGCGCGACTTCCCGACGGCTCTCGTGTCAACGCCGCCATCCGGCCGGTTGCCGTGGACGGCCCACTCGTCTCGATCCGCAAGTTTTCCCGCCGGCCCTATACGCTCGAGCGGCTGGTCGAGAGCCACTCGATGGCCAGGGCGATGCAGGTTCTGCTAACCGCTGCCGTAAAGGGCAAGGTGTCGATGATCATTTCCGGAGGTACCGGTTCGGGAAAGACCACGATGCTCAATGCGCTTTCGTCGCAGATTTCGCATCGCGAGCGGCTGATCACGATCGAGGACGCGGCCGAGCTGCAGCTTCAGCAACCGCATGTCGGCCGGCTCGAAACACGACCGCCGACGCTCGACGGGCGCAACGAGATTCGTCAGCGCGAGCTCCTGAAGAACGCGCTTCGCATGCGGCCGGACAGGATCATCGTCGGCGAGGTTCGCGGCGAAGAGGCGTTCGACATGCTGCAGGCCATGAACACCGGCCACGAAGGGTCGATGACCACGATTCACGCGAACACGCCGCGCGATGCCGTCTCCAGGCTTGAGCAGATGATCGGCATGGCCGGCATGCCGATGTCGCAGCTGAGCATCAGGGGCCAGATCGCTTCGGCGATCACCTTGATCATCCAGGTCGAGCGACTCAGCGACGGCACGCGCCGCCTGGTTTCGGTTTCCGAGATCACCGGGATGGAAGGCGACATCGTCCAGATGCAGGAAATCATGAAATTCCAGAAGCTCGGGATCGACGAACTGAACAGGATCAAGGGACAATTTCGCGCGACCGGCATTCGTCCCCGTTTTCTCGAGCACATTGCCGAACTGGGTCTTCAACTGCCGGGCGACATTTTCGATCCGGCCCGACCTTTGGCGTAGGCTCTTGCGATAGGTTGATGCAATGGAATTGATGCTCGTCTACGCGGCGGTATTTGTTGGCGGCCTGATCCTGTTCGAACGGTTGACAGGAGCTGTTGCAGGCCGACTCCAGCGAAGCAGGTCGATGAACTATCGCCTCGGGTTGCTCGAAGGCAAGGAGAGCACCCTCGAGGTCTACAAAGGAATGGTTCGCGAAAGAGCGCTGGACTACGACAAAGGCGGTGCGGGACCGCTTGTCGTGCTGCGGCGGCTCTTTGCCCAATCGGGAATGAAATTGGACGTGCCGAGGATGGCGATCTACGCGCTAGCGGGCTTGGTCGGCGTCTGGCTGGCGCTGAGCTATTTCGGCGTTTCGACATTTCTTAAACTCGTTGTCGTCATCCTCTGTCTGGTGGCCTGGCCTCTGTTAATGATAATTCGCGTCCGGGCAGCGCGCATAAGAAAATTCACTGGCCAGTTACCCGGCAGCCTTGATGTGATCAATCGGAGCCTGATGGCGGGACATCCCTTGCCGACAGCGATTTCCCTGGTCGCGCGCGAGTTGCCGGACCCGGTCGGGACCGAGTTCGGCATGTTAAGCGACGAGCTTACCTACGGGACCGACCTCAACAATGCGATGCTCAACATGATTGAGCGCGTCGGCGCGGAAGACCTGAAGCTGCTTGCTATTTCAATGAGCGTTCAGCGCGGAACCGGCGGCAATCTTGTCGAGATCCTGGAGAACCTGGCCAATGTGATGCGCGAGCGCTCGGCTCTTCGGGCGAAGGTCAGGGCGCTGTCCGCCGAAGGCAGGATCACTGCCATCGTCATGTCGGCTTTCCCGTTTCTGCTTTATTTCATGATCAACGCACTCTCTCCCACTTATTTCGATCCGGTGTGGGCGAGCGGCTATGCAAACATCGTTATTTCGGTTGCTTTCGTCGTTATGGCGATCGGAAACGTTGTTCTCTACAAGCTCGTCAATTTCGATATTTGAGGCGGAGAAAATGTCCGAAACGCTGATCCTCCTCGCCACTTTCGCCGGCGTCCTGCTTTTGTCGACAGTGATTGTTGGGAGTGTGATGAGCCGGCGCGAGGTTGCGTCAAGGTTGACGGAAGCAGCCAGTGACGGCGACTCGGGTTCCTTCTATGTCCCGGGCGTCGAGGTGTCGGGTACAAGATACGGAGTTTTCATCAGACATTATTTCGACGTTATCCGGAAGGATAAGAATCCGAATTCCATACATAACCGACTGCTCAGAGCCGGTTTCTTTTCGCCGAGTGCCAATGCAATATTTCAGGTTGCGCGCGCCGGCACATCTTTGCTTGTGGTAATCTGTATTTACTTGGCATTCGATCTGTACTTCGTCAGCGTATTGAGATCGCTGGCGATTTTGATGTCCCTGTTTATCGGCGGCTTTGTTTTCTTCATGGCCGGCATCGCGCTGGAACGCAGGGGCGTTGCCAAGGAGAAGGCCTATCGGCGGCTGTTCCCCGACTTCATGGACATGTTGACCGTCTGCGTCGACGCTGGCCTGAGCATCGAGGCGGCGGCCGACCGGGTCGCGCGTGAGTATATGGAAACCCGGCCGGATTTCGGGTTGCACCTCTCGATCATGATGCTAGAGGTCCGCGGCGGCAGACGACTGCGCGACGCACTGGCAAACTTGGCGACGCGCCTGCGCATCGACGAGGCCAGAGCGCTCGCCGTGCTGTTCCGGCAATCGGAGGAACTCGGTACCAGCGTGACGAAAAGCCTTCGGGTGTACAGCAAGGAAATGCGCCAGATGCGGATTCTGCGCGCCGAGGAGAAAGCCAACTCACTGCCGATCAAGATGCTCTTCCCGCTGGCGACCTTCCTATTTCCCGTCAGCCTGATCATCGTTCTTGTACCGATTGTCATCCGTATCACGACGTTGCTGAAGGGATTGACGCCTGGATAGGGCATGCGCCCGCAGGAGAAGCAAAACTGGCGACCGTCCACGGCATCGTCGCCGGACTTGGCGGCGCCGTAAATGTGCTGAGCCGCCCGGGTGACTGGTTGCGCTCAATGTCAGGTTCCCCGGGAAGGGAAATCGGCCACGGAAAGTCTCAAAAGGGTCTTGGCCGCGTGAAAACTCAGCGCGGACGAAGTGCTCGAGAACATCATTCCTGCCTTGGCATAGATTGAGGGTGTTGTTGTCGCTTGGCTGATCACAACGGCACTCGTTGAGAATGGCATTCCATGTTCTGGCTGAAGCGGTGCGTTTTCACACACAGGCGTAAATGTGAATCTCGCCGACCAGGCCACTCAGCTTACCGAATAGGTGAGCGTTGTCCTTTGTGATGCTTTCGCCGATTTTTAACCCGAACCCAAGCCCTATTTTTGGAATGCCTCCGGCGCTGTCGAGCGTTCCTGTGAGATCGCTGCCGATATAGCCATGGCTGTTGATCACAAGCGCCTTGAGCCGACGACCGGGCGCGCCGCGTGCGACGGTTCCTGTCCACTCGATGAGATGTATCAAGGGGTGGTCTTCGGCCACTTCCATAGTGTTGTCGAACGCGAACGGCTTAACGTCGAACGCGTTCCAGCCCATGCTTATTTTTGGGAAGGTAACTGGCGCAGCCGTGCAAACCCCCGTTTCACAGGACATGATCATACCCCCCAATGCATTCGAACCAGACGTCCGGCGAGTTTTTGTCATTTCACATGCGGGAAATTCTCGACGGCAAAGGTGCTCGACTTTGCCTATCTTGGCAATCAGGTGGTTTCCCGAAGTGCGCCCTGAGGGTGCTGTCGCCTCGATGGGCGATTTCGAGGCGGAAAGACTGCGCTGAAGGCTAGCGACGAGTTAAAGGGCTAAGTCGCTACTACGTGACCATCAATACCGATGCGGGTGACCTGTCCTTGCATCATAATCGTATCGCCTTCATTGAGCTTTTCGGGCATGACCACTCCTCCTGCCTCCTAATCGATGAGAAAGCGAAAAGTTTCGCTCAACCGCGATTCGGCAAAGTCGGAACGTCCGCGAGCCTCCGCCGTTGTTTTCCTTTGGCTTGCGAACCGAAGGAGGCTACCAAGGTGCTTATCATTTGGATCGGTTCATTACTTTTCATTTGCGGCATCCTGTTCATGGCGAGAACGGCGATCTTGCGCGGCGACATGAGCAGCCCGCAGGCATCCACCCGCGACCACGCCAATGCAACACTCGAACCCGATCGTCGCAGCTTGCGATTCCTCGGAGTGTCAGCGAACTGGCCGGGCATCGTTCTGGTAGTGGTCGGCGCACTGATGATGCTGTGGGGCGCCGTGTAACGTCCAGATTCGCAGCTTTGTCAGTCGAGGCCGCCTGTTGAAGCCCGGAACAACCCCGCAATTCGATAACGCCTCCGCGTGGGGCGACGAAATGGAGCACCATCCTTGCAGGCACCGCAATTCCATGAAGTCCGTAAGGATCTGTGTAGATGGCAAAGAAACTCAAGGTCTGTCGAACTTCGATCGGCTTCTTCGACCTTGCGATCGCCGCACCGTCGATGAAGGCTGCCGCCGAGGCACGATCGGACGTCCAGCTCCGAAATTCCACCTCGCCGACAAGCGTCGGCTTTACCCAAATCACCTTCTTTGCATCCGGTACAGCCGCATCGAATGGCGACGTCTTGGCTTTCGATCGGTCGAGTTTTGACTCCAGTTCGTCAGCTGACTTGGTCGAAAACCCTGTACCGACACGGCCGGCGTAGTGCAACGCGCCGTCTTCGTAGTACCCGACCAACAGTGAACGTAGCGCGCGTCCGGTTTTCTCGGAGGGTAAATAGCCACCAATGACGAACTCCTGCCGCTGCGTGCATTTCGACTTGATCCAGTAGAGACCCCGCCCACTGCGATAGGGCGCGTCGGCTCGCTTGGAGACGATGCCTTCCAAGCCTAACCGACACACATGCTTCAGCATGCTCTTGCCGGGTTCGGCGAAGTGGTCGCTGAAGCGTACCGGACCCTCTTCGTCGTTGCCTGCCAACAACTCCTGGAGTGCATGTTTGCGCTCCACCAGCGGCTCTGCGCGCAGGTCTTTTCCATCGAGGCGCAGCAGGTCGAAGACGTAGTATACGAACCTGTCCGTGCGCCGCTCTGACAGATCCTGCTGAAGAAGCGAGAATGACGAGGCGCCGCTATCGGCGATCACGACAATCTCGCCATCCACGATGGCGTCTTCGCAGTCCAATCCGCCAAGGGCCGCCGGGACTGCCTCTCCGAATTTCTTCGTCCAATCGAGGCCAGCCCGTGTCAGCAGCCTCACGTCGCCGCCGGAAACATGCGCTTGAATGCGATATCCGTCGAACTTCACTTCATGCAGCCACCCGTCG
Source organism: uncultured Alphaproteobacteria bacterium (assembly GCA_963839725.1). Lineage (GTDB taxonomy): Bacteria > Pseudomonadota > Alphaproteobacteria > Rhizobiales > Rhizobiaceae > Kumtagia. The sequence goes on along the minus strand of CAWIWT010000023.1, from coordinate 67,394 downwards.
CCTGCTGGCGCGCCTGCTTGCAGAGTAGCGAGCGCCGGCTCAACGAATTGCATCTCCTTCGGCGTTGCCGATTTGCCTTTAGTGGCCGTCTGGGAGCGTCGCGGCTTGGATCGTTTGACCCGAGTGCCCTTCCCACCACCCTCCTGAGGCGCGGGGAACTTGCGTCGCGATTTCGTCGAGTGCGCGGTTACGTCCGCGCCCGGAGGAGTCTGGCTGTCTCAGGGCCCGGCGATGACCGTGTAGCTCATGGTCCCCCCGGAGCGGATGGTCCCCCCGACGGTCGTCGGTGAATGGATGCCCTTTTCGATGTCCATCGGGTCGAAGATCAACTCACCGAGGAACGCAACATCTGTCGATGAATACATACCGCCGTCGTAGGACATCGATGAGCCGCCCGGCCACGGGTCGATGAACATGAACTTCGAGTATGTCTGCGAGTAGCCGATAATCGTGAGGAAGTGAGTGTTGTTGGCGTTGCTCTGGATGACGGGGATACTGAACCCGTCGGAGTCGACCACCCAGACGCGGACGCTTGTGCCCTCCTTGAGCAACGTCTTGATTTTGTTGATCTTGGCGCGCATCAGGTTTGGCTCGAACCGCAGGTCTGCCCGCTTCTTAGTGCTCGGCTTCGAGTAGTAGGTGAACCAGTCCACGCTGGTTTTCTTGCCGAAAAACTTGCCACCGTAGGAACCGGCGACGTCGCCGCAGTCGAGGACCGGCTTGTCCGGGTCCTGCGAGAGCATGTTGTTTTTGTCTCCTGGACCGGCGAGGATTTCCGAGTAAGTTTTGATCTGCGCGCCGTTGCCCTTGACGGCGAGGTCTGAAAGCAGGTCTACGTCATAACCGGTGCACTTTCTCGGCTCGCCGCAGACCAATATCGGCAGGTTGGCGCTGTAATACTGCTTGCGCCCGGAGCCGGCCACGAAGGCCGAGACGTTACCCCTCGCACCCATATGGGTGCCGTGGAGCGTGAAGGCCGTCGAGGCGGAAGATAGGCTGTCTGGCAGTACGTTGAGAGTCAGACCGGGCACTGGCGTCTCGAGCGCTACGTCTAACCTGTTACCGTTCCCGTCGCCGCCCCACTGCTTGAGTTTCACCGTGCGGTTCAACGGTAAGTCGAATTTCGTGATATCTTTCGATGTTTCGAGGATCTGGAAATTGGCCATCGGATACCCCCCACTGACTCAGGTAACGCCCGATTTCGGTCACCCCTGAGTGCCCGCAAGGACAATACCGGTCAACACGTCAGTCAGCTAGTGGTATGGGTACGACCGCCAACCCGGCCCGCAAAGGCCGGAAGGACCTCAAGGCCCTGCAATCGACGGCGCGTTGGTCGGCGGAGGCCAGCGCGCCTTCAGGGCGCCGCCGTAAGGACGATCATGCCAACCAAGGTCGTCGGAACTGGGGGCGCACAGGCGCCGACTCCATTCGCGAAGCACTAAATATTCTCGGCTTCGGCCCCTATCGCCCGAGAGCTGGTGGCATAGTATGGAAAGCGTCTTTATGAGTATGTGGCTGACCGCTACTTCGTCGATTCCCAGAAAGACGCGTTGTAATGATGTGCGCTGGAGAAGCGCTGTGGTTTCGCCGCCACCTCCAGCTTCCGGCGCATCCAGCCCGATTCGGCCAGCACCTCCTCGCACACCGGATTGACGTAGGCGATGCGGAGCGGCCGCGTAGCGCCCGCAGCCTTGCGGTCGGCGCGGGCCTTTTCGAGCACCTCGCCCAGAATCTGCCCGCCGAACGGGTGGAACATGTAGAGCAGCGTCGTATCCGCCAACGAGTGATCGACGGCGTTGCGCTCGAAGAACTCGATGTCGCGGCCTTCGAGCTTGCAGCGGCGCCGGTTCTCCTTGGCACCGTCCGCCAGCCACGAAACGAGCTCGACCCCCGTCGCGCGGCGGGCACCCGCCCAGCTGGCCGCGAACACGACGCGGCCCAGGCCGCAGCCGAGATCGGTGAAGACGTCATCGCTGGAGAGCTTCGCGGTCTTCAACACGTCGAAGATGTCGCGATACGGCGACGGGATATAGTGGATGTACCATTCTCGGTCGCCGGGCGATCCGGTCGCAGGATGGTGGCCGAAGGTGCTGACGCCCAGCCTGCGATCCCAAAACTCGTCCATCGGCTGGGTGAGGCGCGCGCGAAGGTTCCTGCCCTGAAGCGCTTTCAGCATCGCCAAATCGCGTCGCCCGTCATCGCGGACCGCCCCGGCGGCGATCCGGCCTCATTGTCAGCCAGCCGCGCCTTCCCGTAACCCGCCAGATTGTCCCCCAGCCGCGCTTCGAGCAGGTCGAGCATGGCATAGCGCTTGCGGTACTGCCCACGCTTGCGCGCCGGTATCTGCTCCGGATCGCGGCGAGACGGCGCGACCGGCATCTCGAAGGTGCTCGCGTCGATGCGCCTGCCGCCCCGGTCGGTCCAGATCATGTCGTAGTCCGACGCCACATTGGGCGCCTTGTTGCCAAAATAAGGTGCGCGATGCTGGCGGTGGCTGTCCGACACGAGCAGGATACGGTCGACGCCGAGATGCTGGCACAGGGATCGGAACAGCTCGATCGTCATGTCGCGCGGGCGCATGCCGTGAGCGCAGCGTGTAAGATCGCGATAGATGTCGAGCACGCCGGGAAAGTTGCGGCCCTGGATCGCCCCGACATGAGCGGTCAGCACGCCGTCCTCTCGCCGGAGCGCGAAGGCTACCGAGTACAGTCGTGTCGCCTCGATAAAGAGGTTGAGGACCAGCGGCCCTTCGCGTTGGAACCAGCTCGCCTCGTCGAGCACGATGTGTAGGCCGTCGCGCACCTCGGGCATCGTCAGGATCTCGAGCTCCTCCTCGGGGCCGATGTCCACGGGGCGACCGAGCTGCTCCACCGTCTCATAGTGCGAGGCGATCTTGCGTAGGCGGGTGGGGGTGTCCCAGGCGCTCGACTGATAGGGCCGCGCTATCGGATCGAGCAGGCGCGGGCGGACCTGCATGGCCCGGCCTATAGCGCTGTCGGCGGAAGCGAAACGGAAAGCGGTGAGCTGCGCGCGGTTCAACAGCCCCTCGCGCATGAAACGCACGCGGTAGCGAGCGCCCCGCACTCCGCGATCCTCAATCGTCGCCTGGCACTGCTGCCAGAGCCAGCCGATATATCCGGTGCGTCGGGCGGCGAGGCCAGGCAACAGCCCGCCCGCGTGCCACGACCCGCCAAGCTCCAGCAGCGCGAGATAGGCCGGTTCGATCGGTATCACGCCCTTCAGTTCCTTCGAAAGCTGGCACGAACACGAAACCGTTCGAGCAGCAACGGGCGCCGTCCGGCTGATCGACGTTCAGGGTTATACCGAAGGCGCGCAAAGACCACCATGATTGCCTGCGCGAACACAGCCCCCCACCGCGATCGATGCTATCCTCCGTTGCCGCGCCGGTGCAAGCCCCCATACGACGGCCGTCCCGTGATCCAGACCTTATGGCCTCATCTTTCGGCATGCCATGGGAATTTATTTTGGGGGACGCAATTCAGCCGGCCGACAAACCCGCGCCTCCGGCTGACATGACCAAAAACGCCACGGTATGCATCAGCAACAACGCTTCGACTTCTTCGCCCGATTGGCGACTGAAACCGACAGCCTGCGCTGTGCGGCTACATACGAGCCTCACGCCAGCGCCGCCGCCGTTCTCGGTGATGAATTCAACTTCCGCCGTTCTCGGTGATGAATTCAACTTCATGTGTAGCCCATAAGCCGCGAAGCCTCAGCTCGGCGATCACCATATCTTCGATTTCGTCGACCGTTCGGTGATCGAATGTCTGACCAAGCGCTGCCGCAATGGCTTTGGTGTCTACAAACTCGGTCTCAGCCTTCGCCTTATCCAGGTGCTGGTTTATCGCCTTCGTCAGATCATTAACAACCTGATGCTTGTCCATCCAGTCGGCGACAATCATACGCACGGCCTCAGGCCGAGTGACATCGTGCTCGGATGCGAATCGATCCACGCCGGCAAGCATGTCGGGCTGAAGGCGAAGCATCATAGGCGTTCCCTTGCCAGTCGGCTTCATGCCTCTCTTCTCATCCCCGATACTGAAACGTGCTGGCATGCCCCTCATGAAATGTTTTGATCGCGCATTACGCGGCCCATCAAGTCGATTGCACGTCCACCGTTTATCGAAGTGGACTAGCAGGCAAGCTCGCGAAAACCCTCAAACAAATGAGTAAGCTCGTGAAAACCCTAAGCAAATGCCGGTCTAATGCTCCTTGCACGCCTTTCTCAGCCTCACCTGTGTCGCACCAGTCTTCGAGAAATCGCTCCCCTGTCTGGTAGGGGCCTGACGCCTTAACTTGCTCGGCAGCCACAGCGACGAGGAGTTCGACTTCGACTACTACGGCGGGCCCGGCTACATCCCCGGCGGGCAAAGAGCATGACCTACTTCGATGTGCTCTTCGGCCTTTCGCGCTGGGCTTCTGCCTGATGACCTTTATGGGCAGGTAACAACAAAACGCCAGCCGGGAAGGCCGACAGCGCCGCACGGTGGCGTACTGGAAGAGCCTCTCGCGTTTTCCGCCTACACCGGCTTCCTGGGAAGCGCGCCTTGGCAACTCTACCGTTTGTCCCGGCGTTGGCGCACCGGGCCGGCGGCGCTCATCTTGCCATCAACGTCAGCGGCCGCTTGTCTCGCGAGATCTCCGATCGGCTTTCGCGCCATTGCGAACCTACGTTGACGATAGCACCAATCTTTAACCGGCCCGGCGCATCATGTCGCCTATGGCACCTGCGAACCGACATACACAGGTGGTAGGGCCGACGCGAGCGCACCTCGGCCGGTACATTATGCGCATACCGGAAGTTACTTTTGATGGTAACGCAGAGATTGCTAAATGCGCGTTTCACCGCATGGGCGTTTTTCGTGTGTTTCCTGCTTGCTGTGTACGGCGGGTATCAGCGCGGAAGCTAACTTGATACCGTTTGCGATTATATCGGGTCGCTCGGTATGCTGGGAGAAGCTGTCATTTGCGCGTAATGCATGTAATCACCAACATGATGGGTAGCGGCGGCGCCGAGGTGATGTTGTTGCGGCTGGCGCGTGTTGCCTGCGGCGAACGTCCTGTGATTGTTTCCCTTATGGATGTAGCTGACCGGCACCGGCGTCTGATTAGCGAACATGATATCGACGTCCGCCCGCTGAAAGTCCGGTCGACCATCGGAATGATGAAGGCGGTCCCGTTGCTCGGCAGGATGATCCGCGACGTCCAGCCGGATGTAGTTATGTGCTGGTTGTATCACGCCATGATCGTCGGTCAGCTGGCAAAGTGGTGGTCGCGCACCGATGTTCCTGTTTTCTGGAACGTCAGGCAATCGCTCGACGACGTCGGATCGCTGAGCACAAGCACTCGGGTAGCTCTGCGTGCATCTCGCCTGTTATCCGGCCGGCCGGCCGGCATCGTATTCAATTCGGCGCGCGCCTTCGATCTCCACATGCAGTTCGGCTATCGCAATTCCAACTGTATTGTGATCCCCAATGGCTTCGATCACGAGCCATCATCGCCGCAGCGCGTTCAAGCGCCGAAGGTTCTCGGAATTGCTGGTCGGCTGCATCCCCAAAAGGACTATGGAACGTTCTTCGCCGCTGCCGCTCGGGCGCGCCGGACCCACACCGGCGTTCGTTTCGTTGCAGCCGGCGCCGGAGTTACGCCGGACAACGAGACGGTCCGCCGGATGATCGCTGCAGCCGGGTTGCCGTTCGATGCCGTCGAGCTACGCGGCAATGTCCTAGACATGAAGCAGTTCTACCGCGACATCGATGCACTCGTATTGTCGTCTCGCACGGAAGGGTTTCCCAATGTCCTAGCCGAAGCGATGAGCTTCGGCAAACCGGTGATTTCGACGGATGTGGGCGACGCAGCGACCATCGTCGGCGATACTGGTTTCATTGTTCCGCCAGGCGACGCAGTGGCGCTCGCCGATGCTATCCGCCGGATGCTCGATCTCGAACCTCCAGAATATGCGGCTCTCTCGGCAGCGGCCAAGGATCGCATCGACCGCACGTATTCGCTACCGCATGTCGCCGGTCTCTACCAAGCGCTCTTCGCGAAAGTCCAACCGTCCAGGCAGAGAGGAGCGGACGGGTAAGCCTCCAAACTTCGCGAGGCGACGGTCGGACGCGAGTTGAAGGGTTTCCAGCGAGTGTTCCTGAAGCCTGGCCAGACCCGGACAGTTGAATTCGCGCTCGCGCGCAACGAACTGGCATTCTGGAACATCGAAATGGATCTTCACGGCGCGTGACGTAAAAAGGTCCGCTGACAGGTGCGGGATCGCTGCGCTTGATGGCGCTTACGATCCACGCGCCGACCGGCTTGTCTTCTGCGACCTCGAGCAGACCAAAGGTTATGAGTTCGGCACCCTGATCATCGTTAATTGTGAAGGCGTGCTGCCGTCGCGTGACGCACCGAAATGGCCTAGCACACAGCTTCGGAGAAGTTGGCGGTCAGAGAACGCTTTGAGGAGTGCGGAAAGCGACCAGAGCACACAGGTGTGGTCTCGGAACCGCGCAATTCCTGCGGGTTGCGTCGTGCAGTCGTCGAATGGAGAAATTTGCGGCAAATGAGAGTGGTAGAGGGAAGGGCGCTGAAAACAAACCTTCTCCGTTTTTTGACCCCACAAATTCTCGAAGATCGAGAACGGTATCTCGCTTTACCGGCAGGCGGAATGATGCAAGCTTACGCGTCACATCGACATCAATCGGAGCAAAGGCAAGAGCAAGTGGCGACAGTTAGGCCAGGCAGTCTGGGTGAAGCCGTAGCGACCCGTGGGCGGTCCGTTGCGGTAGCACCACATATCGTCGCGATCATCGACCCGTCGCTAAAGCGACCCATCCTCAACCTGCGAGAGATCTGGCACTTCCGCGAGGTGGTGTTCTTCCTGGTCTGGCGCGACATGAAGGTTAGGTACCGGCAGACCTATCTCGGTCTCTTGTGGGCGGTACTGCAGCCGATGATCGCCATGTCGGTGTTCAGCATCTTCTTCGGCAAGCTGGTCGGCGTTCCGTCGAACGGCATACCCTATCCGCTCTTCGTGTTGTGCGGGCTGGTGCCCTGGAACTTCTTTTCGAAGGCGGTCGGCAGCATGACCGGCAGCCTCATCGGCAGCCAGGAGCTCGTGAAGCGCGTCTATTTTCCGCGCATCGCAATACCCATGTCGGCCATGCTGTCCTGCGTGGCGGACATGGTGCCCGGGTTCGCGATCGTTTTCATCGCGCTCGCGGTCTTTGCGACTGCGCCTGTGGTGCAGATCGTGCTGCTGCCCGCGTTCGTCCTCGTCATGATGGCTGCCGCGCTGGGGCTCGGGCTCGCGCTGTCAGCCTGGAATGTCCGCTTTCGCGATGTCGGCCACATCGTCCCCTTTGCCCTGCAGATACTTCTGTTCATGACGCCCATTGTCTATCCGGGCAGCCTCATGCCCGAGGCATGGCGGCCGCTCTACAGCCTCAACCCGATGGTCGGCATCGTCGAGGCGATCCGCTGGTGCGTGGTCGGCACGCCCGCCGACTGGGGCATGGTGGCGATCTCGGCCGTCTCATCGGTGTTGCTTCTCGCCTGCGGCCTGGTCGCTTTCTCGAGGGCCGAGCGAGCCCTTCCTGACCTGATCTGAGCCATGCCCGACCTCGCCGTCCGCGCAAGCAACCTGTCCAAAGCCTACCGGCTGGGCATGACGAACAACGCTTACCCCACGCTTCGGGATGCGCTGGTATCCGGGGCACGGGGCTTGTTGCAGGGCCGGCGATCGTCACCGCGCAAAGACGGCGCCGACGAACAATTCTGGGCGTTGAAAGACATTTCTTTCGAGGTTCGCGCTGGGGAGATCGTGGGCCTGATCGGACCAAATGGAGCCGGCAAGAGCACGCTGCTCGGAATCTTGGCACAGATCGTGGACCCGACCTCCGGCCGTGCCGAGATCCACGGAAGGCTGGGAGCGCTTCTCCAGGTCGGAACCGGCTTTCATTCCGAGCTGACAGGCCGCGAGAACATCTATCTCAATGGAGCGATCCTCGGGATGCGGCGAGCCGAGATTGCCGCCAAACTCGACGAGATCGTGGACTTCTCGGGCGTGGAGCAGTTTCTCGACACGCCTGTGAAGCGCTATTCCAGCGGCATGTATCTTGCGGCTCGCCTTTGCCGTGGCGGCGCATGTCGAGCCCGACATCCTTGTCGTAGACGAGGTGTTGGCGGTCGGCGATGCGGCATTCCAGAAGAAGTGCATCGGCAAGGTGGGGCAGATCGCGCAGACTGGCCGCACGGTCATCTTCGTCAGCCACCAGTTGTCCGTGGTCCAGAAACTCTGCAACCGGGCGATCCTTATCGGCGACGGAACGATCAAGGCAGACGGACCCACCGCAAAAGTGATCGAAACTTACCTTCGGACGTTCACGGACCAGGCCGCGGAGGATCTCGCCACCCGCGCGGTCCGCTCCGGTCGCGGGCGGGTTCGCTTGACGGCGATCGAGATCGAAAGCGATGCGGGCGTCCCGACCTCGGGCCAGCGCACTCGTTTTCGTTTTCGCGCCGCTGGCGACCATCGCTGGTCGATTGTTCTTTCACAATCTACGATGAGTTCGGTGATGCCGTGACCTCGTTCGACTCTGCCGAGCATTCTGACAGCGACCTCGGTGGCGACAGTTTTGTTTGCGAGTTCCAGCCCCTCCTGCTCCGTCCCGGCCGCTATCGGATCAATGCCGCGCTGACATCGCGGGAGGCTGCGCTCGAGGATCACGTCGAGGGTGCGGCGACCTTCGATGTGCAGCCGGGCGTCCTGGACGGACGGCTGGTCAATGCAGAGCCAGGGTACGGCAGCATGACGATGCCTCACCGCTGGACGAGGGGACAATGTAGGCTAGGATATCGATGAAGATACTGGTGGCCGGCTGGTTCAGTTTCGCGCGCGGGCACGCCACGGCCGGAGACCTGTTGTCACGCGACGTTCTTTGCCGATGGCTCGACGAAAGATCCATCGCCTACGATCTCGCGACCGATCCGCCCTTTGCCGGCGGCTTGAACTGGCGACTGCTAGATCCTGGCGACTATTCCCACGTGATCTTCGTTTGCGGTCCGTTTGGCCGCGGCGAATTTGAAGCGGAATTCCTCGGGCATTTCGCGGGATGCCGGCTCATCGGGCTGAACTTGTCGATGGATCTCCCGTTGGACGAATGGAACCCGTTCGATCTGCTGATCGAGCGTGACAGTTCAGCCGGAACCAATCCGGATATGGTCTTCGCGGCGCGGCAGGATCTTCCTCCGGTCGTCGGCGTCTGCCTCGTCGAGGAGCATCCGGGTGCGGAAGTCGCGCGCGCCAACGCGGCGATCGCGAAACTGATCGAAGCCCGCGAGCTCGCCGTCGTTGGCATCGACACGCGGCTCGACGTCAATGAGGGCGGTCTGCGCACCCCCGGAGAAGTCGAAGCGCTGATCGCGCGAGTCGACGCCCTCATTACGACGCGCCTGCACGGCCTCGTCCTTGCCCTGAAGAACGGCGTGCCGGCGCTTGCAATCGATACGGTGCCGGGCAGCGGCAAGATCGCCAAGCAATGCACCCGGGTCGGCTGGCCGAACGTGCTCACGCTGGACCAAATCGACGAGCGGCAACTCGCGCAGGCGCTGGATTTCGCCTTGAGTCCCGAGGCAAGGAGATTGGCCCGAGAGTGCGCGTCGGGCGCCGAGAAACTCCTGCTCCAAACCCGCGAGCGGCTGCTGGACAGCTTGACCGCTGACGAGGTCGAGGCCTCGTTCCGCGCCCGTCAGTTGCCCGAGCGAATGGAAGCGTTCAGGGCCGGCCTTCAGCCCGTCGGCGAATTGCCAGCCGAACGGAACGATGTGGAGACGCCGCCCGCGGCCAAGTCTTGGAGACGCAAGGTTGTCCGGGGAGCTTTCGCCATGCTTCGTCGAGGATGAACGAGCCTCGGGCGTACCGCTGACGCGATTGGTGGTCACGATCTGCTGAAGCTCCCAGTCATCAACCTGGAAAGGCGAGCAAGTTTTCGCGCGAAGCGATGACGAAGCCGCGCGAGCGGCATTGCGGCTTTCAATGACAGCCGATCGGCCTTGTTTCGAACGGTCGGCTCGCTGGTGTAAGGTGATCGCGCGAGGCGAATTGCTCGATCGAGCTTCGGATCCTTTATCCCGCTTTTGACAACGTATTCGGCGAGCCAGTCGAGAAAGGGTGCGCGGGCCGGATGCAAGCCCATGCGATCATAAAGGCCACGCTTGGCCGCATCCGCCGACACCGAGCCGGAGTGCTGCCGATAACGCGAAAAAGACAGATTGGTGTGACATAGGCCGGGTAGCGCAAAAACAGCTTAACCCACAGCGCCTGGTCCTCGTAGAGCCGGAAGCGTTCCTCGAAGCCGCCGACAAGTTCGATGGCACTCCGGCGCACCAGCACGGAACAGGTGCAAGGGACGTGACCGTCCTGCATCAGGATGATGCGGCTCAGCAGCCGCGGCGGTGGATGCAGGCGACCGGCAAGCCAGCCGTCCACCGGCTCGGTCCAGCTGGCGCGCCGCTCTTCCGGATACCACCATTGCGTCGGGCCAAAGATCATCGCGGCCTCCGGATGAGCCTCGGCTGCCGCAAGAACCGTTTGCAGCATGATCGGCTCCAGCATGTCGTCAGCATCCAGGAAGGCGAAGAATTCTCCGAGCCCCGCACGCAGGCCGGCGTTGCGGGCCGCGGCGGCGCCGCGTGCCGATCCTACCGGGCGATCCAGCAGTCTGATGCGGACGTCCTGTTCGGCGGCTTGCAGCGCGATCAGGCGGCTGCCGTCCGTCGATCCATCGTCCACCAGGATCAATTCCCAGTCGGTGACGGTCTGGGCTCTCACGCTGGCGATCGCGTTGGCAAGATAGGCGTCAGCGTTGACGAACGGCGTAATCACCGAGACGCGCGGCGGAGGCCCCACCGCAGCGCCCGCAGCTGACGCCGCAACCGGCGCTTGGTGGCGATGTACGCAGCCTTTGCGAACGTGCGTCAGCATCCGCAAAGCTGTTCGGCGATCTCTGCCTCCGCGGGCGATGACGAGGCGGCGCGACTGGCCTTCTTGCGCTGGCTGAACACCTCGATGGCGCATCGCAACCCCTCCCTGCGCGTGCGCTCTGCAATCTGGCGATACTTCGCCCAGGTGCGGTCCGAGACATGAGCCGGAGCGAACGCCAACGCCTTGGCGAAAAAGGTCTGGTCCTCGAACAACAGGCGGCAGCTGTCGTCGAACCCTCCCAGGGCCACGAAGAGGTCGGCACGCATGCGGGAAGCTAGCTTCGGACTAGAAGGCGACCAATCTTGCGGGACGCTGTTTTTCCGCACTCCCGGCGGCGATGCTACCCCGGTTTCGCCGGGCCCACAGGGTGTATCGGGCAGCGTTGAGCCCATCGCTAAGGGGATAGAAAGGTGAACTGAAGCCAACAGCGGCAAAGACGATCCTCGATAGGATATGGCCACCGCGAAAGGCGCTCGCCTTCGGTTCGAGCTTCCGGAAGTGGCAAAGACCGAAGAGCTTCCCAACGCAATTGCTGCGATCAACCGCCAGACTGCCGATGGGGACATCTCGCCGGATGAAGCCGCCTTGATTGTCGGCCTCCTGGAAATGCAGCGGAAGGCGATGAAGACAGCAGACCTCGCCGAACGGGTTGCCTCGTCGGAACAACGTCTTGCGACCGGAGCGGGCAAATGACCCTGGAGGCACGACTGACGCGGATAGAGCACCTGGAGGGAAGAGTGCACCCTCACCGCCAATATCGCTTCTGCCGCATCGTTGCGAGCGACGCAGAGGAAGAGGCAGTGCGCCAGGATGTGATGAATCAAGGCTATGATCCGGATTGGGATCTGTTTCTGATCCGCCTGGTGCCGGTCTACCCTGCGGAGTCCATGACGCCCGAAGTGGTTGCGACCGATGGCCAATCCTCTCCTAGCACGGTTGGACAAGCTGGAGACAAAGCTGCCGGCGCCGGAAAGCCGCGTCGGTACATCCAGATCACTGCAAACCAGGGAGACGAAGACGAAGCTCAGCGCTTGCTTGCGGCCGAGGGTGACAATCCTGATGGCGAGGACTTGGTGATTGTGCGGGTTATTGTGGCTGCGCCGGGTCAAACGCTCAACCCGCGCTCTCCGCGCATAATCGCGGGAGCGAGTCGCCCAGATAGCCAGAAGTGGTCACGCTATTGAGAGCGGGTGGTTGTTCCCCGATAGGATGGAAGTACGGGCTCACGACTGGACGCCGGGCCCAAGCATCGAACGGAGAACAACCATGCGTGAATATATCGGTCTCGACGTGTCGTTGAAAGAGACGGCGATTTCTGTGCGGGCGTGATTGCTGTCATCTGAACGGGCCATACACCGGGCATACTGGGTGCTGATGCGCGGCAGGCCGCTGAAGGCGGCGTGACGAGCTGGCTTCGCTTTTCAATTTCGTCCAGATCGGCGGGTTTTGTGGGAAAACGCAGACCTAACGAGGACGGCAAGGTGACTGTCGCGGTCACGTTGCGCGCCGAGCACCTGAGCCTGATCGCCAAACGGTACCAGCTTTAGCTTCTCGCCGCGGAGATGCGCTTCATCCATCCGACCGTGGCGCACAGTTCTGCGCTCTGCCGGTTCCAACGCGCTCTTTCCGCACTTCAACGTCAGTTCATCCTCGAGCCGAGCGAGTTGCTTCGCAAATTTATCGACCTCGGCCAGAAGCGCTTCAATATCTATCGACATGTCTTGAGACATTGGCATGTCCCAGGGTGTATCGGCGAGGGACCCGGAGCAAGCTCGCAAAAACCCCAAGCGCAGCCAACCTGTGGAAAACCGCTGAAGCGCTCCCAGCACGGCTCTACGCGGCTCTGTGGGCTATCCGGCATTGGACTTTACTATGTGCGCGGCGCCGATGATGCCGTCGAGCAGCGCGACGAACTCGGCTGCGTTGTGGCGTTGCATGCCGAAAGGCGAGCTTTCCCTGCCCTGGGCATTGGCGATACTGCGGATCGTGTAGCCGCCATGGATGCGGTTGAAGTCTATGAAATGCACGCCGACCACGGCTTTGCCGTTTTCCCAGCTTGTTACCCCCCCGGGGAGTTCGCCCACGCATGGCACACAGCCAGCTACCGCATACTCCACCTCGTTTTCGCACACATCAAACGCTCGCACCGAAAGGAAAGGAGTTATTGCCACTCGAAAAGACGCAGACTTACCAATACCATGAGGGAATAGTCAGCTAGCTACTCGATCCAAATAACGTCGCGGAAGTGAAGTGCGTTTTGCGCCAATAGTCGCTGTTCGTGAAATTCGCCTAGTTTCAGGCAGACCTGACTACACTCTCGCGGTAAGCTCAAACATCCATCGGAGCTCTCGGAGCGCAGCCGCCTTCAGCTTCTGCGAGCCGAGGCAACAACTTCGTCCCATTGCGCCATGACGCTCTCATGAGAAAAGCGCTTCGCCGATACCGACGCTTGCTCGCCAAGGCGCTGCCGCAGCGCGCCGTCCGTCACCATGCGGGCAAGGGCGGCAGACAGCGCCGCAACGTCGCCATTCGGCACCAGCAGCCCATCGACATCGTTCGTTATCATCTCTCGGGGCCCAAATTCGCAATCGAAGGATACGACCGGCAGCCCGGCAGCCATGGCCTCCAGAAGGGCGATACCCCATCCTTCGAAGCGGGATGACTGAACAAAAACGTCCGTTGTTTCGATCCACGAACCAGGTCTGTCGCTGACACCCGGAAACTTCACGCGATCAGGCAAACCGAGTTGGTCGCGCAGTTGTTCCAGTTTCCTGCGCTCGTGACCTTCACCGTAGATGACCAGAGTCCAATCTGGGAAATCGAGACAGATTTTCGCGAAGGCCGCCAACAAAAGATCGAAGCCTTTTTGCGGTACAAGGCGACCCACTGCGGTAAGGATGTTTCCGCCCCGGTGATCGGCAAGATTGCCAGGCAAGGTGGAGGCATTGGGAATGACCCAGCTGCGCGGCCTTTGGCGTCGTGGAAAGCACTCCATCGCATCTCTTGTCATTGTCACAAGGCCATAGGCTGTCGGGTAGGTAAGCCGGCGCAGGAAAGCCCATGAGGCCGAGAGCTTTTGCAAATTCGGATGATTTCGTTCGGACACGATGACGCGAATATCTCCGCCGGCCATCGCAAACAGAGTGAGGATGTTGGTTCTCGTCAGGAAGCTGATTACCAAATCGGGGGAAAGCTTGCGCAACTCGGTGCGCAACCTGCGAAGCCTGCGCAGCGAGAACCAAACGCCCTTGATGGGGTTCATGACGCCGGTGGGTATTCCGAGACGGACAACCTGTACATTCGTGGAGATCGGGTAGTACGCTTGTGTCTCGACGCGCTCCAAGGTTACGATTGTCACACTGTGACCGCTCGCGACCCAGTGGTTCGCGATCAAGCTAACGGTGCGCTCACTACCCCCAGCACTGAGACTTGGCAATACGATCACGATTTTAGTGTTGCCGGACGAAGACTTGTCTGGAGACACGTCAACTTTTCCCGCGGCAGGTGACCCCGGCGGAGTTTCACGTCCAGTTTTTGAACACTCCAGACTGCCGAATGAGCCTGAGAACACGTCCCCTATGCCCCTCATTTCGCAACAATCTCCCCGCGCGAGCGCCACCTCTTCCTAGCGCTCTCCTTACCAATTGACCGAATCATTTGCATTCATCACAGGTGCCATTCTCTTGCTATAGCCTGCCACGAAATGTCCGCGCCTCAGAACCGATGGACTGAATTGTCATTGTTACCTGGTAGCTACTTACATGAGGTTAAGTTCGCGAGACCGGTTAGTAACGTGAGAGGGCCTCCTGCTTGTCGTATATTGATCGGCCTAGCGAGGAGAGATGTTAATCAAGGGCACTATCCTGATCGACCAGCTGATCGGAACCACTGCCGTGGGCCAGATCTATGGTTATACGGTGATGATCGCATCTGACCAGGCTTACCCATCCGCTCCTCTCTGCCTGGACGGTTGGACTTTCGCGAAGAGCGCTTGGTAGAGACCGGCGACATGCGGTAGCGAATACGTGCGGTCGATGCGATCCTTGGCCGCTGCCGAGAGAGCCGCATATTCTGGAGGTTCGAGATCGAGCATCCGGCGGATAGCATCGGCGAGCGCCACTGCGTCGCCTGGCGGAACAATGAAACCAGTATCGCCGACGATGGTCGCTGCGTCGCCCACATCCGTCGAAATCACCGGTTTGCCGAAGCTCATCGCTTCGGCTAGGACATTGGGAAACCCTTCCGTGCGAGACGACAATACGAGTGCATCGATGTCGCGGTAGAACTGCTTCATGTCTAGGACATTGCCGCGTAGCTCGACGGCATCGAACGGCAACCCGGCTGCAGCGATCATCCGGCGGACCGTCTCGTTGTCCGGCGTAACTCCGGCGCCGGCTGCAACGAAACGAACGCCGGTGTGGGTCCGGCGCGCCC
This sequence comes from uncultured Alphaproteobacteria bacterium, assembly GCA_963839725.1. Lineage (GTDB taxonomy): Bacteria > Pseudomonadota > Alphaproteobacteria > Rhizobiales > Rhizobiaceae > Kumtagia. The sequence continues at coordinate 51,961 of CAWIWT010000023.1, read as the reverse complement.
GAGCGGCAGCGGCGAAGAACGTTCCATAGTCCTTTTGGGGATGCAGCCGACCAGCAATTCCGAGAACCTTCGGCGCTTGAACGCGCTGCGGCGATGATGGCTCGTGATCGAAGCCATTGGGGATCACAATACAGTTGGAATTGCGATAGCCGAACTGCATGTGGAGATCGAAGGCGCGCGCCGAATTGAATACGATGCCGGCCGGCCGGCCGGATAACAGGCGAGATGCACGCAGAGCTACCCGAGTGCTTGTGCTCAGCGATCCGACGTCGTCGAGCGATTGCCTGACGTTCCAGAAAACAGGAACATCGGTGCGCGACCACCACTTTGCCAGCTGACCGACGATCATGGCGTGATACAACCAGCACATAACTACATCCGGCTGGACGTCGCGGATCATCCTGCCGAGCAACGGGACCGCCTTCATCATTCCGATGGTCGACCGGACTTTCAGCGGGCGGACGTCGATATCATGTTCGCTAACCAGACGGCGGTGCCGGTCAGCTACATCCATAAGGGAAACAATCACAGGACGTTCGCCGCAGGCAACGCGCGCCAGCCGCAACAACATCACCTCGGCGCCGCCGCTACCCATCATGTTGGTGATTACATGCATTACGCGCAAATGGCAGGCTCTCCGTATTGCCAGTTTTTTGCGGCTTCGATCTTCGCGCGCCGCTCAAAACTGGGGGACAGTTTGATTTGCTCGACCTAGTTTGGTCCCCGTCTATGCTGGCTCCGGGTGCCGGATGGATGGATTGGCGCGGTCGTCAAAGGCCGAGCGGCTGTTAGTCAGGATCGCCTGAGCCGCGAGCAGACCCGCAAGACTTGCCCAGTCGGAGCCCGGCCGGTTAACGTGGTAGAGATTGGCAAATTGCGACAGGTTACGCAGAAGCGTCATGCGATGCTCGGTCTGCTGCTCGCGCCAACTTGCTGCCGCATTGGTGCGCGGCAGACGACGGACATGCGTTCCGATAAGGCTCGACCTGTCCATGAGGTCGGCCTTGACGAGCTCCTTCACGGCAAGTTCGGTCACCTCGTCTTCGCCGAGTTGCATGACCGGGTCGTCAGATTGGCAGAAGAACTCGACACATAGACATGTATGGCCAGCCGGCACCATCGCATCGCTGAAAGCCGCATAGTTGGTGATGCGGCCGGCCGGCACTTCGGGATCGTTGACCTCGAGCCAAGCATGAGGAAATCGGGGCGGCTCGTCCATAAAGACGTAAACAAGGATGACGCTGCGACGCCGCTCGCGCGCGTCGGCGCCGTCCGGATCGGTGGGATGGCCGAGGAGTCCCACGAGCAGCTCGACCGGAACCCCTGAGATCAGATGGCGGCAAGTTCGCCGGTGAATGCGGTCGCCCTCCATGCTCTCGACCACAAAGAAGCCGTCCGGTTGCGGCGCGATGGTACGCACTTCCGCGTGGAAGCGAAACCGGCCGCCATGAATATCGATCTCATGGCCAAGCGCCTCGAAGATTTGCCCGGTTCCGCGCGTTGGATGCCGCCACGTGGCCTGGGTCTGAACACCACCCCACTGGGCAAGCCGCATGGCCTGACGAACCATCTCGAGCGAGCGCGAGCGCTGGGGAGCGCCGGAATTGGTCTCCGGCGCAGCCATCTCCGACCAGCGCCGGCCGCGGAACTTCTCCCAGTATCCCTGAGCCAGAAGGCCGGCGAACACTCGTCCGACACGGCCATGCCAGTACGCCTCGTACGATAGCGGCCGCGCCGCAGCGCCCAACCAGCCAGCCAGCATCGACAGGCAGCCGGAAACCAACCAAGGCAGCGGAATGCCGCGCAACATCCCGCGATATCTGCCCGACATTTCGATGATGCGGCCGCGATAGAGGCTGCCGACGCGGTGCGGATAAGGGCCGTAGTCCTTGCCCAGAACCTCGCTCCACAACGCATCCACCTCGGGAAAGCGGGAGTAAAGTTCCTTGCGGCCGAGGTCGACAGTAAAATCCCGCCACTTGACCGAGCGCATCAATCCGCCGACATCGGCGTCCCGCTCCAGCACAAGCGGCCGAATGCCACCGCGACACAAAGCGAGCGCAGCAGAGAGACCGGATGGACCTGCGCCGACGACGATGACGTCCTCGCGATCCGGGTTGACAACGGCTTCGGTCATGCGCTCCGCGTCACAACGAACGAACAGAATTTTCTTACAACGATAGCGACGCTCACCGGCGGTAGATGTAGGGAAAATCCCTGTTGTCTGGGATCATATGGTCGATATAGCAATTCTATTTTTGACAGATGATAGTGACACCAATACTTGGGAGTTTGCCGAATGCAGGAAAGAGTTGCACGGGTTGGAAGCGGCTTCGTCTTGTCATTGGATTTCGAGCTAATGTGGGGCGTCAACGGCTCCCGCACGATTGCCGACTACGGTGACAATATTCTGGGCGTCCGCCGGGTTGTGCCTCGAATGCTCGACATCCTCGAACGCTATGGACTCGGATGCACCTGGGCGACAGTTGGATTTCTCTTCTGCAGCGATCGTGACGAGTTGCTCGCCTGCCTGCCGGCCATGCGTCCCAACTATCGCGATCCGCGTCATTCGAATTATTCCTATCTGCACGAGGTCGGCGCGGACGAGCGGCGTGACCCGTATCACTTCGCCCCGAGCCTCATCAGGCTCATCAGCGAGCGGCCACGCCAGGAAATCGCCACGCACACGTTGAGCCACTTCTACTGCCTCGAGGACGGCCAGACGCCTAAGGCCTTTGCGGCGGATCTGGAAGCAGCGATCGGACTGGCGGCAGCCAAGGGCCACAAGATTCGCTCGATCGTATTCCCGCGCAACCAGGTCAGCGACGAAGCGCTGGAAGTGTGTCGTCAGGTGGGTATCACTATCTATCGGGGATTGGGACGGGCCGCCGGCGGTGGCGGTGTCGCCCGCAACCGCGAAAGCCTGCTCCGGCGCGCCGTCCGCTTTGCCGATAGTTTCGTCGAAATCGGAGCGCATACGGAGCCTGCCGTCAGATGCCACAATGGCATGACCGACGTGCCGGCGAGCCTGTTCCTGCGGCCCTATCGGCGTGGGGTAGGCATCGGCGAACGACTTAAGGTAGAGCGGATCCTCGGCGCCATGCGTCGCGCGGCGAAGCGCGGCGGCCTTTTTCACCTGTGGTTTCATCCCCACAATTTCGGTATCGACCAGAACGAGAATTTCGCAACCTTTGGCGCGATCGCCGCGGAAGCGGCCCGGTTGCGGGAGCTCTATGGCTGGCCAACGCTCAATATGGCCGAGGCCGCCGAACTTGCACTGACAGCCGAACCCGCATTCCCGCCCGTCAGGCGCCCGACCGAAGACGATTGAGTTGGACAGATGTGTCGTGCGGAAAGGCTAACCCCATGCCCCCTCGATCGGAAACACCCAGCCGGCGTCCAAGGATCGCCGTCGTCGCGAGTCTCACCTCATCGCTGGTGAACTTCCGCCTGGAGCTTCTGCGCAGCCTGGTGCAGCGCGGATTCGACGTATATGCCCTTGCACCTGATACCGATTCGGAGACGATCGCAAAGCTAGACGCGCTCGGTGTTCGCTTTATTCTCATACCGATGGCCCGCACGGGGACCCGCCCAATCGAAGATTTGACGACACTCGTCGTGTTGCGGCGGATCTTTCTCGAAATCCGACCCGATATCGTGCTCCCCTATACAATGAAGCCTATCATCTATGGTGGCCTCGCCGCGAGACTTGCCCGCGTGCCGCGCCGCTTCGCCCTGGTGACGGGGCTGGGGTACATCTTTATCGCACGTGCTCCCAGCCTGAAGACCAGCGCGTTACGCTGGCTGAGCGTCCAGCTCTACCGCCTTGCACTGCGCGGCGCGGAGCGCGTTTTTGTCTACAACCAGGCCGACGCGGCGGAATTGCGCGCCCATGCAATCGTCAACGACGACGTCTTGATGCAGGTGCCAGGCTCCGGTGTCGACACCGAGCATTTCACCGCGAGCCCTCCACCCAACGGACCGCCGGTCTTTCTGATGGTCGCCAGGCTGCTTCGCGACAAAGGGGTCGCCGAGTACGCCGCCGCCGCGCGAATGATGCGCGCACGCTACCCCGAAGTCCGCATCAAGCTGCTTGGCACCTTCGATTCGAACCCGGCCGCCATCACGCGTGCTGAAGTCGAAAGCTGGGTTACCGAGGGTACGATCGAGTATCTGGGCGAAACGAAGGAAGTTCGGCCCTATCTCGCGAGTTGCTCGGTTTTTGTGCTGCCGTCCTATCGCGAAGGTATGTCGCGGACAATCCTCGAGGCGATGGCGACCGGCCGTGCCGTAGTGACAACCGACGGGCCGGGATGCGCTGAGCCGGTGGAGGATGGCGTAACTGGCCTGGTCGTCCCTGTCAGGAATGCCGCAGCGCTGGCAGCGGCCATGGAGAAATTCGTGACCAATCCTGCGATGATCCAGGACATGGGCGTCCAGGCGCGCCGCCGGGTCGAGGAGTACTATGACGTACATGCCGTCAACCGTACCCTTTTTGGCGGTATGCAACTGGCTGGGGCCGGATCGATGGAGGTCGACTTCTCAAAGCCTAAAACTTCTCGGAACTGATGGCCTGTTCGCTAAGCTGTCAATTTGATTCCGTAGTAGTCGCGGTACCACTGCACGAATTCTCGGATTCCGTCGCGGACAGGCGTATTCGGACGGTAACCTGTGAGCCGCTGCAGAAGCGAGGCGTCGGCCCAAGTCGCTGGCACGTCGCCCTTCTGCATGTCCATGTAGTTGCGAGCGATCGGTCGGCCGATCTCTGCTTCGATGGCGTCGATGAACTGCAGAAGAGGAACGCTTTCAGAATTGCCGATATTGACGGTGCGATAGGGCGCGGCGGGGCTTAGGCTGTCACCGGAAACCTGCCTCACTCGTTCCTCGACCTGCGGCGGCGGGACATCCATCAGCAGGCGAATGCCGCGCACCAAGTCGATAACATAAGTGAAGTCGCGCGCCATCTCGCCGTGATTATAGACATCGATTGGCCTGCCCTTAAGACCGGCTGAGACGAACTTGAAAAGCGCCATGTCCGGCCGGCCCCATGGTCCATAGACAGTGAAAAACCGGAACATTGTCGTCGGAATTTTCCACAGATGCGCGTAGGAATGCGCAATGTTCTCGTTCGCCTTCTTGGTGGCCGCGTAAAGTGTGAGCTGGGTGTCGGTTTTTTGATCCTCGCCGAAAGGCATGCTTTTGTTGGCGCCATAAACCGAAGAGGTCGACGCCATGAGCAGATGGTCGACACCGATCTCACGTACGCATTCCAGCAAGTTGAAGGTGCCGACAATGTTTGTATTGATGTAGGTGCGCGGGTTTTCCAGACTGTAACGAACACCGGCTTGAGCTGCTAGGTGTACGACGACATGAGGCTCGGCGGCGCGATAGGCCGCCTCCAACCGCTGCACATCCTCCAGCCGGTCTTCATGTGCCGAAAAGTGTGGGTATTGATCGAGGATTGTGTGCCGGCGACGCTTGAGCACCGGATCGTAGTAATCAGTCAGGGCGTCAAAGCCCACGACGCGGAAGCCGTCTTCTAGCAACAGTCGGGACAAGTGAAACCCGATAAAACCGGCGGAGCCCGTGACAAACACCGTGCGCAAAAAGAGCTCTCCCGTACCCGTCCCGACCGAACCCAGGGGCCCTCGGATTACGAGAACTCCAAGAGCCAACGCTGCAATCGGATACAAGCGGCTGGCAGGGGCAAGTCAGGAATATCCCAAATACAAATCTCCGCGCCGGTCGGTGGCATCTAAATTGCTGCGGCTCTTTGGAGAACATTGCTAGTGAATGGCCGCTTCGGGGTCAAAAGCTGACTTCGGCCAGGCCCGCTTAGCGGCAAAGGCAGACCTTCCTTCACCCCCAACGCGCCGCGCGGGAGGGCCTTGCACTACCAGCTCAAGCCGCGAGCGCACACATTCGCCGATAGGGCACATTGCCATGAAAGGGATTCTTGAGAAACTTGCGCAACACGGCCTCGTATAGCTTACACTTGGGCTACACCGCGCGGATCCGGCGTGCAGACCTCTGATATGGCGACTGGACATGATATGCCCAGTTTCCGCGAAAGGGTCGCGTATTTGCATGCTCGTTGGGGCAACTGGCGGGTCGTGCAATTCGGATCAAAGATGCTAAAGGCGGGCCGCGTAGCGCTTAGACAAGATTGCTCGATTAAGAGGAAGGTCATGCAACCCAGAGCTGCCTTTGTCGCACGTGGCGGGCGTGTTCGTGGTGACGGCGAGACGAGGTGGTTCAAACCGACGCAACAGTTGCTCGGCGCGCTCGCCGTAGGAATTTTGCTGGTTGCTCATCCGTTGCTTGTCGCCACAGCATTGGCGCAGGAATCGAAGCCCAACATCCTCTTCATCCTCGCCGACAACATTGGCTTTGGCGACGTCGGCGTTTACGGCGGCGGGGAGTTGCGCGGGTCGCCGACGCCGCGCATCGGCCAACTCGCCGCCGAGGGTCTGCGGCTGACAGCATGCCGGCGGGCGGTCGGTTGGCTCACTTTCGCAGGTATCCGACCCTCGTTGCGCGGGCAGATGGGCTATGATTAGCACGCAATACGAGTCCGCTTCGGTCATCATCACGACCTACAATCACGCCCGCTTTCTCGGGGAAGCTATCGAAAGTGTGCTGGCACAGACGGTCAAGCCAGCCGAGATCATCGTTGTCGACGATGGCTCCACCGACGACCCGGCAAGCGTCGTGCACAAATTCCATACGGTGAGGCTGATCCGTCAGAAGAATCAAGGTTTGGGAGCGGCGCGCAATACCGGACTGGAGGCCGCGCGTGGGAAATTCATAGTGTTTCTCGATGCCGATGACAGGCTGCGTCCGGCCGCACTGGCGACAAATCTTGCCCTGTTTAAAGAGCAGCCGGAGTGCGCCCTCGTCTACGGGGCCTATCGCTTAATAGGCGAGTCCGGTTCGGTCAAAAGCACCATCCCGCTGCGCGCGGCCGGCGATGATGCATTTGCCGGTTTCCTTAACGGTAACCTGATCGGCATGCATGCGACGGTGCTGTACCGTCGCGATATTCTCCAGGACGCCGGTGGCTTCGACCCAAAACTGCAAGCCTGTGAAGATTATGACGTCTATTTGCGGCTGTCGCGGTTTCACAAGGTGGCGTGCTCGCCCGAGGTCCTCGCGGATTATCGCCGGCACGGCTCGAACATGTCCAACAAGATTCCCAAAATGCTGGCGTCAGCACTTGAGGTACTCGGCCGGCAGCGTTCCATCGCGCTGAGCAGTCCACAATGGGCGCTCGCTTATCGGGAAGGCGTCGACAAGTGGAAACGCTATTATGCCGACATGCAGCTTGGCCAGATGTCGGTGGCACTACGATCCCGGAAGGCAATCACCGCTCAGCTTTTCAACACCGCTGCCGTTCTGGCGAAGGCGCCTATGCAGACGGCGAAGATGCTGCGGCAACGGCTCAAACGCTGGGCAAGCCGCCGAGGATTGGCCGCATCGATCCGCTTCGGCGACCTGGAGCGGACAGAGCCGTTCAGCACCGAATTTGGCTTCGATCGCGGCAAACCCGTTGATCGCCGCTATGTCGAGGCGTTCCTGAGCGAGCATTCCTGCGACATTTGCGGGCGCGTGCTGGAAATTGGCGACAATGCCTACACGCTGCGATTTGGCGCCAGCCGCGTTGTCAAAAGCGAGGTGCTGAACCGCTACGAAGGCCATCCCTCGACCACCTTCATCGGCGATCTTTCCGATGGCGCAACACTGCCATCCGACGCGTTTGATTGCATTGTACTCACCCAAACGCTGCACCTCCTCTTCGACATGCCTGCGGCAATCGAAACACTGTGGCGGGTCCTTAAACCGGGCGGCGTACTCCTCGTCACGGTGCCTTGGGTCAGTCCGATCGATCGCGGCGAGTGGGGTGACAGCTGGTTCTGGTCGCTGACTCCAGCGGCCCTACAGCGGCTGTTGGCTGAGCAGTTCGGCGACGCAGGTGTCGTGACTAGTCACTACGGCAACGCCTATGCGGGAACGGGTTTTCTTTTCGGCTTGGCGGAGCAAGAGCTTAAGGCTGAACTGCTGGACGTGCATGACCCGTATTGTCCGGTTATTGTTGCTGCGCGGGTGACGAAACAATGAGCGTTTGATGAACGCCGGCAACGCATTCGCGGATTTCAGCGATTTGGGCGCAGCTCAGCGGCGCCAATCGGCCGATCGTGCTCATGCACCATCGCATCGGAAGACTCCTATTGACCTTTGGGAACTATCGGCCTCGCCGGCTCCCTTCCAGCGCCAGATCGAGATACTTAAGGCGCCAGCGCACCGCCTCGACAAGGCCCTAGCTGTTTAGTCCCGGCATTTGCTGGAGTAGGTTTGCGGTGAAGCTTTGTGGCTGGGATGCCCATGCTTTGCAGATGAATTCTTATATTGTGAGACTTTTGAGTGTTTTCAATTTTCTATTGAAATTATAAACTTTGATGAAATTAGCTAGGTGATTTTCTTAAATATTCTTGATTGTCGTAATGGAAGCGTTTAACTGTCTCTTACTTTAGTGCGGTTCATGCGTATCGATCTGCGTTCATCCAGTGATACTTCATCTTATTAAGACAATACTAGATAACATAACTAACAAAAGCACATGTCGAAAAAATGAAAGATAAAAAAAAAAAAAAAAAAAAAAAAAAAAAAAAAAAAAAAAAAAAAAAAAAAAAAAAAAAAAAAAAAAAAAAAAAAAAAAAAAAAAAAAAAAAAAAAAAAAAAAAAAAAAAAAAAAAAAAAAAAACAAAAAAAAAACAAATCAAAAAATAAAAAATTGAAAAAAAACAAAAAAAAAAAATACAAACAATAAACAAAATAAAAATAAAGCTAAACATCAACAATCTAAAAATCAACAATAAAAATACAAAAGTAAACAAACAAATAAACAAAAAAAAAAAAAAAAAAAAAAAAAAAAAAAAAAAAACATCAAAATAAACTGATCAACACAACAATACAAAAAACCATAAAGAGAAAAACACGAAAAAAAAAAAAAAAAAAAAAAAAACAAAAAAAAAAAAAAAAAAAAAAAAAAAAAAAAAAAAAAAAAAAAAAAAAATATAAAAACAACACCACAATCAACAAAAACATCACTACAACAAAAAAAAAAAAAACAACAAATCAACAACAAAAAAACACAAACTACAACCGCAAACTCTTATTAATACCAAAACACTAAACAGCGCCTCAAACAATCAAAACCATAAATATCACTCACAAAATAACAATAACAACAAACACTAACAATAAAAAATATAACATAACAATACACTAACAACAAAAACAACAACCCTAGCTGTTAGTCCCGCATGCTGGAGTGGGTTTGCGGTGAAGCGTTGTGGCTGGGAGGCCCATGCTTTGCAGATGAACTCGTAAGGTGTGAGGCCTTTGAGCGTCTTGAGTCTGCGAGCGAAGTTGTAGGCCGAGACGAAGTCCGCGAGGTGCTGCCGGAGTTGGTCGTGGCTCTCGTAGTAGAATCGCTTGACGGTTGCGTCCTTGATGGTGCGGTTCATCCTCTTGACCTGGCCGTTATCCGGTATGTGATTTTGCGGTGCCTGCTCGTTCCGCTGTTCTTGCTTTGGAACGGCTTTTATGGTGAGCCCATCCGGGACGCGGGGCACCGGGAGCACTAAGGTGCGGGCAGGCCGTCGATAGACAGTGGGCTGAGAGCCCGACCTCGTTACGTGGCCGCCCCTCGCGACTTTCCCGGATGCGCTGCGAGCGCGGATCAGTAGGTGTCGTGTTGCCGCCAGCTCCCGTCTTTGATGAGCCAGGAAGGAGGGAACAGGCATGCGCATCATCGGACTGGATATCCATCGCGCCTTCGCCGAGGCGGTGGCTTGGGAGGACGGCAGGCTCAGGCGGCTGGGTCGTGTCGACATGCGGCGTAATCTGCTGGAGGCATTCGCCGCGAAGCTGTCACCGAATGATGTCGTGGTGATCGAGGCCGCCGGCAACGCGTCCTCAGCCGCCTCAGTTGTCGCCTCGCATGTAAAGAAAGTGGTGATTGCGAACCCGAAGCAGGTGCGCATTATCGCTCACGCCAAGATCAAGACGGACACAATCGACGCCGGCGTTCTGGCGCAGCTCTACGCTAGCGGCTTTCTGCCGGAGGTCTGGATTCCCGACGAGCCAACGCAGGCATTGCGCCGGCAGGTGACGCGGCGCAATCAGGTTGTCCGGCAGAGATCTCGATTGAAGAACGTCATCCAGTCGATCCTTCACAGCCATCTGATCCCATCCTGCCCGCATGCCGACCTATGCGGGGCCAAGGGCCGGTCGTGGTTGAACGAACAGATCGTGCCCACCGGGAAGAAGAGCGCCGCTGGGTGGAGCAGGCGGAGGGAGCCTACGCCCGCTTCGTCTCCGGCTGGAACCCACGAGGTCCGAAGAAGGCGCGCACGGATGCCGCAACTGAGGTGCGACGATAAGGCTGTGCGGCAGAGACTCTCACCTCGGACCCTGCTCTTCGCCACGCGATCACCCATGCGCAACAGAAGAATATCGCAGATCCATCCCCCTTGTCGATCACATCAGTAGTCCATGGGTGCTTGGCCTTGGTCGCGCGGTGCTCGATGTCGTTCCTGGCGCAGGCGTATTCGAAGGCGTGAGCTCGGAAGAGTTCGCCGTTGGCCATTGCCTCCCTGATGAGCGGCACGGCCGAGCCTCCGGCGTCGGGTGTGGTGAACTGGACGCCGTTGTCGGTGAAAGCGGCAGCAGCGTATAGCGCCGGAAAGCGACGATGACCGCCTCGGGCGTCCTTGGTAGAGGATCTTCAGCCGCTGCGAGCCCTTAAGCGCCGTTGTTATAGTGGAGCTCACGTCCGGCGCGAGCCTTGTCGTTGGCCCTGGGCGGGCCGAGAGACCCCGCGCCTCGAGCAATGCTTCGTAGTCAGTTTCCAGACGTACGATCCGATTGCCCGGTACCAGCGCCACTATCTTTCCTCCGAGAGAACGGAGTTGCTCGGCTTCCAGACCTTGAGCGTTCCGTTCCAGTGTCTCGATCGAGAGATCCAAGGCCGCCAGTTCATCGGGAGTGAGCGCAAGCAGGTCGCGCAACGCTCCCCTCTGCAATCGCCAGCGTTTACGTCCATCTTCATCGAAGCTGGGTTCGGTTGTCAATCAGCACGGAATGGGGACCCCGGATCGGCGCGCAAAAGGGACCCCTTTGTAAGGCACGACGGCCAGCGCTCGCCGGGCGGAGCTGGTCTGGGTTGCCGCCCAACTCGGCGTGCAGGCATATTCATCGCTGGAAAATTGTCTCGCCGATATGCGCGTCGAGCTCATAATCAATCTTGCAAATCCATATAGTCACTATTCTGTTTCGAGGGCTAGTCTCATTGCAGGCAAGCATGTCTACTCTGAAAAGCCACTTGCCTTCGGCTCGATCATGCAGAAGAGTTGGTGCGATTGGCGGATGGGAAGGGGCTGAACCTATCCAGTGCGCCTTGTAGCGTACTCGGGGAGGCAGCGCAGGCGCTCGCGTTGGCTGTGGCTCGCAACGACGTTGGCACGATCCGCATCGTCTATGCTGAGCTTGACGATATCAGATGCAGCCGACGACTGGAAAGCCCGCACGGAACGCCGTGGCCTTGGCGTGACGAGTTCTCAGTCGGCTGCACGTTGGAGCACGCTGGATATCACCTTAGTTGGCTGATCGCGTACTTTGGCTCCATCGAATCGGTTACCGCGCTCTCGTCGTGCCTCGTCCCCGCCAACCACCCAGCGCTAAGCCCCGAACAAACTGCTGCCGATTTTTCGGTCGCCTGCATTAAGTTTCGCTCGGGCGTCGTAGCGCGCCTCACTTGCAGCATCGTCGCCCCGCATGACCATTCGCTTCGCATTATTGGCGATAAGAGCGTACTGTCTGTAGAGGAGTGCTGGCACAACGGCACGCCAATCTGAGTCCGCCGCTTTTCGCCTTTGCGTTTCCGAGCAGAGACCTATCCTTGGCTCACGCGTTACGCCCTCCTCCGGGCACTATTTGGGCTTGCCGGACGCAAGCACTCGCTGAGCCCGCCAGCAAATCTGCGTCGGCAATTGAGGCGGCATGAGATGGATTACCTACTTGGGGTCTCCGAAGTTGCGCAGGCACTAATCGAGGGACGCACCTGCCGCTTGTCGTCGCAGTTTGCACTACATCTGACGGAGACCATGCTTGCGATTCATGAAGCGGGTGAAACGAGTGGAACAATCCCGATCCGCTCGACCCTGCTGCCAGGCCTGTATGAAATGGCCTAAACAATTCTCAGCTCAGACGCAGGGGCTATCGGCAGCGGATGGCTTGGCGCTTTTGAAGCGTCGGCGCGTTCGTCCAACGACAGGCAAACGCGCGCTGGTGACTTTCCTAAGGCGGCCGGCAAGCACTTGCGCAGGTGGGCCAGATGGGCGGATGATAACCGCCGACTGGATGGACAAGCATCAGGTCATTAGGGGAGAGTGAAGATGCGGGACATCGTTGTCGTTGGGCTGATGCTGCTCGGCGTCCAGGTGGCGCAAGCGAAGGTAAGTGGAGTTCCGGCCAAGATAGTAGCGCAGATCGAAACAGAGTGCGCCAAGCGACATCCGCAGGACGAGGTCATGCAGCATGCCTGTGTGAGTTCGCGGCTCGAACTGTGGACGAAGGCCAGGTTTCGATAATAGGGATTGCAGGGCGCGAATATGGCTCTCACCTGTTTCGATCGACCGGTTCGCATCCACTGTCAAGCGTCTTGAAGCATTATCAATGCAGCAGTTTCTCGGCCATCAAGGCAAGAACGCGCTGCTTGTCGAACTGCGCTCCGATGCGCGCGAATAGGGGCCTAAGACTGTCGACATCAGAGCAATAGGCGTCATAGTTCACAACGATCGTTTCGTCAGGGTGCCTTGCGTGATAGGCATCGGTGCGAGCGTCGAACTTACGAACCTCGGCGGCAATGTCCGCGGTGTGAGTCTTCCACCAGGCCGACTTGCTTACTGCAACGGCGTCACGACGGTTGAAGATCAGCAGAGATGGTTTGAAAGTAGCGCGGATGTAATCGAGGTAGCTCTCGAGATCTTCTTCGTGGTCGAAGTATCTGACCTCCTTGAATCCGACCAGCACGGCATTCGCTGGCGGCTGGACGATTTCTTCGACAAAAACCTCGGCCAGGCGCCTATTATATCTTTCAGGTGAGATCAGATGCGCGCCGCGCCACGGATCGCCAATGCCGCTCCGTTTCTCACCTCCTTGCTCCTCCTTCGTAAGACTTGCGCTCTTGAAGGACGCCCACAGGCCGTTCAAGGCATCAGTGTTCTCACCGGTGAAATGCGCATTCGGCAGGCTCGACAGAATCTTCTGCAGCAGGGTCGATCCAGACCGTGCGTAGGTCACGATGAAAGCGTAGGAGCGGGAGGGTTGCCGACCAAACATTCGTAACAAGCGTCCCATCCCTCCCTCGAAATTTGCCGGGATCAGCCCCTTGCAGCAGAGATGTCCGGCAGGCGGGGTTAGATTAGCATCGAAGCAACAGTCTTGGCACTGTACAGGGCACCCCGCTTATTTAGGTGGCCGGCCGCCGCCAGCTCAACCTCAGGTATTCTGACAGATTAGCGCGGGGATTTGCAGCTAGATACGTGACATTGCCTCACGAGCCTGCTGTATCAATTCTCGCACCCGCCTGCTGGCTTCCATCGCCTCGCACGTGAACCTGCCATGCTTGTACTGGCCGTGAGCTGCCCCGCGAGTGGCACCAGCACCCGCGCCATGCATTCGCGGTGGCTGGCACCACCTCGTGGCAAAGGAAACGCCGTCCGTTGCGGCAGCGGACGGCGTTCGCGTCAACCGAAAATCTCAGTTGCGCTGCTGGGTGACGACCACGGGGATGAGAAGATCGCCCCAGTTTCCGTCACCGCCATGGTGGCGGGCCGAGCGCACCAGTTCGACGGACACGCCAGCTTCGACCGCCTTCATCACCGAATGATTGAGCCGATGCAGATCATTGGCGAGCATGCGGATCGCGGTCTGCTGGTCGTTTGACATTGCGGACGCTTGCTCCTCGGCGCGTTCCTTGACGCGGGTCTTCGGCTTGCTTTCGGTGGTATCGAGCATGGTTCTGTCTCCTTCGCTCAAGAATGCTGGGGACCGTTTGCTTTTCCGCTCGCGCGTCGTTGAAGCGTCGCGCCTTGCTGCGGAAAGAAAGTAAACTGTCTCAGTTGCCCTACTCAGCGGCCGGCCGGAACTGGGCGTGTTCGGTCGATTCGTGCATGGCGGTGGTCGATGATTTGCCGCCGGTTATTGCCATGGACACCGCGTCGAAATAGCCCGTGCCAACTTCGCGCTGGTGCTTAGTCGCGGTGTAGCCGTTCACCTCGGAGGCGAACTCGGCTTCCTGCAACTCGGAATAGGCCGCCATCTGCCGGTCCCTGTAGCCACGCGCCAGTTCGAACATGCCGAAATTGAGCTGGTGGAAGCCGGCGAGCGTGATGAACTGGAACTTGTATCCCATTGCGCCCAACTCGCGCTGGAACTTGGCGATGGTCGCGTCGTCGAGATTCTTCTTCCAGTTGAACGACGGCGAGCAATTATAAGCGAGCTTCTTGCCTGGATGGGCCTTGTGCACGGCTTCGGCGAAGCGGCGTGCTTGCGCCAAGTCGGGTTTCGACGTTTCCATCCAGATCAGATCGCAATGCGGCGCATAGGAAATTGCCCGTGCAACGCAGGGTTCGATACCATTTTTCACCTGGTAGAAGCCTTCGCCCGTCCGCCCGGCGTCGTAGTCGACGAATGGCTGGTCGCGCTCGTCGATGTCGGAGGTCAGCAGCTTTGCCGCTTCCGCATCGGTGCGGGCGATGACCAATGTCGATACGCCCATCACGTCGGCGGCGAGCCGCGCCGCATTGAGATTGCGGATATGGGCAGCGGTCGGGATCAGCACCTTGCCACCGAGATGACCGCACTTCTTCTCCGAAGCAAGCTGGTCCTCGTAATGGACGGCGGCAGCGCCCGCCTCGATGAAGGCCTTCATGATCTCGAAGGCGTTCAGCGGTCCGCCAAAGCCGGCCTCGGCGTCGGCAACGATCGGCGCGAACCAGGTGTCGACTGACAGGCCCTTGCCTTCGGATGTTTCGATCTGGTCGGCGCGCTGCAGTGTCCGGTTGATGCGGCGCGCCAGTTCGGGCGCGGCATTTGCCGGATAGAGCGACTGGTCCGGATACATCGCAGAGGCGGTGTTTGCGTCCGCCGCCACCTGCCAGCCGGAGAGATAGATGGCCTTGAGGCCGGCGCGCACCTGCTGCATCGCCTGGTTACCCGACATGGCACCAAGCGCGTTGACGAACTCCTCCTCGTGGATGAGCTTCCAAAGCCGGTTAGCGCCCATTTCAGCCAGCGAATAGCGAATGTCTATCGACCCGCGCAGCCGCTTCACGTCTTCCGGGGAGTAGGGCCTTTCGATGCCATCGAAACGGCCTTCCGGCGCGGAAGGGACGAGATTGTAAAAATCAGTCATGAGGCAGCTCCGTCAGATCTGTGTATTGTCTGTAAGCCACGATGGGAGCACCACCGCCGCTGCGTTTTCATGACATGTTTGACATTGCGGTGCGAAACGCGCGATGAAAATCGAGATGCTTCAAGGAAAATAAGGGAAAATCAGTCTTGCCTTTGACGAGCTATCTTTGTAAATCTGTAAAGGGTGTAAAACTGAAAACTCGAAGCAATGCGGGGATAGTTTGTCAATTTTGGTAAATTTTCACTCCAGATCGCCGAATTGCGTGTCGTGAGGGCCTAGCCATTGGCTGAGCAAAAAATCTTCGCCGGGCCGCGCATTCGCCGCATCCGCAACGGCAAGGGTCTTACTCAGACGGCGATGGCGGACGGGCTCGGTATTTCGCCCTCCTACCTCAATCTGATCGAGCGCAATCAACGGCCGCTGACCGTTCAGCTCATCCTCAAACTGGTGTCGATCTACAAGATCGACGCCGAAGAGTTGCAGGGCGAGGCGAGGGGTTCGGTCGCTGGCCTGCGCGAGGTCTTTGCCGATCCACTGCTTGTCGCCGAACTGCCCGGCGAACAGGAGCTCATCGAGATGGCGGAAGCCGCGCCGAACACAGCAGCGGGCGTCATCAAGCTCTATCGCGCCTATCGCGAGCAGGCAACGCGGCTCTCCGATCTCACCGAAATGCTGGCTCGCGATGGCAAGGTTGCGGCTCTGTCCGGCGCGCGGCTGCCCATCGACGAAGTGCGCGACGTGTTCGAGCGCCGCCCCAGCTACTTTGCCGGTCTCGAAGGCGAGGCGGGGGCCTTCGCCTCGCTGCTCACTCCCGGTGAGGATCTGCTGGGCGCACTGAAGGGCTGGCTGAAGCGCGAACACGGCATTGTTGTGCGCGTGCTGCCGGCGGCGACGATGCCGAACTGGCGACGCCGCTATGACCGGCACTCGCAGCGGCTTTTCATCTCGGAGCGGCTGTCGCCGCCCGATCAGCTGCGCGAGATCGCCACCGAAATCTGCTTGTTGCGCATGTCTGTGGCGATCGCGGCGGAAGTGCAGGCGCTGAAACTGTCATCGAACGAGGCGCGACGTCTCGCCCGCTTTGAGTTGGGCCGCTACGCCGCTCATGCGCTGATGATGCCTTATGCGGCGTTTCACACGGCGGCTATCCGCGCGCATTATGACATCGACGTTTTGCGCTCCAGGTTCGGTGTGTCGTTCGAGCAGGCAGCGACCCGCCTCACGACTTTGCAGCGTGCCGGCGCGGCGGGCGCGCCGTTTTTCCTGCTGGAGGTCGATCAGGCTGGAAATCGGCTGAGACGCGCAGGCGCGCAAGGTTTTCCGCAGGCGCGCTTCGGCGGCGGTTGCCCGAAGCTCGCGGTTCACGCTGCATTTGCCCAGCCCGCGCAGATATTGGTGGAAGCGGTCGAGATGCCGGATGGTGCCGAATTTCTGACGATTTCGCGAACACTGGATGGCCCGCAGGGCGGATTTGGCGAGCGCCCACGGCGCACGGCGTTGCTGCTCGGTTGCGATATCGCTTTCCGTCAGGAGGTCGTCTACGGCGCGACATTGCCCTTCGCGGCTTCGGGACCGAAACCGGCAACCTCCACTTCAGTGCCGATCGGCCCGGCGTGTCGGCTGTGCGAACGCTCCGGCTGCCTGGCGCGCGCCGAACCCCCGGTTACCCGTCCCCTCGGGCTGGATGAAATGGTAACGGGCCTCAGCGCCTTCGACTTTCAGTGACAATAGTGCTGTTGGCCGTTCGTTTGGGCGTGGCGCGCAACCCGGGGCAAGTCAGCGGATTCTTGATGCGGTTAGCCGTCGAGCGCGTCACGCCGTGCCGACCGGCCTCTCTCCTGCAAAGCTGCTGATCGCCTCCCTCATCTATATGCGGAGCACTGAGTTCGAACGCGGAGTCCACAACCGCTCGGAGCAGGAGTTCTATGACTCCTTCAACAGCGATCTTGTCAGCCGGCTTCTGAGGCTGGCCGCCCGGTTTCGCTTCCCGCCGCGAGACACACGGATGGTGGCTTGTACCCGCCATGGCGTCGAGATCTCATGACAGTGACTTTATGCGTGCGACGGTGCCAGCATCTGGGGAACTACATCATAGCCTATGACATAGACGAGGCGGCCAAGACCGTGCATGTCCTGATGATCACGCAAGGGCATCGTATGTGGCAGGAGCTGTTCAAAAAACGAAAATGACAATAGTGCTGCGGGCTAAAAGGTGATGTCACAGCTGGTAGTGCCTAAGAACCCGCGAACCGCCATTTGCCACAACCATCACCCATCGCTGGACCACGCTCGTCGGCGCGCTTTGGGATAGGCGGGTTGATACACGCTTTCGTCGCCTTGGGCGCAGCGTATTGTTCCGAGACAATCGACACAAGATTATGCCCGAAAACGCAGCATCGCCGTTTATTTCCCCTGCATTGCCGCAGGCTTCCGGCCGCGAGGAGCGTGTCGGCTTTCTGCTGGTCTTCCTTTCGGCATTGTTCTGGAGTTTCGGCGGCGCAATTGCCCGCTTTGTGGATGCGGACGATAGCTGGACGGTGGTGTTCTGGCGATCATCCTGGGCTGCCGCATTTCTCATCGCCTTCATGGTGTGGCGTGAGGGCATGCGCGGCGCCATCCAACTCTTCCGAGATATGGGATGGCCCGGCCTCGCGGTGGCTCTCTGCTTCGCCACGGCCTCATCGTCTTTCGTCGTGGCGCTTGCCTACACAACGGTCGCCAACATCCTGCTGATGCAGGCCGGTGTGCCGCTGCTTGCCGCGCTGTTTGCATGGGTGCTGTTTCGCGAACAGGTCGCGCCCGCCACTTGGGCGGCGATTGCGGCGGTGATCGCCGGTGTTGCGATAATGGTCTCGGAATCGTTCACGGGTAACGTTTCACCGATAGGCGACGGCTTGGCCCTGCTGATTGCGGTAGCGTTCTCGACCGCCACCGTGATCACCCGGCGATTTTCCCATGTGCGCATGACGCCGGCGACTTGCCTTGGCACCGTCATCGCTGGAACCCTGGCTACCACGCAGGCATCGACGCTCGCGGTGTCGGTGCATGACATGGCGTTTCTCTTTGCCTTTGGAGCGCTTAATTTAGGCCTTGGCCTGGCGCTTTTCGCGACGGGAGCGAGGCTTATTCCGGCGGCTTTCGCAGCCCTTCTCAGCTGCTTTGAAACCATTCTTGGCCCGATCTGGGTGTGGCTCATCCACGCG
Organism: uncultured Alphaproteobacteria bacterium; assembly: GCA_963839725.1. Classification (GTDB taxonomy): domain Bacteria; phylum Pseudomonadota; class Alphaproteobacteria; order Rhizobiales; family Rhizobiaceae; genus Kumtagia. The sequence goes on along the minus strand of CAWIWT010000023.1, from coordinate 33,277 downwards.
GAATTGCCTTCGGGACGCACAATCTTTGGCGGCGCTGTGGTGTTCACCGCGCTGCTGATCCACATCTGTATGCAACTGCGAAAGCCTCCTCCAGCTAACGTTGCGGCAATTCCCGCCCCCCATTGACAGGCTTGACGCCGAAGGCGCAACTTGCCGCCATTGGCGTCAAACGAGCGGGCATATCTTGCCATTATCCGCATGCGGCCAGATTGAGGACCGCAAAAACTTCGCAAAATTGCATCGGTCTGCCTTGCCAAGGCGGCCGTCAGGACACAATCAGCGGCCCGCCGCGTCGTCGGTTAGCTTGGCCTCGATTTGTTGGGGAAGCGTCGCTGGCTTTCGCCGGTGCAATATCATTCGAAATCCTGCTTGTCGCACTGCAACAACGCCAATAGTCTCTAGCAGAGGACTGGACGGCCGCATTGAGACGGTCGCCGGCTGGGAACATGGGAAAAGGAGAACAGCATGATTCGTAAGGCGCTTTGGATGTCGGCCACGACGGCCGTCCTCGCGACCTTCGCCTTTGGTGCGTGGGCACAGGAAAAGGTTGTCAACGTCTACAACTGGTCGGACTATATCGACCAGTCGATCATCGACGATTTCACCAAGGAGACCGGTATCAAGGTCGTCTATGACGTCTTCGACTCGAACGAGATTCTTGAGACCAAGCTGCTTGCGGGCGGTACAGGCTACGACGTGGTGGTACCCACGGCCAATTTTCTGGCGCGCCAGATTCAGGCGGGCGTCTTCCAGAAGCTCGACAAATCGAAGCTGCCGAACCTCACCAATATGTGGGACGTGGTGAACGAGCGCACCGCGAAATACGATCTCGGCAACGAGTATTCGATCAACTACATGTGGGGCACCGTCGGTATTGGCTACAATGTCGGCAAGGTCAAGGAAGCCCTTGGCATCGAAAAGATCGACAGTTGGGACGTCTTCTACAAACCTGAGAATCTGGCCAAGTTGAAAGACTGCGGCGTCTATGTGTTGGACTCTCCGCAGGATATCGTCCCCACCACTTTCAAATATCTCGGCATGGATCCGGAGGCAAAGACGGCGGAGGATTTCGCCAAGGCGGAGGAAGCCCTGCTCGCGATCCGGCCTTTCATTCGCAAATTCCATTCTTCCGAGTACATTAACGCGCTCGCCAACGGTGACATATGCCTCGCGATCGGCTGGTCGGGCGACGTGTTCCAGGCGCGCGACCGTGCGGCCGAGGCGGACCAGGGAGTTGTGGTCGACTTCGTGATCCCGAAGGAAGGCGCGGAAATGTGGTTCGATCAGATGGCCATTCCTGCCGACGCTCCGCACGTAGCCGAAGCGCATGAGTTCCTTAACTACATCATGAGGCCGGAAGTCGCCGCAAAGGCATCGAACTACATCTACTACGCCAATGGCAACAAGGCTTCGCAGCAGTTCATCGAAAAGGACATCCTCGACGATCCGACGATCTTCCCCGACGAAGCAACGCTCGCGAAGCTGTTCACCGTTTCGCCTTACGATCCAAAGACTCAGCGTTTGCTGACGCGATCCTGGACCAAGATCACGACCGGTCAGTGACGAGAGCAGGTCCCGGCCGCAACCCACCGGGACCCTTCTTTTTGGGGATCAGGGATCGAAATTATGAAATCGCTTGGCAGCATCCGCAGGTCATTCACGCCCTGGGCAGACCCCAATGCGAAGCCTTACATCGCGATTGAAAACGTCACCAAGCGGTTTGGCGACTTTACCGCGGTCAACAACCTGTCCCTTTCCGTATTCGAGCGCGAGTTCTTTGCCCTGCTCGGTGCATCGGGTTGCGGGAAATCGACGCTGCTGCGCATGCTTGCGGGCTTCGACGAGCCGACCTCGGGTCGCATCCTTCTGGATGGACAGGATTTGCGCGGCATCCCGCCCTACCGGCGACCGGTGAACATGATGTTCCAATCCTACGCGCTGTTCCCGCACATGACGGTCGAGCAGAATATTGCCTTCGGCCTCAAGCAGGAGGGCATGCCGAAGGCCGAGATTGAAACCCGCGTTGCCGAGATGCTGCGACTGGTGAAGCTGACGCAATTCGCCAAGCGCAAGCCGCACCAGCTCTCCGGCGGTCAACGCCAGCGCGTCGCGCTTGCCCGATCGGTTGCCAAGCGCCCGAAGGTGCTGTTGCTGGACGAGCCGCTAGGCGCGCTCGACAAGAAGCTGCGCGAAGAAACGCAGTTCGAACTGATGGATCTTCAGCAGAATTTGGGCCTTACCTTCGTCGTCGTCACCCACGATCAGGAAGAGGCCATGACCATGGCTGACCGAATTGCCATTCTCGACAAGGGCGAGGTCATGCAGGTGGCGACGCCGGCCGAAGTCTACGAAGCTCCGACCTCGAAATTTGTTGCCAATTTCGTTGGAAACGTGAACATGTTCGAGGGGACCGTCGCGGCGCGCGAGGCAAACACTGCGCGCATCAAGGGTGCGAGCGGCGCCGAAATCACCGTCGAGAACGCGGGCGATGCCGCAGCGGGCAACACGGTTGCGTTCGCCATTCGGCCGGAGAAGATCAAAGTGTCGTCGCGCCGCCCCGAGGGCGCGGCCAATGCCATGGAAGGCGAGGTTTTCGATCTCGCCTATCTGGGCGACATGACCGTCTATCACGTGAAGCTGGACGACGGGCAGGTGGTGAAGGCCAGCGCCCTCAACAGCGCCCGTTTGAACGAGGACCCGCTGACCTGGAACGACCGTGCCTGGATATCCTTCCGGCCGGACGCCGGCGTCGTGCTGACACGGTAGGGCGCTGTCGTGGCAAACGCCGCCGTCTCATCCCCGACTGCCGTTGCCGCAGCAACGCCGGTAACCCCGTCGTTCCTGAAGTCGATCGCCGATCGCCTGGTGATCATCGTGCCCTATGTGTGGCTGCTGGTCTTCTTCCTGATCCCCTTCGCCATCGTCTTCAAGATTTCGCTGTCGCAGACGGCAATCGCCATGCCGCCCTACACGCCGGTGTTCGGGGTCGACAGTTTTTGGGATGCGGTCACGCAGTTGAGCTTCGACAACTATGTCTGGCTGACCGAAGATGCGCTTTATTTCAACGCCTATGTATCGAGCGTGGTGATTGCCGCGATCTCGACCTTCCTGACGCTGCTGATCGCCTATCCTATCGCCTACGGCATGGCGCGCGCGCCGCTCACCATTCGCCCGACATTGCTGATGCTGGTGATCCTGCCGTTCTGGACGAGCTTCCTGATCCGCGTTTACGCCTGGATCGGCATCCTCAAGCCTGAGGGATTGCTCAACCAGGTCTTGCTGGCGATCGGCATCATCAGCGAGCCGCTTATCATTCTGAACACGCATACCGCGATCTTCATCGGCATTGTGTATTCCTACCTGCCGTTCATGATCCTGCCGCTCTATTCCTCGCTGGAGAAGATGGACTATTCCCTCATTGAGGCGGCGCAGGACCTTGGCTGCAGGCCGATCAGCGCGTTCTGGAAAATCACCTTCCGGCTTTCGCTGCCGGGCGTTGTCGCTGGCTGCATGCTGGTGTTCATCCCTGCGGTCGGCGAGTTCGTGATTCCCGATCTGCTCGGCGGCTCCGAAACACTGATGATTGGCAAGACGCTTTGGAACGAGTTCAACGCCAATCGCGACTGGCCGGTCTCGTCGGCGGTTGCGGTGATCCTACTGTTGATCCTCATCGTGCCGATCATGATCTTCCAGAGTGCGCAGGCCCGCGCGCAGGAACAGGGACGCTGAGCCATGAGCGGAAGCTGGAGCCGTTTCAACATCAGCTCGATCGTGCTGGGCTTTGCCTTTCTCTACCTGCCGATCGTGCTGCTCGTCATCTTCTCCTTCAACGAGTCGAAGCTGGTTACCGTCTGGGGCGGGTTCTCGACCAAATGGTACTATTCGCTGTTCCACAATCAGGGCCTGATGGATGCGGCCTGGGTGACGCTGCGCGTCGGCGTGATCTCCGCGACGGTCGCGACCGTTCTGGGCACGCTCGGCGCGCTGGCGCTGACGCGCTACACACGCTTTCGCGGCCGCCTGCTATTCTCCGGCATGGTGTTCGCGCCGCTGGTCATGCCGGAAGTCATTACCGGCCTGTCGCTCCTGCTGCTGTTCGTTGCGATCGGTCTTGACCGCGGTTTCTTCACGATCACGCTCGCCCACATCACCTTCACCATGTGTTTCGTGGCGGTGGTGGTGCAGTCACGCCTTTTGACCTTCGATCGGTCGATCGAGGAAGCGGCGATGGATCTCGGCGCGCCACCGGTCAAGACGTTCTTCCAGGTGACGCTGCCGGTGATCATGCCGGCGATTGTCTCCGGCTGGATGCTCGCCTTCACCCTTTCGCTCGACGATCTGGTGATTGCCAGCTTCACCTCGGGACCGGGCGCCACGACGCTGCCGATGAAGATATACAGCCAGGTGCGCCTTGGCGTGACGCCGGAAATCAACGCCGCCTGTACGCTGATGATTGCCGTTGTGGCGGTCGGCGTAATTGCCGCGTCGATCGCCAACAAACGCCGCGAAGTGCAGCGCCAGCGCGACGAGCAGGCCGCTCAACGCGGATAAGGGCAGAGGGAATGCCTCCCCGGAGGGGGAGAGGAAACGCATATGGAAATCCGGGCCGCAGTGCGTGCTCGATACCCCCACCCCTAACCCCTCCCCACAAGGGGGAGGGGGATCGTGCGGACCGCTATGCCGCGCAAAACCGTCGACGTTTGACACCCAGCATCGATGCGGCAAGTTCCCCTCCCCCTTGAGGGGAGGGCTTAGGGTTGGGGTAGTCGACCTGCGATTGCCCTACCCTCGAGGGACGGTTCGCGCCTCCGTCGCGTCCAGACTGTCTTTCTGGCGCTTTTTGTGAAGACTATCCTGTTGTCTCGTTCTATGGCCTGAGGCGGTTGGGAGGACATTCGCTATGACCAGCACCAAACCGCTCTGGGCGCCGGACACCGCGCGCATCGCCAGTGCGCCGCTGACACGTTTCACGCAACTAGCCGAGAAAACCACGGGACGGCGGTTTGCCAGCTATTCGGACTTGCATCGCTGGTCGATCGAGGGTCGCTCGGCGTTCTGGGACTTGCTCTGGGATTTTGGTGCGGTTGTCGGCGACAAGGGCGAGCGCCTCCTCATCAATGGAGACAGGATGCCCGGCGCTTCCTTTTTCCCGGACGCCCGGCTGAACTATGCCGAAAACATGCTGCGCATGCGCGGCGGCGGCGATGCTCTGGTGTTTCGCGGCGAGGACAAGGTCGCGCGGCGCATGTCGTGGGATGAACTGCGCGCGCTTGTTTCCAGGCTGCAGCAGCTTTTCCAGTCGTTTGGCATCAAGGCGGGTGACCGCGTTGCCGCCATGATGCCGAACATGCCGGAGACAATCGCGGCGATGCTGGCAACAGCCTCCATTGGCGCAGTGTTTTCGTCCTGCTCACCGGATTTCGGTGAGCAAGGGGTTCTCGACCGCTTCGGCCAGATCGAGCCAAAAGTGTTCATCGCGCCGGATGGATATTGGTATGGCGGAAAACGGATCAATGTGAGCGCCAAGATTGCGGCGATTGCCGCAAGGCTGCCGACTGTCGGCAAGATATTGATCGTTGATTATCTTGGCGAAGCCGAAAAGGCGGCGTCGGTCATCCCCGGCGCTTCCGCACTGGCTGCGGAAATTGCCGGCATCGCACCCGGCCCGCTAACGTTCGAGCCGCTGCCCTTCGCCCACCCGCTCTACATTCTTTACTCGTCCGGTACGACCGGCATTCCGAAATGCATCGTCCATTCGGCCGGCGGCACGTTACTGCAGCACATCAAGGAACAGCAACTGCATGGAGGCATCGGCGAGGGCGACCGTCTCTTCTATTTCAGCACTTGCGGCTGGATGATGTGGAACTGGCTGGCGTCGGGCCTCGCATCGGGCGCGACGCTGCTGCTCTACGACGGCTCGCCCTTCCATCCCGACGGCAATGTGCTGTTCGACTTCGCCGATGCCGAGAAAATGACCTATTTCGGCACCTCGGCGAAATTCATCGATTCCGTCCGTAAGGCCGGCCTTCGGCCGCTCGACACGCATCAACTAGCGACTGTACGGACGATCTCCTCCACGGGCTCGCCGCTGTCGCCCGAAGGGTTCGAATTCGTCTATGACGGCATCAAGCGCGACATCCACCTCGCTTCGATTTCTGGCGGCACTGACATTATGGGTTGCTTCGTGCTCGGTGTGCCGACCGAACCTGTCTGGCTGGGCGAGATTCAGGCGGCTGGTCTCGGCATGGCTGTGGACGTTTGGGACGACGACGGCAAGTCGGTTAGGCAGGAAAAAGGCGAACTGGTTTGCACGAAGCCGTTTCCGTCGATGCCGGTCGGTTTCTGGAACGATCCCGATGGTAAGAAATACCAAGCCGCCTATTTCGATCGCTTCAGCAATATCTGGTGCCACGGCGATTTCGCCGAATGGACCGAGCATGGCGGCATGATCATCCACGGACGTTCGGATGCGACGCTCAACCCTGGAGGCGTACGCATCGGTACGGCGGAAATCTACAACCAGGTCGAGCAGATGCCCGAGATCACCGAGGCGCTCTGCATCGGTCAGGATTTCGACAGCGACGTGCGCGTGGTTCTTTTTGTCCGTCTTGCCCCAGGCGTAATCCTCGATGACGAACTCGAAAAGCGCATCCGCACGAAGATCCGCACCGGCGCCAGCCCGCGCCATGTGCCAGCGCGCATTGTGGCAGTAACGGATATTCCGCGAACCAAATCCGGCAAGATCACGGAGCTTGCGGTGCGTGAGGTTGTGCATGGGCGGCAGGTGAAGAACAAGGAAGCTCTGGCCAATCCTGAGGCGCTTGATCTGTTTCGCGACTTGCCGCAATTGAGAGCATAAAGCTCACGGAAGAAGTGGTAAACAAATTCTAAAATGAGAATTTACCTAAATTTCAAGAGTAAAAGCGCCAAGTAAATTTTAAGCCAGCCCGTTAAGGTTCTGTTAACGAACCCGCGTCACTATGATCGTAACTTGACAGCGCGATCCCTGTCCTCTTGAATATCTTTGAGGACCACTTGTTGACAAGCCCCTGTTGTAACAGCAAATCTGACCTCAGCGCCTTTCGGGGCGCTTTTTCTTTCTGTTCTTAGCGCGTCCAGAAAAAGTGCGAAGCGACTTCCGGTTCGGAAAACGCATCAAAACAAAGGCTTAGAGCGGCTCATTGCTTCTGCGAAATGATGAACCGCTTTAAAGATACGCTTCCTGATCCCTGGCTAGCGCCCGCGACAACAGGATAACCGGCACTGTCGCCGTCGCAATGATAAGCAATGCTGCAACCGCGCCGTCCTCCACGACGGCACGAGAGGCATTCTCGTAAACGAGCGTCGCGAGCGTATTGAAGCCGAACGGCCTCAGCAGGATCGTTGCCGACAACTCTTTAACGGTATCCACGAAAACCAGCACTAGCGCCGTCAGGATCGCTGGCTTGAGCAGCGGCGCCAGGATCAGCACGGCGCTGCTCAGCGGCGGTCTGCCGAGGCTGCGGGCAGCGTCGTCGAGGCTGGGCGGCAGCTTGTCCAGGCCCGACCGAACCGCGCCCTCTGCAAGAGCCAGGAAGCGGATCATGCAGGCGAGCACCACGGCGCCGGCCGATCCGGTCATGAGCAGGCCGGTCGAAATACCAATATGGGCGCGCATGAAAGCGTCGACGCCATTGTCGATCCGCGCCAGTGCGTAGAGCAGGCCAAGGCCGAGGATCGTGCCGGGCAGGGCATAGCCGACGGAAGCGACCCTGACGAGGAAGCGCATCGGTCGCGAGCGCGAAATCCGCGCCGCATAGATCAGCAGCAGCGCGACGGCGACTGTGAGCAGCGCGGCTACGCCCGCGGTCAGCACGGTGTTGAGGAAGGCTTTGCCGAGGTCGGCATTGATCAGATAGTCGAGGCGGCGCGACGCATAGCGCCCAAACACCCAGAGCGGCACGCCGAAGCCGAACAGCACGGGTGTCGCGACTGCGACAAGTCCGACGGCAGCGCGCACGCCCGTCAGCCGAACACGCGGCGGCTGCGTCTTGATCTGTGTTGCCCGCGTGTTGTGAAAACGCTGGAGGCGGCGTGCGAACTGCTCACAGGCAAGCAGCGCCAGGACCAGCAACAGCATCAGCATGGCGAGCTGCGCGGCGCCCTCGAGGCTGCTGCGGTTGATCCAGGTCGTGTAGATCGCCGATGTCAGCGTTCGCACGCCGAGATACTCGGCGACGCCGATGTCGTTGATCGTTTCCATCAGCACCAACACAACGCCCGCCCCGATCGCCGGCCGCGCGACCGGCAGGAGCACCCGGAAAAACACGCGGGCAGGGCCCGCACCAAGCGTACGAGCCACGTCGCCGATATTGCGGCCCTGCATCAGGAAGACCACGCGGCTGGTGAGATAGACGTAGGGGTAGAGCACGCAGGTCAGCGTAAAGGCGGCTCCCGGGGTCGAGCGCAGGTCGGGAAACCAGTAATCCTGTGGTGCGTGGAAGCCGAACAACCAGCGGAGCGCGGTCTGCACCGGACCGGTGAACAGGAAGAATTCGCCAAACGCATAGGCCGCGAGATAAGGGGGTACTGCGAGGGGCAGGACCAGCATCCACGAGAATTGCCGGCGCAGCGGAAAATCGAAGCCGACCACAAGCCAGGCCGCCGCCACGCCGATCAATGCGGTGCCCGCCGATACCATGGCGATTAGCGCCGCTGTCGTCACCGATGAGGTCGGCAGCACATTTGCCGCCAGATGCGGCCAGTCCTCGCCGCTACCCGACAGCGCGATCAGTGCAAGCGTCGCGATCGGTAGCAGCACGACGGCGGAGATGGTTAGCGCAGCTGCGAGCAGCAATGGATGGCGCGTGCGACGCACCGGTAGCCGGCGCACCCTGTCGGTAAGATGGGTTGCTGCTATTGGGCGCATAGGCTGCACATCGAACGCACATTAGCCAATGAGATGATGCATTTACTAGTTGATCGTACAAAGCGCCCGGAAAGGAGTTCCTTCGCGCCTCCCTCTGTCTTGACGGACATCTCCCCCTCTGCGGGGGAGATTGCGCTGGCCGCTCGGCTTTCGCCAACCGCCGCAAATGAAGCGGCAAGGCAGAAGCTGCTGATCTCCCCCTCGAGGGGGAGATGTCCGGCAAGACAGAGGGGGGTGCGAAGGAGCGCGCCATTACGCGTTGCGGTATGCGAACCCCCACCCCCAAAACGCGGCAAGGCCGGGCTGCTTTCGCAACCCGGCCCAAATTCTAAGGATGCAGGCTGATCAGCTGCTCGGACCATCGTCTAGGCCGACGCGATCAACCATTTCGGAGGCTTCTTTGCGGTTCTTGGCGATTTCGTCCAACGACAGCGTATCGGCCTTCAGAGTGCCGAACGACTTGACCATCTCCGAGGGTTCAAGGCCCGGCTCCACCGGATACTCGAAAGTCTGCTCGGCGTAGATCTGCTGCGCCTTGTGGCTAGACAGGAACTGGATCAGCTTGACGCCGTTGTCGCGGTTCGGCGCGTTCTTGGCCAGCGCGGCGCCTGAAACATTAACGTGCGTACCGCCATTCTCGAAGGTTGGGAAGATGACGTTAATGGCGTTGCCCCAGTCCTTCTCTTCGGGTTCCTTTTCGTTGGTGCGCATCAGGCCGACATAGTAGGTGTTGCCGAGAGCGATGTCGCATTCGCCGGCGAAGATCGCCTTGGCCTGGGGGCGGTCACCCCCGTCTGGCTTGTGGGCGAGGTTGACCTTCAGCCCCCTCATCCACTTTTCCGTCTTCTCGGCGCCCCAGTGCTCGATTGCGGCAGAGAAAAGCGCCAGATTGTAATCGTGCTGGCCGGAGCGAATGCAGATCTTGCCTTTCCACTTCGGGTCAGCCAGCTCGGCATAGGTGATCGCCGTATCCTTGACGCGGTCCTTGGAAGCGTAGACGACTCGGGCGCGCTTGGTAAGGCCGAACCAGTGGCCCTCCGGATCGCGGTATTCGGCCGGCAGGTTGGCTTTGACCGTCGAGTCATCGAGCGCCTGTGTCACGCCCTTGGACTTGGCATTGGCCAGCCGCGCGATATCGACGGTGAGGATGACATCGGCAGGTGAGTTGGTGCCTTCGGCGAGGATGCGGTCCTCAAGCCCCTTGTCCAGGAAAAGCACTTCGGTCTTAATGCCGGTTTCCGCAGTGAACGCGTCTAGCACCGGCTTAATGATATCGGGCTGGCGGTACGAATAGATATTGACGGTGCCATCGGCGAGGGCCGATCCCGCAAACAGCGTTGCGAACGCGGCAGTGGTGAAAGCAACCACTTTCGACCGCATGTTTCCCTTGGTCATTTCTCTCTCCTGGTCGGCGAGGGGTTCAAGGCCCCTTGTACGCGATGCGGTTCTTGATGAACCAAGGCCTCTATCCGAGAATCTGCAACGACAGTCAATACAAACGTTAACAAATTCAATAGTTTAGAAGATTTCTAAACTGGATGAATTTTCACAGCTTTTCAATAAGTTGAGGAAAAATGTCGAGGTTTTGAATGTTCAGTGCGGCGCTTTGCCCGCAGCCTGCTCACGAAGGTTTTAGCGTGGGGAGGGTAAACTGCGTCGCCAGGCCTAATTCGCCAGTACGCGTGTCGACGGAAACGACACCTCGACCAGTGTGCCTTCGCCAGGGGTCGAGTTGATGATGAAGCGGGCGCGGTTTGCCTCAACCATAGCCTTGGTGAGCGGCAGGCCAAGGCCGGTGCCGTCGCCGCGCGGGCGCTTCAGCGTGTTGATCTGCTTGAACGGCTTAAGCGCCTGCTCGATCTCACCGTGAGTCATGCCGATACCCGTATCGCGCACCCGCATCACGACGTCGCCCGACGGCTCGTAAGCGGTCGAAACGATGACCTGTCCGCCAGCCTGCGTGAAGCGCACAGCGTTCGACAGAAGATTGAGCGCGATTTGCTTGACGCTGCGTGGGTCTGCGACGACGTCCGGCAGGCGCGATGCGAAGCTCGACCGGATGATCACCCGTTCGCGATTGGCCTGCGGCTGCATCATCGCTACCGTCTGGGCGAGAGCTTCATTGAGCGATACCGCCTCGTAGGTCATTTCCTGCTCGCCGGCCTCGATCTTCGAGATATCGAGCAGGTCATTGACCAGTTCCAGCACGTGGTTGCCGGAGCGGTTTATGTCCTGCAGATAATCGCGGTAGCGGTCATTGCTGACCGCGCCGAAACGCTCCCCGATCATCAGTTCGGAAAAGCCGATAATGGCGTTGAGCGGCGTGCGGATCTCGTGGCTGATGCGGGCCAGGAAGTCGGATTTTTGCGACGAGGCGCGTTCGGCCAGGGACCGCGCCTGAGTGAGTTCTTCTTCGGCCCGCTTCCATTGGGTGATGTCGCGCACCACCGCGCAAAAGCCGCCATCGCTTGGCAGTTTGCCGATCGTCATGAACAGCGGGATAAACCGCCCTTGCGCCTCGCGGCCTATCACCTCGCGTCCGTCATTGAGCACGCTGGCAACGCCATGGTCGGACAATCCGTTGAGATAGTCGCGCGCCGCGCGCTGGCTCTCCATCGCAAACAGCGAGACGAATGGCTTGCCGGTCAGATCGTCCGATTCGAAGCCGAACAGCGCTTCCGCCGGCCTGCTGATCGAGCGGATCACGTGGTCGGGGCCGATGAGAATGACGCCGTCGGTGGCCGTGTCGATGATGGTGCGCATCTCGGCGACACGCGCCTTGAGCGATTGGATATCGACCTGGTCGCCCGGCCGCTGCGCGTCCAGATCCGCGTCCGTCTCCTCGGCGCGCCGTACCACCAGCATCAGCGCATGGCCGGCATTCCATGGTACTGAACGCAGCAGAGCCTGTATGGCGAACTCGTCGCCATGCGCCGTCCGCAAGCGCAGCGAATGGTCGGCGTCTTCGTTGGAATCCTGATACGGATCGGCGAACAAAGCATCCAGGCCGCCCGCATTGGCTAGCTGCTTGACCGATTTGTAGCCAGTGAGATTCAGGAATTCCTCATTGGCGTAGTGCAGCACATCGCCGGCATGGATCAGGATCGGCACCGGAAGTCGTGCCAGGATCGGCGTGACCTGAAACGCTTTTCCAGCTGGCGGTGAGAAGGCCGATGGCAGGAACCCGCTTGTCTTCAGCTGGGCGATCGCCGCGCGCGCAGCCGCAGCCGGGGTGATTGGTGTGTCTTCGGCAGAATGATCCGCCGTCTCATCGATCCGCGCACCTGCTTCATCGGGCAATGCGTCCGAAGCTTCAACCTGTTGGCCTGGCTCCTCGGACTCGGCGTTCTCCGTTGAAGCTTCATCGGTGAGGGCGTCCGCAGCCACATTGGATACATCGATCGACTGGGGCTCGGCGAACGGAAATTCAGGCTCATCGGCGCGTGTTGTCGAATCATCGGCGCCAAGTTCTGAGTTACGTTCAGACTCATCGGCTGTTGCAGCCGGGTTGCCACCCTCTATGTCGCTGTCCTTTTTCAGCCGCTCGCCGATTTCACGGAACGCGCTGCGCTCGATGCTGGACAGGCCCTTTTCTGGCACCGCCTGCCGGTGTTCGGCGAGGCGGATGACCTTGTTGGACGAACGACGGTCCGGCTGAGAGGTGACCTCCAATGCAGGGACTTCGCCCTGGAACGGATCTGCAGCGGCCGCTTCAACCTCACCGGCAGCCGGATGCGCGTTTTCCTCCATAGCGGTAGCTGGTGCGTCGGGTTGCAACTCCACAACGGGCTTCCGGCTCAGCGACAGATCCGCAATGGCCGGGTCGATAACCGTGTCGGCCAGGCGCGCCACGCCGAACCCTCGAAAACCCTCGAAACTACGGTCGCGCGAATAGATGGGTAGCGCGGCAAGATCTACCGGCACCTTGCGGTCGGTTCCTGCCATCGGCCAGAACACGGACCGCCCCGACCAGGTGTCGCGGCGTTCCAAGAGGCCGGCGATCTCCTGCGAAGGGTCGAGCATCAGAAGCTCGGACACTTGCGCGAATGGCCGTCCGAGCACGTCGCCGACCGAAACGCCGACCGACTGGATGAATTCCGGCGAGATCTCGCTGAAGCGCCCGGTGGCATCGGTCTTCCACACAAAGCGGATCGGCGCCGCGTTGCGGTCTATGCCGGCGGCATCGTTTGCGACCATTGATGCGCCGGACTCACTGGCAAGCGGCTCGCTCGACACTTCGTCGGCGGTTTCGAAGGTATCTTCTTTCGGTGCCCCAGTCTCTTCCTGTGCCCGACTTCCAGTTTCGAAGGTCTCAGCCAAATGCGCGTCCGCCAGGGTCGGGGCGCCACGGTTCTCAATGATGGTCCGGTCAGCCGCGTCGGCTTCAACTTCCGGCAAAGCTTCCGGTTGGTCGTTGGCCTGCGCGGCGGCTTCGCTGCTCGCCGCGACATCATCTTCGGCGGCTGCGGGTGATTCTCCCGGTGCGTCCGCGAATGTCGGGCCGCCGGTCTCGTACGACACCGGAGCATTCAGCGGAGGCGCGGACGGCAGATCGTCCATGAACGGCCATTCGTGATGCGCCGGCTCTTGGTCCGTCAACTGAGCCGTGGGCTCGGAAGCCGACGGGTCGTCACGCGAATTGTCTTGAGCAACTTGCGACGCTCCGCTTGAAATCAGCTCATCCACGTGCGCCGGGGCAATGGGCCCTTCATCGGCAGGCCGGTTCTCGTCGATCACCACCAGCAGGTGCCGCGCCGGGTTATCACGCAACCGCGCGATGCCCGCCGGAAGCCGCGAGGTGCCGGCTTCGATGATTCTCTTCACCACGCGATCAGGCTCGACGGATACCTCGGCAACGAGTTCGGAAAGCACCTGCGGTGCAATGCCGAGGGCGCCAAAATCCTGCGATGCCGCTTCGATGGCTCCATTCCGGTCGAGCAGGGCGGCCATATGTCCGGGCGTCGAAAACCCGCTGATGGCGCGCGCCGCAACCTCGGCCTCAGGCGCACCCAAATCCTCCGCCGGCACGACCAGCATCAGCGCATCCTCGCCATCGGGCAGCGAAATCTCGCTCGCCAGGAAGGATGTGCTGCCAAAACCTTGCGCCAGCCGCACCATGATGGCGCGGTTGCGGCCGATGCGCGGATAGCCGCGCGCCGACATGATCTGGCGCCGAGCCGCGAAGGGCAGGCCGCTTTCCGCGCCGACGATCGCTTCGATATCCGTATGGCCGAACAGCGCCGAGCCAGGCCCGTTCGCCCAGATGATCTCGCTCAGATCGATAGACAGGATGACAATGGCGTCGCCAGCCGCGAGACGCCCGCGCACGGCATCGAGGACAGCGACATCAAGGAATGAGTAGTCGGCCGATGGCATGCTTTTGTCTAAACCTTGCGCTTTGCGGAGTCCCCACAGTTAACGCTTCGTTAATAAAAGTTGGGAGCGCCCGCGTCTATGACAAGCGGCGAAACTCAATGAATTTCCTGGGTCTTTGGTTAATCGCACCGCCAAATGGTGCAGTGCAACAAAAATATTGCAATGCAACAGAGGATGCGCTATATACCCACCATACACGAGCAAGACGGTGCCTTAAGCCCGTCGATTAAAGGATGGAAAAATGTCCAAGACCGCTACCAAGAATGAGTTCCCCGAGAACGTAGAATTCCCGACTTTTGATGCATCGAAGGCTACTGACCAGCTCCGCTCCTTCGCGGAGAAGGGCGTTGAGCAGTCGAAGGAAGTTTACTCGAAGCTGAAGTCGGGCGCCGAGACCACCCAGAAGGCCATGGAATTGACCTTCGAGACCGCCAAGACCGCCGGCACCGACCTGTCGCTGAAGACGATCGCCGCGCTGCGCACCAATGCCGAGGCGAACTTCGCTCATCTCGAGGCGCTGGTTGGTGTGAAGTCGGTTTCCGAGTTCATCGAACTGCAGACCGCTTTCGTTCGCAAGAGCGTCGAGACCACCATTGCCCAGGCCAAGGACCTTCAGGCTGCTGGCAGCAAGGCTGCCGAGGAAGTGTCCCAGCCGCTCAAGGACGTCTTCGAGAAGGCCGTCAAGGAACTCAAGGTCGCCTAATTTCCGGCGATTACAGTTGCCCGCGGAATAGTTCCTCCTCCCTCTGTTCCGCGGGACATGCCGCCAGCATCCTCCTCCCGCTGGCGAGACATAGGAAAAGGCCGGCACCTCCTCCCGCCGGCCTTTTCTTTTGCCTTGAAATGGCGCGCGTTTCCTCTTATGCACTCCCCCGCAAGCGCCGCCGCATATTACAGTGTGTCGAGCGCGACCGGGCGCCCATGGCGCGTGTGCAGTTGTAGCTCAGCTGGTTAGAGCGCCGGATTGTGGATCCGGAGGTCGCTGGTTCGATCCCAGCCAACTGTACCATTTTTCTTCCAATGATATCCGTGAGTTAGAGACAGGGTTGGTTTTCCACAGGCCGATCAATGTCGCATTCATGTTGCAACTGAGTTCCCTTGGTTTCCAAGGGTTTCCGTTTACACTCGGCGAATCCATGCGACATGGATGCGACATGAATAGCGAGGGCCAACCTGGTGTCAGCTGTCGAGCAAACGGAAGCTTTGTGGCCGCTGATATCCAAAGCGCCGTGGCAATTTCTGTCCCTCGCCTTGGTGCTATTAGTCGCGGGGTGGGCCGCAGGACGCTTTATGTTCAACGAGCGTATCGCCACGCTTAAGGAGCAACTCGCCGCCTACAAGGAAAAACTGGCCGGAGCGTCACCAGACGAGGTAGCCAGTAAGATCGCTTCGCTCGAGAAACGCCTTGATAGCAATCTTCCTACGGTTGTTCCGATCGAAGATGTTAACCGGTTTGGCGATCACGAGGCTTCGCAGCGCCACAGGTTGATCCCCCCGCGCGAGCAGCGAGGGATCACGATCAGTCGCAACCTGCCGCAGGCGTGGCGTTCCCACTTCCACGGACCGCGATCCGATCTGGTAGAGCTGCTTGGCAACGCTGCAACCTAACCGTGCGGCGTTCTATCATCCCCCACTAACCCGCCGCGCTGACCCAACGCCTAAGCGGGGCGGAGATGGTTCAGGCAGATGTGGATGCCGTCCTGGCAATTCCGGCCATTCCAACCATCCTGAAGGTGGTTTGCGAGGCAACCGGCATGGGGTTTGCCGCCGTTGCAAGGGTTACGGAAGATCGGTGGATTGCCTGCGAGGTGCTGGACAACGTCCATTTTGGCTTGCCCGCAGGGGGCGAGCTAAAGGTCGAAACCACGCTCTGCAACGAAGTGCGCGATTGCCGAACAGAAATCGTCATCGACAGTGTGGCAGAGGAGACCGCAGAGAACGACGATATCCGATGCGTGCTTGAAAATGTGGTTGACGAACTGCGATATGCGCATCCAGACCGAGATCTCACGACCGAGATTGGTGAGGTCGGCCGCCTCTCCTATGATCCCGTCCGTCTCGCGCAACTCGCTTCGAACCTGGTTGCAAACGCCATTACGCACGGAGATCCAAATAGCCCTATCCATATCAGTGCAGGTATCGAAGACGGTCATTTCCAATTCGCGGTGTCGAATTCAGGTGAGCCGATTGAGGCGCAGGTGATCGAAAGCCTGTTCAAGCCATTTTTCCGCGCGAATATTCGCCCGAGCCAGCAAGGTCTGGGGCTTGGTCTCTATATCGCCAGCCAAATTGCCAAAGCCCATGGAGGCGAATTGATCGCCGCATCGAGCCAAGAAGAAACCCGGTTTACGTTCCGGATGCCCCTAAAAATAACTAACGCTGCATCAAAATATTTGCCGGCACTGGGAATACAACACTCTTGTGGCCATTGTGGCAGCGTAGTGCCGATCACGACTGAACCCTGAGAACCAGGCAACCATAGCGAAGCTCCTGGAGGCGGTGTTCGAGAGACACCGTGGCGAGACAATGGAGCACCCTCATTCGTCTCAAGAAAATTTTTGCTATTATCGGCGAGAAGCCGCGAGCCAAACCTGTGCAGCCATTTTTGAATATCTGAAGGTGCGCACCCAGGCGCCGGAACGCGAGAACCGTCGCGTCGCCATACGCCGCATCACGCCGCTGGTCGCGCCTGTTGCTTCGGCCAACTAAGCTTATCCGCAAGGTTCTTCGTCGAGAGCATTTCGGCACCCTTTTCGGCAAACGGTGGCCATCTATCCGGGTTATTGTCCGGGCTACCATGGCGACTATTACCCTGGCCGCTACTATGGCTCCGGAAATCCTCATGAGCGTTGGGGCTATTCCCGCGGGCCGGAGAGAATACCTACCAGCCATACAATGGCCGACGGCGGCAATGCCATTCGTCCTATTGCTGAACTTGATTCCGCGTGCAAAGCCGCTCCAGTTAGTGTGCGTACTAATTCTGCTGTTACTCAAGGTCTGATCGAATTGGGCGTATCGAACCGCTTCAGTTTGCCAGTATGCGATTTCACGTCCTTCCAGCTCACAACCTTGAGGTCGATAACCACAAGCCCTGCGGTCGGCAGCTTTCGTTTGAGACGGGAAAGTTCGCCTGCCTTTGCATTGCCGATCAAGCTCAGCGCCAAGTCCCAAAGTCCTGGATTGTGCCCCACCACGACCAGATTTCTGACTTTGTCTGAGGTCTCGCGGATGATCTTCAAGAGCGTTTCAGCGGAGGCGGCGTACGCCCCGCTCTCCGAACGACAGATGATGTCTGGTTCGAAGCCTAGTCGTGCAAGATACCAGGTCTCTTGAGTGCGGCTCGCGGTCGACGCTATCGCCTGGTCGGGTACCATTCCCTTTTTTGCCATGTACCTGCCCATTTGCTTGCTGGTACGTCGTCCACCCCGGGACAGGGGCCGGTCGTGGTCGGCGACGCCGGAAGGACGTTTCGACTTGGCGTGGCGAAAAAGCATAAGGCGCATGGCAATAACTTGCTCCTCAGCTCACAGTGACAAGACAAGCATTGCGAATGCGGTCAATGCCAAGACAGCGAGTATGACACCGAGCACGCGATAAAACCTTGGATTGTTCGGTTCGTAGTAGTGATCGTGGCCGGCATTCCGCATACGCATCAAACATCGGCAACTGGTGGAGGGTTCCCTCTTCACACAAAAGAGAGCGACAGGCGCGCGTCATCGCCTCCTTAAACACGGCTGCTTGTTCGTCAGAGCGTCGCCAGCCGCGAATTCGGCATGGTCTTTCCATAGGCTTGTCGCAGCGTCAGCTTCTCCTCCAACGCAACAATGACGCTTATGGCAAAATCCGTCGTATACATGACGGCGAGCCGTGCCAGCCCGCCTGGCGTGAAGACGTTTATTTCCAGAAGTTTGTCGCCAACGATGTCGAGCCCAACTAGAAACATGCCGTCGCTGATCAACTTGGGACGGACTACGTCGGCAATGCCCAACATCGTGCCCGTTACTTTGACCTTGCGAGCGGTTCCGGCGGCATGGATGTTGGACCGGACGTCGCCCTTGGCTGGCACGCGGCGAAAGGCTGCGTAATTGCCATCGCGCGCCAGCGGCAGGCCATTCATCAGGAAAAGGCGCACGTCACCGGCCTTAGCCTCCGGAATGAAGACCTGCGCGATGAGATATCCGTCACCACTGGCCGCCTCGAAAATCTGGTTGAGGTTGGAATCAGTAGGCGTCGCAATATGGAAGACGTTCTTGCCACCCGACCCTTGGAGCGGCTTGACGATGCAGCCCTTCGAATGTTCGTCGATGAACCCGCGGATCTCTGTGATACTGCGCGATATCAGGGTCGCCGGCCTAACCGTCTCGGGAAAAGTCTGAAGGTAGAGCTTACTCTGTGCCTGCCCTAGAGCCTCCGGATCGTTGACGACAAGGACGCCTCGTTCTGCTGCAAGCCGCCCGAACATAACGCCTGCGTTTGCAGCCCATGGTCGAGCGGTGGCGTCGAGCGACGGGTCGTTACGCAAAAACAAAATGTCGATATCGCTTATCGCGGAGATCTTTTTCTGCTTTGCGGAATCCTTCAAGGCAGCATACAGGGAATCGGAGGTCTTGTAGGCGCCGTCCGGCACAATCGCGACGCTGACAACCAGACTGTCGTCCGGACGCAGTATGAAGTCACCAGGTTCAACATAAACAACAGAATGGCCGCGCTGGACTGCAGCCAGAGCCAACGTTGTCGTCGTGTAGCCAGACGTCTCGGTCTCAATGGAATTTACAAAGAACGCAATACGCATTGAGGAGGGCTCCGCTCAAGTTTCAACCATATCGATCGGATCTATTCCCGCCATCGCTTTCTTGAGGCGCGGACGTGCCGCGTCGGAAGAGAGAAACGCTGGTTCAAGGCGTGGCGCTCGCAGTAGGCCGCGCGCGTTGAGTTCCTGGATCGCGCCGAAATGCGCGGCGGAGATCTTGCCCATCCAGAAGGGAGTGAGACTGCCGCCGTTCTTCAGATGATCGAGGATCTGCCCCAGACCGCGCAGATAGATGGCGTCTTTTGCAAGGCCACCGCCTCGAAAGGCACGCAGAACGACGTTGAAGGCGCCGCGGTCATCGAGACCGAAATCCCTTTGGAGAATGCGGAAGGCTTCCTCAAAGGTTGCGGCGTCGAGCATCGCCTGGCACGCGATAACCCTGGCTGCGATCAGCCTCAAGCGCGCTGCGGTCATGCCGCCGACAAGATATTCCGCCAGCACGGCCAGTCCCTCCTGCATACCCTCGTAGCCGGCGAGCCCGTTGCGGAACATAGCGAGCCCCTGTGCATCGCCGTTGAAATAGGTCAGCAGATGAACACCTATCTCGTGACTGAGCAGCGCAGTCAGACGCTCCGGTGGAAGGTGGGTATCGCGCGAAACCAGCAGCAGGTTTCGGGAGACAAGGAGGCCGGCCGGCAGGTCGCCGCGGATCTCCACGGAAGCATCGAAACTGGGGTAGGCGGCCCTGTATCCGGCGATCATGTCTCGCGCGGCGGTTGCGACAGCGTCAGCGCCCAGCCACTTCTGCCTGACCGCCGACACAACTACGCTAGGCGTCTTTTCAAGAATGGTGCGTGCCCTCGCCGCCAGGCTCGGCTCGACGCTGCCATAGAGTGCTCGTCCGAGGTCGAGGAAGCTGGGCGTTTCGCGTGCCGCGAGCATCGACAGTTGGAGATCGAGTTCCTGCTGTTTTTGGGAGAGCAGTTTGGTCAGGAGCGGATCTTCCAGATATTCGAGTGAGACTGAATAGAGCTTCCGCTTCTGCACAGCGACCTCGAACTCGAGGGGCCTGTAGAGCAACGCGGGCACATGCTCGAAGCCGCCTGCCTGGAATTCCCGCCACGCTGGTTCGGCGTTGATCGGCGTGACGGCAAGCAGAAAATCGAATGTCGACGCAACGCTGTCGATTGCCCGGTCGGCGCGCACGACTGCGTCGATATAGGCTCGCCGCCCAAGCGAACGATGGGTTGCCGGCTGTTCAAGCTTTGATGCCTTCAGAAATGCACTGATGGCCTGGAGGGCAGAATCCACCATGTTGGCGGCAACAAGTTCGCGCAATTCCGGGTAGACGCGCTCGGTGCCCGGCACTCGGTAGATCGGCGCGAAGCGCACCGTAAGGCCCGCCACATCACCGAGACCATCCAACAGGCGCGCTTCGGCTGTCCCGGGATTAGATTCGTCCACGCGGGGCGTGCGGTATTTTGCTTCGCGTCCGGACGCGGCGGCGGCAAAGCGCCTGAGCGCTGCCTTCTCAGCCGCCGTGTCGCCGCTAGATAGTGCAATCTCGAAAGGTGGCAGGAACGGAACATCCTCCGTCAGAAATCGGTCCTCGGCCAACTCGCCGATGTCGAGCACGAGGAATGCGCCGCACCGGTCGCGCATTTTTCGCGCCACCAGACGCGCAACCTCGCCGGCGAAGCCAATATCGGCCGCGATCAGATAGGACGCGTTGGCGGACACAACTTGGAACGCCGCATCCTGATGCGAACCGACATGTACGCAAAGAAAGGGTAGTGGACGATCGATGTGCAAACGATTGCCGTCGCCGAACTCGCGGCGGATTGGCTTGCCATCCCGCAAAAGCGAGCCTAGGTCCGCTTCGATTATCGCCAGCGGAGACGCAGCCTCAACGGCTTTCGGCTTCATGTCATGCCCCGCAACACGGCCTCAAGAACGGGCACCGTGGACGACAGGATGACACGAAGCCTTTCGATTGCCGCCCAGTCGGGGTCGCCGCTCCATTCGTCCATGAAAATCTTCTTGAACTCGACCGCGATGGCACATCCGGTCTCGGGGAAATTGGAATGGACGAAACGGGTCTGTTCGCCCTTGCCCTGGAAAGACACATTCTCGCGTACGTCGATCGGCTCGCCGCTGAGACGCTGGCCACGTAGTGTCTCCATAAAAGCGTCGACGACCGGCGCCCAGCGCGCGCGGTCCATCGAGAATGTGCCGATATTAATGTCAGGCGCGACATCTTGCGACGCAGGCACTGTCTTCGGCCCTTCGCGCCGGTGGTTATAGCTGTGGACGTCGACGAGGACGAACCTGCCACAACGCTTCTCGACATCGGCGAGGATGCGCTTGAGCTCGCCGTAGAACGCGTCGTGAAAGGCGAGAGACTCGTCCACAATCTCCTCGGCCGGTGGCTCTCGCCATACGGTCAAGCCCCAGGAATGGTCCGGCGACCGATAGACCGCAGCCTCGCGCGCGCGGTTCAGATCGACTTGAAAGCGCGATCGATGCACGATGATCTGGGTTGGGAAATCAGCGATGAGGTGTTCGGTGAACGGATCCTCCTCCCGCTGCCGGTCGGGGTCGGGGAGGCACATGAGCGATTTACAGGCACGCCCGATGTCGGAGCCGCTGTGGATCGCTGTGCCAATAACGGGGGAATCCCCGAGCTTGATTGTCCAGCCTGCCGGTGACCCGCTCGGAACATTATTGAACGTGGGCTTTTTCACGATCCACCGAAATGCGCAGAGAGGGCGGACGGTTCCGGTTCAGCACACAAGCCTAACGCGTTTACGCTGTACCCCATCGATGGCATGGGGCAGAGCAGCGCCGGCACTTGGAAGAGACAACGCCTGAGACCGACCCGTGGGCGGCTGAACGCGCGCTCGAGGGTCCGTCCGGCCCCCCCGGGCCCTAGAACCCGGCACATCGCTCCACGGGCCTCCCTAGCCTGGTATGCGGGTTGTGTCGTTGGAAACTGCGCCCAGCTCACTGCGACCGGATTACGAATTGTGGATCCATCGGCTTGAGCCATGGCTTCAGGCTAGCCCTTGGGCATCGCAGTATGCTGGCGACCGGCTGAACGCTGGATGAGCCGAGATGCTGCCCGAACTTTGTAAGGGATATTTTCAATCATCCGGAACCACCTGTCCGCAGGGCAGTTGCATCGAGCAGTCCACCGTTTTGGAGGCTACCTTGACAGACTACAGACAAGAACGCATTCGGCAAAAGGCGTACCAGATCTGGGAATCGGCCGGGCGGCCAAATGGCCAACATGATGAGCACTGGCGCCAGGCTAAGGCCGCAATCGATGCTGGGGACGAGATTAAAGGAGGTGCCGAGCGCTTGTCTGAAGCCGGTGTTTTGGTGGCCCGCCGAAGGATAAAGCGCAAAGGATTGCCCGTCGAAAAAGATAGTTCCAACAGCAAAGCGCTCACCGACAAAGGCAATCTCAGCCGGGTAGCAAAGGGTGAACAGCTGGAGGTGCAGCACCTCGCCGAAACCACCGACCTGTCGCCCAATCAGGCTAAAGCTTTGCTTCGAAAGCATGGAAACGATTGGGCGAAGATTAAAGACGAGGCCGAGAATTTCAAAGCGGAAGGCTAACCTTGGGGGAGCGATTGGGCGAAGCGGATAAAATTCTGGAGTGCAAAAATGATAACGGTCAGCGGACTTTTCGATAAGCGTGGTCAGGCGCGAATTGCTATCGACGCATTGGAAGAAGCGGGCATATCACGCGACAACATTAGTCTGATCTCGCCCAGCAATAGCAAAGCGGACGACGACGGAGAATCGACCGGTGCCGCGGTTGGCGCAGCGGTGGGTGGAGCAGGAGGTTTGCTTGCCGGACTCGTAGGCGTCGCAACTATCGGCGTGGGTCCTGTCGTAGGTGTCGGCTGGCTCGCAACCTCCCTTGCCGGAGCCGCTGTTGGTGGGGTGGCGGGCGGTCTGATCGGTTCAATGGTAAGTGCAGGAATAGACGAAACCGATGCCCATGTGTACGCCGAAGGGGTAAAACGCGGCGGGACATTGGTGTCTGCCAGAGTGGACGAGATTGAGCGTGACAATGTCCGAGACATCTTAGCTCAGAACCTGTCGGTGGATATCGCTTCGCGCCGGCGAGCATACGAAGAGAGCGGATGGGAAGGATTTAACGACGAGTATGTGTCCAACGACGAACTGCTAGATAGTGATCGGCCGCTGCGATGAACCCCACGGGCTTGTCTGGAACACCTGATCTTCATGCGAGTTGTAAGGCATGCTCTGGCTTCTTCGTTATTCCGCTTACGCCATTCTGATCGGGGCGCTGGTTACAGGCGCTACGATCTACAGAGAGCAGTTAGGACTATGCGTGAGTTGTTGACCTTGCGTCAACCGGTTCGTCGCGCTTCCGACGCGCGAGCCGAGTTCGGGACAGAGCCTTCCGGCTAACGGTTGGCTAACGTAGGGTGCTCGCCACGCTCAGCCGGTCTTGTATGTCTGCTGCGTCCTTCCAGCGGATGACTGCGGCACCTAGGCTCGCTGCCTTCACCTCAATGTGCTGGTCGTGAACGGTGCCGCTCGCTATCCAGACGGACATGGACCTGTGGGAGATGTCGACCTCGACCTCCCTACCCCAGACAGTGACTTTCCTCATGTACTTCTCGCCCGATCATTGCCTTTGGCCTTCTTCACTTGATCGACGGAGCTTGCACACGTCTTTAGGCAGGCGGCAAGTCTCGTGCGCACCACCTAGCGTTTGCCGCGCTTGGCAATCAGGTTCAGGTGCTCGGCCCGAGGTCGTTGCGCCCGGCAAGGCGTACTTCGCTCCTGCTTCGATGACATCCCGCCGCAATACATCCTCGGCGGGGCGTGCTTCTGCTGCGGCCACAGAGGCTCTGTAAGCCGCTTTGCGATAGCGCGCTGGGCGCGAACATGTGGCTGGGCAACGTCCACGACCGCCTGCGCTGCCTTGGCTGCGGCAACCGGCATCACAACCGCTTCTGCGTTGTCGGCGTCACCGTCCGTGGTTCGAAGCGGCTGCCGGAAGGCATTATAGCCGAGTGATGATCACCGTGAGTCTGTTGCTGCCGCCGTAGCAGGTTCGCCAAAAGAAGCGTATTTAGGTTTCCTTTGAGGGGGCTGAACTTATGGAAACGAGTTCTGGCAGTACTACTGTTGCGCATATGGAAGGCGACGGGTTTTACAATCAGAATTCTGCCGTACAGGCTGCAGGCATCAGCGAGGTGATACCTCTCTGGCAGAAGTTGGCAGGAACCGTTCGGATCGGTGATGAGCCCCTGACAATTGTTGACTACGCCTCGTCGCAGGGTCGCAATTCCATGCTCCCAATGCGCATCGCCATCGATACGCTTCGTTCCCGAACTAGTCGGGATAGGCATGTTGAGGTTATTCACACTGACTTGCCGTCTAACGACTTTGCATCACTCTTTCTCGGGCTTGAAGACGATCCCGACAGTTACATGCACGCTGGTGATATCTTTCCTTCTGCGGTCGGTCGTTCCTATTTCCAGCCGGTCGTTTCGCCGGGCCGCGTTCATCTTGGTTGGAACTCCTTTTCGCTGCATTGGTTGAGCAACTGCGTAAATGTACCTGATCATATAGCGCCAGACCTAAGCTCGCTCCCGATATCCACGCTGCGACTGCACGCCAACAGGCAGATGATTGGCGGCGCTTCCTCGAAGCGCGATCTAGCGAATTGAGGGTCGGTGGAAAGCTACTGAGCGTCTCGGCCGGTAGAACAGAGGAGCGATTGGGCTGGGAATGGCTCGATGGAGAGCTGTGGTCGGCAGTGCTGGAAATGGGCCGCGAGGGTTTATTGTCCGATGAAGAGCAACTTCGAATAACTCGTCCCTACGTGCAGCGCTCCGAAGCTGACATCAGAGCTCCATTCGTCAGCGGAACATTCGCGGGGCTGGAGATAGAGCATCTGGAGATTTTTGAGGTTCCTGATCCGCATTGGCAAGATTATCAGAAGAGCCGCGACGCCAAGAAGCTGGGGATGGATTGGTCTGGCACGACCCGGGCCTACACGTCTCCCATGATATTGGCCGCTCTTGATGCCAATCCGCGTCGAGCAGAACTGGCTGACGAATTGTACAACCGCTTTGCCTCGAGAGTGGAGGCTAAGCCCCAACGCAATGAGGTTTACGCGGTGGTGGTGGCGCT
The DNA here is from genome assembly GCA_963839725.1 of uncultured Alphaproteobacteria bacterium. Lineage (GTDB taxonomy): Bacteria > Pseudomonadota > Alphaproteobacteria > Rhizobiales > Rhizobiaceae > Kumtagia. Next base: position 8,060 of record CAWIWT010000023.1, on the reverse strand, counting down.
CGGCAAATGCGGGTGACTGGAAGCGAGGAATTTACCCATGCCCAAGGTATACATAGTGGCGAGTATCAACGTCACCGATCCGGATGGTTATGAGAGATACAAGAACGCGGCAATAAAAGTCACGAATGAGACTGGTGGCACGGTGTTGGTGGGTGGCAGCCAGATCGAAGCCATCGAAGGCACATTCCACAACCGCATCGTGGTCATTGAGTTTGAGAGCATCGAAGCGGCACGCGAGGCAGCAGCGGGTTATTTAGCCTTGCGTGATACGCGCGGCGCTTCTGCCCCTGATTACAATTCGGTCATCGTGGAGGGCGTATGAGCGGGATCTGATCCGGTGGCGGTGCAGCCACCGACTGGCATATCGCCCTCTGAAACATCCTATTGGGTGAATTTCAGCTCATCGATGTCGACGCGGTCGGCGAAGATGTTCTCGAAGCGTGCTTCAGAGCCGAGCCGCTGGAGGTGACCCCAGATATCGATTTGATGCGGAGTTTGATGGTGGAGGTCGTGATCCTCGGCCGAGCGGAACCGCTCAACGATGATCACGGTGTCGGGTTCGGTCGAACTGGGATGGTACTCAAAGAAGTCGTTACCTTCCTCCTGTCGGGTCTTTTCCGTGAAGGGCCCCAACAGAGCCAGGAACTCGTCGCATTTCCCCGGCCGCATCTTGATCCATCCGATAACGTATTTCATGGCAACCTCCCTCAATCGTTTCGTGCAACGCCGGTACGCCCAGAACTGTAGCGGAGATCTGCTTCCGATCATTATGTGGCCGAATGGCGTCATGCCGCATACGTGATGCAGTCTATCGGCGTCCCGTGATATGGTTCCTCATCGTCATAATCCGTGGGAAACGGCGACTGAGAGAGAAGAACGCTCTGCCCGAAGGGATAGGAGCGTCCAATGCCAATTTTCAGTCTCGCGAACAAGCACGGTATTTACCGGCCCGAAGACCTTAAGTTCCTGAAAAGCGTTTATGACGATATATTGGCATCAGGTGATCATCACGCCTCAGACAATGCCAAACTGGCCGAGAAACTTCTGTACCTCTTCAAGAGCGGCGTTGCGGACCGTGAACAGCTCTACATCGCGGCCCTAAAATAGAGCGGCGCGAACCCGCATAAGGTCACTCAGGCGGTTCTTGGTGCGTGGCAGGCATCGCTTGCCGTTTTAGCAAATTTAAATGCGTGACACATTTCACCGTCATACAGGTAGCGTGTGCGGTGACTAGGGAGGCGCACCCCGTCGCGCTGAAGCCAAGCCCCTAGCTCATCGGCGCGACGGGAAACAATGGAACGCTCATCATTTAACTAATTAAATGCGCGGAATTGCGCGCTGAGGTAGAATAATATTGTTCGTGCGGATTCTTCACCTGGTTGTCCGCACAGCTGCCGTCGCGCTGAACCCAAGCCCACCCCAACGGCCACAGCGCGACGGGGCTCAGTCCGAGGGAACATTTCACGAAATCGGTAGTTTGATGCACGGTGCGGCTTTCCCATTCCCGCACTAAACCCGCCGCGCTGACCCCAGCCCCTCATGCATGCCCACGGCGCGGCGGGAACATTTTATCAGGATCGTTGTTAGACGTGCGTGTGGCGTCCTCGATTACCCGCACACCCCGCTGCGCTAACCCACGTCCAATCCCTCACTAAGGTTGAACGAAGCGCAGCGGGACGGAACATTTTAGAGACGTTGATAATCTAGTCGACTCCACCGATTGCCGCGCTTTGGGGTTTTCGCTTGCTTCGGGTTCGTCGCCGATACATCCTTGGGACATGCCAAAGTCTCAAGACATGTCGATAGATATCGAAGCGCTTATGGCCGAGGTCGATAAATTTGCGAAGCAACTCGCTCAACTCGAGGATGAGCTGGGGTTGAAGAGCCGAAAGAGCGCTTTGGAACCGGCAGAGCGCAGAACTGTGCGCCACGGTCGGATGTATGAAGCGCATCTGCGCGGCGAGGAGAAGCTGCGGCACTAAGCACGACTTTTTCAACTTGAGGCGGCTCGCTCCAGTTGTTCAGCCGGCCGGCGATCCGGCCATAGTCCGGCACCACCGTCATGAAGATATCACGCCGGCGCTCTCCGCGATCGGCGCAGCGCTGGCAGGTGAACTTCGGCGTCAGGTCGTCGTGCACGGCGCCGCAGGAAGATGTCAGCGTCGAGGCCGAGATAGTCGAAGATCGTCCGAAGAGTTTTATGGTGCGCGGATATGGTTAATGATTGGTGCGACCAGCCACGGAGCCGCCATCATGTCAGGGACACCGGGACACTCGGGCCGCCGGCACAAGCCGAGCCTGATCAAGAAAATCGAAGGCAATCGGAGAAAGGTCGGCAAGGCCCGCATCCGGGACGATGTCAAAGGCAAGGGCTTGCCGGAATGCCCGCTCTACCTGACGGCCGAGCACAGGAAGAAATGGGCGCTGGCGATCGCCGCGCTGCCGGATGGCGTCGTCACCCGGGCCGATAGCGCAATCCTGGAAAGCTTCTGCATCAGCTGGCAGTTGATCGAGGACTCCGCCATTGCGATCCAGAAGAGCGACAAATTGGTGCGAGGCCCGAACGGCGCCGCCGTCCATAATCCGCACCTGTCGATCCTGTTTCGCGCGCAAAAGGAAATTGCGCTCTGTCGCCGCCGAGCTGGGCTTGACGCCGGCCGCGCGAGCCCGGCTGATCCCCGTGCCGAACTTTGACGACGATCCAATGGCGCTGCTGCTCGGTGGCTACGGCGACGAAGACCCAGCCAGCCAGTGGGCGGCCAACTAGACGCGGTTAGCGGCGGTCACGGCGGACAGGACTGGGTCAAACCACCCCAAATGGGGCAGTTTCCGCGCTGACCCCCGAAGCTATTTTTCGCGGATTTTAGCGCAGAGTTGGGGGCCGCTGCCCGCCTAATCGCCTGGATCTTCGACCCTCCCCCCCCGGGGTCCCGGCTCTCCCCCGATACCGCCACAGCGGGTTCGCTGACGCGCATTCGAGCTCGCCGATCGGCCGACTTGACGTCTTGCTTGCTCGCCCTTGTCTTGCCGCTTCGTACTTCACTTCGTGATCCTGCCCGCCGGCGACCTTCGCGCGGTCCTGGCTGCGCCCGCGAGTTGTGTTGGTGTGACCGCGAGGATTTGGAACCGAATGCGAGTTGGAGTATTGATCCGCGCATGTTCTCGAGTTCCGCATGTCGGCGATAGAGGCCGCACTCGCCAAAAGGCGCAAAGCGCGCAGGAACTCAAAATCTACCCCTAAATATCCGCTGCCAAAGTTTCGCCCCTTCCAGCTTTGCACGCTGACAGAGAGCGTACCCGTGGGGAGCGATTGGCTCTTCGAAATGAAGTTCGACGGCTATCGCGCCCAGGCCGCCATCTCTGGCTCCGATGTCGTGATTTACACCCGCAACGGCCATGACTGGACCCGCCAATTCAAGGTCATCCTTCCGCCGCTTCGGGCTTTGACGAATGGCTCTGCGCTTATCGACGGCGAGATTGTCGCCATCGACAGCCATGGCCGCAGCAACTTCTCCATGCTCAAAACCGGCATCGCGGCAGGCATGCCGCTGAAGTTCTACGCGTTCGATCTGCTCGAATTGGATGGCCAGGACTTGACCGACCTGCCGCTGCGGGAGCGCAAGAAGCACCTTGAAGACCTTCTTGGCGAGCGCGACGCAGACGACAGCTTGCAGTTCTCTTCCCATATCGTCGACCACGGCCAAAAGGTCTTCGACACCATGTGTACCGGCGGGCACGAGGGCGTCATCGCCAAGCGCGCGGACAGTCGATACGCTGGCGACCGGACTGCGAGCTGGCTCAAGATAAAATGCATCAAAAGACAGGAATTTGTAGTTGGGGGCTACCGGCCAAGTGACAGCGGCCGAGGTATGGCCTCATTGATCCTTGGCACGTACGAAGACGGCAAGCTCGTGTATCGCGGCCGCGTCGGCACTGGGTTCACCCAGGCTATGCGCGACAACATTCTCACACAGCTTGAGAAGCGCCGCCTGGGAAAGCCGGCCTTCGCATCTGTTCCCCGAGATATCGCGCGGCGCGCCCGGTGGGTGAAACCTGAACTCGTTGCCGAGGTCGCTTTTACTGAGGTGACATCGGACGGCAGCCTGCGGCATCCAAGCTTTCAGGGCATGCGCGAAGACAAGCGAGCTAACGACGTCGTGATGGAAAAACCGAGGGCGGCCGCCGTGCCCGCGACCGCCACCCTCGATCTTGCAATTGGCAGGGAGATCGCGGCTGCGGTCGGCGTGCGCCTCACGCATCCGGACAAGTTATTATACCCTGGCACCCAGGTGACCAAGAGCACGCTAGTGGGCTACTACGCTGCGGTCGCAGAGAAGATGCTGCCCCACATTCGGGATCGACCACTTTCGCTGGTTCGTGACACGGATGGCGATCTGCAGCAGACGTTTTTTCAAAAGCACAAGCTGCCAGGCATGCCGAAGGCAATCCATGATGGTCAGCTGGAGAAAGTGAGCGGCAAAGAAAGCCGCATCCTTTGGGTCGATGATTTGGCGGGACTAATCGCCGGGGTCCAAATGAACGTTCTCGAGTTCCATATATGGGGCAGCCTTCGCCAACAGCCGAATTCACCGCACCGTTTGATCTTCGACATCGATCCGGACGAGGGACTGGCATTCAGTGACGTAAAGCAGGCTGCCCTCGACATCCGCGGTGTTCTGCAAGCCCTTGGTCTAAAGTCGTGGCCGCTGCTTTCCGGTGGTAAGGGAGTTCATGTGGTCGTACCTCTTGTCCCGAAGGCAAACTGGGAAGAAGCCAAGAGCTTCTGTCAAGACTTCGCTGAGCTGCTTGCGCGCACGGATCCGTCGCGCTTCGTCGCCAATATGAGCAAGTTGAAGCGCAAGGGCCGGATGTTCATCGACTACCTCCGCAACGGGCAGGGCTCGACAGCAATCTGCCCTTGGTCGACTTGAGCTCGCGCCGGAGCTTCCTGCGCCGTTCCAGTCACTTGGGACGAGTTGCCGACATTCGAAAACGCCGCCGTTTTTGATGTCTTCGCCACCGCCACACGGGCTCAAGGCCCCGAAGCGTGGGTGGGCTACTTTGACGTTGAACAAACTCTGACCCACCGCATCCGCAAAGCTGTTCAGTGAAGGAAGCAACCGGGCTTGGCGAACGAGATGTTGACGATGGTGTTCGCTGGAGTGGACGTTGATCGTGCGATCTGGCGGTACCAGCTGGTAGGATGAAATGCGGGCTCGAGTGGTGGTTGCCCGCTGCCCGAAATTTCGCGCGGCGGGGCCGACCACAAAAAAGCCGGGAAGCTAGCGACGGGCTCAGTCCATCTGTAATCCGAATGTTGCAAGGTGGCTTTTACGAGGATCGCTCCTGAGGCGCGCGATCCCGACCGGGCATTAAACATCAGCGACCCCAAAAGAAGCAATGGGTTTGCGCGAGGAACATTCCACGAAATCGCTTGTTACGCTGCGAGCGTCCGGTTGCGACGCTGCTCAAGGCTGAGATCGACATTGCCGTAGCGCGCCGAGGCATCGATCCCCATCAATTTTGCGAGAAGCGCCCATTGGCAAAGGACGCTGCCTGATACGAAAACGCCGCTCGAACGGAAGGGAGGACGTTTATCAAGTGTGGCGTCCTAACCCTTGGACGAAGCTCCGATTGGTCGGGGCCGTCGGACTCGAACCGGCCACGCGCTCGTGCCACTCCGCCTCATTACAAATCCGGTATTGAGGCGAATTATCCCGTGGCGGCATTCTCCCGGTGACCCGAACATGTGCCCGGTCTGGAACGACATGCCGATTGTGCCTTTCAATTTAACGGACTGTCCGATGGGAAGCGATGCACGTTTATTACTGGATCTCCTGTTGGTGCGCCTGTTCCTCATCCTGTCGCAGAGCGGCCTCGAGTTCGGAGTGGTCGATAGCCACAAGCTGGCTTTTGAGACAGTCAGTCGAGGAAATGGCAGGCAGGTGAATGAATGTCGCGACCCGCCGGTAGGTGAGCCAGGAAAGCCCGTCGATGAGTTCCTCGTCCTCGTCGATTGCATAATCGCCCGGCGGCTGAAACTCATCGACGCCTCTCAACGAGACTGGTGCCGTGAATTTCACGGTCGTGTGCTTTGTGCGGGTGCTCATTTGCATATCCTGGAAAGAGCAGATCAATGCGCTGGCGCAGCGACGCAGCCCTTCCCTACCGCGAAAATCGCGATGCCGTTGATATCAGCATTTGGGAGAATGAAGGCGGAGCCTGAGCGCGACGAACGTCTAGGCTAACCCTCGTTTGACGCGACCCAGGCCTACATCCACTTCGGACGGACCGGATCATTTACGTAGGATTTCTTGGCGGCCGGTGCAGAGAGCCTCCAACTGGCACACCCGCTTATCCACAGGCTTCCATGCCTCGGCGGCGCGTTCTGCCTCGCAACTCCGCAACCCGTCTTTAGGGCCCTTACCTTCGCCTCGGTCTGATACTCGACCGTCGCCTTCTGCCAATCCGCTCTTATGCTGCGCCTCAAGAAACGCGGTTCGGCCCTTCCATAATATTTTCTCTGCTTTCGGCCGCGAAATGTGCTCCTTCTCATCCTCGATCAGTCCTCTCGCCGGCACTGCATGCCCGCGCACCAGTCAGGTGGCCGCTCGCCGCCGAAGCGGCGCCGCGTGCTCTGCCGCTGCGCCGGCACCTGCAGTAGCGCTGGTCGTGGCTCCGCCGTCTGCCCAGCGCGCCACTCGACAGCCGAGCGGCAATGGAGGAAACTCTCCCGCACCTCAGGCAAGGATATTGACCATGGCGGAAGATGATGCGGCCGTTTTGCGGACCAACCGGCAAGTTCAAAGTCTCACAAGCCGATTGGCCGCGCTCGAAGCGCTCGTGCAGGTCACTCCGACAGGGATCAGTATTCAGAGCCACGGCAACCTCGCGATCGTCGCCGGCGGGCGCATACAGGTGACGGCGACCACGACCCTCGGCCTGACGGCGGGCCACAACACGTCCCTGACCACGGGGGCGAACCTCGACTTCACCGCAGGCGCCCGCGCTTCCCTCTCCGCCGGCGCGGGCTTCGCCATCGACGTCGGCGGCGCCACGTCGGTGAGTACGCAGGGGCTCCAAGTCACCACGTCGAACGCGGCATTCGTGGTGCAATCCGAGTACAGCGTTACGGCCGGACAGGCAGTGCGCGTTGCTTCGGGAGGCGCGGTCGCGATCACGCCGGGTACCGACTTCGCGGTGTCGGCGTACCGCAAGGTCGTGCTCGACGTCGGGGAACTGACGCCGATATCATCGCCAAGAAGGACATCGCTATCGTCGCGCTGGGACGATTTGCGGCTGTCGGCAGCAGACAGTCTGAACGCAAAGGTCGGCTCGGCGGAGGTGAGCGCTAGGAAGGATGGGGCGGTGGCCATTAAGGGCAAGGACATCACGCTCGAAGGGTCCGGGAAGATCACCGTCAAGGCAACGGGCGAAGTCGTGTTGAAGGGCGCCAAGTTTAGGGAGAATTGACGGGCCGGGGCCCGGCCAGCGAAACGCAAATCGCCGCAATAATTGCACGCATAATCTGACCCCCGTCGTTCCGACTTTGGACGTTTCGAGGCGATGGGCTCCGCTACTGCGTGCGTTTCAAGCCCTCCGCTACCGGCCCCTCCGGGGGAAGTCATGGATAAACGCCTGCTGTCGATCCTTGAAGGCACTACGGCCTCTGAACTCGCGGAGGTGGCAGGCGCTGCGCTCGCATCTGGCGGACCAGCAAAGCTTGTCGGGACGCCGACATTCGCCGAAATAACGACACCGCACGCGGATGCGCGGACGATTGGGATCGTCCTGGTCTCGGGGATGGCCCTCTTCGCGGACCCGATGTGCCGGCACAGGCGTGGTCCTCCGTAACCAAAATAGTCGACCCTACGGTTGAGGGGCAGTTCAACAGCGCGACGTCACCCGAGAACGAGGAACAAGTTTACGAGCGTGGCATCTTCGCTGGAATGGGACTGAAGTTCCGCCCGGCACGCTGCCATCACATCTCGCGCCCTAGCGAGGGGCTGAAGGTTCTGTGGCTCGAGGACCTTACGGGCGCGAAGGGCGCCCCCTTTGAG
>CAWIWT010000022.1:0-369728 GCA_963839725.1 uncultured Alphaproteobacteria bacterium | reverse complement strand
GTTGTCACCGTAATGATCGCCGGAATGCAAAAGGCCAAAGAATGTTAAGCTATCCTTTTCGCTTAGTGCCTGTGCAATCAGTGACTCCTCGCTTTCGTGGACTGATATTTCTGGGTCGTCTGAATAGACAAGCCTCCAGGCACCAATAGAAATAACTTTCGATCCCTATGAGATTGAGTGTTAAACGTTGCGATCAGCCGCGCTGCCGAGGCCTCATCTTCGGCTACCGCAACCAACCCGATAGTTTCGACCGGTTCCTGCCAAGAGGTCCCGAACCTGGACAGAACATAAGAGAGTCGCGCTTCATAAGTATGCTCGCGTAAATCTTACGCAGGGCCAGCAACCTAAATTTGCGATAGTACAGGTCGTTGTCGGCAAGCGCCTCTAACCTCGCTACCAAGTGTTCTCTATTATCCGAGCACACCACGGGTCGCCGAACATCGTGCGGACGCCGCGGGAAAAGTTGCTTACGACGACGGTATCAGGCCGAATAACTCGAACACACGTCAGCGCAACAACGTCCCTCTGCGACTGCTTAACCGAGTTCATGTTGATACCGTAGCGATAGCCCTTGTAGGCTTTGTCAATTTGATGGAATGGCAACTTTCCAAGTATCAGGGACTGATACTCCTCGGGAAACTTGTAGTGAGCGTGATCCCTGCCAAAATTGCGGTCGTAGATTTCTACGGGCTTAAAAGCGCTAACTGCATCTATGATAGCTGTGAAATCACCTGTCGTTGCGGATTTCCAATAATATGAGCCAGCAAAATTGAGAAGGCACTGACTTACCTCCAGTGTCGCTATCGGATTGTGCAGTTTGTGACTGCGCAGCAAACCGAAATAGTAGACTCTCTCATGGCCTAACGCGTCTTTGTAGGCAGGCATGCAATCGTTATCCAGCCTGGAAAAGACCAGATCACATAAGGCTGCAACACCGAGGAAGGTTGGAAATGGACTGGGTCTTCCTGCTCTTAAATCGTAGGAATGTCGTGCGCTTTACACCAACCTAACATGTCGCGTAGTGTTTTGGAGGGCGTACTAACCATCCTAGTCCAAGCCCCGTCATTTCCATGCCAAACTGATTCGACAAAAACAATATCAGGCCTGAGTTCTCATTTGCCGGCAGGGGCTGCTGGGATCCAGAGGCAGATAGAGACATTCAGGCGCAAAGCCAGCATCGTAAATTCGTCCATGATTTCGGCAATCCGCGGGAGGGACCCGCGTTTGGCTTTTGTACGTCGCTGCGTGTGCCGCCAATGTGCTGATTTTCGCGTCGCCGGACTTTTATAAATTTCCTTGAGATGTTGAATTTAATATTCGGCACTCCGGTAGTCATGGAGCCATCCGGCATGGCCAGAAGCTCTTCCAGCACGCTCGCTTCCGGATTCGACTGCGATGCTGCACGAAGAATTTCACCCAATTCGATACGCCCCAAAGAACGCAGTGCCCTTGCCGCGACGTTCAGATCATCTGCAGATATCGCCTCCATCAAACACCTCACTATCCCATCAACTGTCCAGACCGCGCGTCGTATATCCCAAAGAGTTGAATGTAATCTAGAGGGCCTCTACGCCGCCGTCTAATCAGTAGCGTCACCTGCGCTCTGGATCGCAAGTTGGCACGCTTGTGATGTACCCTACCCGTCTCCAGTAGCAATAGTGACCTTGTTCTGGCATGTCCCTATTTGAGTGGACAGCCATCAATTGGAGACGGAAATGAAAATCGCCGATTTCAGCGAAGAGCAGATCATTGGTGTCCTGAAGGAGCACTAGGCGGGATAGCCACTGCGGAGCTAGCTGCAACGCTAGGTGAAAGGAATACTATAAGTATACTGCGGGCGCAATAATGAAAACTAACGCGGGCCAGTGAATTTGAACAACAGGGTTGTTAAGGGAGTTGCACACCGTTAAGCTTCTGAAGTCGCCGAAGTGCAAGAGGACAATTCATTAATTCAACACGCGGGTTATGCCAAGCCGATGCCGTGGTCTGCGGTTTATGGCAGCCACATTTTTACTATTTTTGCGTCGAGCTTTTTTAGACGGCCGGCCTAGTTAGTTGAGCCTGCTATCAGAAGCCGAACGCCAGACACATCATAGGCAACACTTAACCCTGAGGAAATAAGGTCATGTGGAAATACCTAAAGTCCAAGACCCGCAGTGCTTTAGGGTGACCGGACTCGCACCGATTTCGACGGAGCTTGCCGCTGTGTCAGCAAGGCTCGATATCGTATCTGCAAAGTTAGATGACGTTGCGCGGGTAGCTGCATTGGTATCGCCCCTGCCTCACCTCGTCAAAAAAATAGATGCAGTTTCGAATGACGTTGAGCGGGTAGCTGCATTGGTGTCGCGCCTGCCTCACCACGCTCAAAAAAATAGATGCAGTTTCGAATGACGTTGAGCGGGTAGCTACATTGGTGTCGCGCCTGCCTGACCACGTCAAAAAAATAGATGCAGTTTCGAATGACGTTCGGAGCGGGTAGCTACATTGGTGTCGCGCCTGCTCACCACCTCATAAATTCAGAGAAGCGGGGCTACCAGCAGATCGCGAGCTATATCGAGCTTCGAAACATGCTCTCCAGTGAAACGCTGTTACCACCTCTGCGCGGATGGGCCGCCTCTCCCGACTTTCTTGTTTATCCGGCCAAGCTACTGTCGATCCACAAACCAATAGCTATCCTCGACTTAGGATCCGGTTCAACCTCGTTGGTCAGCGGGAACTATGTCGCGTCAGCAGGTGCTGTTGTGTATTCCATAGATCACGATGCGACATATGCCGAAAAAACATTGCAATACCTTCAACTCGCCGGACTTTCTTCATCAGTGAATGTGACGGTTCTGCCTCTCATTGATACGGATCAATCCGTCTTTTACGACCTTACTGCGGTCTCAGCGTCGGGAACCACTTTTGATTTTGTGATTTTCTCGACGGTCCCCCCGCCGTTTCAGGTCCGGCTCGAAGGGGCCTATTGCCAGAATGGTCGAATTTGTTTAGAGATTGCTGCCTCATCCTCATTGACGATTACATCCGCGACGACGAACAGCAGATAGTCGCGGATTGGGTGCTGCAGGCTATGCGAATTCTTGAAACATTCACGGAACTCGAAAAGCACGCAATATTGCTCAAACTTAAGAAATAGGGGCGGCTAAATGCGCTCATTCATCTTAAGCAATAGGTTCATCTTCACAAACACCTACTACCTTCGTGGAAAAAGCACGCGATGCCCTATCGGAAGTCAGAATAAAATTGGGTTACGCCTAGGCGAATATAATGCCTGCCCCAGCCAAAATGTTGAAGCTTGGTTGTTTCGTCGCCAATGCGGGTGTGCCAGGGCTGTTAGTCGGTGCATCTGCAGACCGTTCAAAGGCCCATTCAAAGCTAAATCTCCTTCCTTCTTGGAAAAAACCTGACTGCCAGGCCGAAATGCCAATATTTCCTTTTGCCACTAGATGGACAATTAGGCTGTCCAGCCCTCCTGACTTTCGCTGAGGGTATCGCGGCGCACTTAGACTTGGGGGGCTATCCGTGGCAATTAACACGTACTACTTTTCTGGAAAACCTTATCCTTTAGGCTTTGATTTCAATCCCAGCCTCGGGCAGTTGCTCGTTTTAAGCGGACGCCAAGTGGTTTCGGAGACGACCGACGAACAAATCCTGCAGCTAAAAAATGGTCTGATCCTAAAGCTGAGCGGGACATTTAACCTTGGCCCGCAAGGTCACATAACCGGTGGCAAGATCACGTCCCTCGAAGTCTTCCGAACAGGCAATATTCTCGTACAAGATTTGACCGACATAAGCCTGGACTTTGACGAGTTTTACTCTCAGGCACAAACCAATAGCCCAGCGGGTCTCGGACGGTGGCTGATGAGCGGCGATGATACAATCATCGGCTCGTCAGGCCATGATGATCTAGTGGGAAGTACCGGCAACGACACGATGACCGGCAACGGTGGCAATGATTCCTTCAACGGCGGCGACGGTGCCGATGAATATTCCGGCGGCAACGGCCGTGACACACTCAGCTTTGAATCAGCGTATCCCGATCCGGGTACTCAGGGGGTTTTCATAGATGCGGTGAATCAAGACGCAATCGACCAGTATGGCAACAATGAGACTTTCAACACGATGGAGGCATTCCGGGGCACGCGGCACGATGACGTGATGATCGGGAAGGGCATTGCCGAATCCTTTATGGGACTGGGTGGCTCAGACAATATCAACGGCGGAGCGGGGATCGACGAGGTTCGCTACGACCGCGATTCGGTCCACAACGGCGATCTCGGCATTATCGTCAACCTTGCGACGGGTCAGGCGATTGACGGCTTTGGCGATCAAGACACGCTTGAAAACATCGAGAATGTCCGGGGAACTCGCTATAACGACACCATCAGTGGAAATGCGCAGAACAACGAACTGAGCGGTTTTGGGGGCAACGATACACTCATAGGCGACGCTGGCATAAACTCTCTGTGGGGGGGAGATGGCAACGATACCCTCAATGGCGGCGTCGGCGCGGACACTATGCGAGGCGGCGCTGGTAACGACGTCTACGTCGTCGACAAGCTTCCGACATCGTCAACGAGATCTACCCCGGCTCGAACGGGGTCGACACTGTCCGCTCATCGATCAGCTTCAACCTTGCCAACACGGCACGCGTTCTCGGCTCGGTCGAGAACCTGACGTTGCTGGGGTCCGGCAACATCAATGGCACCGGCAACGGTTTCAACAACGTGATCCGTGGCAATGACGGTGCCAACATTCTTAAAGGCGCGGCCGGCAACGACACGCTGAGCGGCGGCGGCGGCAACGATGTCCTCATTGGCGGAAGCGGAGCCGATGTCCTCAATGGCGGAAGCGGAACAGATCGCGCAACGTATGCCACCGCGACTGGTGGTGTGGTTGCGAAGCTGACTTCTCCGTCGAGCAATACCGGCGACGCCGAAGGGCGACACCTACGTGTCGATTGAGAACCTTACCGGTTCAAACTTCAATGACGCCCTCTACGGCAACAATGGCGCCAACGCTATAAGTGGTGGCAACGGCAACGACGCCTCATTGGCGACAGCGGCAACGATACGCTGTTGGCGGCGCCGGGCGGACCGAGTTGACTTCAATCGTCCCTGAGCTCGACCACCAATGTCGACAAGATCACCGACTACGGTGTTGCTGCCGACACGATGCGGCTGGAGAACGCCATCTTCACGGCACTGACCGCATTGGGTACGCTCGTTTCAGGGCCTTCCGCGCGATTCCACCGGCCTTGCCGGCGACAGCAGCGACCGCATTATCTACGAGAGGACACTGGCGAACTCTACTATGACGCCAATGGGAGCGGGGCTGGTGGGGGCATTCACTTCGCCACGCTTAGTGCGAATTTGTCGCTTACCTACGCGGATTTCTTCACTGTTAGCGATCGGGGCGATCTGAGCCCGCCAGCAGTTCCACACATATTGGCGTGCCGTTGGAAACTGTAGCTGATTTCTGACGCGCAAACTGAACATGCCAATGCGGAGTATGTGGTATGGCTTTATCGTGCTAGAACGCCACGAGTGAAGAATATCACCGCAACAAAAATTACTACATTTAAGCTGAAGGATAGGATCTTGAATATCTGGAAAATCAGTGGTTGATGGCACTCTTAAGTCTTACTACCATTACAGGGTGGCATCCTGCCGCTTGCGATTGCTCGAATGGCGGTCGACGCTGTGTTTACGGCCGCTATATCTACCAGACGTTTTACCAATTATTGCAAGAGGCAACGACGTCATCTACTACCATAGCTGTATGAAGTTCGGAGCTATGGCGGCAACAATGATCTTAGAGGCACCGGGGCCGACACCCTGAACAGTGGCGCGGGCAACGACAAACTGAATGGCGGCGCTGGGGCAAGGCTGAATAGCTGACAACGCGTCCGGTGGCTGAAGGCGCGCCCCAGAGGTTTTTGGGTCACAAAAGAGGGGATTTTTGAACACCCTAGTTTACAGACTCAATCGCTCGAAGTGTGGCACCGTCGCCCTATGCCTAAGTGTCAGCGTTTAATAAACAACGATAGGGATCGACCCGTTTTGGCAACCCTTCGCCGGTCGCCGCAGTTCAAGCCTATTAACTGATAAATTGGGGGTGCAGGAACCAGGGGTCGGTTCCCATTCGCAATTGTCACAGGCCAGCCAGCCATCTGTGTGGCGATTTAGTCAACTACTACGAGAAGGGCGAAAGGTTAGCAATCCTAACGAACATGCACCAGGGTGGGCAGGAACCAAGGGGAGTTCTGACATCCCGAGCCAGATGGCCATCCGTGTCGAGTCGATTGTGAAGTAACTTCCATTTCTCCCTCTTACCCTATTTAGAAGAATTTTACAGTGTGAAAGAGCCAGTTCGAAGTCTTCTCGGTTGACAATGTCCTTCAACCAGTTTGCACGGTCTGTAATCCTTATCGCCTCCATGACCGACTTCGCCCATACCCGCTCCACGCCTTGATCAAAAGATCCTTCCAGATATTCGACCGCAGCCTTGACCTTGCCCGTTAGGGTTCTCTCGACGGATATCCAGTCTCCGACCTTGGCACCGGGAAAAATGTATCCGTTCGCCAGCAGAGACGGGATGCCACTCTTCTCACTCGGCAATTATATAGGCTTCGCATTGAGGACATTCCGAACCGACGCTGGTTCGTGCGATCCTCGACACAATGCCTGTAGAATTTGCTCCGCATGTTCTCCCTCTTCAATTTGCTGACGATGCGAGGATCAAGTTTCTCGTGTGATTTGAGGCCTCTCGACAGCCGACCCAGCGCTTCGTAGGTCGCGATCTCATAGAACAATGTACCAGCCAGGATCACGTTTTCGATGTCCTTGAACCTGTTCGTTGCACGATAATCCTCTCCGAGCCAATAGACGAACTCCACGCGGTTCGGGTCAATTACGTTTTCGCGTACTAAAGTCGGAAGATCCTTGCCGATCCCCTTAGGCTTATGATGCACAACCAGAAACCGCTCCTCGGGTTTAGCGTTGATTGCGCTCACAATTCCATCCAGAAGTACGGCTCCTGTTGTTCTTCCATCCGGACTTGCTGCCAGAGGTTTGCCACACGTTCAATGTTAGGTTTGTGTAGAATTTGTCACCGCTCTGGAGCGTAACAAGGTCGCCTCTGCCCTTCGACCAATGAGGGTATGTTTGCCTCACCCGTCCCGAAGCATCGCAAATAAGTATCGGTTTCAGATCGGCCGGAAGGGTATTCTCGTAGTCAACAAACAGGCTGGAATTGCCCGACCTACGAATGACTACCGTCCTGCCAGAAAGTAGCCATAGATCATTCACAGCTGTTCTAACAGCAAGCTTCTCTTCGTGGAAAATCTGAAGAGCCAAATTCAGATCAATGCCAGCTGAATTCGAGATTGGGAATTTCAATAAGGCCGTCAATCTCTCCACCCCTATATCCGCTACCAACGTGTTAAGTACCGCATATAGGGCCTGAGATTTCGTCTTGCTGCATCCAGCATTGCCTGGATTTGGGTTACGTGAACAACAATCGCCCGGGCGGGGAAGGCAGGCCTCGTCCCGATTCGACTTGTCTGACGCTGCCTTTGTAGTGGAGCTCTTTGATCGATGCGAAGTTACCATATCGTTTGGTGCGGGATTGAAGCATTTGCTGAGTCGTAAACAGTACCCTGGCCGTTGATTTATCCGTCGCGCCGAGAGAATTGAGTTGTACGTTTCTCGGTTTGTTAGAATCACCGACGAGAACAGCAAATTGGCTTTCATCGAGCTTAATCGACTCAATAAGTCCTTCGATTTCACCCACCCTTCCAACGCAAATAATGACGGCTACGTCTCTGTGTGCTGCTCGATGCCAGAAGCTCCTTTGTAAAATGAGCGATCGTTTGTGACTTGCCCACTCCCGGATCAAGGCTCGACAGGTAGAAAAGCTTCGCCGCTGTTCCATTGCCATCATTTCCATATGAGACGCCAAGTCTTTGATGCCGTGCCACTGGGCTTCAGAGGGGTAATGATTGTACTCCTCGAATGAGCGCCTAAGGCTCTCCATTGTCTTTTCGGTTAGGGTTCCTGTCGAGGGATCGTTTCTCAGTGTGGTGGAAGCGAACTATCGAGCACGGTTTGATAACTCCAACCCGCCTCCATGGCATCGTGGAAAATTGATGCGACGGTGGCTTTGTTTCGACCGGCCGCTTCGGAAACTCAACGTTCCAGTACCGAAGTTGATCTTTGGCATGGTAGTTGCCGGCGGTCGTGCTCCGTGACCATCATCCAAACGTCAAACCTTCTCGGCTTCCTCCACAGCATCGTAGATCGCCGCGCCATACCGAAACCATTCATCTCTGCCCTCGGGTGCCAAATGGCTGAGAGCTGAAGCGACTCTTTCCGCGTCAAACGGCATCTCTTCATCCGATGCGGCGAGTATCAGGCTAGGGCTTTTCCGTCTTCTCGAGCGGTGGAAATGCCTTCAAAATTTCCGCTATTGAATATCGATGCCCTTGCTTCCGATCTGAGCCTGACTAGTTCCGGTGTCCCCTTGTTGTGGAAGAAACCGCGGCACTCTAAGGACACGCGAAATGTCCTTAGCAGCCGGATCAGAGCCGAAGTCACGGACCATTGGATTCATGATTGCCGGAAAACTGGGGGAAACCCTCGCCCCACGAAGCATCTATCAGCCAATATCGATGAAACCTCCCTGAACTTGTTTCCACCTCCATCGATGGGGCGACAGGAAATCCGCCTTTCCGCCCCTTGTCGTCGTCCTGCCAGATTGCTCTGATGCGAATTATGTTTTCGGCCTTTCGTCCAGATCCGTCGGTTTCATTGATAGTGACAAAAATGCCCGCGCCTGTCCGGTTGAGCTCAAGCAATTCGGGCAATCGTCGTCAAACCCCCCGTGAATGATCCTGGTGAGGCTGTCTCCCGAGTAATTTCCCTCCCCAAATGTCTGGAAGGTGAATGCAATCGCGCCAGCGTCGAGCTCCTGGAGAAAGCAACGTGCTTCCTCGATGACTGGGACGGCAGCCTCCAGTTCGGCATTGGCTACAGCTCTCATTGCTCAACCCTCTCAGGTAGAGAGTTGATCACATCTAGCGCTGCTGGATCGACCACTCCGGCCAAGTCCCGGATGCATCTCTGAAGCATCGCCTTCGTTCTGCAAAAGCTCTGCCCTGCCATCTCGGCTTTCCGTCCAGGCGTCCGCTTACGAGTTGCAGAATCCACTGGATGCCATCCCTGCATAGGATAACGCGCCAATCTGGGTTTAGAACCGCAATAACTTTAGGATAGACGTCGTGTCTTTCTGCCCTCCTTGGACATAGACCTTCGTCAGGACGGATTGGACCCCGCTGGGTATTTTGTACCCATCCGTGGCAGATTGCGATTTCGGATGCTGTTAAGGTGACCTGCGTGTGTATAGCAATAAGCTAAACAATCTTTTGTTGTTCATTTAATGTGTATTCCGTAGTTAATATAAATTTCTCTTTTTCCTTTAAAATTTTATGTCTACCTTAACTATTGTAAGGATTCTCTAGCTAAAATATTGGCTTTGCATAGACCTAGAAACAGTAAATGTTTCCACCCATATAACAGAATACCACCGAATAAAATCCTGGTAACACCCTAGGTTGTATTTTTTCAGGCATGCCCTTTTAGACGAGCAGGATTTATGGCCTTTAGCCAGACAGCTTGTCTGAAAGTTTCGCAAAGTCGGCGTGCGCGTACCGTAGGAGCATCCGGAGGTCTCTGTGGCCACTGATTGCAGCTACTTCGGGGACGGTAAGCCCTAGCTCGAAAAATCGGCTGATTGCCTCCTGTCTCAAGTCATGAAAATGCAAGTCGGAAATCCCTGCACGTTTGATCAGCCGCCCCCATGATAACCTCAGTGCGTTGGCGGCGATGGGGAACACCTTGCGTCGGTCTGCTCCCTTGCTTCCAGAATCCAATAGCTTGGTTTGACAACGGGATGCGTCTTGGATGTCCATTCTTTGAATGAGGAATGAGCAACCAGCGTTTCGGTAGAATTCACGTCATCCCATTTGATCGCGAGGATTTCGCCTCTTCGCATACCTGTCTCCAACGCGAATAGCACGATAGGCAGGATGTGAAGGTTTCTTGTCTGTTTGGCTGCCACCTCTGATGCGGTCAATTTCGCCAGGAAGCAGCCGGCGCTCGCGTCTCCTGTCAAAAGCACCGAGCGATAGTCCCGCCAGCGGATTTGTCGCTAAAGGTAAGTCCCATTCATCACGCGCAATGTTGAACATGTTCCTGATGGGGGATAACTGCCGCGACAGCGACTTCGCAGATATGCTCGTCAGTCTTCGATCCCTGTAGTTCGCAAAGTCGGCTTTCGACAAGGCCGAAATTGTCTTGCGGCAGATCGGATCACGCAGGAAGCAATTCAAAATCAAGGTTTCGATTTCGGCTCCGCGCTTTGTCGGGACCACCTCATCCCTGTATCTGATGACCAATTCCGCGAGTGTTATTTGCCTGAGGGCGTTCCGATTGATCGGCAGTTCGCCGCGATCGACCCTTGTCTCCTGGAGCCTTGCCCATTCGATTGCATCCTGTTTGAGTAAAAATGATCGGGAAATTGGCCGAGGCATCGAGGCGCCGGATTTGAACCTGCCATTTGTCGCCACGCTTTCGAATTGAGGCCATGTCGATTGCTCCACTGTGACAGAGTTGTGACAGCAGCAAGAATTGATCAGTCTTCAAGGGAAGCGTCTGGGAGCGGATTCGTCTTTGTTTTCAGGAGCTTCAGATGGTGGGCGTGACAGGGATTGAACCTGTGACCCCTACGATGTCAACGTAGTGCTCTCCCGCTGAGCTACACGCCCATCTGAATGCGGCGCATACACCACTTTTGATCCGGCGCGTCAATAGAGCAAAGGCTGCTCCAGCGTAATCCTGATGCGAGCGCCGCGGCGTGGCGGAGCGGAAGGGCCAAGCGTTGGGGAAGGCCGTTCGTGCAACGCTTGGCGCATGCGTACTGGAGGCCCACGCGGGTTGGTTCGATCTGGGAAGTTAGTCGACTCAGGCGGCCTGCAGCATCTTCTCGACCTCGTTCACGAGGTCGCGCAGGTGGAATGGCTTCGACAGGATCTTCGCGTCCTTCGGCGCCTTCGAATCAGGATTGAGCGCAACGGCGGCGAATCCGGTGATGAACATGACCTTGAGGTCCGGGTCGATTTCCGTGGCGCGGCGCGCGAGCTCGATGCCGTCCATCTCAGGCATGACGATATCGGTCAGGAGCAGCGAGAAAGGTTCCTCGCGCAGACGCTCATAGGCGCTCGCACCGTTGTCGAAGTCACTGACATCGTAACCAGCGCGTTCCAGTGCCTTCACCAGGAAACGGCGCATATCGTTGTCATCTTCCGCGAGAAGAATGCGTACCATCTTGTCCCGTCCTAATTCGATCGCGGGGCGCTGCTCGGCTCCCGTTAACCATCCCTGGTATATGAAGGGTGGTCGGTAAATATCAAGTGAATGCCGCCATTGCTGCTGCCATTCCGATGCTGGACATGCCGTGCGGCAAATGGCACTTTCGTGGCTATGAAATCTCTAAGTCCGGGAAAGTCATAGATGAGCGCAGCCGCTGATTTCTCGGCAATTGCGCCATTCGAAATACGCTCGGCAGTCGAGCAGCGTGTTCCCTTCGTGTTTAGCTCGCCGCATAGCGGTCGCTTTTACCCTCCGCGCTTTCTATCGATGACAAGGCTAGATGCGACCGCTATCCGCCGGTCGGAGGACAGCTTTGTCGACGAGCTTTTTGCCGGTGCGGTTGCATTGGGCGCGCCGCTGATCGCGGCCAACTTCCCGCGCGCCTATATCGATGTGAACCGCGAGCCGTGGGAACTCGACCCCCGCATGTTCATCGAGCCAGTACCGTCATTCGCCAATATCCGCTCGGCGCGTGTCGCCGGCGGGCTGGGTACTATTCCGAAGCTGGTGGGCGAGGGGCTCGATATCTATGCCGCGCGGCTACCGCTTGCCGAGGCGCTGGCGCGGATCGACGCGATCTACAAACCGTTCCATGAAACGGTGAAACGGATGATGCTGCGCACGCATGCACAGTTTGGTTTCGTCGTGCTGGTGGATTGCCATTCCATGCCGGCGAGCATCCGCATCGGCGAGAGCGGCTTGCGGCCGGACTTCATCATCGGAGATCGTTTTGGCGCTTCGATAGCGGGCTCGGCTGTCGAGCATGCGATCTCGCTGCTGTCGGCCATGGGCTACACAGTTGCGCACAACAAGCCTTACGCTGGCGGGTTCATTACCGAGCACTACGGACGCCCGGCGCGCGGCATGCACGCGTTGCAGATCGAGATCAATCGCGGACTCTACATGAACGAGCGCACGCTCCAGAAATCCGCTGGTTTCGATGCGCTGGCCAACGATCTAACGCGCTTTTGCGCGGATTTGATGTCCCTGCCGCACGACGCCTTTACCGAGTTGCCGCTCGCGGCCGAATAGCCGGAGACACCACCCGCGTCGAATGGCAAAAAAAACCGCGTTGTTCGCACAACGCGGTCGAAGTCTAGGGAGGAAACGCCCAAGAAGGGCATGAACAGGAAAACCTGTTCACATATGAGGATATTGTGCATCGCACAAAAGTCAAGCGAGACCGGCGCAATTCTTAATTCTTTATGATAATTGTATCGCCATTCGTGCCGTGCGTGATATTTCCGCAACAACGATGAACGATTCCCCAAAGGTGTCATGTGATCATTTCCGCTGACTTCCTGCGCCGTCTTGCGGCTGCCGCGGCGGCAGAAACGCTGCCGCGCTTTCGCAGCCAGGGGGCCATCGGCAACAAGCTTGCATCGGGATTCGATCCGGTAACGGAAGCGGATCAGGAAGCGGAACGGGCAATTCGCGCCCTGATCGCCGCCGAATATCCGGATCATGGAATATTGGGCGAGGAGCATGGCGCGGAGAACGCCTCCAGCCGGCACCAATGGATCATCGATCCGATTGACGGGACACGCGCCTTCATCTCCGGAATTCCGGTCTGGGGCACGCTGGTCGGGCTGACCGTCGACGGCGAGGCGCAGGCCGGATTCATGTCGCAGCCCTTCACCGGAGAGTTCTTCTACGCAACCGGCTCGGAAGCCATGTATGAAGGCCCGGGCGGCGCGCGGCCGCTGCAGACCCGCAAGACCACCGCGCTGTCCGATGCAATCCTGTTCACGACGACACCGGCCTTATTCAAAGGCGAGGCGCGGGCCGTGTACGACAGGCTGGAGACCAAAGTGCAGCTCTCACGCTATGGCACCGATTGCTACGCCTTTGCGATGATTGCGGCAGGGCAGGTAGATGTTGTCGCCGATCCCGGACTGCAGTCCTACGACATAGCGGCGCTGATACCGCTGATCGAGCAGGCCGGCGGCGTTGTGACGACGTTCGACGGCGGCCCAGCCGAGGAGGGGGGCGATATTCTCGCTGCCGCCACGCCGGAACTGCACGAGGCCGCGCGGGCTGTGCTCGCAGGATAAGCCTGCGGACCATCGATCAGGCGGCAGCAGTCGATTCCACAAGGTCGGCGCCTGAACCTGGAACGAACGCATCGAACGCTGCCAGCAGTTGCTCGCGGTAAAGATCGGCTTCCTGCAGAAGCTCGTGCTTGGCGCCGTCGATTGTGATCAGCGAACCCATCTTGAGACGTCGCGCATATGCTTCGATCGCCGGGTTGGAGACGACGACTTCCTCGCCCGCCGCGATCAGCAGCGTTGGCACACGATAGCTGGCGACGAAATCAGGCTCCTGAATCCGGTCGGACGCGATGCAGGCGGCCCGCAGCCATGACACGGTCGGGCCGCCGAGCGCCAACTGGGGATAGGTCTCGTGCAGCAGGATATTGCGGCGATAGCGCGCTTCATCGTTTGTCAGTTTGTTGCCCTCGAAAGGCGGAGCGGCTGGACGGCGCCCGCTACCTGCGGCGTAAAACCGGCGCAGGCCGATCCAATAGAGCATATTGGCAATCCGCCTGACAGTTTTCATCGAAATCGGCAGGCCATGCACGCCAAGGAACGGCGCCACCAGAACCATGCGACGAACCTTGTTGGCGAGCGATTTGGCGGCAAGCAGGGCAACGAGAGCGCCCGTCGAATGGGCGAGAATAAAGTAGGGACCGCGGCAGTCGGGCAGGACGATCTCCCGAAAGAACTGCTCCAGATCGGCGGCATAGTCGTCGAAGCTGACCACATGGCCCCGCATCGGATCGCGAATCAAACGGTCCGAGGCGCCTTGCCCGCGCCAATCGAGAATCGCCGCAGCCAGACCGCGCTTGCAAAGATCGCGAATGGTCTCGAAATATTTCTCGATGCATTCACTGCGGCCGGCAAGGACGATGACAGTTCCTTTCAGCGGCCGGACTTTCGGGGTGAAGCAGGCATAGCGCAGGCGATAACCGTCCTGCGTCGAAAAGAAGCCGCCGGTAGCGTTTTCAGGGCGAGGATTGCCCGGAATATCGAAGAACAACTCCGTCATGAAAGCAGCTTGCCCTTGAGCGTCTCCGCGAGATGCGTGGATTTTCGTCCGGTTGACGCCGGAAGCATAGCGGGCAATTGCAAAGAAATCGTCCGGAATTACAGCGACCGCGCAAAGGAGCGGGCCGGAAGCCGCATGCTGGGCGGTTCCGGCCCTTTTTTCGACCCGGGAGGAAGGGGACGTTGCACCCGGTTCGGCCCCGTAACGATGAGCCGAGGCGCACCGTTTTCTCTTTATGAAACAGGACTGTAGCGCACCGTTCCTGAATGCTGGCAGAAGGTGCCATTCATCTGGCGTTTATGTCTTGCAGAGGCAATTTTTGGCTAAAATTTCTTGAAATCAAAATTCGGGGCACCCACATTCTGGATGCGGTCGCCAATCAAGGGACCGCTGATCCACGCGAAAAGCCGCTAGGGTTTTGCCACGGGTCAAAACGCCAAAATTGTTGCTCAATCAGGAGAACAGACCATGCGTCACGTTGATTTTTCCCCGCTCTATCGTTCCACTGTCGGCTTTGACCGACTGTTCAACATGCTGGATTCGCTCGGCCAACCTGAAAGTGCCCAGACCTATCCGCCCTACAACATCGAGCGGACCGGTGAGGACGCCTACCGCGTCTCCATGGCAGTTGCCGGCTTCTCCGACAGCGAAATCGAGATCCAGTCGCACCGAAACGTGCTGAGCGTAAAGGGCGAGCGCAAGGAAGAGACCAATGGCGAAGGCAGCGAAGTGATTTATCGCGGCATTGCCGGACGTTCCTTCGAGCGCCGCTTCCAGCTTGCCGACCATGTCGAGGTCGTAGGCGCCAATCTCAAGAACGGCCTTCTGCACATCGACCTGAAGCGCAACGTTCCCGAGGAACTGAAGCCGCGCAAGATCGAGATTGCGAGCGCCCAGGACAAGGCAAAGCAGATCGAAGCCAAGGCGGCTTAAGCCCACCTGCTTTCCGATCCGAAACGGCGCCTTCAGGGCGCCGTTTTTGTTACGACGGAGGAATCAGCCTCTCTGCAGCGCGAGATGCGTGCCGAGGCCTATCAGCAATGCACCGCCGGCACGTTGGGTGAGCCGCTGGTAGCGGCTCGACCGGCGCAGCCTCGTGATCAAGGCGCCCGCCAGAAACACACAGACGATGTCGGCCGAGGAGAAGATCAGGTTGACGACCGTTCCCAGAATGACGAACTGCAGCCAGACCGGGAACGCCGCCGACGCGTCGATGAATTGCGGCAGGAAGGCGACGAAGAAGATCGCCGTCTTCGGGTTGAGAACCTCAACGGTCATACTCTCGAAAAACGCCCGCTGGCCGGATTTCGGCTCGATGCCGGTCATGGCTCGTGCCGCCATCTGTCTTGGCGCGGAACATCGAGATGCCCAGCCACACCAGATAGGCCGCGCCGGCCAGTTTGACGCCGAGATAAAGCACCGGCACCGCATGGAACAGGACGGAAAGTCCAGCCGCAGCCGCAAGGACATGCACGTAGCAACCGAGGTGAATGCCCAAAGTCGCCATCAGGCCCGACCAGCGGCCCCGCGCTAGGGTCTGGGCGGCGGCGTAAAGCATCGCGGGACCTGGGATATAGGCGAACACCCCGGTTGTGATGACGAAGGCGATCAGCAGTTCGGTGGACGGCATTCGGATGGCTCAAGGGCAGAGCGAGAGCCCTCTATGGTTAGTCAACCGCATATGATCGGCAGTCAAGGTCCAAACGTGAAATGGTGCTGGCTCGCGGGGTGCGACGATATTTGATTGGCGATTCAGCGCAGCAATTCTCCGAATAAATCTATCTGCTCGTCTGTCGTCGCGAAACTGGTCACAAACCGGCAGATGGCCTCGTCCTGTTGGAGTTCGGACTGCAGTTCGCGCGGTGTCGCCTCGGTGTAGAAGACGGCGCCCTTGTCCCTAAGGCGCTTTTGGTCTGCCGCCGAAACGATCGCGAACACTTCATTGGCCTGCGGCTCCCACGCAAGACGTATCCTGTTCGACCCCGAAGTGCGGATATGCCCAGCAAGCTTTGCGGCCAGGGTGTTGGATTTGCGCGCTGTCGCAAGCCACAAATCATCCTCCAAATAGGCAACGAACTGTGCGGCGACGAAACGTGACTTGGAGAAGAGCTGTGCGGCGCGTTTTTGGATGAATTTCATCTCAGTGGCTTTGGTCTTATCGAACAGAACGATCGCCTCGGCGCACCAGCACCCGTTCTTGGTTCCCCCAAAGGACAAGATGTCAACACCGCCTTTCCAGGTCATCTCCGCCGGAGTCGCACCAAGCGCGTCCAGCGCATTGGCGAAGCGAGCGCCGTCCATATGCAGAGGTAGGCCTTCCCTGTGGCAGATGGCAGAGATGGCCTTAATGTTCTCAAGGCTATAGGCCGTGCCCACTTCGGTCAGCTGCGTGATCGATACCGCAACCGGTCGCCCGGAATGGATCGACCCAACGGGATAACGAGCGATGGCCTTCTCAAGCAGCTTCGGGTCGATCCTGCCCAGAGCGCCGCCAACCGGACAAAGCCGCGTCCCACCGCTAAGATACTCCGGCGCGCCGCACTCGTCCGCAAGCGCATGCGCGCCTTCATGATAGAAGCCAACTCCTCCCGGACGACTGAAGAGGGTGAGTGCAAGTGAGTTTGCGGCGGTGCCGGTTCCAACGAAGAAGACATCAACCTCGCGCTCGAAGATTTCGCTGAACTTTTCCCCGACTTTTCTGTCGAGCACGCCGTTGCCATAGGCAGGCTCATAGCCACCCGAATGGCGTGCGAGGCTTTCGACGATTTTGGGGTGGGCGCCGGCCCAGTTGTCGGATGCGAAGAACATTGAAAGGGTCCGTAAGGCTGTCTTGGCGGGAGCAGGACAGAACTGGATTTTGCCCGAGGTTTCAAGAGCCAGCCCAAGTAAGATACCTGATGTGCTATCGAACGAAAATTACGCGGGTCGGGCGCTCGGCGACATATTCGGTCGCGGTTCCCGTCAATTGTTTTCGAATCCGTCTTGTGCGGGACGGGAGTTTCTGTCATAAGAAATTTAGGACAGCACTGCTGTCTTATTTATCCGCGCAGCAGCCGCCGGATCGAGCGCCGGTAAAGCGCCGTTCCGGCTCGTTCTGTGACCAGTCTCCGCTCGCCGGATTGACGGAAGTCCGGCTGACGGATGCTATCCAGCGACGGCTACCAGCGATAAGTTTCGAGACGAGCGTTCGTTCTTTTTCATACCGCTATCGCGGCATCGTGAAAGGATGGGACGGAACGGAGGACGAGCGATGACGGACATGCCATTTTCGACGCGCGAGCAAGTTGCCGCCCCGACGAATGCCGTCGCCGTCAAACGCGTTCCGGAAGCCCAGGGCCTCTATCATCCGCGCAACGAACATGATGCGTGCGGCGTGGGTTTTATCGCGCAGATGAAGGGCGTGAAGTCGCATCAGATCGTCAAGGACGGGCTGTTCATGCTCGAGAACCTGACGCATCGCGGCGCGGTTGGTGCCGATCCTCTGATGGGCGACGGCGCCGGCGTTCTGGTGCAAATTCCCGACCGCTTCTTCCGCAAGGAACTGGCCAAGCAGGGCATCGAGTTGCCGCGCTTCGGTCAATATGGCGTCGGCCATTGGTTCATGCCTCGGGACGCCGTGCAGCGCGCTCATGTCGAAGAGATCATCCGCGAGGCGGCGCAGTCGGAAGGCCTGCCGCTAATCGGCTTCCGCGATGTCCCGGTCGACAACGCATCGCTGTCGAAGGCGCCGGACATCGCCGCCGCCGAGCCGTATCATCGTCAGGTCTTTGTCGGCCGCACGCCCGAAATCGACAATGACGAGGAATACGAGGCGCGGCTCTATCTGCTGCGCAAGGTGATTTCGGGCCGCATCTATGCGGAAAACAGCAACCGGGACATCGGCGCCTATTGCGTGTCGCTGTCGTCGCGCACCATCGTCTATAAGGGCATGTTCCTCGCCTATCAGGTCGGTGCCTATTATAAGGACCTCAGCGATCCCCGGTTCGAGTCGGCGCTGATCCTCGTCCATCAGCGCTTTTCGACCAACACCTTCCCGTCGTGGAAGCTGGCGCATCCGTATCGCATGGTCGCCCACAACGGCGAGATCAACACGGTGCGCGGTAACAACAACTGGATGGCGGCGCGGCAGGCGTCGGTCGATTCCGAACTGTTCGGCAATAACATTTCGAAGCTTTGGCCGATCTCCTACGAAGGGCAGTCGGACACGGCCTGCTTCGATAACGCGCTCGAGTTCCTGTTCCAGGGCGGCTACAGCCTGGCGCACGCCATGATGATGCTGATCCCTGAAGCCTGGGCCGGCAACAAGTCGATGGATGCCGACCGCAAGGCTTTCTATGAGTATCACGCCGCGCTTATGGAGCCGTGGGACGGACCGGCGGCAGTGGTTTTTACCGATGGCCGTCAGATCGGCGCGACGCTCGACCGCAACGGGTTGCGCCCGGCGCGCTACATTGTCACCGATGACGACCGGGTGATCCTCGCCTCGGAAGCCGGCGTGCTGCCTGTCGGGGAAAAGCACATCATCAAGAAGTGGCGGCTCCAGCCCGGCAAAATGCTGCTGATCGATCTGGTGAAGGGCCGCATCATTTCGGACGAAGAGATCAAGTCCGAAATCGCGACGCTGCATCCCTACAAGACGTGGCTGACCAACACCCAGCTGATCCTTGAGGAACTGAAGCCGGTCGAGCCGCGCGCCCTGCGCAAGGATGTGACGCTGCTCGATCGCCAGCAGGCGTTTGGCTACACGCAGGAAGACATCAAGCTGCTGATGTCGCCGATGGCGACGACGGGTCAGGAAGCAGTCGGCTCGATGGGCACCGACACGCCGATTTCGGCGATGTCCGACAAGTCGAAGCTGCTCTACACCTATTTCAAGCAGAACTTTGCGCAGGTAACCAACCCGCCGATCGATCCGATCCGGGAGGAGCTGGTGATGAGCCTCGTCTCCTTCATCGGTCCGCGTCCGAACATTTTCGATCTGGTTGGCTCCTCGCGCAAGAAGCGACTGGAAGTACGCCAGCCGATCCTGACCAATGGCGATCTCGAAAAGATCCGGTCGATCGGCCACACGGAAGACCGTTTCGACACCAAAACCATCGACGTCACCTACAACGCCGCGGAAGGTGCTGCCGGCATGAAGGGCGCGCTCGAGCGCCTCTGCGACCGCGCCGAAGCGGCAGTGGCCGGCGGCTACAACATCATCATCCTCTCCGACCGCCAGGTCGGGCCGGACCGCATCGCCATACCGTCGCTGCTGGCGACGGCCGCCGTGCATCATCACCTGATCCGCAAGGGCTTGCGCACGTCGGTCGGCCTTGTCGTGGAATTGGGCGAGCCGCGCGAAGTGCATCATTTCTGCTGCCTCGCCGGCTATGGGGCAGAGGCGATCAACCCATATCTCGCGTTCGACACGCTGCTCGACATGCACCGGCGCGGCGACATGCCGAAGGAGGTCGATGCCCACGAGATCGTCTCCCGCTACATCAAGTCGATCGGCAAGGGCATTCTCAAGGTCATGTCCAAGATGGGCATCTCCACCTATCAGTCCTATTGCGGCGCCCAGATTTTCGACGCTGTTGGGCTGAAGAGCGATTTCGTGGAGCAGTATTTCACCGGTACCGCCTCGATGATCGAGGGCGTTGGGCTTGATGAAGTCGCGGCCGAGACGGTCAGCCGTCATACAGACGCCTTCAGCGACGATCCGGTGCTTTGCAACGCGCTTGAGGTCGGCGGCGAGTATCTGTTCCGCATGCGCGGCGAGGCGCATATGTGGTCGCCGGATGCGGTGGCCTCATTGCAGCACGCCGTGCGCCAGGGCTCCTGGTCGACCTTCAAGGAGTTCTCGCAGCAGATGGACAGCAGTGCCGCTGTGGCCAAGTCCATCCGCGGCCTGTTCAGGATCAGGACCGCCGAAGACACGGGCCGGGCCATGGTGCCGCTCGACGAGGTGATGCCGGCTTCGGACATCGTCAAGCTGTTCTCGACCGGCGCCATGTCGTTCGGTTCGATCAGCCGCGAGGCGCATACCACACTGGCGCGCGCCATGAACAGGATCGGCGGCAAGTCGAACACCGGCGAGGGCGGCGAGGAGCCGGACCGTTACCTGCCACTGCCCGGCGGCGGCGCGAACCCCGAACGCTCGGCGATCAAGCAAGTGGCATCGGGTCGGTTCGGCGTGACGGCGGAATATCTCATCAATTCTGACATGATGCAGATCAAGGTGGCGCAGGGCGCGAAGCCCGGCGAGGGCGGTCAGCTGCCCGGCCACAAGGTGGATGCGACGATCGCCAAGACCCGGCATTCGACGCCGGGCGTGGGCCTGATTTCGCCGCCGCCGCACCACGACATCTATTCAATCGAGGATCTGGCGCAGCTGATCTTCGACCTGAAGAACGTCAACCCGGCGGCGGATGTGTCGGTCAAACTCGTCTCGGAAGTCGGTGTCGGCACGGTCGCCGCTGGCGTCGCCAAGGCGCGCGCCGACCACATCACCATCTCCGGTTATGACGGCGGCACGGGCGCGTCGCCACTGACGTCGCTTAAGCATGCCGGCTCGCCCTGGGAGATGGGGCTTGCCGAAACGCATCAGACGCTTGTGCTGAACGGGCTGCGCAGCCGGGTGGCGCTGCAGGTCGATGGCGGCCTGCGCACCGGCCGCGATGTCATCGTCGGAGCGCTACTTGGCGCCGACGAGTTCGGCTTCTCCACAGCGCCGCTCATTGCGGCTGGCTGCATCATGATGCGCAAGTGTCACCTCAACACCTGTCCGGTTGGCGTCGCCACCCAGGATCCGGTTCTGCGCAAGCGCTTCAAGGGCACGCCCGAGCATGTCATCAACTACTTCTTCTACGTTGCGGAAGAGGTGCGCGAGCTGCTGTCGGAAATGGGCTTCTCCCATATGGACCAGATCGTCGGCGCATCGGATCTTCTCGAAAAGCAAGAGATGGTCGACCACTGGAAGGCCAAGGGCCTCGACTTCAGCCGCATCTTCTACAAGCCGGATGCGCCTGCCGAAGCTATTCACTGGACAGAGCGGCAGAAGCATCCGATCGACGACGTGCTCGACCGCAAGCTGATCGAACTGGCGCGGCCGGCGCTGGAAACCAAGATTCCGGTGAGGATCGAGCTGCCGATCCGCAACGTCGACCGTTCGGCGGGCGCCATGCTCTCGGGCGAGGTGGCGAAGCGCTTCAAGCACAAGGGGCTGAAGGAAGACACGATTTCGATCAAGCTCACCGGTACGGCGGGCCAGTCCTTCGGTGCCTTCCTGACGCGCGGCATTTCGATCGAGCTGGTCGGCGACGGTAATGACTATGTCGGCAAGAGCCTGTCCGGCGGCCGCATCGTTATCCGCCCACCGGATGATGCGCGCATCGTTGCCGAGGATTCGATCATCATCGGCAACACCGTGCTCTATGGGGCGATCGAGGGGGAGTGCTACTTCCGTGGCGTTGCCGGCGAGCGTTTCGCGGTGCGCAACTCGGGTGCCGTGGCCGTTGTCGAAGGTGTCGGCGACCATGGCTGCGAATACATGACCGGCGGCGTCGTCGTCGTGATCGGCAAGACGGGCCGAAATTTTGCCGCCGGCATGTCCGGCGGCGTCGCCTATGTGCTCGACGAGGAAGGCGATTTCGCGATGCGCTGCAACATGGCGATGGTGGAGCTCGAGCCGGTTCCTGAAGAGGACGACATGCTCGAAAAGCTGCATCACCACGGCGGCGACATCGACCACAAGGGCCGTGTCGACGTGTCGGGCGACATGACCAGCCACGACGAGGAGCGCCTCTATCAGCTCATCTCGAACCACGTGCATTACACAGGCTCGACGCGCGGCAAGGCGATCCTCGACGACTGGACCAATTACCGACCGAAGTTCCGGAAGGTCATGCCGGTCGAGTACCGCCGCGCGCTGGTCGAGATGGAGCGCATGCGGATGAACGTGGCGGCGGAGTAGCGCGCCGCACAGAAAATAATCGACGATGTGGCACATCGCGTGCCGGGTCGGCTTTCAGAAAGCGATGTGATGACATCGCCGATGGCGCCAAGGCTCCATGAGCATCGGGACCAGTGATTTGGCGCTAGCGGTGTGAGGTTAGGTGAGACCGATATGGGTAAGGTAACAGGCTTTCTCGAGATTGACCGGCAGGTGCACAAGTACCAGCCGGCCTCCGACCGCATTCGGCATTTCCGTGAGTTCACGCTGCCGATGTCGGATAAGGAAGTCGAGAAACAGGCAGCGCGCTGCATGGATTGCGGCGTGCCGTTCTGCCATGGCCCGACCGGCTGTCCGATCCACAACCAGATTCCCGACTGGAACGACCTCGTCTATTCGGGCGACTGGGAGTTGGCGATCCGCAACCTGCACTCAACCAACAATTTCCCGGAGTTCACCGGCCGCATCTGCCCCGCGCCCTGCGAGGAGGCATGCACGCTGAACCTGGAAGATATTCCGGTCGCCATCAAGACTGTCGAGCAGGCGCTGGCGGACAAGGCCTATGAACTCGGCATGGTGCGCCCGCAACCGCCGGAGAAGAAGACCGGAAAGAAGGTCGCGGTGATCGGTTCCGGCCCCGCCGGCATGGCGGCGGCACAGCAACTGGCGCGGGTCGGGCATGACGTTCATGTCTATGAGCGCGAATTGAAGCCGGGCGGCCTGATGCGGTTCGGCATTCCGGACTTCAAGATGGAGAAGCACTTCATCGACCGCCGCGTCGAACAGATGCAGGGCGAGGGCGCTACATTCCAATGCGGTGTCAATGTCGGCGTCGATGTGACCATCGACGACCTGCTCGCCAGCCACGACGCCGCGCTCTACTGTGGTGGCTCGGAAACACCGCGCGCGGCCGGCATTCCGGGTGCGGACCTCGAAGGTGTGCATGATGCGATGCCTTATCTGGTTCAGCAAAACAAGCGCGTCGGCGGCGAGGACATACGGTCGACAGCCTGGCAGTCGCAGCCGATCGTGGCGGGTGGCCAACATGTGGTGGTCGTCGGCGGTGGCGACACCGCGTCCGACTGCGTCGGTACGGCGTTCCGGCAAGGCGCGGTGCGGGTGACCCAGCTCGACATACGCCCACAGCCGCCGGAAAGGGAAAACAAGCTTGCCGTCTGGCCCTACTGGGCGACTAAGATGCGAACATCCTCTTCGCAAGCCGAAGGCGCGGAGCGCGAGTTCCAGGTGGCGACGCTGGAGTTTATCGGCGAAGACGACCAGCTCACCGGCGTGAAGTGCTGCGAGGTCGACGAAAAGCGACAGCCGATCGCCGGCACGGAATTCGTCATTCGCGCCGACCTTGCCTTCATCGCAATCGGCTTTGCCGGTCCGTTCGAAGACGGCGTGTTGAAAGACCTGGGGTCGCGGCTCAAGGTGACCAAGGACAGCCGCCGTTCGACGAATGTCGCGGCAAATGACAAGGACTACCGCACCAGCGTCGACAGGCTCTATGCCGCCGGCGATGTGCGCCGTGGCCAGTCTCTGGTCGTCTGGGCGATCCGCGAAGGCCGTCAAGCCGCCAGGGCAATTGATGAGGCATTAATGGGCGCGAGCGTCTTGCCTCGGTGAACGAGCGCAAGCATTGGACGTTAGCGCATCGTGCCCTCCGAAAATCGGAATTGATTTTCGGAAGGCACGATGCGCAGTTTCAAAGGGGTACAGCGTCCTTTGCGCGTCCGAAAGGACGCGCGGCGCTGTAGCGCCGCCCTGACTTTACTTCTCCTCGCGCGATCAGTTCGCTGGCTTCCCCGCGTTACCACCCGTCGAGGCAGTCGCCGTGCCGTCCGCCGCAGCCGGTGTTGCTGTTGCTGCTTCATCCCTGCGCGGCCAGGAGAAGTCGTCGGCGCGCCCTGAAACCGGCTTTTGCGTTGTATCCCTCGCTCGCGGGCGTTGCAGCGGCTGGACCTATGGCCGTTGGCGGTGCTGCCGCGGCGCCAAGCAATTCACTGCCGCCGTCGAGCGCAGGGTCGTTGAGGGCGATGGGTGCAGTCCGGTCGGTTGGAATGACGACGCCGGGAACGGAAACGCTGGGAATACCTGTCGAAGCAGGTGCGGGGACGCCGAGCGCTTCGCCTAGCAAGCGTTTCAGGGGCTTTTCGGTGTAGAAGGCAAGCTTGCGCTTTCCGGCCGTGGTGAAGTTGATGCCATCGCTCGAGCGAAGCTTGACGGGCTGGCCGTTTACATCCGGGCCGGTGATGACGAAGGTGCCGTTCTCGTCGACAAAGCCTTCCCATACATCGATGAACTCGGCGCCGACATCAGCGGAGACCTTCCGGTAGATTTCATTGAGGGCGAGCATATCGGCCGATGTCTTCGGCGAGCGGAATGGCGTTGCGCCGACCCAGAGCAGGGGTGTGCCGGAGTCGGCGGCAGCACTGGCGAAGCTTGCGGCGCGTGCCGAATATTCCCGCAGCCACGGTTCGGAACGCAACGTCTCGCGCTCCTCGCCGATACGCATTGTCTGCCGGTCGTTGGCGCCCATCATCACGATGATGGCTGCAGGCTTTTCAGCGATGACGAGTTCGCCGATCTGGCCTGGCCAGTCGAAATGGTCTTCCCGGACGAAACCGGAGGCATTGCTGGTTCGATCCACGATGCGAACCTTGGGATTGTCGGCAAACACCGTGTTGAGCCCTTCGGCAAGGCCTTTGCCGATGAAATCGCCGACCACCAATACAGACTTCGCGCTCGGGTCCTTCGGCGCCACAATGATTTCCGGCTCCGGTTTCTGCTTGGCCACGGACTTGCGGGGCGCCTTCGAGCGTGGCCTCACCGCCCTGGATCGCGCTTGAGGCGGGTCCTCGCGTCTTGCCCGCCGCGGCAGGAACAGGTCGCGCAAGAGCCACCAGGGGCGCACCCTTTCCTGCGCAAAAGCGGCAGGCGCGGACACGTCCCAAACACTGGCTACCGCCGAAATCGCGATCGCAAGGGCGAGCGGCAGGCAGAACCAGGATAAGCTCCGGCGCGGTCGTGCCTGCAATAGATTCCTCCAGTCTATTTCCTGCGTAAGGTCTTCAAAACTTCCATGCTCGGATGGCCGTCCGTGGCCATGCCGGCTTGCTGCTGAAACGCCTTGATAGCCGAGCGCGAGCCCTCGCCGATCTTACCGTCCGCCTTGCCGTCATAATACCCATGCTCGGAAAGCCGTTGTTGCAGTTCTTGCTTCTCCGCGAAGCTCAGCTTGGTGAACGGCCGGTTCCAGTCACGCGCAAGATCGCCATTGCCCGCGATCTGATCGGCAAGCAGACCGACCGCCAGGGCATACTTGTCGGCATTGTTGTAGCGCTTGATGACAAAGAAGTTCTTGGTCATCAGGAACGCGGGGCCGCCGCGTCCATCCGGCAGCTTCAGCTCCGCCTTGTCGCCGCCGTTGCGGAATGGCCTGCCGCTCGGCCGCGTGACACCAAGGTTCGCCCATTTCGAAAGGGACATCGAGCCCTTTGGGAATTTTCCACCCGCCGGCAGCGAGACCTCATAGCCCCAGGTCTTGCCGGCCTGCCAGCCATTTTTCTTGAGAAGGTTGGCGGCGGTGGCCAGCGCATCGGGAATCGAGTTCCAGATATCGCGCTGGCCGTTGCCGTCGAAGTCCACGGCGTAGGCCCGATACGAGGTCGGGATGAATTGGGTGTGGCCCATCGCGCCTGCCCAGGAGCCCGTCAGGTGGCTTTCGTCGATATCGCCCGACTGGAGGATTTTCAATGCAGCGATCAGCTGGGTGCGCGCGAACTTCGCCCGCCTCTTGTCGGCGTAGGCCAAGGTCGCCAGCGAGCGCACGACGCTGCGCATCACCTTGTCGTTCTTGAGGATTTCGCCGTAGTTTGATTCCATCGACCAGATGGCGAGCACGATATTGCGGTCGACGCCAAAGCGAGCCTCGATCCTGTCCAGCCACGGCTTGTATTTCCTGGCCATGGCGCGGCCGACGGAGACCGATTGCTCATGCACGCGGTTGTCGAAATAATCCCAGACGGGCGCGGTGAATTCAGGCTGATAGCGAGCCTTCTCTATCACCTCGGGGTCGGGTTCACTGATGCCGCGGAACGCCCGGTCATAAGTTGCCTTGGAAACGCCGCTTTGCGTCGCGGTCGCGCGGAAGCTTGCAATCCAGCGCTCAAAACCTGCGTCGGCGTAGGCCGGGCCCGCCGAAGCGAGTATCGACAGCGACAAGCCGGCCGCGGCAATCGCCCCTGCGATGCGTTTTGCGGTCGTGCGAACGAGCATAGTACCCTCCAGTCCAATAATCGGAACACTCATTCAACACCGAGGGAGTTAGCAATCAGTTTACCATAGAGGACTCAGGAACCAAATTTCACGTCAGAGATTGCCGTTGTCGTTATTGTGTTGCTTTCATGCGAACTAATCTTAAATTCCGGCATGAAAATGGTCCTGTGGCGGGGCGCCTTTTTAAGAGGGTATGAACTGAATGAAGCGAGTGAGAAAAGCGGTGTTCCCGGTTGCCGGCTTGGGGACGCGCTTCCTGCCGGCCACTAAGTCGATTCCCAAGGAAATGCTCACGGTCGTTGACCGGCCTGTCATCCAGTATGTGGTTGACGAGGCACGCGAGGCAGGCATCGAGCATTTCATATTCGTCACAGGGCGCAACAAGGCGGTCATCGAGGATCACTTCGATATTCAGTTCGAGCTCAACGATACTTTGCACCAACGCGGTAAATCCGATCAGCTCGCCCGTTTGCGCGAGTTTCAGCCGGAGCCGGGGCAGACCAGCTTCACCCGCCAACAGGCGCCGCTCGGCCTCGGCCACGCGGTCTGGTGTGCTCGCGAACTCGTTGGCGACGAGCCTTTCGCGCTGCTCCTGCCCGACATGATCACGCTGCCCGGCCGCGGCTGCCTGAAGGATATGGTGGATCTCTACAACGAGACCGGTGGCGGCAGCATTATCGCCGTCGAGGAATGCGATCCGTCGGAAACCCATAAATATGGCATCGTCGGCAAGGGCGAGGATGTTTACCACGGTTTTCACATTACCGGGATGGTCGAGAAGCCGAAGCCCGGTACTGCGCCGTCGAACCTTTTCATCAACGGCCGTTACATCCTGCAGCCGGAGATCTTCCAGATCCTGCAGACGCAGGAGCGCGGCGCCGGAAATGAGATCCAGCTTACCGACGCGATGCTGAAGCTGGAGAAGCTACAGTCATTCTACGGCTACCACTATCGCGGCAACACATTCGACTGCGGTTCGCCGGAAGGCTTCGTCGAGGCAAATATCGCTTTCGCGCTGGCGCATCCGAATATGCGCAAGGGCGTATTGTCCATGCTGGAGCGGCTGATCGCCACGCTTGAGCCGGATGTCGAGACCGAGGCGGCCGAGTAATCGCCTGAGCTGCCTGGCGCCCGGCTTACCGGGCGTCAGCGCTGCGGGATGGTTAACGTAGGGTTGAAAGCAGGGCTTGGAGGGGCTGTCTGCGCGGGTCAAACCGCGACGACGACCAACTCGAGATCGTTGACCGAAACCACCTTCACCTGCGTTCCGGCCGGCAGGTCGGGGCCGGAAACACGCCACAACGTATCGCCCAGCCGGATGCGGCCATAGCCGTTGCTTATCGGCTCGGAGAGGGTCGCGGTGCGGCCGATCATCTGTTCGCTGCGCCGGTTCAAAAGCGGCTGGTCGCTCTCGGTTTTCCTGCCGCCCATGAGCTTGTGGCCGATATAGGCGCTGACCAGCGAGAGGACGAGGAAGACGACGACCTGTATCTCCCAGGTCCAGAAAGTCGCGTTCCACAGCGCCAGCGAGGCGGTGCCGACGATCAGCGCGGCAATGCCGATCCACAGCAGGAAGAAACCGGGCGCGAGGATTTCGATCGCGAGCAAGGCAATACCCAGAACCATCCAGTTCCAGGGGCCGAGTTCGTTGACCAGCCATGCGATCATTGCCGTTTCTCAGCCCTGGTCCGGAAGTCGCGTTGCTGGCGGACGACCCGGCGACCGTGGGTTGTTCGGGCTGTTCTCGCCAAAAACCTCCCGAGCGAGCGCGCCGATACCGCCGAGCGAGCCGATCAGCGACGACGCTTCGAGCGGCATCATGACGATCTTGCTGTTGTTGGCAGAGGCCATTTTCGCCAGCGCATCGGTGTATTTCTGAGCGACGAAGTAGTTGAGGGCGTGTACGTCTCCCTTGGCGATCGCCTCCGAGACGACCTGCGTCGCCCTTGCCTCGGCTTCAGCCGAGCGTTCACGCGCCTCGGCGTCGCGGAAGGCAGCCTCCTTGCGGCCTTCGGCCTCCAGAACCTGTGCCTGCTTCAAACCTTCCGCCTGCAGCACCTGTGCCTGCTTGAGCCCCTCCGCCTCGAGAATCTGGGCGCGCTTGTTGCGCTCGGCCATCATCTGGCGGGCCATCGAGTCTACCAGGTTGGTCGGCGGGTTGATGTCCTTGATCTCGACGCGGGTGACCTTGATGCCCCAGACATGGGCGGCTTCATCGACGATGCGCAGCAGGCGCTCGTTGATGTCGTCACGGTTGGACAGAAGCTGATCGAGGTCCATCGAACCCATGACGGAGCGGATGTTGGTCATGGTCAGAGTGAGGATGGCGTTCTGCAGGTTCGAGACCTGATAGGCAGCCTGCGCCGCGTTGAGGATCTGGTAAAAGGCGATGCCGTCGACCGCGACTGTCGCATTGTCGCGGGTAATGACCTCCTGCGTCGGGACGTCGAGCACTTGTTCCATCATGTTCATCTTCGCACCGACGCGGTCGATGAATGGCAGGATGAGATTGAGGCCTGGCGTCAGCGTCTTCGTATACCGGCCAAAGCGCTCGACGGTGTAGTTGTAGCCCTGGCTGACGGTCTTGATGCCCATCAGCAGGACAAGAAAGACCAGTATGACAAGTCCCGGAATGACCAGATCGAAAGCCGAGAATTCCATTCGTACCCCCACGGTTGTCCAATCTGATCTTTGCCTGGACAAATCGACTGGCCGCGAATCACTTAAGGCCGCCTTCGCGATTATACAATCGTATGAGTGGGAATAGTCGCTTCGGTTTCGAGCGCGGAAGGGCGAAAAGATCGGCGTCTGCATCGTCTTACCGGCGAATGCCGTGGTTATGATCTCGGACGCTATCTGCGAGCAAACACCCTCGGGTGACCAGGCACCTTGCCGATGAGGGGAAGGCCCGTCGAGAGAAGTGGAAGCTCGGTTCAGGTTGGAGACCTACAGCCAGCCGGCCAGTTCGCGCCGCACCATGGCCTCGATGACGGCCATACCCTCCGCACTATCATTCAGGCAGGGAATATGGGCGAAATTCTCGCCTCCGGCATGGCGGAAGATTTCCGCGGCCTCGCCTGCGATTTCCTCCAGAGTCTCAATGCAGTCGGCGGAAAAGCCGGGGTTGACCACGGCTATCGATTTCACGCCGTAGCGCGCGAGCTTTTCGACGGTCTTGTCGGTGTAGGGCTTCAGCCATTCCTGCGCGCCGAAGCGCGACTGGAACGTGATCGTTAGCTTTTGCTCGCTCCAGCCGAGGCGTTCACGCAGCAGTCGCGTCGTTTCGAGGCAATGGCTCCGATAGGGATCGCCCTGGTCCGAATAGGGTTTGGGGATGCCATGGTAGGAGGTGATGACGATTTCCGGCTCGAACGACAGCGTTGCGAGATGCTTTTCGATCGAAACCGCCAGCGCGTCGATGTAGACCGGCTCGTCATAGTAGGGCGGCACGCTGCGCACCGCCGGCGCATCGCGCATCGTCATCAGCGCGCTGAACAGCTTGTCATTGGCCGTTGCCGTGGTTGTCGCCGAATATTGCGGATAGAGCGGGAAGGTGAGGATACGGTCGCAGCCCTGCGCCTTCAGTCTTTCGACCACGCTCTTGATCGATGGCGTTCCATAACGCATCGCCCAGTCGACGACGACTTTTGGTTCGCCGGCAAAGATGTCCGCCAGTCTTTCGCTTTGCGCGCGGGTGATCGTGCGAAGCGGCGACTTATCCTTCTCGCGGTTCCAGATTTTCGCGTAGTTGGCGCCCGATTTTTGCGGACGTGTCGTCAGCACCGCACAATAGAGGATCGGGTACCAGACGATGCGCGGCAGTTCGACAACGCGTGGGTCGGACAGGAACTCGCGCAAGTAACGCCACATCGGGCCAAAGGACGTACCGTCCGGCGTGCCAAGGTTGACGAGCATCACGCCGATCCTGGCGCT
The DNA here is from genome assembly GCA_963839725.1 of uncultured Alphaproteobacteria bacterium. GTDB lineage: Bacteria > Pseudomonadota > Alphaproteobacteria > Rhizobiales > Rhizobiaceae > Kumtagia. Next base: position 339,104 of record CAWIWT010000022.1, on the reverse strand, counting down.
GATTTTCGCGCTGCTCGCTTTCTGGGCTGAGGTCATTCGACGGGTCTCCCGGAAAGCCGATAGGTAACCGGAATGATTTCAATTTCAATCACGCGTCTAGCTGCATGAGAAACGACCCGGCCTGTCGGCAGGCCGGGTCGTTCGCCAGATCATACATCGATCAGTTCGCTGCCGGGATCGTCAACGTCGCGCCGATGGGCAGGCGGCGCGGCTTGTAATGGTTGGCTTCCTCGATCAGCTTCCATTTCTCGCCATCGCTGTAGAACTTTTCGGCGATGTCCCAATAGTTGTCTCCAGACGCCACGACATGCTGCCGCGGACCATTGACATCAGCTGCGGTGGCCTCTGCTGGCTTTGCCGCGTCGGCGGGCTGGGCTGGCTCCGCGGCTGGTGCGGCTTCAACCGTCGGCGGCGTGGCGGTGATGTCGGCGGAGCCGGCCGGCAGTTCAGGCGCGGTAGCTTCCGCTGGCGCGGCAGCTTGCGCGATCTCGGTGATACGGCCGTCGATCTTCGGAGTGTAAGGCCGGTTCTTGGTGAGGTAGTCGGCGAGAACCTGTTCGAGGCCCGGACCGTAGTCGTAAGCGTCTGTCGCGTTCGAGGCGAAGAGGTTGTAGCCGTCGCCACCCTGGCGGACAAAGTTGTTGGTCGCCACTAGGTAGGTCTTTGCTTCATCGATCGGCTTCCAGGCGCCGGCCTCCATGACCTCGACCGATTTGACGCGGCCTTCGTTGGGCTTCACCGACTTGTCGAACGAATATTTCAGGCCAGCCACTTGTGGGAACTTGCCCTTCACTTCCTCGATCTCGCTGACGCCGCCTTCCAGCGAGGCAACGAGGTCTTCTCCGCTGATTTTGAAGGTCGACAGCGTGTTCTGGAACGGCAGCACGGTCAGTACGTCACCCATGGTGACGACACCCTGGTCGATCGAAGCGCGCAATCCGCCGCCGTTCTGCACGACGATCTCGACGCCCTGACCCTTGACACGATCGAGGATGGCGTCCGCAACCAAATTACCCATCTCGCATTCGCGCGCACGACAATTGTCACGGGAACCGTCGATCGGCTTGGTAGCCTCCGAAACTTCCTTGTTCTTCAGCTCTTCGATCGGCGCACCCAGCTCCTTGATGCGGGCGAGCACAGCAGGGTCTTCCACCACCGACTTGTCGAGATAGATCGGGTCGCCCTTCGCCGATTTCACGATTCCGATGTCGTTGAAGACGACTTGGAACTCGCCGAGATATTTCGAATAGGATGCGGCCTGGACCACCGGCACTTTGTAGCCGAGCGGGTTGTCGACCATGGTCGGGTAGGGGCCCGCGGCCTTGTCGTCGGTGTTGGACAGCAGCGAGTGCGAATGGCCGCCGACAACCACGTCGACGCCCGGGATCTTGGCGATCATCTCCATATCGCGCGGATAACCGACATGGGTGAGCGCGATGATCTTGTCGACGCCCTGCGACGACAGCCTTTTCACCTCGGCGGTGATGCCGGCGACGTCGTCCTCGATCTGGATGTTCGGCCCGGGCGACGATACTTCCGGCGTGTCGGTGGTGACCGCGCCGACGATGCCGATCTTCTGGCCGCCGACTTCCAGCACAACCGAGGGCTTGATGCGATCACCGACCTTCGCCGCCGCGCTCGCCTTCACATTGGCGCTGAGAACCGGGAACTTGATGACGTCGAGGAATGGCGCCAAAGCGTCCTCACCATCGTCGAATTCGTGATTGCCGACGGTCATGGCGTCGAATTTCATCTGGTTGAGGAACTCGGCCTCAACCGAACCCTTGTATGTTGTGTAGAACAGCGAGCCCTGGAAATTGTCGCCGCCGTTGAGCAGCAGCACGTTCTGGCCCTTCAGCTTGTCGCGCTCCTGGTTGATGATCGTCACCAGCCTGGCCGCGCCGCCAATGCACTCGCCTTTGCCCTCTTCCTCAGCCGAGCAGGTCGATTCGAATTTGTTGTTCGATTCGATACGGCTGTGCCAATCGTTGATGTGGAGGATGGTCAATGTGTAGTCGGCGAACGATGCCCCTGCAGACATGGCAAGTGTCGACGCCGACAATGCGGCGAGGGCGGCGAGTTTTTTCATCGTAGGTCTCCTGGAAGCATGCATTGCCAGTAGCGCGGTGGTTTGACCGTTTCGCAACGATCGCCGCGGATATCTTCCATTGGCATCCCACGGATGCAAGCGGAATCAGGGAGATCGTGGCGAGAAACGCGGCGGAAGCCTGGCCGATCATACAGCGCGCAGGAATGGCATGCTGGGTGTTGGTCGCTCTCAAATTGGCCTCGCATTCGGCTGCACTGAACCTCCAAATTGCCCGAACGCACCGGTTCGTTGCCACGCTGCCTTTCGGCCCTGGTGATTGTGGGAGACGGCGCATGGCATTGCGCCTTGTAAGGTATAGTTTAGTGACGCTTCGCCATGCGCCGCCGGCATGCTTCCCCAAAACCAAACCCGGCCGAGTTAACGGCTCGCGAGCTTGATCCGAGGGCCGGGTCTAGGCTGCGGGGGATCACCCCAAACCACGCTAACCGTTGCGTGGCCGGCCCGGTGCCACACTTGCCTGGATGCCGGTTGTACACCCGTTCCCACAAGCAAGCTGCTATGGCGGAGAATACGCGAGAAAGTGCTGGTGGGAATAAAATCTCCTGCCAAAGATGCTGACAAGGGTGTCGTTTCAATTGGTTAGAGGAGAGAGTTGCCAGATTCTATTCCCGGTGGTGGGTGCCTGTTGCTCGACACCCCTCTGCCTCGCCCCCTCGAAGCTCGCGCTCGGCACCTCTCCCCAGAGGGGCGAGGAACCCAGGTTATGAGATGCTTCGCCCCTTCAAAACAGCGGTCGAGAGGTGCCGCTGTTCCAGCTTGGGTTCCTCGCCCCTTTTTTTGGGGAGAGATGGCGAGACGAGAGAGGGGTGAAATATATTCAGTTACTTACGACCCACCCCGCGCCTGCGGCGCGACCCTCCCCACAAAGGGGAGGGCAAGGCGGCCATGCTGTTCCTAAAAAAGAATCCTGATCCACCGGCCGACATTGACCAGCGCGATCAGCGCGCCGGCAAGGTAGGTGAGGGCGGCGGCGCGCAGCACGCTCCTGATCGCCGGCATATCCCTTTCATCGACGTAGCGGCCCTCCTTCAGGATCGGCAAAGCCTTGGCGAAGCTCGCGTCGAACTCGACCGGCAGCGTCACGAGATCGACGATGACGCGCACCGTCAGCAGCGCAATGCCGATCGCAAAAACCGCGAAGAACGCAACCGGCGTGCGGGCAAGCGCGCCGAGGACGGGCGAGGCGAGGAAGAAAACCGACGCCAAGACATCTGTCTTCATCGCCAGCTTCACCAGGCGCTGCCGCAGCTCAAGCCAGCGGTCGCTGTGCGCATGCTGGATGGCGTGGCCGACTTCGTGCGCGGCGATTGCCACCGCCGACAGCGACTGGCCGTCATGATGAACGGGCAGCAGGCGGACGGCGCGGCTTTCAGGATCGTAGTGGTCGCCGCGGTCGGTCGTTTCAACCTTCACATCGCTGAGGCCAAAACGATCGAGCAGATGACGGGCCAACTCACCGCCCGTTCCTTGCAGGTCCGGGCGCGCCTTGTTGTGGCGCTTGATCGTGTAACGAACCCAGACCTTAGGAAACAGCACCACAAGGATCAGCGCGACCGCCAGAAATGCCATTGTCGCGACTGCCTGCTATGTCCCCCCCTCGGATCAGGCTGGCGCAGCCATGCGCCGTGTGAGGACAAAGTTGCTACCGGTCGAACTCGTGCAGTTCAGCTGGTTTTGGTCGACCTGCTTGCAATTGACGCTGCTGGTGGTGTTGCGGATCAGCGAGATCACGGTGATCTCGATCAGGTCGCCACTGACCCGGTAGCTACCGTCGGCGAGTTTGTTGCCGGTATCTTTGGCCTTGGTGGTGAAGACGCCGCCTGCAAAGCTGGAAACGGCAATGCCGTCGCCGCTATCCCAATCGCCCTCGATACCGGACCTGGCCGAGGCGCCGGAGCCGCCGCCAGAGCCGCCGCTGCTCATGCAGCCGGAGATCGAAGCCGCCAAAATTGCGATGCCACCCGCCTTGAGCAGCTTGCGCGTGTCGATCGTCATTTTCAAATCCTCTCCTAAGTCCGCAGTAAAGCAATCGCCCGATTTACGGGCGATTGCAAGGTTTTACAGACAAGCAGCGCGATGCGTTGCCTCTATCGCACCAGAATATTGCGGAACTGCCACGGGTTCTTGGTGTCGATATCCTCCGGGAACAGTCCCGGACGGTCGGCAAGCGGCGTCCAGTCCGTGTAATAGCCTTTGACCGGACCGAGATAGGGCTTCTGCACTTCGAGGCAGCGGCGATAATCCATCTCGTCCGCCTCGACGATACCCGCCGTCGGGTTCTCAAGAGCCCAGACCATGCCGGCAAGCACTGCCGACGTGACCTGCATGCCCGTCGCGTTCTGGTAAGGTGCCAGCTTGCGCGCCTCTTCCAGTGTCAGTTGCGAGCCGAACCAATAGGCGTTCTTCTTGTGGCCATAGAGCAGGACGCCGAGTTCATCCGAACCGTCGACCAGTTCGTCCTCGTCGAGAACGTGATGCACCGGCTGAGCCTTGCCGGCCGCGCCAAACATTTCGTCCAGCGAAAGAATAGCGTCGTTGCACGGATGATAGGCGTAATGGCAGGTTGGCCGGAACGTCACCTCGTCGTGCTTGTCGCGCACCGTGAAATAGTCGGCGATGGAAATCGCCTCATTGTGCGTTACGAGGAAGCCATATTGCGCGCCCGGCGTCGGGCACCAGCTGCGGATGCGCGTGTTGGCGCCCGGCTGTTCGAGATAGATCGCCGCCTTGGAGCCTTTCTTGTGCTTCTTGGCGTTCTTCGGCATCCATTTCTCATGCGTGCCCCAGCCAAGCTCGGCCGGCTGCAGACCTTCCGAAATGAAACCTTCCACCGACCAGGTGTTCCAGAACACATTCATCGGCTTCGGGTTCTTGGTGCGTTGCGTATCACGCTCGGCGATGTGAACGCCCTTGACGCCGGCCTTCTTCATCAGCTTCGCCCAGCCCTCGCGGTCGTCCGGGCCGGGTTCCTTGAATTTCAGGCCGAGGTCGTTTGCGAGGTTGACCAGTGCTTCCTTCACGAACCACGACACCAGGCCCGGATTCGCTCCGCAGCAGGAGACGGCGGTCGTGCCGCCCGGGTTCTTGCGGATTTCCTCGCGAACCGTCTCGCGCAGAGCGTAATTCGTACGCGCGTCGTTGCCGGCCTTGGTGTCGAAATAGAAGCCAAGCCACGGCTCGACCACGGTATCGACATAGAGAACGCCGAGCTCGCGGCAGAGCTTCATCAGCTCAAGCGAGGATGTGTCGACCGACAGGTTGACGCAAACGCCCTGGCCGCCGCCCTGTGTCAGAAGCGGAGTGAGCAGTTTCTTGTAATTCTTGTTGGTGACGGCTTCCCGGATAAATTTGATATCGCGCTCATCGAGCAGCTTTCTATCGGTGTCGCGCGGGTCGATGACCGTCATGCGCGCCTTGTCGAATTTGAAATGGCGTTCGATGAGTGGAAGAGTTCCACGACCGATCGAGCCAAAGCCGATCATCACTACCGGGCCGGTAATCTCACCGTAAACGGGCCATTTGTCGTTCGCCATTTTATGCCAGTCCCTCCATTGATAATGGGTGCCGCCGGAATGCGGCGGGTCACCAATGCCATACTAAAACGGATACCGCGAATCGTGGTCAGCGCCGACCGGACTCGCTTTGCCGAGCTTCAGATGGCGATTTCCGCGTCTACGGCGCTCACGTACCCACAAGTACGCTCCGCGTTCCGGCACTCGATATCACTATTTTCACCTCACGCTGACCAAATTTCCGACCAGGCTCTCAAGTGGCGCTGGCAAGGCTTTGGAGCGCAGCGATGAGGCGGTCGCGATCGGCAGTAAGGCCCTTGTAGTCGAGCTGGGCCTCTTCGAGTTCCGTCAACTGGCCCGCGAAGGTGGCGCAGAGAGCGGCCCGGTCGGGATGCCGGGACAGCAGCGAGAGCGGGTCGAGATGGATGCGGATAGTGAAAAGGATATCGCGGGAAACCGGAAGCTTGCGCAGTGTCTGGCGCTCGACGCGGATGAAGGCGCGCGCCGCCGCCTCAATGTCCGGAAACTTCGACGGGCGGTTGGTGGCGCGGTCGATGCGCGCGACATTCGATAGTGGATGGTAGAGCGCACCGTTTGCCTGGATCGACCAGTTGAAGCGCTCCACCGGCTGCGCCAACCTGTCGAACATACGGTTGATGAGCTCGGCCGAGCGCGTCCCCGGCCCGAAGCCCGGAACAGGATCGTGGATGTCCTGCATGCGCTTTCCGAATTTTTCCGTCAGCGACCACGAGGAAGGGAAGCACAGCGATCCGGCTGCGAGGCGCCATCCGGTTTCGTCCTGACGCATCAGGATCAGGTCTTCCTGGACGAGCAGGGACGCGGCGCGGAGCGGCGCTTCGGATGATCCAACTGCTTTGGCATCGGCCAGGTTGGCCCGGTAGATCGCGTCCTGCCCCGGCGCTGTGAACAAACGGTCCGTGTTGGCGGCGAAATGATCCTGGATCAGGCCGAGCACTTCGCGCTGCGCCTCATGGGTGTCGTCCTGATCGACGAACACCAGTTGCGGGATGGTTTCGTAGAGCCGCTGCTTTTCGGCGATATGCGCCTCGTAGTGGTGGTCAACCTCGATCCAATCGGCAAGATCGAGCGGCTTCAGGCCGATGGTGAACAGTTTTGAGGAGCCATCATAGGGCGTGTGGGTGGGGAAGGCGGCAGTAGTCAAGGATATCAAAGGTCTTATCGTACGTTGTGACTGCGGGAAGGCAAATTCTAAGCGGTTTGTGCGGGCGATGCGAAATTCCTAGCACGCGGTATCTACGCAGGTACAGGGTTCTGATCCGGCTTCCAAGCAATCACTGCAACCGTGCCGGGATGAGCGCCCTCAGCGAATTTCCCAGGAAGAGCGCCTTGGCGCTCGCAAGGTCGGCGGGCCTCAAGACCACCTCGCGCGCTTTGCTTCGCTCGAGGAGTTCGGAGCGCAAAACACCGGCAAGCAGGCCGCAGGAAAGCGCTGGCGTCAACAACGGTCCGCCGTCCCCTGCATCGACAAACAGGCTGGTGATCGTGCCTTCGCACACCTCACCGCGCTCGTTCAGCAGGATCACTTCGTCAGCGTCGGACACTGGAAACTCGGACCGCGCCTTTTGATACGCGTCGCGCTGTGTTGTCTTGTGACGGAGCAGCATGTTGTCCGAGGCGAGGCGGATTTGAGCAATACGCAGGGTCCAGACCTTGTCTGCCTGCAAGGGCTCGAATGGCTGCGTCGTCACTGTCGCCTTGCCGTCCACGGCAAGCAGCAGCCGTACGCGCTGCGGGAAGTTCGCGCCAACTGTTCCGAGCGCCTTACCGACGGTTTCGGGCTCGCAGACAAAGCCTAGCTCTGCCGCCGAGCGATAAAGCCGCGTCAGATGCCGCTGCAATCGTACGAGGCCAACGCCGGGTTCCCAGCGAAGCGTCTCGATCAGTTCGAAGTCGGGGCCGTTCCCGTCGCGAAGCGGGCCTTGAGAAGACATTCCTGATACTCCGCTTCAGCCGTCGAATCGAACACCACGCCGCCTCCGACATTGTAGATTGCCTCCCCATCGGGAAAGAGCGAAATGGTGCGGATCGCTACCGAAAAGCGCATCGGTCCGGCTGGAGAAATCCAGCCGATGGCCCCGCAATACGCGTCGCGCGGCGTGGCCTCCAGTTCGTGCAGGATTTCCATGGCTCTGATTTTTGGCGCACCCGTGATCGAACCGCATGGAAACAACGCGGCGAAGATATCGCGAATCGACAGGTCAGGCAGCAGCTTGGCGCGCACCCGGCTGACCATCTGATGCAGCGTCGGATAGGTTTCGATGCGGAAAAGTTCGGGCACGTCGAGCGTGCCGACCTCGCTGATCAGCGAAATGTCGTTGCGCAGCAGATCGACGATCATGCGGTTCTCCGCCTGATTTTTGGGATCGTTGCGCAGCGCTTCCATGAGTTGCTGGTCTTCGAGCTTGTTGGCGCCGCGCGGGGCGGTGCCCTTCATGGGATGGGTCTCGATCCAGCCCCTCCGATCGATCTCGAAAAAAAGCTCGGGTGAGCGCGAGAGAATAACCGGATCGCCGAGATTGACCAGCGAGCCATATTTCACTGGCTGGCGCGCAGTTAGCGCGTCGAAAGCGGCGAGCGGTTGACCCGTCCAATGCGCCTGGATTGGGAAGGTGAGATTGCCTTGGTAGCAATCACCGGCACGCAGATGGTTGTGCAGGCGGTTGAAGCGCCGTTCGTATTCCTCGAACGACCACGTCGCCCGCGCGTCGAAGATCGGCCCATTGGTCGGCTGCGCGCCGTTTCGCGTGGACGCGGCTTCGGACGGCCCGTCGAAGACGCCGAGGCAGACGAGCGGCGCGCGGCGTCCATTGGGCAGAATTGGGCGGAGTTTTGGTTCCAGCAGATAGCCGGCTTCATAGGCCAAATAGCCGGCCAGCCACTTTCCCGATTGGCGCGCGGCTTCGGCATGTTCGAGCGCACCAAAGAACGCGGCGGGTGTGTCTGCAGAAATGACTTCGCGGGGTTCGGCGAACAGCGTTTCGTTGCCGGTGAGGTCGTCCCGGAAGAGGACGAAGGGAATGGCCGTCATTTGAAGGAGCGCAACGTCTGCGCGGAAAGGGCGAGGGTAGGTGCCCTCAATCCAACCCTTCCAGTTCGTCGATCAACCCGGAGATCACCGAGAGGCCCTTGCCCCAGAATGCCGGGTCCGACGCGTCCAGCCCGAATGGCGCCAGCAATTCCGAGTGGTGCTTCGTGCCGCCGGCGCGCAGCATGTCGAAATACTTGTCCTGAAAGCCCTTCTCGGCGTTCTGGTAGACGGCGAACAACGAGTTCACCAGGCAGTCGCCGAAGGCGTAAGCGTAAACGTAGAAAGGCGAATGGATGAAGTGCGGGATGTAGGTCCAGAACGTCTCGTAGCCCTCGCGCAGCACGATCGCGTCGCCGAGGCTGTCTTTCTGGACCTCCAGCCAGAATTGCCCCAGTCGGTCGGCGGTAAGCTCGCCGTTGCGGCGTTCCGTGTGGACCTTGCGCTCGAACTCGTAGAACGCGATCTGGCGCACGACCGTGTTTATCATGTCCTCGACCTTCTGTGCCAGCATGGCCTTGCGCTCGCGCCGGTCGGTGGTGCCATCCAGCATCGATCGGAAGGTCAGCATTTCGCCGAACACCGAGGCGGTCTCGGCGAGCGTCAGCGGCGTCGACGCCATCAGCGCGCCTTGTCCGCCCGCCAGCACCTGATGCACGCCATGGCCCAGCTCGTGCGCCAAGGTCATGACGTCGCGCGGCTTGCCCATATAGTTCAGCAGCACATAAGGATGCGCCGACGGTACCGTCGGATGTGCGAAGGCGCCGGGCGCCTTGCCCGGACGAACCGGCGCGTCGATCCATTTGCGGTCGAAGAAGGTGCGCGCAATGTCGGCCATGTCCGGCGAAAAGCGGTGATAGGCCGAGAGAACCGTGTTTTTCGCTTCGTCCCATCCGATCGTCGCCTGCGGGGTTTCGGGCAAAGGCGCGTTGCGGTCCCAGTGGTTCATCTTGTCCATGCCCAGCCACCGCGCCTTCATGGCATAGTATCGGTGGGAAAGACGCGGATAGGCTTCGCGAACGGCGGAGGCCAGCGCATCCACGACTTCGCGCTCGACGCGATTGGCGAGGTGGCGGGAGTCAGCAATGTCCTGAAAGCCGCGCCAGCGGTCGGAAATGTCCTTGTCCTTGGCTAACGTGTTGGTGATCAGCGTGAATACGCGCAGGTTGTCCTTGAATGTCTTGGCAAGGGCCTCGCTGGCCTTCTGACGAACCTTCGGGTTCGGGTCCTGCAGCTTGTTCAGCGCTGGTTCGAGCGTCAGTTCCTCCGCGTCGATCTTGAAGCGCAGCGACGTCATCGTTTCGTCGAACAGGCGGTTCCAGGCGCCCCGTCCGGTGATCGATTTTTCGTGGAAGAGCTGCTCGATGCGGTCCTCGAGCTGGTAGGGCTTGTCTTTCCTGAGATCGAGCACCCAGGGCCGATAATGGCCAAAGGCCGGATCTGCATCGAGCGCGCCGGTAATTAGCGCGTCGTCGATCAGGTTGAGTTCGAGCCCAAAAAACAAGAGATGCGCGCTGGCATCCGTCATCTTCTCCTGCACGTCGCCGTAGAGCTTGGCGCGCTGCGGATCGGCAGTGTTGCCGGCATAGATCAGGCCTGCGTAGGAGGCAATGCGGCCCATCAGCTCTTCCAGCGCCTCGTATTCCTTCAGCGCCTGCCCGAGGCGGCCGCTGGCGCCGGAGGCGGCCTCCGCCGACAAGGTTCCCTTCCAGCGCTGCTCGAATGCGACCGCCTGTTCGGCAGCGAGCGCTAGGTCGCGTGCCAGTTCCGGCGAATTCATGCCGGGATAAAGATCGGCGAGGTCCCATTCCGGGAGATCGCTCATTGGTGCGGCGCCGACTGCGTTGACCGCCGCACGCGCCGGCCGTTCCGAAATGATCCGCATCGCTGTTCCCTTCCGCTCTCCTGCCAATCCATCCTGTTCCGGATGGAGTTTTTGCAAGAGCCTTAAACGCTTATTTAGAAGCCCCCGCTAGGATGATCCAGACGGCATTCGTGGCCTGTAACGTTTTTCATATGTCGAAGGGGCTATGACCGCGCGCATTCTTCTCGTTGACGACGATCCCGTGCAGCGGCGGCTTCTTGAAGCTGCCGTGACACGCTTTGGCTATGACGCAGTCATCGCATTCGACGGTCAGGCCGCGCTAAACGCGCTTGAGGGGCCCGACGGAAGATCGATCTCGGCTGTCATCCTCGATCTCGTCATGCCCGCGTTGGACGGCCTAGGCGTGCTCAAGGCGATGAACGAGCGTGAAATCAACGTACCGGTCATCGTGCAAACCGCCCTGGGCGGCATTGAGACCGTCGTGAACGCCATGCGCCACGGTGCATTCGATTTTGTTGTGAAGCCAGCATCGCCGGAGCGTCTGAAGTTGGCGCTCGCCAATGCTCTAAAGGTCGAATCGCATGGTGACGAGGCCAAGAGGGCGGGGCGGCGCTCATCGGGCGCGCTGCATTTCTCTGACATCATTACACACAGCCCGGTGATGGAAAAAACCTTGCGCCTGGCGCGCAAGGCTGCTGCCTCCAGCATTCCGATCCTGATCGAAGGCAAATCTGGCGCCGGCAAGGAGATGGTGGCGCGCGCCATCCAAAGCGCGGGCGACCGGGCGTCAAAACCCTTCGTCACGGTGAATTGCGGCGCGATTCCCGAAAATCTGGTCGAATCGATCCTGTTCGGGCACGAAAAGGGTTCGTTCACCGGCGCCACAGAAAAGCACGCCGGTAAGTTTGTCGAAGCGAATGGCGGAACGCTGTTTCTCGATGAGATCGGCGACCTGCCGCTCGAAGTGCAGGTCAAGCTGTTGCGCGCCGTGCAGGAGGGCGAGGTCGATCCAGTTGGCGGCAAGGCGACGATCAAGGTCGACATAAGGCTGATTTCGGCCACTCATCGCGATCTGCTGCAGAAGGTTAAGGATGGTGGCTTCCGCGAAGATCTGTTCTACCGACTCAATGTCTATCCGATCGTCGTGCCGCCGCTCAGAAATCGGCGCGAGGACATAGAACCTCTGGTACAGCACTTCCTTGCGCGGTTCTCGGCGTCCGAAGCGAAGGGACGCGTGCGCTCGATCGATTCGCGCTCTCTCGAAATGCTCAAGGCTTACGACTGGCCGGGAAACATTCGGCAGCTTGAGAACGCGATGTTCCGGGCCATCGTGCTTTGCGAGGGAAGCACTCTCACCGAAGAGGAATTTCCGCAAATCCGGGCACAGGTCGAGGACACGGTAGATCTGGAGCGCCGCGTCGCGGACCAAGCGGTTGCACGCAATGGAGAGCCGGACCTTTTCAACGGCTTTGCCCCGGCAAGTCCTGGCATATCGACGGATCCGCCGGTGGCTCTCGGAACGTTGCGCGCCTTGGATGAGAGCGGCGAGGTTCGGTCTCTGTCCGATGTAGAGTATGACATGATCATAATGGCGATCGACCATTACGCTGGCCAGATGAGCGAGGTTGCCAGGCGCTTGGGCATAGGCCGCTCGACGCTATACCGGAAGCTCAAGGAGTATGGGATCGACCCTGAAAACGGACGGTCCGATCGGCTTGCTTCATAGGGTCAGGCGTTGCCGCACGATGCCGCCTGTTAACTTTCTTTTCCGCAGATATTTCCAGTTGCGCGCTTCTTCCGTTATAAGCCTCTGCGTGTAAGTCGGACGTTAACCATGGCGCTGCTGGGTCCGATTTCGACCGAATGTCGCCACGGTGTTGGCGCATTTCGGCTTCAATAAGTTGTGATTAACCATTAGGATCGATAGTCGGGCGTGGAAAATTTCCATGCTCGGGTTTCAAATCCGGGGACAAACGGCACTCAGTAGGGCCTTTCGATTTGAACAACATCGAACGACACCATTACCGGCGAGCCATTCAAAATCCCCGCTGGAAAAGCTGGTTTGCCGGGCTGTTTGTCGCATGGTTTGCGATTGTCTCGGGCGCCACAGCCGCTGGTGCCGAGACCCGGTCGCTGAAGTTCTATTTCGTTCACACAGGCGAAAAGGCCGAGGTCGTTTTCAAGCGCAATGGCCGATACGATCAGGCAGGCCTGCGCAAGCTCAGCCAGTTGGTGCGGGACTTTCGCCGCAACGAGCCGACGAGGATGGATCCGCGCCTGTTCGACCTCGTCTGGTCGGTCTACAGGGCTGTTGGCGCGCGCGACTACATCCATGTGGTCTCGGGCTACCGGTCGCCCACCACCAACTCGATGCTGCGCAGCCGCAGCAAGGGCGTCGCCAAGCGCAGCCAGCATATGCTCGGCAAGGCAATGGATTTCTACATTCCGGGCGTCAGCCTGAAGAGGCTGCGCGAGACCGGCATGAAGATGCAGGTTGGCGGCGTCGGCTATTATCCGCGCTCCGGTTCGCCGTTCGTCCACATGGATGTCGGCAATGTACGCCACTGGCCGCGCATGAGCCGCCGCGAACTGGTTGCGCTCTTCCCGAATGGCAACACCTTGCATTTGCCGAGCGACGGCAAGCCACTGCCAGGTTTTGAGCAAGCGCTTGCTTCGTATGAAGCGCGCAAGAAGAGCGGCGCATCGGCGGTGGCTTTCGCTTCGCCGGAGGGCAGCAAGAAGTCGAAAAGCCTGTTTGCCGCGCTGTTTGGCGGTGGCGAGGATGAGGACGCAGAGGCCGGGGTGGTTGAACAGGCTGCACCTGCGGCGAAGCCAGCCAAGGCGCCGGCGCAGGCTGTAGCCGTCGCCTCCGCTGCGAAAGTAAACCCTGCGCCGACGAAGCCTTTGCCGGGCATTCAGATCGTATCGCCGGAAGACGCACAGCGCGTGAATTTGCCGGTCGCGTCTGAACCGACTGCCGTGCCTGTCGATGAGCTTGAAGAGACGCCCGAGACGATCCTGGCGGCCTTGCCGGCGCGCGCCGTACCTCTACCGCAAGTCGCGCCGAGGCCGAGAGCCGAAGTCGGCGTCGAAGTCGCCACTGTGTCCACCGGTTATCCTGCGGCGACGATTCCCGACACGCCGACCGACATGCCGTTCGGCATGGCTCAGGAAGAGCCGGCTGCGGATGCCGCCACGTCGGAGGCGACGGTAGTTGGTGTTGGCGTTCCGTTGCCAACCCCGCGCCCCAGCATTGCAGTCGCTGCGATAGCGGCGGATATCGCCGAGCCGGAAGCCGACGATGCGGCGTTGATCGCGCTTGTTTCGGCTGATCGCGGTGTGCTCGCGACGAACGAATCGGCGATTCCGATGCCGCTCGCACGGCCCGATGATGCGCAAAAGGCCGCTGATCAGGCTGCCGTGGCTGCGGCGATCAGGGCCAATCAGGAGCGTGTCGCGAAGCTTCAAACCATCGAGGCATCGTCGAAGCGTACCGTCGCTCAGGGCGTGGATCCGGATACCGTCGCTTCGCTCGGTGTAAAGACGACTCCCAAATCCGCGCGTGCAAAGCGCACCGACGCGGGACCGGACCGCAAGGCGCGCATTCAGGCTGTGGAGCCGACGGCCGCGCGCTGGGTGCTTGACGAGAACTATACGTCGAGCACCAGCCAGGCGGCGCGCCGTCAGTTGCTTATAACTCGGTCGTAACCGCGCCGCGTGAGGTCTATACGCAGGGGTTCGTGAAGGGTGACGAAGGCGTTGCAAATGCGAACCGGTTCACGGGCAAGGCCGTGACGTTCATGTCGGTGGCGCGCTTCGAGTAAGCGCCCTTTCGGACTGTTGCTCCAGACAAGAAGGCGCCGGTTTGGGCGCCTTTTGTGTTGTCAAAGAGATCGCTAGCGGTGAGTAGTGCTCCAGTGATCTGTTGCGTTCTGAACCTCCCCGCGTCAGCCCATGCGCAACGTCGAAGCTTCGCGGGCCAACGCCTCGATGCCTGCCCAATCCTTCGCCTTCAGCATTTCGTCCGGCGCAACCCAGGAGCCGCCAACGCAGATCACGTTCGGCAGCGACAGATAGTCCTTGACGTTCTTCTGCGAAACGCCGCCCGTCGGGCAGAATCGGATGCCGGCGAAGGGCGAAGCCAGCGACTTAAGGAATGCAGCGCCGCCCGCCTGTTCGGCCGGGAAAAATTTCAGGAAATCGAGCCCGGCTTCGCGCGCCGTCATGATCTCGCCAGGCGTGATTGCGCCCGGCAGCAGCGGCACTTCGCTGCCCGCCGCGGCGGATAGCAGGTTGAGCGTCACACCAGGGCTGACGATGAACTTCGATCCGGCCTTCGCCGCTTCATCGAATTGTTTCGCGTCGAGGATCGTACCGGAACCGACTACGGCTTCGGGAACCTCTGCAGCGGCCCTGCGGATGCTCTCAAGCGCGCTTCTGGTCCGCAGCGTGATCTCGATGACCTTCAGCCCGCCGCGCGCCAGAGCACGCGCCAGCGGCACAGCGTCGTCGGCATTGTCGATCTTCAGAACGGGAATAACGGGCTGCCCATCGAGGAGCGACAAGAGCTTTTCGGTTTTGGCTGACATGGTAGCGATCCGGATTTTTGAGGAGGCATCTTCAGCCTGGCAAAGTAATTCAACCGATTTAGCAGAGCTGGCAGGCCGAGTCTACGAAACGCGTGCAGCTTGCTGGGCAGAGTGCCGCGCATAGGCGCTGGCCAGCTTTGTATCATAGCTGTAGCGGCGGAAGTTCGGACCGTTGTAGAGACGTGCAAAAGTTGCCCAGGCATGCGCCTGGAGGGCGTCGCTCAGTCCAAATTGTTCGATGAAGCGGGCCATGACACGAACCTGTCCGGCAACATCCTTGCGAACCTCGTCCACGAGTTGGTCGACGCCGGCGTATCGGAGCCTTTTCCAGTGGACGCCCATTACCTGACCTACACCCCAGGAAACCGATTCATAAGCCGCGAGGCGGTCGATCGCCACGGCGCGCTCAAGCAGTTTCCAACGCCCTGCTTGTGTGCGCGGATTGGCTACGGCGCCCGCGCGTGGCGATGCAAGCCCTTGTTCCCTGGCGGCTGCGCGCTTCGACTGCGGCAAGTTTCGGTTGAAGTAATGCCCTTCGAAGCGGATGAGGGGTTCACGCTGTCCGGCGATCAGCGCGAATGCCTGCCCGTTGCTCTCGACTTCAGCGACCGCGAGCAAGGCCGCCGGTTCGACGCCGAGCTCCCTTGCGGCGGCGATGATTTCCTTGATGGTGTCCTCGTCAAACATTGATTCCCACTCCAGTTGATTGCACCGATCATCGCCGCAAGGCAGAGTTGGTGAATGGGATGAGAAATTCTATTCCCGCCCGCGAATCGGCAGGCGCGGCCGAACCGGGGGGAATCTGCGGTTCTCAGCTTCATCTTGAAAAGATTTTGGGGAACGGATACGGCCATCCGCCATGAGCTTATTCCTACCCGAACCGGAATTTCGCGTCGCGGCGCTCTACCGCTTCTGCCGGCTTGACGAGTTTGAGAGCCTGCGTCAGCCGCTTGCGGCGTTCTGTTGTATGCAGGGGATCAAGGGCACCCTGCTGCTGGCCAGCGAGGGCATTAACGGTACGGTTGCCGGCACCCCGCAAGCGATTGCCGCCCTGATCGAGCAGTTGGAGGCGATGCCGGCCCTGTCTGGGCTTGAGGTCAAGTACAGTTCATCAACCGAAATGCCGTTTCATCGCATGAAGGTGCGGCTGAAGCGGGAAATCGTCACCATGGGCATCGACGGCATCGATCCCACGGCCAGCGCCGGAACCTATGTCGAACCGTCAGACTGGAATTCGCTCATAAACGATCCCGACACTGTGGTGATCGACACGCGCAATGATTACGAGGTCAGGCTCGGCACGTTCGAGGGCGCGGTCGATCCGCAGACGACGAGTTTCCGCGATTTTCCAATTTGGGCCGAGCAGCATCGCGATCAACTTGCGGGCCGCAAGGTAGCGATGTTCTGCACCGGCGGCATTCGCTGCGAAAAGGCGACTGCCTATGTGAAATCGCTCGGCCTCGATGAGGTGTTCCATCTCAAGGGCGGCATCCTCAAATATCTCGAACAGGTCCCGAAAGAGCAGAGCCTCTGGAGGGGAGAGTGCTTCGTGTTCGATGAGCGCGTCGCCGTGACGCATGGGCTTGCCGAGGGCGAAGCAGAGCTTTGCCGCGCCTGCCGCGTGCCGATGACGCCTGAGGAACGGAAGTCGCCAAAATACCGCGAAGGCATCTCGTGCGAGCGATGCTACGACGAGCGCACCGACGAAGACCGTGCCCGCTATGCCGAGCGCCAGCGGCAAGTCGAGCTTGCCGCCGCGCAGGGCCGCCCGCTGCCGATCGGCAATTGAGTGGACATTCTTCGGCCTGCCGTCATTGCAATGTCGCCTATGCCTGCCTAATTCTCCCGGGATGGGCCTTCGCCAGTGCGGGGCCGGCATGTGGAGGCCCAGATGTTCGATCCCAAGAAGCTGCTCAATGATCTGCTCGGTTCGCAGGTTCCCGGCACCGGTGGTTCGGTCCGCGACGGCGCTGGCAAGGCGGTCCAGATGGCCAAGGACAATCCGCTGGCAGCCAGCGCGCTCATAGCGGTGCTGCTCGGTACCAAGTCGGGGCGTTCGGTGACCGGTTCGGCGGTCAAGATCGGCGGCCTCGCGGCAATCGGCGGGCTGGCCTACCAAGCTTACAAGAACTACCAGGCCGGCAAGCAGCCGTCCGAGACAGCCAATGCCGAGCCGGAATTGCTGCCGCCGCCCGCCGATACCGGCTTTCACCCTGACAACGCGCCGCAAGGCGATGCCGACTTCGCGCTGACGCTGATCCGAGCCGTGATCGCAGCTGCCAAGGCCGATGGTCATATAGACGACGCAGAAAAGCAGAAGATTTCCGACAAGCTCGGCCTTGCCGGCGTCGGCAAGGACGCCGAGCAGTTTCTCAGGCAGGAATTGGACGCGCCCCTCGACCTTGGCGCGATCGCAGCGGCCGCCCAGACCGAGGAGCAGAAGGTCGAGCTTTACACAGCCTCGCGGCTGACCATCGATCCGGATTCGCGCGCGGAGCGCGGCTATCTCGACCTGCTCGCTGGCCGGCTTGGCCTACCGGACGCGCTGCTCGACCATATCGAGGCGACGGTTTCGGCGGCGAAGGGTTCGCAACCGGCGCCGGCTAATCCGGCTCCTGCCGGGTCGCGCGTCAATCCGCAGTGGTGATCGGGTTGGGTCCGGTTCAGGCCGGCCGGTCTCCCGGCACGACGCGCTCGATCGCCTTCAATATCGTACCTTCGAGATCAGCTTTTAAGTCCGGCTGAACGAAGGCGAGGCGATCCGCGATCAACAGCTCGGCAATGCCGTGCACAAGCGACCAGGCCGTCAAGATGTCGATGCGGCCGGATGCCGTTTCGAGTGGATTCGCGCCGCGCAGCGCCGCGATGCCAGACACCAGAATGC
The DNA here is from genome assembly GCA_963839725.1 of uncultured Alphaproteobacteria bacterium. GTDB lineage: Bacteria > Pseudomonadota > Alphaproteobacteria > Rhizobiales > Rhizobiaceae > Kumtagia. The sequence goes on along the minus strand of CAWIWT010000022.1, from coordinate 321,117 downwards.
CGAACGAGTCGCCGGCCTGGCGCATGAACTCCGCCGACTTGAGATCCGGGCGTTTCGAGCCGAACATCAGATCGAACAAAGCCGGGTTTGCCAGCGCGAATTCGATGTAGCCCTGGCCGGACGAGAGGAACTGGGACCGAGCATCTTTTGGCGATTTGTCCTGGCGGCCCTTCATCGTCTCGTAGAAGCGCCGTGCGGCAACCGTGGCCAGCGCGGTCAAGAGGTCGCTGGTGTCGCGAAAATGATGCGCCGGCGCTGCGTGCGATACGCCTGCACGCTTGGCGACGCCGCGCAGTGTAAAGCCTTCGATGCCGCGCTCGATCAGTTCCTGCTCCGCAGCCACAAGCAGCGCCTCACGCAGGTCACCGTGATGATACGGCGCTCTCGTGCGCCGCTCCGCAGTTTCGGACATTCCGTATCCCGTGCTGTTCGATCCTACGCAGTCACTAGCATTCCCGTCGCCACGGCTCAATCTTGACGCCGTCAGAATTCGCTTGACAGTGTAAAGATCATTTGCAATTTTTTATCTTGCTGATGTCAAGATGGTGGAGGGGCGCGTGTCGCCGGACGTCCTGTTCCAGATCGCGAATTCCACGGCTCTACTCGGATGGGCCGTATTGCTTGTCAGTCCGTGGTTGCCGGGGGTCGCCGACAGGGTGTCCGGGTTTGCCATTCCGATCCTGTTGTCGATCGCTTATGCCGGACTGATCCTGGCGTTCTGGGCGCGCGGCGAGGGCGGCTTCGACAGCCTCGACAATGTAACGCGGCTGTTTCAGACGCGGGAACTCCTACTCGCTGGCTGGATCCACTATCTTGCCTTCGATCTGTTCGTTGGCGCATGGATTGTCCGCACCGCGCGCCGTGACGCGATGCCCTTTCTGCTGATCGTTCCGTGCCTGGCCCTGACGTTCCTTTTTGGCCCCGCAGGTTTGCTGACCTTTCTTGCCATCCGCCTTGCCCGTACCGGCACCCTCATTGCCGCGTGATCCCCAACCAGGTTCAAACTCATGTCCGCGATCGCTTTCAACTCGCAATCCTCACCCGCGCTTTCGTTGCTGCGGCTCCTGAAGCCCATCCGGGATGCCGAGCCGCGCTTCTTTGCGTTAGGCGTGGCTATGCTGTTCGCCATGGCACCGACGGGCTTTGCCGCGCTCGTCGATGCGCGGAATTTTCTGGGCGCGGATGTCTGGCTGAAGCCGCTGAAATTCGAGGCGGCGCTATTCGTCTATCTCGTAACGCTCGCCTTCTTCGCCCGCTGGCTGCCGGCGGGCACGACGGACAAGCGCTGGTATCGCGTCTACGGCACGGCGGTCGTGTTGGCGATTGTCGTCGAGATGGCCTGGATCGGCGGCGCCGCCGCTCTGGGTACGGCATCGCATTTTAACACCAGCCTCGCGGGCCAGATCATCTATCCGGCGATGGGCGTCGCCGCAGTGCTGCTGACCACGCCGACTGCCGTTTATGCTTGGCAGATCTCCCGTAATCCAACAACCGGCCTATCGCCGGCGCTCAAGGAGGCGGTCGTTCTCGGCCTTGGCCTGGTGTTGCCGCTGACGCTGATCACCGCCGGCACCATGAGCAGTATGGGTGGCCATGCCATCGGCGGAAGTGGACTGCATGGTCTGCCGGTGATGGGTTGGGCGCGCGATGGCGGCGATCTACGGGTCGCGCATTTCTTCGCCACCCACGCCATGCACTTCGTTCCGGTGTTCGGCCTGATTTCCGTCGCCCTCCTCGGGCCTGTGAATTGGTGGCCGATTTGGCTGTTCACTGCCGCGTTTGTCGGTTTCGTCGGATGGACTTTTGCTCGGGCTTTGATGGGCACGCCTTTTCTGCCATGGCTTGGCTAACACCACCGGATCTGGGCTCAAAGTGCATTAAGGACTTGTTAACCGATCAAGCGCATCATTTTAGTTAGTCGGATCCGCTATCTCCTCCCAAGCGCGGTTCAGATCAGGGCGGTCGCCAACGACCGCCCTTTTTGTCGGACGGCTTGCCTCACCGCGCGCGATTTGCGATGCCTCGCATGCCTGTCTTTGCCGCATGATTTTCCCTCACACGTTTGCAACCTTGGGGGTCATGCGCGACTGAGGAGGAATCATGACCAACGCCAAGACGGCAGTTGTCACCGGAGCTGGCACCGGCATCGGAAAGGCGGTCGCCACCGCATTGCTGAAGAACGGCTGGAACACGGTTTTCGTCGGTCGGCGGCAGGCTCTGCTCGATCGGGCGGTAGTGGACGCCGCACCGTCAGAAGCGACTGCGTTGGCGGTCGCCTGCGATATCACCAAGGAGCCGGAGGTCGATAGGCTGTTTAAAACAGTGGTCGATACGTTCGGCCGCGTCGATCTGCTGTTCAACAATGCCGGCTCGGGCTTCAAGTCGACCTTGATCGACGAAATGCCTGTTCAGGTGTGGAACGACATTGTTGCGGTGAACCTGACCGGTTCGTTCCTGTGCGCACGCGCCGCCTTTGGCGCGATGCGCCGGCAGTCTCCGCAGGGCGGACGCATCATTAACAACGGCTCCGTTTCGGCCTATGCGCCACGTCCCGGCAGCGCGCCCTATACCGCAACCAAGCATGCAATCACCGGCCTGACCAAGACGCTGGCGCTTGACGGTCGCCCATTCGACATCGCCTGTGGCCAGATCGACATCGGCAACGCGCTAACGGATATAACTCAAGCAATGACCGTCGGCGTGCCGCAGGCAAACGGCACCATGGCGGCGGAGCCGGTCATGGACGTTTCTCAGGTCGCCAATGCCGTTCTGCATATGTCCAGCCTGCCGCTCGAGGCCAATGTGCTGTTCATGACCGTGATGGCGACGAAAATGCCGTTTGTCGGGCGGGGTTAATTTGGTGCGTTAGCACCCACCAAAGGGTGTCATCCCGGGCAACCGAGCGTAGCGAGGGCAGACCCGGGACCCAGGGACCAGTTCTTCTGCATACTCGCGCGCATGCGACATTGTGCCTTCGGCAGCTATTACGCTGGGTCCCGGCTCGGCGGTCGCTTCGCTCTCTTGGCCGGGATGACGCCGCTTAGATGCCCGGCGCCACGTCTAAGCGGAGGTTTCGGGTAGCTCTTTTCCGGGTAGATACAGCGAGATCGGACGGATTTCGTAGACGGCGGTTGGATTGACGCTGCGAAACTCGCGGGCGATGTCGATAGCCGCGTCGCGCGTCTCGCAATCGACGACATAAAAACCCAGCAGTTGCTCCTTGGTCTCGGCGAAGGGACCGTCAAGGACTATGTTCGGCTCGCGCAAGGTACAGGCTGCCTGCGTGAAGCCAAGCCGCGCCGCCGGGCCGAGCCTGCCGTCCTGATCGAACCGGTCGTGAATTTGCAGAAGGTCGGACATAAGAGCGGAATCCTCCTCAGGCGTCATCGACGTAATCGCATCTTCCACGTGGTAGGCCAGGATGGCGTAGAGCATGGGCATCAACCTTTCATCTTCGCGGAATTCGAGCGTAAATCGCAAGGACGATCAAGCACAGCGGATTCCGACAGTTCATAAAAATGTAATGAACGTTCCTCAGCCCGCCCTTGCGGTCGTAATGTTATCTGACTAAAGTCAGACAATGAAGCGTAGGCAGATCGAGCAGGTTCGTAGCTTCAACCGCGTGGTCACCCAGCGGATCGGCGTTCTGGAAGACAGTTATCTTTCGCGGGGCAGGCCGCTTGGCGAAGCGCGGCTGATTTTCGAAGCCGGCGTCCGCAACGGCGCCGATGTACGGGCGTTGCGGCGCAAGCTCGGGCTCGACGCCGGCTATATGAGCCGGCTGCTGCGCTCGTTGGAAAGCCAGGATGTTCTGGAGGTCGGCAGGAAAGCGGATGACGGGCGCGTTCGCGAGGTCCGGCTGACGGATAGAGGCCGGGCAGAGTTCGGCGCCTATGACGCGCTTTCCGACGATCTTGCGCAGTCGATCCTTGATCCGCTGACCGCTTCGCAGCGCGAGGGACTGGTGGCGGCGATGGGCGAAGTCGAGCGGCTGCTGTGCGCTGCATCGGTCGAGGTCGACGTTGAGGCAGCCGACAGCACGGATGCGCGCTGGTGCCTCGACCAATATTTCGCAGAACTGAACCGCCGTTTCGAGAACGGCTTCGATCCCAGGGCGGGCGGTGCGCCGGTGTGCGCCGATGCGCCCGACCACTTCGTTGTCGCGCGCATCCACGGCGAGCCGGTCGGCTGCGGGGCACTACGGCAACTGGAGGCGGGTGTGGGCGAGGTGAAGCGCGTTTGGACGGCTGCTTCGGCGCGAGGGCAGGGTGTTGCCGGCCGGATCATGCAGAAGCTCGAGGCGATCGCGCGTGAGGCCGGCTTTCACACGCTGCGGCTCGATACCAACAAGGCACTGACCGAAGCGCACGCGCTCTACCGAAAACTCGGCTATCACGACATCGCGCGCTATAACGACAACCCCTACGCCCACCACTGGTTCGAGAAGCGGCTGTAGATGGCGGACTTACTCTCCCTCTTGTGGCGAGGGTCGTCCGAACGCGCGGTGTGAGACGACGCCTTCCCCCACTCCGTTTACGCGGTTCACGTCGTTCCGCATGAGCCGACAATGCAAGGTGCAGGGTAAGGCGCTACCCCTTGCACTCTCCATCGGCCAGTTTCGACACGCCGGCGGAACGGCGCTCGCAATCATTGCCATAGGTTTTGCCGTCGCAGCCGCAAACCGGCCTGTATTCGCGCGTGCAGAATGCCGGCTTTTCGCTACAGAGCCCGGTCTGGTCAGCCGCTCCACAGGTGCCGTTCGGATGGTCGCAGAATTTGTCCGCCGAACAGGTAAGGCCCTGGATGCCGCCGCAGATTTCCGCCGCTTCATCGGCTATAGCGATGTTTATGGATGCCAACAGCGCTGCTGCCGTCAGGCCGTTGACGATCAGCTTCTTCAGCATGCGAACCTCCTACGATGGTGATTTCGCCAGAAACGCTCCCACTCGCTCCAGCGCGCAGGAAATATTCTCTTCCGAGTTTGCGTAGGACAAGCGGATGTAGCCCTCGCCGAGTACGCCAAAATCCGGCCCGCCAATGAGCGCGACGCCCGCGTCCTCCAGCAGCGCCGAGGCGAGCTTCTTCGCCGTCCAGCCGGTGGCGGAAATGTTGGGGAAGGCATAGAATGCGCCCTTAGGCGTGATGCAGGAAACACCAGGTAGCTTGTTGAGCCCTTCCACGACCAGCTTGCGGCGGCGGTCGAACGCCTTCATCATCGCGTCCACAGCATCTTGCGGCCCGTCGATCGCTGCGATGCCGGCATATTGCGACGGCGCGTTGACGCACGACCAACAATTGACCGCCAGCTTACGCACCTTGTCGTACAGGTTGCTGCTCTCCCGCCCGTTCGGCCAGATCGACCAGCCCAGGCGCCAGCCGGTCATTGCCCAGGTCTTCGACCAGCCGTTCAAGATAATGAGCCGGTCACGCAATTCGGGAAACTGCAGCAGCGAGCAATGCTGTTCGCCGTCATAGGTCATGACGTCGTAGATCTCGTCGGACATGATCGCGACGTGGGGATGCATTTCCAGCCCCTCGACCAGCTTCTCGATCTCGATGCGCGGCGTAACGCCCCCGGTTGGATTGGCCGGCGAGTTGAGGATCAACAGCCGCGTCCTTGGCGTGATCAGCGCCAGCGTTTCTTCTGCGGAGAAGGCAAAACCGTTCTGCTCGCGGATCGGCACGGGGATCGGCGCAGCACCCGTAAACTCGATCATCGAGCGGTAGATCGGGAAGCCGGGGTCTGGATAAAGGATCTCCGCGCCCGGTTCGCCGAACATCACGATCGCCGCATACATGGTCGGCTTGCCGCCCGGCAGGATCATGATGTTTTCGGGCGAGACGTCGATGCCGGTTGTTGTCTTGGTACGGCGCGCCACCGCCTCGCGGGTGGCGAGCAGACCGGTCGCGGGTGTGTAGCCATGGTGGCCGTCGCGCAGCGCCTTGATCGCTGCTTCGACGATATGCTCGGGCGTGCGGAAATCCGGCTGACCGATGCCGAGATTGATGATGTCCTTGCCCTGTGCGGCAAGGGCGGTCGCCCGGGCCAGCACGGCGAAGGCATTTTCCTCGCCGATACGGTCGAAGGCTGTAATCGTTTGGAGCATTTCCCTTTACCGTCTGGCGCTGTGATGCGTTTCCCGTTTTTGAGATGGTAGCGCAGACAAAGTCAAAGGAAATGGAGTCCACTGGTGATCGAAGACCTGCGAAACTGGACGCCACGCCCTCGCCCGGAGCGCAAGGCACTCGACGGCCGCTATGTTCGGCTGGAGCCTCTGTCGGCGGCCAAGCACGGCGACGGGCTGTATGAGGCGGCGACTGTCGGCAATTCCGATGAGCGCTTCCGTTGGCTGGGGGAGACAACGCCGGAGGGCCGCGCATCCTTCCAGCCCTGGCTCGAAAAGGCCGAGACGAGCGAAGACCCGCTCTACTTCGTCTGCATCGACAGGGCGTCGGGCAAGGTCGCCGGACGTCAGACATTCCTGCGCATCGATCCCGCCAATGGCGCGATCGAGATCGGCCACATCCATTGGGGGCCGCTGATGCAGCGCAAGCCGGCCGCCACTGAGGCCCATTACCTGTTTATGAGGTACGTCTTCGGCGAACTCGGCTATCGCCGCTGGGAGTGGAAGTGCAACAATCGCAACGAGCCGTCGAAGCGCGCTGCCATCCGCTTCGGCTTCCAGCTGGAAGGCGTGTTCCGGCAGGCCATGGTGATCAAGGGTGAAAACCGCGATACGGCGTGGTATTCGATCATCGACAAGGAATGGCTGGCTCTGAAACGCGCTTACGAGGCTTGGCTCGATCCAGCCAATTTCGATGCCCAAGGGCAACAGAAGAAGCGGCTCGAGGAGTTCCGAGCCGAAGGAGTTTGAAAGTCATGGGTCACGCCCATTCGGATCACGGCCATGGCGATCATGACGGCTCGCATGAAGGACATGGCAATCATAAGCATTCGCACCGGCACGACAACGGTCCCGGCCATACGCACGATTACGGCAACACCGACAAGAAGCGCGTGCTGATCGTTGCGGCGCTGACCGGCGGCTTCATGCTGGCGGAAGGAGCCGCGGGGTTCTTCACCGGTTCGCTGGCGCTGCTTGCCGACGCCGGCCATATGTTGACCGACTCGATCGCGCTGTGGCTCGCCTGGTACGCGTTTCACCTCTCCGACAGGCCGGCCACCAAGCGGCACACCTACGGCCTTGGCCGGGTGAAGACGTTGGTCGCCTACACAAACGGCATTACGATCTTTGCCATCGCGCTGTGGATTGTCTACGAGGCAGCGTTGCGGTTCATGCGCCCGGAGCCCGTGCTCGGCGGGCCGATGCTGGTGGTGGCGTGTCTCGGCTTGGCTGTCAACATAGCCGGCTTCCTCACACTCCATGGCGGCAACCGTGAAAACCTCAACATGCGCGGCGCGATCCTGCACGTGCTGGGCGATCTGCTCGGTTCGGTTGCCGCAATCGTTGCCGCCATCGTCATCCTGACGACAGGCTGGACGCCGATCGACCCGATCCTTTCGGTGCTGGTGGCGGTGCTCATCCTGTCCACCGCCTGGGCCTTGATGCGTGAGGCAGCGCATCTGCTGCTTGAAGGGACGCCGGGCCGCGTCGACCGCGACGCCATCGCCAATGACCTGCAGAAGTCGATCAAGGGTATCCGCGAAGTCCACCACATGCATGTGTGGTCTCTCGATGGGCAGAAGAATATGGCGACGCTGCACGCCTGCCTGAAGGAAGGCACCGATCCGTATCTGGTCGTGACACAGATCAAGATGCGGCTTGCCGCCACGCACGGCATCGAGCACGCGACCGTTGAACCAGAATTCGGGACATGTGCCGACGCGCGGCCCGAACACCTTCACTAGGAGATAAAATGGCGGGTAGATTGAAAGGCAAGGTCGCGGTCGTAACCGCGGCGGCGCAAGGCATAGGCCGGGCGATCGCCGAGGCATTCATAGCCGAGGGCGCGACCGTCCACGCCTCGGACATCTCACGCGACAAGCTCGATGGGCTGGCGCGGGCGAAGAAGGCGAAGCTCGATGTTCTGTCGACGAAGGCGGTCGAGGCCTATGCCGTCAAAGTCGGGCCGGTGGATATTCTCGTCAACGTTGCAGGTTTCGTGCATCACGGCACTGTGCTGACGACGAGCGAAAAGGACTGGGATTTCTCGTTCGACCTAAACGTCAAATCCATGCACCGCACGATCAAGGCGTTCTTGCCCGGCATGCTGGAGCGGGCCAGGGAGAGCGGCAAGACCAGCTCGATCGTCAACATCGCGTCGGGTGCGTCCTCGGTGCGCGGCATTCCGAACCGTTACGCCTACGGCGCCAGTAAGGCTGCGGTGATCGGGCTGACCAAGTCGGTCGCCGCCGACTTCATTCGTCAGGGTATACGCTGCAACGCGATTGCACCGGGAACCTTCAAGTCACCCTCTTGGGAAGAGCGTGTCGCAGAACTTGGCAAGGAGTGGGGCAGCAAGGAAAAAGCATTGGAAATGTTCGTCCAACGCCAGCCAATGGGCCGCGTCGCCGATGCCGCCGAGATCGCGCCGATCGTCGTTTACCTGGCCTCTGACGAAGCGGCTTTCACCACCGGCACGGTGATGAGCGTCGACGGTGGCTTCGCGCTCTGATGACCCAGGACAACAAAAGCGCGGCTATCGCAGCGCTCGTCATCATGCTGGTCTTCGGCTTCGGCGCCTATTTCCTGCCAACAATCATGCTGGCCATTGGCAATTATTCGACGACGGTGGCCGGCGTATTCGCCGTGTTGTTCGTCGCAGCGTTTTTCCTGGTGTTCTGGCTGCGCGGAAGAAGCCAGAGCGGGAAGTAAGCTCCCTGCTCCCCGTTCACGGGGAGAAGGTGCCGGCAGGCGGATGAGGGGCGGCGTCAACGGTCCCCAATACTTCCGCCGAGCAAACCGTCAACCGTCCTTACTGCCCCTCACTGCCTTGCCGGGCATCTCTACCCGTGAACGGGGAGAGAGACGCTCTCGTACCTATGCATTCAAGCTTGCGCCGAGCAGCGCGAGCCCAAGCAGGAAGACCAGCAACGCGCCGCCGATCTCGATCGCCGCGTGAACACGGTTGCCGGTATGGCCGTCGCTGGCCATGGCCACCGCCCAGTTCTTCGCGGTCACAGCAAGGGTGGCGAGCAGCGAAACGGTAATTGCCGTGCCGATCGCCATTGCGAACACCGACAGCACGCCGCCCACAAACAGTCCATTGAGGAAGGCAAAGGACAGCACGATCAACGCGCCGGAACATGGGCGAAGCCCGACAGCGGCAACCGCCGACCAGGCAGTCCGCCAGTCGAAACGGTCGCCGGAGAGCATTGAGGGATCGGGCGCGTGCGAATGGCCGCAGGTTTCGCAGACTTCGCCGGCGGAGTGGCTGTGGCCATGGTGGCCATGAGTATGGGCGTGCGCTGCGTTTGAGTGGCCGTCATCGGCGTGGTGGCTGTGATTATGGGCCGTAACGTGCGCGTGAGCATGCACATGGCCGGCATGATCGCCGTCGTAATGTGCGCGGTGCACGTGAGCATGCGCTGCCGCGTGCGCGTGGCCGGCATGGGCATGCGAAAGACTATGGGCATGCGCGGCAGAAAGGCTGACGGCGGGATTGAAGCCGAAAAGCCCCGTAACGTGCGGCCAGGCCTTCTTCCAGAGCAGCCACGCGCCGAACAAGGTGATCAACGCATAGCTGGCGACTTCGAGAAACCACGTCGCGTCCGTCATCGATACCGCGGTTCCGCGCAGCACAAGGAACACCAGCGTCATGACGGCAATCGCCGTCAGCGCCTGCAGGAAGGCTGAGACGAAGGACAGCATGATGCCGCGTCTCAACGCCACTTCATTGGCGAGCATGTAGGAGGAAATCACCGCCTTGCCGTGCCCAGGGCCGGCGGCGTGGAAGATGCCATAGGCAAAGGAAAGGCCGACCAGGATCCCCAACTGGCTGCCATCCTCGCGCATCGCCTTCAGCGCCGTCGTCAGCGAGCGATAGAAGCCCTGCTGCTGGACGTTGATCCAGTTCATGATACCGCCGAACAGCCCGGTGGATGGTACCATCGCCTCATTCGTGCCGATGCCAAGCGAACTCTGAGCGTGCGCCGGATGCAGGAAATGGCTTGCGACATAGGCGATGGTGAGGAGGGTGAAAACTAACCGGATCGTCCAAGTCTTCATGTCATTTCCCTTGCCGTTTCGGCAATTCCTTTGACTATCGGCGCTGCCCCTCACCCTTCCCTCTCCCCGTAAGAACGGGGAGAGGGGACACGTTGTGCTGCTTTCGCCAATTGCCGGCGGTGGCGAAGAGCTGCGACGCGGATGCCCCCTCTCCCCGTTCTTACGGGGTGAGGGTGAGGGGCAGCGCAACATACCCCTTCAACTAGCCACTCGCCTGGCAGGTGAGCTCAAGGCGTGTGGCAAATATCTTGCTCATGTCGGTGCCGGCCGGGTCGTTGAAGAATGCGTCGGTCAGCGTCGATTGATTCTGGCTGAGGACCTCGTCAGGATCGGGCCGGATGACGCTGCTCTTGCAGGCGGCCGGCATGGCATCCACCGTCAGGTTGCTGTCCTCGGCGAAATCGATCGCGGTAAAGAAGGTCGGGTCATAGACACCGAAATCCAACTTGCCGGCGAGCTTCAACGGCTGCTTCGGCGCCGATTCGAACAGGATGATCAGCTGTTCATTCTCGAAATTGGCCATCAGCGATGGCGGCGGCTGCATTTCGACATCCTTGCCGCCGGCAGTAACGACCTGGAAATACTTGTACTCGGCGAGCGATTGGTGGACCGTGTTCGCAACATCCTGCAGCTCGGCATCGTCAAGCTTCAGGTCGGAATTCTTGTCGAACTCCATCAGGACGGTGGAGGAGAACAGGTCGTCGAAGCGCCACAGGTGCCGCAGCGATTTCACCGTCTGGTCCGGATTGACCATCACCTCGAGCCGCGCTTCGGCAAAGACGTGCGGGTGCGCAAATGCCGGCGCAGCCGATGCGGCGATCAGCATGGCCGATACGGCAGCCGTTGCGAGCTTTCGTGGAAGATGCATCCTGGGCGTTGTCCGGAGCGATTTGCGTCGCACAGGATTACCACAATCGGGGCGAAAATGGGACTGGGTCATTCACCAAATCGTCACACCGCGCCATTCTTGCGGAACCACTGGACGAGATAGTCGACGAATACCCGCACCTTTGCCGGCAGATAGCGGCGATGCGGATAAACCGCAAAGATGCCGCCACCGCGTGGCAGCCGGTCGTCCAAAACCGCGACCAAGCGGCCCGCGTCGATATCGGGCTGGGCGATGAAATCGGGGATGATTGCCCAGCCCAGTCCCGAAACGGCGGCCGCGCGCGCCGCCATTGGGCTATTCACCTCGATGCGGCCATTGACCGAAACCGTGCTCACGTCCCCGTCTTCGTTGACGAATGGCCAGTTCGATAGCCACCGGCCGTTGGTGTCGATGATGCACGGCTTTTGCGCCAGATCCCGCGGGCGCTCGACCTCGCCGTATTGCTCGATCGCTTCGGGCGAGGCGCAGAGCCGGACGGTGAAGGGCGACAGCCGGCGGGCGATCAGCGAGGAGCTTTCAAGCCGGGTGATGCGGATCGCCAGGTCAAAACCCTCCTCGACCAGATCGACGAAGCGGTCGTCCAGTTGGATTTCCAGCACGATCTCCGGATGATCCTTGGCGAAGTCGATGATCGACTGGCCGATCGGCGCGTCGGCGAAGGTACGCGGCGCCGACAGCTTGATGCGGCCGCGTACGTCGCCAGAGGATTCGCGCACCGCGTCGGCGAGATTGTCGACTTCGCGCACGATTTCGGAGGCCCGACGGTAATAGGTGTGGCCGGCCTCGGTCAACGAGAACTGGCGGGTGGTGCGGTTCAGCAGCAAGGCACCAAGCTCATCCTCCAGTTCGCGCACATATTTCGATAGCAGCGCTTTCGACCGGCCGATCTTGCGCCCGGCCGCCGAGAATCCTTCGGCCTCGACAACGTCGATGAAGGCGCGCATGCGGGTCAACGTGTCCATCTTGGTCAGCTCTTTGCGGCGTTGGCGAGGAAGTCGCGGGCAAGACCGATCAGCGCGAGATCGCTGCCCGCAGGCCCGATGATGGAGAGACCGAACGGTGCGCCGTCAACCGTACCCACGGGCACGGTTATCTGCGGGAAGCCCGACAGGCCGGAGAGGCAGAGCAGGTGCAGCGCGCGCTCGCGATAGGCTGGCAGTGCCTCCGGCGAAGCCTTCAGCGGCGAAGCGCCCGGCACCGTCGGCAGGACGAGCATTGCGCCGTCGCTCAAGAAGCTCGCGAATTCCGCGCGGAAGGCGGCGCGGCGGGCACGCTCGGCCTCGAGCGTATCCAAGGTTACGCCCTTGCCGAACTCGAAGCGGTGGCGCGTCGCTCCGCCCAGCGACGTCGCATTGGCCGATATCCATGCGCCATGCGCCTGCCAGGCTTCGTAGGCCTGGATGTTGCGGAAACAGAAGTAGAGCTCGTCCGGCGTCGATGAGAACGGCCAGCCCTTGAAGGCGGTGATGGAATGACCGAACCGCCCGCGCATGCGGTCGTATTCCGCGACGGCTTCAGCAAGCAGGAAGTCGTCGAGCGTGTCGATGCTGTGAAATATGAAGCTCGTATCCCCACCCCTAACCCCTCCCCACAAGGGGGAGGGGGCTTCGGTCGCGGCCGTCACCTCTGAGGTAGCCCAACACCGGTGGCGATTGGGTGTGGGGGAGCAGCGTTGGTTCCCCTCCCCCTTGTGGGGAGGGGTTAGGGGTGGGGGTATCTTCCTGCAAAGGGGAGGGCAACATCACGCGCGCCACCGCTTCGTATGTATCGACATCCTTGGCAAACCAGCCGACCGTATCGAGCGACGGTGCGACCGGCATGGCGCCGTCGATCGGGATGAGCCCATGCGTCGTCCGCAATCCGATCAAGCCGCAGAAGCTCGCCGGCGCGCGTATAGAGCCGCCGGTGTCGGAGCCGAGTGCGATATCCACCAACCCGCCGGCAACCGCCGCCGCCGATCCGCAAGACGAGCCGCCCGTATACCGGTCCGGCGCTTTCGGGTTGATCGGCAGCGGAAAATGGATGTTCTGCCCGAACAGCGAATACGCCATTTCGTCCGTAAGGGTCTTGCCGACGAATCGCGCGCCCGAATCAAGCAGGGCTTTGACACAGCTGGCGCTGCGGCTGGCGATTGCAGCCTCGGCGAACTTGCGCGGGTTGCCGCAGCCGGTGCGATAGCCCTCGACATCGAATATGTCCTTTACGGCCAGGGTCAAACCCTCAAGTGGTCCGGATTCCTTATTGGAAACAGCGGTTTGCGGGCTGTCGAGGAAGGCGTTGTATGGATCGCCGGCGTGGCTCATCGTTCACTCCACGAATACAATGCGCGCAGGATTGTTCGCAGTCCAAAAAAATTCAACCCGGGGTGCGATTTTAATTGATTGTGAAGGACGCGTTTTCTATATGTGCCGTTGCCCAAAGTCGCACGTGCCTGTGGGTGTCCGCCGGTCCCTCGAATGGCGAGGAAATCGGTAAGGTAACTGGAGCTAACCCCTCCAGTCGATTTAGCGGCCAACCGCCAAATCGAGGACACCTTGAAGCAACGACGGTGCGGGCCTTTCTGGTTCTCTTCCGGTCGTCCAAAGACCGGGGTTACTGAAGAGGCACACCATCATTGCCTGCAGTGCGGACGGGTCTCCCATCCAATCCAAGGCAGACAAAGCGAACCGAAGCCGGGCTGGCCTAGGTTCATCGCCGCGAGACGGCGTTTCATGGTTCCGGGGTCTCCACCGGCTGGTTCCATGAGACATTCGTCCCGCCTTTGTCCACCTCCGCGACCGCGAGGCCGAGCCCGTGCGCGGATGCCTGACTGCGCGCTTTGCAGAGCGCGAATGGAGAGACCAAGATGGCCACCCAGCGCATCCTCGATTTCCTTGCCACCCGCCGTCCGAGCGGCCCTTGCCTGGTCGTCGATCTCGACGTGGTGCGCGACAATTTCCGCGCCTTCGAGAAGGCGCTTCCGGATTCCAAGATCTACTACGCGGTGAAGGCAAACCCGGCGCCGGAAATCCTGCGCCTGCTTGCCTCGATGGGTTCGTCCTTCGACACCGCGTCGGTTGCCGAAGTCGAGATGGCGATGGATGCGGGCGCTCCCGCAGACCGCATCTCCTTCGGCAACACCATCAAGAAGGAGCGCGATGTGGCGCGCGCCTATGAACTCGGCATCCGCCTCTTTGCCGTCGATTGCGTGGAAGAGGTGGAGAAGGTGGCGCGCGCGGCACCTGGCTCCAAGGTGTTCTGCCGGGTCCTGACCGATGGAGAAGGCGCCGAGTGGCCGCTGTCGCGCAAATTCGGCTGTGTGCCCGCGATGGCGGTGGACGTGCTGCGTCATGCCAAGTCGCTCGGCCTCGACGCCTATGGAGTGTCGTTCCACGTCGGTTCGCAGCAGTGCGACCTGACCGCATGGGACCGTGCGCTGGGCGACGCCAAGCGCGTCTTCGCGACCTTGGCCGAGGAAGGCATCGTGCTGAAGATGGTCAATATGGGCGGCGGTTTCCCGACCCGTTACCTGAAGGACGTGCCGGTGGCCCGCGCCTATGGCGAGGCGATCTTCTCGGCGCTGCGCAAGCACTTCGGCAACGCGATCCCGGAGACCATCATCGAGCCAGGCCGCGGCATGGTCGGCAATGCGGGTGTCATCAAGTCGGAAGTCGTGCTGATCTCCAAGAAGGCCGACAACGACAACGTGCGCTGGGTCTATCTCGACATCGGCAAGTTCGGCGGTCTCGCCGAGACTATGGACGAGGCGATCCGCTATCCGATCGTTACCGAGCGTGACGCGGACGAGAGGGCGCCTTGCGTGCTTGCCGGCCCGACCTGCGATTCCGCCGACGTCATGTACGAGAAGACGCCGTATCCGCTGCCGTTGTCGCTGACCATCGGCGACGAGGTTCTGATCGAGGGAACCGGCGCATACACCACCACCTATGCGTCGGTGGCGTTCAACGGCTTTGAGCCGCTCCGATCCTACGTGATCTGACCGCTGCAAGAGCTGGACAGATCGGCCTGCCGTCGGGTGCTTTTCCGGCACCAGGTTCGCTTGTGGAACAGACCTCTGCGGGTGAAGGATTTTCTTCGAAATGGAAGGTTACGACAATATTGGTGAACTGGGTGCGGTGGTGACGCTGCCAATCTCCCCCCTTGTGGGGGAGATCCACGCGCGTCACCGTTGCAGCCGAACAGGCTGGCGACATAACCGCGCGCGAGGTGCTGCTCGACCGCGCCATGGGGCCGGGCCGTCGCCGCAAGTCGTCGGAGAAGTTGCGGCGTGGCCGCAAGCCGTCGGAGGGGCTTGCATTTGTTGCGCGGGATGCATCGGGCGCCGTTGTTGGGACTGTAAGGCTGTGGGATGTGACGGTGGAGCTGCCAATCTCCCCCCTTGAGGGGGAGATGTCCGGCAGGACAGAGGGGGGTGCTGTCCTGCTGACCTCTCCGTTGATCGCCGTCGCCGAAAATTTCGTGGAACAAGGGCGCTCTGTCGTGCCCCCCTCTGGCCTGCCGGCCATCTCCCCCTCAAGAGGGGAGATTAGCAGCGTCGACGTGCCCGCCCTGCTGCTTGGCCCGCTGGCGGTCGATCCGGCGGTGAAAAGCGTAGGCATAGGCTCAGCGCTGATGCAGCATGCCGTGTCCGAAGCAAAACGGCTCGGCCATGCGGCGATCCTGCTCGTCGGCGATGCGCCCTACTATGCGCGCTTTGGCTTCTCGGCGGAGAAAACCGGTTCGCTGGCGATGCCGGGGCCATATGAGCGGCATCGTTTCCTGGCGCTGGAACTCGTGGAAGGCGCCCTGGACGGCGTGCGCGGCGTACTGCGTGCATCTGGCCGCAAGATCGAGGCGAGCCAGCGTCTATCGCGGGCTGCCTGACAAATGCAGGAACCCGCTCCCGGCAGGGCAGCGGGTTCTTAAAAGGCCTTAGATAAGCTGGCTGAGACCCATGGCGATGGTCATGTCGCCGGTCACTTTGATCTTGCCGGTCATGAAGGCCATGGTCGGGCTGAGGTCGCCCGCGATCAGCGCTTCAAGGTCGTCGAGGGTGAGCGAGATCGTGCAGTCGGCGGGGCCATCGGTCGTCGAGATGGTCTTGCCGTTGATCATGATGACGCCATCGCTGCCGGTGTCGAACTTCACCGACTTGTCAAAGTCGGCGCTTTCGACGCGTGACCGCAGCTTTTCGGCTATGTCCTGAACGCTCATGCGCTTGCTCCTTCGGATGCGCCGCCGGTGTGCCTGTATCAGCAGGCGCTTTCGAGAACCAATTCAAAGGAAAACGCATCTGTTGGCAACCGGCTGAAAGACGCCGTGACGGTTACGTCAGCCACCGGCCGAGGGTCAACTGTTGCTCCATCAAATTTCCACGCGGGATGCCCTATTCCATGCGGCAAAGCGCCTGTGACCTTGCGGCAGCGCGGGTTCCCGGGCATGAAAAGCGTGCAGGAGGAAGCCATGAAGCGGTCGCGTGTCAACGAGATACTTCGGGAAGGCGATGCCTTCATCCGCTCCTTCGGCTACATCATGCCGCCGTTTGCCTATTGGACTCCGGATGAACTCAAGAAGCGCAGGCCGGAGGGCATTATCGGCTCGCGGCTCGGCTGGGACATCACCGACTTCGGGCAGGGCAAATTCAACGAGATCGGCCTGTTCCTGTTCACCGTGCGCAATGGCCGCGCCGAGGACCTCAGCCGTGGGGGCGGTATGGTCTATGCCGAAAAGATCATGATCACGCGCAAGAACCAGTTCTGCCCGATGCACCGGCATGTCGTGAAGGCCGAGGACATCATCAATCGCGGCGGTGGCAGACTGGTGCTCGAACTGTTCATGTCAGGCGCGGACGGCGGCATCGACCGCGGCGCCGAAGTGCGCGTTCCCACCGATGGAGTGATGCGAAAGCTGCCTGCCGGCGGAAAGCTGGTGCTCGAACCGGGTGAGAGTGTGACGCTTATGCCGGGCGTCTGGCACGCCTTCTGGGGCGAACGCGCCGACGTTCTTGTTGGCGAAGTCTCGACCGTCAATGACGATCTGACCGACAATATCTTCGCCGATCCGGTCGGCCGCTTCGCCGAGATCGAGGAAGACGAACCGCCGGTGCATTTGCTGGTGTCGGACTACGATTCGTACCTGGCCTGATTCACGTGTGCCGGTTCCTCAACTGAGGCGGCCTCTCGCTGCCACCGGCAAGGTCTCGACGACCACGCCGTCCTCCACGAGATTGACAGTGTCGAACAGGTTGGACACCACGCAGACGTGGTTGGGGATGACCCGCACCTTATCGCCGATGGCGGGACGCGTCGCGCATTTCGAGACGTCGACGATGGCATGCTCTTCGTTGAGTGCCGTGATCACAGCCCGAGGATACTCGACCAGATAGCCGTAACCCGGCTCCGAACAGGTATCCGCGGCGAGCGCCTTGGAGCCGGTGTCGAGGATGGCCCGGTCCGGCGTCGGGCGACTGACGACGGTCGCCAGCACTGTCAGGGCGCAGTCCTCGATCCTGCTGTGGCCGAAAGCGACCTGCATGCGGTCCGAATAGATATAGGTGCCTGGCCGATGTTCGGTCGCCGAAGCGATGGTGCCACCGGCATAGAAATCCGGCGAGCCTCCGGTCGAGACGGTAGGCACTTCGATGCCCTCGGCTTCGAAAAGCGCCCGCGCTTCGCGGAACCAGCCGTCAACCTCGGCGGTCTTGCGGCGCGCCGGATAGGTCATCAGGCCGCCGAAGCGCAGTCCGGGATAGGTTCGGATATGCTTTGCCAGCGCCAGAGCCTCCGCTGGGGACTGCACGCCGCAGCGCCCGCCGCCGGTGTCGCATTCCACCAGAACAGTGAGCGGAGGTGAGGCATCGGCAAAGGCAGCGCCATAGCCATCAACCGCCTCCATGCTGTCGGCTGTCACCGACAGAGTCACGCGTCCATGCAGCGTCTTGAGTTGTTTTAGCTTTTGATCGCCGATTATGTTGTAGGGAATGAAAATGTCGGTAATCCCGGCGTCGGCCATTACTTCGGCCTCGCCGATCTTTTGGCATGTGATGCCGGCCGCCCCAAGTTCCACCTGGCGTTGCGCGAACAGCGGCAATTTGTGTGTCTTGATATGAGGCCGGAGCTTCAGGCCATGACTGTCCGCATGTTCCTGCGCGCGCTTCAGGTTTGCTTCGACAAGGCGGTGGTCGATCACGATTGCCGGCGTATCCAGATCCTCAACACGCATCACACAAATCTCCCGTTTGATCGCGTCCATCCAACCAGATTTCGGGCCGATCATAGAGGAAAAAAGCGATATGCCACGCCAATCGCAGAGCCAGAATGTGCGTCGGGCCTCCATGACGTTCTGGCAAGCCGGTTGAACTGGCGCGCGCGCTGGTTCAAAGATCCTCCCGCAAGGTTCACTGCAGGAAACCCGGGATGCCCTCAGCAAAATCAATGCGGCCGTGGCCGGGCGCAAGACGGCTGCAACCTGGACAGATTTGCGAGCTGGTGGTGATCGACCGCGACGGCGTGTCGCCGCAGGTCATTTACGACACCGGAGAACTGATCGAGGCGCCGAACTGGACGCCTGATGGGAGATGGCTGATCTACAACGCTGACGGCAGGCTGTTTCGTATATCGCCGGACGGTCAGGATGGGCCTCACCGCATTAACAGCGCGCCTGTCGAAAATCTCAACAACGACCATGTGATTGCGCCCGACGGACGCCGCATTTTTGTCACCTCGAATGATGGCCACCTTTACGTCCTGCCGATCGAGGGCGGCGCTCCGCAGCGTGTTTCCAATGAAAAGACTGCCGAGCGTGGCTTCCGGCACTATCTCCACGGCATTTCGACGGACGGCGGGACGCTGGCGTATGTCGGCCTGAAACGAGACGCGGAGGGCCGTGCTGTCACCTATATCTGTACGTTATCGGCCAGTGGCGGAGACGATGTTCTCCTAACCGACGGCGAGTGTCCGGTCGATGGGCCGGAGTTTTCCCCAGACGGGCAATGGATTTACTTCAACTCGGAAGCAGCGGCGGCCTATCCCGGCCATGCCCAGATCTTCCGTATCCGGCCGGACGGTACTGGATTGCAGCGGCTGACTTTCGATCAACGCGTCAACTGGTTCCCACACCCGTCGCCGGACGGCTCGCTGATCGCCTATATCAGCTATCCGGAAGGCACTACCGGCCATCCCGCCGACCGCGCCGTCATCCTGCGGACGATGACGCCCGACGGCAAGGACCAGCGCGACCTCGACGCCTTCAACGGAGGACAGGGGACGATCAATGTCAATTCATGGTCGCCGGATTCGAAGCGCTTCGCCTATGTCCGGTACCCGCTGCCGAAGTGAATCTCGCCACGTCTCGGTCTCTCCCTTGACGCTTCGTCATCGTAGCAGCCCGCGCGGTGAATGTTCTTCCGTAACGGACGTAGGTGGTAGGTGTTGGCGAAGCCGTTTGGCTAACCTGGCGCGCGCGACACCCAGTTTTGGGCGGTGCGGTTCCATCCGGCGTTTGGGATGTCTAAGATCCGATCGTATTTCGGCCCGGTCGACGTGGGCGTCGCCCAGCACCGAGCGTCGCGTCACCATGCCTTGCTTGAGCCGGGCACTCGGATCGTACCGACTCATGTCCGAGCCTTTCGGAGATCATTTTCCATGAACTCTCTGATGAGTGACGACAATCGTTCCGGTTGCTCGACGCATGGAATGTGTCCTGCACTGGCGATAATCTCGAAGCGCGCACCTGGAACAGACCTTGCAAATGTTTCCACGAGGTCTGGTGGTGTAGAACCGTCCTGGTCACCAACAATGCAGAGTGTCGGCACTTTGATTGCGGCGGCGGCTTCGATGAAATCCGCGTCTCGGATCGCCGCGCACGCCGCTGAATAACCGGCCGGCTCCTGACGCGTCAGCATTGTTCTGTATCCCGCCAATTCGTCGGCGCGCTCGCGATGAAACCGCGGCGTGAACCATTTTTCCATCACCCCATCGGCGAAGCTTGCAATCCCTTGCGAAAGCGTCGCCTCGATCCGCCCATTCCACATCGCCGGGGTACCGATCTTTGCCGCCGTATCGCAAAGGATCAGCCCGTCGATCATGTCTGGTCGCGACGTGTAGAGAGATTGCGCAATGATGCCGCCGATCGACAATCCGCAAATCACGCAGCTTTTGACGCCCAAATGGTCGAGCAGATCGGCCAGGTCGGTGGCATAGGTCTCAATAGACCGCACCCCGGCACCCAATTCGCTGAGCCCATGGCCGCGCTTGTCGAATGTAACGAACGCGTATTCGTCAACAAGCCTTTGCCCGACTTCATGCCAGATACGCATGTCGGTACCGAGCGAATTGATGAAGACGATCGTCGGTTTGCCTGTCGCAGGCCGGTATTCATAGTGGATAGTTGCACCATTGATGCGAAGAAATTTCATGCGGATTGCACCCTCGGCATTCCCACTGGTCTCATCAGTCGCTTCTGCGCGGCAATTCGGAACGGTGCATTTGGCGCGCCATAGCCTGCATAAGCGCCGGGTCTTTGCACGATCTCAAACATAAAGCCCTCGCCAAAAGTCGGCGCGTAGAGTTGGAAAAATTCGCCCTTGTCGTCGTGATCATACAAAATATTCGAGGCACGCAGTCTGTCGGCAAAGTGCGGGTCCAGGCCAAAGCGCGCCTCGACATCATCGTAGTAGTTTGCCGAGATCTGGAGGGGATGGAAGCCTTTGGACAACAATTTCTCCCAGGTCGCGAAGATGTCATCGGTAGCCATGGCGAGATGCTGAACGCCGGAGCCAAAGGTCTCGGCGATGAAACGGCCAGCCAGGGTGCGCCGGCTCTCGGCGCCGTTCAAAGTCAGGCGAAAGCGCTGGTCCAATCCCTCGACGACTTGGCTGCGGACGATGTGATTGCGGGTCCTGGGACAAGGGGATATCCCCTGGCGATAACGTGGCTCCTGGACGAAATCCGGAAATACGCCGACAATGGCTGAACCTTGCATCATCACCGTCGCGATAACGGGGTCGCTGCCGCGCAAGCAAGACAATCCGGCGGTGCCGATCAGCGTGGCCGAACAGATCGAGTCGACACACGAGGCGTTCGAAGCGGGCGCGTCGCTCGTGCACATCCATGTCCGCAATGACGACCAGAGTTCGTCGTCCGATCCGCAGCGCTTTGCCGCGGTTCAGGAAGGCGTGCGCAGGCACTGCCCCGGCATGATCGTGCAGTTCTCGACTGGGGGCCGCGGACGCGATCCGGCCGCGCGCGGGGCGGCGCTTTACCTCAAGCCGGATATGGCTTCGCTGTCGACGGGCTCGGTCAACTTCCCGTCGATCATCTACGAAAACCACCCAAGCCTGGTCGATGACCTGGCAGCCAGGATGAAGACGTTTGGAATCCTGCCGGAGATCGAAATATTCGACCTGTCGCATCTGTATGCGGCGCGGCGGCTCGTCGACCTCGGCCTGTTGAGCGAGCGCCCGCATATTCAATTCGTCATGGGCGTTCAAAACGCGCTGCCAGCAAATGAGCGCCTGCTCGACATTCTCCTTAGTGAGGCGAAGACGCTTTTTCCATCCTGCACATGGACGGCTGCCGGTATTGGCCGCAATCAAAGCATCGTCATGGATTGGGCGCTCTCGCGAGGAGCCGATGCCATACGTACCGGTCTGGAGGACAATATCCGGATCACCAAAGATCGATTGGCCCGCAGCAACGCGGAACTGGTCGCGCTGGCGGCAACTGCCGTAGAGAGATATGGGCGGCGGGTCGCATCCCCCGCCGAAGCTCGACAGCGGCTCGGTTTGACGCCCCGCTGACCTTTGGGGTTCGTGATACAGGGCGGACCCTGCCGCGGCCTATAGAGCGGTTCATCATTTCACAGAATCGATTAACCGCTCTAGCTTCCTGTTTTGTCGCGTTTCCGAACCGGAAAACCGCTACGCACTTTTCCTGGAAACGCTCAAGGAGGGTCTTCGTGGCAGGGCAGGCCGCCCGTCAACTTGCCAGCGCGGCCTTATCTGCTTCGTCGGCTTCCTTCGCTTTCGCCGTCCACCCGATCAGTCCAACACAATTCGCGATCCTGTTGCACCGTTTAAAAGCCGCTTTAAGTGGAAGCCGGCCAGCGGATCATTGGGCTGTCTACCAACCTGCGCAGCGAAGGTCCCGAGGGCGTTCAGATCGCCGGCCTCGAGCTTGGCGAATGCCTCAAGATAGCTCGAAACCGAAGCGTCTTCGTGCTGCGCGTGCTGGAGGGGCTCGTAGGCCCGTAGCGCCTGGGTCCTACCCCTCAGGATCAGGTCGCCTACTGGCCTGCCACGGAAATCGGCGACTTGCTTAACAACGCTTTCACTTACGCAGATCCGTGTTCCCAGTTGTTTGTTGGCTGCCTCGAGCCGTGCGGCAATGTTGATCGTATCGCCATACGCCGTGTAGTCGAAAAACCGGCTACCGCCAAAATTCCCGACGATCGCTGGGCCACAATGAACGCCGATGCGCGTGGAGCCAAGGGCGACGCCCTCTTTCAACCAACGCTCTCGGAAGGACTGCGAGAAAGCATCGAGATCGAGTGCACAGGCGACTGCATGAGCGGCATGGTCCTCCTGTTCGCCGGGTGCGCCGAACAAGACATGAAGGGCGTCGCCGACGATCTTGGCAACCGTGCCTTCGTGACTGAAGATGATGTCGGTCATGCCGACCACATAGCCGTTCAACAGCCTGCTGAGCGCGCTGGGTTCGATCAGTTCAGCCAGACTGGTAAAGCCGGCAATGTCGGTGAACAGCGCTGTTACCTCGCGCCGGCGGCCGGCAAGATCCACCCCTTCTGCATCGCTGGCGATGCGCTCCGCGAGATTGGGGGAAAAGTACCGTGACAGGGACGCATGCGCCCGTTCCGCCGACAATTGCCTTCTCCGCGCCTCGCTCAGCTGTTCCCGATGCCGGAGTGTCTTCACGATCGTCGCTTCGAGATCGGAGAAATCTATGGGTTTTGTCAGGAAGTCGAAGGCGCCGCGGTTCATCGCGGTGCGGATATTGACCATGTCGCCATAGGCCGAAACTACGATGGTCGAGAGGTGTTCGTGCGCTTCCTGCAATTTCGCCAGCAAAGATAAGCCGTCCATGCGTGGCATGTTGATGTCGGTCAATACCATGTCGATGTCGCCATCGCTGGCAATCACATCGAGGGCATCGAGCCCGTCGCGCGCGAACACGAAGCTGATTGAGCCATCGCGGATCTGTCGGCGAAATCTTTGAGTGACCAGGGCTTCGAGGTCTGGTTCGTCGTCGACGATGAGGATGCGGGCGTTCACGCCGCAAGGTCTATGCGCAGATCGATCTCGCAGCGTAGCGCAGCGAAGTCGATCGGTTTCGTCAACAGCGACGCCGCCCCGGTTTCAAGCGCCCTGCGCTTTGTCTCAGCGTCGCCATAGGCCGTGATCATGATCACGGGGACATCGGGTCGCAACGACTTCGCCATGGGCAGGAACTCCAACCCGCTCATGTTCGGCATGTTGATGTCGGAGAGGATGAGTATCAGCATCGCGCCGTCCTCACTTTCGATCAGCTGCAGCGCCTCCGGCGCCGACAATGCGAACGCCATAGCAAATCGCCCCGACCGCAGATCGCGCCGGAACTGCTGACGGAACAGGTCCCGTGCGTCTGGCTCATCATCGACGACCAGGATCAACAGGCTCAATCGTTATCTCCCAACCCACCAAGTGAAGCCGCGTCTCGCGGCAGCACAATCCTGAATTCGCTAAACTCTCCGAGCTGTGTGTCGACCTCGATCGTTCCGGCATGCTGCTTCACGATAATGTCATGGCTGAGCGAAAGGCCGAGGCCCGTGCCTTCTCCAGCGGGCTTTGTCGTGAAGAACGGATTGAACATCTTTTCCCTCACCTCAGAGGGGATACCGGTGCCGTTGTCGCGGATCCTGATTTCCACATGGTCTCCGAGATTCCTGGTCGTTGCCGCGACAACGCCATTGTAGCCATCGCCGGCTTCAGCGCCGCGTTTCACTGTTGCGTAGAAGCCGTTGGCGATCAGATTGAGCAGCACGCGGGTGATCTCCTGAGGAAAGAGATCGACCTCTCCCGCGGTTGGATCGTAGTCCCTTTCCAGCGTGACATTGAAGCCCCGCCGCTCGGCGCGGGCGCCATGATAGGCAAGGGTCAGGCTCTCCTCGACGACGGTGTTGACGTTTGTTGGCCGGTGCTCGCTCGATCCCTGGCGGGAATGCATCAGCATATTCTTGACGATCGAGTTGGCGCGCTTGCCATGCTGTCCGACCTTTTCGAGATTGCCCTTGAGAAGGACAGTCAATTCATCGACATCCGTGCGCATCTTGGCGTCGAGCGGTGCAGCCTCCAGAATCTGCCGCAACTCGTCGACGAGTTCCACAGACAGTGACGAGAAGTTGTTCACGAAGTTCAGCGGATTCTTGATCTCGTGGGCAATACCGGCGGTAAGCTGGCCGAGAGAGGCGAGCTTCTCCGTTTGAACGAGCCGGTCCTGCGCATTCCGCAGATCGTCCAGGGATTGCGACAGCTCGTCGGTCCTATGCTGGACCGCATGGAAGAGCCGGGCGTTTTCGATCGCAATGATTGCCTGGTCGGCAAAGGTTTCCAAGAGCTCGATCTGGCGGCCTGTGAAAGGGCCCGGCTGGTGGCGGCTCAGTACGAACACCCCGTCCACCCTGCCGTCTCTCAGCAGTGGTACACCGATCATGGACCTGTGGCCGGCAAATTGACCGACACCTGCGAATTCATAGTCCTTGTCCTCAAGAATGTCGGGAATGTGTTCGACCGCCGCCGATTCGATGACGCGCGGTACCAGCGATTTCTGTCCTCTGCGACGCGGATGCGCCCTCAGGAAATCGAGGAACTCCGGCTCAGCGCCAAACGCGGCATGTGGTTGGTATTCGTCCCCCTCACGCAAAAAAATCAGGCTCTCGTCGGCCACGCATACATCCGCAGCCGACTTGGTCAGCGCCTCCAGCACAGTTTGGAGGTTGAAGGCGGAGCGGGTGATGGCCTTGAGCATATCAGAGGTGGCCGTCTGCTGGGCGAGAGCATCGGTCAATTCTGCGGTCCGCGACTGTACCTCCTCGAACAGCCGAACGTTGGAAATCGCGATGACCGCCTGGTCGGCAAACGTCTTGAGCAAATCGATCTGGCTCTCACCGAACGGCCGTGCTTCGACGCGCCTGATCATGAGCGCACCGATCGCTTCGTCTTCTCTGAGGAGTGGAGCTGCAACGATTGTACGGAAGCCAAGTCTGCGCGCCATCTCCTTGCCGGTCGAAAATTCGTCGTCAGCCGCCGTCAGGTCGTGGACATGAACTGCCCTGCGTTCAAGCACGGCGCGGCCGGTGACGAGATCGCTCTGCAGAGGAAGGCCGACCGGGTCGATTGGAATCGCTCCATGGTGCGCTCCGATCGAAAGCCAGTCATCGCGCAGGAGGAGGATCGTTGCGTCATAGGCATCGCACAAACGGGCAGCACTCTCGGCCACTGCATCGAGCACTGGCTGGATATCGGTGGGTGACTGCGCTATCACACGCAGGATAGCGCCAGTCGCGGTCTGCCGCTCGAGCGCTTCGGTTACCGCTTTGTTGCGCGCCTGAACCTCGTCGAAGAGCCGCACATTCTGCATGGCGATCACAGCCTGATCCGCGAACGTCTTGACGAGTTCGATTTCCTTTTCCTCGAACGGCCTGACGTCGGTGCGGATCATTGCAAAGACGCCGACCAGTTCGGTCTCTCGCAGCAACGGAACCGCCAGCACGGTACGCATGCCACCTGCCGCTGCTACGGCGCCATGCGTATATTCGGAGTCCTGCTCGATATCTTCTATGTGGATTACACGCCGTTCCTCAGCGGCCCGGCCAACCGCCGATCCGCGGCCTGTCTCTGTTGGATGAGCGGCGCTGTATTCTTGGAAGCCGGCGGGAAAGCCGAAAAGCGCCAGATATTCAAAGCTTCCATCCACCAGGCGTTCAAGGCAACCCTTGTCGGCGCGGCACAGCCGCACGGCCGAAGCAAGCAATGTGTCGAGCACCGTCTGCAGATCGAAGGTCGAACGACTGATCACCTTCAGCACCTCGGCCGTCGCGGTTTGCTGCTGCAGTGCCTCGGTCAGTTCTGCGGTTCGCGATTGAACCTCTTTGAAGAGTCGGACATTCTCTATGGCGATTGCCGCCTGATCGGCGAATGTCCTGACCAATTCGATCTGCTCGTTACTGAATGGCCGAACCTCTGACCGGCGCATGATCAACGCGCCAATCGCCTGACCGTCGCTGAGCAGCGGCGTGGCCACGATCGTCCGGTGACCGGCCTTTTCGGCAAATTGCCGTCCGAGGGGGAATTCCTCTCCCTCTGCGAGCAGGTCGTGCACGTGAACCGTCTTTCGATCCGACAAAGCACGGCCGGTGACCCAATCTCGTGTGATCGGCAATGGGGACAAATTGAGTGGGATTGGGCCATGGTGGGCTTTGATTGCTAGTTCACCAGCCTCAATGAGCATGATGACGACGTCTTGCGTGTCGCAGAATTTCGCGGCGCTTTCCGCCACCACTTGCAGCACCGGCTGGATGTCGGTCGGCGAGGCGGCGATCACGCGCAGAATGTCGCCGGTAGCCGTTTGCTGTTCGCGCGCCTCGCGTAGCTTCTTTGCGAGGAGTGCGACCTTGGTTTCAGTCTCCGAGGCTCCGTCCACCTTTCGCGCCCTCACCTTCGTCGCGGTGGCTCGCCGCCGATCGTGAAATGCTATCATGGCCTGACCGATATCGGGAAGCGGGATCACAAAATCCTCTCGCGCTTCCGCCGAATGCGGATTTTGACCTAGCGGTCATTCCAGTTGTGGAAATCTCTTCGCAATGGAAATGGCGTCGCACCGGTTTCTGCGTCGGGCGATGGTTGCAATCAGCCGGGATCTCCTGCGAACGTTCGTCGCCCGATACACGGTGCTGTGACACCGACAGCGCGAGCAGAATGATAGCCTTCAGTTCGCTACTGCGGATTGGAGACGTCATGCTGTGCAACTTGAAGATTGCTGTCATTGCCCTTTTGCTGCTCGCTGGCTTTCCAGGATTGAGTTCGAGCGGAGTTAGCTGAACGACCCGCGCCGTCCGGTGGCGTTCTGTCGCTGCTCCCGCTGCCCAAGACGACGAGTCATTCGATCACCATCGACGGGCGCGCGCTGCAATATCATGCCAAAGCGGGCACTCTGTCGCTGCTCGGGGCCAATGGTAGTGTTACCGCCGAGGTCTTCTACGTGGCTTATACAGTTCCGCCAGGGAACGGGCTTTCACAACATCGTCCGGTCACCTTCGTGTTCAACGGAGGCCCAGGAGCGGCGTCGGCTTACCTGCATATTGGCGCTCTTGGGCCAAAGGTCATATCTACCGCGGCGGACGGACGTTTTCTCCCGGCACCGCAAAAGCTCATCGATAATACAGACACTTGGATCGACATGACCGACCTTGTCTTTGTCGACCCTGTCGGGACCGGCTACAGCCGTGAAGCGCCCGGCCAGGAGACGCGCAGCTTCTGGGGGGTCGATCAGGATGCCGCTTCGATGGGCGCTTTCATCCGGCTTTATCTCACTCATGCAGGCCGTATTGGATCACCGCTCTTCCTTGCGGGTGAAAGCTACGGCGGATTTCGGGCTGCTCTGCTCGCCAGAACGCTCCAGGAAGACGTCGGCATCAGTCCGAGAGCCATCATCCTTATCTCACCGGCGCTCGAGTTTATGATGGTGCGTCCTGACCAATTTGACCCCTTGCACTGGGCGCTCGAACTTCCTTCGCTCGCCGCAGTGCGCCTTCGGAGCGAGGGCATTACTGGCCCCGCGCTGCAGGAGAAGCTGGCCGAGATCGAACGTTATGCGCTTGGCGACTATCTCGTCGCCCTTGCCAGCGGGCTTGAGCAAGGCGGTCGAGGCGCCAGCCGGAGAGTAGCGGAGGTTACCGGCCTGCCCCTCGAACTCGTCCAACGCAATTTTGCTCGTATCCCGACCTCGCTCTTCGCCAAGGAATTCGCACGGGCGAAAGGCAATGTGCTTAGTGCCTATGACGGTACCATAGAGACAGCCGACATTGCCCCAAACAGTGCACGAGTTGAGGGACCGGATCCAGTGCTTGATGCCAGTGTTCCTGTCCTGACTTCCGCTTTCGTCGCGTATGCCCGCGATGAGCTGGAATTCGACACGGACATGTCATACCGCCTTTTGAACGGCGAGGTCAGCCGCAGTTGGGATTACGGAACGACACCCTCGCGCCAGGGGTATGCCGGCGTCATGAACGATCTTCAACGCGCGCGAACCTTGAACCCCTCGCTCGGGGTGGTGATCGTTCACGGTGATACTGATCTCGTGACACCCTATATGACGTCGCGCTATCTCGTGGGCCAGATCCCCTCTCTTCCCGGCGCAAAGCCCATTCGCGTCGATGTCCTGGAAGGTGGTCACATGATGTATTTCAGACCGGATGGCCGCCGGGCTCTGAAGGACGCTGCCTCTGGACTCTATCCGACGATGCAATGAGACTCGATCCGAAGCTACTATTGACATCTGGCGCCTTTACCCAATCCGCCGGGCTCGGAGGTTTTCAACACTGCCTTCGCCGTGCATGCGGCCAAGTCGATGTTTCTTGCCGGGCGCGGTGCTTAAGCTCAGTCGACGATGTGATAGCCGCCATCCACATAGATCACCTGACCGGTCATTGACCGCGCGGCGTCAAGCGTAAGGAACGCGCAGGTCACCCCTACCTCGTCGATCGTCACCAGCTTGCGCGCAGGTGATCTCGTTCGGGCTTTTTCCAGAAGCAAGTCGAACTCGACGATGCCCGAGGCTGCGCGGGTCGCCAGCGGGCCGGGCGAGACTGCATGAACCCGGATGCCCTTGGGACCCAGTTCAGCCGCCACGTAGCGTACGGCACTTTCCAACGCCGCCTTGGCCACTCCCATGATGTTGTAATTCTCGACCACCATCTGCGCGCCATAATAGGTCATGGTGAAAAGTGTGCCGCCATCCTGCATCAGCGGCTCAGACAGGTGGGCCATGCGCAGGAAGGACCAGCAGGAGACGTCCATCGTCTTCAGGAAGCCGTCGCGCGGAGCGTCGGTGACCCGGCCATGCAGCGTGTCCCTTGGCGAAAAGGCGATGGAGTGGATTACGAAATCCAGCTTTCCCCAATCATGCGTGATGCGGTCGAATACCGCTTCCATCTGCCCCTCCTGCGTAACGTCCAGCGGGAGGAACAACTCGGCCTCGACCTCGCGCGCAAGCGGCTCGACGTAGGGCTTCGCCTTGTCGGACAGGTAGGTGATCGCAAGCTCGGCCCCGAGGGAACGGAAGGCACGGGCACAGCCCCAAGCGATCGACTGGTCATTGGCTATGCCGACGATCAGTCCGCGCTTGCCTTCGAGCAGCTTGGCCTTGGCGACAGGAAGGGTCATGTCTATCTCCGGTTGATCAAATACTGGAGGGCAGCAAAGCCAGGGTTTGTTGCGCGATTATCAGTTCTTCATCTGTAGGAACGACCATGAGACGCAGCGCCGAACCGGGGGCAGATATCGTCGTGGCAGAGGTGGCATTCGCCTCAACATCCAGAGCAGCTCCAAGCCAAGCCAGTCGAGCCGAGATACGAGCGCGGATATCAGGCGCGTTCTCGCCGATGCCCGCGGTGAAAACCAACGCGTCCACGCCATCCATCGCAGCCGCTAGCCCGCCGATGTTCACGGCACAGCGCTGCACGAAATAATCGATGGCGAAAGCCGCGCGAGGATCGTCGCTGGCCAGAAGATCACGCATGTCATTCGACACACCCGACAGACCCTTCATGCCGGAGTCCTTATAGAGAAGGCTCGACACTTCGGCGGTCGTCATCCCCTTTTGGTCGATCAGATACAGCACCACGCCGGGGTCAATCTGCCCAGGCCTCGTGCCCATGGGCAGGCCGTCCAGCGCGGTGAACCCCATGGTGCTGTCGACGCTCTTCCCGGCCTTTAGCGCGCACATTGATGCGCCGCTACCCAGGTGCGCCACGATCACGCGGCCTTTGACGACATCGGGAGCCACCTGGCGCAGACGCTGCGAGACATAATCGTAGGACAACCCGTGAAAGCCATACCGCCGCACGCCTTCGTCATGCAGGGCCCTTGGGATTGCGTAGCAATCGGCCACCGCCGGATGGTTGCGATGAAAGGCTGTGTCAAAACAAGCTACCTGCGGCAAATCAGGTGCAAGCTCGTGCACCAGACGGATCGGGGCCAAGTTGCTGGGCTGGTGCAGCGGGGCCAGCGCCTCGAAAGACCCCAGTTGCTCCAGCACGACCTCGTCAATGCGCACGGGCGCGGCGTGGACCGGCCCGCCATGTACTACCCGATGGCCGACTGCCCGCAGGGAATAGCCCGAGAGATCCTGCAGCCAGACCCTCAGCGCGCGTGTCGCGGCGGGCAGATCCGGTATCGCTTGCACGTCGGGCCGCTCGTCGATCAGCACAGCCCCGGCGGCATCCGCGGCTCGAAAGCGTGGATGCACGCCGATGCCGTCGATCTGGCCTTTCACCTGCCGCTCGAGCCCAGTGGAGCCAGCGGAGAAGATCTGGAACTTCAGGCTGGACGAGCCGGCGTTCAGAACGAGGATCACATCCATGCATGTCAAACCTTGAACGGTGGCGTGCTTGTACGCCTCGCCGCCGCGAGGATCGTGCCCACTGCTGCCGAGGCGAGCCGCGTTCGCACCGAATCCGCTCGACTAGTTAGAATGATTGGCACACGCGCACCCAGAACGATGCCCGCCGCATCGGCCTTAGCTATGAAAGTCAGGTTCTTGGCCAGCATGTTCCCGGCCTCGAGATCAGGCACCACCAGAACCTGCGCGTGGCCCGCCACCGGTCCACCTATGCCCTTGATCCGTGCGGCCTCGGGGTCGATGGCATTGTCGAAGGCCAGCGGCCCGTCCAGCACGCCGCCGGTGATCTGGCCCCGATCTGCCATCTTGCACAACGCCGCCGCTTCCAGCGTCGAGGGGATCTTGGTTGTCACCGTCTCGACCGCCGACAGGATCGCCACGCGCGGCACCTCGATCCGCAGTGCGTGACACAGCTCGATTGCGTTCTGAATGATGTCGCGCTTGGTATCCAGATCGGGGAAGATGTTGATCGCGGCATCGGTGACAAACAGAGTTTCCGGATGGCCGGGCACGTCCATGATGAAGACATGGCTGATACGCCGCCCTGT
The DNA here is from genome assembly GCA_963839725.1 of uncultured Alphaproteobacteria bacterium. Lineage (GTDB taxonomy): Bacteria > Pseudomonadota > Alphaproteobacteria > Rhizobiales > Rhizobiaceae > Kumtagia. The sequence goes on along the minus strand of CAWIWT010000022.1, from coordinate 289,838 downwards.
TCGAAGACCGGTGGCCGAGGAAGTGACCTCTCGCATCAGTTCGTCAGTATGCAGGCTGCCCTTCATGAGAAGCTCGCCACGGCCGGCGCGGATCAGTTCCACAGCCTTTGCGGCGGCGGCATGGCTGTGCGGAACGTCCACTATCTCGACCCCCGTCAGCTCGATCCCCGCCTGCACCGCCACATCGCGGATCTTGCTCTCCGGGCCGACAAGGATCGGCACGATCAGGCCCGCATCCCGCGCTTCGATTGCGCCGCGGAGCGAGGTGGCATCGCACGGATGCACCACCAGTGTGGGCGTGGGCGGAAGGTCATTGGCTGCGTCGATCAGTATGTCATGTTTTGATCTTGCGGCCGTTGTCTGGTTGGTCACGCCAGCGTTCTCCTTGACTGTTTGGGCAAGCGGTCATGCGGTCTTCGCCGAGGCGACAGCGCGGGGGATGGCGGGGGGCTGTCAGCGGTGTAAAGATCGCTGTCACACGCTCTATCCGCCGGGCGCTTTCGCCATCCAGCGGCCCCGCCGCCGCCAATACGCTGCGGAGCATCTCGAGCACTTCAAGACGTGGGGCTTCGTCCGGTGGCAGTAAGCCGGGAAGGGCCGCCATCGCCGCTTCCTCGTCGATCACCAGCATCAGGAACTGCTGCCGGACCATCGCCTTGAACTCGTGCAGGCGCAAAGTCGCATCATTGCGGCGGAGGCGGCGGATCGCCTCGAAGCCGCGCTCGTCCACCACGCCACGGGGCTGGCCCACATATAGAAGCGCCCGGATGCCTGCCTCGCGCAACCCGCCCGTGCCCATAGCGGCGCGTAGGGCGGCGATGCGCTGTTCGGTCAGCTCCCGGTGCAGCAGGCTTTTCGCCGCACGGCGGGGCCGGTGGTTGGAGGTTGTGTCGACGCCAAGGGCTTTCTGGATCCCCTCGTTGCCATAGATGTGGCGGAAGGCATCCTCAGAGAGACGTTCCATCGCCTTGCGGTAGCCCTCCAGCCCCTCGACTACTGCATCGGAGATCTTCTCCTGCAGGGCAAGAAACGGGTTTTCGACGGACATCGGCTTGCGCTCGGCGCGAGCCTTCTCAGCCGCCGCGCCTACCCAGCCGAGGAATGGGTTCTTCGGCCCGAACAGATCATACTGGATCCGCAGCGGATGCAGCGCCTTCAGCCCCTGCGCGACCTCGGGCGTCACCAAAGCCTTGACGAATGGTTGCGCAAAAGTGCGGTACATCGCAAGGTTCACTTCGGAAACGCGGGCCGCGGCTTCGAACATACGCTCTTCCTCCACGGTATTGACGCCCAGCGCGCGGATGTCGTCTAGCGTGCGCGTCTCGCAGCGCATTACCCAGTCGCCCTTCGCCATGGCGTCATTGCCGCGCGGGGTCAGTACTGCCTCGTAAAGACCGGGTGGCAGCACATCGATCAGATCGATGTTCGAGGCGAACTCGTCATGTTCCTTCCGTGCTACCCCGGCCGAGACGAATATGCCCAGATGCCCAATGCTCTCATGGATTGTGTAGACGATGGTCTGACCATACGCCCGGATCTCGTCCACGCTGTCGTAGAGGTCGAGGATCCAGTCCAGCGCCTGTTGCGGTGGCGTTATGTTGTCCCCCTTCGAGCAGAACACCACGATGGGCGAACGTATGTTGCGCAGGTCAACCGCAGTGCCGTCGCTTGTGGTGACTTCGCCAGCGGCGAGTTTGTTGCCGACGAACAGCTCATCCACGATGAATTGCATCTCCGCGGCATTCAAGGAAACATGCCCGCCCCACCACTTCTCGAAGCCGAGATAGCGCTCGGCCTCGGTGTCGATCTTGGAATACAGGTTGTATTGCTTGCTCCAGAGCGTATTGGCGGGGTTCTGGTTCTCGAAATTTGACACGAGCCAAGCACCGTCGAATATGCCCCCGCCCAAGTCGCCGGTCAACGCCGTCAACCAGCTTCCTCCCAGAAGTCCGCCTGAATAGCGCATTGGATACTGCCCCTTGACCCCCGCCCAGTAGGACAGCGGCGAGCCCGCAATAATGATAGGCCCGAACAACTCCGGCCGGAGGCTGGCCAGAATCATCACAGCCCAACCAGCCTGGCAGTTGCCGATCACACAGGGTTTGTCCTCGGCCTTGGGATGCAGGGCAATGACGCGCTCAAGGAAAGTCGCCTCCGCCATCGCGATGTCCTCGATTGTCTGGCCGGGCACCGGATCGGGCAGGAAGCCAACGAAATAGCAGGGATGTCCCGCCTTCAACGCCACGCCGATCTCGCTGTCCGCCTTGAAGCCGCCGATGCCTGGGCCATGGCCGGCGCGCGGGTCCACCACAACGAAGGGGCGGTTTTTCGGGTCGATCACGACGCCTTCGGGCGGCTGGATGCGGACCAGAAGGTAGTTGACCGGCCGCGGCAAGTCACGTCCGTCACAGACCAAATCCGCATCGAAGCTCAGCACGTGCGGCACCTTCACTGCATTCTGCGAGGCGGCTTGTTCGGATCGCTGACGCATCACGTCCATGAACAGCACGGCGCGCTGAATGGCGTCGGTTGCATATGCAATTGCATCGTCGGGGGTAGGCAGGTTGGTCATGGATCACCCTCTTTGTGTCGGCGCCGAACGTGGCTCACCAACGTAGGAGCCTGTTGTCTCAGGATAGGCCTGGTTTCTTGCGCGGTAATGACAGGATCAAACTGCCTTAGGCAGGGACACATATTGTTCGGAACGCTCAATACTGCCTGTTGCGTCGTCTGTCGCGGGCTTGCAATCGCGTTGCGAACCGCTTCTTCAATGGGTGCCAGGGAACAGCTACCTCAAGGTGTCACTCGCGACTGTGCTGCCATGCTCCGAAAGCCGCCTACTTTCGAACTGGGCCGCGCCAACGGCGAATGCGCGTCGCGACGGCCGATGGACGTCGACCTGACCGAGACCTATTTCCAGTCGAGGTAGAAGCCCACGTCCCCCGGGATGCCCCCGGGAAAATTAATGATCATCGCCTTGAGCCGATATCCCTTCGGCCTTGCGAAGTTGACGTAGCGCTCGTAAAGCTCGCGCGCCTTTCCCTGCAGCGTGTCGGGCCAATCGGGTTGCGCGCTGTTGATGGCACGGCCCCCATCCGAGCAGAGATCGGAGGGAAAACTATACACCAGCGCTTCCGTCTTGCCGTTCTCGGCCGCGATTCGCACGAGCCGCCGGATTGTGGCGCGCTCATCTTCGGTCACATGTTTGGTGAGGAAGTTGTCGACGAAGTCATCACGCTCCTTGAGGTTTCGCCTCCTGAGCTCTTCGTCTTTCTTCATCTCGGCCATTTCGCGCTCGAGCATCCGCATTCGCAGTTCTTGCGTGTTAGGGACTTCTTCGTTTGGCTTGGATGATTTTGTTTCGGCCATCTCTTCGCTCCAAGGCGCTATGAGCGCCACCTCGTTGATATCCAGCAGAACCCGTTTCCTTTGAAAAACAGGCCAACGCTGATCTGATCAGCGGCTGAAGTCGTTCCTGCTAATCTTCGAGATCGCAATCGTGACGCTTTTCCGACCGCAATGCAATATGGGGCCGCTATCCTCAAGCGGTTCCACTCCTCCGGCCAAGAAATGATCATACCAGCCATCGAAGATGAGCGGAACGACCGCCAGGGTGACTCACGCGAGCTTCACCGTTAATCGATCAAATTGCCTAATGCGGGATGCCTTTGACAAGGGCGACCATGTTCGGATTTGATCGTTTCCAGACCAATACCCGCGATATAAGTCCTGCTTTGCGTCGACCACTAGGATGACCATGCGCCTGATACTGCTTCGGCATGCCAAGTCGAAATACCCTGCCGGTGTCCGCGATCACGACCGTCCCCTTTCTGGTCGGGGACGACAAGCGTGCCGCATGATGGGCCGACACATCTGCGAAGAAGACCTCGTTCCCGATATGGCCATCGTGTCGACTGCCCGGCGGGCGCAGGAGACGTGGCATTTGGTGCGTTCGGCAAGCGACATAGACATCGCTTGCCGCTCCGACCATCGTGTTTACGATGCTACACTGGAGACGCTGTTGGAGGTCATTCGCGAAGCTGCAGCGGAGAAGCGAAGCCTGCTGGTGGTAGGCCACAATCCGGGGCTTCAGAACCTTGCCCTCGGTTTGATCGGCACGGCGGATCCGGTCGTACTTGCGAGTCTGCTGCATAAACTTCCCACAGCCGGACTGGTTGTGATCGAGTTTGAGTTTCAGCACTGGCGGGATTTGTCCCTGAGCTCAGGCGAGTTGAAACACTTCGCCACCCCTAAAATGCTAAGGCGCTGAATCGGTTTCCGGCGTTTGTTGCATCGCTTCTCAATCATGATGGCGTATGGAAAAGCTAGTGTGCGAGTTTGCAAATTCGCATGGTTTCAGTGGCAGCGATCCAATCTGGCGGTACCCACCTAACCCAGGGTCACGCTGGTGCTTCTTGTGAACCGATCGCGGATCAGGTAGCTCTAAGCAAAACCGTCACGAAACTGTCACATGAGCGAAGTTGAATTGAAATTCCTGCTCGACGTGACGTCGGCGAGAGAGCTTCTTGCGCGTTTGAAGGCGTTGAAGCTGGCGAGCGGCGCCCCCAAAAGAAGAACGCTCAGAAGCATCTATCTGGACACGTCTGACTATGCCTTGAAGAAGGCGGGAATCGCGCTGCGCCTTAGGCGCGACGGGCGGCGCTGGATACAGACCGTCAAGAGCAAGCGTGAAATCAGTGGCGGCCTGTCGCAAAGCGACGAGGTCGAGTGTCCGGCACCTGGAGGGCGGGTGCGTCTCGAATCGATCTCCGATCTGTCGATCCGCGAGAAGGTAATTCGCCAGGTTAATGGCGACCCGCTGTTACCCGTCTGCGAGACAATCATCAAGCGTTCCGCGAGCGAGATATTGCTTGAGGATGGGACCCGCGCGGAGCTGGCGATTGATGTCGGCGAGATCCGCGCTGGGGCACGCTCGGCCGAACTGTGCGAGGCGGAGATCGAGTTGCTTGAAGGCGACCCAACCGGATTATTCGACATTGCCCACAAATTGTTTCCCGAGGGAGGCCTGCAATTTTCCGAACTCTCCAAATCAGCGCGCGGCTATCTACTTGCCGAGGAAGGCCGGATCGAGCCGCCTTTGGCGGCCCAAAAGGCCGGAGCGATTGCGGTCGATCCGGACCAAATCACCGAACAGGCGGCGCGCGACGTCCTTCGCAACTGCCTCAATCAGATTGCCGCGAATTTCGTGGTGGTCCGCAAGCTGGACGATGTCGAGGGGCCGCATCAACTCCGGATCGGGCTAAGGCGTCTGCGAAGTGTCTTCGCCGTCTACAAGGCCGCGCTCAAGAGTCCCGAAAAGCAGCTGCTCAGCGAGGAAGCAAAATGGCTTGGCCAGGAGGTCGGGCGTTTGCGGGATCTGGACGTGGTGGCGAACGACATCGTCGGACGGGAGGCGGCTTTCCATCCGGACGAGCCGGGTCTGGCGGCTCTGGCGGAAGCTCTCATACGGCAAGCCGGCGAACGGCGGAAACACGTCCGCACACTCCTTACGGGCGGCAGGGCGCAAGCGTTCCTGATCGACTTGGCGCAGTTCGTCGAAACGCGAGGCTGGCTTGTTCCGGCCGATTTTGGCCAGACCCAGCGACTCGCTGCCCCGGTTGTCGATCTGGCCTGCGAGGGGATGAGCAGGCGCTGGAAAAAGGTCGGAAGTCAGGCCCAGGATCTCGAGCGCTTGAATGCCGAACAACGGCACGCTTTGCGAAAGGAACTGAAGAAGCTGCGTTACGCCGTCGAGTTTTTCGCGCCATTGTTCCCCTCAAAGCGCGTCGACCCCTTCCTGAAGCGCCTCAAGAGACTGCAGACCGTCTTCGGAAGCCTGAACGATGCAGCCACGGCGCGAGCCATGCTAGCGACGATGGAGGCTCCTGGCGTCGACGAACCGAGTGCGCAGCGGGCGACCGGCTGGGTGCTCGGCGCCAGCCAAGCGCGCGCCGAACTTGATTGGAGCAAAGCAAGAGCGCTGTGGCGAGATCTCGAAGAGACCCGATTATTCTGGAAGTGATCGATGCGACGTCGGAGATACGGTCGAGATCAGTCTGAGTCCGCCACGTTGAACAGGCAAGACCTGGTGGCAGGAGATTGCAGCAGATTCGTGCGCCACCTGCTGAACGTAAAACCGTCCGTTTTCCTCCGCGTCCCGTGAGAAGATTGGTCACCGTGGCTGACGCCGGGCCCAGGCAATGCTAGAATATCGAAGGCACCACGTTGCGGGCGGTCGTATCCTCGACGAAACCCTCGGGACGCTTTTGCCGCTTCCCGAGCTTGGGTTCATCAAACTTGATCTCTTCGTAGGGAATCGACTTTAGCAGGTGGGTGATGCAGTTGATGTGCGCTGCTTTCTTGTCATCGGAGGGCACGATCCACCACGGCGCATGCGCGGTGTCGGTCATCCGGATCATCTCATCGTAGGCGGTGGTATAGTCCCACCAGCGACCATAAGATTCGAGGTCCATTGGGCTGAGTTTCCACTGGCGCAGCGGATCGTCGATCCGTCGCCGGAAACGGCGCTCCTGTTCCTCCTCGGAGACCGTTAGGAAGTATTTCAGGATCGTGACGCCCGACTCGATCAGCAGCGCCTCCATATGCGGGCAGACCTGCAGGAAGCGGCGCGCCGCCTTGTCTGAGCAGAAGCCCATGACCCGCTCGACGCCTGGTCGATTGTACCAGGAGCGGTCGAAGATCACGATTTCGCCTGCGGCTGGCAGGTGCGAGAAGTAGCGCTGCATGTAGACCTGAGTCTTCTCCCGGTCCGAGGGCGCCGGCAGCGCGGCGATCCGGAACACACGGGGGCTGACTCGTTCTGTGATGCGCTTGATAATGCCGCCCTTGCCTGCGGCGTCGCGGCCCTCGAAGATGATGACGATGCGGGCGCCTGTCTCTTTCACCCAGGCCTGCAGATGCGCGATCTCCACCTGCAGCCGCGCCAGTTCCTTCTCATAGGCTTTGTTCCGCTCCTTTTTCGCCTTGGCCGGGTCCTCGTTTGCCAGTTCTTCCTTTTCCTTCTTGTCCAGTTTGTCCTTTTTGTTCTGCTTACTCATCTCTTCCTCCTTGCATCTGAGATGCCGGACGCTCGAAGGCGCGCATCGCGTCGTCGAGATCCTCGAAAACCATCTTCGGCCCGATCGCGGCAATCAGGCCTGCCCGCTCCAGCAGCACGCGTACGTCGGCGTGCAATTCGGCCAGGCCAAGCGCGATGCCCTTGGCGGCGAGGTCCGCGCGAATTTCCTCCAACATCGCCGCGGCGGTGCTGTCTACCTGCACGATTGCGCTGGCGTCGAGGACGAGCCAGCGGGTTCCTTCCGGCAGGTCGCCAGCTATGGTACGCAGCCGCTCCTGCACATGGTCCGCATTGAAGAAGAGCAAGCTGCCCTGGATTAGGCAGATGGCCATTCCCGGAATTGGCCGCGCCTCGACTGTGCGATGGAGTTTGTAAAAGCCGTCCCGGCCGGCGACGCGGCCAAGCAGCGCGTCGCGTGGATACATCATCTTGTGTAGCAGATAGGCGAAGGTCGCACCGATGGCGATGACGACGCCGTTGAGCACGCCGAAACTCGCCGCACCCCAGAGCGCGATCAACGCGAAGGCCAACTCCACGCGACTGATCCGCCAGAGTTGGCGCAGCGCGTCGATATCGATAAGGCTGAGCGCCGCCGCGATCAGAATGGCGCCGAGAGAGGGTATGGGCAGGACGGCCAGCGCCGGCCGCAGGTAAAGCACGGTCGCGAGCAGCGTCGCGGCCGCCACAATGCCCGCGAGCTGCGACCTGCCGCCGACACTGGTGTTGATCGCCGTGCGCGAATCGGAAGCGGTGACGGGGAAGGCACCGAACAAGCCTGCCGCGATATTGGCCGCGCCGAAGCCAACCATCTCGCGGTCGGAGTCGACCGCATAGCCGCCGCGGGCACCGAAACTGCGGGCTGTGACAACCCCAGCCGCGAAGCTGACAAGGAATATTGCGGCCGCTCCCATCAGGAGACTGTCGAGGGGCAGGCCGGACGTCAAAGGCAGCGACAGCGACGGAAGAGCCGAAGGGATCTCGCCGACCACGTCGATGCCCCATCCCCGGAAATCGAGCCCCGCCGAGAGAATGACCGAGAGTACGACTACGACAACCGGACCGGGCACAGGGAACCGTACCGCGCGCACGCCCTGCAGGATCGCGAACATAAGAACCGCGAGAATGAGCGACGGCCAATGGACCGATGCAATCTCGCTCACCAGTTCGAGGATTGGCGTGATCAGCCCGTCCGACTCGATATCAAGTCCGGTCACCCTGCCGATCTGACCGACGAGGATCGAGAGGGAAATGCCTGCGAAAAAGCCAACAAGGATCGGCCGCGACAGGAAAGTGGCCAACACGCCGAGCCCTAACGCCCGAGCGCCGAGATACATCCCGCCAACCACGAGGGCCAGCATCGAGGCAGCAGCCACGCGATCGGCCGGGGCAAGCCCCGTCGGCAGCGCCAACACCGCCGCCATGACCGTAATGGTCGCCGCATCCGGGCCGACGATCAACTGACGTGACGGGCCGAAGACCGCGTAGGCAACCAGCGGCGCGATGCTGGCGTAAAGACCGGTCTCGGGTGGCAGGCCGGCGATTGCGGGATACGCGATGGCGCTCGGTATTCCGACCGCCGCGATCGCGAGTCCAGCTGCGACGTCGTTGCGGATCCACGCAACGCGGTATCCCGCGAAGCTCGCCAGGAAGGGCGAGGCGGAGAGCTGAGGATTGCTATCCGGACGGTCCATCGCTCAACCGCGGGTACTGCTCAACGGCCGCCTCCTTCGAAATCGAGCAATCGTGACGCTTTTACGACGGTAATGCAACACGGTGGCCGCGATCGTCGAGCGCTTCAACGCCGCCGGTCAGGAAACGATCATACCAGCTGGAAAGTGGCGCGGGGCATGCCCAGTTGCTCAACCTCGCCATTCGTGCCGCGCGCGCAATATCACCGCCAGCCGCCGCGGCGGAGGCACTCACGCCTCAAATGACCACAACTCCAAAGCCCTTCTTCCCTGATGCTCCAGATCGACTCCGGGCGACATAGTATGCGGGCTCTTTCAGTCAAACTTTGCATTCAATCAACCCACATGCCGTTGCGCTTGTGCCAGTCGGCAATCGATTCCTCGGGGTAGACGTCGAACGCGAGGTCGCCTTTGGCGATGTCAGGCTCGACCCAATTTGCCTTGTATTTCAACATCAGGTGTGTGCGCTGAGGTGGTTCGGGCAAGTCCGTATCGATTGCGGAAGCAAACGGATGAACCAACTCCGGCCACGTTGGATCGTAAAGCCATAGAGCCGCCCCGCATCTTCTGCAGAAGCTCCGCTCTCCTGTCGATTTCTCCCCATGGTGTTCGTCATCTCGTAGTTCAGCGCGATAGATGCCGATACTGCGTTTGCCCTTGATCTTCAGCGTATCGACGTCTGCAGCGAGGTTGATGGCGTATCCGCCGCCGCCTTGCTGCTTGCGGCAGATCGAGCAGTAGCAGAGCTGGTAGGGCGCTGGTGTGTGACTCTCCACCTGGAACGACACAGCGCCGCAGCGGCAGGAACCTTTCAAGTGCATGGGCATCATATTACTCCTCTCCATGGGGAACCGGTGCCGAACTCGCCAATGACTCTTTTGGTTGCGGAGCTGACTTCGCGTACCGCGCTGCTTCTTGAGTGCCGGCTCATGCTTTGAAATTCGTCCGTCGCTCAGGCAGGCGACTTTTGCAAGGGAGAAGATCCAGCACTTTATCGGCCGCCTGTGTTCTTTTATTCTGGATCTGGAATCTGGAGGGCAGGGCCGCCTAAGATCATGAATCAGCCTACTACATCGCAAGGGTCGCCATCGATGACGAGAAAGCCTGCTTGCCGGGGCCAAGGCGTTTGTTGCCGGGTATGCCGGCCGAGGTCCATATCCAGACGGGCGAACGCAGCGTGTGGTCCTATTTGATGAAGCCGTTATCTGACCAGATTTCGCGAGCATTCAGGGAATAGCGGTGTGTATTGAGGCCGTCAAATAGCACTCGGACGCAGCCAGCGCCGCGCGTCCTTTCGGACGCTAGGGACGCTGTATCTCGTTGCCCAAAATCGATTCCGATTTTCGGGCGATGCGGTAGTGCGGCGGACGCACCGATGGATTCGGTCTGCCGCACTATCTCTTTGTTTGAACATCGGATTTTCTCGAAACCACTTTCTGGTCCGATACTCAGATGCCAGACCGCGAAGAGCACTGAAGCGGCGACAAAAGAGTTCCGAAGCGACATCTCACATTCATAGGATGGACGGTGCAAGGCTTTGAAAGGCCGAGTCTTTCTCAGCGTCACGCCTGCTGGATTCCCGTGAGACTGGGACTACCGCATACTCAGGATCGTGGCGGAGCGGCCCGCCTCGGCGCCCGCCCGCAATCCAACTCGGAGGACATCCCATGGCCATCCTGCCCAATTTTGGTGCCGCGACCTTCATTCCCGGCGCGCCGATCGACAATCCGTACTTCCCTCTAACCCCTGGCCGAGTGCTGAGTTATCAGGGCGATGAGACCGATCCCGACACCGGCGAGGTCACGACGGAACGCAACGACCTCTTCACCACCTCGGCGACCTTCGAGGTCAGGGGCGTCACGACCACGGTCATCCGCGACACGGTCTACGAAGATGACGTCATCGTCGAGGACACCTTCGACTGGTACGCCCAGGACACCGCGGGCAACGTCTGGTACTTCGGCGAGATCGTCGTGAACTATGAATACGACGATGAGGGCAATTTCATCGGCGTCAATAATGATGGCCAATGGTCCGCTGCCGATCCCGGCAACCAACCGGGCTGGGCCATGAAGGCAACCCCGGAGTTCGGCCCGGCCTATTATCTGGAATTTGCGCCCGGCATAGCCGAGGACGAGAGCATCATCGCCGAGACCGGGCTCAGCATCAAGACGCCCTTCGCACGCTATGATGACGTGATCAAGATCATCGACAGCTCCGCCCTCTCCACCGGCATCGAAAACAAGTTCTACGCCCCCGGCGTGGGTGAGATCACCGAGGTTGCAGTGGCGCCGGACGGCAGCATCACGACAAAGGTCGACCTCTATCGCACGGGCGATGTCGGTGCGCAGGATCCCGATGACTCGGACGACGTCGTGCCAGAGCTGTCCAAGCTTCACGAGGGCAAGGCAGTGAAGAATCTGGCCGAGGTGCGCGACCTCGACGCCGACGATTTCACCGGGACAGGCGCTGCTAAACAGGTCACGGTGATCGGCGGCGAGACTGACAGCGCCGACGCGCTCGGAGCCTATTTCTTCGATGCGGCGACCGGAGCGATTAGCGAGGCCCGAATTCTGTTCACGGATCTCTCCGAGACTGCGCCTGGCACCTCGATCGAGGTCCAAGTGCCGGAAGGCCAGACGCTCGGTCTGTTCTTGGTGCGCGGAGTCGACGAGATCGGCGTCGATCTGGAGCAGTTCACCGACGGGGGTTTGCATCTCACAAACCTCCTGTCGGGAGCGCCGGGCAGTATGACCGATCTTTTTGCTCCCACTGTCATGGACGATGAAGGGAACATCCTGCCGATCCAGCCTTTGAGCGCGTTCGGGGCCGATGACGGTACCAATCTGTTGAACCCAGCCGGCAGCCTGCAGGCGATCGGCCTTTCCTCGAAAACCCAAGGGGCGGGCGACATGCAGATCATCGGCTTCGAGGACCGGCTGAACACCAGCCCAGACTACGACGGCGATTTCAACGACGCGATCGTCGCTGTGAGCGATGAGCCGATCGCGGCCGCCACGCTCGGCCAGCAGAGCGCCGGCGGTGGGGGCGGACTGCACGCCGGCGGATGGGACGCAGACTGGTTTGAAGGCAGGAAAGGCGCCGATACCTTCCAGTTTTCCGGCACGGCGTTCGGGGCCGACCGGATCGCGCATTTAGAGACTGGCGACGATTTCAGGGGGCTCGCCGATTTCGCGGCAGACTGCGGTTGCGCCGCGCTCGACAGGAACAATGATGACGGCTTCGCGGACGACGCTGACGTGACCGGCGGCGGGGGCGTGGAGAACCTGCTTGCGGGTGTAGTGGTGCTCGACGCCAATGCCGACTTCTTCATCACCTGACCGATAGCCGCCGCCCGTGCGTGTTGCACGGCGCGGCGGACGGGCGCAGAATGGAGGCGACGTGAGGAGCCGAGGTGCCTCGCCGCAACGCGCGTTTCGGGAGAGAATCCATGGACTGGACCAAGGGACGCGGCCGGCTGATTCTGATAGCGGGTGCAGTGGGAGCCTTCGCGCTGCTGCTAGGCCTAGAGGCGGTGAACGAAGAGGAGTTGGCGGTCGCAGATCTATTGAAGGAGGCTGTGGGCATCGCCCTTCTCGTCGGCTGCTCGACCTGCGTTGCGCTCCTGTCGTCGCGCCTGCGGGAGCAGCAGGCGGAAAGCTTCGACTTGCGCGACGAGATCGCGCGAATTCGTGAGCGCGACACGCACTGGCGGGCTGACATTGCCAACCATTTCCAGGAGCTCGGCGCCGCCATTCAGCGCCAGTTCGCTGTCTGGGGTTGCACACAGGCGGAACAGGAGGTCGGGCTCCTGCTGCTTAAGGGCTTCAGCCATAAGGAGATCGCGCGAATCCGGGAAGCCAGCGAGGCGACCATTCGCCAGCAAGCGACCGCAGTCTACCACAAGGCTGAGCTCTCGGGCCGCGCGACGCTCTCCGCCTATTTCCTCGAAGAACTGCTATTGCCGCCGGGACCGCTGCCCAACGGCAATGGCCTTAATGGTTCCGAGATGTCCGACACGACCGACCGCATCGCGTCGGGCTGAGGGCTGATCCAAACGCTGCCCTCGGCGCATTGGTCCGCAAGCTGCTCGTCATGCTCAATTTCATTTGGATCGAGCCTAACGATTGGAGACATGGAGGTCCGTGAACTCGTGATCCCGTGCTCTGTTGATTTATCCGATTTTCTCTTGTCATTACGCAAAAAAAAGCTGGTGCGCGTAATGGGTAGTTGCGGGTCGCCATCCAGGTGGTGTTGAGTCAGGGGATGCGGTTATGTGTCCAGAGTACGTGCGGCATTGAAATTCATCGGCGCAGCTCAACAAGTCCATTCCAAGTCGGAAAGTTTCACCACTTTTCGCCAATCGCGGCCATGCCGCTCCCATAATCTCATCATGGCATTCGCGCAGTGCCCTGACTTGAAGCGTAAGCGAGGAGCTATCGGATGTTCTGGTGGGTCTACAGCATCGGCCCGAAAATCGGAATCGATTTTCGGAAAGCACGATGCGTAGGTTCAGGCCCTGGCGCGCCCGAAAGGACGCACGGCGTTGTAGGCGAGGAGCATCGGACACGTATTTTCCCGCGGTCGTTCTCAGCGGCCTGGCGTTGCTGACGCTCTCAACTCCAGTATTGGCCGAACCGGTGCTGGTTGAAACCTGCACGGCGCCCTGCGCACTCTACCAAATTTCTGCGGAACTTCAGAACGACTGGATATTCGCGGCCGATCCGCCTTTCCTAACATCCGACGTGCTTCAGCCGACGCTAACGGTCGATCTGGTTGTCGCTCCGACGGATTACCTCCAACTGGTGACTTCCATTGTCGCGGAACCGGTGGTGGATCCGGCGCCTGGCGAGTCCACGGTTTTCAAGGGAATTGGCACATATGTCGCCGAACTCTACACCTTGGTCGAAGCAGGTCCCGCTGCCTTCCGAGCCGGAAAATTCGACACGATCTTCAGCCTCGCCAGCGAAGTCGCTCCGGGAATCAATGCCACGGACCTGGTGTCGGACTTCGACGCAGACGAACGTCTAGGCGGGCAAATTATCCTCGGCTTCGAAGGTTTCGGGTTGGACCACGCGTTGGCGGCAAGTGTGTTCACCACCGATCGCTCGATCCTGAGCGAGTCTCTGTTTACCGGTCGAGGCAGGACTAGGCTGTCGGATGGCGGCGCGGGCAACACGGAGGACGTGTCGTCGTTCTCGATTACGCTTGACAGCTGTGGAGGAGCGGAAACGGCCGATTGTTATTCGGACGGCGAATTTGGATCCAGGTTCGGCTTTCGCTACCAGAGGGCCGGGCATCTTACTGAGGAGGACATCGAAGAAGACGTGAAGCTTGGCGACGAACTAGCCTACCTCGCAGCCGCAACCAAGAGTTTCGAACTGGGCGAAATGACGCTCGGGCTGCTGGGCGAAACGGCCTATCTTCGGAATTTCGACGGCCGCGAGGACGATGCCTTGGTCGTCACGGGCTCCGCCGCACTCGAAACGGAACCCTTGACGTACATCGCGACCTATACGGAGCAGGTGAACTTGGTCGCCGGAGGTCCGGACACCCGCGAGTATCTGGCCGATTTCGAGGTCATCTATTCGTCTGATGACGATACGCCGTTTGTCCGAGCGAATTGGCAGCTTGGCGGTGCGTATGCGTTCGCGAGGAATGCGGATCAGGAAACCGCTCACACTTTTAGCCTGCGTGCAGTGTTCGATTTCAGCGGAGGCGTGGACTTCGACAGGTAGACTTGCATACCGCCATGGCTTTGCAAGCGTTGAAGCTGATGCTTATAGCAGACTTTCCGTCGGCTTCTTATCGCGCTGACATTTGCTGAGGAGGCGCAAGCGTCCGATGCAGAATGCTTCCATCGGTGGCCTTGGCCGGCAACACCTCGTCGAATTCAAGCTCCAACTCGTCAAACGGCGTTCACACCCGTGTCGACACGATCGTAACCGACGATGATCGGGGGCGGACAGTTTACGTGCGGCGCAGCGTCCGGATCGACCGCGATCGTGAGCGGTCGATATACATTCGGGACACGATCCGCGAACGCGAGCCATCCGGGCACCGCAAGATGCGCCGTTGGTACCCTGCGGACGAAGATGACGACTGAGGCACACATTTCGCTATGTCAGCAATCGAGCGAAGGGCCCCGCGATAGCGGAGCCTTCATCGTTTTTACGGCCTCGACCCTTCTCAGACCTTCCTTCGGAGCGGTGCTAACGGCAAACCGTGACCCTCAGCCGACTTCTGCTCATAGGTTGGAAACCGCCAGGTACCCTTTCCTCCGGCTACCTTAGGGATATTCTCTGAGTGTAACGCAAAGCGAGGGCACATGGCGGAGACCCCGACCGCATCGGACAGCAATCCTGATAACGGAGGCGGTGGCCAATCTAGCCCTCGCGTGAGGCCATCCGTCGGGTCCGATGGTGCGGCGTTCGCGCGGACGAGGAGGGCGCTTGCGGTACTCGGGCGGGCATTTCTGAGACTTGGCCGGGCTGTGTGGGACGACTTGACCGTCGCGTCACGTCCCGCGG
Organism: uncultured Alphaproteobacteria bacterium; assembly: GCA_963839725.1. Classification (GTDB taxonomy): domain Bacteria; phylum Pseudomonadota; class Alphaproteobacteria; order Rhizobiales; family Rhizobiaceae; genus Kumtagia. The sequence continues at coordinate 274,542 of CAWIWT010000022.1, read as the reverse complement.
CCAAAAAGTTCAGCGGACTCGGCAGCGAAGCCTTGTTGCGGCTGCGGGGGATGGATTATCGCGCCGCGAAAACTAAAGCCGCCGAGATGGTGGCACGCTCAGCCGCAGTTTGGTCGCGGTTGAGCCTTCGGCGTTCGCTCACGTCCGACAAACAGGCCGGACACGCAAACCGGCGCTGGTGGCAAGCGATCCTGATGCCAGGCGCGGCGTGTCTGGTGCTGTTCGCTGTCTTCTTTTCCTGGGCCCTGAGCGACGTACCCTGGGAAGAAATCGCGGAGGGCTCACTCAAGCCGGTGGTGGTGCTCGAAACAGCCGATGGCAAGCCGCTGGTGAAACAGGGACCGGTCCAGGGACCTTACGCGGCGCGCGAGGATTTTCCCCGCCATCTGGTCGATGCGGTGCTAACCAGCGAGGACCGACGCTTCTATGAGCATTCAGGGATCGATCCTAAGGGCATTTTTCGCGCGCTTTATAGGAACGTGTGGGCTGGCGAAGTCGTCCAGGGCGGCAGCACAATCACCCAACAACTCATAAAAATCCTCTATCTGGAACGGGACCGCACCTGGAAGCGGAAAGTCCAGGAGGCGGTGATCGCATTCCGGCTGGAACAGAAGCTCGGTAAGGACGAAATCCTGACGCGGTATCTCAACAACATCTATCTCGGAGCAGGTGCGACCGGCGTGCCGGCGGCTGCTCGCATCTATTTCGACAAGGAGGTCAGCGAACTCAATCTCGGTGAATCAGCGATGCTTGCCGGTATCATCCGTGCCCCATCGCAACTCAATCCGTTCAGCAATCCAGAGGGAGCGCATCGACAGGCGGAACTCGTCCTCGACGCGATGGCCATGAGCAGCAAGATCACCGCCGCGCAGGCAAAGATCGCGACGGCAGAATTCGAACTCCATCCGACCAAGCCTATTGCAAGGTCGGGCAGTTGGTTTGCGGACTGGGTGATGCAGGAGGCGCGCGAGCTTGCCGGTCCCTATCGGGGCACCATCAAAGTCAGAACCACAATGGTGCCGCGGCTGCAGGCAATTGCCGAAAAAGTGATAGCCGAAGCGCTCGACAAGGAGGGCGCGGACGCAGGCGCATCGCAGGCCGCCTTGATTGCAATTACGCCGGACGGCGCCGTGATCGCCATGGTCGGCGGGCGCGACTACGCCAAGAGCACGTTCAACCGAGCTGCGACGGCAATGCCCAGCCCGGCTCGGCCTTCAAGCTGTTCGTGTACTATGCCGCGCTGAAAGCAGGCCTTACGCCTGGCGATGAGGTCGATGATGCTCCAATCGAGATAGACGGCTGGTCTCCGGAAAACTACGGCGGCGGCTATCGCGGCCGGGTCAGCATAGCCGAGGCATTTGCACGGTCACTGAACGCGGCGACAGTGGCGTTAGCGATGGAGGTCGGGATTGACCAGGTCGTCGCTGCCGCACGCGAATTGGGTATCGACGCCAAGCTCGCCGAAACACCGAGCTTGGCGCTGGGCTCCTCGGAAGTAAACCTGCTCGATCTTACTGGCGCCTATGCCTCGGTCCGGGCAGGTATGGCGCCGGTCGAACCGTGGGGCATCGTATCCTTCCATGCCGACGGCCAGCCGCGCGCCTTCCGCGTCGGGCCGCCCAGGCAACCCACGGCCGATCTTCGCCGATATCAGCCGGATCTGGTCGGCCTACTGAGACTGGTCGTCGAGCGTGGCACGGGCCGTGAAGCCGATCTCGAAGCCTTTGCGGCAGGCAAGACCGGCACCAGCCAAAATCATCGCGATGCCTGGTTTGCCGGCTTCACGGAGCCGCTGGTGGTGGGCGTATGGGTCGGCAATGACGACGAGACGCCAATGAACGAGGTGACGGGCGGCAAGCTGCCGGCGAGAATCTGGCGAAATTTCATGAGCGCCGCACTAGCCGAGCGCGACGGCGATGCACCAGACAGGGGTCCCGATGCCACGGTGGCCAGTCACCAGCAGATGCGGTCTTACGCCGGCGGCACGCGATCGACTTGCTAAATTAGGAACGTGTGACATCGGCTTTCGCGCGGGGTCCACCCGGACCGCAGTCTTGACCACGTCCAAGGCCCGCCAAGATTGATACCTAAGCGAAGAAGGATGCGTCGATCCTCGGTCAATGGCGCGTTTGCCGGCATCACCGACGCAGATCTCGCGTTCAGAAACGGCCACGAGTTGTGGCACAACTTCTCGGGGCACAACTTCTCAGCCAAGCCACCGAACAATTTCGTAAGCCGGCATCGGTCGGCGAAAGCCCTTGAGCGTCAGTTCGCCCAGAGGAATGGAATCGACCAATGATTTTACAGCGCCGAAGACTTGTTGGCTAACGAGAATTTGGCGAGATTTGGCCTCTTCGCATAAGCGGGCAGCGTGGTTCGACACGGTGCCGATGACCGCATAGTCCGCACGCTGATCGAAGCCGATCCGTCCGATGGTTGCGTGGCCGCGGGCAATGCCGATTCCGAAGCCGAGGAGATAATCGCGTTTGCGCCATCGCATGGAGTGTTCGTCAATTGCGTTACGCATCGCCGCCGCCATCGCGACCGCTCTCTCGGTGTGGTCCGCGCAGGCCAGTGGATCGTTGAAGACTACAACGATGCCGTCGCCTACAAACCGCTCCAAAGTCCCACCGTGGCGGACGATTTGTTCGCCGAGACAAGTGTGATACTCGCCCAGAACTGCCATCACCTCTTCGGGTTCGGCTGTCTCCGCGAATGCCGTGAAGCCACGCAAATCGCAAAAAACCACGGTCACCTCGCGACGGTGACTTTGCAGAAGCGCGTCGCCGTCGCCCGCCGCAACGATGAGGTCGGCGACCTGCTCGGGCAGGAACCTCCTTAGCCGGGCCATTCGCTCGATCTCCGTAACTTGCTGCGCCACTGTTTGTTCGAGGGAGCGGTTCCATTCGGCTAGTTGGGCGGACTGGTCCTGAAGGCGCTGGGCCTGGCTTGCGACGGTATCGTGGAGTGCCTTCTGGCGCAGCATCGAGCGCACGCGCGCGAGCAGAGCCCTGTGCTCAAACGGCTTGGTTAGATAGTCGTCGCCGCCCGCGTCCAGCCCCTCGACCACGTCCCGCGTGTCGGCCTTCGCCGTGACAAGAATAACTGGGATCGATCGCATTGATTGATCCGCCTTGAGCATGCGCACCACGCCGATGCCGTCGAGCTTCGGCATCATGATGTCGAGCAGGATCAGATCCGGCTGGAGGATGCGCGCCATCGCGAGACCCTCTTCACCATCGGCGGCGGTCTCCACCGCATAGCCGTTAGCCTCGAGCCGCATGCGCAGGATTTCAAGGTTTTCCGGCGTATCGTCGATGGCAAGAATGCAAGGTGGATCGTGCAAGGCCCTGTCTCCTTCAGGAAAGGAACTCACGAATTTTTGCAAGCAGCTCGCGCGGACTGAACGGCTTGGCAATGTAGCCATTGCAGCCTGCAGTAAGCGCCTTCGCCTCATCGCCCGACAAGGCGTAGGAGGTGACGGCGATGATCGGAATGTGCCGGAGCGCTGGATCAGCCTTTATGCGGCGAGCAGCTTCGTACCCGTCGATGATAGGAAGCTGAATATCCATCAGGACGAGGTCCGGCTTGTGGAGTATTGCCGCCTCGACGCCAGCAGCGCCATCCGCCGCCTCGATCAATTCATAGTCCGTGGTTGCGATGAGATCGCGGATGATCTGTCGGTTGTCCTCGGTGTCTTCAACCATGAGAATTCGTTTGCTCATGCGGCCTTCGCGTCCTCTTCCACTCGGATCGGTATCCTCAAGCGAAACGTTGAGCCTGACCCGACCACGGACTCCACGTCTAGTGTTCCGCCATGCAATTCGACGATGCGCCTTGAGATGGCCAGGCCAAGACCAGTACCGCCCTTTTGCCTGGTACTGCTGTTGTCGACCTGCTGGAATTCCTCAAATATGAGGGTTTGATCATGCCTGGCGATTCCGGGGCCGGTGTCGCGTACCGCTATTGCGAAGTGCCCGTCGATGGCATCGGCGAGAATGTCGACCGCGCCCTTCTCGGTGAACTTGACGGCATTGCCTGCGAGATTGAGCAGCACCTGGGTCAAGCGGCGTTCGTCTCCACGGCCGATCGGCAGGTTCTCTGCAACGTTCGTCCCGAGTGCGAGACCTTTCGCCCGCGCCAAAGGTTCTACCGCGGTAACGGTCAATCGAACGATCTGCCCGACGGAATAATCGTCCAGCGCCAACGTGAGCTGGCCGGCTTCGATCTTAGACAGGTCGAGCACATCGTTAATGAGACCGAGCAGGTGACGGCCGTTCGCCTGCACGCGCGCGATGGTCGTCTTTGCCTTGTCCGGAAGCTCGCCGTAGATCCCGTCCACCAGCAGTTCGGTGAAGCCCAGAACCGAATTGAGCGGGGTCCTCAGCTCGTGGCTCATATTCGCAAGGAACTGGGATTTGTGGCGGCTGGCCGCCTCCAGCTCACGGCCCTTCTCCTCTACCTCGCGGAACAGCTTGGCGTTCTGGATGGCGAGCACCGACTGGGCCGCGAAAGTTTCCAGCAGGTGCACGAGCTGCTCGTCGAATTCACCTGGCTTGCGGCGCCTGACGACCAGCGCGCCTACGATCTTTTTCGGTCTGAACAGCGGAATTACCAGGATGCTGCGATAGCCCGCGTCGAGCACAATCTTCTGAGGGTGCGAGGGCGTTCCTGCGGCGAGATCGGGCACTTGGACAGGCGTGCACTGTTCTGCAGTAGTCGCCGATCCCCAAATCGTTCAAACCGATGGCCTGATCGGACATCGCCGCAATGAGGTCGTCACTCATCCCAAAGGTCGCACGCAGGCGGAATTGCTGCGTCGTGCTGCTGAACACATAGATCGTGCCTGCATCCGTGCCCGACAATTGAACCGCCTTGGCCACGATCGTCTTCAGTACCGTGTCAAGATTGAGGGTCGAATTGACGGCCTTGCTGACTTCGCCGAGCGCCTGGAGCTCGCCGACAGACCTAGCAAGCTCGGTCGTGCGCGCCTGAACCTCCTGAAACAGACGCGCATTCTCGATTGCGATCACCGCCTGGTCTGCGAACGTCGTGAGCAGGTCGATCTGCTTGCGGTTAAACGGCCGGTTCTCGAGGCGCCGGATTACCAGCACCCCGATGGCTTCGTCTTCCCGCAGGAGCGGAGTGGCAAGCGTCGTTCGATGGCCGAGGCGTATCGCCATCTCCCTGCCCGCCGGGAAGTCATCGCCTGCGTTGGAAAGGTCATCTACATGGACCGGCTTCTTGTCGACAAAGGCACGCCCGGAAACCCAGTCTCGCCCAATCGGCCATTTGGGCATGTCGTAGGGAATAGATCCGTGATGCGCCTTGCGAGCGAGGTATTCGCCGTCCTTCAAGAGGATGAAGGCATCGTAGGCGTCGCAGAGCTTTGCCGCGCTTTCGGAGACGGCGTTCAGCACGGGTTGAATGTCCGTCGGGGAAGCTGCGATGGCGCGCAGGATCACGCTGGTTGCAGTTTGCTGCTCGAGTGCCACGGTCAACTCGCGGTTGCGCGCCTCGATTTCCTGATAAAGCCGCCCCAACTTTTCGGACGTCTGGTTGACATTTCCAGCAAGCTCTCCGAGTTCGTCCCGATTGACGACGGCGACCTGCTGGTCAAACTCGCCAGCCGCGATCTGGCGGAGACGCGTTTCAATCTTCTTGACTGGCTCGATCAAGGACCAGGAAATGATGTAGCCGAGGCCCAGCGCCAGCAGGATGCTACCCACCGCGAACGAGACCACGATCAGTCGGGAGGTGGTGTAAGCCCCCTCGGTCGTCTCGATTGCCGCCACCATGTCGGCTTCCGCGATGTTGACCAGTTGGTTCGTCAGGCGCTCGAGGCGGTCGGCCGACGGCACGATCTCATCGAGCTGGACCTTCCGCGCCTCCTCCGTGTGGCCAGCGCGGATGAGTTCGGCCACATGCGTCACCCCGGACGTCAGCCGTTCGTACTCTTGTCGGACCTGACCGAGCACCTCGGTTTCGCCGACGAATTCCATGCGGTCGAGGTCGTAGCCGAATTGGTTGAGCTGGCGCAACGCCGCATCCAGCATCCGGTCGTCCTGAAGCAAGAGAGCGGTGGAGATGCCGTAGAGTTGTGAGGTCGTGTCGTGCTGCACCTGGCGATAGGCTGCGATCCTGCGCTGCAGCTTGATCAGCTCGTTTGTCTGGTCATTGACGCCGCTCAGCACCTGCAACCCGACTGCCCCGAGGACGATCAGCAAGCCAACAATCGACAGGAAGGCGACAAGCAGCTTGGTCTGGACACGCGCCGGCAGCCGTGCCACCCAGCGGACCAGCCTGCTCGTGACGTTACCTGGCTTCATCCAGGAGGCTGAAAAGGTCACCTCGGAATTCCTCCAGGTCGAACCCAGCACCAATGTATTGTACGCGCAAGATGCCATTTGGGTCGACGAGCGACGTCAGCAGCGTGTGGTCGACGTCGCCGTCCGCCTTCTTGATCGCGATGACCCCGTATTTCCGTCCGACCTCGTGGACAGTCGCCGGATCGCCGGTGAGAAAGGACCAGCCGCTCAGATCGGCGCCGAAATTCTGCGCGTACTCTTTCAACACGGCGGGTGTATCGCGCTCAGGGTCGACGGTGATCGAAACGAAGGCGATCCTGGTCCCGAACTCAGTACCCAGTCTTTCCTGCACACGCGCCATGTTGTCGGTCAGCATCGGACAGACGTCGGTGCAGGAAGCAAAGATGAATGCGACCGCAACGACCTTGCCGCGAAGTTCGCGGAGCGACACAAGCGCACCATCCTGCGATGTCAGCGTGAAGTCGGGCGCCGCACCGATCGTCGGTAGACGCTGGTTGTGCGGAGCGTCATGCGCGTGCGCCGGCCGCGACAAGCAGCGCCAACAGCAGAACGCGTGCCGGCCACCCGCTCACGTCTTCATCTCCCGTTTCAACTCGTTGACGAAGCGCCAGTCGGTGCCCTCGGCGATGATCTTATTTGGACTGGCCTTGATGAAGCCGACTTCGTGCATCCGCAGCGCATAGAAGCGTAGAGTGTCCTCCGGGTCGAACTCCCGCCACGTGTCGTAGCGCGCGTCGCGCAGGCCCTGCAATGCGTGGTCGTATCGGTCGGAGAACTTGCCATCGACCGACAGTTGCGCAGCCAGTGCCGGATCTGACGCGCAGATGTCGGCTGCCTTGAGAATGGCCCGCACCACACGCTTGGTAGCCACGGGGTATCTTTCGACAAAGTCCGCGCTGCCGGAAAGCATGCAGCACAAATGCTGCGACCAGGGTCGGTCGACGGTAGTGTTGAGAATCGTGTGACCGAACTTCCGGGCGCGCTGTTCCTGCGGCTCGGGCGGCGCTCCGAGGAAGGCATCGATCTTGCCTTCGTTGAAAAGATGCATCGGCCCGGCGTCCGGGCTCTCCACCCACTGGATATCGCTTTCGGGATCAAGACCGACATAGGCGGTCATGAGCGTTACCAGAACGTGCGGGGCGGAAGTCATGGAAAACACGCCCACCCTCTTGCCCTTTAGGTCGGTGATATCCCGGATGCTGTCATTGGCGATAAGTTCGAGGCATCCGGAGTGCACTCCGGCTAGTACCTTGACCCGCAAGCCGGCGTCGATGGCGGTGATGTGCGCCGGTGCGAAGTCCTGTTCGAAATCCAGTTCGCCGCTCGAGAGCAGCGCGAAAGTATCGGCGTCAATCGGCGGTTCTATGTAGCGCACATCGGTGAAACCCTCGGCGCGCAATAATTCTCCAGCTATGTTCTTGGGCGCTAGGCAGACGGAGCGGAAGAACTTCGGCAGACGCACCGTAGTAGTCTCCGGCGGCGGCTCGGCGCAGGCCCGCGTCGGGTGGCCGATGAGGCCAGCGGCGGTGACCGCCGCTGCGCCGGCCAGGAAGGTGCGACGACTTTGAAAGATGCGCACGGAAGTTCCTCCCAATCGGGATTGGAGTGCAGTTCAGCCCTTCAACTCGCGCTTTAGCTCGTCGAGGAACCGCCAATCGGTACCGTCCGCAATGATCTTCTGGGGACTTCGACCTGATCATGCCGGCCTCTTGAAGCCGCAGCGCGTAAAACCGGATCGTGTCTTCGGGGTCGTATTCGCGCCACTTGTTGTAAGGCACGTCGGTCATCGTTTGCAGGGCATAGTCATAGTTGGCCGTGAATCCGCCATCGACGATCTGTTTTGCGACGCGCTCCGGCTCGGAGACACAAAAGTCTGCCGCTTTGAGGATGGCGCGGACGACGCGCTTGGTCGCGATCGGATTGTTCTGAACAAAATCGGCATTGCCGGCCAGCATGCAGCAAAAGTATTGCGACCAGGGACGGTCGACGGCACTGTTGATGACTACATGGCCGACGTTTCGGCTGTGCAATTCTTGTGGCTCCGGCGGAAAGCCGAGAAACGCATCGATCTTACCTTGTTCGAAGAGCTTCATTGGTTTGATATCTGGGCTAGTGACCCAGTTGATGTCCTTGACGGGATCAAGCCCGACATAGGCCGCCATGCCCGTCAAAAATACATGCGGGCTCGAGCCCAAGGCTTGGACGCCGACACTTTTGCCCTTCAGGTCTCTAATCCCGCGGATGTTCTCGTTTCCGAACAGCTCAAAGCAGCCAGGGTGCACCCCCGCCAGCACTGTGATCGGGCCGCCTGCATCCATCGCCACCACAAGTGGCGCGGCGAAATTCAAAGTAAAATCCACTTGGCCGTTTGCGATCGCGTCAGATTGACCCGCAGCTGCCTCAGTCATTACATAGTGGACCTCGGTGAAGCCCTCCGCATGCAACAGCTCCTCGGCGACATATTGAGGCGCGATGCAAATGCCCTTGATTTTTGCAAGGCGAACGTTGGTTGTTTCCGGCGGTGGCTCTGCGGCGAACGATTTATGCAAGCCAACGAGACACGCAGCGCCGACTGCCGAAAGGCCGGCCACGAAGTCCCGGCGGCTCTGGACAATTTGCATGTTCAAGTCTCCCATCACGACAAACGGGATCAGGTTTTGGACTCGCGCTTGATCTCTTCAAGGAAGCGCCAATTCGTGCTCTCGTCGATGATCATCTGGGGGCTCGATTTCGATCATGCGGCTTTCGTTCAGCCGCAGCGAAAAGAACCGGATCGTGTCCTCTGGATCGAATTCGCGCCAAGCGCTGTAGCGGATCGCCCGGAGCGCCTGCAGGGCATATTCATAGTGCGCGGCATAGCCCCGGTCGACCATAAGACGCGCTGCACGCTCAGGGTTGGACGTGCACTCATCGGCGGCCGTAAAGATGGCCCGCAGCACGCGCTTGGTCGCGATCGGATAGTTCGCGACGTATTCGGGGCTGCCAGCCAGCATGCAGCAGAAATACTGCGACCACGGACGGTCGAGGACCCCACTGACGATCGAATGGCCAATTTTTCGGGCGTGCAGTTCCTGACATTCGGTTCCGAAGCCCAGGAAGGCATCCACCTTGCCATCGATGAAAAGCTGCATCGGCTGGGCTTCTGTACTGATGACCCAATCGATATCCCGGAGCGGGTCGAGGCCCACATGGGTCGCCATCGCGCTCACGAAAAGATAAGGATCCGATTTCAGATTTTGGCCCACACCGATGCGCTTACCTTTCAGGCCGAGGACGCTGGTGATACCTTCTGCGGCGAACAGTTCGTAGCAGCCGGCATGCAGGCCGCCCAGTATCTTGACCGGTGTGCCGTCATCGATTGCGATCACGAACGCACTCGCAAATTCAAACCCGATATCTGCTTCGCCATTTGCCAATTTCATCGGCGTGTTGACGCCCGCGTCCACGTCCACATAGGTGAGGTTGGTAAAGCCATCGGCGCGCAACAGTTCCTCGGCGAGGTAGAGAGGTGCGTTGCAGGTGCTGGGGGCATGGGTGAAGCGAACTGTGGTCGTATCGAGCGGAGCATCTTCGGCGTAAGCATTGCGACCGCCGGCAGGTCCAACGATGCCTACCGCAGTCATACCGGCCAAGAAGCCGCGGCGGTTCTGGATGATCTGCATCGGAATGCTCCACTCCGAATTGCAAAAACGCAATTTCGGCCGGAACTAGGGGAATGAGGTTCCGGCAGAGGCCGATTGTCTTATTGGCGCACGCCGAACAACTACGGTTGGAGCGCGCCCTTTATCTTGATGCGGGAGTCTTGCGCTCTCAGTCGCTGGCGCGTGAGGTCCCAGCCAGATAGATGAGCATAACTCTAATATGCGCTCATAGCGAGGACAAAAAGTTACTTGCGTCAATGTGATATCGCGACAACTCGACAATGATATCCTCGGTATCCCGTCACTGAAATATTTTTGCTCAGCATCTCCACTCATATCGCCGTCCGACCCGAAGGTGCCAGCACTGGCGGTATTGGGGGTTTGGGTTGGTCCGTTTCGTGATAGGCTGCGGCCCGGAAGAATACGGGAGGATGACATGCGCCGGGACAGCTTCGAGCGGTTTTATTACGAGAAGGTCGCGCTCGGCGAAGGCTGCGGCTGCGCGGAATATGTCACCCGTATGCGCGATCTCGAAGCGTTCGCCGTCAAGGCCGAGGCGCGTGGTATCGCTTGGTCGGCACCGGAGCGTCGGCCCGTCTGGCTCCGGCTGGCGGACAGGTTAAGGAGAGTCGCGTCCATCAATTGCCTTCTCCAATCGACCGTCGTCTTGGCGCTGGTCAGCCTGTGCGCTCCGGCGCTTGCGCAAACCTTGCATGGCACACTCTACAAGGATCAAAATTGCCCGTGTTGCGAAGGCCACGCGAGGTATCTCATGAGGCGGGGAATCGACGTGGACATCAAGCCGGTCGGTGATATCGCCGCGATCAGTAAAGGCGCTGGCATTCCGCGCGACTATCAAGGCTGCCATACCCTCATGCTGGAGGGCTACGCGGTTGAGGGTCATGTCACCGTCGAAATCATCCAGAAGCTCTTGAAAGAACGACCCGCCGATGTAGTGGGGATTTCGCTTCCCGAAATGCCGACGGGCGTTCCCGGCATGGGTGGGCCGTATCTTGGCCCATACAAGGTATACGCCATCAAGAAGGATGGAACCGCAAGCGTCTTTGCCACTCAGTAGAACTCAAACTGAGACACTACTCTCCATCGAGGGCGGACGGCCTTCAACCTGATAAAGACCTGCCGAGTAAGACTACGAGGATCGACGGCGGCGACAAGCACAGGGCATCGCGAAGGCCCAGGCTGAGGGACGCATGAAGGGACGCCCTGAGGATGCCAAGCGCAATGACGCCATCTTGGACATGCTCCGTAGCGGACAAAGCTGAAGCCGGATCACTGCCGCCACCGGTTGCTCCCGCTCGCAAGCGGCGGTCGGTTGACAGACGATTGAAGCGGTCACATCGTTTGCAAGTGTATTGTTCGACTCTCAAAGCGACTCGCTAGGACCTGAGTATACGTTTCACGTTGGAGCTCATCCGATGGACGATGTGGCGAGATGGCTCCGCGGCTTGGGGCTTCAGCAGTATGTTGAGACCTTTGACGCGAACAAGATCGACTTCGATAGTCTGTGCCTTCTGTCGGATCAGGACTTGCAGCAGATGCAAGTCCCACTGGGACCACGCAAGAAATTGCTGGCGGCCATCAGCGCATTGAAAGAGCTCGATAGGCCAGCCGGGCGATCCCAAGGTGATATCGAGCGGCGACACGTGACGGCCCTGTTTTGCGACCTTGTCGCGTCGACCGAGTATGCGGTTCGGCTGGATCCTGAAGATTTTCTCGATTTGACGAACAGGTACATCGAACGCTGCAGCAGCGTCATTGGGGATCACAATGGCACCGTAGTGAACGTCACCGGCGATGCCTTCCTGGCATTGTTCGGATATCCGACAGCCGAGGAGGACGATGCCGATCGCGCCCTCAGGTCGGCCCTGGACGTGCTTAGGATCGCACCGAGTATCGAGGTTCCCGAAGGTCCACCGGTGCAGGTTCGCATTGGAATTGCAACTGGGCTTGCTGTTGCCGGCAGAGCCGACAGCGGTCGAATCTCTGCTTCCGGCCCGATCCCCAATCTGGCTCAGAGGTTGCAGACAGCAGCTTCACCGCAAACTATCCTTATCGACCAGCGCACTTATGATGCGACCGCAGGTGCGTTTGAGTTCAGTGATGTCGGGCTGCATACATTGAAAGGCTTCGCCGAGCCGGTCCAGGTTTGGCGCGTGGAGCAGTCTCGCCTGCTAGAGAGTCGGTTTGCCAAGAAGACGAGGCTGTTCAAGCTAGTCGGTCGCCTTCCGCAGCTGCACAGCATCGTCGAGCTTTGGGACGACGTGGTTCAAGGTCACGGTCGAATTGTTGTCCTTTCCGGAGAGCCGGGCATCGGAAAATCCCGGTTGGCATTCGAAGTTCGACAGCAGGTTCCCCAATCCACACATTTGGCACTTCAGTGCTCGGCGGCTTTCAGCAATAGCGCTTTGTTGCCTTTTCTCACCCTGATTAAGCGCCATGCCGGCATTCGAGCCGAAGATCCGGCTCGCATCGCGTTGGGCAAGCTCGAGGCAATTCTTGCAGCGAGCGAAATGCCGAAGGCCATGTCACTACCTATCTTCGCCAGACTGCTCTCGATCGACCAGACGGAGTTCCCACCCTCCGAATTGAGCTCGCTGCGCCAACAGGGGATTTGCAGACGCGTCCTGTTGGACTGGCTGCATCAGATGTGCACGATCAATCCCGTTCTCATCTCTTTCGAGGATGTGCAGTGGATCGACCCATCGTCTCGCGACGTAACGAATGCCCTCATCGAAGAGGCGCCGGCACACCGAATGCTCATGCTGGTCACCAGCCGCAACAGCGTAGCGATACCCGAGACCAGCTCCGAGCATGTGCTCGAGATCTCGCTTACGCGCCTGTCTCGACGCGAGGCGGAAAGGCTGGTTGATGACGCCACCGCCGGAGCAGGTCTGTCGGGCGAGCTTCGCGAACAGGTTCTGACGAGGGGTGAAGGCGTACCGTTGTTTATCGAGGAGCTCACGCGTGCTGCCATCGAGACCGGACTGCCAGCCGAACATTGGGAGCAAGAGGCGCGAAAACCCGCCCTCGGCGTTCCTAGGTTGTTGCGATCATCGCTCGTGTCGCGCTTGGATAAGCTGGGGTCGGCCAAGGCGATCGCCCAGATCGCGTCCGTAGTCGGCCGCGAGTTCGATCTCAAACTCTTGGCCCACCTTTGCGATCTTTCGTTGACGGCGCTCGAATCCACGATGGAGCGGCTGACGGAATCCGGGCTGGTGACGCCACAGCTTTCGCCCGACCGCGTGCGCTACGCGTTCACACACTCCTTGCTGCAGGAAGCGGCCCGCAGCACCCTGTTGCGGGAGCGTCGACAGGAGCTCCACGGACTGGTTGCTCAGGCAATTGAGACTCTCGACCCGAAGACCGCTGCGGAACATCCCGAACTATTGGCGCAGCACTTTGCCGAGGCCGGTATGTTTGGACGCGCGGCCGACTGCTGGCTTGCGGGTGGGCAGAACGTTGCCAAAACGTGGGCAAAGGTCGAAGCTGCAAACATGTTCGCCATGGGGCTGGCCTGCCTCGAACGCCTGCCGCCATCCCGCGAACGCAGCCAAAAGTCCCTTAGGCTTGAGCTGGAGAGAGGGGATGTGCTGTATGCTACTTTCGGCTACGTTACACCTGAAGGAAGCGCAGCGTACCGAAACGCGATGCGTCTCAGCCAAGAACTCGGCGACGCGGAGGCCCTGATCCGGGCGCTCGACGGTTTGTTCGGAACCGCTTTCAACTCGGCGCGCTTTCTCGATGCCGAATGGGCGAGTGACCAGTTAATCGAGATAGGCCGGAAGGGCGGAAGCCTCAAGGCACTTGTTCTGGGCCTTCAGTTCAAGGGCATGAGCCTCTTTTGTGGTGGCGCATTCAGGCGTGCTCGCAACTACCTGGAACGGTCGCTGGAGCATGAGGCACACTCGGATTTGGTGGGCAGCGACTTTCCGAGTATGGCGATGCTCTACCTGTCTTGGACGTTTCACGTCCTCGGCTACTCCCAGCGAGCGCGCGAACTGTATGGCAAGGCAGAGGTCATCACGCGCCAGCAACCGGCCTATCGCCGAGCCGCCTGCCTCGGCAACGGCTGTGTATTGCTGGCTTTCCAGGGGGACTCTACTAAGATAGCGGAGTTAACTACCGAACTTCTTCCTCTCGCAGAAGACAATGGTCTTAATCTTTGGTTTAACATGGCGTCTTTCTTCTCTGGCTGGGCCACTGTCAATTCGAGCCATGACTTGTCCGGGCTAGAGAGGATGCAGAAGGTCTGTGACGGACTTGGAGAACAGGCGATCGACAAGTCGTGCTACCTGGCACTGCTTACCGATTTATACCTTCAGGCAAACCAGCTGAAACAGGCTGCTGCGGCCGTCGAGCAGGGGCTGGAGCACGTGAGGACCACGGGTGAACGATATCTCGCCGCCGAACTCATCCGGCTTCGCGGGGAGGTGGAGTTGCGCCTCAAGAACGATCCGGAGCATGCAGAGGTGCTTTTCCGAGAGGCAATAGCGCTGTCCCGGAAGCAAGGTGCGCAAATCTGGGAGATCAAGGCTACCCGAAGTCTCACAGACTTGCTGAATTCACTGGGACGCCAGCGCGAAATCGACGATGAGTTTGCCCCGATACTTGCAAGGTTCGAGCGCAGTTCGAGAGCTCGGCGTCCTTCGTCTCCCCGGCTGTCATGACAACGCGCATGCGGAGTTCGTGCTCCTGGCTCAACGCCCTCGAGGATTTCTTCGCGGGAGGAGCGATCGGCTCGCTACTCCTTCATGCGCTAAATCGAAATCGCATCATTGCTACCAGCATGAGGGTTCTCCTGACCCAACGCTGCCAATTGTTCTGATGACGGCGAAGATCGGCAACACGCCAAGCAGGGCCATCATGGCAAAGGTCGGTTGGGCCTACGGCAAGACCGTCGAGCGAGCCAAGCGCCGTCAGGCAGAAGAAAACGCTGCTCACAAGGCGTCTGGTAGAGCATGGCTATGGTGCTTTCGGAGCGGAGATGATTCAGGCCTCGCCAGGGGGCACGCTCTGAACCGACGGTTATGAAACCGCAAAGTTTCACTCCGCCGCGAGCGGCAAGGGTGGCCGCTGGTCCTCGTCTCGAATCGCAATAATCTTTTGGGTTGGTTCTTCCGCCTTCATGCGGCCACGGAACCACAGAGCATAAAGCGCGGGCAAGGACAGCAGCGTCAGGAAGGTCGCGACGAAAAGCCCGCCCATGATCGTGAATGCCATCGGCCCCCAGAAAGCGCTCCGGGTCAGCGGGATCATGGCCAGGATCGCTGCGAGCCCGGTCAGGATGACGGGTCGCGCGCGCCGAACCGTCGCCTCGACGATGGCGTCACGCAGCTTGTGGCCCTCGTCGCGCACATCGGATTCGATTTGATCCACCAGAATCACGGCATTGCGCATGATCATGCCGGCGAGGGCAATCAGGCCGAGCAGCGCTACGAAACCGAAGGGCTTGTTGGAAAGGTTCAGGGCGAGCGAGGCTCCGATCAGCCCGAGCGGAGCGGTGAGCAGCACCAGGATCAGCCGCGAGAAGCTCTGCAGCTGGATCATCAGGATCGTCAGCATTGCGATCAGCATCACCGGGAAGACCGCGTAGATTGAGCTGTTGCCTTTCTCCGATTCCTCGATCGCGCCGCCGACTTCGAGGCGATACCCCGGTTCGAGCTTGTTGCGCACCCCCTCCAGCTGCGGCCAGATCTGGTTGGTAACATCGGGCGGTTGGACGCCGTCGACAACGTCGGCCCGGACGGTGATCGACATGTCGCGGTTGCGCCGCCACAGGATCGATTCTTCCGAATCCGGCACGATGCGCGCGACCTGGGAGAGCGGCACGGCATTGCCATTGCGCGACAGGATAGTGAGGTCGTCGATTCGGCCGAGGTCGAGCCGCTCGGCTGGAACGGCGCGCGCCACCACCTGGACCTTTTCCGTGCCGTCGCGGACATCGGTGACGCCATAGCCCGAGATAAGCGTCTGCAGGGTCTGCGCGACATCCTGCGGCGTGAGGCCGAGCGCGCGGGCGCGGTCCTGGTCGATATCGAGCCGGATCGCAGGCATGCGCTCGTTCCAGTCAAGATGTGGGTCGATTGCGGCCTTGTTCCTGCGCATGATCTCGCGCACCTCGTAGGCGATGCGGCGCACCTCCATCGCATCAGGGCCGACGACCCGGAATTGCACCGGAAAGCCCACCGGCGGCCCGAAATTGAAACGGTCGACGCGCACCCGCGCCTCCGGCAGGGCACCTGCCGCCAATGCCTTTTCGAGCCGCGCCTTGATGCGCTCGCGCGCTTCCACGTCCTTGGAGACGATGACGATCTCAGCGAAGGCTTCGTTCGGCAGTTGCGGGTTGAGGCCGAGCCAGAAGCGGGGAGAGCCCTGGCCGATATAGGTCGTGTAGGTGGTGACGTCCTTGTCGTCCTCGATCATTGCCTCCGCCTGGCGCGCGGTGTCGGTCGTCACGCCGATCGATGTGCCCTCTGGCAGTCGCATCTGGAAGAAGAGTTCCGGCCGCTCCGACAGCGGGAAGAACTGTTGCTGCACCCGGCCAAAACCGACCATCGCGCCGGCCAAAACGCCGATCGTCGCCAGGACGACGATGATGCGGTGGCGCACGCACCAATCGATGACCCAGCGCAGCGAATTGTAAAGGCGCGTCTCGTAGATCTCGTGCGGATCGCGGTGCGTCGCCGCGATCCTGGTGAAGTCGGGCAACAGCTTCACGCCGAGATAGGGCGTGAACACGACCGCCACGAACCAGCTCGCGATCAATGCGATGGCGACGACCCAGAAGATGCCGCCCGCATATTCCCCGACCGCCGAATTGGCGAAGCCGACCGGCAGGAAGCCGGCCGCCGTCACCAGCGTGCCCGTCAGCATCGGGAAGGCGGTCGAGCTCCAGGCGAAGGAGGCGGCACGCTGGCGGTCCCAGCCCTGCTCCATCTTCACCATCATCATCTCGACGGCGATGATGGCGTCGTCGACGAGCAGGCCGAGCGCGATGATGAGCGCGCCGAGCGAGATCCGGTGCAGATCGAGATGGATGATGCTCATCACGATGAAGGTGATGGCCAGCACCAGCGGAACCGACAGGGCCACGACGATGCCGGTGCGCCAGCCGAGCGAAATGAAACTCACCAGCAGCACGATGCCGAGGGCCTCGGCGAAGGATTTGGCGAATTCGCTGATGGCATGATCGACGACGTGCGGCTGGTCGGCGATCTTTTCGAGGTTGATGCCTTGCGGCAGCGTGGATTCGAACTCCTTCACAGAGGCTCCAACATCCTCGCCGAGCTTGATGATGTTGGCGCCCTTGGCCATAACGATGCCGATGCCGAGAGCTGGCTTGCCGCGCTGATGCACAAGAAAGCTCGGTGGGTCCTCGAAGCCTCGCGTTACCGTCGCGATGTCGCCGAGGCGGAAGCTCGACCCGCCCGATTCGATCGGCGTGTCTGCAACTGCCTTGACGTCGTCGACGGCGCCGGTGACACGCAGCGGGACGCGCTGCGCGCCTGTCTCGACGGTGCCTGCCGGGACCACGGCATTCTGCTTTGCTAGCGAATTGAAGATGGCCTGCGGCGCAATTCCAAGGGTGGCGAGCTTGGCGTGGCTGAATTCGACGAAGATCCTCTCATCCTGCACGCCGTAGAGATTGACCTTTGTCACGCTCTCCACCTTGAGCAGCTTTTGGCGCATGGTCTCGGCCACGCGCTTGAGCTGCGCAAAGTCGGCGCCGTCGGCGGTCAACATGTAGAGGATTGAATCGACATCGCCGTATTCGTCATTGACGTTGGGGCCGATGATCTCCACGGGCAGGTCGGAGCGGATATCGCCAAGCTTCTTGCGCAACTGGTAGAAGAGCTGAGGCACTTCCCGGGGCGGCGTGTAGTCCTTGAACTCGACCTGCATCGCCGTGAAGGATGGCTTGGTGTAGGTCGTAACCTTGTTGAAGTAGGGCAGCTCCTGCAGTTTCTTCTCGATCGGGTCTGCGACCTGATCCTGCATTTCCTGCGCCGTGGCGCCGGGCCAGATCGTGGTGACGACAGCGACCTTGATGGTGAAGTTCGGATCCTCGGCGCGCCCGAGCTTGAGGTAGGAGAAAGTGCCTGCCGCCGCCAGCATCAGGATCATGAATAGCACCAGCGCAGGGTGCTGAACGGCCCACCCGGAAAGATTGAAACGGCCCATCATCGATCTCCGAAGATCTTGCACAAGAGCCGGCCGCCAGCAGTTCGCCAAGACCCCGGCGACGCTGGTTGGCCGACCCGCCTCCGAAATCAGAACTGCAGCTTGTCGACCACGCGCACCTTCTGCGTTGTATCGAGCTTCTGCGTGCCAAGCGCGACGACCCATTCACCGTCGCCAACACCACCTCTGATCAACACATCGCGCGCCTCATAGCCCGCGACATCGACCGGCTTGTGCTCCAGGGAACCGGTGTTTCTGTCGACAACGAAAAGTGCCGGGCCATTGCCCTCGTCGATGACGGCCGAGAGCGGCAAGCGCGCAATTCGGCCCGAAGCCGGATCGCTGACAATGACGGTGGCGGTCATGCCGAAACGCACATCGTTGCCGGCCAAGAGGATTGTGAAGCGGGCCTGGTACGTGCGGGTTGCCGCGTCGGCTCCCGGCGAAAGTTCGCGCAATCGGGCGTCATAAACACGGTCCGGCTGCGACCACAGGCTCACCTTGGCAGTACCCTTGCCGAGACGGTCGACCAGAGCTTCGGGAACGGCGACAACCGCCTCCTTCTCTTCCAAACGCGCCACGCGTACCGCCATGTCGGCCGCCTCGACAACCTGTCCGGGCTCCACGGCCGTGGCCGTGACGACGCCGTCGGCATCGGCGCGCAAGCTGGCATAGGCGAGCGAATTTCCGGCCAGCGACACGGCGCGCTCGCCGCGAAGCACGCGGCTGTCGGCCTCGTCGGCCGCGGCGCGCTGCTTTTCCACATCGGCATCGGTGGACCAACCGTCCTTACGCAATGCCTCACCGCGCTTCAGCTCGGCTCGCGCCTGCGTCTGGTTGCCTTTGGCGGCTCGAAGCTCTGCCTGTGCCTGGTCGAGCTGAAGCCCGAGATCGATTTCATCGAGCGTCGCCAGGACCTGGCCTGCCTTTACCGTTTCACCAACCTCGACCAGGCGGCGCGCCACCTTGCCGGTGACCCGGAAGCCGAGATCGCTCTCGATGCGCGGGCGCACCGTGGCGACGAAGCTGCGCTCCTCAACGGCAGGCTCGTAGCGGATCTGCTGTGCAAGGACCGGACGCGCCGAAGGTACGTCGTTCACGTCGGACTTGCTCTCGGTGCAAGCCGCAAGCGCCAGTGCAACGATCGGAAGAATAAATCGGACGTAACGCATGACCGTATACTCGGAAACAGGATCAGGGACGAAGGGCGCGCACCACGAGGGCTGCGGCCCCACGAGCGATTTCTTCGGCCCCCTCGTCATTGTTCTGGGCAATTAGAGTGGGATGGCAGAGACCGGCGCAAAGCAGAAAAAAGCTCTTGGCGGTCTCGGCCGGATCGAGCTTGGCGAATTCGCCGCTGGCGATACCCTGCGCGATCACCTCGGCGTAGTAGCCCTTGATCTTGTCGCAGTGAGCCTGCACCGCGTCCCAGTTCTCCGCCATGGCGACTTCAACCATGTCGTGCAGGCGTTTCTCCTTTACGAACTGGCAGCGGTTGTAGGTGTTGATTGCAACAATGATGCGCTCGAGGCGGACCGCCGCAGGCTCCGGCGACGCAATGATCTCCTCGATCATCGCATGCTCCTGTTTGAGCAGCCTGTAGCAGATCGCGTCCTTGATCGCGCTTTTGGACTCAAAGAAGCGATAGACATTGGCCGGCGACATGCCAAGCGCTTCCGCAATGTCAGCCACCGCCGTCTTGGCGTATCCGACGCGGCGAAAATGCTCCTCCGCCACTTCCATGATGCGAAGGCGGGTTTCATCTGACGAAAAGCGGGCTCTGATGTTCATGCGATTAGCCTGCATTCATAATGAGTGACGATTGTCGAAAAACGAATGACGGTTTTCGAAATCTATCACCTGTCACTCAAGAACGCAATGATGTCGGTGCTCGATCGCGCCAATGTGAAGCGATCATGCGGTTGTAGTGACAGTTCGCAAAGCCGATGCGAGCGCCGCGTTCAACCGAACGGCGAGACCCCGAACAGCCAGCCGTGCAGCCAAAGCCCGAACAGCACGAAAGCCACCAAGCCGATGCCCGCAGCAATCAGGTCGCTACGCGGCTGGACGACCGCCGGTGCCGGGTCGCCGCGTGGAATGACGGCAATCAGATCGACAATCGCGTAAGCCAGGAACGCTCCGAAGACCAGCAGCGAGGCAAGGTCGCCATTAGCCAGGAGGTGGCCGATGGCCCAAAGGATGATGCCCACCAGCATCGGATGTTTCAGGCGGTGCTTGATCGAACCCGAGGGTAGGTAAGCGGCCGCCAGCGAGACGAATGCGGCGAGCACCAACACCGATGCGACGTGGCGGCCCCAAGCGGGCGCCTCGTAGATCTCAAGCGCAACGGGCCGATAGAGATTCCAACCCCATATGATCAGTACTAGGCCGACAATCGATATGAGCGAATAGCTGCCTTTCCAGCGCCGCTCGTTCGTGGCGATCTGCGCATCACGAAAGTCGCCGGCGGCGATCCGGATCGAATGGATTCCGAAGAAAATCACGAGGCCCAAAACCAGTATCAGCATAACAACCTCCGAGGGCTGGTCGTATCGGCGGCAAGGAAGGCTTGTTTGCTCCCGCTCATTGCGGCTGGGTATGCGATCCCGCAGCAAGCATCCTCCGGGCGAGATAATCACAGTAACACACATCGGGAACCTCAAGTTTGGAATAGGCGAAGCCGCCGATCGGAGCGTTACCGAGTCATTATCTGCAGGGCAGCTTCTTCGCTGCCGTCCGGGACCACATTTGCTTGGCGGCCACAGCTACCCGGATCGAGGGCAGAGAAAGCGGGGTTTCGCCCGAGCCGATTGCACCAGGCATGGAGCAGGGTGAAGGGGTGGTGGCATTGTCACGAGTGGGACGAGTGCCCTATCTTGCGGATGGATTCTCAGGATAGGGCGGGCCCCACGATGAGCGGCTGGTTGCATACTCTCCCAGTGGTTTGGATGGCCCTCATCGTGTTCGGCGCCACTTACCTCGTCGCGTTCATCCTGCACCAAGGCGTTGCGGCCCTCTCCGCCAGCCCCGCGGCGCGGTCATTCAAGGCACTTTCGCCCGGCATGTTGCCGCCGCTCGGCATCGTCTTCGGCTTGTTTGTCGCGTTCACCGCGGCTCAGGTCTGGAGCGACAGCGACCACGCCAATGCGGCAGTCAACCGGGAGGCGAGCGCACTGCGGTCAGTCGTAGTTCTGGCGAGCAGCTTTCCCGGGGAGCCCGAGACGCGCTTGCGGACGCTGGTGCGCCGCTACATCGAAGAAACCACGAGCCAGGAGTGGCCGCTGATGGCAGAGAGCGTGGCGACGCTCACCATAAGCCCTCCGGCGCTCAACGAGGCGCTGCGGACGACGCTGGCTTTGGCGCCAACCAGTCCCGGCCAGGAGATCGCGCAACGCGAGATAGCGAAGTGGCTTGAAGACGCCCTGGAAGCGCGTCGCCAACGGATCCTCGTCAGCCACGCACAAGTCAATCCCACAAAGTGGGCCTGCCTGATCCTGCAAGCCGTCTGTGCTCTTCTTGCAGTCGCCGTCGTTCATAGTGACAACCGGTTGGCGTCGGCGATCGCTCTTGGAACTTTTTCGACCGGCGTGGCGGCATCCGTTCTCTTGATCCTCGCGCACGACCGGCCCTTCACGGGAGAGATCGCAGTATCGGCCGAGCCGCTGTTGCAAGTCATGCCGGAGGTCAAAGCGGACGGCGGCGCAGGCAATGATACAGATGGGACTTGGCAAGGGGAACTTTCTGCTTCTCCAATTTCGCGGATGGCGGCTCTACCGGCAGACACAAACCAGCGCTGAGCCGCAGCCGCTGACCACCGTGCCAACTCGACCCGGCGACTGGCGGTTTTTAGACGGCATCATCGATCGACGCCGCCTTGTTGAACCCCGCCCGGAATGCCAAACTTTCATCACGCTAGAGCCTCGACCTGGGCCGCCAGCGGAATTCCCCCCCGCAGGAGCTTCGATCCCGCTCTTTATTCTGGCGCCAT
Source organism: uncultured Alphaproteobacteria bacterium (assembly GCA_963839725.1). Lineage (GTDB taxonomy): Bacteria > Pseudomonadota > Alphaproteobacteria > Rhizobiales > Rhizobiaceae > Kumtagia. Next base: position 252,382 of record CAWIWT010000022.1, on the reverse strand, counting down.
CGGTCCGCATAGGTCTTGCGGAGATCAGGGCGGGAGAACGTGTATCTTCACGGTCTGACGGTTTGACAATGATGCGGCGAATGGTGGTGATTTGGTCGATTGGCTGTCCGGGTATGCCGCCAACCTCGTTGACCAACGTCTCCTTCCAGCGCGCCCGTGCTTTCAGCCAGAAGATCGCGGCTGTGACCGATTCCCGGCCTTCGCCGGTGGCCTTGCGATAGAGGTTCTCGGCGACCTTGGCGTTGGCCTTGGAATGTCCGTGGTCCAACTCATGGCGACAGTGCTTTCTGAGCGTCTTCGGGTCGACGTCGACCATTGCGGCAATCTCTCCTCAGGAACTCCATAGCCTGCCAAGGCTTCCACCTGTCGGCGCTGAAGCGGATCGGGGTTGTGCGAACGTCTGCCCATCGTGGATGTCCTCTAAAGCCTTCCGGTGGAAAGGCGGCCGCTTTGCGAGTTGTAACCGGACCTTTACTGTCCCCAAATGGCGAAGGACCCTTGCGGCAGCTAATGGTCTTCGCGAACTGCCGAAGGAGCGAGCGACTTGAGGCGACGCACGTCATCGGCGGCCTCGGCCAACAGCCAGTCGCGGAACGTCGTGATTTTGGGAAGCAACGACGTAGCCTTGGGGCAGACGACCCAGTAGGTTTTGGACAGTCGTAGAGCCGCAGCGAACGGTCTTACGAGGCGCCCGTTGATGAGGTCCCAGGCCGCAAGCGTGGTGCGGGCGAGTGCGACGCCCTGGCCATCGACAGCGGCGTCAATGACCATGCTGGCGCGGTTCAGGACCGGTCCGTGCGAGATTTCGGCATTAACCACACCGGCGGCCTCAAGCCAATTCGACCAATCCTTTCGGTCGTCGAGATGCAGCAATGGAAATTTCAGCACGTCGGACGGCTTGCGCATGCGATTGCGTCCCGAAAGGAGCTTGGGACTGCAGACCGCGAACAAATCCTCGGAGCAGAGGCGGACCACGTCAAGCCCCGGCCAATTGCCATCACCATGCCGCACAGCAAGATCGACATCCTCTCTTGCGAAGTCGACGTGATGCATTGTTGCGGAAATCCTGAGATCAATGTCGGAGTGCGTCTCGGCAAACCGGCCAAGGCGATTTACCAACCACTTGGCGGCGAAATCGGGCGACGTGCTGACCGTCAGGACGCCCGAACTCTGGCGCTGAATAAGGCGCTCCGTGCCAACGGCAATCCGGTCGAGCGCATCTCGCAAGACGACAAGGTAGTCGCGACCGGCCTCGGTAATGATCAATCGCTGGCGCTCGCGATTGAAGAGCTTGATACCGAGTTCTGCCTCCAGGGCTTTGACCTGATGACTTACTGCTCCCTGGGTGACGCACAGTTCCTCGGCGGCTCGGGTGAAGCTCTCGTGCCGCGCCGCAGCCTCGAAAACCTTGAGCGCGTTTAGCGGCGGCAGGCGGCGACGCATCACAATCACTTCATGAGAAAAACTAAGGCACGATAGAGAAAGGATGCTTTGCGGGCAAGACCTTCCTGGATCTATTGATGCTGCAGCACTGGTTCCGATGGGGCCGTATACACTAAGGAGATAAGAAAATGCAGAAGCCGCTGGTTCAACGATCGTTCACTTCCTTTGGTCATTTCGCGGGAGGACACACTCGCCACCGACAAGCAAATTCATCGACTGTGGCAGCGCGCTGGATGCACAAGATTCGCATCTGGATCGCCCGGAACCGTCAACGAAACACCCTTGGTGAAACGGCCGAACGGAATGACGACCTGTTGCAGGACATCGGCGTATCGCAAGCTGAGGCGCTACGCGAAGCCGCAAAGCCCTTTTGGCAGCGGTGACTTCGGAGTGGTTGCCGAGGTCGGCCTTTGTGGTGCTGATGTGAGCCGGTCCACGACTCGAAGCCGACGTGGGTAGCGATTTGCGCAACCAGACGATGGAAATGCCGCCCAAAGAGCGATCCGACAATTCCCCTCGTGACGCGCAGCCCGCCGCCATAACACATCTGCTGTGGGCACGCGCATTGCGCGATTTCGGTGATGGGTTCATCGCCATTCTATTGCCGGTCTATCTGACGACACTCGGATTTTCGCCATTCGACGTGGGGGTCATCGCGACGGCCGCATTGCTGGGCTCAGCGCTTTTGACCCTTGGAGTTGGGTTGATAGGTGGTCGCCGTGATCATCGCCTGCTGTTGCTCGCAGCGGCGAGCCTCATGATAGCAAGCGGCGTCGCGTTGGCGATAATCCACAACTATGGCCTCCTCCTCGTCGTCGCTTTCGCTGGTACCATCAACCCGTCAGCCGGCAGCGTCAGCGCGTTCGTGCCGTTGGAGCATGCCGTTTTGACGCGCGAGGTCCCTGATCGCGAGCGCACCACGATGTTTTCGCGCTACAGCCTCGTGGGCGCGGTTGCGGGCGCTTTTGGCGCACTGGCTGCGGGCATCCCGGACTTGTCGGGCCTGATTGGCATGGGCCAGCTTACGGCCATCAAGGTTATGTTCGTACTGTACGGGTTCCTGGGCGTCGTTGGCGCTTGGATTTACTCGCGCATGCCGACACGGCCTCAGGCAACAATGCCGCAGAAGACCCCGGCGCTCGGACCATCTCGATACATTGTCTACAAGCTGGCGGCGCTGTTCAGTCTCGATGCCTTTGCCGGCGGTTTCGTCGTGCAGTCGCTGCTGGCGCTGTGGCTGTTCGAACGGTTCGAACTGCCGCTTTCCTCTGCGGGGTTGTTCTTTTTCTGGTCGGGCGTGCTGTCGGCGCTGTCGTTCCCCGTGGCGGCGTGGTTGTCACGCCATATCGGCCTCGTCAACACTATGGTGTTCACGCACATCCCTGCGAGCCTCTGCCTGATTATGGCTGCGCTTTCGCCAACACTTCCCGTTGCGCTGCTGCTGCTACTGATCCGGGCGGCACTCTCGCAGATGGATGTGCCGGCCCGCTCCTCCTACGTCATGGCGGTTGTCACAGAAGCCGAGCGGCCGGCCGCAGCGAGCATTACCTCGGTGCCTCGCAGCCTCGCCGCCGCTGCGAGCCCCGCCCTGGCGGGTGCTCTGTTCTTGGCGTCGCTGCAGGCTTGGCCGCTAATCATCTGCGGCGTTCTCAAGATCGCTTACGACCTGCTCCTACTGATCCAGTTTCGGCACTTGAAGCCGCCGGAAGAGCAATGACAACCTCTACAACGCATCGGGAGGGAGGCTGTTAGGGGCTTGCGTAACGTCGCGAGTGTGTCGCCTTCAGGCAACCCCGGCGCGGGAATACGCTATTCATTTTCGGTAGCGAGCAGCGCGCAATTGCAATTTCAGCTATCCTTCCCTGAAGATAGGATATGGCTGAAACGCACACTTCCCACCCCGACATCATCGCATGGCTTAAACGCGCGCAGGGTCATCTGGTAGGCGTGCTCGCGATATGGAAGCTTAGGCTCTCATGCGCCTGGCGAAGCTGACCATGGGTCCTTGCCCGGGTCGCGGCCTTGAGATGCGACGACGAGCCTGGCGAGGAAATGTGGCCAGCCGATCGCGTGCTTTCGTGCCTCCTCCTCGACTAGGCCCGAATGGGTCAATGTCAGGCGCGTCCCGGTCTGCGTGGGCACAAGCTCGATCAGAAGATGTGTCGAGCCTGGAGGCATCGCCGCATTTCCAGCTTCGCCCCAGGCAATCTCAATTCGCCGCGCAGGCTCCAGCGCAATGAAATGCCCACGAATGAGCACGCCGTTGATGTCGACCGAAAAAATGCCGTCATCAACGGCTTCCAGGCGTGCGTAGTCGCCCATCCAACGCACGAGACGTTCCGGTTCGACAAAATGGCGAAACACCGTCTCCGGCGGCGCCTGAATTTCGATGGTCGATGTGAACGCCTTGGTCACTGGCTCTCCAAATCGCCCTTCAGGCTTCTCAGATGATCGGTCCAGAACTCCGCGACAAAGGCCTGAACCGGCCGGAAGCCTTCCGGCCTTACCGCGTAGAGGTGGCGCGTGCCGACGCGGCGCGCCTCCACCAATCCGGCTTGCTCCAGAACTTTGAGATGGAGGCTCGCTGCCTGCTGCGTGACTTCGACCCGCTTGCCGATTTCCGTGACGGACATATCCCCTGCGCTTCGCAGAGCCCGGAGAATCTCAGCCGTCGCGGCTCGGCGATGGCCTTGAGCACTTGGTCGGTCTTCACATCGTCTCCTTCACAAGTTATCGCTTGTGGTAGCACTCTGGATGGAGTATAACACAAGCAGTCGCTTGTGGAGAAGGTCATGACGGTCATTTCCCATGAACTGACGGCAAAATGCCCGGCGGCCAAACTGTGGGCCATCCTGTCCGATCTCGAGGCTGTCGAGAAATACAATCCGACGGTTCGTTCGGCGCGCATTACCGGCGCCTGCCGGGCCGGAAATGGGGCTGTGCGCGAATGTGCGCTTGTCCCGAAGGGCAAGGTCGTGGAGCGCGTGACAAACTGGGAGGAAGGCCGGAGCGTGGGGCTCGAGGTCATCGAGAGCGATTGGCCGGTCCGTTCAATGCATTGGGTCACGCGCATCGAGCCTTCCGGTTCGGGCAGCCGGCTCGTCCAGCGGCTCGATTACAAGATGAAGTATGGGCTAGCCGGCTGGCTGTTGAATGCGCTCGTTATGCGTCGTGCCGTCGACCGCAACGTGGGCCGCGCCCTACAGGAGCTAGTCGCCCTCGCCGAGACGCGTGGCTAAGAGCCGAGGCGTTGCACCCCGGCCAAGCGCATGAATCGATGGTACGCCGCGGCGCGCAACGGCGGCACGCCAATCAATTCGCTGATCTCGGTGTCCAGTACCAACGGCGCTTGAAGGTGGTCACGCTAATCGGTCGCACCACCCGCCCGTTCCTGAACACCACCACGCGCCGAACCATCAGGGCACCGCGCTGCCTCAGCGTCCGATGCGCAGGCCGCCCCCCCCCTGCACCCCATCCAACACGCAACCCGATCAAGCATCACCGGCGCCGTCGGAACCACCCATACCACTTCTCAAACCCGGGCGGATGTTCTGGTTGTGGTGGAAGACGTTGTCGGGGTCGTACTTCGTCTTGACCTCCGCCAGCCGGCCGTAGACGGAGTCGCCGTACGCCTCGCGGACCCGGTCAGGATCTTCGTCGCCGCCGAGGAAGTTGACGTAGACGCCTTCGCTGAAGCGGCCGAGCGCGGCGAAGAACTTTTTCGCCCAAGCGGTGTCGTGGTCGCCGAAGTCCTCGCCCGGCCTCCACACACCATCGAGGGTAATCGCGTGCGACGCCTGCCGGTTCCCAAACGCCGTCCCGCCATCGGCGACTCAACTCACCGCCCCCTTCAGGTGAAACATCGCCACGTACGACCGTGGCGACGAGCAGGAGAACGCGTGCCCGACGATCACGTCGATGAGGTCGTCGCGGAGCTCGGGGAGGTGGGTGGACTTCCAATAGTATTTCCAACCGTGGACGACGGTCGAGTCGATCGCGCTCTGGAATCCCGCGTACGGCGTCGGCCCGACCAGGTCGAGGAGGGGAGTCCGGAATGTGCGGAGCGGGCGGAGCACCTGCTCGCCGTCCCCTATCGGTCCGGCGAAGCAGGTACCGACCATTATCACCGGACGCCAGTGCAGATCCTCGGGGATGACCGGTAGCGGTGGCGCGGCGCCGAACCTCACGACCGTGCCGAGCTCGTCGGGAGCGTCGCGGACGAAGTCGCGGTAGAAGTGGAGAACCTCCCCGGCGTCGGTTGCGTCCCAGAGGATCGGCCCCGCCAAGACGGTGGGCCCGACGGAATGGAGGCGGAACTCGAACGAGGTGACCACGCCGAAGTTGCCGCCGCCGCCTCGCAACGCCCAGAACAGGTCGGGGTGCTCGTACTCGGACGCCCTCAGCAGCTCGCCGTCGGCCGTCACGACGTCGACGGCGAGGAGGTTGTCTATCGTTAGGCCGTGCTTGCGCATCAGCCAGCCGACGCCACCACCGAGGGTGAGCCCGGCGACTCCTGTGTGGCTCACGATTCCGCCGGTGGTGGCCAGACCGTGCGCCTGCGTCTCGTGGTCGACGTCGCCCCATAGCGCACCACCCTGCACCCAGGCCCTGCGGTCGGCGGGATCGACTCGCACGCCCCGCATGGCCGAGAGGTCGATGACGATCCCGCCGTCGCAAACGGCGGTACCCGCCACGTTGTGGCCTCCGCCGCGTATGGCGATCTCCAGATCGTGGTCGCGGGCGAAACGCACGGCCGCGACCACGTCGGCGGTCCCGATGCATCGGGCGATCAGGTGCGGGCGCCGGTCGATGGCACCGTTCCAGACTGCACGGGCGATGTCGTAGTCGGCGTGGTCGGCACCAATCAGCTGGCCTCGAAACCCGTCGATCTCGACGACAGATGGCGCCTTGCTCGCGTGGCCAACTTCCGCGGTCGTCTGTGTCGTCATCGTGTCCTCCTTTCAAGCCAGCCGCATCGAACCACCGCAGACCGCGGTCGGAAAGTGCAAAATCTGGACTTCACAACCGAAGGGAGGTGCGCAACACTGGCGTCATGAGGACATACGGCCAGTACTGCCCCATCGCTCGTGGCGCCGAGATCTTCGCCGAGCGCTGGACGCCGATGATCATCCGCAACCTGCATCTTGGCTGCGGAAACTTCAGCGAGATCCTTGAAGGCGCGCCCGGACTCTCGCGTACCCTGCTCTCACAGCGGCTCAAGCAGCTCGAACGGCTCGGCGTCGTCGAGTCGGCACCCAAGCCGGACGGGCGCGGGCACCACTACGAGCTCACTTCGGCGGGCCACGACCTATTCGCGGTCTGCCAGTCGCTCGGCGAGTGGGGCGCGCGGTGGCTCGAGATCGCCCCCGAGCACCTCGACCCCTTTGTGGCCCTGTGGTCTATGAGCAACGCGCTCCGCCGAGACCGGCTCCCAAATCGACGCGTCGTCATCCGCTTCGACTTCACCGGCCGCCCGCGTCGTGAGCGCTACTGGCTACTCATCGAGCTCGGAGACACCGAAATCTGCAAAACGGACCCCGGCTTCGACGAGGACCTCTACATCACGGCGGAAGCCGAAGCCTTCGTCAAATGGCACTCCGGCCAGCTCACTTGGGCCCAAGCTACCCGCGATGACCGCATCCAACTCGATGGCTCCCCGTCGCTCATAAGAGAATTTCCAACTTGGAACGCCCGCAGCATGTTCGCCCACATCAAGCCGGTCTCCCGCGCTGCCACGACCCCGCAGGCTGACATACGACAGCGTAGCTTCGCTTGACGGCGCGTCTCCACAATGTCGACCCGCTCCTCGTATGTGCCGACATTGCCGGTGCGCGGCGCCGAGCTAACCTGGATGTCAAGATAGAGGGCGAGAACCGACTTTTCGACGCCTTCAATGAAGGTTCGAACGTTGCGACGATGGCGATAGCCAAGCGTCGCAACGACGGCGGCAGCTGCCGGTCGGACATGTGAGGACAGCGCGACGCCTGATCGTCTTCACAGCTGCGGCAAGGGAGATCGGCCGATCGAAGCAGTTGCAAACCTGCGCATCTTGTCGTCCATCCATCGAGTCCGAGGAATACAGAAGCTCACGTCGCGAGTGCGACAGTCGCTATCGCCTGCTGTCAACCCGACGTGTCGCCGAGCGCAGCGATCGCTTGCGTTCTCGAACGTCGTGCAGAATGGGTCGAATTCGCCGCCTCTATGTTTCGGCACGCTCCTTGATGTCGCAGGCGTCGCGCTCAAGTGCCTGTTTACAGCGATTCTGACTGTTGCTGTTATTCCGACGCGACGGCCACCGGGTGATTAGCTCAGTTGGAACCGGCGGGCAGTCATCGCTTTTTCGATCAATTGTCTTCCCGGAATCCGGTTCCGGCGGGGTATCGTTAGGATGCGATGTAGCGAGCCAATTGCCGCCTTGTAGGGCCTTGGCGGTTAGTTCATAGTCGCAACCGACTTTACTTCAGTCCGGGATGGGCCAAAGGCGGGATTGTCATGGGCGGGAAGGACCTCCAGGACGTCAAGGACGCCGTGGCCAAGGCCAAATCCGCCATGGTTTTCCAGGATTGGAAGCCGGTAGTCCATGCGGTCAGCCGCCTGGCAATGCCGGACATGCTAAAGGCGATAGACGCGCTCAGCCCAAGCGATCGCGAAATGCTCCTGCGCAATGCGTTGGCTATGTTCGGAAACACCTTGTCGTTCCACCGCATTGAATTCGCCGCAGGCGTGATTAACAACCGGGAAATCTACGAACTAGGCCTGCCGGACGACCAGGTAAATGATGGACGTGAGTTCCTCGGATGTACCCGCCTGGATGATTCCGGCGTTCTGAGCGCCATCCAGGACGCGTTAAACAAGGCGCCCGCTGTGATCCGCAGTGGCGAGAAGGGAACGGAATGGGCGTCGCTCGCCGGCGAGGCCAACCAATGTTGTGGCGTCGATTTCGTCGCCTGGAAACCGATCCTGGTCGACCAGCGGCGAGCCCCCGGGGCTTCGTTAGTCTCAAACCTAGCGGCTGCCGCCCACTACATGCTTGCCCGATTCCACGTCTGCGCCGGTAAGTCGACGGTTTCGCAAATGCGGACCTTTGTCGACGGCTATCGATTCGAAAAAGCGGATCGCCATCATGCGCGGCGACAAGGAGCTGAAGTCGATGGCGCTCACGGCGAACCGGCCTTTCCCGCCGGACTTCGCCATCCGCAACTGGGCCTACAAGGGCGCCACTGATGGCGAGGTTGATCGGAGGCGATGCAATCCGAACGCCAGCACGCCACTCCTAATACCAGACATCAGAGGCGACGACTTGCCCTGAGCTTTGCCCGTGGGCTTCAAACCTGACGTGCCGCGCCTAACGATCGACCGCAAAGTTACCTTTCGATAGGGGAACGCTATGGTGGAGCAAATTCAAATTTGGGAGAACGATCCTGCTTCAAGCGGGCCCGTTAGTGCTGCGAAACCGTATATTGGGCAACTCCCCTTCCAATATAGCTTTCCACTGCCTTGTCTGGCTCCTGACCCGGATACGACAACGCCCAATTTCAGATATTGGAACGCTGCCGAAGCGCTCAGGCGCGGCGCCGATTTTTGGGGGCCGGCGGTATACGACCAGGAATGGTTTACTGGTCCCAATCTTGAAGTGAGGTTGTGCGTCGGAATCAGATGGAACGCCAACTACGACAGGCTGGCGCTCAATTTCTATCGGGGGCAGCTAAGTCCGGGGAACTTCATCTATGCTGCCGCCAGTGCGGACATGCTTTGCCACGAACTCGGTCATGCGATACTTGACGCCGTCCAGGTTCAACTTTGGAACTCTGGTAATGAAGAGGCGGCTGCCTTTCACGAATCGTTCGGTGACGTGAGCGCAATATTATGCGCGCTGCAAATCGCGACAATGCGAAGTTCCATCCTGGCAAGCACGAGCGGAAACATCTACTGCTCTTCACGACTCTCGCGTATTGCGGAGCAATTCGGGACGGCACTTTACACGCTGTTTCCCGGTGATGCGGACCCGGATTGCCTACGCAACGCGTGGAACACGTTCTGCTACGCCCCCCCAGCCGATCTGGACCCGACAGGCCCCTCCTCAATTTTAACATCTAAGCCCCATTCCTTCTCGCGGGTTTTCACCGGCGCTCTGTTCGAAGTATTGGCTGGCATGCTGGCCGTTCATCCCGCAGCTACATCAGACCAGTTGCGCGATGTCACGATCGAATTGCGGGACATAATGGTTGAGGCAGTGATAAATGCTCCACTCGTGCCGCAATATTATGCTTCGGTTGCGGCCAAGATGATGCTCGCAGGCGCAGCGAGAAATGAGGCATATCGGGCAGTCTTCAGAGACGTCTTTGTCGGGCGATTGATTCTCTCACTTGAATTGGCAGCGGCCATACTCTCGTCACCCACCGCCGCAGAAGATACAGGTTTCGCCGGAGAAGTCGCGGAGCACACTTACACGCCGAAATTCAGTCCGCTCCCGTCCGCCGACTATGGCCTCGACCGGCCGTTATACGTTGAATTTCCGACAGATCCGGGAGAAACCATTGCCAGGAGCGCGGCAAGAGATGGAAGGTCGATAGAGCCTTTGAGCGCCGAGGAGGCAGCCAAGACGTTCGTGGATCGACTATTCATTAACGGCCTCGTCGATTACGGTGAGTTCGGAGACGAGGATCACAAAGACTATGAGGATGACATGGATCCCCCACGTGTCCATAAAACCCATCGTCTCGAATTCATTGATGACCAGCTTCGCTTGAGGAGAATTAGAATCCATTGCGGGCACACGCACGATTGCCTGAAGTGATGATCAAAAGGAGGTTGGGATGTTGCATACACAAAGGAAGCTTCTTGCGCGCCGCACCAAACTGAGGACCTCGGTGATAGGTATGGCTATTGGCGTCACACTCGCGGTTACCGAGCAATCGGCGGCCGTCGACTGCGTGAACCATCCCGACACGACCTGGCTAGTTACCGCCAACGACCCACCGCCTGCGGACGACCGGGCAATCAGGAAAGTGATCCATTTGTACAACTGGGCCCTGGACGATCACAGGACACCGCAGCTGGTGGGTCTGTTTACAGATACCGTAGTTTACGAACTGTGTAATGCAGCCGGCGAACAACTTTCCCAAAAAAACGGCAAGGACCAGTTGGAAGGGTACTTGAGCGACTATTTCAACAGCTTCGTCGACAGCGGAACGCAGCCGCGGCATATCGAGAGCAACACCCTGCTCCATGCGGTCGATGCAAACACCGTCCAAGCAAAGACAACTGTCGTGGTGACGTTTCAACACGACGATATAGAAACTCCCGTGCTTGACTACACCGGTGTGCTCAGGTCTGAGTTCAAGAAGGAGGGCAATATCTGGAAGTTCTCAAAAATGACGCTCATAACCGATGGCCCCAGGCTCGAACTGCGAGGACGGTGAACTCCGCGAAAGTGAGGCAAATTAGCCAGCTCTTCACCATCATATCTGTGGCTGCTGCTCTCGCGGGCGGGTCGACCTGGCGGGAGCGCATGGTATTTGAGGCAACCAACTCCTATCCTCAAGTTGCGATCCAACGGATCAGCGGCCCGGCCTGCGACGAGAACGCGCGTTGTGACAGGACGACTGGCTGCATCGCACCGACGCCCCCGCGAGGGGCTATCCTTGATGTCCTTCCCCGTGACGGGACGCATGACCGATATGTCCGCGAGCTGGAGGATTTCCAGTTCTGCAGACAGTTGGTGCAGTTGTCGAGAAATGCCAAAGTCAATCATCTCCATTCTATAGGCTTTCGGGCTCCTGAACTCGAAGCGATCGCGTTTGCGGAAACCGCCCAGCGTTGGAACGGGAGTTTCCTTTGGGAGCCGGCATCGGCAAGCGTCGATACGATCACGAGGTTCGGAGACGAGGCCCGTGCTGTCTTCGGCCCGATCCCTGAGGGTGACTGCTCGGATAGTGCCGCGAGGACGATACCCCTACAAATCGACGGCAATATTGTCGACCTGAAGTCGAACCCAGGGAAGGCGGGGCATCCGCTGGAGTTCGAGCACCGTGATACGGCAGGCAATGTGGTCAAATGGACGAGCAGAATTGCGCGGTGCGACAAGCCCTCTTTGGCCGGGAGCGCTACATATTGTGGACTTAACTCCCGGTTGGGCCGTGTAGAGAAGGGCAATGTGGAATGGCTTTTCTTCTGCCGTAAATCGAGCCCCAGCGGCGAAGTCGAGCCGACGCCATACTGGCAGCGGTCAAATCCGAAGTTTGCCTTATTCGGCGTCATCGGATTCAATAGGCGCACGGGCGAGATCACCTTCTTTGACGGCAGAAAGGACCGGAGCGAATTCGACTGGTCGCAGAAATTCGTGCCACCTGCTGGTCACTCCTACTCGGACCGCAGCGGCCGTGCAGCAGCAGAGGCGCTCTACGACCCGACTTTCCAAGTAGAATGCTCCGCATGCCACGACAACAAGAGCCCTTATGTGATCACTCCCAGCATCCAGCAAGCGCGCGTGGGCTTCGCAGGCAATCACGATCCGAAGGCAGTTGCTTTCAGCCTCGGCAATTTTCTGCCCGCAGTACCACGAAGCAGATCGACACCGTTTCGTGTTATTGGATCCGCCTATACCGGCACCCACCGCGTCAGTCTCGAACGTGCCATGATCGTGCGCGACCCGACTGGTAATTGCACTGAGTGCCATACGCTGACGACGCAGATCACCGGTCAACGCTTTGCGCCCGATGCGATAGCGCAAGCTCCGACTGTCACGCAACCCAGCAGGTCGCAATTCCTGCGGCTCAAGGCGGAGCAGCGCAAGTTGCGGGAGATAAACACACATCGGACGACGTGGGCAAACCGCGCGGGTAGCGGGAAAATTCACCCTTGGATGGTGCCGATCGACGGTAACGACTTGTCGGCGCTTGCGCCTGAGATCAGTCCCTCCCATTGGAGCGTCTTGAGCAACTGCCTTTGGGGCGCAGGCGGGCAGGAATGCGACTACAGACCGCTGTACACATCCTGCCCAACACCTGGTGGGGCCGAACATGGAGACATCTCCGAACCTGTTCATTTTTCTGTCAAAGTGCTGCCTGCTGCTTCCACCGAATTGCATGCTGACCGGGTGCTCCGCCTGAGTTGGAAATATCTCAACAACTACGGCGATGTTGCGCAACGAGACGATGTCCGCTTCAACGTCGCGGTCAAATCTATTGGGATTCCCGCCTCCGGGGCGGTCCCGTCCGATAATGATTATCCAAGCATAGGAGAAACAAACGATAAAAATTTTGTCGCAATTACCGGCGAAATCGGAAACTCCGGCGAAGCCACGCTAATTCGCAACGTGTCTTACCTCGGACATTCGAGGTTAACCGAGCCTACCCCATCTACTGGTTTGCGGGCATTTCAGTTGGATTTGCCTGCCCAGTGCAATCGACGATACCTCGTTCGCGTGCTCCCCAAGAGGTTTTGCTTCGATCAGAGCGTGGTAGCCTATGGGCGGACGGATCATTTACTTTACGCTGATGTTTCCTGCCGATGAGTTGAGTCTTGGCCCGATTACCAAGGCCCGCAAGTGGTTCCGTAGCTTTGGTTCGACCGCGAGTGGATTGCCGCTACGATCACCTGAAAAGCAAGCTTCCGATCGGCTTTGTCTCGCTCGGTGAGCAGAAGGTCAAGAACATCGCCGAGCCGGTACGGGACTACCGCGTGGTGCTTGACCCGGCGGCGGCAGGCAAGACGAGGGCTCGACCCTGTTCCGCTTTTGTCCGGACGATCAAAAATCGAAAATCTCGCCGAGCAGCGATTTCTTCTTATGGGGGTGTTGAGAGCCATATTTGCGGTCATCGTCCCGGTATTTCTGTTGTTCACGGTGCGGGGTCTGGTCCGTAAATTTTGACCGCGATTCTGCAGCAGTGGAGCGCTCGATGATCTTGTCGAGTTCCCCGCGATCCAGCCAGACGCCGCGACACTTGGGGCAATAGTCAACCTCAATGCCTTGGCGCTCGGACATTGCGAGTTCGGTATCGTCGACTGGGCATCTCATAAGTCATCCTTTCGTGCACTCGGCTGTCTCTAAGTGGGTGGTTTCGCCAAACGGTCAAGAATAAAACGACCAAGCCCCGAGGGCGGCCATGGGTGCCGGTACTTGCATCGCCATGGGCTGATGTCGAGAGCACCGAGGAGGACTACCTCTTCAGGAAGGTCGCCGTCGGAGCGCGGCGTGCAATAACCGGGCAAATCAACCAGCGAAGGAATTGTACAAAGCCGATAGTACGCTGACGCCGCGACGTGTGGCAAACATGGATCTTGTCTGCGGCGCCTTGCGCGGTGCACGGATCAAGCCATTGGACGTTCGCCGCCCATCACGGCTATCGCTCGCCCTCGGCTGCCCCTGTAGGCGAATTTTCCACTTTGGCCGTTAGGCACGTCTCGCGGCGCTGAGTTCCTAAATGGAGGTTATCCGAAGTCAGGGCGTCGTCCCAACAGGTGGTGTGCCGCCAAACCAACCAGCCGCATACCCAACCACGAGCAATACCACGATCACCGCTACCACGCCGTACCAGAGGCGCCTGTCCTGGAAATTCATCGTAACCTCCTGTTATTCCGCCACGGATTGGCCACTGGGCGAATTCCTTGAGCCTTTGGCCGTCATTCCCAGATGAGCGACCCGTTTGCCCTCTGGTAGGCACACAGTAGGCTGGACAAGGGTCTTTGAGAAGCGCGCAATACGGCCGCGCCGGCAACCGGCGGCTGGCTGGCCTGCCGACGAGTTCGCCATTCGGCATGGATGTCAAAAAAAACGGCGCCAATTGGTCCGAGGCGGCTACCGCATCGGCCCGAAAATTGGAATCGATCTTCGGAAAGCACGATGCGCAGTTTCAAAGAGATACAGCGTCCTTTGCGCGTCCGAAAGGACGCGCCGCGCTGTAGAAGAATGACGTTGCGCGCCTCGTTTTCGTCCCGCGCTGAAATTGGGCCTTGCCGGCGCTTTGGAGCGCTATAATTCCGGTACTGGGTTTGGGTGAAACCACCCGTTGATTAGGAGGCGACCATGAAACACCAGACACTCGACCAACTGCACGCTATCGCCGAGGTTCAGTCCGAGCCGATGCGCACTGGCTTGACCCGAAGGCAACGTCTCGAACGCTGGGCGGACCTCCTTGAACAACAGCCCGACCGATGCCTTCGAGCACTTACGGGAACCGAGTATCAGCCTGCCTCAGTCCGCGATACGATGCGCGGCGCTGGCTCACCCATCACTGTCGCATTCGAAGACCCGATCCTGCTCGCCGAAGGGTTGAAAGGAGATACCTACGGTGAAGCCAAGCGCTTCTTCGAGATGACCGACTTGCAGTTGCACGAAGTAGTTTGCCACTGCCATGTCGGGGCTACGATGCAAGCGTCCAGGGCCGCGCATCGCGTTCGCGCAGCGATTAGTGGCAAGCTCGGCCTCGCCGCCCGATTGCGCGGGGCTTTCTTTTTGCAACGAACGAGGTGACCTTTGAATGACTCGAAGGCTGGCGCGCACCGCGGCAATTTGCGTTTGCTTGCGGTGTGCAATGCCTTCGGTATGCTCGGAACGGGATCGGGATTAAGGTGACCGGCTGCGATGCCGTAAAGTCAGGTCACGGTTATCGAGTCCGAGCCGGGAAAGCAGGCCGAGGCGTTGTCATCGATAGCGGAGCGGGCCCACTTCATGACCGGGATCGCCAGCTCTACGAGGTAGCCCACGTTATGGACGGCAGTCGGTAGGCATGCCGTGCCGTACACGCTACCTGAACCGACATCTCGACATAAGCTGGCGAATTTGAGCCACGACGGCCATGAACGATCGCATTGTAACCGTTTTCGGCGGAACCGGCTTTCTCGGCCGCCGCATCGTTCGGCATCTCTGCAAGCGTGGGTTTTCCGTTCGGATTGCATCAAGGCATCCGGATCGGGGGCACAGGCTGTTCGCTCCTGACGATCCGCAACTTCAATCGGTCGCGGCCAACATTCACGACGAGCGGTCAGTCGCCGATGCCCTTGCAGGCGCTTTCGGTGTGGTAAATGCGGTCAGTCTTTACGTCGAGCACGGACAGGAGACGTTTCATTCCGTGCACGTCAAGTCTGCCCAACGGGTAGCAGCTCAAGCACGTCTAGCCGGAACCGAACGGCTCGTTCACGTTTCAGGAATCGGCTCCGACGCTGCCTCGCCCTCGCTCTATATCCGCAAGCGTGGCGAAGGCGAACTGGCGGTCCAGGCCGCGTTTGCAGACGCCACACTCATCCGCCCCGCAGTGATGTTCGGGCCGAACGACGCGTTCCTCACCACCATCCTCAAGCTGCTCGGCCGGCTTCCAATCTATCCGATGTTCGGCCGCGGCCTGACGAGATTGCAGCCGGCCTATGTGGAAGATGTGGCTGAGGCGATCGCAAGGGCGCTGCAGAGTACGGAAACCCATGCAATCACATTCGAGTGCGGCGGCCCCCGCGTCTACTCTTACGAGCAATTTGTCAGAGTCGTCGCGCACGAAGCCGGTCTTAAGCCCAAACTGATTCCAATCCCATTTGCCGCTTGGCACGCGCTGGCTTGGTTCGCCGAAATGCTCCCAAGCCCGCCCGTCACTCGGAACCAAGTGGAACTGATGCAGGTCGACAACGTGTCATCGCCGGAGATGCCGGGACTTGGAGAACTTGGAATTTCGCCGTACTCGGTCGAGGAAATGCTCCAGGAGATATTGTGGGATCACTGATCAAAGAGCCTCTTCGGCTGGTGCGCTCCCGCCAAGGTGAACGACAAGGGCAATGTCGAGGGCATGGTGAAGTATGCCCGCTCGAACTTCATGACGCCGATACCGGCGGCGGCGAGCGTCGATGGCTCAATGCCAGGCTAAACCAGCGATGCCGGGCACGGCAGGCGGAAAGAGCCGGCCATCATGCGGGACGATCGGCGAGTGGCTTGTCGCCGATCTTGAAGCGTTCAGGGAACTGCCTGTCGTAGCGCTGGAGTCATTCGAGAAGCGGGCTGCCCGCGTCTCGTCGACGCGATGCTGACAGTTGGCGGGGCGATCTTGGGCTGGGCAGTCGCCCAGTCTTTCGACGGTACACTGCGGCCTGTCATTGGCTGCGTCCTTATTTGCCTTCTCGTCGCCGCTGCCGCTCCGGCTACTATCGTCTAGTGCTCCGGCCTGACTGGCTTGCGCGTGATATCGGCAGGCTTGTGCGAAGAGGACGGAGGTGGCAAAGAGGTGTTCCGAGGCGGGACCCACACGTCATCACAGACGACTCCCTTTGGTGAGACATGCAGGTTCGGCGACCGATCAGGTACGTGGAAAGGCACGGGGCCTTTCTGGAAACCGGGAAACCGGAAGCATAGTGAAGGCGTCCAGAATATACGGAATGTCGGCAGGGGGCGTTGGCCAAATGGAGTCTAGGGGTACCCGATGCTCCGGCGCTCGCGGTGCAAAATTGCGCGAAGTCATTGCGCCATGCCCTGGCTAGGCGCAAGGACACCGGCGCGACTCCGCGACCATCATGTTCGCAATTCGACAGGACAGATCGTGGATCGGATCGTCGGGGCGGCCAAGTGTGTTTGTTTTAGCCGCTACTACTGCAAAACTGCTGCAAAACGAAGCCAAGACACCCGCTAAAGCTGTTACCGATAGCTCTTGAAAACGGTCCGAAACCTAGCAATACCAGCAGTTGTCGAATGGTAGCGGGAGAGGGATTTGAACCCCCGACCTAAGGATTATGATTCCCTCGCTCTAACCAACTGAGCTATCCCGCCATCCATAGTACGGTGCGCGCTTGGCGTCCGATCAAAAGGCAGCGGTGATATAGTGGGCGCATGCCAAGCCTGTCAAGCTGCGCCGTCCCGCCGTGCCGGATTGTACGCCGGCATAGGCCTGCGCCTGGCCGCGAGGCTTTCGGCGGTTGGCCAGCGGGCATGGCGGTGGTGAACACACGTTTTCGACTGAAACCAAACGTGCGAGAGGTGGACTTGAGTTCGCACCGGGCGCTAGTTATGTCTCGGCCCGAAAAATTCATTTGCCGGCATTCCGCCCTGAGTTCATGACTTGATGAAGCCACGTATCGCTGTCCTTGGGTGCGGCTATTGGGGAGCAAACCACGTCCGCACTCTCAAGGGCTTGGGCGTGCTGCATGCCGTCGCCGATGCCAACGAGGCGCGCGCCGAGGGGTTCGCCGCCGAGCACGAATGCCTGGCGATCCCGACGGCGGAACTGCTTTCGCGCGACGATGTCGATGCGGTGGTGATGGCGCTGCCGCCGCAATTCCATGCCGAGAACGCCATTCGCGCCGTCGAGGCCGGCAAGGATGTGCTGGTTGAAAAGCCGATTGCGCTGACTGTCCCCGACGCCGAACGGGCGGTCGCGGCGGCAGCGGAGCATCGCCGAATCTTCATGACCGGGCATGTGCTGCGCTTTCACCCAGCCTTCGAGAAGCTGAAGTCGCTGATTGATGCCAGCGAACTGGGCGAGGTGAAGTACATCCACTCGCACCGGCTCGGCCTCGGCAAGTTCCATACCGAGAACGATGCGTTGTGGGATCTGGCGCCGCATGATCTGTCGATGATCCTTGCCATCACCGGACAGGCGCCGAGCGAAGTGCGTGGCGAGGGGGCGGCACTTCTCGACCGTCTCAGCGATTTCGCCCATCTCCATATGCGTTTTCCCGACGGCATGCGCAGCCATCTGTTCGCCTCCCGGCTCAATCCGTATCGGGAGCGGCGGCTCACCGTGGTTGGCACCAAGGGGATGGCGGTGTTTGACGATGTCGAGCCGTGGGAGCGCAAGCTTGCCATCTACAATCACGAAGTCTGGCAGGATAGCGGCCAATGGGTCGCGACAACCAACGAGCCGACCTATATCCCGGTCACCGGCGGCATGCCGCTGACGCGCGAACTCGAGCATTTCATCCAGTGCATCGAAACGCGTGAAACGCCCCGCACCAGCGGCGAGGAAGGCGTGGATGTGCTGCGTATCCTCACCGCAGGCACCGTGACGCACAGCTGATCGGGTCAGGCCAGCCGTGTCCAGGCCGCCATTTCGCTTCTGCCAATGACGACGCTGCGGTTGGCGACGACTTCCGCAATCGCCCGTTCGGCCAGTGTCGAAAGGCCAAGTTCCTCCTGAGTTGCCAGCCCCATCCGCTCGATCTCCGCGGCGAGAGTGACCACGAGATCGGCCTTCAGATGCACCTCATCGTGGGCGTTGGCGCCCGCGCCAATCGTGGAACGCATACGCATCACCGGCATGGGAAGTCCCGCCTTGAGGTAGGTCAGATGGAGTTTCGTCCCCATCTCGGTCTCCACCTTCCCGCGACGCAATGCCTCTGCCGCCAACGCGCAGCAGCGATCAAAGAGCGGAGCCGTTGGGACCGATTTTGTGGCTTCCCAATCCGGCTCGTGGAAAACGACTAGCCCACCAGGCCTCAGATGCCGCTTGATCTTGCTCAGCATTTCCGCCGGATCGGGCTGAAACATCAGAACATACCGGCCGATTATGGCATCGAAAGGCTCGCCGAATTCGAGTTCGCTTGGGTCGCCTTGCATGAAGGTGATATTTTCAAATCCCAACTCGCGCGCACGGTCGCGCGCAGTCGCCAACGCGATCTCGGATCTGTCGACCCCGATGACGGTCCCGTCGTGGCCGACAAGGTCGGCGCCGAGAAAGGCGGTTTCCCCGACGCCCGTGCCGACGTCGAGCACCCGCATGCCAGGCGCCACACCGGCTTCGAGAAAGAACTGACATGTTATCGGATTTATCAGCCGTGCCTGCACACGCAGGCGTTCCATCTCCTGCGCGGAGTGACCCAGCACGTAGGCCGAATTTGAACTCGGCACGTTTTCTGCCCGTTCCATCGGAAAACGCCCCTCTGACGCATTCAGACTGCTTCAGGCTGCAAGGAAACAATGAGGAAGTAAGCTGTGCGATAACGATGCGCCCGCGCGCCCGGTTCGTCAAGCAGCGGCGTTCGAAGTCGCTCGACGCTACTCGGCGGCGACTTGCATGCTCGCAAGACGTGCCAGCATCGCCTCTGCGACCGCACCGCGCTCGGAACGCTCGATGAAGCCGCCGCCGAGAACGCGGGCGGCGTTTGAATTGTCACGGTAGAGAACGCAAGCCTGGCCGGGCGCGATGCCGGATTCGCCCTCGGCCAACTCCACCCAGGTCGCGCCAGCCTGACGATGCAGTGTGGCGGGGCGAGGCGGGCGCGTCGAGCGAACCTTTGCGAAAAGCTCGATGCCTTCCGGGCCGACAATGCTTAAATCCTCGTCGCCGAGCCAATTCATGGCGCGCAGATAGACGCGGCGGGTTTCCAGCGCCTCGCGTGGTCCGACGATGACGCGAGCGCGATCGGCGTCGAGATGTACGACATAGAGCGGCTCGCCGGAAGCAATGCCGATGCCGCGGCGCTGGCCGATCGTGTAGCGCAGGATTCCTTCGTGGCGGCCGAGCACGCGACCGTCGATATGGACGATGTCGCCGGGCGTTGCGGCGGAGGGCTGCAGCTTGGCGATGATGTCGGAATACTTGCCCTGCGGGACGAAGCAGATGTCCTGGCTGTCCTGCTTGGCGGCGACGCTCAAGCCGAGCCCCTGCGCGATGGCGCGGACTTCCGGCTTGGACATGCCGCCCAGCGGGAAGCGAAGGTAGTCAATCTGCTCCTGCGTGGTTGCGAATAGGAAATAGCTCTGGTCGCGGTCGGAATCGACCGGGCGGAAGAGAGCGCGATGCTGGCCATTTGCGTGGCTGCGAATGTAGTGACCGGTCGCCAGCGCTGCGGCGCCAAGGTCGCGGGCGGTTTCCAACAGGTCGGCGAATTTGACGGTCTGGTTGCACAATACGCAGGGGATCGGGGTCTCGCCGGCGACATAGCTTGCGGCGAATGGGTCGATGACCGCCTTGCGGAACCGCTCCTCATAGTCGAGCACATAATGCGGAATGCCGAGCGTCTCGGAAACACGGCGCGCATCGTCGATGTCGCGGCCGGCGCAGCATGAGCCGGCGCGGTGCGTGGCGGCGCCGTGGTCGTAGAGCTGCAGCGTCACGCCGACGACATCATAACCCTCGCGCTTCAGGATGCCGGCTACGACGGAGGAGTCCACGCCGCCGGACATTGCCACGACGATTCGCGTATTCTCGGGCGCTCCCGGCAGATCGAGGCTGTTCATCAGGGTGTTTTCCAACGACTTGGGACCGGCGGCTTTTGCCAATGCGCGCAATATAGGTCAAGCAGCGTCAAGCCGCCAGATCATGCCTTTTCATGGCAAGGGTTTGATATTGCTGACGTCCCGGCTTTTTCACGAGATCGTTAAAATTGCGGTTCGCGGCGAAAGGTTCTGTTTAGCGAGATGTTCCTACCCTCGTTGGGCGGCTTAGGCAATTTTTAAAGCTGTTGGCGTAAGTTGGGCGACGATTGGGTCTGTGTGTATTGTAGAGAGTATGATGACCGATCTTGTAAGACCGCGTGTAAAGTACGTCATCGGGCCTGACGGCAGCCCCCTGACGATTGCCGATCTGCCGCCAACGAATACACGCAGGTGGGTTATCCGCCGCAAGGCGGAAGTTGTTGCTGCCGTTCGCGGCGGGCTGCTCAGCCTTGAGGAGGCCTGCCAGCGTTATAAGCTGACAACCGAGGAGTTCCTCTCCTGGCAGGCTTCGATCGATGAATATGGTCTCGCCGGCCTGCGGACGACCCGGATTTAACAATACCGGCACTAGTTTTCTGAATTGGTTTTCGATCATTGGGCTCCGTTTTGGAGCTCTCGCAAAAACGAACAACGCGGAAATGCCTGGCATTTCCGCGTTGCTCATTGTCTCTTGCTCGTAACACCAAGACCTTGCCAAGCTCGGTCCGGGTTCCTGAGCCGGAACCTCGAGCTTGCGGCGTCGGCGATGAACCGGCTTGCCGAAAGCCCGAGCGCTTACGTTTCCGCGGGTTTATGCTTGATCAGGGCCGAGGCTGTGGCCGTTAGTAGAACAGATGCCGCGAAAAACCAAAGGCCCGGTTTGGTGAAAGCTGTGGCGACGCCGCTGCTTTTGGCTGCGAAGATCACCAGCGCGACCAGGACCACATCCAGCATCGACCAGTTGGCCAGCGCCCGGAACCAACCGGGAATGCTCGCGGCACGTTCTGGCGAATAGGCTGTGAGATGCAGAAGAAGAAGCTTCACGGCGGGAAAAACCAGCGAGAAAAGCGCGATCACGGCGGAAAGCAGCATATCGCCTTCGTTCCAGAGCCCTGAAACGATGCCGATCAAGGACGGTTCGTCGGTGAAAACGAAGAGGCGCTCCACCTGGATCAGCGGGAGAAGGATTCCGCAAGCGAAGCAGAAGGTGGAAGCAAATAGAACGAAGGGCAGGAGCGGCGGCATCGGGCCGCTTTAGCTTAAGTCGCCGGCCCCGGATAGCCGCAGCGTTTCCGGTCAGCCGATCATTGCGGCGCGGCCGTGCGGCTCGGGCTCGCGCATCTTGCCGTCGCGGGATTCCAGCATCTGAGCCTTCGAAAGCTCCGCCTCGGCCTCCCTGAGCAAGGATAGCGCCGAGTTGCGCTGGTCGGCGAGATCGGTCTGGGAATTCTTCAGATTGTCGCGGCGCTGGCGAGCGGCCTTTGCGAAGGTCGGATAGGCAAAATGATTTACGTCGGTGATGCCGGCCTTCCTTTCCTCGGCGGCGATCTGCAGTTCGAGATCGTTCGCCATTCGCTCGAACTCGGCGATCATGAGGTCGAGTTGCGCCAACTGCCGACGCTTCTCATTCACCTGAAACTGCTTCAGCCGAACAAGGTTTTCACGTGACTTCATGTTCAAAACTCCAACGCGACACGTACTCAACAGATTCGCTGCAGATACGTCGCAGCGCCCCCACCTGGGACTCTCCTCTGGCGAAGGAAACAAATTCCTAAGAAATTTCACGCCCGGTAACTATTCGTTTACGGGCATTGTTAATCATAGAGCAGAGGGCTTAAGGCACGGTAAAAAAATCTGGCCCATTCGGTCGAATACGGGTTTTCGAGTTCGACAGAATCACTTAGGCTAGGTTGTTAAGGTTTGCCGTCGTCCCTGCCGTGTTAGATAGTCGAGTTGAATCAACGGTGTATAACCCAAAGCTGACATTTGATCGTGTGACTTGCCAATTGGAATTAGGTTTTGTTAACCATTCGGTGGCAGTTTTGGATTCAGGCAATCACTGCTCCGGCACCGCATGGCGATCCGAGGCCGGTACGGCGGCAGAAAAGGGGAAATAGATGCGCGTTCTGCTGATAGAAGACGACAGTGCGACGGCTCAAAGCATTGAGCTGATGCTCAAGTCGGAAAGCTTCAACGTCTATACCACCGACCTTGGTGAAGAAGGCGTCGATCTCGGAAAGCTTTATGACTACGATATTATCCTTCTGGATCTCAATTTGCCCGATATGTCTGGTTACGAAGTGTTGAGAACACTGCGTCTCTCCAAGGTAAAGACACCAATTCTGATTCTCTCCGGAATGGCCGGCATCGAGGACAAGGTTCGCGGCCTCGGCTTTGGCGCCGACGACTATATGACCAAGCCTTTCCACAAGGACGAACTGGT
Source organism: uncultured Alphaproteobacteria bacterium (assembly GCA_963839725.1). Taxonomy (GTDB): domain Bacteria; phylum Pseudomonadota; class Alphaproteobacteria; order Rhizobiales; family Rhizobiaceae; genus Kumtagia. Next base: position 229,385 of record CAWIWT010000022.1, on the reverse strand, counting down.
GGCGCGCATCCACGCAATCGTCCGCCGGTCGAAGGGCCACGCCCAGTCGGTTATCGCCACGGGCGACCTCATCGTCAATCTCGACGCCAAGACGGTCGAAGTCGGCGGACAGCGGGTGCATCTGACCGGCAAGGAATATCAGATGCTCGAGTTGCTCTCCCTGCGCAAGGGCACGACTCTCACCAAGGAAATGTTCCTCAACCACCTTTACGGTGGCATGGACGAGCCGGAATTGAAGATCATCGACGTCTTTATCTGCAAGCTCCGCAAGAAGCTCGACGCTGCATCCGGTGGTCTGAACTTTATCGAGACGGTCTGGGGCCGCGGCTATGTGCTGCGCGAACCGGAAGACATTCGCGAAAGCGCCTGAACGACGGTTTCGCCGTCGGGCACTTTCCCCGAGAGCTAGATTTGTTTTATTAGCGGTCGCTCTCAACAAGAGGCGGCCGCTAATTCATTTGTGACCCGGGATTTTGAGGGTTCGCCGCGGATTTTATCGCGGAGGGAAATGCGGCCCGATGCTTTGGTCAGGCCCTGAGTTGGACTTTAGTCGGCTCTTCGGAAGCGGCCATGGCGCGAAATTTCTCGACCAGATGGGCCCGATCGAAAGGCTTCAGAATATAGCTCTGCGCCCCCGCACGCTTGGCGCGCATGATTGCTCCCACGTCCATTTCGACCAGGGAAATCGCGATGTGCGGAACGACCGGGCTTGGGATCGCCCGGATACGGCGGATGGCGTCGGCAACCAGCATGTCCGGCAGCACCGCGTCCAGGATAATAATGTCCGGCATTTCCGCCTCGCACATGTCGATGGCATCAAGCCCTGTGCTTGCTTCAGCGAACATGAGTTCGGGGCCACTCAGGATACGTTTGGCGACCTTGCGGATGACGCTGGAGTTGTCGACAAACAAGCACCGTTTCATTTAGAATCCCTCGTACCGCCACACAGACGCCGGAGCAGTGCGTGGTTAATCCCACACTAGGTCAATCGGGTAAATTTACGGAGAAGGGTTTGGGTAAACATTTGGTTAACTTGACCGTGAACCTGACTATTCCGAGCGCGCGGCTGTAAAAACAATCTCCTCCGGCGTTGCGTGGATCGAGATCTCCATATCCGATTCTTTGGCAAGCAGCAGAGTATAGTAGGGCTGCACCGCATGAGCGTCGATCGCTTCCTGCGGACGATTGCCGGAATGAAGTTCCAGGAATTTTGGGGGTACGCGAAGCATGGGTCCGCGCGAGGATACCGTGAACTTCGGGCTGGTGTCGCTGCCGCCGAGTGCAACGCTGATCTTCCCACCGCGCGGGATTGCCGCGTTGGCGACGAGAATAAGGTTCAGAAGCAGCTTAACGTTGTTCTTGGGCAGGAGCCAGCGCGCGCCCGTCCATTCAAATTCCGGCTTCTCGTTGCGTAGAAAGGCCGTTGCGACTGATTCGGCATCGCCGGTGTCGATCACCATGCCAGCTGAACCAGCTGCGCCAAAAGCAATGCGGGCGAACTGCAACCGGGCCGACGCGTTGCGGGCGCTGGCACGGATAAGGTTCATGGCGTCCGTGTCGGCGCCGCCCTCGTCCAGCAGTTCAAGGCCGTTGTTGATCGCTCCAACGGGCGAGATGATGTCGTGGCAAACGCGGCTGCACAAAAGTGCCGCGAGATCGGGTGCCGTGAGCGTGAAAATATCTGCCATCAAATCTCAATCCCCAGCGATCCCTCATGTCTAGAGCAGCCTGATCGCCCTGCCGGCGCGCTCCGAATCAGCCTGTTACTGGTGGCGAATTTCGCCACCTTCAGTGCCTGGCAGTCAACCGAATGAGCGGAACGACAACGCGTTGAAGCCAAATTATGGCGGACAAATGCTAATCGACGGCTCGATCTGGTCTTTGAACCGCCACGATCATGTGAGAGCTTAATGGTTGAAAAAGGATTACGGCATAGTTTGCAGCGATAACCTTTCAAGCCGCCGAACAAGAGCAGCGCGAGGGCAGGGACGTCGGCGAAGTACTCGCGGACGGAGAATGAAAAGAATGATTTCCAAAATCTTCAACCGGAGGGAGTTCCGGTTCATGGCTGCCATTGTGATCATGGTGGCCAGCCTGATCAGCATCGCTACGACGCCGCTTCGCGCGCAGGAGTACACAGCGCAGGAGATCATCGATTCCGGCCACCGCTTCTTCGGAGCGACGTCAGGCGGACTGGCGACGGCCATCGAGAAGATTTTTGCCGCCAACGGCCTGCCGAATGGCTACGTGCTTGGCGAGGAAGGGTCCGGCGCCTTCGTCGGCGGGCTCACCTATGGCGAGGGCAAGCTCTACACCAAGAATGCGGGTGACCATAAGGTCTTCTGGCAGGGCCCGTCGGTTGGCTTCGATTTCGGCGGTGAAGGCTCCCGCATCATGATGCTGGTCTACAACCTCGATGATGTCGATGGCCTCTACAACCGCTTTGCCGGTATAGCCGGATCGGCATATGTCGTGGCGGGCGTTGGCGTCAACGTGCTCAAGCAGGGCGATTTGTTGCTGGTTCCGGTGCGGACCGGCGTCGGCGCGCGGCTTGGCGTCAATGTCGGCTATTTGAAGCTGACCAAGAAGCCGACCTGGAATCCGTTCTGATCTGGAACTTGTTTGGCGGCTTCGGCTCGCACGCGGCTGTTGCACCGGCCGCGTTTTGACGTCTTAGTACATTCCGACCTCAGGGGGTCGCGACCACCACAGCCATCGCCTCAAGGATCGCCGTGATCCAGTCAACCTTGTTCTTCGTTCTTGGTTTCCTAAGCGCAGGATTTCTGGCGTTGCTGATTGCTCCGGCAATCTGGCGGCGTGCGGTGCGGCTGACGCGCAAAAGCGTCGAGGCGTCGGTGCCGCTGTCGCTTGAAGAGATCCAGGCAGACAAGGACCGGCTGCGAGCCGAATTCGCGACATCCAGCCGCCGACTCGAGATAAACGTCAAGCAAGCGCGCGAGAAGGCCGCTGAGCATGCGGTTCAGGTTGAGCGCGACCGCGAGACGTTGAAGAGGCTCGAAGCCGCGAAGGTCGAGCAAGACCAAGCGCGAGCTGAACTCGAGGGCAACGTAGCCGCCCTGCAGACTCAGCTCAGCGAGCGCGTCAACGACATCACGCACCTTACCGGCGAGCTGCGCGAGGCCGAGAGCACGTTGGAGGCGCGGGCTGGAGAGCTGGAGCGGGTCAACGGACTTTATGACGAGGCCAGCCTTGGGATCGCAGCCCGGCAGGTCGAGTTGATGTCGCAGACGAACGAGGTCGAGCGGCTGACCGCCGAGCTGAACAGTTGGCGCACTGAACGACGCGACGTCGAGAAGCGGGTACGGGATGCGCAGACCGAGATGCGTGAAGCGCAGGATGCGGCGCGATCCGAAAAGAAGAAGGCCGTGGACCTTGAAAAGAAGGTCGCTCAGATGCTTACAACGCTTGCCGACCATGAGGAAACGATCCAGCGACGCGAAAAGGATCTTGCCCAATCCCAGGATCGGCTGAAAGCAAGTGCGATGATTGAAAGCGACCTGAACGCCAAGCTCGCCAAGACGCTTGATGAAAAGGCCCGGCTTGAGGCGCAGGCCGCCGACCTTTCGCAGCAAATATCGAAATTGATGTTGGAAGCCAAGGAAGGCGACGAGGACACTGGCGTCTTGAAACTGAGTGCTGAGCGGCGTCGGCTTGATGAGCGACTGATTGCCATGACCCGCGAGAACCAGAAGCTGCGTGCAGAACTCGCAGCACGAGATGGTGCGAGCACTGAGTTGCGCGAACCTGTCGGTGCGGGTGATGCGCAGCTTCGCGAGCAGATCAGTGATCTTGCCGCGCAGGTTCTCGCCATGACATCCGCGCTTGAGGGACCGGACTTACCGGTCGACAAGGCACTCGAAGCCTCGGAAGGCGCAGCGTCGGGCGAGCAACCGTCCTCGGGCGTCATAAGCCTCGCCGATCGGGTGAAGGCGCTGAAGGAAATGGCCGCCAACAAGGTTTGACGTTTTTCCCTCGTGGCCGACCAAGCGGAGGCCGGGTTAGGCGGAAATGCCACCTAGGTTCGCGACAATTGATGCAAAACAATTGCCGACGCGGCGGCGACATTCAGACTGTCGAAGCCGGAAACGATTGAAATCCGTGCCGTTTTCATAGCCTTCAGCAACTCGTCGGGCAGGCCTTTGCCCTCGGTTCCCAGGAACATCGCCATGCGGCTGCTGCGTTCGATATTGCGAATGTCGCTTTCTCCGCCGGGCGATAGAGCAATGGGGTTGATGCCCAGTTGCAGGAGCGTCGCGACAAAGTCGCTTGTGCTTTCGAACCGCGCAAAGGGCACACGGAAAACCCCACCGACCGAAACGCGGATCGACTTGCGATAGAGCGGGTCGCAGCATGTTGCATCGAGGAATATGGCATCAGCGCCGAAGGCAGCAGCGTTGCGGAAGATCGAGCCGATATTGTCGTGGTTGGAAATGCCGACGAGAACCAGAACGAGCGCCCGTCCCGGCAACTGGCCGAGCAACGCGCCTGCTGCGCGCTGCACTCGCCGCCCGCCGATCGCCAGGACGCCGCGATGAATGGGAAATCCGGCTATCGCATCCATGACGCTGGCGCTGGCGACGTAGATGGGCAGTGACGCCGACGAGCGTGCAAGCACATCCTGAAGGCCGGCGAGCCGGTTCTCCAGCACGAACACCGACTGCAGCTCATAAGCTGGCGCCGACAGCAGGACGTTGAGCACGACCTTGCCCTCCGCAACGAACAGGTTCTGGCGCCCGACCAGATCCTGTTCGCGGATGTTCCGATACGCGGCAACGCGCGGATCGTCGGGAGTGTCGATGGGGATCAGATTCATTTGATAGCTTGCCGTTGTGCCGCAGGTTTACCCCGTTCGTATCTCAACCGGGAGGGCATCCATTGCCGGTTCCCCTCACCGGGCCTCCGCTTCGCTCGGCCACCCTCAACCCGCAGGGGGAGGAGATATTGCAGACGCAGCGCCAAGCCTTGCAACGATAACAAGCGAGGCGGATACCTGGGCGATCTCCTCTAGAGCGAAGTAGAGGCCGGGCGAGGGGGCGAATGGGTCTCGACGTGTCTAAGATGCCATCGCAGCGCGAGCGGTCTTTGCCATCTCCCCCAGTGCCATGCGCAGTTCCGACGACGCTTGCAGCGGCGTATCGAAGAAGATGCGACGGACCTCGTCGCCTTTGGAAATGTCGAACCCGTCGGCGTCTAAGCCGGTCATGGTCCAGCCTTCGCCGTCTGCGCGGGCGAAATGCGCGGCGTAGAGATCGATTGCGTCGCTGTGGTCGGCATTCATATGGTCGATCGCTCCTTGCTCCGAGGCTGCCAGCGCATCAAGGGCGGGGCTCACGGTCAGCAAATTGTCGCGCGTCAGCAGGAACGCCTTGCCGAAGCCGCCATTGAGGCTCGCAGTTTGCATTGCCAGCCGGAAGAAGCGGAAGTCGCCGAGGCCGACATAGAGCTTTGCCTTTGGGTTCTTGTTGATATAGCGGCGCTCGATACGCGCATGATCGGGCGCGGCCTTCTCAACGAGCTCGGCGCGGCAGACCAGCGTAATGCGCGGATGGGCGAGGGGATCGCCCTTGCCGGGTTCGCCAACCAGCAGCGAACAGCGCGGATCCGCCTGCAAGGCTCGGGTGTGGGCCGAAAGCTGCGAGACGAGGATCAGCGGCGTTCCGTCGACATCCGTCGCGACGCCGACCCGGCTGGCGAGCGGTCCGCCATCCTGCGGATCGAGGACGGCGATTGCCCCACAGCGGGCGCTGCGGATCAGTGTCTTGGCGAGCCGGATCGCCTCGTCGTCGGTCGGGCGGATCACGTCGCGCTTTTCTTCCACCGGCAGTCTCCAATCCTGAAATCGAGACTCCACTTATCGTCAACGCTGCGGTCGCCGCAAGCTATTTGGGCGCCATGCGGATTGCGCCGTCGAGGCGGATGGTCTCGCCATTCAGCATCTGGTTCTCGACGATGTGGACGGCGAGCGCGGCATATTCCGACGGTTTGCCAAGCCGGGACGGGAACGGCACAGCAGCGCCCAGCGAATCCTGCACCTCCTGCGGCATGCCTGCCATCATTGGCGTTTCGAAGATGCCTGGTGCAATGGTCATGACGCGAATGCCGGATCGGGCGAGATCGCGCGCGACCGGCAATGTCATCCCGACAACACCGCCCTTGGAAGCGGAATAGGCGGCCTGGCCGATCTGGCCATCATAGGCGGCGACCGATGCTGTGTTGATGATGACGCCGCGCTCGCCGCCGCCAAGCGGCTCAAGCTTGGCCGCGCGGTCGGCAAACAGCCGGATCATGTTGAACGAGCCGATCAGATTGACCTCGACCACCTTGCGAAAGGCGTCAAGCGGATGCGGCCCGTCCTTGCCGACGGTCTTCATGCCGATCGCAATGCCGGCGCAGTTGACGAGGATGCGCGCCGTGCCCAGTGCCTGAGCTGCCTTATCGATGGCCGCTTCGGCGCTTTCAGCGTTGCTCACGTCGCAGCTTGCGGCAAAGCCGCCGATCGATTTGGCGACGGCCTCGGCGCGCTCCGAGCCGATGTCGAGGAGAGCTACGCGCGCGCCCGTCGCAGCCAGAGCGCGAGCGGTCGCTTCGCCAAGTCCCGAGCCGCCACCGGTGACAATCGCTGTCTGGCCGCTGATGTTCATGCTTGCACTCCCCCGGACTATATTCGGATCGTAGGAGCCCAGCGCAAGCGGCGCAACCCTGTGGCAAGAAACCCCACCCCTCACCTTTCCCCTTGAGAAACGGGCGTAAGGGTTGGGTTACCAAGCCCTGTAAAACTATCCGGAGGTACCAACAAACGCGGGCTGACTTCCTCAGGCGGCCGCCTGAGCTTGGTGCGCCTGAACCTCGTGGCAGACCTCGCCCCTCAACGCCTCGACGGCGCCGGGCGCGAGTTCATAGGCGAGGATACGGTCGAGATCGACCGGCCGCGGCATGGATACCTGACCGCGTGGGATGCGCTTGAAGCCGAGCGGGCCGTAATAAGGTTCGTCGCCGACCAACATGACGGCGCCTGCGCCAGCCTTTCGGGCAGCCTCGACGCACATTTTGACGAGTTCGCGGCCAATGCCGAGGTTCTTGTGGGCCGGCCTTACGGCGAGTGGTCCAAGCAGCAGCGCGCGGCCTTCGCCGGCGGCTATGCGCGTCAGCCGCACCGATGCGGCGACCTCGCTATTGCGCAGCGCGACGAAGGACAGATGCCGCTCGTGCGGACCGCCTTCGCGGATCTTGTAGGCAGCGCGCGCGAACCGCCCGGGCCCGAAGGCTTCCTCGTTGATATGTTCGATTTCAGCGTCGTGCGCCGGGGATTCCGGCAGAAAGGTAACGTCGGCGAGGATCATGATGTGCAACATCCGGTATGAGGAAAGGTCGCTGCAAGCGGCAGCTTCGCCAGTCGGCGCTGTTAAGCGCGGGCGCCCACTCGTCGTCGGTCGAACCGGATATGCATGCAAGTCATCATGGGCGAACGCCGCTATCATCAAATCCATCAAAGGTCCATCCGGCCAATGCGGTTTTTTGGCTGCGATCTATTTTGGCGACAATCCGTTCAAGATCTGACGATTTCGCTTTGCTTCAAGCTGGCCTAGATCAAAGCAATCAGGAGAAGTAAAATGGGTCACCTCGTCGACGGCAAATGGCAGGATATCTGGTATTCGACCAAGGAGCATGGCGGGCGCTTCGTGCGTCCTGATGCGCCTTGGCGCGACTGGATCACCGCCGACGGGCAACCTGCAGCGGGCAGGACACGCGGCTTTAGGGCGGAACCAGGACGCTACCACCTCTATGTCTCCTATGCTTGTCCCTGGGCGCACAGGACGCTGATTTTTCGAGTTCTGAAAAAGCTGGAGGGGGTGATTTCCGTCTCCGTCGTCCACCATTTCATGGGCAAGAGCGGTTGGACGTTTGTTGCCGAAGACGGTGCGACGGGTGACGACCTCTATCGGTTCGATTTCCTGCATCAGATCTACACCCGCGCCGATCCGAACTACACCGGCCGGGTGACGGTACCGGTGTTGTGGGACCGTAAGGACAAGACGATCGTCTCCAACGAATCCTCCGAGATCATCCGGATGCTCAACTCGGCCTTTGATGCGTGGGGCGACGCGACGGTCGATTTCTATCCGCAGGCCTTGCGTGGCGAGATCGATGCGGTGAATACGCTGGTCTATCCGGCCATCAACAATGGCGTCTATCGGGCAGGTTTCGCGACGACCCAGGCTGCGTATGAAGAGGCGTTTGGCGAGTTGTTCGCGGCCCTGTATACGCTGGAGGACCGCCTGGCGCGCCAGCGCTATCTCGTCGGCGACGGCATCACCGAGGCGGACTGGCGTTTGTTCACCACGCTTGCGCGCTTCGATCCGGTCTATGTCGGCCATTTCAAATGCAATTTGCGGCGCGTCGCCGACTATCCGAACCTGTCGAACTACCTGCGCGACCTCTACCAAGTGCCTGGCGTGGCCGAGACGGTGAACATGCATCACATCAAGTCGCACTATTACGGCAGCCACCAAACCATAAACCCGACCCGGATCGTGCCGATGGGGCCGGAGATCGATTATGCTGCCCCTCACGATCGGGCGCGGTTTGGATGAGGATCCCTTACCTCCCCCTTGATGGGGAGGTCGCGCGCAGGCGCGGGTGGGGGTGTCTGCGGTACTTCCCGTGCACCGCCTCTGTGCCACCCCACCCCGCGCTTCGCGGCGACCCTCCCATCGAGGGGAGGGTAAGCACTGCGCCGTTTCCGCCTTCCCCAGCGGAGAAGAAAAGGAGCCCATCACCAATACGGCGAGGCCGGCTTGCCGTTGAACACTTCGCTTATCCGGCGGTGCGTTGCAGGCGTTGTATCGACGGGCAACCTGTCGATCGGAAAGAAGCCGGCCTCCGCGATTTCGCGATCCGGCAGCTTTGGTGCCCGCTGCGAGAACTGCTCGATCAGGTAGAAGGCGACGTGGTCGCGCTTGGTGATGCCGTTGTTGAAATGCATCGACTTCAGCACCGGCGCGGAAATGAAGATGTTGCCCTCCTCGGCGCATTCGCGTTCCAGCGCCTGCTCCAGCGTTTCGCCGATCTCCACGCCGCCTCCCGGAAGCTGCCAGCCGGGCACATAGGTGTGGCGGATCAGGAAGATGGTGTTCGTCCGACCGGTCATGGATCATGCCGCGTACGCCGAGCGTCATGGCGCGGCGCAGCAGGAAGTATTTGTGAAACAGTTTTGCGCGTAAACCGAGCCAGCCGGTTTGCCGGAACCGGCCCTCGCTATCGCCGTTGGTTGTCATCAACGCTTCCAAGCCGTCAAGTCGTACCGTAAGAAGAACCGATGCTCAGGCTCGCGCATATTTCCGATGTCCATCTGGGGCCGCTTCCCGATGTATCCTACCGTGAACTCGCTTCCAAGCGGGTGGTGGGTTATGTCAACTGGCGCCGCAACCGCCGCCGTCTGCTGACCGAAGGCACGCTTGGTACGATCGTCGAGGCGATGAAGGCCGAGAAGGCCGATCATCTGGCGGTTACCGGCGATCTGGTCAACCTGGCGCTCGACGCTGAAATCGACCTTGCGCGGCTGTGGCTTGAAACGCTTGGAAGGCCGGAGGATATCTCCGTCGTTCCAGGCAATCACGACGCCTATGTGCCGGGCGCCTTCCACAAGGTTTGCAAGCTGTGGGCGCCATGGATGCGCGGTGACGGTTATGAGGGACCGGTCGGGCGTCTGACATTTCCGTATCTGCGCGTGCGCGGGCAGGTGGCGCTGATCGGCGTTTCGACGGCGCGGGCGACGGCGCCTTTCATGGCCAACGGCTTTTTTCGCGACGAACAGGCGGCGCGGCTCGCAAGGGTACTCGACGAGGCGCGCAAGCGCGGCCTGTTCCGGCTGATCATGATCCACCATCCACCGGTGCGGGCCGCGGTGCCGCAGCATAAGCGGCTGTTCGGTATCGCCAATTTCCAGAAGACGGTTGCTCGCCATGGCGCCGATCTGGTGGTGCACGGTCATTCGCACCAGCCGACGCTCTACTGGATCGGCGAACTCAAGAAACCGGTGCCGGTGGTTGGCGTTTCGGCGGCCGGCCAAGGGTTTGGCGGGCACCACCCGGCGGCGCAGTACAATTTATTCGAGATATCGGGTGAGCCGGACCAGTGGCATATCCATCTTACGCGGCGCGGTTTCGCCGGGCCACATGCCGTCACCGACATCGCGTCGATGGATCTTGGGGTGCCCAGGAAGAATTCGCCATTGTTCGAGCAGGTCGCGGATTCTGCTTCGTAGCGGCGGCGAGAAGCACCAACTCAAATCGCAAGGCTATTGCTGCAGCATTGCTCTGAGCCGCTCCCAGAAGAGCACGACGGCCACGGCTAGGCCGACGCCGGCGCCTGCAAGCAAAACCCATAGTCCGGACAGAATGCTTGCCCACATATGGCTGCGGTCCGCGTTTGCCGGCGCATCGGCTTCGATTGCGCGGGCATTGAGCACGCCTTCGACCGCCGCATGTGCGTCGCCCTCGATCAGGTGCTCGCGTTCCACCATGCGCTCGGCGACATAGCGGGTCACGGAATTGGCGATCGGCTCCATTTTGGGTGACTCGGCCAGAACGACGCGGCCGTTGCGGGTGTCCTTGACGAAGCGATAGGTGCGGCGGTCGCGACCCATGGCGACGTGACTGACCGAGTCGATCCACAGCCGTGGCTGAAGGCCAGACGATATGGCGAAATCAAAGATATCGAGATCGTGCGGTACTTCGGCGAACACTGGCGCGAGTTCGGCCGCGAGCAGTTGCAGGCGCATGCGCGTCGCCTCGCGCAGTTCGACAACGACATCCTCGCGGTCGGCGGCGGCGTTCTTCACGTCGCGTATGGCTTCCGACAGCTTGCGCGTCTGCGCCAGCGAATTCTGGTTGTCCGCCATTTCAGTCATTTCCCTCAGCTCCGGCCCGTTAAGCTATTGTTAAGCATAAAAGGGCGCGGATGCCAGCAACAAATGATCATCGTTTGTTCTTTCAAGCGGACACGCGAATGCGCTCCCCGCTTTTGTCAGCCGAAGCCGAACGGCGGGGCGGGAGGCGGCTGCAAAGTGAGCTGTGCGCCGCCTCCTACGAACGGGGCTACTTCTCAAGTATCCGGTTCGCCGCCGAGACGATCGCCTCGAGCGAGGCGGCGACGATATTGGTGTTGATGCCGGCGCCGAACAGCTTGCCGCCCGGATATTCCATTTCGACATAGGCGATCGCCGCCGCGTTCGAGCCGTGCTGCAGCGAATGCTCGGAATAGTCGGCACCGACATGTCGATGCCGAGATAGATGCGAGAGCGCGTTGATGAAGCCGTCGATCGGCCCGGTGCCCTTGCCCTCGATCGCGCTTCGTCTCGCCATTGTCGGTGATCTCGGCGGCAACGATGCGCGCGCCCTTGCGCTCGCCATCCGGATAGGTGTGGTGATCGACGAACCTGATGCGGGCGTCCGGCTGATCGACGTAGCGCTCGATGAAGCGGTCGTAGATGCGCTTCGACGGCAGTTCCTTGCCTTCTTCGTCGGTGATCGCTGGATGTCCTCGCGGAACTCGACCTGGAGATTGCGCGGCAGGTTGAGGCCGTAGTCCTCCTGCAGGATATAGGCGATGCCGCCCTTGCCCGACTGCGAGTTGATGCGGATGATCGCCTCGTAGGAGCGGCCGACGTCCTGCGGATCGATCGGCAGGTAGGGCACCTCCCAGAGCGGCTTGTTGGCGACCTTGATCGCCTTCATGCCCTTGTTGATCGCATCCTGGTGCGAGCCGGAAAACGCGGTGTAGACCAGTTCGCCGACATAAGGATGGCGCTCGGGAATCCTCATCTGGTTGGAATATTCGTAGACCTCCTTGATCCGCTCGATGTCGGAGCAGTCCAGCTCGGGATCGACGCCCTGCGTGAACATGTTCAGCGCCAGCGTGACGATGTCGACATTGCCGGTGCGCTCGCCATTGCCGAACAGCGTGCCTTCGACGCGGTCGGCGCCGGCCATCAGGGCGAGTTCGGTGGCGGCGATGCCGGTGCCGCGGTCGTTGTGCGGATGCAGCGAAATGATCAGGTTCTCGCGATTGTCGAGATTGCGGCACATCCATTCGATCTGGTCGGCATAGATGTTCGGCGTCGCCATCTCGACCGTCGACGGCAGGTTGAGGATCAGCTTGTTGTCGGCGCGTCGGCCGGACGATCTCGGTGACGGCGTTGCAGATCTCCAGCGCCACTTCCAGTTCGGTGCCGGTGAAGCTTTCCGGCGAATATTCGAAGCGGAAGCCGCCGCCGGCCTTGGCCGCCATGTCGGTGATCATCTTGGCGGCATCGGTGGCGATCTGCTTGATGCCGGCGACGTCCTTGCCGAACACGACGCGGCGCTGCAGCTCGCTGGTCGAGTTGTAGAAATGGACGATCGGCTTGTTGGCGCCCTGCAAGCGATTCGAACGTGCGGGTGATCAGTTCCGGCCGGCACTGCACCAGCACCTGCAGCGACACGTCGTCCGGGACATTGCCTTCCTCGACGCACCAGCGGGCAAAATCGAAATCCGTCTGCGAGGCGGACGGAAAGCCGATCTCGATTTCCTTGAAGCCCATGTCGAGCAGCAGTGGAACATGCGCGCCTTGCGGTCGTGGCCCATCGGATCGACCAGCGACTGGTTGCCGTCGCGCAGGTCGACCGAACACCAGACCGGCGCCTTGGTGATCGCTTCGCCGGCCAGGTGCGATCGGGCAGGTCGACCTGCGGATAGGGCTGGTATTTCGACGCCGATTCCGGCATGCCTTGCGCCGCCTGGATGCGTGAAGATTGGTTCATCTTGCTTCTCTCTGGCTCCGCACGGGAACGAGATCGTCCGGCGGGAGCGTTTCTTGCTCAGAATAGGGTGATAGGCAAGGAGCAGCGCCACGAGGGCGGTCGAACGACCGCCGGGCGCTCCTTTCAGCGGGCCCGGCGGTCGCCGATAAGGCCGAGAAGCAGAAGCGTCGAAGAAAGCGCGCGCAGAACCGACGGCGCAGAGGCGTCGGTGCGGCTGTTGAAGCGGTGCGCGGCGGCGTTCATGCGCGTTCTGATACAGGAGGCGGGATGAGGAGGCAAGGGGTGCTGCGGTTACCGTCCCCGTGTGGAGAGGGTCGCGCTGAACTACCGAAGCAACACCGGTGGTTGTCGTAGCGCTTGAGGCGGGAATTTGCCCCTTGAGGGGAGAGGCTTGGGGTGAGGTAATATTCGAGCCTAAGTCTTCATTCCACGTGCCACGAAACGCACCAGCGCCGGGCCGAAGACAACACCATCAGCAGGCGCGCCGATTGCAGCGCCATGATCAACGACAGGTTCACATTGTTGGAGGCAGCAGCGATGATTGCCACCGATCCATCCCGCCGGGGCTGGTTGCGAGGTAGGCCGTCAACGGGTCGATGCCGAGCTCATGGCTGAGCACCCAGGCAATGCCGCCACAAAAACCCATCAACAAGAGGATCGAGGCCATCACCTGCGGAAGGACGCGCAGCGCGTTGATGACCACCAGCCGGGTGAAGTTCAGGCCGATGGCCCAGCCGACGAGCGCGTAGCTTGCAGCCCGCAGCCACTCCGGCGTCTGCAGTTGCGCGCCGGCGCCGAGGTGCAGCGCCATTCCGATGAAGATAGCTCCAAGGAAATAGGGCGAGGGAAGACGTAGGAGCTTGCCAAGAGACCCGGCCAGCACCGCGACGGCCAACGTTGCGGCCAATGCGGCCCAATTGATTGGAGGGAACCAGACGGTCGGGGGAGGCGCGACGCCGGAGGTATCGACCCAGAGCCGCGCAACAAAAGCGGCGGCGAGCGTCACGATGACGACGCGCAGATATTGCATGAAGGCCACCAGCCGTGCGTCGGCGCCGAACGCTTCGGCCATCAGCACCATAGCGGTGGCACCCCCAGGCGCCGAACCCGAAATGGCGGTCGATCCCGGCAGGATTTTCAGGCGGCTGATTGCCCAGCCGAGGAAGCTTGAGGCTATCAGCGTCGAGACAACCGCAAACAGGATGACCGGCCAATCTGTCAGGAACGATTTGAAGATGCCGACGTCGATGGAGGTTGCGACGACGCAGCCAACCACCGCTTGGCCGGGGCCAAAAATCGGCCGCGGTATACGGATCGTGGCGCCCAGGCATCCGGCGGCGATAGCTGACAGCATCGGGCCGATAAGGAACGTTGCAGGAAAATTTATGGCGGTCAGCGGAAACGAGCACACCGACACGGCCAGCAGAAGGAGCCATTGCAGGGCGCGGGGAAGGTTGGTGAGCGGGCCGGGAAGGTGTGGGTCTGGTGTTGCAGGCATGGGTTGTACATGCCCGATGTGTGGGTGGTTGTCAGCCCTTGAGAAGGTATGTTTGAGCGGCAGATTGCATGACGGCAATCGGTCACAATCTGAAGCACCCCCTCACCGGCCTTCGGGCCGGTGAGGGGGTGCTTCAATGAGGTCTTGTTCGCAATGTCAATTCGCGGGTTGTTTGTTCTGCTGGCACTCCTCACCCACCGCTGATTGCCGTGAGGATGAACACCTCGGTGCCGGGCTCAACGGCGTTTCCAGTTTCGCACGCTCGCCATCGATGAATATATTGATGTGCTTGCGGATCGCCGGCGTCGTGTCGCACAGGCGATCACGGATGCCGGCCATCGGGCGTTGAGCTCGTCGATCGTCTCGCGCACCGTTGCCGCCTGGACCTCAAGCCGGCGCGGCGATCCGGGGAACAGATCGACCAGCGGCCCCGGGAAGCCGGATATGACGCGACAATCGTTGCGAAGCGTATCCACTCCGGCTCTCTCGCACCGTCAACGGTCGAGGCCAGCGTCTCGACCGACAGTACGGTCGGCAGGTGCTCGGCGATCGCCGTCCAGCCTTCGCCCTCGTCCGTGCTGGCAAATACCGAGCCGGAACTCGTGCCGAAATAGACGCCGGCCGGCTCGAGCCGGTCGGTCGCCATGGCCTGGCGCAACACGCCGAAGTAGGCGTTCTGCTGCGGCAGGCCTTCTCGCATCGCCTCCCAGGTCTTGCCGCCGTCGCGGGTGCGCCAGACGGCCGCCTTGCGCTCCGGAACGATAGCGGCCGAGCCGAATCGCCGTTCAGCGGCAGCAGGTACAGCGTGTCGGGGTCGCGAGGATGCACGGCGGCGGGAAAGCCGAAGGTTGATGGCAGACCGGCCTCGATGCTGTCCCAGCTCTTGCCGCCGTCGTCGCTCGCGATACATGCCGCAATGGTTCTGCTGGTATAGCCGCTCGCCGCCGCCGGGCGCCCTCACCAGGCAATGCACGCATTGTCCAAATTCCGGGTAACGCTGCCTTCGGGCAGGAAATCGGCGCGCGTGCCCTGGTTGCGCGGCTCCCAGGTCTTGCCGCCATCGGCGGTGTGGAACACGCCCGCGGCCGACACGCCGATCCAGATCTTGTCGGCGTCGTCGGGATGAGACGACCAGCGAATGCAGGATCAGCCCGGCGCCGCCTGGCTGCCAATGTTCGCCGCGTCGGATGCTTCTGCAAGCCCTCGATATGTGACCAGCTCTGCCCGCCATCGTCGCTGCGGAACAGGCCGGCAGGCTTCACGCCCGCATAGAGGCTGCCGTTGCGCGACGCGAGGCTCCACACCGCCTTCACCGGCTCCTTGCCCTCCTCGTAGGCAAGCCCTTCGCTCGAATGGGTCCAGCTCTTGCCGAATCGGTGGACTTCCACACGGCTGGACCGAACCACTCGTTGCCGCCGCCGGCATAGATCGTGCCGCTCGCCGGGTCGGCGACGACATGGTTCATCGGCCATGTCTCGCAAAACGGACCGTTCAAGGTCCATTTTTCGCGCTTTCCGTCGCTTTTCGCGACAAACGCGCCTTTCTTGGTTCCCAACAGCACGAGGGTTTTTTCGCCATGTATTTCCTCCACGAATGACTAGCAGCCGTCGTCTCCATTCGGGCCGCCAGGCTAAGATCAGTCGTCTCGCCCGGACAAGGTCTAGAACGTTTGGCGACGGCCAATTCCGACACGCCGCGCGAAATTCCACCATAATCCCTACCGCGTGGTGGGAGACCCTTCGTTGCCACTCAGCTACGTCTCGTTTATTGTTTCAGGACGTTTTCGGCAGTTTCCGGCCACGTGGTTTGCCGGAGTTTTTGGATTAATTACCGGGGACGCGACGGCAGCTTTGAAATCGCTTTCGGGAAATGATGCCGTCGCTATTGCGCGCCGGCAACCGTAGCAATCGCATGGACACTGAATGTTTTTGCAGCCGATTAGCATCGCTATCGCGCTTCGCCTGCTCGTGAGGCTTTGTGCGCGAAAGTTCCCCCGTGCTGCACTGCTACTGGGAGCAACAATGATGGTGTCGGGTACGCACTCTTCAGCCATTGCCGGCGAGGCGCAAAGCTGGCTCGAAGTCATTATCCGCATGCCGGCACTGGTCCAATACTACAACTTTGGCAGGCTGCCGGTGGATGCCCCGGTGACAGTCGCCAATTTGAGCGGATTGGACGAAGGGGCTGTCGATTTTCAGGTGAACGGTCATCCGGTTCGCATGGTGTCTCCGAGCGACAAGACAGAAGATACAGTCGAAATTACCAAAGCTGAAAAGCAAGGCGCAAACCTACGGGTCGATTTCCGGTTGAAAGCCGATGGTGTTCGAGGATTTGCGGTGCTTTCGAGCGATGGGAACAAATGGCGACTTGTTGAGTGAATTGTAGCCGAACTTTAGACGCTGGTATAGGGCTGGGCATGAGAATGGATAATTCCGACAAGTCGAGATACCCGAAGTTCGCACAATATGTCCGGTGCGCATTGCCCGAGGTGGTGAATGTGCGACCGATTGTTCGGGCGTTTCAGAAATACGGGCAGATTGACCGGGCGACGCTCAAGCGTGCCTTGGCATGGGATGCGCAACCCCGGATCGAAATCACGGACCTGGAAGACGCCTTCGGGGAGTTCAACGGGAGCATCGATGCGAATTTGATCAAGATCGATACCGCCGTCGTGGAGGATTTCGAAGCCGGCCGGGGAATACGGAAAACCCGCAGCGGACATCCAGTCTACCTGGCCGGCTTACGCTGCTGCACGAACTTGTGCATTGGGCTGATAACATCGACGGCATCGACTTTGACGGCTCGGACGGCGGCTCGCAGGAAGAAGGCAACCGCTTCGAAATAGATGTATATGGGGGCATCGTTCAGTAGTCCTACCTGAGCGATTTCTCCCGGCAACTACGCGAACGGTACCGCGCTTGTGCCGGGCGGCAATTTAGCCTCATCATCCGGCTCGACATGGATGATGATCCGCACCGACGGAATTTCGGCCCTTAGCGCCTCTTCGATGCGGTCGCAGATGACGTGGCTTGCGCCCACTGTCATCCAGCGTCGACGACCAGATGAAACTCGATGAAGGTGGCGCGGCCGGCAATGCGGGTCTTGAGATCGTGGACCTCCAGCGCGCCGTTTGAGTTGGCCGAGATGATGTCGCGGATGCGGATTGTTCGTCCATGTCGACGGCGCGGTCCATCAGCCCGTCGAGCGACGATACGCTGAGTTGCCAGCCTTGCCAGAGGATATTTAGCGCGACCACGACGGCAAGCAGCGGGTCGAGGATTTGCCAACCGGTTGCAATGGCGCCAACCAGGCCGGCAATGACACCAATCGACGTGACGACATCCGTCATTATGTGCTTGCCGTCCGCGGTCAGCGCCGGGGATTTGTTGGTCGGCCGGCGCGCAGAAGGATCGTTGCCCAGACAGCGTTCATCGCCGGCCGCGCCGCCATTGACGGCGAGGCCGGTCCAGGGTTGCTCGAGCGGCTGGATTGCGCAGCACGTTCCAGACCTCGGCAAGGATCAGCAGTGCCGCAACGACGATCAGCACGCCCTCAAGCACGGCGGAGAAATATTCGGCTTTGTGATGGCCGTGCTGGTGGTCGCGGTCGGCGGGCTTGTGGCTGACCTTGATCGCCCAGAAGGCCGCTCCGGCGGCAATCACATTGACGATCGATTCCAGCGCATCCGAATAAAGCGCCACCGATCCGGTGATCCACCAGGCGAAGGCCTTCAGCGCCAGAACGAGCGATGACGATCGACCAGAAGGCCAGAGTGGCTACCCTGCGCTTGGCCAAATCCCGGCGTGCGGTGGCTCTCAGTCAATGATCGATCCGTCGGCTTGACCTTGCCGGCTCCTGCAGCAAGCAGGACATTTTAAAGAGCTCGGTCGCAAATTCGGGTTGCACAAGTCCGCTTGCTTCACTGGCCGCAGAGGCGCGGAACAACACTGACGCAAATCAATATCACGCCGCCTTTTCCTTCGCCTTCCTCGGCAAATGGGCGACAATGTTTTCGATCATCCGCATGCCGGCATTGTGGCCAAGTGTCATGATCGATTCCGGGTGGAACTGTACGGCGGCAATCGGCTCCTTGCGGTGCTCGAAGGCCATGATCACGCCGTCCTCGGTTTCCGCCGTTACGATGAAATCGTCGGGCAGGCGGACCGGATCGGCGAAGATCGAGTGGTAGCGGCCAACGGTCACTTCCTTCGGCAGGCCAGAGAAGATGACGCCCGGCTTCGACACGCGGATGCGTGACGGCTTGCCGTGCATCGGCACATGCAACTGCCGGAGTTCGCCGCCATAGGCCTCGGCAAGCGCTTGCAGGCCGAGGCAAACGCCGAAGATCGGCAGATCGCGGGCGCGCGCCTTCTTGATGGTCGCGGCGCAATCGAAATCCTTCGGCATGCCGGGACCCGGCGACAGCACGACAAGGTCGGGCTTCAACCGGTCGAACAGTTCATCCGGCACCGGCGTGCGCACTGTGGAGACATTGGCGCCGGTCTGGCGGAAGTAGTTTGCCAGCGTATGGACGAAGGAGTCCTCGTGATCGACCAGCAGGATGTTGACGCCGTCACCGACGCGCGCGCGGCGTGGTCGCTGTTGGCGGCGTTTCCGGCCTTGGCGTCACGGATGGCGGAAATCATGGCTGAGGCCTTCAATTCGGTTTCTGCTTCTTCTTCTTCAGGCACGCTGTCGAACAGCAGCGTCGCGCCGGCGCGCACCTCGGCGATACCGTCCTTGATGCGGATGGTGCGAAGCGTCAGGCCGGTGTTCAAGTCGCCGTTGAAATGCACCATGCCGATGGCGCCGCCATACCAGGCGCGCGGGCTCTTCTCATGCTTTTCGATGAAGCGCATGGCCCACAGCTTCGGCGCGCCGGTCACCGTCACCGCCCAGGCGTGACTGAGGAACGCGTCGAAGGCGTCCATGTCCTCGCGCAGCCGACCCTCGATGTGGTCGACGGTATGGATGAGGCGCGAATACATTTCGATCTGGCGGCGGCCAATGACGCGCACCGAACCGGGCTCGCACACGCGGCTCTTGTCGTTGCGGTCGACGTCCGAACACATGGTCAGTTCGGACTCGTCCTTCTTGGAATTCAGGAGCTTCAGGATCTGCTCGGAATCCGAGATGGCGTCGTCGCCGCGTTTGATGGTGCCCGAGATCGGACAGGTCTCGACGCGGCGGCCATTGACCCGCACGAACATTTCCGGCGAGGCGCCGATCAGAAACTCGTTCTCGCCGAGATTGATGAAGAAGGAATAGGGCGAGGGATTGATGGTCTTCAGCCGACGGGAAATGTCGGATGGCAGCGACTTGCACGGCTCATAGAACATCTGGCCGGGCACGACCTCGAACAGGTCGCCGCGCTTAAAGCTCTCCATCGCCTTCTTCACCAGCCTGGCATATTCGCCGGGCTCGTGGTCTCCGCGCGGCGGAATACGGTCTGCTGGCTTGAAAGGGTCCGCATCGCCGCCGCGCGGCAGGCCGACGGTATCGAAGCCCTTGCCGGAGAAGTCGTAGCGGTCGTGCCACGCCTTGGCCGAATGATGGTCGACGACCAGGATCTCGTCGGGCAGATAGAGCACGAGGTCGCGCTGGCTCTCCGCCCGCGCCGAGCGACAGTTCGACAGGATCGAACTGGAAGGCGAGATCGTAGCCAAAGGCGCCGTAGAGGCCGAGATTGGCATCCTGATCGGTGTGGAACAGGGCGGTGATCGCCCTGAGAACGGTGAAAACCGAAGGAACGCGCGAGCGCTCCTCCTCGGTGAAAACGCGGCCCGGTTCGTCGATCTTCAATGCTAGCCGACGCGTCGTCGTCTGTGTCAGCTTAACGTCCTTCACCGGCAGCAGCGTTTGCGCGATCGCCGGCAGCATGACTTCGCCACGCGAGTTCAGCGCTTCGATGCGCATGGCGCGGCCGCGCGCCGAGATCACCAGCGGCGGGTCGATGACAGCCGTGTCCCATCGCGTGTAGCGGCCGGGATATTCATAGTTGGATGAGAAGACCGCGCCGCGCCGGCTGTTCAAGCCTTCGATATAGGCCTCGATCGCTCCGGCATAGGGCGTGTCATGCCGCTCGCGGACAATGGTTATTCCGCCGGTGGTGGTGAATTTCTCGGCACCATTGTCGAGGATTTCAACCGACATTCCCTATCTCCATCCGTTCGCCGCGCCGGGGTCCGGATAGGCACCTAAAGCAAATGGCCGCCCGGACTTCTCCTGCGGCCACCAAACTTTGTCACGCACACGCGCTTCGTCAGGCCGCTTTCAGCAGGCCCGCCACCAAATGGTGTTGATCGCCATCGTGCACATGAAAATCCATAGCGGCGAATGGAGGCCGGCAGGATCAAGAGAAATGTTAATCCTCCAGCGCACCTTGCCGGACAGAGGCGCTTGGCCGTTCGCCGACCAGCTTGACCAGATCATCGCCTGCATAGGTGGAGCGGCGGGAGACGCGCGTGAGTATGTAGCCCGATTGCGGCGCGAAGACATCGGTTGAGCCACCTTCCTCGCCGGGAGCATGAACGATGCTCGCCAGCCGGTCACCTTCCATCACCTGGTCGCCCGGCGCGACATCGAACAGGATGGCGCCGGCGCGCGGCGCGGTAACAATTTCGATATGGTTGATAGGCGCGACGAGGCCAGCAAAGGGTTCTGGGTCGGGCAGGGAATCGTCCGCAATGATGCGGCGCGCCACAAGCACGCGGTAAATACCGGCGGCGTCCTGTGCTGCCAGCGTGCGGCTGACATCCAGCACGCCGCGGAACTCGACCGTGGTGATGATGCGCTCCGACAGCCGGCCTTCGACAGTAGGCATTTGCAGGTAGGGGTACAGCGACGCTTCGTCGAACGATGCGCCCGACGAACCCTCCCACAGGATCACGGCGGCAACGCCCATCACGGAGGCGCAATCCTCCATCGCCGGCCAGAGCGTGGCGGGCACGTAAAGATAGGCTACGCCCTCGTCGTCGCAATGCAGGTCGAGTACGACGTCGTGCCCCATCGACAGAGAGAGCAATCGCTGCTTCAGGCGCTGATCGACCGTGCCGCCGACCTGTTCGGCGAGCGCGCCGTCAGGTCGGTCAAGCAGTGGAAAGTCACGGTTGAAGTTGGTGCGCGTCCCGAGGTGGAACCGGCCCTCAAGCGCGCCGAAATGGTACTGAACGCGACCGACGGGATTGGCCGCCGGTACAACGGTGATCGAGCCGAGCAGGCGGCCTTCCTCTTCTGCCTGCCGCAGAAATGGCAACAGCGCGTCGATGGCGACCGTGCCCGGTAGTTCGCCGGCATGAAGTGCGGCCTGGATATAGGCAGTGGGTGCTGCTTCGTCGCTGCCGGTGAAGCGCATGACCGGGAATGAATAGTGGATGCCTTCGGTGTCGCCGGTCAGAATCTCGATGGTCTTTTGCATCATGTCATCCGTTTCGGGACGACAATGGCCGGTCTTTGATGTTGCTGCAACTATGGGTACTTCGACAATCATTCACGACGGAAGCGGTGGCGGCCAGTCGGCCACCACCTGTCTCTGTGCGGTCAATTTACGGCGCTTATGAGCCGGCCGCAGGAACAGCGTCTCACCGAGAGTGTCGACGCCGTCATTGTCGTCACGACGAAGGTATCCCGGCGGCGTCGACGTGAGCCTCGACCTTGTCGACACGTAGCCGTGGTTGCGCTTTCAGTCGGGCAGCAGCGCGAACCAGCGTCTTCTCCACGTCAGGCAGGTGCCACCGAGCTTGCGGCTTGAAGGCGCGAGTCGACGCTGTAGAGGTTCTTCATCTTTGCATCGCTCGCCGATCAGATTGTCGCGCTCGATGAGCAGAGCCTGCCATTGTGAGCGGTGATCTCGGAGAGGCCCATCCAGCCGCCTGTCGGCGCCGTCCAGCGGATAGCGAACTGCTCGACCATCTCCTTCGCCTTCGGCTTGTAGGCCAGGAGCTTCACCTCGCCCTTCGGATCGTCCTTCCATTCGCGCTGTACCGCCATGACCAGACGATCTCGTCGTCGCCCGAAGCCGACACGCGTTATGCCCTCCAAACCGAAGCGGGTCTCGCCCGGCTAGCAGTTCCGCCGGCAGGGGAATCTCCTCGGTCGATCTCGCCTTTCGCATCGACATGCAGAGCACGGCATGCGGCGTCACTTTGCCGCTGTCGCCTTCATAAGCAAGCCAGAAACCGCCTCTCCCCATCGGCGGCGATGCCTTCGAGGTCCAGCTTCTGCGCTGGATTGCCGCCGCGCGTCACGATCAGCTTGTCCGAAGATCAGAGCCGGCGTCTGCGTCGCATCGATTGTGAAGATGCGACGGCTGGGCGCCATAGACGCCGAATCCGATCACCGCATAGAGCTTGCCGGCTTGCGTCGGATCCGCGGCGAGGCCCGACAATGCGCCCCAGCCGAGCGGCACTGCCCTCACATAGTGCGTTCAGACGATCATCGGGTATACCGCCGCGGCCTTCCGCGCGTTCGTAGACCATCACATGCGAACGGGCGAGCGCCGTCCTCGCCGCAGGTCGGTCTCGTTGGCGGTCACCAAGCAGGTTGCGCGCAGGGATGGCGACGAGGCCTTCCGGTCCGATGCCGGACGGCAAGAGCTGCACGAACTTCGGCGCGGCGCCTGCGTCCTTGATAGACGCCGACGACCGAGCCGCGCTCGGAGGCGACGAAGATCGAGCTTGTCCGTCGCCGAAGCTCGCCGACCTCGATACCTTCCGGCTCGATGCCCTTCTTGTTGCGCGCCTCCGGATAGTGGCCTGCCTTGGCGACTTCATACTCGAAGCTGGCGCCAGACTCGTAAGCGACCGTCGCCGCCCTTGGCGAAGATGGTGAAGCCGCGCGAGCCGCCCTTGTAGTCGCCTTCATTGGCAACGACGAAGCGGTCATTGTCGAGCCATTTCACCGCATCCGGCTCGCGCGGACATTTCTCCATCTTGCCGTCAAACGTAATGCGCCATCCTTCTTGGTGTCGATCCTTGTCCAGCGTCGACCGTCCCAGCGGAGAAATGCGAGACGATCTTGCCGTCTGCCATCGACGATGGCGATGTGGTTGTTCTCCTGCAGCGTCACTGCGATCTCGCCGGCCTCGTTGAAGGCAACGAACTCCGGCTCCGGATCTTCCGGCGCAACCTCGGCCATGCCACTCAGATCGACCGTCTTGATCCCAGCGCAATCCGGCGTGCCGTCGCTCATCGAGAGCGATCTTCAGATTGCCGCCAGGCATCTGCGGGATTTCGCCATCGTTCACCTCTTCATCACGCTCATTCTCGATAGCGATCGCTAGAAACTTGCCGTCCTTGCTCAAGGCAACCAAGTCCGGCTGGCCGCCGAGATCGCAGGTCGATCTCGATCGCCTTGGTCGCGAGGTCGATGACGCGAGAGATTGCCCGCAGGGTCGGCCTTCGACTTTCGACGTGTTGACGCCCGCCAGAACCTTGCCGCCGATCACCGTCACCGAGGTCGGCTCGCCATCGCGCTTGACCGAAACCGCCGGCTTTCGGAGCCCCGGGTCGGTGATGTCGACAAAGCCGATGCCGCCATGCGGGCTGTCGGAATAGACGAGCGTGTTGCCGTCTTCGCTCGCGGCGATGATTTCGCATGCCGAGGTCGGGGACGCCGTGTCGGCTCCGGGGAGATTGTTGGCGACGGCGAAGGTGGCGACGCGATTGAACATCATGTCGGCGTGGGCGGGCAATGCCGCCGATACCAGAAGCGTGGCGGTGAGCGCCAGCAGGCGCGATCGTCCGGTCATGGAACCTCTCCTTTTGTCGGCAAGATCGGTGTTGCAGCTGCATGAAGACTTGGTGACAGTTCGATGACGCTTAATCATACGCCCGGCGTGCGTTGACAACTGGCCGTGAAACGCGATTGACTGGCTGGTCTCGCGTTGCATTTTCCTGCGTATCCGTTTCGCGGCGCTGCTTTCAGACATGGGGGAAATCTCGAGATGGCCGCTTCGTCGCCCCTCCTGCTCATTCCCGATCTTGCCGGAAAGGCAGTCCTGGTGACCGGCGGTTCGACCGGCATAGGTGCCGCCCTCGTGCTGGCCTATGCCGGGCAGGGATGCCGCGTGGGATTGCACTTCAACCAGAGCAGGGAACCCGCCGAGAAGCTCGCCGCGCAAATTCGCGGTTCAGGCGGCGATGTATTTCTCGTCCAGGGCGATTTTTTGGTGTCCAAGGATGTGCGGCGCACGGTCGAGGAGACGGCGGCATATTTCGGACGGCTTGACGGACTGGTCAACAATGCCGGCGGCATGCTGGGCCGCGTGCCCTACGCCGAGATGACGGACGAGCAGTATGACGCCGTGATGGATCTCAACGCCCGCTCGGTGATCACCGCGTGCCGCGCCGCCATGCCGTTTCTGAAGGAGCGCGGCGGCTTCATCATCAACACTTCGTCCATCGCCGCCCGCAATGGCGCGGCGGGCGGCGCCGGCCTCTACGGATCGGCGAAGGCGTTCGTATCGAATGTGACGCGCGGGCTTGCCAAGGAACTCATCGGCAATGGGGTTCGTGTCAACGCGGTGGCGCCCGGCGTTATCCTCACGCCATTCCACGAACGCTATTCGACCGAGGAGCAGATCAAGGCGATGGTCGCGACCATCCCGCAGGGCCGCGCGGGAACCGCGGAAGATTGCGTCGGCGCCTATCTCTTCCTGTCGTCGGATTTGCTCAGCGGCTACGTCACCGGCCAAATCATCGAGGTGAATGGCGGGCAGTTGATGCCGTGAGTCTTTGTCATGCGGAAATGCGAAAATACTGAGGCCGAGGCGTCGAACGCTCCGGCCCTCGCGTTTCGGTTGATATTCTACGAACGCTTAGAACAGGCCTTCAATATAGCCTTGGTCATTGAGGAAGATCTTTTCCGACGAGGGAGCCTTCGGTAGACCCGGCATGGTCATGATCTCACCGCAGATGGCCACGACAAAGCCCGCGCCGGCTGAGAGCCTTACTTCGCGCACCGGTACGACGTGATCGGTCGGTGCGCCGCGCAGGTTCGGGTCGGTTGAGAACGAGTACTGGGTCTTGGCCATGCAGACGGGCAGGTGGCCAAAGCCGGCCTGCTCCCATTGATGGAGCTGATCGCGCACGCTCTTGTCGGCGATGGCTTCCGAACCGCGATAGATGCGCTTAACGATCGTTTCGATCTTGTCGAACAGCTTCATCTCGTTGGGATAGAGAGGCGAGAACTGCGAGGTGCCACTTTCGGCGAGATCGACGATCTTGTGCGCCAGTGCCTCGATGCCTTCCGACCCCCTCGCCCAGTGCTGGCACAGCACCGCCTCCTCGCCAAACGAGGCGACAAAGTCCTTGATCGCATGGATCTCGGCTTCGGTGTCGGAGATGAAGTGGTTGATGGCCACCACCGCCGGCACGCCGAACTGCTTCACATTCTCGATGTGGCGGCCGAGATTGGCGCAGCCCTTTTTCACCGCCTCGACGTTCTCCTTGCCGAGCTCTTCCTTCTTGATCCCGCCATGCATTTTCATGGCCCGCACGGTGGCGACGATAACCGCCGCGGATGGCTTGATGCCCGCCTTGCGGCACTTGATGTCGAAGAACTTCTCCGCGCCGAGGTCGGCGCCAAAGCCGGCTTCGGTTACCACATAATCGGCCAGCTTGAGCGCCGTCGTGGTGGCGACCACGGAGTTGCAGCCATGGGCAATGTTAGCGAACGGACCGCCATGCACGAAGGCCGGGTTGTTCTCCAGCGTCTGCACCAAGTTCGGCTGCATGGCATCCTTGAGCAGCACGGTCATGGCGCCGTCGGCCTTGATGTCGCGAGCATAGACCGGGGTCTTGTCGCGGCGATAGGCGATGATGATGTCGCCGAGGCGCTTCTCGAGGTCTTTGAGGTCGAGCGCCAGGCAGAGGATGGCCATGACTTCCGAAGCGACAGTGATGTCGAAGCCGGCTTCGCGCGGATAGCCGTTGGCGACGCCGCCGAGCGAGCAGATGATCTCACGCAGAGAGCGGTCGTTCATGTCCATGACGCGGCGCCACACGACGCGGCGGATGTCGATGCCCTGCTCGTTGCCCCAGTAGATATGGTTGTCGATCAGTGCAGATAGCAGGTTGTGAGCGGTGGTGATGGCGTGGAAGTCGCCGGTGAAATGCAGGTTCATGTCCTCCATCGGCACGACCTGGGCGTAGCCGCCGCCGGCTGCGCCGCCCTTGATGCCGAAATTCGGCCCGAGCGAGGCCTCGCGGATGCAGACAATCGCCTTCTTGCCTATGCGGTTCAGGCCGTCGCCCAGGCCGACGGTGGTCGTGGTTTTACCTTCACCGGCCGGCGTCGGGTTGATGGCGGTGACGAGGATGAGCTTGCCATCCTTGCCGCCGCGCTTCGACTTGATGAACTCCGCCGAAATCTTTGCCTTGTCATGGCCGTAGGGCAGCAGGTGCTCGGTCGGAATGCCGATCTTGGCGCCGATTTCCTGAATCTGCTTCTTCTTCGCCGCGCGGGCGATTTCGATGTCGGACTTGTATTCGGCCATTAGAGGCTCCCCCGGGGATCGGTTCTGACGATTTTGCGACAAATTCAGCTGAGGCTGTTTCGGGGCGCATAGAAGCCCGACAGCGCGATTTCGCGCCGTCTCAAAACAGCCGCCGGATGCACGGAATGCGACAGGGAAGTGGGAGCGAAAGCTTGCGCGGCTGGGGATCAACGTTTCAGAAGTTGGTCATATTCGGAATGGCTGCCCATCCAGAACCAAACGACGTCGTTTCCGTCAGCAATGCCAAGCGCGCGGTAGTGAATGCCGACGCGCACCGACCAATAATCGCCGATCCGCTTGAAATGAAGGGAAGGATGACGCGGATTGGCTTTCAGCAATTCAAAACTACGATCAGCCAATGCTTGTATGCCTGCAGGCAGAAACTGATACGCAGCCCAAAACTCTGGCGTCGCGAAGTGATTTAAAGGCGCCGTGTCTGCTTGGCTCTATGCGCGGCGAGGGCAGTCTTCCCAATTTCATCAAGCCGTCCAGATGCAGAATTGGCTTCAATCTGAGTATCCCAATTGGCGGCGTCGAACTTGGCAAACCATTCCCGGAAGCGCGCGAGGTCTTTTGCGTTCAGGCTTTGAATCTCTTTTTCGACCTTCTCAAGCATGGTCATGTCACTAGCTCCGCGATTTGCCTTTACTGCGACAGAACGTTGCTGATCTCAACCATGTTGGAGCGGACGCGCAGGACATAGAAACCCATGGTCGTCAGGTGTGTCGCGAAGATGCCTGTCTCGCTGCTGTTAGCGATGAGCCACGGCTGGATTTTCAGGGCGGCGACAAACTGCGCATCCATCGTCTGCCACAGGCTGGTCAGGTTGCGCTGTTTGATGACATCCTCAAAGTCGGCCTCCGCGGCTTTCATGAAGCCGTAGTAGGCATAGAGCTGGCCGTAGGCGAACCAGAAGCGGTCATCGGCGCGCGGATCAAAGAAGCCGTAATTGTAGTTCTCGGCGCGATCCTTGAGTAGCGCCGAGGTCGAACCGATGTCGCTGGCGACGCGGTCGAGATAGATCTTGAGGTTGTCTGAGCGGGCGTCGAACACCGCCTGACAGCTTTCCAGCCGGGTGTTGAAGGCCCGCAGCTTGGTGATGGCGTCACGATAGTAGCTCGGCGTCGGCGTTTTCGGCCCGAACGGGTTGAAACCGAAATACCAGGTTTCCTCGTCGAACTGCATGTTGCCGCGCGCATCCTGCAAATCGCCGTCGATCTGCGAGGTGGTGCGGACGCGTCCCAGATTATCGGCGAGTTCCGTCGTCGTGCGGCGCACCGCCTGGTTGATGCCGCGCTGGAACGACGCCTTGTTGTCCATGAACGGCGTGTGATCCCAATCGAGCCCGAACAAGCCAAGCTTGTAGAGGATCATCGACGAGATCCAGGCGTTCTGGTTCACGTTGTAGTCGGTGAGGTCCGCGGAGATGTCGGCAATCGCCGAGCGGCCGCAGGTCTTCGCTGTATCGGTGCCGGCGCCGGCGGCAAGTTGCTCGCCTGCGGAAACGTTGCGCTTCTCGAATTTGTAGGCGTCGATGTAGTTCGGATTGAAATTGGTCCAAACCTGCGTGGCGTAAATGAAATTGGCATACAGGCCGATCAGGGTCACGAATGCGGCGCCGAGAAAAGCCTTCAGCATCCAGCCGCGCTCGGTGTACCACCGCGCAACCCACATGAACGGCCACAGAAGCACGCCGATGACCAGCCCGATGGCACGGCCGATCATCTGGAAGATCCAGGTGAAGAAATTCACGATCGGATCAAGCATGCCGTTCCTACTCCCTCATGCGCGGTTTGTTCCGTGTCCACGCTAGTCGGTCAAGCCGTAAAGCTGCGTTCGTAGCCCCGCCTTGTCTTTCAGATATGAGGTTTTCAACATGTTCACAACATAGGCCCGATAGCTTTCGCTGTAGCCCTCATAGTCGCGATAGAAGCCCTGCTTGTTGAAGACATAGCGGGAGACGAAGTCGAACGGCACGAAATCCGAGATCAGCCGGTTGGTCAGCCAGGCGTCGGGATGATCCGGTTTGGCACGCACCACAAGGAACCGATGCCTTGGAAAGACGTCATCCATTTTCAGCTGGCCGAGCTGGGCGATCTCGCGCTTCGCGGCGTTGAGGAACGGGAACGTTCCCTCCCGCTTCAGCAGGTCTGCGTGGCCATGGATCCAGGTTTGAAACCAGATCTTGTCGAGCGTGTCGAAATTCGCGTCCGGTTCGGTATCGCGGATCTGCGAGGCGATCAGCATTTCGGCGCGATGCTCGAGATAGCCCGAGGTCTCGATCCAGGATGCGCGCGGTAGCTCGATGCGGCCGGTGGAGGCGAGGAAGGCGTACACCTTCTCCGCGTCGCCGGTGGACAGATAACTGACCTGCCACGGCCGCGACCGGCGGAAGCCGGGCGCAGACGGGTCGGTGATCACCGTCGTCATGTCGGGATCGACAAAAACGTAGAGTCCACCGAAATGGCTCGTCCAGAAGGCGTTGTGGCGGAAGATCACCTGATCGGGGACCAGCGCATTCTCGCGGATGTCGCCGCAGACCTTGGCCAGTTCGACCATGCGGTTCAGCATGGTGTCGTCGCGCCAGGCATCGGGCTCCTGCTTGAGCTTGTCGACAAGCTTGCCAAGTTCGGCGGCCTTGCCCAGCACGTCCTCGGCGGACAGCACGCGAAACTCGACCTGGTGGATCGACAGCAGGTCCTCGATGTCCTCGACCTTTGCGACGGAATCCTCGATCTCGCCGTAGATCACATCCTTGATCGTCAGCGCATTGATGGCGCGCTGGTTCTTGGTCATGAATTCGTAGATCAGTTGCGAGGTATTGGAAAACGCGGTGTGGACCACCGGCAGGTCGACCTGCGCCGGTGTCAGGATAATGAAGCGTCGGTTCACCTCGTTCGGATCGAGATAAAGCACATCGCCCAGCTCATCGGCGATCTGCGGCGAGAAGCCAGTGCGGTCGATCTCGAACGACGTGCGCTCGGTGGGCGGCAGACCAAAGGCCTTCAGCGCCTTGTTGTAGCGGTCGACCAGATGCGGCTCCTCGATCGGCAACAGGCGACCAAACATCAATTCGTTTTCGCGGAGAAGGTCCATCAAATGCCCCTCACCCTTACCCTCTCCCGTGAAGAACGGGGAGAGGGGGGCGTCCATGTTGGCGCCATTCCGCCTCCAGCACCCTTGCACCGGACCCTCACGCATTCCACAGCCCCTTTGCCTTCAGTTCCTCCATCTCGCGGACGGCGCGCTCGCGCAGGCGGGCGTCGCGGATAAGTTTCGAGACGGCCGCATCGTCCGACTTGTCGGAATATCGGAACTCAGAATTCGGCGTAGCGGTTGATCTCCTGCATGACCATGTCCATGGAGAATGGGCCGCGCAATTCCTCGATCATCGCCTTCTTCTCATCATAGCCCTTGTGCATGAAGGCTTCCGGCTTCTCGAACCAGTCGTCCGGCAGTTCGATGTCCATGGCGCGCATCTTGATCGCGTCGGTGACGTTCTTGATCGCACGGCCGGTGAAGCGCGGCTCGGCCTTCTTGATCTCGTGAAGATAAGTGCCGACGTCGGCCAGTGTTTTCGGGTCGCCGACCTCCTTCATGAAACGCTCATAAACTTTCATCAGCCCATCTTCCTGCGGCCTGGCGTATTCCTCATAGGCTTCGGTTACAGCGCGCTGGATCTCCTGCGCGGCGTAAAGCTGGTGCTCGCCAAGCGGGATCTTGTGGTTCTTGCCAGCCAACAGCACGAAAATGTCGATGTAGTCATCGCGCGACTGCGGTCCATCGACCAGCCACCGCGCGCCGGCGCGCTGGCGCAGCGCGTCGTCGACGTTCTCGGGATAGTTGGAGAGCATGCCGAAGGAGCAGTTGCCACGTACGACCGTGCCGGCACCGGCAAATGCATCCATCAGCACGCCGGTGATCTCCTGCTGGCCGGCGGAGGCGCGGTCGTCGGAGCGCTTCGCCGCCACCTGGTCGATGTCGTCGATGGTGCCGAAGCCGATGGCGCGGGTGTCGAGGATGTTGTTGATGAACTGCCGGCAGTTCTGGCCGGACTTGCCCTGATAGGACGAAATCTGATCGACGCCGAAATTCTCGAAGTGGAATGAGTAACCCGCAACCTGCGCATAGTTGTTGACGAGGCCGGCAATCATCTGGATCAGCGTCGTCTTGCCGGTGCCGGGCGCGCCGTCGCCGATGAAGGTGAACAGGAAGCCGCCAAGCTCGACGAACGGGTTCAGTTCGCGGTCGAAATCATAGGCCATCAGCATCTTGGCGAGCTTCACCGATTGATACTTGGCGATGTGGTTGCCGACGACCTCTTCCGGCTTCTTGAAGGTCATCACAAGCGGCTTCGACTTCTTGCCCGGCGCGACATCGAAGCCGTCGAGCGTGAAGTCATCTGAATCGATGCGGATATGCGCGTCCTCGAAGGCGCCGAGTCCGTCGAAGCGGCCTTTGCGCGTCAACAGACCGTCAATGGCAATCCGAGCGAAAGCCTTGGCACGTGTTGCAAGGTCGGCGTCGTCCTTGGCGCCGATCAGCGCATTATCGAGGCCGGCAACCACCGATTTGACCGCATCCTGCGCGGTGTCGAACAGGAAATTGGGCTCGGCGACGTCATTGGGTGCTTCGCCATCGCTGTCGATCAACTGCCAGAGATAGGACGCGAAGGCGAATGCCGAAACGTAAGCCGACGCTGACAAGAGTTTCTTGAAATGCGCCGCTTCTTCGCCTTCGAGCGGCGCGCGGGTGTTCCTGGCTTGCAGGCTTTCCAGATCGGTGCTCCTGGCGAAAACGTCGGAGACGGCGAGCGCAATCGCAATGCCGCGCCGGGCACGGAAAAGCAACGTATGCTGGCCGATCGACATCAGCTGATCGCCGGGCCGGATCGCAGCGACGGTCTTCGACAGTTCGACTTCCTTGGTTCGGCGCACGGAGCCGGTGGACACGGTCGAAACGAAGCGGCGGTTCGTGCCGGCAAGGGCGGTACCCGACTGGCCGGACGAATCCTCCAGCACGACCACGCGGGTGATCATCGATTGCGCGGTGGGGCGATGCTTTTCGATATCCGCTTCTGGGATCGTCGTCAGGCCGGTATCCATTATCCCTCCAACCCTCGCCGCGCGGCACGCGGCTGGCATCTAAACATCGCTGATCACCTGTCCCTTGGACAGAATGTGAACCTTGTAGCCGTCAAAAATTTTCTGGGTTTCGCCGGCGGCATACAACGCCTGATAGGCCTCGTGCGGCACCAATGCATGTTTCTCGTAGTTCGAAACGCCTTGCCGCGTCGCTTCGAGATCGTCCGTGTTGATGTGGAACTCCTGCGTGGTCTTTTCGCTCGACCACAGGCCTTTGCGGCCCGGCTTCTCGGCCTTGGAGTAGACTTCCTGAAGCGTCCAGGTGAGCAGCCAGGCGTTTTCCGGTTTGCGCACCTTGGAGAGCACTTCCGTCACTACTGAATTGTTCTCGGTGATGCCGGCCGAGTAGAACGGGCCGAGCACGACGCGGCGCAGCTGCTTCGGGTGCAGCGTCTCGAAATCCTTGTCGAGATTGGTGGCGATAGTGACCGGCGACAGCGTGTAGGCCGAGTTCTTTTCGGTGAAATCGTCGAAGCGGTGCGCCAGTTCGGGGTTGAGCAAGCCATCGACGGGGAGCGGGATTTCAACGTCGTCCTTCAGCTTGCCGTTCTCGGCGACAAGCTGCTCGATCATCGCAGGAGAGGAATCCTCGATGGTCGCCATATAGATCAGCGGCAGGTTGGCGCTGCCGTCGAACGATGCCCAGTGGACGAGATAGTAAGGCCGGAAGGTCTTGGGATTGACCGAGACCTTCGACGTTTGCGCCAGATTGAACGGGCTGAAAACCGCGCCGGCGCCGACATCCTCCAGATAGAGGCGCTCGGCCAGCGAGCTTTGCAGCGCCTCCGGAAACTCCTTGTGGCGCAGGATGAAGTCCGCCATCTCGGCGCGCAGCACTTCCGGCTCGGGTATCGCCGCCAGCCGCTTGTCGGCGGTACGGCGGTCGTTCTCGAGTTCGAGCAGGTTCTGATAGACCGGGAAGCCGCTTTCGGCGCGCGAGATGCGGAACTTGTCGAGGAAACCCAGCCGGTTTTTCCAGCAGGCAAACGAGATTTCCAGCCGCGCGATATAGTCGGCGACGATCTTGGCGACGACGCCGTGGCGATACAGCGGCGAGGAATCGTCGCGCATGAAAATGCCAAGACCGTCCAGCGCCGAGGAAATGGCGGCGAAGTAGCGGATTGCGGGATCGTCGGCGGGTGTGGTCACAAAGCGTCTCCTCGCAACAGAAGGAGTTCCCTACGTTGTCCCCCTCTGTCCTGCCGGACATCTCCCCCACAAGGGGGGAGATCGCGCGTTCCGACGTTGCCGCTTTACCCGCAACGGCGGCGATTGGCGAGACTAAAGCGGACGCCCTGATCTCCCCCCTTGTGGGGGAGATGTCCGTCAGGACAGAGGGGGGCAACGTGGAGGGCAACGGCCTGACGTCGCTAAAGCCTACGACTGCTGCACGTAGTCCGACACGTTGTGTTTTCTCAGTACTTCCTCGAAGCGGCGGGCGAAGGCGTCGTCGGCCAGCTTCTTGCGGCGCTGAATGTCAGCGGTCGCCACCATGTTCTTCTCGTGCATTTCCAGCAGGTCGCCAATGTGCTTTTGAGCCGCCGCGCCAATACCGGCCATGGTCTCCTCGGCGGTGTTGTCCACCTGGCTGCCAAGCGTGTTGATCTTGTGAGCGACATCCTGCTGCGCGGCCGTCTTCAACGAATCCTCAAGCGCCTTGTAGAGGACGATGCGCTGCTCGGTGTCGATGGTCAGCTTGTTGATCAGCGTGTTCTGGGCCGCGATCTGGTTGTTAAGCGAATCCACGAAAGTCTGGAACATCGAGGTGTAGCGCTCCAGCGTCTGGCTTTCGGCAAGCAGTTCCTGCTCTTTCGCCTGCTTCTCATTGTATTCGGTCGCCAGCTTCGAGCGATCGCCCTCAAGCTCGGTGCGATCCTTCTGGCTGGTGGACGCGGCGATCTTGTTCTCGATGTCGAGCAACAGCGGGTTCAGTTCCTCGATGCGCTTCTGAACGGCTTCCAGATTGGTCATCGTGCCCTTGCGGCGCTCGATGACCTGCGCAAGGCTGGTCTCCGAGGTCTTGTAGCGCTCGGCCAAGACCTGCTTCTGCGATTTCAGAATGCCGACGATGGTGTCTGACTTGCTGAGCAGTTCCTGCAGATTGCCGGCCAGCGACATGTTGCGGACACGGTCGGTGCGCATGCGCTGCTTGGACTCGTCTGAAAAGATGCCGACGAAGGTTTCCCAGCCGGTGAAGCTCTTCATGTTCTCGAATTCCGAGCCGAACGCATTTGTGGCGTCCTCAAGGCCGATGATCAGATCGGCAATGTTGGACTCCATCACCTTCTGCTGGGCGATTACGTCCTGGATGCGGGCGTTCTCGATGTCGAAATCGCTCACGCCGATCTTCTTGTCCGTCGTTGCAATCTGGTCGAGCACCGTTCCCGACTGCTCGATCTTCGAGCGCATCTCCTCGACGACCTTTTGGGTCTTCGCAATCTCGGCATCGAAATTCTGCAGCGTCGCCATCATGTCTCTCCCGGGATCGGCGTAAGGTGGGCCAAATATAGGTAACGCCTTCGCCGAATGAAAGACGCTTCGGCTCCCCCGACCCTTCTTTCAAACGCATGGTTGCGGCTCGCGTAATAGCGAGGTTGCGGATAGATTTGTCGCCCTTTGACAACAGCTTGGCGTCCATTGCGCCGCGATTGCGCTTGAAACCACAACAGAATGGTGTTTGGCTTGAGCCAGACGGGCGCGCCGCGCCTCGAAATAGAACAACAATGGGAGAACTACTGAATGTCACGCAATAAATTTCTCGCCGCATCGACCGGCGTGGCGATTTTGTTCGCCGCCGGATCGGCTTTTGCAGGCGACGCGGAGAGTTGCCAGACCGTGCGTTTCGCGGATGTGGGCTGGACCGATATTCAAGTCACCACCGGCACGGCGCAGGTCGTGCTGGAGGCACTAGGCTACACGCCGGAAGTCAAATCCGGCCTCGCTGTACCGGTAGCGCTGGAATCCATGAAAACCAAGGATATCGATGCGTTCCTCGGCAACTGGATGCCGAGCATGACCGCCGACATCAAGCCGTATATGGAAGACAAGTCGATCGACGTCATCAGCACCAATCTCGAGGGTGCGGGTTACGGCCTCGTCGTGCCCCAGTATGTTGCCGACGGCGGCGTCAAGAGCCTTACCGATCTGGGCGCGAACAAGGACAAGTTCAGCGGCAAGATCTACGGCATCGAGGCCGGCAATGACGGCAACCGCATCATCACCGAGATGATCGCCAAACCCGAAAACAAGCTGGAAGGCTTCGAGATCGTCGAAAGCTCGGAAGCCGGCATGCTGACCGAAGCCGAGAAGGCGATGAAGAACAATGAGTGGATCGTGTTCCTCGGCTGGACCCCGCATCCGGTGATGGGCGAAATGAAGATCGCCTATCTCGATGGCATGGGCGACTCCGGCTTCGGCGCCGCGACCGTTCACACGATGGTCCGCACCGGTTACGTCGCCGAATGTCCGAATGTCGGCAAATTCCTCACCAACCTCAAATTCACCATCCCGATGGAGGGTGCGATGATGGGGCCGGTGCTGAAGGATGGCGCCGATCCGAAGGAAACCGCGAAGGCGTGGCTGAAGGCCAATCCCGACGCGGTCAAGTCCTGGCTCGATGGCGTCACGACCTATGATGGCGGCGACGCTGCCGCGGCCGTCTCGGCGGCTCTCGCCGAGTAATCCAAAAGCGTTCGGGCCTGGCGGTCTCGGCCGCCGGGCTCGCCTGATTGATACGGGGCGGCCGGGCAGGACGTTAGTTCCCCCTGGCAGGAGGGAAGATGGATCCGATTTCCAAGCTAGTCAGTTCATGGAAAATTCCGGTTGGGCCTGCGGGCAAGGGCGTTATCGACTTCATCATCACCTATTTCGAGTGGTTCTTCGATGCCCTGAAGTCGACGCTGAACTTCGCTGTTGAAAACGCGACCTATTTGCTTCTTCAGGTTCCGCCCGTGCTGCTCGCCGTGGTGTTAGCTGGAGTCGCGTACGCACTCCAGCGCTCGAAGGGCCTCGCGATCGGGGTGCTGCTCGGCCTGCTTTTCATCATCAATCAGGGGCTCTGGAAGGAGACAGTACAGACGCTGGTGCTCGTCGTCGCGGCGACCGCGATCTCCATGGCGATCGGCGTACCAATCGGCATCTGGGCGGCGCACAATCCGCGGGTGTGGCGCGTCACGCAGCCAATTCTCGATCTGATGCAGACCATGCCGACCTTCGTCTATCTCATTCCAGTGATGATCCTGCTTGGCCTTGGGGCGGCGTCGGCATTGGTCGTCACCATCATCTTCGCTATGCCCGCGCCGGTGCGCATGACCTATCTCGGCATTACCTCCATCCCGAAGCCAATGATCGAAGCTGGCGAAAGCTTTGGCGCGACCAAGCGGCAGCTGCTGTGGAAGGTGGAACTGCCGGCGGCCTTGCCGTCGATCATGGCGGGCCTGACACAGTGCATCATGCTGTCCCTATCGATGGTGGTGTTCTCGACACTGATCGGCGCGCCAAGCCTTGGCAACCCAGTCAACAACGCGCTGTCGCGGCGTAACATTCCGCTAGGTATCGAAGCCGGCCTCGCATTGGTTATCCTGGCGATCATTCTCGATCGTGTCCTGGCTCAGAAGGCAGTAAAGAGATGAAGCCAGCCGTCGAGTTCCAGAACGTCGATATCATCTTCGGCAGCCGCGCCAGGGAAGCGCAGGATCTGCTCGACCAAGGCAGGGACCGCGCCGAAATCCTGGAGAAGACCGGTTCGGTTCTGGGCGCGGCCAACGCCAATCTGGTCGTCAACGAGGGCGAGATTTCGGTCCTCATGGGCTTGTCCGGGTCGGGCAAGTCGACACTGTTGCGCGCGGTCAATGGCCTCAACAAGGTCACGCGCGGCAAGGTCATCGTCCACGGCGCGCATGGAACGACCGACGTGGTCTCCTGCGGCGAGAACGAACTGCGGAAGGTTCGCCGGGGTGCGGTGGCCATGGTGTTCCAGCAGTTCGCGCTGCTACCGTGGCGGACCGTGCACGAGAATGTCGGGTTGGGGCTCGAGCTTTCCGGTGTGCCAGACGCGGAGCGTAACGAGCGCGTTGCCAAGCAACTCGACCTGGTCGGTTTGACGCCCTGGGCGAACAAATATGGCCACGAGCTTTCCGGCGGCATGCAACAGCGCGTCGGCCTTGCGCGTGCGTTCGCCACCGAGGCGCCGATCCTGCTTATGGACGAGCCGTTCTCAGCGCTCGACCCGCTGATCCGCACCAAACTACAGGACGAGCTCCTGCAACTGCAGAAGACGCTGAAGAAAACCATCATTTTCGTCAGCCATGACCTTGAGGAGGCGCTCAAGATCGGCAGCACGATCACCATCATGGAGGGCGGGCGTATCGTGCAGTCCGGCCCGCCAGAGGACATCGTGCTCAAGCCGGCCAACGACTATGTGCGCGACTTCATCGCCAATGTGAATCCCTTGTCGGTGTTGACCGCCTGGAACGTCATGCGCAGCAAGCACGAGCTTGAGCACAACGACGACGGCTGGATATGGCTCGATCGCCGGCGCACGACGCGTTTCAAGGTCGATTCGGACGGCCTTGTCGCGGCTGCCGAGCGTGATGGCAAACCGGCGGTGTGGGTGTCTTGCGCCGATGTTGAGAGCCAGCCCGACGAAGCGAGTCAGGTGTTCTGGGCCACGCCTGGTACATCGCTCAAGATCGTCATGCTTTCCATGCACCGCTCGCAGACCGCGCCCGTCGCACTGTTCGATGACCAATCGCGCTTTGTCGGGGCGATTGGCATCAGGGATGTGCTGAGTGCTGTGCTGAGGCGGTGACGGCGGCGCCGGCTTGTTGCTCGGTGTAGACGAAATTGACAGAGTGGCGGCGAAGGCCGTTGAATGGGCCGCCGGCTTGCAACAAACGGCGAGCGGCCCATTTATTTGGATAGAAGACCACTCCTATTGATCGTGGCAGGCTGGCCAAAATCATCGTAGTCTTTCCGCCTATGCCGAATACCGTCCTAACACCCCGCACGCGTACAAAGCCGAAGGTCGAACGGCCGAAGCTGCACAAGGTCATCCTGATCAATGACGATTTCACGCCGCGTGAGTTCGTCGTCACTGTGTTGAAGGGCGAGTTCCGGCTTACCGAGGATCAAGCCTATCGCGTCATGATCACCGCCCACCGGCGCGGCGTCTGCGTGGTCGCGGTCTTCACGAAGGATGTTGCCGAGACCAAGGCGACGCGCGCAACCGACGCCGGCAAAGCCAAGGGATATCCGTTGATGTTTACGACCGAGCCGGAGGAGTAGGGGTGAACGGGTTTGCCGGGTGTTCGGCAGCGATTCGCGCGGATAAACTGCGCTTGCCGACTCCCTTCAAGGCGGCGGGTACGATTCGGCGAAAGTCCCCTCTCCGTCTCGGCGAAGCCAAGACGGAGAGGGGGCAAGATCTATATGGGACTGCCTTACCCTTTATGAAGGGAAGGGTTAAGCCGGGCAAAATCTCATGTGCGGCGCTACCGCCCCTCGCGGTACCACATCGAGCCCAATGCCAGCAGCAGCAGCGCGAGGCCGAAGAAGCCGCCGAACAGCGGCACGCGCGATACCGATTTCAGCACGCTGTCACTGGTCGTGCGAAGGCCTATCCAGTCTCTGCCGGCCGCTTCGCCCTGTCCGCGAACGGGGACGATCTGCGGCAGCGACTGGCCGGTCAGGCCGGCAAGCCGGCGCACACTGCCGCCGGTCGCTTCGGCGGTTGGCCGCAACACCGTCTCGGTCGAGACGGTGTCGGCGAATTCCGGTGCATTGACCGGGCCGATGTGGGCAAGCGCCGATAGATCGCCATTGCCGATCTGGTAAAGGCCGATTTCGGTCGTTTCCGCGCTGCCCGTGAACAGTCCGGGTTCGGCGGAGGTCAGCGGCACCGTGAGCGTCTTGCCCGACGGCGTGATCACCTGCGCGGGACCGGGATCGTCGCTCATAGTCTGACGGCGAATGTCCAGCACCATGCCACGGCCGTCGGCGGTAAGGCGCTCTTCCTCAAGCTCGGGTTCCTTCATCAGCCAGTGGGCGATGCGGCGGTAGAGCGCGACGTGCGGGCCACCGCCCTCGAAGCCTCGCGCCCATAGCCAGCCCTGATCGGACAGCAGCATTCCGACGCGGCCTTCGCCCTTGCGGTTGAGCAGAAGCAGCGGACGGTCGTCGGGACCCTTCATGACCGCCTCGCCCTCGGGATGCTCGATGCCAATCAGGCGGAACCAGCGGCTCCAATGCGGCGGCTCAAACGCCGAGCCTTCAAGACCGCGTGTAACAGGGTGGCGTTTGCCGGTTTCGGTGAGGCGTGGATAGAAAGCCTCGTCCAGTATGTCGCCGGTAGGTAAAGCGGGCAGGGCGGACATCAGCGGCGTGCGGGCAATCGAGGAATCGCCCGCATATTCCGGCCCTGCTGCGATCAGCAGCGCGCCGCCCTTTTCCACATACTCGGCGATGTAGTCGTAATAGAGGATCGGCAGCACGTCGCGGTGCTGATAGCGGTCGAAGATGATCAGGTCGAAATCGTTGATCTTCTCCACGAACAGTTCGCGCGTCGGGAAGGCGATCAGGGACAGTTCGTTGATCGGCGTACCGTCTTGCTTTTCGGGCGGGCGCAAAATGGTGAAATGCACGAGGTCGACCGAGGCGTCGGACTTCAGCAGGTTGCGCCAGGTGCGTTCGCCCGCATGCGGCTCGCCGGATACCAGGAGCACGCGCAGGTTCTCGCGAATGCCGTCCAGAATGGCGATGGCGCGGTTGTTGGTGTCGGTCAGTTCGCCCTCGACGGGGTCGATGGCGAGCTCGACAATGTTGCGGCCGGCATTGGGAATGGTGAGTTCGAGCTGCATCTCGCGGCCGATCTCGGCGCGTTCGACGCTGACCTGCTGGCCGTTGATCGAAACCCGGACATCGACGACGCCCTGTCCGCCGCCATTGGCGATGACGCGATAGGTCATATCGATCGGCTTGCCGACAATGCCGAAGCGTGGCGCATTCTCGAAGCGGATGCGCCTGTCCATTTCGTCCGCCCTGCCGGTGATCAGCGCATGCAGCGGTCCGCGTAATATTGGCCGCGTTCTCAGGGATGTCGTGAACCTGGCCGTCGGTGATCATGACCGCGCCGCCGATGCGGGAAGCAGGCACGTCTCGGAAAACGCTCTCCAGCGCGCCAAACAGGCGCGTCTCGGTGCGGTCGTCGGCGGCATTCGCCTGGCCCGCCTCAACCACGCGCACATCAAATTGTTTGAAGCGTGCGAGCCGTTCCTGCATGCCCGTCAGCGCCCGATTGGTTTCATCGGTGCGCGCGCCGATATCCTGACTTTGGCTGCGATCGACAATCAGCGCCACCACGCTCTTCAGCGGCTCGCGATCTTCATCGAGGAAGACCGGATTGACCAGGGCGGCAGCCAGCGCAACCAGGGCCAATAGCCGGAACAGCGCGCCGCGCTGACGGAACCACAACCCTGCCAGCGCCATCAGCGCGACGGGTAACAGGATCACGGCCAGCCATGGCCAGCTCAGCAGCGGTTCGAAGGCGAGCGACCAGTTCATGGCTTACCCTCCCCCATGTGGGGAGGGTCGCGGAGCAACTCGCTCGGGACGAGCGTGTTGTGACGCGGGGTGGGGGTGAAGCGCAACCTTCTACCCCCACCCCGTCTCACGAACTTCACTCCGTTTCGTTCGTTCGCCGACCCTCCCCACAGGGGGAGGGTAAAGCGGCGCGCGGGTTTAACGGGAGCGACCAGTTCATCTACTGCCCCAGCCGTTCGAGCAGCACCGGCACATGCACCTGATCAGACTTGTAGTTGCCGGTAAGCATATACATTACGATGTTGATGCCGGATCGCAGCGCGTAGATGCGCTGCATCGGATCGGACGGCACGGTGGGCAGCATCGGGTCGCCATTCTCGTCCATCGCCCAGGCGCCGGCGAAGTCATTCGAGGTGATCATGATCGGGCTGACGCCGTCGCCGGTGCGAACCGGGCGGTTTTCGGCGTTCGAGGCATCCAGCGACGCTTCGACCCAGAGCGGTCCGCCATTAAAACGGCCAGGAAACTCCGGCAGGATATAGAAGGATTTCGTCAGCACGTGATCCGGTGGCACTGGCTCGAGTGGTGGCACGTTGAGGCTGCTCAAAATGTCGCGCAGGCGTTGGGTGGCCGGGCTGGTCGCGTCCGCGCCAAGGCCATTCGCATACTGGTCGCGGGTGTCGAACAGTACGGTGCCACCTTGCTGCATGTAGGCATCGATGCGGGCGATGGCATCTTCCGACGGCATCGGTGCGGCCGCGTCCAATGGCCAGTAGATGATCGGATAGAAAGCCAGCTCATCCTTCGCTATGTCGACGCCAGCCGGCTCGCCCGGCTCCAGCGCGGTCTTCTCTATGATGAAGCGTGTGAGACCGGAAAGACCCGCCCGGCTGATGGAATCGATACTGTTGTCACCAGTGATGACATAGGCGAGGCGGGTCGTGGAGATGGCCTCGATCGCTTCCGCATCGCCAGGCTTGACATCGTCGGCACGCGTCGGCTCGGCAAAGCTCGCCAGCAAGCCCAGAGCCAATGCGATAACGGTCGCGGCTCCGGCAGCCGCGCGCACCGCACTGCGCCTGCCGCGACGGGCGAAAACGCCGCCCATCCAGAACACAGCCAGCGTATCCAGCACCATCAGCGCAACGGCAGCGGCCACGAGCGCACCCTTCAAATTCCGCGATTCATCGAAATCATAGCGCAGATCGGTGATCGGCGCTGGTATTTGCGGTTTTGCGAGCGGCGTGAAGGTACTGTCGGCGGCGAGCAGATTGTGGGCGTAGACACCCTCCTCCGTTCCATACAGACCGGGCGGGTTCTCGATGGTTACAGGCAAGGCGCCTGGACGGATCGTCAGTGGCCGCGCATCGGGTGTCGGCGGCACCAGTACACCATCAGCCGCGATCATGCGGTAAGGGGCGAGAGCAG
This sequence comes from uncultured Alphaproteobacteria bacterium, assembly GCA_963839725.1. GTDB lineage: Bacteria > Pseudomonadota > Alphaproteobacteria > Rhizobiales > Rhizobiaceae > Kumtagia. The sequence goes on along the minus strand of CAWIWT010000022.1, from coordinate 187,460 downwards.
CGACGTGGCCTTCCGCATTGGCGGCGACGGTGCCCTGGTTTCGCGACATCTGCACCAGCCGGCGCAGCATTTCCACGAAGCTGCCGGAGATGGGCAGGTTCGACCATGTCGCCTGTGGCGTGATGTGGAAAAGCGCGATGGTGCCCTTGCCGCGCTTGTCACCGGTAACCAGCGGCGTGCCGTCGGCGAGAGTGGCCCAGGTGCGTTCCACGAGGTCCGGCGTCGGTTCGGCCAAAACCTGGCGGGCGACGGTCACCTCGCTGGGCGGGGTCAGGTCGGAAAAGGGGCCGCTTGGCGGAAATTCGGTCACGGGCTGTGGCTCGGTCCAGGACAGCGTGCCGCCCAGCGCACGTTCGCCAGTCCTCAACCGCACCGGCAGCAGGTCGGAATCCGGATCGGCGGCGGCCAACTTCGAACCGGCGAAGCGCACCAGCGTGCCGCCGCCTTTCACCCAATCAACCAGCTTGACGTGAGCGGATTCAGGGATCGTGCCGACATCGGCCATCACGATCATCGCCGGCTTGCGGTCGATCAGTTCGGGAATCGAAACAGCCAGATCGGGGTTTGAGGTTTCAACCAGATCGGCGAAGGGCTCCAACGCGGTGCGGATGTAATAAAGCGGCGAAAGCAACGGCTGTGCCTGGTCGGCCTCCGACTGCGAGATCAGGCCGACGCGGCGGCGCTTGGCGCTTTCATCAAGAACGCGCACGGCGGCAGCCTGCTGTTCGCCATCGAGCGCGAGGGAGGAGAAGTCGTTGCGCAATTCGAAAGGCACATTCATCAGAGCCGTGGCTGTGGTTTCGCCCGCACCGAAGGTCAGCGTGGCATCGGCAATGCGGCGGCCCTTGTCGTCGAAAGCGCCGGCAACCACCTGGCGCGGCGCCGGATCGCCCGCGGCGCGAATGGCGGTGAGGTTAAAGCCTTCGACCGCGTTTTCGGTGGCGGTGAGGCCGAGCATTGCAAGCCGATCCGGAGCGGCCCAGATCACCGCCTTGGGCTGGTTGGCAAAAAGCGCCGCGAAGGCGCGCTGGTCGCTTGGCTGCGCCAACCCGTCGGCAAGGACGGCAACGCTTGCATCTGGCATTGCTTTCAGCGCGTCGGCCACGCGAGCATAGACGGCGGGACGGTCTGTCGGGATCGGGCGCGGTTCGGCCGCACGCAGGCGATCGCGGGCGGCCGCCGCGTCGAAGGGGCCGATGTCGGCATTCGGCTTTTCGGCGGTGAAGGCCAGCAGAACCGGAGTACCGGACGAGGCGGCATCGGCGATCAGGCGCTCGGCGGTGGCGACACGGCGATCCCAATCGGTCGCGCTCGACCAGCCGTTGTCCATGACGATTGCAAGACCCTCGCCGCCTGTGTGTACCCGTTCCCGCGGATTGAAGATCGGTTCAGCCAGCGCGATGATCACCAGCGCCGCCATGATCAGGCGAAGCAGCGTTAGCCACCATGGGCTTTGATAGGGCGTTTCCTCGCGTTTCAGAACGCGCGCGAGGATATGCAGCGGCGGAAATACTTCCTGCTGCGGGCGCGGCGGGGTGAGCCGCAGCAGCCACCATATGACCGGAAGCGCCAGCAGGCCCCACAAAACCGCCGGCAGGCCGAAGGAGAGCGGGAGCCAGCTCATGCGCGGGCGCCCCCGACGTAGCCGCCGTCAGCCGACATGGCCATGTGAATGCTCACCAGTGCCTCCGAGGCAAGCCGGTCCGTGTGGTTCACAGTATAGCTCCATCCCAGCCGGCGGCACCACGCGGCCAGTTCCTGACGCCTGGCGGAATAGAGCAGGCGGTAGTCGTCACCGAGCAGTTCGGCGCGGCCGGCGGTCAGCTTCTCTCCGGTTTCCGGGTCGGTGAACTCGGTGCGTCCGGCATAGGGGAAGCTCTCTTCGGCGGGGTCGGCGACCTCCAGCAGATGCGCGCGCGCGCCGTGACGGGCGAGTACGTCCAGCCATTCCTTGGTTTCCTCGACAGGATCGAGGAAGTCGCTGGCGATGACTGCATCCGAAAACCGGCGGATCGGCATCAAATCCGGTTTGCCGGAGAATGCGGGCGAGTGGCTGAGGATCGCGGCGAGGCGCTCCGCGCCGTTGCGCGAGGTGATCGGATCGGTCAGCCCCGGCCATGCGATGCGCTCGCCGCTGCGCGAAAGCAGCTCGGCGAGAGCAAGTATCAGCACCAGTGCGCGTGATTCCTTGGATACGGTCGCGGTGCCCGATTTGTAGAGCATGGAGGGCGACGGATCGGCCCACAGCCACACCGTATGCGCGGCCTCCCATTCGAGATCGCGCACATATGTGTGGTCGTCACGTGCGGAACGGCGCCAGTCGATGCGCGCCATGGCGTCGCCTTCGACATAGGGCCGGAACTGCCAGAAATTTTCGCCAATGCCGCGCTTGCGCCGGCCGTGCCACCCACCGATCACGGTGTTGACGACACGGCGGGCCTCGACAAGCAGATCGGGCACCAGTGATGCTCGGAGCCGCGCACGGGCGAGCGCGTCACGCGCAGCGACCGGAGACGACGCCTCGCCGACACGCGCCATCAGAGCGATGTCCGATCAGATTGAAATCATTCTGTTTGTCGTTTGGGGAGGCGATCCACTAGGAGGACGGCACAGGCCGATGTAGTGCATCGGCCAAGTCCGTCCGACGCCGTGGGAGTCCACCAAACGCAAACCCTGCCGTCGATTTGCTTTTGGCAAATCGACAATCAGACAATTTTCTCGGTCGAACTTGTCGCGTTTCGCAGAAACGGGGTTCGACCGTGGGCCGGGCCGGTGTGGGCCAAATCCTTCGGTCTTTGTCTCGACCGGGCTACCAGCCCGGCCATTCGACAAAGCCCTCGACCTTGTCCCAAACCGTCGCCTGCAGAATGGTCCAATCTGGTTGGACATTGCTCTTAGACGCCTTTCACCAACCGCGCGACCACGTCGCGAACGCTCATGCCTTCAGCGCGCGCCGCGAAAGTCAGCGCCATGCGGTGCTGCAGCACCGGTTCGGCAAGCGCCTTCACGTCATCGACCGACGGCGCGAGCCGACCCTCATAAAGCGCGCGGGCGCGGGCGCAGAGCGTGAGCGCTTGGCTGGCGCGCGGACCTGGCCCCCAGGCGACGTGCTTGTCGGTATCCGCGTTGCCCAAGCCGGGGCGCGCCGAGCGCACCAGCTTCAGGATCGCCTCGACGACGCTTTCCGGCACCGGCATGCGGCGGATCAGCAGTTGGATTTGCTTGAGCCGCTCCGGCGTCAGCACGTTTGCCGCCTTGGCTTCGTCAACGCCGGTGGTTTCCAGAAGAATGCGGCGCTCGGCTTCAAGTTCGGGGTAGAGAATGTCGATCTGCATCAGGAAGCGATCAAGCTGGGCTTCCGGCAGCGGATAGGTGCCTTCCTGTTCCAGCGGGTTCTGCGTTGCCAGAACATGGAACGGCGAAGGCAGGTCGTGGCGCGCGCCGGCAACCGTGACATGGTATTCCTGCATCGACTGCAGCAGTGCCGACTGGGTGCGCGGGCTGGCGCGGTTGATCTCGTCCGCCATCAGCAGCTGGGCGAAGATCGGACCGGAAATGAAGCGGAAGGAGCGGCGTCCGTGCTCGTCCTGCTCCATGACTTCGGAGCCGAGAATATCCGACGGCATCAGATCCGGCGTGAACTGGATACGGCGCGCGTCGAGGCCAAGCACAATGCCGAGCGTTTCGACCAATTTGGTCTTGGCGAGGCCGGGTACGCCAACCAACAGCGCGTGGCCACCGGCGAGCAGCGCCACCAGTGTACGCTCCACCACGCTTTCTTGGCCAAAAATGACCCGACCGACGCCGTCCCGGACGTTCGAGATATCGGCCAGCGCTTTTTCGGCTTCGGCGACCATCTCGCTTTCGCTCAGGGCCAGATCCTTGATGATTGCGCTCATGCGGCTTCGGTCCTCTTCCGCTCGTGGACTACCGGCCCGACTGTTCTCAAGCCTACGACTCAGTACAAATGTTGCTGAGCCAATATGCGAACTTAAATCAGCCGACCTAGCTGACAAGCGAAACAACAGTGACTATTTCGTGACCATGCACAGCCAAGGGGACGATAAGACGCAGGGACTCGCCCAAGCTGCTGACACGGCGGGCCTGTCGGCATTGATCTCAAGAGCGGCGCGGGCCGGCAAGGGCCTGCCGCCCGTCGATCGCTGGCATCCGCCCTTTTGCGGCGATCTCGATATGGAAATCAGGCCGGACGGTACGTGGTTCTACCTAGGCACGCCGATCGGACGTGTGCCACTCGTGCAGTTGTTCTCGACGGTCCTGCGCAAGGACGAGGACGGCAAGACCTATCTAGTCACCCCGGTCGAGAAGGTCGGGATACGTGTCGTCGATGCGCCGTTCCTGGCCGTTGAAATGAACGTTTCGGGCGTGGGCGATGCGCGTGTCATGACCTTCCGCACCAATGTCGGCGATGTGGTGGAAGCCGGATTGGAACACCCGCTGCGCTTTGTCGACGAGCCGGATACCGGCGGTTTGAAACCCTATGTGCTGGTACGTGGCAGGCTGGAGGCGCTGGTAGCGCGCCCCGTGATGTATGAACTCGTCGAGCATGGCGAGGAGATCGTCATTGATGGCGTGGCGGTGTTCGCCGTTCGCTCGAATGGCGTCGTCTATCCGATCATGCCAGCTGAGCGTCTAAGGCAGCTGAGTGCCTAACGATATGCGCGCCGCCGCTCTCCCGCTCTATTCCGTCGATGACTTCCGCCGGCGCGCCATGCGAGAGGAAAACTTCCTTGTGCATCCGGAGGAGGACGGCGATCACCGCTTTAACCCGCAGCACCCGCGGCTGGCTCATTCCGGCGCCCTGCGCGATGCAGCGGTGCTGATTCCTGTGGTGGATCGCGGCGAGGCCGCAACGGTGCTGTTGACGAAGCGGGCCGAGACCTTGCGCAGCCACACGGGCCAGGTGGCGTTCCCCGGCGGGCGGATCGATCCCGAAGACGGCTCGCCCGAGTACGCGGCCCTGCGCGAGGCAGCGGAAGAGATCGGACTGGATGCGGCTCATATCGAGGTTATCGGACGAATGCCGGACTATGTCTCGGGGAGCGGTTACCGGATCTCGCCGGTGCTTTCCATCGTCAGGCCCGGTTTCGAGCTCAAGCTCAATCGAGATGAAGTCGACGCGGTGTTCGAGGTGCCGCTGTCCTTTCTGATGGACCCGGCAAACCATACGCGCGACAGCCGGTTCTGGGGCGAGCGGGAATGGTTCTACTACGACATGCCGTATGATGGACAGCGCATCTGGGGCGTAACGGCAGGCATCATCCGTACGCTTTATGAAAGGCTCTACGCGTGACAGATACGGTTACGCTCGCGGGCCGGGCGGATTGGCTGAACGATAGCCACCTTCAGCGCCTGCTCTCGGCGCTTGTGGCTGATGGCGAGCAGGCGCGCATTGCCGGCGGAGCGGTACGCAACGCGCTGCTTGGCCAGTCCGTTGCCGACATCGACGTCGCCACGACCAACCTGCCTGAGGAAACCATCCGACGCGGTGAGGCGGCGGGCTTCAAAGCTGTGCCGACTGGCGCGGAGCATGGCACGATCACGTTGGTCGCGGCCGGTCGGCCGTATGAAGTGACGACGCTGCGTGCCGACGTGGAGACCGACGGTCGCCGCGCGAGGGTGCGGTTCGGGCGCGATTGGAAGGCGGATGCCGAGCGTCGCGACTTCACCATCAACGGCCTGTACGCCGAGGCTGACGGCACGGTGATCGATCTGGTCGGCGGCGTGGCGGACATCGGAACGCGCACGATCCGCTTCATTGGAGACCCGGAACGGCGCATCCGCGAGGACTATCTGCGCATTCTGCGCTTCTTCCGCTTCTTTGCCTGGTATGGGTCGGGTCGACCTGATGCGGAAGGGCTCAAAGCCTGCGCGCGGTTGAAGGAAGGCCTGGACAGCCTCTCCGCCGAGCGTGTCTGGGCTGAACTGAAAAAGGCGCTGTCGGCGTCCGATCCATCGCGGGCACTCTTATGGATGCGTCAGGCCGGCGTGCTGTCGCGGGTACTGCCCGAAAGCGATAAATGGGGAATCGACACGATCCACGGGCTCGTCGCGGCCGAGCGCGATCTCGGCTGGAAGCCCGATCCGATGCTTCGGCTGGAAGCTGTTGTGCCTCCCGACCCAGCCAGAATGACCGAGCTGTCCAAGCGCCTGCGGCTGTCGAACATTGAAGCGAAGCGCCTCACTGACTGGGCAATGACGCCGGCAATTGCCGCAACAACGACCGAGCAGGATCTGGCCAAGTCGCTCTATCGCGGCGAACCACAGGGAATCGAAGATCGCCTCAACCTATCCCTGGTTTCGGCGCGTGGCCGTGCGCCGAGCGAAACCGAGGCGTTGATAGAAGCGGGTGCGTATGACCGGTTGCTGAAGATCGCGAAAGCCTGGGAAAAGCCGAGCTTTCCGCTCAGAGGCGACGACCTCAAGGCACTTGGAGCAAAGGAAGGTCTGCCGCTGGGCGCGGTGCTGAAACAGCTTGAGAGCGAATGGATCGATTCCGGCTTCTCGCTCAGCGGGGAAGAGTTGGTCAGGCGGGCGTCTAACGCTCTAAAAGCCAAAGGCTAGAAGAGAAAGCCGGCGCGCAAGTCACTGCGCCCGCTGATCTGCTCTCGCGGAGACGCAGCGGGGAAACAAACGGTCCGCTGTCAGTGATTCGTAATCAAGCGGCGTCGCGAACCTTCTCGATACGCGAACGGATGGCCTCGATCATTGTTTCGCGAATAATCGTTTCGCCATGGGTCTCGCGCAAATGCTCGACCGCGCGGCGCATCACCTCCGCTTCGTCCTGGTGACGGGTATGCCAGTCACAACCCGGGACGAGCGATCCGCAGTGAAATTCCTTCATCGGGCGTCTCCTTCCTGGTTTCCCTATTGACGCGCACCATAACACGGATCGGCCCGAACCGGTTGCGCAAAAATGAAAGGCGGAGCGGCCAGCCCCGCCTTTTGACCTCATACCAGACCTGTCACTTTGCGATTGTGACAGTTTCGGCAGTCCTGTGCTTGCCCTGCATTTCCCAAGCGATCGAGACCTTCTCGCCGGTTTTCAAGCCGGGATCCTTGAAAGTCTTCGGCAGCACATAGACTGCGCCGTCCGTCAAGGTCAGCGTCATGGCCTTGGCGTCATAAGCCTTGATGGTGCCGTTCGCGTGCTGCTGCGTGGCGGCCATGGCGAGAGGGGTGAGGGCGAGGGTGGCGGCGGCAACCGCCGGGATGATGTACATGCGCATGGCAGGTACTCCTTGGGAAAGTCGACGGGAATGCATGTAGCATGCCGTCGCAAGTATGAGCCGTCCGGTCGCGTCGGGTCGCGGTCTTCGAGGATGAAGCCGCCGGCGTTTCCCGGCCCGCGGCAGAATTTAGCTTTCGCGAAATTGGCGGCCATTAGACTAAAAATATATTTTGCTGTACGTTACTTGCCAAAATTCCTGGCAAAATGTACTGAATGTGTCGAAAAATCGACGGCGAAGATTGCTACATTGTGAAGCAGTCATTTGTATTTCGGATGCATACATTGTTACATTACAAAATATTAACCTGCTCACGCTTGTTTGTAGGCCTTCACGGCCATTTTACTTCCGGTGGCATGCTGGAGAGGATGGCTGCAACATTGCCTCCCGTGTACAGGCCAAAAATCGTGCCGCGGTCGTAGAGAAGATTGAACTCGACATACCGGCCGCGACGGATCAGTTGTTCCTCGCGATCCCACGGCATCCATTGCCGGTTGAAGTTTGCCCTCACGAGATGCGGGTAGACCTCGAGAAAGGCCAGCCCAACATCCTGAACGAAGCGGAAGCCTGCATCCCAGCCGCCCTTTTCCTCATCCGGATGCAGCCAGTCGAAGAAGATGCCGCCGATGCCGCGTGGCTCGTTTCGGTGTTTGAGGAAAAAATATTCGTCACACCAGGCCTTGTATTTTTCGTAGTTGGCAATGTCATGCCCAGCGCAGGCCGCCTGCATCGCGGCGTGAAATGCGACCGTGTCCGGATCGTCCTGCGTGCGGCGGTGGTCGAGCACCGGCGTCAGATCGGCGCCGCCACCAAACCACCAGCGCGACGTCGCGACCATGCGGGTGTTCATATGAACGGCCGGAACATGCGGGTTGCAGGGATGGGCGATCAGTGAAATTCCGCTCGCCCAGAAGCGCGGGTCTTCTTCGGCGCCGGGCATCTGTTTGCGGAACTCCGGTGAGAACGCACCGTGGACGGTTGATGTGTGGACTCCGACCTTCTCGAACACCCGGCCATGCATCATCGACATCACGCCACCGCCGCCGGCGCCTTCCTCGCGCAGCCAAGGCGTTTTCTCGAATCGGCCAGGCGCGCGATCCGACAGCGGGCCGGAAAGCTCGTCCTCGATTCGCTCGAAGGCAGTGCAGATGCGGTCGCGCAGGCTTTCGAACCAGCTTCTGGCTGTGGCCTTCCGCTTTTCAATGTCATGGGGAAGGCCGGCCGGCAGTTCGGGGCGCTCCATTAAACTCTCCGTCTTCACGTAACAAATGACTCGTATTTTCGCGTGCGATCCCTAATCTCTTGTTTGTGAGCGTCAAGCCGCATGAGGTTTACCGGTGCCAGCACCGACCAGACCGCCGCTCGATGGCCTGAAGAGGCAACTTGACCGCGCCCGCACCGAAAGGCGCAAGCGGCCCGCTGATGGCTTTGTTCGCGAAACTTTTTTGCTGCCGCGCTCTGATGCCCGTCTGAAGGCACAGGAATGGTTCGACCGCTGGCCGAAGCAGGCTTACTGGACGGCGATAGAAAGCTGGTTCGAACGGCCCAACGATATGATTGAGTTCACAATCCGCAGGCTGTCGGCTGCCGATTGAGGCGGGTGAGTCGGGCGTGCGCTTTTCGGGGGGCGGTTGCGACGGGCTACACAGTCACGAGCCGCCTCGCGCCCGCGCCTTCCTCACCTAGCCGGTCCTGGGGGTTGCGCAGCTTGCATTTGTCGATCGACAGACAGCCGCAACCGATACAGTCATCAAGGCCGTCGCGGAGTGCTTCAAGCTGGCGAATGCGATGGTCGAGCTTTTCGCGCCAGCCTTTTGAAAGAAAACTCCAATCCTTGCGATTTGGCGTGCGGCCCTCAGGCAGCGATTCAAGCGCCATGCGAACCTCGGCCAGCGAGATGCCGACTTCTTGCGCGATCTTGATCACGGCCACGCGACGCAGCACGTCCCCGGCATAGCGACGCTGGTTGCCGGCCGTGCGATGGCTTTTGATGAGCCTTTTCGCTTCGTAAAAATGCAGCGCCGAAACCGCAACGCCGCTGCGCTCGGCGACCTGCCCGACAGTGAATTCCCGAGCCATGACTTATCCCTTGACCTCAATATAAGTTGAGGTTTTATCAAGGTGTGCGGTCGGTGGCAAACCGGAGGGCGAAGAAATGGTTGGATCGGCGGCGTGTCGGGCAGGGCGAGGGGACGGTAGCGGGAACAGTTTGCTTTTTTCCGCTTGCGCAAACCCGACGCGCCGCGGCCTTTCCGCGGTAAGAAAGTAAGCTGTCCCCAGAGCCTTTTACGTCACCTGCCTGATCGCCTCGCCGATAGTCATCGCGGCGACGACCGCGACGTTCAAGCTGCGTCCGCCTCCAGGCATGGGGATCAGTATCCGCGCATCGGCCAATTCATGCACATGATCCGGCACGCCAGCGGATTCGCGGCCGAACATCAGAATGTCGGAAGGAGCGAAGGCGAACGCGGTGTATTGCAGGGCGGCCTTGGTGGACAGCAGGACCAAGCGGCGGCCCTCCGTGCGCCGCCAGGCTTCGAAGGCTTCGAAATCGATATGCCGTCTGAGCGCCGCCATCTCAAGGTAGTCCATTCCGGCACGGCGCAGCATGCGGTCGGAGAGGTCGAAGCCAGCCGGTTCGATGATGTCGACGGCAATCCCCAGGCAGGCGCCCATGCGCAAGATCGTGCCGGTGTTACCGGCTATGTCGGGCTGGTAGAGCGCTATGCGAAGGTTGTGCAAGGAAGGCCTGAAAGGATCGAGTTGCAAGATGGCCACAGCAGTCGCTGCGTGGACAGGCACGGCAACTTAAGGGTGGTCTTTCGAGCCGAATGCCGTTATATGGGCGTCCTTGTCAACTCGAACCGACGGAGGCGGAGAAATGCATTTTACGATGACCGTAGATATCCACCGCCCCATCCGAGGGCGATGCGCCTAACGGCGGTATCGGTTCGACGCTTTAGATTTTCTACTCAAAAGCCTGATCGCGATTTCCGCCGGAAACCAAACCTGGTTCTCGAAGGATTGTTTGCGATGCTCTCCTGGCTTGTTAGCGGGCACAAAGCTCCGCATGTTCACATCAACGTTGATCACAACGCGCCGCTGCGGCTCGATGAGGCGCGGCTTGCCGCTTGGGCGCTTGCGCTCGGGCAGGTTCGACCATTCGCCGATCCTCCGGCGCGGCGCAGGCATCGCGGCCAGTTGCCGGATGTCGATTTCTCCTTTGCCGTTCCGGCGCCACGCCGGCCCGGCTTGCTTGTGCGCCTGTTCCGTCTCGCTTCTTGGCGGGGCGGCCGCGCGGCGGCTGACGCCGACGGTGGCATGTCAGGAGGCGGCAGCCTGGCTATCGGCGAAGTGGAGGGTGAGCACTATGTTGCCCTGATCAGCCGTGAGTCCGCGCTTGCCGAGGCGGCAAGCAAGGTCAAACAAAGGCGTCACGCTGCTTAGGACGGGTGGCAGCCGGATGTAGATCGAAAGAGCAGTTGCATGTTCTCGTGGTTTGAAAAAAGGCTCGATGCGTTCCCCTCGGGGGAGCCAACGGAGCCGCCGAAGACACTGGTTGCCTTCTGCTTGCACTACACGAAGGGTTCCTGGCCATTTATCATTTCGGCTGCGGTGCTGATGTCGGCCATCGCGCTTGCCGAAGTCTGGCTGTTCAGTTTCCTCGGGTCGATCGTCGACTGGCTGTCGGCACAGAACCGCGAAACTTTTCTCCAGACGGAAGGCTGGAAGCTCGCCGGCATGGCGTTGGTGATCATGGTCGCGTTGCCCGGGACGGTGTTCCTGCATTCTTTGATCGCCCAGCAGACTCTGATGGGCAACTATCCCATGCGCATCCGCTGGCAGGTGCACCGATACCTGCTGAAGCAATCTATGACCTTCTATCAGGATGAGTTCGCGGGCCGCATCGCCACCAAGCTGATGCAGACGGCGCTTGCCGTGCGCGAATGCGTGATCAAGCTGATCGACGTGCTGAACTATGTCTGCGTCTATTTTCTCGGCATGCTGTTCATTGTAGGCTCGGCGGACTGGCGGCTGGCGATACCGCTCGCGGTATGGCTCGTGCTCTACCTATTCCTGCTGCGCTACTACATTCCGCGTCTTGGCAAGGTGTCGGAGAAACAGGCCGACGCCCGCTCGCTGATGACTGGGCGGGTTGTCGACAGCTACACCAACATCCAGACTGTAAAGCTCTTCTCCCACAGCCGTCGTGAGGCGAGCTATGCGCGCGAGGGCATGTCGAACTTCATCCAGACGGTTTACGCCTCGATGCGGTTGGTGACCCAGCTTTATGGCTGGCTCTACATTCTCAACTCCGCCTTGCTGGCTTCTGTCGGCGCCCTGTCGATCTGGCTGTGGCTTGGCGAAGCGGCCTCGATCGGCGCGGTTGCGGTGGTTATCGGCCTTGTGCTCAGGCTGTGGGGTATGTCGCAGTGGATCATGTGGGAAGTCTCCGGCCTGTTCGAAAACGTCGGTACCGTGCAGGACGGTATCAATTCGATTTCCATGCCGCGCCTGGTCGAGGACAAGGCGGATGCGAAGGAGATCGTCGTCAGTGACGGCGATATCGTCTTCGACCGCATCGGCTTCCACTATGGTAAGGGCAAGGGTGTGATCGAGGATCTGTCGATCCATGTCCGCTCGGGCGAAAAAGTCGGTATTGTCGGCCGCTCCGGCGCCGGCAAGTCGACGCTGGTCAATCTGCTGCTGCGCTTTTACGACCTCGAGAGCGGGACGATCCGGGTCGATGGCCAGGACATCTCGGCGGTCAAGCAGGATACGCTGAGGGCGCAGATCGGCATGGTGACGCAAGACACGTCGCTGCTGCATCGCTCGGTGCGCGACAACATTCTCTATGGCCGCCCCGACGCCAACGAGGCGATGGTGGCAGAGGCAGCGCGCAAGGCCGAGGCGCTGGATTTCATCGCCACGCTTGCGGATCCCAAGGGCCGCAAGGGTCTCGACGCACATGTCGGCGAGCGCGGGGTGAAACTGTCTGGCGGCCAGCGGCAGCGTATCGCCATCGCTCGCGTCATGCTGAAGGATGCGCCGATCCTGATCCTTGACGAGGCGACCTCGGCACTCGATTCGGAGGTCGAGGCGGCGATCCAGGAGAACCTCTACAGGCTGATGGAAGACAAGACCGTCATCGCCATCGCGCACCGGCTGTCGACCATCGCGGCCATGGATCGCCTGATCGTGATGGACATGGGCCACGTTATCGAAGAAGGAACGCATGACGAACTGATCGTGCGGGATGGGCTCTACGCGCAGCTGTGGCAGCGTCAGTCGGGCGGGTTCCTGCCCAATGACGAGAACATAGAAGCCGAACCGGTGAAGGCGAAAGCGGCGGCGGAGTGAGTCCCGGGGTTGAAGGTAATCGCGTGACACCTCAAATGGTGAGGAAGATGCCCTTTCATCCGCCACCGCCGCTGCACCTTCGCACCCCCCTCTGGCCTGCCGGACATCTCCCCCGAGATCAGCAGCTTCGCGATCGCCTCACCCTCTGCAACGTCGACGGTTGGCGAAATCGATGCGGCCGGCCAATCTCCCCCCTTGCGGGGGAGATGTCCGGCAGGACAGAGGGGGGTGCAAAAGAGCGCCATCACCCGCAACGGCCTTGCGCTGCCTATTCGGGGAGGCGCCGATGACCGAAAACGGACTCCGGGAAAGGCTCTGGCAACGCGTCGAAGGCTCGATCGACGCGTTTCAGGACACCGATCGCGAAGTGCTGCCAAGGGATGCCTGGCGCTTCATTCTGTATTTCGCCAACCAGGCCAGATGGCCGTTCGCCTTGCTGCTGATCGTCGGCGGGCTAGCCGGAGCCGTCGATGCGGCACTTTACTGGTCGGTCGGCTGGCTGATCGACCTGCTCGACCATGCCAATTCGGCGACACTGTTTTCCGATCATTGGCCGGAACTGGCGGGCTTGCTTGCACTCCTGCTGGTCGTGCGCACGGCCGTCATGATCGCCTCGGCCGTTGTCGAGCAGCAGGTGGTGGTGCCCGGCTTTTTCTCGATGGTGCGCTGGCAGGCGTTCCGTCGTGTCATCGAGCAGCCCTACGATTTCTACCAGAACGATTTTGCTGGCCGCATCGCCACGAAGATCATGCAGGGCGGCGAAGCTGTGGGCGATTTCATCGTCAATGTGCTGCAGACCATGTGGTCTTTCCTGACCTTCGTGGTGCTGGCGATCACCATTCTGGTGTCCCTCGATCCGCTGATGGGCATCGTTGTAGCGCTATGGTTTGCCGGCTATGCTGGGATCGTCTGGTTCCTGCTGCCGGAAATGCGCAGTGCCGGCCGCGCCACGGCCGACGAGCGTTCGATCTTCAATGGGCGCCTGGTCGATGCCTTTACCAACATCATGGCAGTGAAGCTGTTCGACAGCGGCCGGCGGGAGCACGCCTACATCCGGGATGGGCTGGAGCGTTTTCTGGCGGCCGTCAAACGGCTGACGCGAGCGGTGACCACCGTGCGGTCGTCGGTGGCGTTGATCAACGGCATCATGATGAGTTCGATCGCCGCGCTGTGCATGGTGGCGTTCTCGGCTGGCGAAATTTCCACCGGCGCTGTTGCCGCCGCACTCGGGTTGGTGTTTCGGCTGAACCAGATGTCGGGTTGGATGATGTTCAACATCAACGGCTTGGTGCGCAACTACGCTACCGTGCAGGATGCGACCCGCACCATCTCCGTTGAGCCGGCGATCCGTGACGGCACCGACGCCGCTGTGCTGCCGAGCGCCAAGGGCGATATCCGGTTCGAGAACGTCTCCTTCCACTATGGCAAGGGCGGCGGGGTGATCGAGAACCTCAATCTGCATATCAGGCCGGGCGAACGCGTGGCGCTTGTCGGCCCCTCCGGCGCTGGAAAGACCACCATCGTCAACCTGGCGCTGCGGCTGTTCGATGTCGAAAAGGGGAGGGTGCTGATCGATGGGCAGGATGTGAGGTCGATAACCCAGACTTCCTTGCGGGCGCAATTCGGCGTGGTCAGCCAGGAGGCGATGCTGATGCATCGCTCGATCCACGACAATATCGGCTACGGCCGGGCTGGATCGAGCCAGGCCGAGATCGAGAATGCGGCGCGGCGTGCCGCTGCGCATGACTTCATCGCCGGCGTTGCCGATCCGCGCGGCCGCAAGGGATACGACGCGCATGTCGGCGAGCGGGGCGTGAAGCTGTCCGGCGGGCAGAGGCAGCGAATCGCCATTGCCCGGATGATGCTGAAGGATGCGCCGATCCTGATCCTCGACGAGGCGACGTCGGCGCTGGACTTCAGAAGTGGAGGCGGCGATCCAGGACAATCTCTATCGGCTGATGGAGGGCAAGACCGTGATCGCCATCGCGCACCGCCTGTCGACCATCGCAGCCCTCGACCGGCTGATCGTTCTCGATCGCGGACGAATTGTCGAGGAAGGCACGCACGAGGCGCTGAGCGCGCGCGGCGGCCTTTATGCAAAGTTGTGGAAACGCCAATCTGGCGGCTTCCTACCCGATCGGCTGGCGGCGGAGTGAGCGCCGATGTCTTTGAAATTGCCTGGTAGCAGCGATCTTGCCTTACGTGGCCGCACAGGTCTCGAAGTGTTTGACTACGAGATCCTTGCCGAGATGGCGACGTCGCTGGGCGCTGCTGGACGCAAGGTCGAAGCGCTCATGCAGCAGCTTCATGGCATCGACAGAGACAGCCCGGATCGTCCTCGACTGCTCAAGTCGGCCGCCGAGGCCGTGCACCACTATTTCATCCAACGCGAACTGTGCGGCCTGCGGCGGCACCACGACGTCATCCGTGAATACCAGATTCCGAACGAGGTTCTGGCGCGGCTCGGCGCGAAGTGACGGAGCTCCGGACCGTGGCGCCTGCTTGCATGATTTTTGCGGTATCGAGAGTGTCCGTTTTCGAGCTGCAGGCGCCTCGCACGACGCGCCGCCGACGCGGCCTGCTGCAGCGCATGATCAGCGCCGAACCGCGCCGTTAAAAATCCGCCCGCGACAATCTGCCGTCATGCCCCGCCGCGTCTGGACAAGCGGTAGCTTCGCGCATAAACCAACCCAAAATGCCGGAGAATTTCGCCAGCCCGTATCGCCACGCGAATAGGGGCCGGTGCGCATGAGCGGAACGGCTCGATCGCCGGCATGGGGTAAGGCGAAAGGATTCCAGTTCCGTGAGCGCTAACGACACAATCGATTCCTCACGCCGCGATTTTCTGTACATCGCCACCGGCATGGCTGGTGTTGTTGGCGCAGGCGCATTCGCGTGGCCGTTCATCGACCAGATGCGCCCAGATGCTTCGACGCTTGCAGCGTCCTCGATAGAGGTCGACGTCGCAGCGGTTGAGCCAGGCATGTCGCTGACGGTGAAGTGGCGCGGCAAGCCGGTATTCATCCGCAACCGTACGCCGGAAGAGGTGAAGGCCGCACAGGACGTCAGGCTCGACGAGCTCAAGGATCCGATTGCGCGCAACGCCAACCTGCCCGCTGACGCACAGGCGACCGATACCGACCGCGCAGCGGGCAAGGACAAGGAAAACTGGATCATCATGGTCGGCGTATGCACGCATCTGGGTTGCGTGCCGCTCGGCCAGCAGGGCGATTTTGGCGGCTGGTTCTGCCCGTGCCACGGTTCGCACTACGATACGGCCGGACGCATCCGCAAAGGCCCCGCGCCGGAGAACCTGGCGGTGCCGACGCTGTCCTTCATTTCGGACACCAAAGTAAGAATCGGCTGAGGCGGGGAACAGACTGATGAGCGATGGACACTCGACCTACACGCCAAAGACCGGCATTGAAAAGTGGATCGACGCGCGCATGCCATTGCCGCGCCTCGTGTACGACTCCTTCGTATCTTACCCGGTTCCACGCAACCTGAATTACGCCTACACCTTCGGCGGCATCCTCTCGATCATGCTGGTGGCGCAGATACTCACCGGCATCGTGCTTGCCATGCACTATGGCTCGGATACGCGGATCGCCTTCGACTCGGTCGAGAAGATCATGCGCGACGTCAACTCCGGCTGGCTGCTGCGCTATATGCACTCCAACGGCGCGTCCTTCTTCTTCATCGCCGTCTATCTGCACATCTTCCGGGGTCTCTACTACGGCTCCTACAAGGCGCCGCGCGAGTTGCTCTGGATTCTCGGCTGCATCATCTACCTTCTGATGATGGCGACCGGCTTCATGGGCTACGTGCTGCCGTGGGGCCAGATGAGCGGTTGGGGTGCCACCGTCATCACCGGTTTCTTCACCGCCATTCCCGTTATCGGCAATTGGATCCAGGAGCTTCTGCTCGGCGGCTTCGCCGTCGACAACCCGACGCTCAACCGCTTCTTCTCGCTGCACTATCTGCTGCCGTTCATGATTGCCGGCGTCGTGGTGTTGCATGTATGGGCGCTGCATGTCGTCGGCCAGACCAACCCGACCGGCATCGAAGTGAAATCGAAGACCGACACGCTGCCATTCACACCCTATGCGACCATCAAGGACGCCTTCGGCATGATCGTGTTCTTGGCGGTGTTCGCCTACTTCATCTTCTACATCCCGAACTATCTCGGCCATCCGGACAACTACACGCCGTTCGATCCGATGAAGACGCCGGCGCATATCGTGCCTGAATGGTATTTCCTGCCATTCTACGCGATCCTGCGCGCCATCACCTTCAACATCGGGCCGGTCGACTCCAAGCTCGGCGGCGTGCTCGCCATGTTCGGCGCCATTGCGGTGCTGTTCCTGGTGCCGTGGCTCGATACGTCGAAGGTGCGCTCGGCGGTCTATCGCCCCTGGTTCAAGGTTTTCTTCTGGCTTTTCGCCATCAATGCCATATTCCTCGGATGGCTCGGCTCCAAGCCTGCGGAAGGCTGGTACATCCCGGCAATGCAGCTTTCCACGCTCTACTATTTCGTGTTCTTCCTGGTCGTCATGCCGGTGCTCGGCCTCATCGAGTCCCCGCGCCGCATGCCCAACTCGATCACTGAAGCCGTACTTGAAAAGAACAAGGGGGGCTCTGGCCACCCGGTCAGCGCGGCGGCTTCGCCGAGCACCAAAGGTTGACCGGCAGGCAGGAGAGGGACAGTTCAATGAAAAGAGTTCTCCAGGGATTGGCTGCTCTTGGCTTCGTCATCGCCGGATCGACCGGCCTGACGTATGCGCAGGAGGCCGACAAACCAGCCGAGGCCGCGGCGCCTGCCGATCATGCGGCCGAGGCGGCGGAAGGCGGCCACAGCGAGGCGGAGCCGACCCACTTCCCGATCCTTCATCCCAAGGAGGAGTCGTGGAGCTTTGCTGGGCCGTTCGGCACTTACGACAAGGCCCAGCTGCAGCGCGGCCTGAAGGTCTACAAGGAAGTCTGCGCGGCTTGCCATTCGATGCATCTGGTGCCGTTCCGCACGCTCGGAGAGCTTGGCTATTCGGAAGCGCAGCTTAAGGCTTTCGCCGCCGAATACACGATCCAGGACGGTCCGAACGGCGATGGCGAAATGTTCGATCGTCCCGGCATTCCGTCCGACTATTTCCCGTCGCCATTCGCGAATACGGAGGCGGCGGCTGCCGCCAATGGCGGCGCTGCACCGCCCGACATGTCACTACTCGCCAAGGGGCGGGGCGTGACGCGCGGTTTCCCGACCTTCGTGTTCGATATCTTCACGCAGTATGCGGAAGGTGGGCCGGACTATATGCACGCGCTGCTGACCGGCTACGATGAGACGCCGCCAGCCGGCATGGAGATCGCCGAAGGCACGCATTACAATCCGTATTTCATGAACGGCAAGTCGCTGGCGATGGCCAAGCCGCTGTCGGACGGCCAGGTGACCTACGATGACGGCGCGCCGCAGACGGTCGACCAGTATGCACGCGACGTTTCCGCCTTCCTGATGTGGACTGCCGAGCCGCATCTAGAGGCCCGCAAGCAGACCGGCTTCCGGGTCATCGTTTTCATGCTGTTGTTCGGTGCGATGGTCTATCTTGTCAAGCGCAATGTCTGGTCGGGCGTCGAGCACTGACACCAGGCTTCCTGGCAGCTTGATTTGAAAGGGCGCTTCGGCGCCCTTTTTGTTGGGTGTGCCTTGATGACAAAAGCTGCCGCTCGATGATCCGCGTTGGGATGATCTCGAAACGCGGAGCCCCTTCCTGACGAGCCCGTTGTCGACACGCTCAGAGCGGCCTGAGGAGAGCCCGGACGGCCAGCAGGCTTCACAAGAATTTTCTCAATCCGGCCCAGCAAAATGGATGACAATCGCCATCGGCTGCGTTCATCTATCGTGGCGTCCTGCCAGGCAGGATGGCAGGATGGCTTCCGAATAGGAGAATTCCCATGAAATTGACGCGACGCGACAGCTTGCAACTCGTGGGGACGGCAGCGCTTGGCGCTTTCGGCTCGACCATTATCATGCCGTTTATCGCAAGGGCGCAGGGCAAGGGCGACAGCTACAAGGGCGAAAGCGGCGAGATCGTCGTTTCGCCGGTTCAACATGCCAGCCTCGTGATGACCGTTCCCGGCCTGGTGATCTACGCCGACCCGGTCGGCGGCAAGGACCTCTATGGCGGACATTCGGCGCCGAACCTGGTTCTGATCACGCATGAGCATGCCGACCATTTCGATGCGCCGACGCTGCAGGCGATCGTCGGACCGGATACCAAGATTGTGGTCAACCCGGCTGTCCATGCGAAGCTGCCGACCGATCTCCAAGCCAAGGCGACGGCGATCGCAAATGGCGAAAAGACGACCGTCGGGCCAGTGGAAATCGAGGCGATCCCGGCCTACAATACCACCGAGGAACGCAAGAAATATCACCCGCAAGGCCGTGACAACGGCTACGTGCTGACCGTCGATGGACGCCGCGTTTATATCGGCGGCGACACCGAAGACATCCCGGAGATGCGGGCGCTTACCGGCATCGACATTGCCTTCGTGCCGATGAACCTGCCCTATACGATGGACATCGACCAGGCGAGTGCGGCGGTGGCGGTGTTCAAGCCAGCGGTCGTCTACCCCTACCACTACAAGGGCGAGGCCGGATTGAGCGACGTCGACGCCTTTGCTGGAAAGGTTGGGGCGGCGAGCAAGGTGGTTCTGGGCAAATGGTATAGCTGAGGCCTCGAAGACGCCGGCGGGCGGCGTCTCCCTCGCTCACAGGGACCAAAATGGGCGTCACTATGAAAGGAGTTGTTGTTCCGAGACAATAACACGGCATGGCCTGTGCCATTCCGGTGGCGCTAGCAGATGCTATGGTCGCCGTCGATAGATCGAGGAACAGACAATGGCACTCCAACTTCGGCCAAACTGCGAATACTGCGACATCGATCTTCCGCCGGATTCCGGCAAGGCGCGGATCTGCTCATATGAATGCACCTTCTGCGTGGATTGCGTTGATAGGAAACTGCACAATGTCTGCCCCAACTGCGGCGGCGGTTTTGTGCCTCGCCCGATCCGGCCGCTGACGGCGTGGCGACCCGAGACATCGCTGGAGTTCGATCCGCCGTCCGAGAAGCGCGTGCATTTGCGCTACAGCTTTGAGGATGTCGCCTCATTCAGCGAGCGCATCCGCTACATTGAGCCTTCGAAGCGATAGCTGTCACTGCATTGCGACTGGCTTCGCGGCAGTCGAGCCTTGAGCTTGTCGAAGGGCGAGGCGGAGAGGGGTCGAACAGCACACCGGCCACCGGGAATAGAATTTCGCAACTCTCTCCTCTAACCAATTGAAACGACACCCTTGTCAGCATCTTTGGCAGGAGGCTTTATTCCCACCAGCGCTTTCTCGCGTATTCTCCGCCATAGCAGCTTGTTTGTGGGAACGGGTGTACAACCGGCATCCAGGCAAGTGTGGCACCGGGCCGGCCACGCAACGGTTAGCGTGGTTTGGGGTGATCCCCCGCAGCCTAGACCCGGCCCCGGATCAAGCTCGCGAGCCGTTAACTCGGCCGGGTTTGGTTTTGGGGAAGCATGCCGGCGGCGCATGGCGAAGCGTCACTAAACTATACCTTACAAGGCGCAATGCCATGCGCCGTCTCCCACACCTCGCAAGAGGGTTCTTTGAAATGGCCAGGGCCGAAGGCAGCGTGGCAGCGAATAAGTGCGTCTCGTAAACCATTCGCCCTGTAGATGAAGCTTTTATGGCGGACACGCTTGACGTCCCGGCAGGCTATGCAATTCATCGGCCTGCACCGGAACGGACACAATGCGTCTGAAACACTGCCACAATTTCCATGATTTCCGCGCACTGGCGAAACGCCGTCTGCCGGGGCCGATCTTCGA
Organism: uncultured Alphaproteobacteria bacterium; assembly: GCA_963839725.1. Classification (GTDB taxonomy): domain Bacteria; phylum Pseudomonadota; class Alphaproteobacteria; order Rhizobiales; family Rhizobiaceae; genus Kumtagia. The sequence goes on along the minus strand of CAWIWT010000022.1, from coordinate 166,965 downwards.
CTACATTGACGGCGCGGCCGACGACGAGGTCACCTATCGCCGCAACACCGAGAGTTTCGAGCGCTGCGATCTGGTCCCCAATGTGCTGCGCGGCGTGGAGAAGCTAGACACTTCGGTCACGGTCATGGGGCAGAAGCTGGCGCTGCCGTTCTACTGCTCGCCAACCGCGCTGCAGCGCCTGTTCCACCACGATGGCGAGCGCGCGGTGGCGGCTGCGGCGGGCAAGTTCGGCACGATGTTCGGCGTGTCGTCACTGGGCACCACCAGTCTGGAGGAGGCGCGTCGAATTGCCAAGACGCCGCAGGTCTACCAGTTCTATTTCCACAAGGATCGCGGTCTCAACCGGGCCATGATGGAGCGGGCAAAGGCGGCCGGCGTCGAGGTGATGATGCTGACGGTGGACAGCATCACCGGCGGTAACCGCGAGCGCGACCTGCGCACCGGGTTCTCCATTCCGTTCAAGCTGACGCTTGGCGGCATGGCGCAATTCGCCATCAAGCCGGCGTGGGGACTCAACTACATCACGCATGAGCGCTTCAAGCTGCCGCAGTTGGACGAACACGTGCATATGGAAGGCGGCGCGATATCGATCGGCCGGTATTTCACCGAGATGCTCGACCCGTCGATGAACTGGGATGATGTCGCCAAAATGGTCAAGCATTGGGACGGGCAGTTCTGCATGAAGGGCGTCATGTCGGTCGAGGATGCGAGACGCGCCGTCGAGATTGGTTGCACCGGCATCGTACTGTCGAACCACGGCGGTAGGCAGCTGGACGGCTCGCGCGCAGCCTTCGATCAGCTTGCAGAGATCGTCGACGCGGTAGGCGACCGGATCGATGTCATCATGGATGGCGGTATCCAGCGCGGCACGCATGTGCTGAAGGCGCTGTCGCTGGGCGCCAAGGCCGTCGGCATCGGCCGCTACTACCTTTACCCGCTTGCAGCGGCGGGCCAGCCCGGCGTCGAGCGCGCGCTCAGCCAGTTGAAAACCGAAGTGGAGCGCGGCATGAAGCTGATGGGTTGCAGTTCCGTCAGCCAGCTCTCGCGCCAGAACCTGCGGTTCCGATAGCTTTCCGCGGTTCGTTTCGAACCCACGGGACAGCTTCTTCGGAGGGCGGTGAGGGGCGGCATATAGGTCAATAGAAGCCGCCGCCGGTAAAACTAACTCACGAACCACCTTTCCTTTTGTTTTACGGGACGCCACAACAGGCGGCAACGGAGTCCCCTGATGAAATCTACGCTCGAAGAAACACTGCTCGCTTCAATCCGCACCATTCCCGACTATCCGAAGCCGGGCATTCTGTTTCGCGACATCACGACGCTGCTCGGCAATGCGCGCGCGTTCCGACGGTCGATTGATGAGCTGGTACATCCCTATGCCGGAACCAAGATCGAGAAGATTGCAGGTATTGAGGCGCGTGGCTTCATTCTGGGCGGAGCGATCGCGCATCAGATGTCCGCTGGATTCGTGCCGATCCGCAAGAAGGGCAAGCTGCCGCATGAGACCGTGCGCGTTGCCTACAGCCTCGAATACGGGATCGATGAGATGGAGATCCACAAGGATGGCGTGGCTGCAGGCGAGAAGGTTATCCTCGTGGACGATCTGATCGCAACAGGCGGCACGGCTGAAGCTGCGGTGAAGCTGCTCCGGCAGATCGGCGCCGACATCGTCGCGGCTTGCTTCGTCATCGACCTGCCCGACCTGGGCGGCCGCGCCAAGCTCGAGGCGCTTGGCGTGCCGGTGCGCACGCTGATCGCGTTCGAGGGGCACTGAGGCGGCCGCGTCAGTCGGCTTGCACCAACACCGCGCTGTCGAATTCGATGACCTTGTCGCCGGTGGAATCGAAGCCTTCAGCGTGGATAGTGACCAGACGCCAGCCGGGACGCGAGGCCATTTGCCGATGGCCGGTGACGGTGCGGGTATAGGAGACCGTCTCGCCGGCGAAGACCGGCTTCAGCCATTTCAAATTGGAGAAGCCCGGGGAGGGGCCAGTCACCGGTTCGGGGCCAGGACCTTCCCACAAGCCGCCGATCGGTGTCGCGACGTTGCATTTCATCCAACCGGCGGCGGTATGCCAGCCAGAGGCGCAGAGACCGCCGAAGACGGATTCCCTGGCGAGCGCTTCATCCAGATGAAAGCGCTGCGGATCGTATTTCCGGGCGAACGCCTTGATCTCGTCCGTTGGGAAATGCTGCGAGCCAAGTGGAACGGTCACGCCAGTCTGGAGGTAGTCGTCGAGGCTCATGCCACCTCCCGCCGCGAAAACATGGCGGTGTTCTCGAACTCGAAGACGATCTCGCCGCGTTGATTGACAAGGTCGTAGTGCCAGGCGACAAGGCCGATATGCGGACGCTTCTGCGAAACGCGCTTCGACCGCACCGTACCCTTGCCGATCAGAGTGTCACCCGCAAGCACCGGCCGCTTCCAGCGCACCAGATCGACCCCGGGGCCGCCTTGCGAGGTCGAATCGAGCAGCAGCGAGTCGCACAGCATGCGCATGAAGATGCCGCAGGTGTGCCAGCCCGAGGCCGCCAGTCCACCCAGCACGCTTGCCTTGCCGGTGGCTTCGTCCAGATGGAAGGGCTGCGGATCGAACTCGCTTGCGAATTCGATGATCTCGGCGGCAGTCACATGCCTTTCGCCGAGTTCGATTGTCATGCCTTCGGCAAAATCCTCATACGCCCATTTCACGGCCGTCATATTGCCATACCTATTCAGGATCAGCAGCACAATTGCCAGATCGGTATCGGATCGCAAGCCCGCACAAGGGGCGGTTCGACTAATCCAGTAGTGCGCATGGCCCTCGAATGACCGGCGGCTGCATAGTAGCATGAACCCGCGCGGTGGATTCGCCGCCCTCGCCATCCATCAACGGAAAGCACCGTGCATGCCCCAGGCCGCCCTTGCCGATTTCCTTGCCAATCCTCAAGCGGCAGCATGGCGAGCCTTGCCGTTCTTCCGCGATGGTACGGCGGAATGTGTGCTCGACGCCGTGGCAAAGCGCTCCCGGGAAGGCGCGCGGATTCTCCCGCCGCCTGCCAATATCTTCACCGCCCTGCGGCTGACTTCGCCATCGACCACGCGCGTCGTCATTCTCGGACAGGATCCCTATCCCACGCCGGGCCACGCCAATGGGCTTGCCTTTTCCTATGTCGGCGACGGCTCGCTGCCCGCATCACTACGCAACATATTCAAGGAGCTTGCGAGCGACCTCGGCGGACCCGTACGCACGCGCGGCGATCTGTCGGATTGGGCGCGGCAAGGCGTTCTGCTTCTCAACACGGCGCTGACAGTGGAGGCGGGTGCCGCCGGCGCGCATATGAAGTTCGGCTGGCACGAGCTTACACGCCAGGCGGTACAAGCGGTATCGGACCAGGCTACCCATTGCGTGTTCATTCTGTGGGGCGACAAGGCGCGGGCCCATGCAGGGCTGATCGATCCGGCGAAACACCTCATTCTCGCAAGCGCCCATCCCTCGCCACTGTCGGCGCGCAACGGTTTCTTCGAATCAAGGCCGTTTTCGCAGGCCAACGCATGGCTGGAATTGAACCGGCTTGCGCCCATCGACTGGCGAGGATGACGGGCAGAGGAAGTCTATAGCCAGCCGCGGCGCTTGAACCACCAGAAAGGCAGGATCGCCGCGAGCACCATAACACCGATGGCGATCGGATAGCCGTAGGTCCATTTCAGCTCGGGCATGACATCAAAATTCATACCGTAGACCGAGGCGACCAGTGTCGGTGGAAGGAACACGACAGCGGCGACCGAGACGATCTTGATGATGGCGTTCTGTTGGATGTTGATCATGCCGAGCGTGGCGTCGAGGAGGAAGGTGATCTTCTGCGACATGGATTCGCCATAGGAAGCGAGCGAGAGGATATCGCGCGACAAGGTCTTGATACGGCCACGCAAATCTGGAGTGGAAACGGCCATGATGTCTGGGTCAAGCGCACCAAGCTTCTTCCTCTTGGCGACACCGGCTCCGCCGCTGCGCATGCTGACATTGGCAAGGAACCCGGAGACGCGCTGCAAGCTGACGAGGCTGTCCTGGATGTTGGAGATGAATAGTTCCTCCCGGCCGATCTTGCGCAGGATGAGCTGGAAGCCGAGGTCGCGCTTCGAGGCAATTTTCTCGCTCGGGTGAAAAATACTGTGCGAGATATCGACAACGTCGGCGCTGGCGCGTTCGAGAAGGTCCGCCAGCCGATCAACGATGGCTTCCAACAGCGCGACCAGAATTGTGTTGCCGTCTACGCAACTCAGATCGGCGCTCTCAGCGCGCATCGGAAACGTCTGGAAGGCGCGCGGCTCATGGTAGCGCACGGTTATCAGTTTGCCCTTCGCTAGAACAAAGGTGACCGGTCCCATGATGTGGCCCTCCGTTCCCGAGTGTGCCGGCAGCGACGCGGTCATGAAATGCGCGCCGTTCTCGGAATAGAGGCGCGAGGAGATCTCGATCTCCTCCATCTCGTCGCGGGTGGGGATATTGACGCCGACCCATTTCTCGATGGCGGCTTCCTCTTCCTTTGTCGGCGCGATGAGGTCGGCCCAGACGACCTGCTCGCCTACGTCGAAAAGGTCCGGCACCTGACGCAGGCGATCCTTGTCGACCACGAAGGCTCTGATCATCGTACCACTCCTTCGCTGACGGGACGCCAGGGGCCGCAGCGACTTAAGCTCAGGGCCACGGGCCGTCAAGGAGGACGATCCGAAGCTCATGCTGATGATGGAGTGAAGCCGCCGGCTCGCGGCTGCGCTGAAATCAGGACTGCCAGCGCCGCACCGGCTCACGCACTCCGTCAAACGCCGCCTCGAAGCCTGGTGACGCAAGCACGGGTTGAGGCGATCCTTGCCGAGCTTGAGCGTGCCTTCGGATCTGATCCGGGCCGCATGACGCTTCAGGCTATGGTCTATTCGGCCTCAACGACGGGCTGACCTTCCCGACTCTCTCGGAGGAAACGGTGCGCGCTGGGTAGCGCACACCGTCTAGATGGATCAATCGCCGAGCGGATTGATGTCACCGACGAAGCGCAGCAGATCGGCGAAGGTGAACTCATTTGCGACTGCCGAAGGCAGCGTCGGCTTCCAGTTCTTCACCCTCCACAGGAAGGAATTCTGGTCGCCATGGATCAAGCCGACAAAGACTTCGGACACGATGATCGAGCCGACCGGACCAAGGCGTTCGCCATTGCCGCGCAGCTTGGCCTCCTTGAGGATATAGTACCAAAGCGGCGTCTTCGTATCGAAACCTTGTTGCTTGGCGACGGCGCCATCGGTCGAGCCGCCGGAATCCGACGCGATCTCGGCCGCCGTCAGCGGGTTCTTCACCTTCAGGAGTTCGGCAACATCCTGGCCTGATGGCAGGCCGAGATTGACGCCGCGCTTCAGGTTGCGGAAGGCGAGATTGCCGCCACCGCCGGGCAGATTGTGCAGGGCGGAGACCAGATAGGGGTCGAGCTTGCGCGATGCCGCCATGGAAACCGGCGCGCCGCCGCTGTCGCCGACTTCGTGGAAGCGCCGCCAGTCGATGATCCAGTTCGACGGAAGGGTTTCAAAGCCGTTGCCACTGGCGGAAAGATCGCCATTGATGTTGCCCGACAGACCGCTGAACAGGAAGAACAGTCCAAAATCCTGCGGCGTGTTGAACACACGGTTGTGCGAATAGCGCTGGCGCACCATGGAGTGGCCGAGACGATAGGCGGCCGCGGAGAACTCCACCGGCATGTAGGGCACCTTCTTGAAGCGATAGAACTTTCGCCCGTCGTGCAGGATCTTGGCCACAATGCCTTTTCCGCACAGTCGCTCGACCCAATCGTGCAGGACGATCCACTGATAGTGCCAGGTGACGATGCGACGGGTCTCGATGAAGATGTCCACCGGGGGATTGGGTCCCGCCGACAGCATATCGCAAACCTTGTTGTGGAACTTCAGCATCGCGAGATGCGTCTGCGCGACCAGCAAATTCTCGTCGTTGCGATGGTCGCCGATCAGCGCGAAGCCTTCCGGGCTGCGCGGCAGATCGTTGCGGAAGTCGCCTTCGCCGGTGTTGAAGTTCTTGCCGATCAGCAGCTTCGGCCCCGGTTTGTCGCCGTTGTCCGGATTACGCGCGTAAAGCTGCGGGCTGCCATCCGGCCCCAGGCCGTATACGCAGTCGAGATCGACGCTTGGGGTGCGGAAGTTCTCGATGCCGAGCGGGTCCTTCTCCTTATCGCCGAGCGAGGTCAGGTCGAGCGTGATGTCATGGTCGATGAACTGGCCGAAATAGGTGAAGCCGGCGGGAATGTTCGGGTTGTTGCCGGCCGGATCGCCCGGGTTGTTGTCGAGCATGGCGTCCGCCAGCGCCTGCAACTTGGCGTCGCTGACGACGAGCGGCGGCAGCTTCGGGAACATGCGGCCGAACATGCCGGGGTCCTTGTTGCCCGACAGCGCGTCGAGCAACTGGCGTGTCGCATGGCGTCCGGCGACTCCATGGCCCGGCGTCATCTTGACGGCGTTCTTCTTGACTTCAGTCTTGGCTTCGAGCGTCGCCACTTTTTCGGCGAACACGGTTGCAGTGGATTTTGGCTTCAATGACATGGCAGACTCCTACGATCGTACCGGGCCCGATTGCGCCGATACTTTGGGAATGCCCCCGACCCCTCGAAATCACGCTGAAATGCAAAATCGGTATACATCCGGAGCGCTGATACGCCCCAAATTTGCATGTTGTGATTCTTGCTCGACAATAATGCCCCGTATACGCAAGTCGTAAATAGTATGATATTTATCTGATTTTTACAACGGATCAGTATATGTGGGATTTTCCTTACGGAATAGATTGCAATTTACTGTATTTCTTTACCAGGTATGTATTTGAAATAACGGCTACTTCGCAGTAGGGCAGCTCGGACGCTTGGCGAACCGTCTGTCGGCCTGGTGGATGCGGGTTCGACTTTGACGCGATCCAGGGCCTGCCGAGGCGGCGCAGCTGGTTTCATGGGCGCCCCGCCAACAGCCGGAAACACCAGCAGCGGACCTGTAGCGTATTCTGGCCCCCATTTCATCCGGTGTTCCATAGTCATCAGTTTGTGGGTTCGCAGACGCTCGACAATGGTCTTCGACAAGCTGATAGTACGCAGGCTGCCCCTCGTCTTCGCGATCCCCTCTCGCAATATCGGCAGCCGGTCTTCACCGTCAATGACGGTACGCCTTACCGTCAGCAGGCCTTCCTCCAGGTCAATAACGTCAAAGGCAAGGCCGAGGATTTCGCCACGCCTCAGCCCTGTGGAGAGCGCAAGATGGACTAGTGTTTCCAGACCGGGATATCCATCACGCCGGCGCGTCAATTCGGCGGTAGTGATGATCCGAGCTGCCTCGTCTTGGGTGAGTGCCCGGACGCTTGGCTTTCCGTTCTTTGGTGGGGTGGCGTCGTTGGCTGGGTTGGTTGCGATGAACTTCCATTTGCGGGCTCGCATTAGAGCGGTTTGAAGCGTGGAATGGGCACCTCTTACGGTACCGCGTGAAAGACCTCTGTCGAGAAGCGCCGCATAACAGTGATCAACATCGGCGGCAGTAAGCTTGGATAGCGGAACCCTACCGATCACCACGCTGATGCGGTTGATGTGATGACCGCAGTTCAATAGTGTCGTCGGGGAATAGTCGCCCGACGCCCTCAGTGTAGCGAGCCAACGTTTGAGATAACGCTCGACGTCATGTTTGTCGGGATCTCCAACGTTGCTCGACCTCGACTTCCATTTTAGCTGCATAGGCCTTGGCTTCGGACCGTATGTTGAATGACTTGCTCTGCGGGCGGCGCTTACCTTGGACGTCATAAACGTCCCAGATAGCTCGGTAGAATGCCGAGCCGTCTTTACGGCGAGAGGTACGGACATTTGCAATTGGTTAACGCTCCTGCTTTGCGCGATACGTGGCGATCCGGCAAGCTTCTGAGCAGAAACGCGTTCTTTTGTCGTTGATGCCGTAACAATGCCCACATCGATCGCACCGACCCATCGGGACCTCTTCTTGGAAGAACAGGACCGCGCTACACGCCATGTATTCCCAGAGCGTTTTAACGCGCGGTGTTAATCGCCCTGTCCCTGGGTCGGGAACCAGAATTGCGTTGGCCACGCCGAGGGTCATGTCGGGGAGAAGACGGACCTGCATACTCTTCTTCGCCTCTTGGGTGAGCCTGTCGAAGAGCCAGTTGATGTCAGCAAGCTGCTCGACGACATAATCGAGGCGATTACCGCGTATGTCGCGCTCGGCCGGCATCGGAGAACTGCCGCCGACGACGATGGACCGCGGGATCATCATCAGGATGCGACGAAAGCTGAAGTCGGAGCACAAGCACCACTTCGATCGCCGCCGAATCGATCACCTGACTTTGCTGGGGCGGCAGGCGGCACGCTTTGCCATCGACAACATCGATGCATTGGCTGCGGCTGACCCGACAGTGCCGGACCCCCTCAACGACCGCGAGCTCGACGGCTGGAGGCCGTTGCTGGCGATTGCCGATATGGCAGGCTCCCAATGGGCTGAAGCCGCCAGAGCGGCCGCTGTGGGCCTCTCAGAAGGTAGTGCCGACCGAGATGACGAGCCGGCGCTCATGCTGCTCACCGACTGCCGCAAGATCTTCAAAGACCTCAAGGCTACAGGAAAGGCCGCCTACGAAGGCCGACGCGGCCACGGGCGTTGTTGACGAAATCACAAAGTGCCGAACTGAAGAAGCAGCTTCACGTGATCGAGGACAGGCCTTGGTTGGAGTGGGGTCGGATGCGCAAACCGATTACCCGGAACTCGATCGCCCGGTTGTTGAGAACCTACGACATCAGGCCGGGCAACGTCGGTCCGAGGGACCACCGGGCCAAAGGTTACCTCTGGTCTGCTTTCGATGACGCATGGAAGCGCTACGGAGGCGGATCATGAGGTTTTTCGCACTACAACCCGTTCACCCGCTCACATCATTGATTTCGCTCATGTTTTTGTCATTCACAAGCGTTCACGAGCGCGGGTTTGTGCGCGCTTTGGAACCTCGGAAAAACCAATGAAATCAGAGCTGTGAACGGATGAACGGATTGAAGCGCGAGAATTGAGGAAAACGGCGATTGCGGCACCTGCCGATGCTGGAGCCGCACAGAATAGGAGGCCACAATGCGTGTGTCCGAAGATTACGCCGGCAAAACGACGTCGGCCAAGTGGCTGGCGACAACACTGAGGAATTATAACAAGCCGAATCTCGTCGCCACTATCGAAAGCGTGCGCAAGCACCAATTCGACGCGAAGAGCCTGCCAAGTACGTCCTGTCCTTCGTCGGTAAGATGGATGCCGTTGGCAAAAGACGAATGCATTCGCTCTTGCCAACGACTTGGGCGACGGCGCAAGCGGCTGGCCCGGAAACAAGGTGGTTCTGTCCACCACCTATGGTCAGACGCCCAGTGGGATGGGCCATATCATGCAAATGCGTGGTGTCCTCACCGGGCAGCAGGCAGTTTCGAATGCTGCGCCGCGCGACCGATCCGCGTGAAGGCCAACGGTGCCGACAACGCCTATGCGGCAGCGTCACAGCCGGCCAACGGCCAGCCGCCGAAGCAGGGCAGCGCAAGCGCTAGTCTCGACGACGAAATCCCGTTTTGATGGGCTTTCGACGGTGCGTGGCCGAGCGTTGCCTCGGCCACGCACCGGGTGGGCGGCATCCCAACGAAGCTTCCGCCGAAAGATTCAAACAACAAGAGGGTGACGGCGGCTTGATAGCTCCGCACACGGCACAGAAATCGACCTTCGCGCCACAGCGTGAGGTCACAAGTCCTTTTCGGCAAGTTCGCGAAACGCGTCGGGAACGGAACGGGATAGTCCCAACGCGACCGAAGCATATCCGACCGCTTCCCATCCGAAGCGCGCGCGGATCGTATCGACGGCGCGGTCTGCCACCCAGCGCGCCATGCCTGTTTTGGTGCCGGGTCGGCGATTCTCATCCTCAAGCCCCAGCGGTAGTTCCAGCTGCAATTTCGAGCGTTCCTCAAGATGCGACACGGAGATCGCCAGGAGCGAGATGGTCTTCTCATCAGGGTGACGGGCAAGGACGGTGCGTACCAGCTCCTCTGCGACCTCAGCGAGCATCGCGGTCGCGGAGATCGGCGCGTCGAGTGTGATGGAGTGAGTGACCGAGTGGAGGTCGGCAAAGCGAACACGAACCGTCACGGTCCGGCCAGGCCGGGATTTGGCGCGCAGCCGGCTGGCGACCCTGTCCGCAAGATGACGCAGAGTGGGCCGGAAAACGCGCTCTTCTGCGGGCTTCCTGCCGAGCGCCGACTGCGCCCCAGCCGATCGCGCCCGCCTATGCGTTTTGATCACTCGTGGATCGCGATTCCACGCCAGCGCCGTGAGCTTGTCCCCAGCCGCTGGACCGAACAACTCCTTGAGCGACCATCCAGGTGTCTTCGCCAGCTGCCCGACGGTAAGTACACCTATTTCGGCCAGTCGCGCCTTGGTGGCGGGGCCTACGCCCCACATCAGCTCGACGGGCAGGTCGTGCAGGAAGTCCAGTTCGGTATCGGGATCGACAATCACCAGCCCATCGGGCTTCGCCACTTGCGAAGCGATTTTTGCCAGATGCTTGGTGCGCGCCACTCCGACCGAGATCGGAAGGCCAAGCTCCGCCCGCACACGGCGTCGGATCGCGCTTGCAATCTCGGCTGGCGTGCCGAAGAGACGGGTACAGCCGGCGACGTCGGCAAAGGCCTCGTCTATGGAAATCCGCTCGACGAGTGGCGTGAAATCACTGATCACCTTGATCGCGGCATCGCCGAGTTGTTGGTAGTGCTTGAAATGGCCGCCGACAAACATGAGTTGTGGACAGAGTTCTCGTGCGCGGCGTCCCGGCATGCCGCCCCGCACGCCGAAGGCCCTGGCCTCGTAGGAAGCTGCAAGCACAACGCCGCCACCGACAGCGATAGGCTTGCCGCGCAAGGATGGGTCGAGCAGTTGCTCGACTGAGGCATAGAATGCATCAAGGTCCGCATGAAGGATGGTGGCTGTCGTTTCCATCCCGGCCGTCCACCCGCGACATTTCGAAATGATCACCTGCGGTTGCTCAAGGGGGGTTCTCATTTAAAGAACATACAGAGAACATACCTGTTCGATTGTCAAGTGTATGCGGCCGCCAAGGTCATCAAGTGCCGTGGAGCGGCGAGACGAACCAATCTGAACCTCCGCTCCTGTCGATCATCGTTCGACCCGGTGCCAACGCGTTTTTGACACGGCCAAGACCCATAGACGATGTCCGACATTGGCGGTGCGAATGACAGCTTAGTGCCATCTGCGGAAGTTCGTGGTGCAAACGAATGACGACTGTCGACGAGAAGCCGCCCGTCTGGCGGAGGTCGAGATCGAACTCGCCCGTGTTTTCGATGCGCTGGCTTGCGCCTGCCGGGATCAAATGCGAAACGACGTTGACAAGTGTTAGGAAGCGCTTTGATATCTGTCAAAAGCTCTCGCTTCGAGGTCACGCAGGAGACGGCCGCTCAATGCCGGTTTGCAGTCTCAAGCAGATCGCGCGACCATCGTCAGAATGACGGGTTTCGCGCCGGTGCGCGTTCGTTGTCGCGCCGAACATCTTGCAAAAACAGGGAGGAATGACGATGGGTTTTCTGAAGAGGTGTCTCGCGGCCTGCGCGCTCGGCGTTGCTGCGCTTGCGACGAATGCACAGGCGGCCGACAAGCTCTTCGTCTACGTTTCGCCCGATACGATCGGCGTCAATGCCTTTCTGCAGATGGGCAAGACGGGCATCGAGACGGCGGGCAAGAAATACGGCGCCGACGTGAAGACCTATGAGAGCAAGACCGCGGCCGACCGGCTGGAAAACGTCAACGCCGCGATCAACGAAGGTGCCAACATCGTCGTGCTGCTCGGTTTCGAGTTCAACGACATCGTCAAGGAAGTCGCGCCGACTGCACCGGACACGCAGTTCCTGATCGTCGACCAGTGCTTCGACGAGCGCCCGGACAATGTGCACTGCGCCGTTTTCCGCGAATATGAAGCGAGCTACCTGATGGGCGTCGCCGCCGGTATGCTGACTGAAAAGAAGAAAGTCGGCGTGGTCGGCGCGCTCGATATCCCGTTCCTGCACCGCTACACCGACGGCTACGCGCAGGGCGTCAAGTCGATAGCGCCAGACGTCGAAGTCGATATCCGCTGGGTCGGCGGCGAGAACCCGTTCGCCGATCCGGTGCGCGCCAAGGAGCAGGCTGTCGCCATGCATGCGGCGGGCTCGGACCTGATCTTCACCGCGACCGCCGGCGGCGACTACGGCGTGTTCGAGGCGGCCAAGGAGAACGACTTCAAGGTCTTCTCGGTTGACGTGAACCACTGCCCGGAACTACCTGGCCACATCATCGACATGACGCTGAAGCGGGTCGACAACGCCATGGTCGAAGCCATCGGTGGCATCCTCAACGGCGAGAAGAAGACGATGGCCTCGCTCGGCCTGAAGGAAGGTGGCATGGACGCCATGGCGCTGGAAGATACCGATCTTGCCGCGAGCCAGTGCGAGATCGCCAAGCATCCTGAAGTGGTCGAGAAGATGCGCAGCGTCGCCAAGAGCATCGAGGACGGCTCGCTGAAGCTCGAAGACCCAATGTTCGCCAAGTGACGGCATCGATTGCCCGCCGCGCAGGCGGCGCGCTTTATTCCTGAGTCCGGACAGGTTACCCGATGCATGTCGCGCTTTCCGCCATCACGGTGCGCTTCGGCGCGCTGACCGCCGTCAACGACGTCTCGCTGGCCATTGCGCCGGGCGAGATCCATGCCATCGTCGGTGAAAACGGTGCCGGCAAATCGACGCTGATGAACGTTCTGTTCGGGCTGGTCGAGCCTCTGGCGGGTACGATCAGCATCGACGGCGCGGTCCGGCGCTGGACCTCGCCGCAGGGCGCGATCGCTGCCGGCCTCGGCATGGTGCATCAGCATTTCATGCTGCAGGAAGAGATGACCGTCATTGAAAACATCGTGCTCTGTTCCGAGCCGGTCGGCCACTTCGGCTTCGTCGATTTCGCCGCCGCGCGGCGCCGGCTGATGGAAAGCGCCGAAGGCCACGGCATCGCTATCGGCCTCGATCGCGTGGTCGGCGACCTTTCGGTCGGCGAGCGGCAGGTGGTCGAAATCCTGAAAGTGCTCTACCGCGAGGCCGAGGTGCTGATCCTCGACGAGCCGACATCCGTGCTCACCCCTCAGGAGAAGGACCGGCTGTTCGCCATTCTGAAAAGCTTTCGAGCCGCGGGCAAAGTCGATCGTGCTGATCACGCACAAACTGGACGAAGTCATGGAGATCGCCGACCGCGTCAGCGTCATGCGCGGCGGCCGCCTCGTCGCGTCGGGTCCGCTGGCTGAAACCTCCAAGGAAGAGATCGCGCGCGGCATCATCGGCGGCGAACTGCCGGCCGCGCGGCAACGTCGGTCGCGCGAGCCCGGCGACGTGGTGCTTTCGGTTGACAAGCTCGTTGCGGCCGGCCGCGGCATGGCTGTGGGCCCGATCACGCTTTCGGTGCGCGCCGGCGAGATCGTCGGTATCGCTGGCGTCAGCGGCAACGGACAGGCCGAACTGGTGCAGGCGCTGACAGGCATGAAGGCGCCGGCATCAGGTGCCATCACGCTTTGCGGCATCCGCATCGAGGCGCTCGACGTCGAGAGGCGGCGGCAGATCGCTATGAGCTACATTCCCGAGGACCGCCAGCGAGTCGGACTGGCGCTCGGCGCGACGGTCGCCGAAAACGCCAATGCCGGGCGCGACGACCGTGCTGCCTTTTCGCGCGGACCGTTCCTTAACCGCCCGGCCATGGCGTGTTTCGCCCGTTCGCTGATCGAGCGCTACCGCATCCGGGTGGGCGGGCCTTCAGCCCGCGCGTCCACCATGTCCGGCGGCAACAAGCAGAAGCTCGTCGTCGGCCGCGAACTCGCCCGCGCGACGCCGCTTGTCGTCGCCGAGAATCCGACATGGGGTGTCGATATCGGCGCGATCGACTTCATCCATGGCGAATTGATGCGCATGCGCGACGAGGGCCACGCCGTGCTGCTCGTCTCCACCGAACTCGACGAGATCCTGGCGCTGTCCGACCGCATCCTGGTCATGTACGCCGGCCAGATCGCCGGCGAGGTGGTACGCGGCGAAGCCAGCCGCGAGCGGATCGGCGGCCTGATGACCTCGCGCGCAATGGACGCGCTGCCGGAGGTCGCATGAACGTCGGACTGAAGGGCCTGTTGCGCGGAGAACTCGTGTCCTGGCTCGGCGTCGCGGCCTCGATCGCCGTGGTGCTGCTCCTACTGATGGCGCTGGCTGGCGCACCGTTCGGGCAGGCGCTTTCCGGCTTCGTCGACGGCGCCTTCGGCGGCCGCCGCTTCTCTTATCTGCTGACGACGCTCAGCCGAACCGCGCTGGTTGTGGGCATGGCGATCTCGGTGATGCTCTCCTTCCGCGCTGGACTGTTCAACATTGGCGGCGAGGGGCAACTGGTGGCGGGCGGACTTGTCGCAGCACTTGTCGCGATCCTGCTACCGGGACCACCGCTTGTCGTGCTGATCGTGGCTATCGTTGCCGCCATGGCCGCTGGTGCGTTGTGGGCGCTGTTGGCGGGCGTCCTGCAGCTCTATCTCGGCGTGCCGCTGCTCGTCGGTTCGTTGCTGCTCAACTATCCGATCCGCTACATCGGCTCCTTTCTCGTGGCGCACCCGTTCCGTGACGTCGAGTCCGGCATGGTGCAGTCGCATCTCGTGCCGCAGACGGCATGGCTACCCTATTTCCCCGGCACACGCCTCGACATCGGCATCCTCTTCATTGCCGTGGCGAGCATTTTTGCGATCGTTTACAGCCACTCGACGGTGCACGGCTATCACGCCCGGCTGAACGGGCTTTCGCCCGATTTCGCCCGAGCCGTCGGCCTGCCCGTCAAAAGGCTTGCGCTGCAGACGCTGGCGATGAGCGGCGCGATCGCCGGCCTCGTCGGTGCCATCGCAGTGTTCGGCATCCACCACCGCTATATCGACGGCATGCTCGTGCAGCCGCTCTATGCCTGGACCGGCATCATCGCCGTACTTCTGGTCGGCATGATCCCCTGGCTGGTGCCGCTGTCGGGCTTCTTCTTCGCAGCGATCCAGACGGGCGCGGCCGGCATGGAACGGACGGCGGATGTGCCGAAGGAAATCGCGCTGGTCATGCAGGCGGTCATCATCCTCTTCGTCGCAAGCCGCGTGTCGGGCGCACTGCTTGCCTCCTCGGGCCGCAAGGCAGGCGGAGACGGCGATGCTTGAGCTCCTCTTCGACAGCTCGTTCGCAGCCTCCGTGCCGCGCTTCGTCACGCCGATCCTACTCGCAGCCCTCGGCGGAGCGCTGTGCGAACGCGCCGGCGTCTTCAACATCGCGCTGGAAGGTTTCATGCTGGCCGGCGCATTCGCCGCCGTGCTTGGCGCCTATTTCTCGGGCTCGCCCTTTATCGGCGCGCTGGCCGCGATGATGGCGGGCATCGCGATGGGGCTGGTCTTTGCCGAATTCAACTTAAGGCGCGGCGGCGACCCGATCGTCGTGTCCATCGCCGTCAACATCCTGGCGGCAGGCCTGACGACGTTCCTGCTGCGCGCGATCTTCCACGTCACCGGCGCGTTCAACGATCCAGCCATTGCCGGCTTCGAGCCGATCCACATCCCGCTCGTTGGCTCGATTCCCTTCGTCGGGCGGTTGTTCAGCCAGTCGATCCTGTTTTACGTTGCGATCCTCGCTGTGCCGGCCATGCATGTCTTCTTTGCGCGCCATCGGCTCGGCCTGCGCATGCGCGCAGCGGGCGAGAACCCGGCCGCGTTGCAGGCCGGCGGTGTCAGCTCGGGACGCGTGCAGCTGGCCGCACTCGTCGGCTGCGGCGCGTTCTGCGGCTTGGCAGGTGCGCAGCTCTCGATTGCCAACGTCAACCTGTTCGTGGAGAACATGAGCGCCGGACGCGGCTGGATCGCCGTGGTCGCCGTGCTCTTGTCGCGAGGCCGGCCGCTGCCGCTGTTCCTCATCGCCATCGTTTTCGGTGTCGTCGACAGCCTGTCCTTCCGCGTGCAGGGTTTCGGGATGCCGCAGCAGTTCACTGACATGATGCCCTATCTCGCCACGCTTGCCGTGCTGGTCGGCCTGTCTTGGTGGCGGCGCAGGCAGGCGGTTTGAGGGGAACTCGATGGATCTCGTCATCAGCAATGCAATGGTTGTGACCTGCGATGCCGACGGCAAGGTGATTGCCGACGGTGGTGTGGCGGTGGAAAAGGGCCGCATCGTGCGTGTCGCAAACTCCGCCGAGCTTGCGCCGCTCGCCGCGAACGCAAAGCGCGTGATCGACGGCGCCGGTCACATACTGATGCCGGGCATCATCAACACGCATTGCCACGCCGCCGACAGCCTGTTTCGCGGGTTGGTTGAGAACCTGGCGCTGGAGCCGTGGCTGCAGACCGTGTGGAAGGCTGAGGGCGCGATCCTAAATCCGGAAACGTCGCGCCTCGGCAGCGTGCTCGGCTTTGCCGAGCTGCTGCTTTCCGGTGTGACGTCAGTGATGGACATGTTCTGGTATCCGACTGAGACGGTGGAGGCGGCCCGCATCGTCGGCCTGCGCGTAGCGACCGGCGGCATCTTCTTCGACCCGCCAGGCGTGACCGGCCAGGATCTTGCCGACCGCATCGGCGCCGCCGAACGCTTCTTCGACGAGTTCGGCGGCGCCGAAGATGTCTTCCCGTCGATCATGCCGCATGGCGCCTATACCGTCGCGCCGGAGAACCTCCGCAGAGCGAAAGCCATTGCCGAGCGTAATGGCGCGCTGTTTTCCACTCATGCTGCCGAAACCAGGGCCGAACAGGTGGACGTGACCAGCCGCTACGGCAGGTCGATCATGCGCCATCTCGATCACCTCGGTCTGCTCGACGAGCGCACGGTGCTTGCGCACTGTGTCCACCTTGACGACGGAGAAATCGAAATCCTCGCCCGCACAGGCGCGTCCGTTGCTCACAATCCGGTGTCGAACCTGAAACTCGCCTCGGGCGTGGCGCGCATTCCCGATATGCTTGACGCCGGCATCAACGTCACGCTTGGCACCGACGGCGCTATCAGCGGCAACGACCTCGACATGTGGATGGCGCTGCGGCTCGCCGCGACGCTGCACAAGGGCGTAAGCGGCCGACCGGAAGTCGTCACCACCAGCCAAGCACTCGCCATGGTGACCACGGCCGGCGCGAAGGCGCTGGGCGCCGCCGACCGCATCGGCAGCCTGCAGCCGGGAAAATTTGCCGACATGATCCTGATCGACCTGAAACGCCCGCATGCCGTGCCGGTCTTCGACCCGGTGACGCATCTCGTCTATTCGACGGCCAAGTCCGATGTCCGCCATGTTTTCGTCGGCGGCGAGCAGGTGGTGCACGATGGCGTGCTCACCCGCCACGATATCGGCGAAACCATTGCGGCCGTCGAACGCCTTGCCCCGAAAATCGCCGCCAGTATCGCATAAGGAACTGTTCATGCATGAAAGTCAGCTCGCGCGCCTCGAACGCACTCACGCCTCGATCCGGGAACGCGTTGGCGCGCCATGCGACATCGCCATAATGCTTGGCTCCGGCCTCGGCCAGTTGGCCGACGCCGTCACCGACACGACAGTCATTCCCTATTGCGAGATCGATGGCTTTCCGGTCTCGACCGCGCCAGGACACAAAGGCCAACTGGTCATCGGCACGCTGTTCTCGCGCCGTGTGGTGATGATGCAGGGGCGATTGCATCTGTACGAGGGCTGGGCGCCGCGCGACATTGCGCTGGCCATCTACGTGCTACAGCGGCTCGGCGCGGGCGTGTTGGTGGTCACCAACGCATCGGGAGGTCTCAATCCCGATTTCAACGCCGGTGATGTCATGCTGATCGAAGATCACCTGAACTTCACCGGATCGAGCCCTTTGATCGGCACCAATGATGACGCGATCGGACTGCGCTTTCCCGATCAGTCGCGACTTTATGATCCGGGCCTTCGGCAGCTTGCGGTTGATGCCGCAGCGCGGGCGAAGACAGCCATTCGCCGCGGCGTCTATTGCGGCGTCAACGGACCGGAACTGGAGACGTCGGCCGAGCGAAGGTTCTTCCGTTCGGCCGGCGGCGATGCCATCGGAATGTCGACCGTGACAGAGGTGATCGCCGCGAACCACGTCGGAATGAAGATACTTGGGCTCTCTGCGGTAGCGAATGCCGCGACCGGCGGACCCGACCAGCAGCCAGACACGATCGAGTTCGTCTTCGCAGTTGCCGTCATCTGCGGCGAAAAGATCGCCGCAATTTTGAAGGAACTGCTGCCGGCCTTGCCGGCGCCCGTGCGTTGAGGACAATGCCTATGACTAGCGCACCACCCGTCGCTTCGCTTCTCGATCTTTCGGGCAAAACCGCCATCGTCACGGGCGCAAGCGGCGGAATTGGCGCCGGCATCGCGCGGCGTTTTGGCGAGGCCGGAGCCAATGTCGTCTGCCACTATAACAGCAACAGAGAATCCGCCGAGAAGGTCGCCGAGGCGATCCGGTCGACAGGCGGCAAGGCGGCCGCCTGCCAGGCCGATGTCTCGTCGGGCAAGGGTGCGGCCAGTCTCGTCGCGCAGGCGTTTTCGCTATTCGGCGGCGTCGACATCCTGATCAATAATGCCGGCCGGCAGCCGGTGCAAATGCTGGCCGACATGTCGGAGGGCGATTGGAACGCCATGATGGCGGCAAATGTCGCTGGTCCTTTCCTGCTGGTCAGCGCCTTTGTCGAGCATGCGAGGAGAGCCGGCAAGCCGGGCTCGGTCGTCAACATCGCCTCGATCGAAGGCCACAATCCTGCGCCCGGCCACGGCCACTACGCCACTTCCAAGGCTGCGCTGCTGATGTTCACCAAGGCCGCGGCGCTGGAATTCGGTGTGCATGGCATCCGGGTAAATTCGATCTGCCCTGGGCTGATCCACCGCGACGGCATCGAGACAGGCTGGCCTGAAGGCGTCGGCCGCTGGAAGGCGGCAGCGGCCCTGCAACGGCTCGGCCTTCCCGACGATATCGCTGATGCGGCATTGTTCCTCGCCTCTGACGCGGCGCGCTGGATCACCGGCGCGGATCTGGTTGTCGATGGCGGTGTCAGCGCCCGCCCGACCTGGTGAGACGAGGAATTCGGCGATGAAGGCACTTGAGAACAGGGTAGTCGCGGTTACCGGCGGCGCCGGCGGCATTGCGCGCGGCATCGCCGAGGCGGTGCTTGAGGCCGGCGGACGCGTCGGCCTGATCGACCTCGACGCGGGCAAAGCAAACAAGGCGGCGAGCGCACTGAATGCAGATGACCGCGTTGCAGGCTTCGCCGCTGATGTGACGGATCCGGCCTGTCTCGAAACGGCTTTCGCCGAGTTGGTCAAGCGCATGGGGCGGCTTGACGGGCTGGTCAATAATGCCGGCATAGTGCGGCTTGGCCCCGCCGACGATACCAGCCCCGCCGGCCTCGATCTCGAACTCGCAGTCAACGTCAAGGGCGTGCTGCTCGCCTCGCAGGCCGCGGCGCGGCATTTCCCCGGCAAGGGCTCGATCGTCAACATTGCGTCCAACGCCGGCAAGGTCGGCTACCGCAACATGGCGGGCTACAACGCGTCGAAGGCAGCGGTGATCAGCCTCACGCGCTCGCTGTCGATGGAGTGGGTGGGCAAGAGCATCAATGTCAACGCCGTCTGCCCCGGCGGCGTCGCCACCGACATGTTGAAGAGCGTAGCTGATTTTCTTGGGTCGCGCCTCGGCCAGGATTCAAGCGAACTGCTGAAGACGATGGTGCCGCAGCAACTCGGCCGGCACATCCAGCCAATCGAGGTTGGCCGCGTCGTGGCGTTCCTGCTCTCCGATGCTGCCCAGATAATTCGAGGGCAATCGATCAACGTCGATGGCGGCGACACGCCTTACTGAGGCTGCGTCGTTCATTCGCTGCGTTGCATGACGGTTATGCCGCACACTCATCTCAAGAACCAGCGAAGCATCACGAGACTGGCCGACGTCAGCGCGGCCGCGATTGGCACCCAGGCCTGCGCATCACCCATCGCGCGCAAGGTGAGGCCGCTCAGAACCAGCCACAGGAGCGGGATGGGAAGCAGGACAGGCATCAGTCGTCCACCAGCCGCGAGGAGTATGCCGAGGGTAGTGATCACGGTAGGATCCGGCGCTATACCGACAACCTCGGAGCTTGCCCACGACCGGCCGAACGGGGACTGCAACAGCGGATAGGCGACGAGGCCGACCGCCGCGAGCAGCAGGCCAAGCCGACCGGTGACGTCCCGCAGGTCGAAAGCGAGGCTGCCCATAGTGCCGGTAACCACTAGCAGAAGCGCCTGCAGCCAAAATGCCGGCGCAACATATACGATCGCCCAATTTATCCCCGCATAACGGTTCCACAGGAAGGACCAGCCGACAAAGGCCCAGAGCGAGGCGAGAATGAACGCGATCCAGAGGGCGTGGCGCTGCGGGCTCCGTAGGGCGAGGAGAACGACGGCGAAGCCAGCGGAGAGCGTCGCGAGATGGAGCGGCCAGACCGCTTCGTTGTGCAGCTCGAACATGCGCCAATAGACGCGCTGCGAAAACAGGAGGAAATCATCCGGCCGGTAGGTCCACCATTCCGACATTCATAGCTCGCGGACGTATGCCGCCATACGCTCGCGCATCGCGACATTTGGAAGAGGATCTGCCGCCGCCGCCATGTTCTCGCGTACATGGTCGATGCTTGTAGTGGCGGGGATGCTGACGGTGACGGCCGGATAGGCGAGGATGAACTTCAGGATGAACTGCGCCCATGTCGACGCACCGATCTCGGCCGCAAAGTCCGGCAGTGGCTCGCCTTCGAGCGCTCGCGTCAGCGCGCCCTGGCGGAAGGGCCGGTTGACGATCACCGCCATGCCCCGTTCCGCCGCCAGCGGCAGGAGCGTGTGCTCGGCCTCTCGGTCGAGGATGTTGTAGCTGAACTGCACGAAGTCGAGCGGACGTCGTCGCATGATCTCCTCGACGAGATCGTGCCGGCGACCTTCCGACGTGGTGATGCCAACATAGCGAATCCGTCCGTCTGCCTTCATGGAGAACAAGGTTTCCAGATGCTCCTCCCAGGCGACGAGATTGTGGACCTGCAAGAGGTCGAAGCCGTCCACGCCCCAGAACTGGCGCGATCGCTCGATCTGCTCTGGACCGCCTGCTGCGTAGGAGGTCCACACCTTCTCGGCGGAGAACAGCTCTTTGGGTTGGCCAAATTTTTCGAGACCGTAACCGACGACCGGCTGCGAGGAGCCGTACATGGGCGAGGAATCTATCATCCGTCCACCCGCCGCGAAGAATGCGGCCATGACATCTGCGCATTCATCGCGCAGCACCGGATCTTCGCCGACATTGAACGTGATCCAAGTGCCCAGTCCGACTGCCGGTATCGATTCGCCTGAGGACGGAATGATCTGCATCAAAGGGGCATCTGCCCCGGCCAACGCCTTGTGTCCCGAGAAGGCGGAGACCGAGCTAGAAACAGCGGCCAACTTCACGAACTCCCTACGGGTGATGTTCATCCTATCGTGTTCCGCTCATGCCAGCCTCCCCAAGCTTCCGGCAACTGGATCTCCCGCTTGCTAGACGTAGGGCGCGCCAATGCGAGATGAAGTATCTTGTGTCTGGTTGTCCAGCGCCTGTGCGGCGTCGTCGATGTCGCCGCCCAGTTCTGCCTAGCCCAATGCCGCCTACCCGAGGCGACCCGATCGTCGCAAGTTTGCAGGAGATCCTCATGGCCATCCATTTCAATCATGCGATTCCTGTTGGCTCAAGACAGTGAAGCATCGGCAACATTCCTGGCCGAAATGCTGGGCCTCCCAGCCCCGTGGCAATGGGGGCCATTCCACATGGTCACAACCGAAAATGGGGCCAATCTTGATTTCATGAATCCCGATGGCGACATTACTCCGCAGCACTATGCATTTTTAACCAGCGAGACCGAATTCGACGAGATTTTCGGCAGGATCCGTGATGGGGATCTACCCTACTGGGCCGATCCCGCGCAGACCCAGTTGGGTGTGATTAACAACCACGATGGGAGGCGGGGCCCTATTTCACGGATCCGAACGGGCATCTCCTCGAGATCATCACGCGCGAATACGGCAGCGGTGGCTGGAACCCTTAGAAGTCGATCTGTTCCGTTCGAGGCCTGCATGGACTATTTGAGGAGACGACGATTTCGGCCCTTGAACACTGCGGACGGTGTAGAAAGTGTGGGGCGCGACTTTTGCTGACAGCACTAGCAAAGTGGCGACCAAACAGCGCACCCTGGCGTGGCGATCGGAAAGGCGCGGTCGCGCCAGATGTCCGCACCCCCCTCATTAGACCGTTTCGAGCTGGCTGAACCGAACCGGGATGAGCTTCCGAGCCTTGAGTTGCCCTGCCGCATCCTTGTCGATGACAGTCAGCAACTGTAGTCCTTCAGATCCCAAAGGCAGAACCATGCGTCCCCCCGGCTTGAGCTGCTCAAGCAAGGCTGGCGGTGTCGTCTCAGCCGCCACCGTGAGCATGACCTTGTCGAATGGGGCGTGCTCAGGCCAGCCGCGAGACCCGTCGCCGACACGAATGCCGACGTTGGACGAGCCGAGGCTCTGCAGGAGAGCCTCGGCATGGCGTGCGAATTCTTCAATAATTTCGACGCTCCAGACTTGCGCTGCGAGTTCCGCAAGGATTGCGGTTTGGTAACCCAGGCCGGTGCCAATCTCGAGCACTGCCTCGTGCGGTTGGGGAGCAAGCAGATCGGTCATGAGAGCGACCATGAAGGGCTGCGAGACGGTTTTATCGAAGCCGATCGGCAGCGGCATGTCCTCGTAGGCATAGGGCGCAACCTGGGCTGGCACGAAGAGATGCCGCGGCACTCGCCGCATCGCTGCCATCACCCGCTCATCGAGCGCCGCCTTGCCGAGTTCTTCGCTGGCAAGGTCGGCATGGATTGCAATCATCTCGACCATGTGCCTGCGTAGAACCGCGAGGTGCTTTTCGTTCATTGGCTTCATAAGGGTCGCGCCTTCATCAACCAGTTGGCTGGCCAGATAGCTATATATACCCTGTTCATCTTGCCACACTAACGCCCGCTGGCGAGCAACCTTCAATCTCGGCCCTCAACGCAGGCGTTTCATCCGGCATTGGGGCGGGACCGGGCCGCCGGCCGCGCTCCATTACGACTCGCGGCATCGACGGCAGGGGCATCCCGAGCGCCCTCTTCAGGGTTTCACAGGCATTCTGCAAGCCGATGCCTGCAGCGGCTTTAACTCGCTTTACGATCTACTATTGATCTTTGGATCGAGTTGAGCGCCATTTTGCTTGAGGTCGGTCGGTTATAGGGGCGTCGCGATGAAATCGAATCAATTCGTCGGGGCATTCGTGTTTCCGGAAGTCTGGAGCGATCTCTTGGATTTCCGAAGGCTGCTGGTCGCCCTTCGGGACT
The DNA here is from genome assembly GCA_963839725.1 of uncultured Alphaproteobacteria bacterium. Lineage (GTDB taxonomy): Bacteria > Pseudomonadota > Alphaproteobacteria > Rhizobiales > Rhizobiaceae > Kumtagia. The sequence goes on along the minus strand of CAWIWT010000022.1, from coordinate 143,493 downwards.
ATGGCGTCAATGCCCTTCTGACTGAGAGCGACAGCTATGATGAGGCTGCTATCAGCACCGCACATGAAGTTGGTTTTCGCTTCTATGCCGGCATTGCCTGTTTCTCCGACCATGCAACAAATTTCCGCAAAGTTGTGGAACGGCCGGATCTGTGGCCAGTTCTCGAGACCGGCGAGCGACGGCCGCAAATGGAGTGGTATGTCGGAATTACTCCGACAGATCGAGGGCATCAGCGGGAGATTCTTTCAACGATTCACTCAGTCGCGGTAACCTACCCGATTGATGGCCTCTTCTTGGATTTTGTGCGTTGGCCGCTGCACTGGGAGATCGAGCTTCGCCCCAACCATCCACGACCGCCTGATTCGAGTTTCGACACCGGTACCCTGGCCATTTTTGAGCGTACGACAGGTGTTCGGCTGCCACCTGATACGGTTCCCACTGGGGCTCGTGCGGAGTGGATTCGGGAGCGGCATCCTCGGGAATGGGTGGAGTTCAAGTGCAAGGTTGTAAGCGAATTTGTTGTCGAGGCGCGTGCGATCTTGAAGGCCGCAAGGCAGGAGGCGGAGTTGGGCCTTTTTATCGTTCCCGACGTCGATGGTCGGACGGAGGCGCTGACTGGCCAGCGCCTGCGCGATCTCGCACCCTTGGCAGATTTGGTCGCCCCGATGCTCTACCATAACATCCTTCTCCGACCCTCGAGTTGGATCAGCGAAGCGCTTGCTCCGATCGTGCGGGTAGCGGGCCAGAAGACGCTGCCGGTTTTGCAGGTCGACTCTAATCGCGATCCTGGTCTCGCGGCCGATTGGGGTCCTCCAATGTCGGTCGAAGATTGGAGGGCAACACTTGCGGAAGTGGGAGGCCGGACAGATCTAGCTGGATTGGTCGCTTTCCCAGGAGGTAGCCTTGTAGGCAATGGCCGAGGCGAGTTGCTGAGGGAAGTTGTCGGATAGCGTGACAGTAGTCAAGGAGGCAAGAATGCCGAACGCTGTGCTCCGCGCCCAAGCCATCAATAAGAGCTTTGGCCCTGTTGTCGCGCTGCAGGACGTCTCGATCGACCTTGCCCGTGGCGAGATCACCGGGCTCGTCGGCGACAACGGCGCCGGGAAGTCCACTCTGGTAAGAATCATCAGCGGCGTACTCCGTGCCGATGCCGGCGCAATCGAGTTCGACGGAGCGCCTGTCGATTTCGCGTCGCCGGCGGAGGCGCGCGCGCGCGGCATCGAGACTGTGTATCAAGACCTTGCGCTCGTCGGAAACCTCACGGTCTGGGCCAACGTCTATCTTGGCCGCGAATTGACATATGGCCCTAAGTTCATGCACGTGCTCGACAAGCGCACCATGTTGTCAAACACACGAGAAATGCTGAAGCAGTTCGTAACGAACGTGCCGCCGATCAACGAATCCGTTGAAGCGCTGTCTGGCGGTCAACGACAGATTGTGGCAATCGCTCGCGCGGGTGCCTGGGGGTCGAAACTCGTTGTCATGGACGAACCCACCGCCGCGCTGGGTGTGGCGGAGACCAAGGCCGTGGAAGATGTTATCCTGGGACTGCGACGGCGGGGCCTCAGCGTATTGGTGATCAGCCACAACCTCGACCAGATATTTCGGATCACGGACCGGATATGGGTGTTGCGCCGGGGGGGCATAATCGGTCAGCGCGAGACCCGTGAAACGCGACCCGAAGAGATCGTCAGCATGATCACCGGCGCTGCTGCGCTTAGTCGGAGCGGCTGATGACCGCGTCCAGGCAGGTCGTCGGAACCGCCGTCAGGCATATCGCGCAGCGTCACGGCATGCTCCTCGTGTTTCTGGCTCTCGTGGCCTTCATGCTTGTAGCGAAATCGACGTTCGGGACCTACCAGAACATCATCAATGTGCTCCAGCAGAACTCGGTGATCGGCATTATCGCCTGCGGGATGACGTTCGCGATCATTCTTGGTGGCTTCGATCTGTCCGTGGGTGCTGTTGCCGCACTGTCCAGTGTTGTCGGCGCGACGCTGATGATCGACGCAGGGGCGGTTGGCATCCCGATTGGGATCCTCGGCGCGCTACTCGCCTGCCTTGCCGTCGGAGCGACGAACGGCTGGTTGATCGCTTATCTGGGGGTCAACCCGTTTGTCGCCACGCTCGGTACGATGACCGTGGTGCGCGGACTGATCTATGTCGCCACCAATGCCACGCCGCGCTTCGGTGTGCCCTATTCCTTCACCACTGTGGGTCTGGGTTACATTCTGAGCATCCCGATACCAGCAATCATCTTCGGAAGCTCTGCGCTTCTGCTTGGCTTCGTGCTGCACCGGACCCGCTTCGGCCACTACGTCTACGCCGTCGGCGGGAATGTGGTTGCCGCCTCCGAGATGGGGGTCAACGCGCGCCGCGTGCGTTTCGCGGTGTACGTGCTGGCTTCGGCGTGCGCTGCGCTGTCCGGCATCATTCTGATCGGTCAGACTGCAAGCGCTACGCCCCAAGCAGCTCTTGGATACGAGCTAACCGCAATTGCGGCCGTGATTGTGGGCGGCGCATCGCTCGGAGGGGGGCGGGGCCGGATGTCAGGCACGATCCTCGGAGTGTTTCTCCTAGGGGTAGTGGCCAACGCGCTAAACCTCTTCGGTGTCTCCCCCTTCTGGCAGCCGGTCGCAACCGGGCTGATCCTCATCATCGCTGTGGCGGTAGACGGCTATTCGAGGCGCAGTGTGTTTGCGTCAGCCAAGTGAGGGCATTCTCGACGGCTCCAGCAGAAGTTCAGTCCCGCCGGGAATTGCGGTAGGATCGCCTCGGCGGCGGTTCGGTTGAAAGGACCTGCCGACCAAGAAGGGAAGGGGCCTCATCGGACCGCTCCGTCCCGATCGAAGGACGAACCGGTCCGTGGAGGAGACAGCCATGGCTAACAGCGATGAACAGAGAGGTGAAGTAAGGTCGGCCGCAGAGGTGAACCGACGCGACCTCGTCCGAGGGCTGGGAGTGTTCGGCCTAGCAGGGTGTGTATTTTCCGACTTGCTCCTGAACGCGGCCAGGGCCGATCCACTCAGCTGTCTTCCCGTTCAAAGAATGACGCCGATTCCTGACACACCGCCGGCCAACAAAAAGATCGGCGTGAGCGTCGCCTATTTGAAAGTCCCATTCTACGCGAACTTCAAGACAGGCCTGGAGGACGGTGCCAAGCAATTCGGCTTCACATACGATCTCGTCGACGGAAACAGCGGGGACGTTGCAACCGAGCTCGCGAACTTGCAGAATTTCATCGCTCAGAAGTACGATCTCATAATCCTTGTGCCCTCGGGTGATGGGATCATTCCGGGAATCAAGCTGGTCAACGATGCCGGAATCCCGATCCTAGAGGCAAACAATAAGGCGGGCTTTGGCCGGAGCGAGGTGAATGTCCTCACCTATGTCGGCGCGGACGACGTCGATTTCGGGCGGCTGCAGGGGAAACTACTCGACCAGGCCTTCAAAGGTCAGAAGGCAAAGGTCGCCTACGTCATGGGTTTCGGGGGCAGCCCCGCACAGGTCTTGCGGGCCAAGGGATGGGATGAGTTCCGCGCGAAGAACCCGCAGTATGAAGAAGTCGCCAGGGTCACCGACGACTTTGACGGCGCCAAGGCCCTCGCGGTTGTTCAGGATCTCCTTAGCCGGTTCCCCAAAGGGCAGCTCGATGCGATCGTGATGCAGGGGCCGGAGGGCGCAGCCGCTGTCGACTTCGCCACCAGGAATGGTCGCGACGAAGTTACGTTCATCGCAGGTGACTATCCCGCTGATATCCGACAACTGATCCATGACGGCAAGGTGTTCGGGACCGTCGACCAGGACCCCTATCCGCAGGCCTATCAGGCGATGCACATGGCGTATCTCCATTTCAACGGCAAGGACGCTGAGATACCGAAGCCGTACTTCCTGCCGCTTCCGTTGGTCACGAAGGATAACGCCGAGGCGACCCCGCCCGCCTGGGGCTGTTGACGAGCAGTCGAGCGGCCGCGGCCCCTGGCGGGAACGCATTTGGGGCACAGGCTGACGGACGGGTACCAAATTGCTTATACCGCCGCGGCCAACGCTTCCAAGCCGTTCACGGGCGCATGCATAAGATCCCAGGAAATGATTGTCCCGCCGGCCCCGGATTTGCGGCCGGCGCGGACCATGTCGCTCACCAAAGCCGGGGTGATTTCAATCACGCCCGGGTGGCTAACGAGCTCGAGGCCGAAATACACTGGAACCGGACGCATCAAACGCACCGCTTCGGCTATCTCCGACGTCATCATGGAGAGAGGAACCGCGGACTCTCGGGTGAGCCGGAGGGTGTCCGAATTGAAGCCCGGCACATGGACCGCCGCCCAATCGGAGATGCTGGACTCGCTGAGATCAAACATCACTGCGACGCCTTCCACGAGCGCGGGAATCTCCAATCGCAGCCCAGCGGGGCCCATGGCGACACGATAGGTCATTGGCTTAGTCCAGACAGAATGCCGCGACAAAGCACGGTAATCCTGGCCAACTACCGATGCCAGGCCGGGTGAAAACAAATCGAGGGAAACCTTCCGGCCAAGATGAGAGGCCACGTTGTGTGCCTCGCCAATCAGCCTGGTAATGCTGTTGTTCCGGAAACGGAGAAACGCGGAAAGAAGCGGGTTCCCGGCGACGAGCTTGCTGAGCCAGGATTTCTCCACTTTTCCGCGAGTGGCCGGCGGGGGCTCGCTGGCAACGAACGGTTCTTGCAAACTCCGCGCGACGGAAGCGAGATCAAGGCCGTCCGCAGCCGCCGCTCGACGGCAGTGATCGCAAAAGCAGGATAGAACCTCGTTCAGGCCGTTGGCCGGTGAAGGAAAGCGTATTTTGTCGAGGAAAACGCCGTCAAAGGGATACCGGTCGAGAATCTCTCGAAGCCCGCGGAGCGTTTTCTCCTTCGCTGCGGGGTTGTTTGGGCAAACGAACCGGAACGTCTCGTGGACCTCCGTATCTTTTTCTGCCCAGCCACCCCATCCACGGCTTCGTTCCCCGCGCCAATTCACAACAAGGTCGGATTGCTGCATCCCTTCGATGTCGGAGAGGAGGTTGTACCAAAGGAACACTTCCTTCGCCGGGCGGCGCCCCGGGTTGCTCATTGCCCGGAATATCGCGGGGTTCTCACGCGCGCCGACGATCAGGATGTCGAGGTCGATGATCGAACGAGCGCGCTCGACGACCTCCATCACCCGGTCGAGACCCAACGCGCTGGACAATGAATGGGATGTCGATAACTGCGCCCCTATTCTCAAAGGCTGTCCCATTTCACCCATACCCGCTTTCCGAAACAACTTTCGCGGTCAAGACCTGCCGACGCCTAGTAGACTATGAGTAGGGCGCTGTCGTCGAGTGAGAGGGCGCTCGCGACCGGAGTTTGTACTATGGGCCGCGGCTGGGGACCAACGTACGGAAGACTTGCGCCTTTGGAGGTTTTCAAGACCTCTGCCGTGAACCAATCGGCCACCCATTCATGTGTGCCTGTTAGATGCACTCAGAGCCGCGCCTGACGACAGACCATATCGTGGTGAAGGAGCCACAGCCGATGCGCGATGGTAACGCGATGAGCAGCAACTAGGTGGTTTGCAGCATCCTGCCGCATCCGATCGCCAATCGTCATGAAAAATCTAATTACAACAATAGGATGAATAGCTGTGTCAGGTGTTGAACTTGAACAGCATCACGTCGCCGTCCTGCACCACATATTCCTTGCCTTCGTCGCGGGCCTTGCCGGCCTCCTTGGCGGCGACTTCGCCGCCAAGGCCGACGAAATCGTCATAGGCGATCGTTTGCGCGCGGATGAAGCCACGCTCGAAGTCAGTGTGAATGACGCCTGCCGCCTGTGGCGCCTTGGTGCCCTTTTCAATCGTCCAGGCGCGCGTTTCCTTCGGCCCCGCCGTGAAATAGGTGATGAGGTGCAGGAGGTCGTAGCCGGCGCGGATCAGCTTGTCCAAGCCGGGCTCCTCGAGGCCCATCGAGGCCAGGAACTCAAGCTCCTCCTCGTCGGGCAGTTGAGCCACCTCGGCCTCGATTGCGGCCGAAATGACAACGACGCCTGCCCCTTGAGCCGCGGCCATCGCTTCGACGGCCTTGGTGTGATCATTGCCACCGGCGGCGTCCGCCTCGGCGACGTTGCAGACATAAAGCACCGGATGCGCTGTCAGAAGGTTGAGGCTCTGTAGTTTCTTCAGATCCTCGGCGGCGATTCCTGTCAGCATGACACGGGCCGGCTTTCCCTCCTGTAGCAACTCCAGAGCCTTTTCCATGAACGGCAGCACGGTCAGCGCTTCTTTTTCCTTGCCTTGACCACGCTTGCGGAACTGGGCAACGCGCCGCTCCAGACTTTCAAGGTCCGATAGCATAAGCTCGGTCTCAACGGTCTCGGCGTCGGCTACCGGATTGATACGGCCTTCGACGTGGGCGATGTCGTCATCCTCGAAGCAACGCAGGACGTGCACGACCGCGTCGACCTCGCGGATGTTGGCAAGGAACTGGTTGCCGAGGCCTTCGCCCTTGGACGCGCCCCGCACAAGGCCGGCAATGTCGACAAAGGAAATGCGGGTGGGAATGATCTCTTTCGATTTGGCGACCGCGGCGATCTTTTGCAGGCGTGGATCGGGAACAGCAACCTCGCCCGTATTTGGTTCGATGGTGCAGAACGGATAGTTTGCGGCCTGCGCCGCGGCGGTGCGGGTCAGTGCGTTGAACAGCGTCGATTTGCCAACGTTGGGTAGCCCAACGATGCCGCATTTGAAGCCCATGATGAAGAGTCCTATCGGGAAACTGAATTTGTCCAGCGCTATGGGCGAAACGGGCGATGATCGTCAAGGCTTGCGAGCTAACCGAGGCTTCAGCGCCGGTTGTTTCTGATTTAGCGCTCTAACGGGACGCGGATAATGATTAAATGCTGGTTGGGGCTTGCAGTATCCTGATGCGGCCCCCATATGGGGCTTCAACGGATCGTCTCCGGCCGCCGACCACGGATGTACTGGCGGGGTTGTAGAGATGCTAGGAAGGTCGGGAATTTTGGTTCCCGGCCTTTTGTTTTTCTACGCCGTCTGTCGCCTGACCTTGTAGCGGCTGTGCACGGCGCCATTGGCCAGCGGCTTTGCGAACTCCAGATCCAGCCACCGGTCCGGCTGCATCCCGCCAAAGGCAGCAACGCCGCTACCGAGAATCACCGGGATCGTTCCGATCTCGATTGAATCCAGCAGACCATGCACCATGAACTGACGCGCGAGCTCGCCGCCGCCGAACATCCAGATGCGCCCGTTGGCCCCGCGCTTGCGCAGGTCTTTCAGCAGAGTCTCGGGCGTGCCGGCCATTGCCACCGCGTTCTTCGGCAAGTCATCGATAGCGCGGCGCGTAGCGATCACGGTCGGGTAGCGTTCGTAGGGCCAGTGCTCCAGACGCATAACGACGTCATAGGTGTCACGGCCCATGACGATGCCGGTGACGGAGTCCATGAATGTGTCGAAGTCGAAATCCGCATTCGGCGGATAATTGTCCAGCCAATCAATGCCGCCATCGTTCCGGGCAATGAAGCCATCAAGGCTCATCGCGAACATGTAGGTAATGTCACGCCGCATCCGCTATTCCTATTCAGTCCTGGCCAATACGTTGGTCGAGCCGGGTAGGATCACTGTTCTGATCGACTTGGCTGCACATGAAATATTGCGCGTAGAGGTTGAGGCCTATGCCGAGTCATCGAGGCGATAATGCGACAAGGTGACGTAGGGTTCCCAACGGCTTGCCGCAGCCAGATGCGGCTTCAGGAATCTGACCCGCCAAATAACTTTTTCAGCATGGCGGCCAATGGGCCAGTCTCCGGCAATGTGACACCAGGCTTTTGCTGTCGTGCCTGGCGCACGTGGCTTTGCGCCTTCGGAGCAGGTTTGGAATCTTCCTGAGTCTTGCCAATGGCTTGAATCGCTAGACTTCACCCGATTCATGAAGCCATTGTCGTCGTTCTTCACCAAATAGGATGCGCTGTCGGCGATGCTTTCGAGCAACGGGTCCAGCCAGCCCGCGTCGGCCTTGGCGAAATCGCCAAGCACATGACCGTGGACCAACTCTTTGACGCCAGGGTGGCCGATGCCGATACGCACCCGGCGGTAATCCTTGCCGATATGCGCGTCGATCGACTTGATGCCGTTGTGGCCGCCAGTGCCGCCGCCGATCTTGGCGCGGACCTTTCCGGCGACAAGATCGAGCTCGTCATAGAAGACGGTCAGGGCTGGGGGAGGCAGCTTGTAGAAGCGCAATGCTTCGCCGATCGCCTGACCTGACAGGTTCACAAAGGTCTGCGGTTTGATCAGTAGGATTTTTTCGCCGCCGATGGTGCCCTCGGCGATCAGGCCCTGGAACTTCTTTGACCAGGGCGAAAAATCATGGCGGCGGGCGATCGCGTCCGCCGCCATGAAGCCGACATTGTGCCGGTGGTTGGCGTATTGCGCGCCGGGATTGCCAAGACCTGCGAATAGCAGCATCGAGGATGGCTCCCGGCGCGAAAACGTACCTTAAGCCTTGTCGGCTGGTGCTGCTGGAACTGCAGCGTCGGCTGCGGAGCAACTTCCGCTTCAGCTTCCTGCGCGCCGCCGTGGCCGGCAATGGTCGCGATGGTGAAGTCGCGCTCCTGGATGAGCGGACGCACGCCTGCCGGCAACTAGACCGACGAGATGTGGATCGAGTCGCCGATATCGGTACCGGCCAGGTCGACTTCGATGAATTCCGGAATGGCGTTTGCCGGGCAACGGAAATCGATCTCGTGGCGCACGATGTTCAGCGCGCCGCCGCGCTTGATGCCGGGCGACTTGTCTTCGTTGATGAAGTGCACTGGCACTGCAACGTTGACCTCGGTGTCCTTGCCGATGCGCAGGAAGTCGACGTGAACCGGCGTGTCCTTGATCGGATCGAGCTGATAGTCCTTCGGCAGGACCTGGATCTTCTTGCCGCCGACATCGATCGTGGCAATGGTGGTCAGAAAACCGCCGCCGTGGATCTTGTAGTAGACGTCCTTATAGGTGAGAGCGATCGCCAGGGGAGGCTGCTTGTCACCATAAATTACTGCTGGCACTTTGCCGTCGCGGCGAACTGCACGGGCGGACCCCTTACCGACCTGTTCGCGCGCCTCGGCCTTGAGCTCGTACGTATCGTGGCTCATGGCATTTCCTTTCGTTTTATTTGGAGCGCCTCCGGACGCCGCGAAGCGGGTTGCCGGAAACGTCGAAAGCCGCGCAGAACGCGGCCCTCCGCCGCGTTGCCTCCAAGGGTGTCTACGCGGGTGGCGGCTCTATAGCGGAAGGGGCGGTGAGGCGCAAGGTTGAGTGAGCAATGCTTACTATGGGGCGGCGAGGGTAATAACCGCCCATGCGCGTCCTTAGGAAGTCCTCATCTTTGCCCGTTTCTTGAAAGGCTTGCCCGGCGGTTCGCCGGACGAAGGCGCGCCGCCTGGCTTTTTCCTCGGCTTGAACTTGCCCTTCTTCACGCTTTTCCACGACGGCGGTGAGGATTCATCGGATCGCGCGGCTCTCGCCGGCGCCGGCTTGCCGTCCAGTTTCTGGATGGTCACGCCCTTCTCGCCGGTGCCGTTTTCCTTGACCGCGGCCCAGAAGCTATCGGCGTTGTCGCCGGCAATCTCGAACTGGCTTTCAGCGTCGAGGATCTTGATCGACCCAACGGCGCGCTTGGTGACGTGGCCGGCCTTGCAGATCATTGGCAGCAGCCAGCGTGGCTCGGCCCGATGTTTGCGGCCGACCGAGACGCGGAACCAGACGCCATTGTTGAAGTCGCTACGGTCGCGGGGTGCTGCGTCACGCTCGGCGCGCTCGCCATGCGGTTCGCGCTTGCCGCGTTCGGCAAACACCGGCGCGTCGAGAAGTTCCTCAGGCGCAGGGCGCGCCGCCAGTTGCAGCCGCAAATAGGCTGCGGCGATCTGCTCGGCGCTGTGCGCCGCCATCAGTTCCCTGACGAAGGCGATCTCATCGTCGCCCGCGACTACCGACAGGGCTGGATCGTCGAGGATACGTTCCCTATTGTGACGTTCGATATCAGTGGCGCTGGGCGCAGGAACCGTCCTCGCCTCGAGTTTTGCCAGCTTCAATACCCGCGCTGCCGCCCCACGCCGATGATAGGGCACGATCAGCGTGCAGATGCCCTTGCGACCGGCGCGCCCGGTGCGGCCGCTGCGGTGCAGCAGCGTGTCGGGGTTGGACGGCATGTCGGCGTGGATGACGAGGTCGAGGTTGGGCAAGTCGATGCCACGCGCCGCCACGTCGGTCGCTACGCAGACGCGAGCGCGGCCGTCGCGCATGGATTGCAGTGCGTTGGTGCGCTCGGCCTGGCTGAGTTCGCCCGACAGTGCCACTACGGGAAAGCCACGGTTCCCCAGCCGGCTCGCCAGATGCTTCACAGCCTCGCGGGTATGACAGAAAACGATGGTGTTCTGAGAATCGAAGAACAGCAGCGTGTTGATGATGGCGTTCTCGCGGTCGGCGGGCGCGACGAGGATCTGCTGGTACTCGATATCGCTATGCTGGCTGCTCTCGCCGGCAACGGTGATGCGCAGCGCATCGCGCTGGAAGCGCTTGGCAAGCTGCACGATTTGGTGGGGGACGGTGGCTGAGAACATCAACGTGCGCCGTTCGTCGGGCGCGGCGGCGAGGATGAATTCGAGGTCGTCGCGGAAGCCGAGGTCGAGCATTTCGTCGGCCTCATCGAGCACGATGGCCCTCAGCGAAGCCATATCGAGTGAGCCGCGCGTGATGTGGTCGCGCAGGCGGCCGGGGGTTCCAACGACGATGTGAGCGCCTTCGCCCAGAGCGCGACGCTCGGTGCGCATGTCCATGCCGCCGACGCAGGAAGCAAGCCTTGCGCCGGTTTCGCGGTAAAGCCACTCCAATTCGCGACGGACCTGCATGGCGAGTTCGCGCGTCGGTGCGACGATGAGGGCGAGCGGCGCGGCAGCCGGTCCGAAACGTTCGGTGCTATGGAGCAGCGTCGGAGCAATCGCGATGCCGAAGGCGACCGTCTTGCCCGATCCGGTTTGGGCCGAAACAAGCAGGTCAGCCTGCTGATTGCCTGCCGCAAGCATGGATTGCTGAACGGGAGTCAGCGTCTCGTAGCCACGGGTTTTCAGGGCCGCCGCAAGCGGCCGCGGCATCGCGTCAAGGTCGGTCATGGAAGTGCTTTCGTCGCCGGCGCGGACAAACGGCTCGTTTCGAGCAAACCGCCGCGCAGTTGGATTTTGCGACGCTTCCTAAAGCGTGGCGGGGCAACCGGCAAGCCGCCGCGGGCATTCAGTGAAATATGTACTGAGTTCGGGGGCGCCAAGACGGCCTTTATCGTGCCCTCAGGTAGCCAGAATGTTCCGGTACGTTTCGATGTTGCGATCGTGCTGCTCGATCGCCTCGTCGAGATGTTCGCCGAGTTCTTCTTTCTCGCTGCGATGCTCGTGCCATTCATGCGACCCGAGCCAGTCGCGATGTTCGATCGCGATCCTGCCAGCCTGTTTTCGGTCGCCTCCTATCTGGCGGGCGGGCTGCTTGTCCGCGATGTCTTCCTGCTGGCGCTACCCGCCGGCCCGGCCTATGGGCTCGGGCTATTCGTCGGTTCGCACATGTTTGGCCTCGCCAACGACGAAATGTTTCGCCGGATCTGCTACGTGCTGATCGCGATCGCAGTACTGGTCAGCCTGCCGGTGCTGGACGGCGTCTTGCGTTGAATGACGGGTGAATAGGGTTTATAGTCTGAGTTTCGGGGGCATGGTGGACTCCCCGTGAGGCGATCCGGCCCAAGTTCCGCCTTCGCAGGCCATGCGGAGGAAAACCATGCCTCGACGTATCTCAGCATCAGAACTTATTCCGCTCGTTGGGACGAGCGGCTGCCCGCTGTTTATCGATGTGCGTCGGCAGCGCGCGCTCTCCACGTCATCCATTCGTATTCCAGGCGCTGTATGGCGCGACCACATGGAAGTCGATGAGTGGTTGCCGAACCTGCCCGAGCAAAGGCTGATCGTCTACTGTGCGCATGGCCACAATGTCAGCGAGATAGCTGTTGCCAAGCTTGCGTCGCTCGGCGCTGATGCCGTGATGCTGGAGGGCGGCATGGAAGCCTGGAATGCGGCGGGCGGGCTTAGCGTGTCGCGGGAGATCCAGGGCGTCGACGCTGACCTGTCAAGACCGAGCGCTTGGGTGACGCGTGAACGGCCGAAGATCGACCGCATTGCGTGTCCATGGCTGATCCGCCGGTTTGTCGATCCCTTCGCTGCAGTCCATTTCGTTGCGCCGGAATTCGTTACTGATATTTCCAATGAAACCGGCTGGATTCCCTTTGATGTCGAGGGCGTGCATTATTCGCACCGGGGTGAGGAGTGCACATTCGACACGATGATCCATGAGTTCGGCATAACCGATCCGGCGATTGCTCGCTTGGCGCGAATCGTGCGTGGAGCCGACACTGCGCGGCTGGATTTGGAACCGCAGGCGGCTGGGCTGTTGGCGATTTCGCTTGGACTTTCGGCGATCGAGCCCGACGATCAGCGGCAGCTCGATCAGGGAATGCTGGTCTACGACGCGCTCTATGGCTGGTGCCGCTTCGCCGCCGGTGAGATGCATAACTGGCCGGCGAGGGTGGCCTAGATGGACCAGGCTGTTTCCCACCCGCCAGCGGCTTCGCTTGGCGAGGCGACGCGCGTTTTTGGCAAGATAGGACTGTTGTCGTTCGGCGGCCCTGCCGGGCAGATCGCACTGATGCACCGGGTGCTGGTCGATGAAAAACAGTGGCTGGACGAGAAACGCTTCCTGCATGCGTTGAACTACTGCATGCTGCTGCCGGGGCCGGAAGCCATGCAACTCGCCACCTATTCCGGGTGGCTGATCCATGGCGTGCGCGGTGGGCTGATTGCCGGGATTCTGTTCCTGCTGCCGGGCACTTTGGTTATCACCGCGCTGTCGACGATCTATTTTTACTACGGCCATGTACCTGTCGTGCAGGGCCTGCTGTTCGGGTTGAAGGCGGCAGTTCTGGCGGTAGTGCTGGAAGCGCTGATCAAAGTGGCGCGGCGAGCGCTGAAGAGCCGCGTCGACATCGGACTGGCGATCGCCGCGTTTGTGGCCATCGCTTTACTGAAGCTGCCGTTTCCCCTGATCGTGGTGGCCGCTGCGATATTCGGCGCGTTGTGGACCCGCTTTGGCGTCTCCAATCCTGGCTTTGCGGATCACGAGGCCGAAGCGCCGATCATTATGCCCGCATGGGCGAAGCCGCGCGCTTCCCGGTTCTTTGGCTCACTGGCTATGTGGCTGGCAATCTGGTTCGCCCCCTTGCTGGTTCTGATCGCAACCTTTGGCCGGGAGCATGTGCTGGTCGCCGAAGCCGTATTCTTTTCGAAAATGGCGACCGTGACCTTCGGCGGCGCCTATGCGGTCCTTGCCTATGTCGCCCAGCAGGCGGTGGAGCTTTACGGCTGGCTGAAATCGGACGAGATGCTGACCGGGCTTGGGCTTGCTGAAACGACCCCCGGGCCGCTGATTCTCGTACTGGTCTATGTTGGCTTCCTCGGTGGCGCGCGCCTCTCCGGGTTCGATCCGCTGCTTGGGGGGCTGGCAGGGGCTGCGGTAACCTTGTGGTTTACCTTCGTTCCCTGCTTCCTGTGGATATTCGTCGGCGCACCCTATGTCGAGACCATCCGCTCCATCCGTTGGCTCGCCGGGGCGCTCGCTGCGGTCACTGCGGCTGTTGTCGGCATTATCGCGAACCTCGCTGTCTGGTTCGGCCTGCATGTGCTGTTCGGCAAGGTAGGTGAAGCCGCTTTCGGCGCGCTTGTGCTGCCGGTTCCGGACGTGTCAACGTTCGATTGGGCTGCGTGCGGCATCGCGCTCGCAGCAGCAATCGCGTTGCTGCGGTTCAAGGCCAACATGATCATCGTGCTGGCGTTTGCCGCGCTCGTCGGGGCAGTGCTCGTGGGGTAGGGCGCTACTCGACGCTTAGCCTGTAGCCGACGCCTCGCACCGTCTGCAGCCAGATCGGGTTGGCAGGGTCGCGCTCGATCTTGCGGCGCAGGCGGTTGATCTGCACGTCGATGGTGCGCTCGCTGACGTCGGACTCGCCGGCCACCAGCTCGTGCCGTGGAATCGTCTCGCCGGCGCGCGCCGCGAAAATCGCCAGGATCTCCTGCTCGCGGTCGGTCAGCTTCAACGGCTCGCCACCCTTCTTCAGCTCGCGGCGCGCGATCTGGAAGGTGTATGGGCCGAAAACCAGTTGCTCGACCTTGGGCGTCGTCGCCGGGCCGCCTCGACGCAGGATGTTGTTGATGCGCAGGATGAGTTCGCGCGGATCGAAAGGCTTCGGCAGATAGTCGTCGGCGCCGGCTTCAAGCCCGGCGATACGGCTGTCGGTTTCCGACAGCGCGGTCAGCATCAGGATAGGCACGGTCTTCAGTGCCCTGAGCGCCTTGGTCAGCTCGACACCTGATTCGCCCGGCATCATCACGTCGAGGATAAGCAGGTCGAAATCGAGGCCGGCGAGCTGCCGCCTTGCTTCGTCGGCATTACCGGCAACAGTAATGCGGAAGCCGTTCTCGGTTAGGAACTGCTTCAGCAGGTTGCGGATGCGCGTGTCGTCATCGACGACCAAGATATGGGGGGCGTCGTCGTCCGGCGGGTTGCTGGTATCCGGCATTTCTTAACCCTCCTCGCCCGTGTCTGCTATATGCCCGTTGCCAAGCAGGTCGATCTGCGGCCTGAGCTCGGTGTTCACCATGGCCTTGAGAAACTCCTCGACGGCGTTGCGATCCTCACTCCTGATCGCCTTCAATGCGGCGTCGATGCGGCGCGACTGTGGCCGAGCCAGGTCGAGCGCGAGCTGGCGTCCCTTCGGTGTCGGATAGATTTCGCGCTGGCGGCGGTCGCGTGGTCCGGGCACCTGCAGAATATGGCCGGTGTCGATCAGCTGCTTCAGCACGCGCGCAAGGCTCTGCTTGGTGATCTGCAGTACGTCCAGCAGCTCCGCCACGGTCAGTCCAGGCTTACGGTTGACAAAATGCAGGACCCGATGATGCGCCCTGCCAAAGCCGTAGGTTTCCAGGATCTGGTCGGGGTCGGAGGTGAAATCCCTATAGGCGAAGAAAAACAGCTCGATGATGGACAGATCTATACCGTCCTCCCGACTGAGCGGGGTCCGGATCGGTTTCGAGGCGGTCGTCACTGCTCGATCTGCCATACTGGTCCTGATCATCAAGAAAATTTATGTCAGCGTTATTGACTTATTTTATCGCCATTGGTAATTTTTGCCAAGCTTTTCGGACGATTGCGAACGAAAAGGAAAGATTGTGTGGGATTTCCCGATCTTTCCTGAGTTTGCCTTGAGGTTCGCACAGCCCTAGTCTCTATAAAGACGGCATAAGGACGGCGCGACAGCCGCCCCGCAAAAACAAAAGGGCTTCGGCCCAGGGAGGCGCAAATGGCATCCGTTCCTTTCGACCAGCTTGACGGCTTTATCTGGATGAATGGTGAGTTCGTCAAATGGGCTGACGCAAAGATTCACGTACTTACACATGGGCTGCACTATGCTAGCGCGGTGTTCGAGGGCGAGCGCGCCTATGACGGCGAAATTTTCAAGCTGACTGAGCATACCGAGCGCCTGCACGAATCCGCCCGCATTCTTGGCTTCACCATCCCATGGTCTGTCGCCGAGATCGACGAGGCTTGTCGCCAGCTCTTGAAGAAACAAGGTTTCAGAGACGCCTACGTCCGGCCGATCGCCTGGCGTGGCAGCGAACAGATGGGCGTTTCCGCCCAGAGCAACAAGATCAATTGCGCAATCGCGATCTGGCAGTGGCCGAGCTATTTCGATCCGGCACAGAAGCTGAAGGGTATTCGCCTCGACATCGCCGAGTACCGCCGCCCGGACCCGCGCACCGCGCCGGCGCGCGCAAAAGCTGCTGGCCTTTACATGATCTGCACGCTGTCGAAGCACGCAGCGGAAGGCAAGGGCTATTCCGATGCCATGATGTTCGACTGGCGTGGCTATGTCGCGGAGGCCACCGGTGCCAACATCTTCTTCGTCAAGGACGGCAAGATCCACACGCCGCTTGCCGACTGCTTCCTGAATGGCATCACCCGCCAGACGGTCATCGAGCTGGCGCGCCGGCGCGGCATCGAGGTCAACGAGCGGATCATCACGGAACAGGAGTTGGCGGGTTTCGAGCAGTGCTTTCTCACCGGTACCGCCGCCGAAGTGACGCCGGTTTCGGAGATCGGATCATACAGGTTCGAGGTTGGCGAGATCGTCAGGACGCTGATGAACGACTACTCGGCGGCCGTGAAGCCCAGCCACGCAATCGCCGCCGAGTAACACAGAACCGCTGCTCCAGCGGGAATCTTCAACGATTTCAGTGGATGGCGGCACCAACTTTACCAGCTCGTTAACTGATAAGTTGACTGGAGGGGGCAAATCAGAGTCTGTCTTTGCGTGCCGGCAACGTGCCGGTGTTAGTGAGGGACCTAGAGACATGGAAGCGCTTCTTCCAATCATCATCCAGGCAGTGACTGGCGCAATCGGCGGCATGGGGGTCAGCGCCGCACTGAAAAACGCCGCCATGAGCACGGTGACCAAGGTCATATCCGGCGTAATCGGCGGCGTAGCCGGCGGCCAGATTCTGACCAATGTTCTGACCGACCCGAACGTTCAGGGCGCACTTTCCGGTGTGCTGGGCGACGGTATCGGCGGCTTGGCCGGTGGCGGCATCCTGACCGCGATCGTTGGCATGGTCATGAAGTCGATGAACAAAGCCTGAGTTCCAAGCCGCTTCGAGCTGCAGAAGCGGTTTCGGAACTTTTGTGGTCGGGCCGACTTGCTGCCGTCCACCAAGCCGCAAAGGAAATCTGCCGCTGGACGGCAGAGGTAGTTGTTTTGTTTGAAGGATCGAAATCCGGGTTTGAGCTTGCTGCGGCCGAATCGATTCCGATGCGGAGCTTCAGATGGGAAAGCTGAACGCGGGGATCATCCCGGTTACGCCGTTCGAACAGAACTGTACGGTTCTCTTCGACGAGGAGACGAAGGAAGGCGTGGTCGTCGATCCAGGCGGCGACGTTGACCGCATTGTTGCGGCGATCCGCGACAACGGACTGAATATCAAGCAAATCTGGATCACCCACGGTCACATCGATCATGCCGGTGGCGCCATGGATCTTAAGGACGCGCTGGGGCTCGACATTATCGGCCCACACGAGGCCGATCGCTCATTGCTGGAGAATTTGGAAAAGCAGGCGCAGCGCTTCGGCGTGGCCGGCGCGGTGCGCAACTGCGTGCCCGACCGCTTTCTGAACGAGGGCGACAAAGTGTCGTTTGGCGCGCATGAGTTCGAGGTGCTGCATTGCCCCGGCCATGCGCCGGGCCACGTTGTGTTCTTCAACCGCGACGCCAGATTCGCACATGTCGGCGACGTGCTGTTTCGCGGCTCCGTCGGCCGCACGGATCTGCCCGGCGGCGATCACGCGGCGCTGATTGCATCGATCAAGGAAAAACTACTGCCGCTGGGTGACGATGTAGGCTTCATTTGCGGTCACGGCCCCGGCAGCCGCTTTGGCGACGAACGGCGCGGAAATCCGTTTTTGGTTTGAGCCGTCGCCAACAACGCGATGGCCCTGATCGCGACATTCTCGCGAGCAAGCTTCGGCAGTGCTTAGAGCGGTTCCTCATTGGTCGGGTTTCCGAACCGGAAAACCGCTAAGCACTTTTCCTCGAAACGCTTTTGGATAACAAAAACGGCGCTGCATCGGCAGCGCCGTTCAATTCTTGGTGGCTTGCTTAGTTCGCCTGGCAGAAGCGCCTTACGCCGTCATAGCCGGTGTAGGTGCCGGTTCGCGCGTTGAACGAACGGTAACGGTCCTGGCAATAGTCGTACCACTCCGGCGACCACGGTTCGAGCGCACCTTCAGCGTACATAACCCTAGGCTCCTGGACATAGGCGCGGCGATACGCACGCGGCGGCACATCGCGGTAGACCGGAACGGGCTCGTAATATTCGCGCTGGGGCGCCGTTGCAACACCGGCAACCAGAGCACCGACGGCGAGGCCAAGAACACCCGCCGCGACAAGATCGCCGTTGTTCCCATGATGACGATAATAGTTGCCATGATAGTTACCGCCGTAGTTTCCATGATGCCGGCGCCAGCGGTCGCCAGCTTCAGCGGACGGGAGGGCCGAAAGTGTCGTCGCCGCAACGGCGAGGCCAAGCACGGCAGATTTCAGCAAGCGGTTCATGAACTTCTCCTTCAACATTCCAGCGGCAACCCCGAAGCGTCCGCATTTGGCTGCCGTTCTAGCGGCATTCGCATGAACGCAGTCTGAACGCAAAAGAAGGGGATTATGAGAGGCCAGTACACTTCAATGCAGCGTTGTTCCCGGCACGGCTTCAGGATTTTCGGCGGCAGCACAGCGCCGTGAGCGAAGGGTTGTTGGAACGACATGGTCTGCCGCATCGGCCCGAAATCGGAATCGATTTTCGGAAAGCACGATGCGCAGTTTCAAAAAAAATACAGCGTCCTTTGCGCGTCCGAAAGGAAGCGCGGCGCTGTAAGCTGGCTAAATTTAGAGCCCCAAATGAATTTCAGTCGGAAACCTGCAATACCAACCCCAAAGCCGCCGGAATATTCATTTCTCGGCGGCTTCAGCAGTTGTTGTACCCGCCGCAAAAGGGCGGCGGCGCCGAGCACGAAACGTTACGAAAAATGCATCGGACGCGACCAGCCTATTCAGCCGATCGTTAGATTGACCGCCTTCGGTCCTTTCCCGCGCTTGTCCGGCTCGGTCTCGAAGCTGACCTTCTGGCCATCCTCCAGTCCAGGCAGACCCGAGGCCTGCACTGCGGAAATGTGAACGAAGACATCCTTCGCTCCATCATCCGGCGTGATAAAGCCGAATCCCTTCGCGTGGTTGAAGAACTTAACGGTGCCGTGCTGCGGCATGTGGAACTCCTTAGTAACCCCATCAGCTTGAAGCCGGCGAGACTCCGCCCGCGCGACCCCCGGCCACCTGTTGGGGGAGAAGATACTGGTCAGTCGCGTTGGGGGCCCTGGCCAGTGCCCTCTTGTTTTGCTTGACGCGCTCGCCGGTGTGCCCTTCGCGAGCGCTGCGGCATGCCATTCTCATCTCCGGGCCTACAGGTGCCCAAGACGCAAATTATTTCCTTATTTTTCTCAATACAGCAAGCGAAAGTTTTATTTATGGGTGGGAGAAATAGGCAAAAAACGACGAATCTTTTAAATTGGTCGGCTTCTGGAAATAATACTTCGTAGCTATGCAATATAGACGACACCTCGATGGTGTACGTCCACGAATCAATACTGAATTGTCAGCGACAGCCGAAAAAGCCTATGAGTTTCGCCCGCAAATTTTAGCGACAGCGGTCGACGCCGCTGCGTCGCCGCTGTCCAAAACCTGTCTGAATTGCCTGTTTGGCCTCAGGCCGCGCGAAGGTTGATCGCCTTGGGACCCTTGCCCATGCGATCCGGCTCAACGTCGAAGGCGACTTTCTGACCGTCCATCAAAGTGCGCAGACCGGACTTTTCAATCGCTGAAATATGAACGAAAACGTCCTTCGCGCCGCCTTCCGGCGTGATGAAACCGTAACCTTTGGTCGCGTTGAAAAATTTTACTGTTCCCGACTGGGACATGGGGAAGCTCCTTCGCCCGGTTAACTTGGCCCGGCGCCGTCCAGAGTGTCTGGATTGGGATACCGACATCAGCTTGGCGGTTGTGCGAGGCGAGCCCCCCGCCAATAGGGGCACTCGAATATTTACGTTTCGGGGAAAGGCTTCACGCTATGCACGTTATTCCAGTCTCCGGGTCAGCAAATGCCCGAACACGAAAAATATCGCACGGAAATTTTACCCGGACAAGGCAACGGTTCTCCTACGAAAGGCCAACAAATACAAACACCTGTCGAATCGGCAGTGGGTCGCTGGTGGATGTATCTCTGCCACAGGTCGCAACTTTTAGATTGGCGTTCGGTTGCATTCCGTTGAAGAACACAATTAGTCTGAAAATGATGTTATCAACCGTGACTTTCTTGGGAGACGACTATTCATGAACATGCTTTCACGGATGTTGGCGCGCTGCGTCATGTTTGCGACCACGCTTTTGATCTTGGCTTCTTGTACGGTTGTCGTTGATGAAGGGGGCTCGGGTCCGATCCGCGATGACGGTCCAATTTGCACGCGTGAATATGATCCCGTTTGCGCTCGTCGTGGCGGTGAACGGCGAACTTTCCACAATGCCTGCGTGGCTGATTCCGTTGGCTTCCGGGTCGTGCGGCGAGGCGAATGCCGCGGCGGCGGAGACGAGGGAGGTGGACCGAGTGGTTGCACCCGCGAATATGATCCTGTTTGCGCACGGCGCGGTGGTGAGCGGCGCACATTTTCCAATTCCTGCCTCGCCGACGGGGCAGGCTACCGTGTAATCCGCAATGGCGAATGCCGTGGTGGTGGCGATGGCTCCGATTGGGGCGGCGGATCCGGTGGCGGCGGTGGAGGTGGCGAAGAGCCGCGCGCCTGCACTCGGGAATATCGCCCGGTTTGCGCCGCGCGGCGCGGCGCCGAACCACGCACATTTCCGAATGCCTGCGAGGCTGAAGCAGCGCGCTACCGTGTCGTCGGCGATGGTCCTTGCTGAATCGGGAGCTTGGTGCGGATCCCGCAATTGAACGGTGGCTCCTCGCGAGCCGCCGTTTCCTTGTCGAGGCTAAGTGTGACGCACACGCTTTCGCAAACCCGAATGTCCGCCTTTCCAGGCGGCAATTGACACATGCTGGCTGCTGGCCCACTTTCCGGCGCGGGACGGAAGAAAAATCGGCGGGCGGAATGTGCCTTGACGATTTTGTGCCCGCGGAGAACAAAGCGGCGGATGACAGACCACATCAAGCCTGAGCCGCTGTGCTCCCCGTTGCTCGACAAAGCTCTGCCGAACGGCATTCGCCATGGCTTTTTTACGCGAACGGGCGGTGTTTCCGAGGGTATATATCGCGGCTTGAACACGGGCACGGGCTCGAATGACGATTCGGAAAAGGTCGTCGAGAACCGTCGCCGGGTTGCCGAGTGGATGGGGGTCTCGTCCGACCGGCTGTTGTCCGCTTTGCAAATTCATTCGCCCGATGTGATCGTGGCAACCGGTCCGTTTCCCGGCGCACGTCCGAAAGCCGACGCCATTGTTACGGACCGCCCGGGACTGGCCGTAGGTGCTTCGTCCGCCGATTGCGGCCCGGTGCTGTTTGCCGATGCGCAAGCGCGTGTCATCGGCGCCGCCCATGCCGGGTGGAAAGGCGCCTTCACCGGTGTGCTCGAAAACACCATTGTTGCCATGGAGGGGTTGGGCGCGAGGCGCGACAGGATCGTCGCTGTGCTGGGCCCATCTATCGGTCCGAAGAATTATGAAGTTGGACCGGAGTTCATCGACCGGTTTACAGACGCCGATGCCGAAAACGCCGCGTACTTCACTTCGAACGGCAAGGCAGGCCACGCGCTGTTCGATCTGAACCGCTATACGGTTGACCGGCTCAGTAGGGCTGGGGTGAGAGCGGAAGCACTCAACCGCTGCACGTATGAGGAGGAGGACCTGTTCTACTCCTACCGGCGTACCACGCATCGCAAGGAGGCGGACTACGGCCGCCATCTCTCGGTAATTGTAGTGGAGGAGCGCTGATGGCCCTGCATTTCGAGCGAAGTGAGTTCGACGCTCGGCGCGACCGGCTGGTCATCGAAATGGCCGAGAAGAAGCTCGATGCCGTGCTGCTGTTCGCCCAGGAAAGCATGTACTGGCTGACGGGCTACGACACGTTCGGCTTCTGCTTATTCCAGTGCCTGGTGGTGAAGGCGGACGGGTCGATGGTGTTGCTCACTCGCTCGGCGGATCTTCGCCAGGCCCGCCATACCTCGACCATCGACAATATTGTCGTGTGGCTCGACCGGGCGATGGCCAATCCCGCGCTCGACCTGCGTAACCTTCTCAACGATATCGGCTTGCTTGGCGCCCGCATCGGTGTCGAATACGAGACGCATGGCCTGACTGCTTTCAACGGCCGGCGTATCGACGAACAACTGCAGACCTTCGCACAAATCTCGGACGCATCCGGCGTCGTGGCGAGGCTGCGCCAGTTCAAAAGCCCGGCGGAGATCGAGAAAGCGGAGCGCGCCGCCGCGCTTTCGGACGCAGCGCTCGATGCGGCACTTCCATTGATCGTTCAAGGTAGCGATGAAGGCGCAATCCTCGCCGCCATGCAGGGCGCGGTCTTTTCCGGTGGCGGCGACTATCCGGCCAATGAGTTCATCGTCGGCTCAGGTGCTGATGCCCTGCTTTGCCGCTACAAAGCCGGCCGCAGAAAACTGACGAAGAATGATCAGCTGACCCTGGAATGGTCGGGCGTCTTCCACCATTACCACGCGCCGATAATGCGAACAGTGTTGACCGGCAAGGCCTCCAAGCGCCATCAGGAGCTGTTCGAGGCGGCCCGCGACGCACTGGCCGCGGTGGAAAGGATCATGACGCCAGGAAACACGTTTGGCGATGTTTTCGACGCGCACGCCCGCACTTTCGAAGCACATGGATTGACGAAGCACCGGCTGAACGCCTGCGGTTATTCGGTTGGCGCCCGCTTTGCGCCGAGCTGGATGGATACGCCGATGTTCTACCAGGGCAATTTGGAGCCGATCGCCCCGAACATGACGCTGTTTGCCCATATGATCATATTCGATTCTGAGAGCGAGACGGCAATGACGTTGGGCCGCACCTATCTAACCACCGAGACGCAGCCTAAACCGCTATCGCGTCATGATCTGGGCTTGATCGTGCAGTGAATTTTCAAGCGGCAAGAGTGTCGGTCGGCATGGTCGATGGAGGATTTCGCACGACGTTGAAAGCGATGCTGGCCGTTGCCGCAGCGTTGCTGCTTGCCTCATGCAACAGCCAAAGCACTGCGCAGGACACTCTTGATCCCAGCGCCATAGCCACATCAACCGCTGCCGCATCGACCGAGCCGAGCACGCCTACCGCGCCCGGATCGACCACGACAGCGCAAGCATCGCCCCAGAACGCTGCGCTCGTCTCAAGCGCGCGCATTCAGTTCGCTCCGATCGTCGGCACGTCAGTGGAGGCGGCGACCTCTCTGTCAAGCCGTCTGATGAGTCGCGCTCGCGAACGCGGCATCCAGACGGTCGGCAACGCCGACAAGATGACCACCCACCTGCTGAAAGGCTATTTCACACCGCTGGTCGAGGGTAAGGAAACGACCGTGATCTACGTCTGGGACGTCTACGATCCGTCGGGCAACCGCGTTCACCGCATTTCAGGCCAGCAAAAGTCGAAGTCGGCTAGCGGTGACGGCTGGAAGGCCGTGCCACCGGCAACCATGCAAGCGATCGCCGACGCGACCGTCGACCAACTGGCCGCCTGGCTCTCCGGCCAAAGCGGCTAATCATTGCACGGAAACCACACTGCGGTTTTATCGGGACAATCGCGGCGTTGTACTTTGCAACGGCGACGAAGGCGGCTAAAAGCCCGCTGACTCATTCCACCGGAAATGGAACATGAAACTTTTTGCGGGCAACTCCAACCGGATCCTGGCAGAAGGCGTAGCCCGCTACCTCAATATTCCCATAGGCAAAGCGACGGTCAGGCGCTTCGCGGATCAGGAAATCTTTGTTGAGATTCAGGAGAACGTGCGCGGCGAGGATGTCTTCATCCTCCAGTCCACTTCCTTTCCCACCAACGACCACCTGATGGAACTTTTGATCATGATCGATGCGTTTATGCGCTCTTCGGCGCGGCGCATTACGGCGGTCATGCCCTATTTCGGCTACGCGAGGCAGGATCGCAGAGCCTCTGGACGCACGCCGATCTCTGCAAAGCTCGTCGCAAACATGATCACCCGCGCCGGCTGTTACCGTGTGCTGACACTCGACCTGCATGCCGGCCAGATCCAGGGCTTTTTCGACATTCCGACCGACAACCTGTTCTCGGTGCCGGTGATGGCGCGCGACATCAAGGCGAAATACAAGCAGCTCGCCAATGTTGTCGTTGTGTCGCCGGACGTCGGCGGTGTGGTGCGTGCCCGCGCTCTCGCCAAGCGACTCGACGCGCAACTCGCCATTGTCGACAAACGCCGCGAGCGACCGGGCGATTCGGAAGTCATGAACATTATCGGCGATGTGCGTGGCAAGGATTGCCTGCTGTTCGACGACATCGTCGATTCGGGCGGCACGCTCTGCAACGCAGCCGAAGCGCTTCTCGACCAGGGCGCCAGCAGCGTGACGGCCTATATCACCCACGGCGTTTTGTCGGGTGGCGCGGTTGCCCGCATCACGGGTTCGAAGTTGCAGGAACTGGTGATCACCGACTCGATCCAGCCGACGCAGAGTGTCATGGACGCCCGCAACGTCCGCGTCGTTTCCATTGCCGATCTGATCGGCGAGGCGATATCGCGTACTGCGACCGAAGAATCCGTCTCGAGCCTGTTCGATTGAGGCACTTAGTCATTAATCGACTACGCTGTTAAGCATTTGTTTGAACCCACAACCCAATCTCGCGGCGCTGCATGTGATGATTCGCTGCGCGTTGTGGTGGGGGGTGCGGAATGAACAATCAGACGTCGAAACTTATCGTGTTTCCGATCGACCGGAGGGTGACGATGGTGCGGCGTGCGGCCTTGGAATTGTCCGCGCTGAATGGTGACGATGCCAACACCTATTGGCGCAAGAAGGCCAAGGCGTTGCTGCAGGATCTCACGGGGCAGGGCCGCAGCATGGATGACGCGCGCCAGGAAGTGCTGCGCTTTTTCGAGGCCGTACAGGTGGAATTCCGCAAAGAAATGACCGCCCAGCGCGAGACAATCTCAGCCTAGGTCATCCTGGACGCGCTGCTAGTCATGTTGCGTGGTTCCCTCTTGATCATCAAAGCTCTAGACTACGCCGTCCGGGCGAGGGTCCTGACCCTAGACCGGTGAGTTGTGGAATAGCCAATGGCGGATTTGGAAGCCGATCGAACATCGGAGCCTAGCTTGCAGGCCCGTGCGCTGCGAGCGTGGCGGCTCGTTCAGAAGTACTGGGCGTGGTACATCTGGCGGCCTATCTCCTATTTCCTGCCGAAGCGGCTCTATGCGCGCTCGCTGATCATCGTAATCGCGCCGATGATCCTCCTGCAGTCCGTGGTGACCCTGGTTTTCATGGAACGCCATTGGCGGATGGTGACCGACCGGCTGTCGACGGCGGTGGTGCGTGACATCTCGGCGATTATCGACCTCGCCGAAACAACGCCGAGCCTCAAAGGCGACTATTCCGATCTGGTCAGAATCGCAAGGCAACGGCTCGATCTGCGAGCGGAGTTCCTGCCCCCGCAGCCGTTGCCGCCGCTGCGGCCTCAGGCGTATTTTTCCATTCTCGACGACACCCTGTCCCACGAAATCAGGGATCAGATCAGCCGGCCTTTCTGGATCGACACAGCCAGCGGTTCGACCGTCGAGGTACGTGTTCAGCTTGATGACAAGGTGTTGCAGGTGTTCGTGCCCCGCAATCAGGCCTACGCGTCGAACTCGCACATCTTCCTGGTCTGGATGGTTGGTGCGTCCCTGGTGCTTCTGACGATAGCCATTCCCTTCCTGCGCAATCAGGTGAAGCCGATATCGCAGCTGGCGGAAGCGGCGGAGAGCTTCGGCAAAGGCCGGCCTATGCCGCCGGATTTCCGGCCGCGCGGTGCGGAGGAGGTACGGCGCGCCGGCTTCGCCTTCATCCAGATGCGCGAGCGCATCGAGCGGCAAATCGAGCAGCGAACGGCGATGCTTACCGGCGTCAGCCATGACCTGCGTACCATCTTGACGCGCTTCAAGCTGCAACTGGCACTGAGTGGCTCGAAACCGGACATCGAGGCATTGAACGAAGACGTGAACGACATGCAGGCCATGCTGGAGGGGTATCTTGCCTTCGCGCGTGGCGCGGCGCTGGAGGATCCCGGCCGCTTCGATCTCAGCGACTATCTGAACAAGCTGAGCGACGAGGCGAAGCTGCGCAAGCGCACGCTGTCGACCGCGTTGGCGGGTTCGCCGGAAATCCATGTGCGGCCCAACGCCTTCAGCCGCCTGCTCGCCAACCTGACCGGCAACGCTTTCCGTTATGCCCGGAATGTCGACGTGAAGGCGACGCACACGCGCGGCATGCTGCGCGTTGTGATCGACGATGACGGGCCGGGAATACCTGCCGATAAGCGTGAAGAGGTGTTCAAGCCGTTCGTGCGGCTCGACAATGCCCGCAACCTCGACGCCAGCGGCACCGGGCTCGGACTTTCGATTGCCCGCGACATCGCCCGCAGCCATGGCGGCGATATCGAGCTCGATGACAGTCCTTTGGGCGGGTTGAGGGTGATTGTGAGGGTTCCGGCTTAGAGCGTGCACGGGAACGCGCCCTAAGTTTGGTACTCGCGGTCATTCTCCTGTCATCGAATCTACGGACAAGGCGGCATGCGATTGCCTGCCTCGAAAACACCTGCTGCTTTGCCCGAGACAGTGTCTGGTTCGGCATCCGCGACGATTGCCGAGGTTGATTTCCGCCGTATTCTGATCGTCACCGACGCCTGTCACCCGCAGATCAACGGTGTTGTCCGCACACTCAAGCATTTGGCCGACGGTCTCGCGGCCACGGGCAGGGATGTCTCGTTTCTGACGTCTGAAGGCTTCCGCACCATTCCAATGCCGTCCTATCCGGACATAAGGCTGGCGCTCGCAACGCCGAGGCGCATTGCCGCGCGCATCGAGGCGTTCAAGCCGGATCATATCCATATCGCGACGGAAGGGCCGCTCGGCATCCTGGCGCGGCGCTATTGCCTGTCGCGCGGGGAGGCGTTCACCACCAGCTATCACACCCGCTTTCCGGAATATGTGCATGATCGGGTGCCGATCCCCGAAGCCTGGACCTATGCGCTGCTGCGCCGTTTTCACAATTCCGGCGCGGGCACGCTGGTCGCCGCACCGTCGCTGGCCGCCGAGTTGAAGCAGCGCGGTTTCGACAAGGTCCGCCAGTGGACGCGGGGCGTGGATACCGAATTGTTCAGCCCCAATCGTCAAAAGATACTCGACCTGCCCC
The DNA here is from genome assembly GCA_963839725.1 of uncultured Alphaproteobacteria bacterium. GTDB lineage: Bacteria > Pseudomonadota > Alphaproteobacteria > Rhizobiales > Rhizobiaceae > Kumtagia. The sequence goes on along the minus strand of CAWIWT010000022.1, from coordinate 116,383 downwards.
GGCCGATCTTCCTCTATGTCGGGCGTGTGGCGGTTGAGAAGAACTTGCCGGCGTTTCTCGACCTCGATCTGCCGGGCAGCAAGGTCGTTGTCGGCAGCGGGCCCGCCCTCACCACGCTTGAAGCACACTACCCCGAAGTGAACTTTCTCGGGGTGCATACAGGGGTCGCCCTCGCCAATATTTACGCGTCGTCCGATGTCTTTGTCTTTCCAAGCCGTACGGATACATTTGGCATTGTTCTGCTTGAGGCGCTGGCAAGCGGGCTGCCGGTCGCGGCCTACAATGTCACGGGGCCGGGGGATGTCTTTGCCGATGGTGTCGGCGGTGTGCTCTCGAACGATCTTGGGCAGGCAGCGATCGATGCGCTGAACATCGACGGCCAGGTCGCTCGGCGAAAGGCGATGGCTTATAGCTGGCAGGCTTGTGCCGATCAGTTCATAACGCATGTAAGAAATGCTCATCCACCGGCAGTTCCTCTCCGTGCCGCGCCACTGCTCAGCGCGCCGCCAGCCAATGCCTGACCATCGCCTCTTCCACCGATGCCGCTTCAGCACCGACGCGGAGAAGATAGCGATCCGGGGTTATGATACGGTTGGCTATTTCACCCTGGGGAAACCACTCCCGGGAAGTCCTAAGTTCGAAACCACCTGGATGGGTGCGCGGTGGCGGTTTGCCAACGCGGGGCATTGCGACTTGTTTACGAAACGGCCGGAGGCATACGCCCCACGCTTCGGCGGGTTCTGTGTGATTGGCATGACCTTTGGAGAGACCGTGCCGCCCGACCCCGGAAGCGAAGGTAATCGTTGACGGCCGGCTGTGGGCGCCGGCATGGAAGATGTTGCCGAGCTCAAGCAGGATCCGGAAACGACCATCCAATCGGCTGAAAAGCACTGGAAGAGGCCTGGGCACTAGCGCGTTGCCCAAAACATCACCGCAAAGCGCGCTACCCCTAAAACAGCCTTCCGCCGTCCGGCACCTTGCGTTCGATGGCGCCGAGAACCACCGCGCCTTCCTCGTCCGGAAAGCCCAGCGTGAGCACTTCCGACATGAACGTCCCGATCTGACGCGGCGGAAAATTGACGACGGCAAACACCTGCCGGCCGATGAGCGTCTCGGGCTGATAGTATTTGGTGATCTGCGCCGATGAGCGCTTTACGCCGATCTCAGGTCCGAAATCGATCCTCAGCTTGAACGCCGGCTTGCGGGCTTCCGGGTAGGGTTCGGCCTCGATGATGGTGCCGGCGCGGATGTCGATCTTGTCGAAATCCGCGAAGGAAATCTCACGCTTAACTTGCCCGCCCAACATGGATCAGGCGTTGCCCTGCGTTTCGAACAGCACGCCGGCAAGCGCATCCCTGGCCGAGGTACCGGACCAGACGACGAACTGGAAAGCCTGGAAGTAACCCTCGCAAGCCTCCAGCGCGCTCGACAGCAGGACCTCGACCTGCTGGCTCGACGGCTCCATGCCGCCTGCAAGCAGCAGCGACTGGCGGAACATGATTGCGCCTTCCTGTTCCCACAGGTCGAAATGGCCGAACAGCAGCTGCTCGTTGATCAGCGACAAGAGGCGCATGACTTCAAGCGTGCGAGCCTCCGGAACCTTGATGTCGAAAGCGCAGGCGAGATGCAGCGCCTCGAAATCCTCCATCCAGGAAAACGACACATGATAGTCGGTCCAGCTGCCGACAACCGAGATTGCGATCTCGTCGTCGCCAGTGCGCTCGAACGCCCAGTTGTTGTTGTGCGCGACTTGTTCGATGACGTCGACGGGATGGATGTCGCGTCCGATATCGAGTTCGACCAGTTCCATGTTGCCCGTCCTGCCCATATTGGCGTGCCCCTAAAGGCTCACGCAATTGCCCGCCTTTAAGCGAACACGCTCAAACTGCATCGACAGGGAAATACTGGCGCATCTACACCGAGCCGGGGCTTCGCCTGCCTGCTACCGATCCCGTCCCGAATCATGCAGCAAATTCAGTCTATTGATCGCGAGTCTCGTGACCAGTCCCTTTTTGCCCGGAAGACGATCGGGGTGTGGAAAGTGGCTCTGAAAAAGATTCATCCAATGCGCGTAAACGATTCACGGCAAAGCGCTTTTTCCGCGAATCGGCTGTGGAAAGAATTAACGAATTATTTTTGGGGATCGATTTTTCCAGCCCGTTTCACCGGCTTCTGTGGCGTATCAGGGGGGTCTTTTCCCGGCGCGCTGCCTCCACCGGCGGTGAATGCCGCGAGCTTCGCCTCGAGTGCTTCGATTCGCGCGGTCAGCGCCTTGTTCTCGGCGCGGGCCTTCACAGCCATGTCTCGGGCCGCTTCGAACTCTTCGCGCTGCACCACATCCATGGTGTTCAGCACCTTCTCGGCCTGCGAGCGGAAAGCGGTTTCCACCTCTCGGCGCACACCCTGCGCAGCGCCTGCGGCGTCGGTCATCAGCTTGGCGAATTCGTCAAGGATGCGGTTGGGTCCGGTCGTCGTCATTGTAGCCTCCGCGATTTTCATTCGAGGTAGTCGCGCCGGCCCGTCTTTGCAAGGATGCATAGAGTTGCTGCCTTGACCCCGCCCAAAGGCTGGACCATGGTCCGCGCCGTTTCCCACCTGCTTCGAGACGCCCTTGGCCAACGTCATATCCCTTTCCGCGATCGCCTTTCCCGACATCGACCCGATTCTGCTGCGGCTCGGTCCGCTGGCGATCCATTGGTACGGCGTCGCCTATATCGTCGGCATCCTGTTCGGATGGTGGTATTCGAAGCGGCTGGTTTCCAACCCGCGCCTGTGGCATGGCGAGCCGCCGATGCGGCCCATCGATATTGACGACTTTGTCACTTGGGCGGTGCTCGGCATCATTCTAGGCGGGCGTATCGGCTACGTGCTGTTCTACAACCCTTCGCATTATCTCGCCAACCTCATCGACGTCATCAAGGTGTGGGATGGCGGCATGTCGTTCCATGGCGGCTTCCTGGGTACGACGGTGGCGATGATTTTCTTCGCCCGGGCGCGCGGCATTCGCGTCTGGTCGCTGTTTGACGTGATCGCCGCCGGTGCGCCGGTGGCATTCGGGCTGGTGCGCTGCACCAACTTCGTCAACGCCGAATTGTGGGGGCGAGCGACCGACGTTTCCTGGGCTGTGGTTTTCTGCAACGAACGCCTTGCCAGTGCCAATCAGGGTTTTTGCCCCGCCGGAATGGAAGCAAGACATCCGAGCCAACTCTATGAGGCGATGTTGGAAGGCGTGGTGCTGTTCATCCTGCTGCGCATCCTCACGCATGGCTTCCTCAAGCTCAAGGACCCCGGCTTCGTCGCCGGCGCTTTCCTTGCCGGGTATGGGCTGGCGCGTATCTTCGTCGAGTTCTTCCGTGAGCCGGACCGGCAGATTGGCTACCTGCATGGCGGCTGGCTGACCATGGGCATGGTTCTGTCGGTACCGATGGTGCTTGCCGGCGTGTGGGCCATGGCGACGGCGCGCCCTGCCGACGCGCCACGATCCGCATGACGCCGCTTGGCGAGCGCGTTGCCGCGCTGATCGCGGCGGGTGGGCCGATCAGCGTTTCGGAGTATTTCGCGCTCTGCCTGTCCGATCCGGCGCATGGCTACTACATGTCCCGGGACCCGTTCGGACGCGCCGGCGATTTCACCACCGCACCAGAGATCAGCCAAATGTTCGGCGAGCTTGTCGGCGTCTGGCTGGCAAGTGCCTGGCGGGCGCTCGGCAAGCCGGCACGTCCGCTGATCGCCGAGATCGGACCGGGCAGGGGAACACTCGCCAATGACATTGCGCGTACGCTGGACAAGGTCGAGCCGGCGCTGCGGCGTTTAGCGCGCTTCAAGCTGATCGAGACCAGTGAGAGGCTCCGCCAGGTGCAGGCGACCACGTTGCGGGGCATGGGCCGGTTCGATTGGCATGCGAGCATCGACGAACTGCCGCACGAACCGTTGCTGATCGTCGGCAATGAGTTCTTCGACGCCATTCCGATCCGTCAATATGTGAAGTCAAACGGCGGCTGGCGTGAGCGGATGGTTGGACTGGACGAGGACGGACGCCTCGCCTTGGTTGCCGGAGCTGGCTCGCTCGATGCGACGCTGCTGCCGGTTGAGGCGGATACCGCGCCGGACGGAGCGATTTTCGAGGTGGCGCCGGCGCGCGCGGCGCTGATGCAGGCGATCGCCGAGCGGATTGCGGAGAAGGGCGGGGCAGGGCTGTTCATCGACTACGGGGCGCTCGCCTGGGGGCTGGGCGACACGTTGCAGGCGGTGCGCAGGCACAGGACAGAGGACGCGCTGGAAAGCCCCGGAGAAGCTGACCTCACCTCGCATGTGGATTTTTCCGCACTCGCGGCGGCGGCGCGCGCAGCGGGGCTGGACGTGCACAGCGCGACACAGTGCACGTTCCTGCTCGAGCTTGGACTGCTGGAGCGGGCGGGGAGGCTAGGTGCCGCTGCCGGCGAAGCTGAGCGCGAGTTGATCAGCGCTGCCGTTGAGCGACTGGCTGGGCCTGACCAGATGGGCAATCTGTTCAAGGTCATGGCGATCGTGCCGAAGGGCGTGTCGATACCGGGATTTGGGTAAGTGGACTTTCCCTCCTCCTTGTGGGGAGGGTCGCGCCGCGGGCGTAGGGTGGGGCAAGAGGGTGATCACTGAACCCACCCATCTCGCAATTCTTCACTTCGTTCGGAGTGCTCGCCTCCCCCAAGGCGGAGGGTAAGGCTCCCTCGATTTTGCGCACTTTCCAACCCGTTGAGTCGTGGAAAAATCGTTGAGCTGCGCTATAGTCCACCTTGCAGAGGTCGCGTCCGACGAGGCCGACCGACCTTACACGGCCCGCTGTGCGCGACCGATCCGACCTGACAGGAGGAACGGCCATGGCAAACTTTCACGTCTATGCGAGCGCGGATGGCAGTATCGTCCACCCGACGATCCGCAAGATAGGCTTTTCCGACCTCATAGACGCGCTGCGCCTCGGCTTCGACGACTTCATGGCCAAGCCGTCGCATGTGATCTTCCTCTGCATCATTTATCCGCTGGTTGGCGTCGTGCTTGCCGCCTGGACGTCCGGCAATGGCGCTTTGCCGATGCTGTTTCCTCTGATGTCGGGCTTCGCTCTGATCGGCCCGTTTGCCGGCATCGGTCTCTATGAGATTAGCAGGCGGCGCGAGGCGGGGCTGGACACGTCGTGGCGGCACGCTTTCGACGTGCGCCACTCGCCGGCGATCCCGGCAATCGCGGCTGTCGGTATCTTCCTGTTTGCGATGTTCATCGCCTGGCTGCTGGCCGCGCGGGCTGTCTACATATCGATCTATGGCGACGTGGCGCCTGCGTCGCTGAGCAGCTTCATCTCGAATGTGCTGACGACCTCGCAGGGATGGCAGCTCATCATTATCGGCGGTCTGGTCGGCTTTGTCTTTGCCGCGCTGGTGCTGTGCACGACGGTAGTGGCGTTTCCATTGCTGCTCGACCGCGATGCTGGCGCCTATGAGGCCGTCGTCACCTCCTTCCGCGCCGTGGCGGCAAACCCGGTGGCGATGGCCGGCTGGGGGCTGATCGTTGCGGCGCTGCTCGCCCTCGGGTCGATCCCGGTGTTCGCCGGGCTGATCATCGTCATTCCTGTGTTGGGCCACGCGACATGGCACCTCTACAGGAAGGTCGTCGAAGTGCCGCGTGCGTGACCGCAGCGTCGACCAAGGATCTTCCCTTCAGGGCGGACATTCCTCGAACTGCAGATCGAACGCCTCGCCAGCCAGGAAGCGCTCGAACGATCGCTCATGGGAGGGATTGCTCAGCCCGTTCGCCAACAGCCATTCGTCGGAGTGATAGGTGTTGACGTAGCGCTCGCCGGAATCGCAAATCAGCGACACGATCGAACCGAACTGCCCCGCTTGCCGCATCTGGCTCGCCTTCAGGCAAACTCCCGCAAAGTTGGTGCCGGTCGAACCGCCGACGCGACGGCCCAAATGCCGCGACAGCACGCGCATGGCCGCGAGCGAAACCGCATCGGGAATGCGTGCCATGTGGTCGATGACGCCGGGCACGAAGGACGGCTCGACGCGTGGGCGGCCGATGCCCTCGATGCGGGTGGCCGTTTCGCATCGGCAATCGGGGTTGCCTGACGCGTAGCCGTCAAAGAACGCGGAGTGCTCCACATCGACCACGGAAAGGCGCGTGGCATGGCGTTTGTACCGGATATAGCGGCCGATGGTGGCGGTGGTGCCGCCGGTGCCGGCGCTCATCACGACCCAGTTCGGAATGGGATGTCGCTCGCCGCGCATCTGCTCGAAGATCGACTCTGCAATGTTGTTGTTGCCGCGCCAGTCGGTCGCCCGCTCGGCGTAGGTGAACTGATCGATGTAGTGGCCGCCGAGCGTGCGCGCGAGTTCGGTCGCTTCGGCATAGAGTCGCCGGCCGTCATCGACGAAATGGCAGTTGCCGCCGTGATGCTCGATCGCGGCAATCTTTTCGGGCGACGTGGAGCGGGGCATGACCGCATAGAAGGGCACGCCGATCATGCGGGCGAAATAGGCTTCGGAGACCGCTGTCGATCCGGACGAGGCCTCAATCACGGCGGTACCTTCACGGACGAGACCATTGCACAGCGCGTAGAGGAACAGGGAGCGGGCAAGCCGATGCTTCAGGCTGCCGCTCGGATGGGTCGATTCATCCTTGAGATAAATGTCGATCCCGTCGAGAGCGGGCAAAGCGAGCTTCCACAGATGGGTGTCGGCGGATCGGCGTGTGTCGGCCTCGATGCGGGCGACCGCTTCATCTGTCCATTCGCGCGACCCGCCAAAGTGCACCGCGGCGTTCTTTTTGCTGTTCATCGATCTCTCATCCCAGGCATTCGAACCGTCTCTGCCTGATGGAGCAAGTGCGCAAGCCTGTAAATTATCGAGTTTGATTCACGGAAAATTACCATTGATATAAAAAGTGATACGTAAGGTCTTTGAGAAATCCGAATCACAGGGTTCCCTTAAGGGAAGGTCGCCGTAAGAGCGGCCTGAGGGAAGGCGGCGCCGAACTGTGCGGAAGGAGCTCGGCCATGGTACGTTACGGGATCGGATCGATAGGCCAGCATCCAGCCGAGCGGGACTTGGCGCTTGACCCATTCGAACGCGCGGAGATCGAGCGCGCCGTTGAAGCGGTCTGCTCCGAACTTGGACTTGTCCTTCGCGCCGACGCGCGCCGCGAACGCATCGCTTCCGGCATCACGTCGACGTGGCGCGATGGCCGCCGTCTGCCTCTCAATCTGGTCAATGCCGGATTGGATGCCGTCGGAGCCTGAGGTTTTCAAGAAACCGCTTAGAGCGCTCCGCTCAGTTCCGCGACCCTGGCTTCGCGGAACGATACCAGTTTGCGCCGGCTTTCCGACCACAAAACAAGTTTTACGCACCGAAGGCTGTGCAGCATCGTGATGCGGCCAACCCCACGCAGTTCCGGATGGTCGCGCAGCACCTCAGGCAGCCGATAATAGGGCACGCGGCTCGACAGATGGTGGACGTGGTGTACGCCGATATTCCCGGTGAGCCAGCGCAGCACGCCTGGCAGGTCATAATGCGACGATCCATGCAACGCCGCGTCCTGAAACTTCCAGCTGGGATCGTGGTCCCAATGGGTGTCCTCGAACTGGTGCTGAACGTAGAATAGCCAGATGCCCGCTGCGCCGGCGATGATGACAATCGGGAGATGGACGACAAGAAACGGCCACAGACCTACCAGCCAGATCAGCAGGCCCGCGCCAATGGCGACGCCGGCGTTGGTCAGCATGGTCGAGACCCAGGGCTCGGCGCCGAGCCGCATCATGCCGAACGGCAGCCGCTGCTTGAACAGGAACAGGTAGATCGGGCCGATGCCAAACATGACGATCGGATGCCGGTAGAGGCGATAGCCGAGCCTGCCCCAGCGCGACAGAGCGCGGTATTCGGCAATAGTCAGCGTGGTGATGTCGCCAATGCCGCGCCGGTCGAGGTTGCCCGCCGAAGCATGATGCTCGGCATGGGCGCGTCGCCAATAGTCGTAGGGCGTCAGCGTCAGGACGCCGATGACACGACCTGTCCAGTCGTCGCTCTGCCGATGTGCGAAGAAGGAGCGGTGCCCGCAATCGTGCTGGATCATGAAGAGCCGCAGCAGGAAGCCGGCGGCGGGTATGATCAGAAGCAGGCCGATCCAATATCCATAGTGCACAGCGGCCCATGTAAGCGCCCAAAGGCACGCAAACGGGACGACAGTGATTGCCAATTCCACCGCGCTGCGGCCGCGATGCGGCCTTGCATAGGCGGCGAGGATTTTCGGCCAAGCCGGCCCGGTAGGAGTGGCAGGCGGCGCGCTGGCTGATTCCATCGCTCGACTATTGGCAGGCGAAGAGCGGCAGCGCAAGGAGCGGCTTCGGTCCGGGGGTGAAAATCAATAAAATGATTTTGTTTGAGCTTGATTGCATCCAGGCCATCGGCGTTTAGTGTCCGGGCCGGCCACTCTTCTTTGATCGCCTGCCTTGGTTGCGAGCATCACGAGGATCCTCGTAGGAGCCAATGCCAGCCTTTTCCCGCCTGATCGGCTTAACGCCGTCAGTCGGCTTCTCGGTGCGGCGAACCGTCATTTCGTCCAGGCTGTTCTTGCGGAACAATGATTTGCCGCCATCATCGGGCGTCCCATAGTCGGCGCCATGCGCTTCTGAGGCGCTCTGCTTCTTGAAAAGGGAACGGGAGACGGCGCCTGCCGGCGTTGGCATGTCGGTGCCGGGTCCCATATTGTCCAGCGACGGCTTTTGGAACAGCGGTTTCTTGATCGGCACTGCACCATCGGCGCCCATCTCGCCAAGATTGGGCTTACGGAACAGTGAAGCACCGGCTTCGCCGTCATCCACGGCCTTATGCAGAGCGCGACCCTTGTTGTGCTTGCCCTTCTCGCGGCCCGAGACCGGGCTTTCCATATCGGCGTATTTGGCCAGCGGATCGTCGGAAATCGCCAACTCCATCTCGCGCAGCCGCTTGATCTCGTCACGCAGCCGGGCGGCGCGCTCGAAATCGAGGTCAGCGGCGGCATCGCGCATCTGCTTTTCCAGCGCTTCTAGGTGGGCCTTGAGGTTGTTACCTATCATTGCACCCGCATTGTCGGTGAACTGCGAGATGTCCGCGCGGACGTGGTCTTTCTCGTAGACGGAATCGAGAATGTCGGCGATGCGCGACTTGACGCTTTCCGGGGTGATGCCATTGGCCTCGTTCCATGCCATCTGCTTTTCGCGGCGTCGCGCCGTCTCGGCCATCGCGCGTTCCATCGAACCGGTGATGTTGTCGGCGTATAGGATGACCTTGCCATCGACGTTTCTGGCCGCGCGGCCGATCGTCTGGATCAGCGACGTTTCGGAGCGGAGGAAACCCTCCTTGTCGGCGTCGAGAATGGCGACGAAACCGCACTCCGGAATGTCGAGGCCTTCGCGCAGCAGGTTGATGCCGACCAGAACATCGAAGGCGCCGAGGCGCAAATCGCGAAGAATCTCGATGCGCTCCAGCGTATCGATGTCGGAGTGCATGTAGCGAACGCGTACACCGCGCTCATGCAGATATTCCGTCAGGTCCTCGGCCATGCGCTTGGTCAACACGGTTACCAGCGTGCGATAGCCCTTGGCGGTGGTTTCCTGGATCTCGCCGACGACATCGTCGACCTGGGTCTTGGCCGGACGGACCTCGACCGGCGGATCGATCAGCCCGGTCGGGCGAATAACCTGTTCGGCAAAGACGCCGCCGGCCTGCTCCATCTCCCAGCCGCCCGGCGTCGCCGACACGGCGACGGAAAGCGGCCGCATGGCGTCCCACTCCTCGAACCGAAGCGGCCGGTTGTCCATGCACGACGGCAAGCGGAAGCCGTACTCGGCCAGCGTCGCCTTGCGGCGGAAGTCGCCGCGATACATACCGCCGATCTGCGGCACTGTGACGTGGCTTTCGTCGATGAACACCAGCGCATTGTCAGGCACGTATTCGAACAAGGTAGGCGGCGGATCGCCGGGCGCGCGGCCGGTCAGATAGCGCGAATAATTCTCGATGCCGGCGCAGGAGCCGGTGGCTTCCAACATCTCAAGGTCGAAGCGGGTGCGCTGCTCCAGCCGCTGGGCCTCCAGCAGGCGACCAGCCTTTTCAAGCTCTTGCAGGCGATGCTGCAATTCTTCCTTGATGGACTTGATGGCTTGATTCAACGTTGGGCGCGGCGTCACATAGTGCGAGTTGGCGTAGATCTTGACGCTCTTGAGGTCGCCGGTCTTCGCGCCGGTGAGCGGATCGAACTCGGTGATCGCCTCGATTTCGTCGCCGAACAAAGAAACGCGCCAGGCGCGATCATCGAGGTGGGCCGGGAACAGTTCGATCGTGTCGCCGCGCACCCGGAACGAGCCACGCACGAAGTTGACGTCCTGGCGCTTGTATTGCTGGGCAACGAGGTCGGCAAGCAACTGGCGCTGGTCGATGCGGTCGCCGACCGTCATCTGGAAGGTCATCGCCGTGTAGGTTTCGACCGAGCCGATACCGTAGATGCAGGACACTGAGGCGACGATGATGACGTCGTCGCGTTCCAGCAGCGAGCGCGTCGCCGAGTGGCGCATCCGGTCGATCTGTTCGTTGATCGAGGATTCCTTCTCGATATAGGTGTCTGTGCGCGGGACGTACGCCTCCGGCTGGTAGTAGTCGTAGTAGGAGACGAAATACTCGACCGCGTTGTCCGGGAAGAATTTCTTGAACTCGGAATAAAGCTGCGCGGCGAGCGTCTTGTTGGGCGCGAGGATGAGCGCCGGACGCTGCGTCTCCTCAATCACCTTAGCCATGGTGAATGTCTTTCCGGAGCCGGTTACGCCGAGCAGGACCTGCGTACGTTCAGCGGAATCGACCCCTTCGATAAGATCCTTGATTGCCGTCGGTTGGTCGCCCGCCGGCTCGAAGTCGGATTCCATGCGGATGGTAACGCCGCCTTCGGACTTTTCCGGCCGGGCAGGGCGGTGCGGCGTCCATATCTGGCCGTTCTTGTGCAGCGGATTGCCGCTCTCGATCAGCGCCGAGAGCGCCTGCACCGTGGCAGTAACGCCAGCCTTTGGCATCAACTCCGCGTCCTCAAGGCTGATGTCTAGCCCGGGGATGGGATTGAGGCCGGCCGCGGCGCGCTCGCGAGCCGTCGCCGCACCGCCCATCGACGTGCCGCGCGCGGTCTTGGTTGGGGCGGAGGAGCGTTCGGGGATACGCTTGGGAGCTTTACCCTCCCCCTTGTGGGGAGGGTCGGCGCGCAGCGCCGGGGTGGGGGTCGACGAGACCCTTTCACCCCCACCCGCGCCTTTGGCGCGACCTCCCCCATCAGAGGGAGAGGAAAAGCGGTGGTTCTGTTCGGCTTCCCTCTCGATCCGTGCAGCCCAGTCGGAAACCGAACCGGTCAGTGGCGCGCCGGTCAGTTCAGCCTGCGGCGCTTCGCCGAAGCCGCCTGACCGCAGCGGTTCGGAGGCATCGAGATAGTCGGTCAGCGGGTTGCCGCGCTTGCGATAACCGTCGTCCTTCGCCGCCGGTGACTTCTTTTCGGGAGATTTGGCCATGCCTAAAATCTAGGGAGAGTCCAGCCAAATGAAAAGCACCCGATTTGCCCCGGCCGTGACGCCATGGCCGGCTGCTGACAGGAAGGTGTCAGGAGCGCCTGCAATTCTTGACCGCGCGGAGCCTATCTCCTTTCACAGTAACCGGCGGAGTTTCTCGAACAGTTCGATGCGGTCGCTTTCGCCATTTGCTTCGGAGGTCGAGTTAGCGTTGCCCCGGTTGATGGCGCGGGAAATCTTCCTGATCTTGTCGGCGTCGGCCAGTCCGTTGCCGTTGAAGGAATCCCACTCCGCGCATGCCGCCAGCATCGAAATCTCGGGCTTCTCGATGAGGGAGGGGTCTCCTTCAAGATCGACGCCGGCAAGCCGACCTTTGTCGCGATAGGCCGCGCGGCCGGTCGTCTGGAAGGTACCACCGCCACGGTAGTCGAACCCGTCGGTCGTATCCTCCCTATTGCCCATGCGGCCGTTATAGGCCCATTTCCCGAGAGCCACTTCGTTCTTCAGCAGGTTACTGCGGATGAAGCTGTCGGATACGACGCTCGATCGTTCCTTCCACGCTTTCCTGACCGCGCCCACCGTAGTGTAGAAAAGCGACTCCCTTACCAAGGTGAACCCGCCGGTTTCATGCGCGGCCTGAGCGAAGAAGTGCGCGAGGCGGTTCTTGGTGTCGCTGATCCGGAAACGTCTGAGCATTTCCTGGCAGGCTGCCGATGTGAAGAAATTGACGTAGGAATCGTAGATTCTTCGCTTTTCGCCGGAAGCTGGCGGTCTGCAGAACCGCTCGAACAGGTCGCGCGAGAAAAGAGTTCCCTGCACCAAGGTCTGCCCGGTTGTCGCACCACGCGCCGAGACGCCAGCGGTTGAGGCACCGAGGGTCGCGCCGGTATCGGTAGACAGTGTAGCGTCCGAGATGCCCGAAATAGCCCTGTCAAAGTCAAAGGCCGGGAGAGTTACCCCCAATTTGTCCGCGGTTTCCGGTCCGACGATTCCATCGTCGGCATTCCTTCCAAAATTCCGTTGCTGGAAATCTATGATCGCGCGGAACGTTTGGGCGCCGAATTTACCATCCAGCTTTATTTGTACTCCCAGGAGTTGGGTCAGACGCGTCTGCAGCTTTTTGACCAAAGGGCCTTCCGAACCCATGCGCAAGACGACGGTCTTTCCCGCCATTTTCGTCAGGATCATCTGCTGCAACTCGCGCGCATCGAACAGCACATATTCGATGCCAGTCTGGCGGTTGTCGGGAAGGAAGGGCGCGATGAATTTCTTCCATGGTCCGCTTTCGCTTCCGCGCTTGCCCTTGATCACCGAACCCGCGACGACCTGGCAGCCGGCGCTGGAAAACGGGTCGTTCATAATGTTGCCGTCGGTGCTGTTGAAGGCACAATGGATATTGTCGCCTGGGCGCCCGACGTCCCAGCGATCCTCGGCGTCGTAGTCCATATCGTCCGCTGTCCGCTGAAACGTCGTGTCGGAATCCTGAATGAGGGCCCAATGGCCGCTCTTTCCCTCCCTCCGCTTGTGCCAGCCGGGAAAATAGTTTCGATACCGGCCGCGTCCCAACTGATTGACGCCGGCGCCTCTCTTCCGAAGGGCTTCCTCGACGAGCGGCGCTTGCGGAACGGTTGAGCCAGGGAACAGCGCGAATCCCCCGCCGGGGCGCCATTGACCGAACGTGCAGCGCATCTTGCGGTAGTCGATGTTCTGCAAGTTGACCTTGTGGGACTTTGCGAAATCGGTGCCCGAAGCGTCGACCGGCAGGCAACCTCGCAGACCGAAGATAATGATGCCGCGCCCGTCGATCGGGAAAAGCGAACGCCTCCACATGGCGATCAGATGGGCTTCCGAAATCAGCAGGGAGCTGTCGGCGTGTTGATCTTCGGGAGGATCGACAATCACCGGGCCGACCACCACGCCGGGTTCAAGCGTTTCGTCGGTACCCTCGGCCTCCTCTTCGGACGCGATATCGTCTTCGGTCTTGACGATGACGTCTTGTGTCCCCGGGAGATCCACTGCAACCAGCGTTTCTGCAAACGCCCTGACGAATTCGAGAGCGACGTCGAACTTTTCGACGAGATGGTCGATGACTGCCTTTTTCGAAGTCGCCATCTCGATTTGCGGCGCTGCGAATTTCAGTGCGGCCAACGCGGGCTCTGTTTCGTTGGCGCTAAGCACTGCGGAAAGCGCCTTGTCGTCGGGGGCGAGCAAGATCTTTCTCGCGATATCCGCGCCGACCAGGAACGCGAGGTAGAGGTCGATCGCCTTGACGCCTTCGGGTATCGCATCGGCAAGAGCGGTCCAATCAACGCCTGTGATGAACGTGGCAATTTCGCATTGCGAGCGGCTGCTTTGAATGTTGCCGGGATCGATACCGGCCGGCGCGTTGGGGTTTGCCAGCGCCGCATCCCACTGTTTTCGCGTCAATCCGAAAATTCCGAAGCGGTCGCCCTTGTCGGTGGCTTTTGCCGTTGTCGGCGTCCATTCAGAGCCCGTAGCGCTGAAAGCCAGCGCCAGGATGAACGCGGAATTCGATCCGAAAAGCAGAGCGTTCTCAAAACAAAGCTTGGCCAGAACCTCCAATTCGATCGCACGCCGCAACTCGATTGGAAGGTCATCGTCGGGCCTGGGCGGGAGCGCGGCAAACGATGTAAGCAACTTGCGATCGAGGAATCCCTCGCCCTTCGCACATTTCACCTTCACCCATTTCTTTGTGGGAAGAACCGGATCGGGAATATCCGTTCCCACGATCTCAAGCTTGTCGCTGGGATCGACTTCGATCTTCGGAACCGTGAAGCCGGACGAATTGCGCGGTTCCGCGCGAAGGGGCACGTTGAATGGTACCTGAAAAACGTCTGCCATAATTCATTCTCCTACGTTACGGAGCTGAATTCCCGGTCAGAATTGACATGCCTCTATCGCGCTGGTCAGATTGCCGGACAGGACACCCGCGTTCCTGGATCCGGCGCCTGCATCGACAATCAGCTCCGAAGCGGAGAACGTGATTGCTCTTCGCGTGGTGTCATCAAGCTTTCCGGTAGTGAATGCCTCCAGGGTGGGCTTGCGTTCAAACGTTTTCATTTTGGCGGTCTCGATATCTCCGACACATGTGTAGAGGGCGGTCTGAAACTGCCTGACCTTCTGCTCGCTGCTGAAGTTGCCGTCGCGGCGGAAACGGAACTTCTCGAACGTGTTCGCTGCTCCCGAACTCAAACTGGAGCAGCCGTTTGGTTCGTCCGAGATGATATCGCGCTCGGTGGCCGTATCGATCAGGCCGTTTTGCGAGGGCAGCCGCAAGACCTCTTCCATGGTTGAAATCGCCGCACGCGTGGACTTGTCGAACGTACCGGACTCGGAGACGCAAAGCTTTCCCTGAAGAGTTTCGACGCCGGTCGATGTGTATTCCTTTTCAATCTCGGTTTTTGCACCGGTGTCGACTTATGCGGCGGATGAACCGCCCCCACCCGATGGCTTTGGCTCTGTGCGCCGGAGTTTGTCTCTCGATGAATCCGGCAAATCTCTCACCAGTTGTTCGCCAAGCGCCGGAGCCTGGAAAATCGTGTTGTCGTTCGAAGCCGCAATGCCGCGCGAGCCCAATGTCGACAGATCGTTGATCTGGGTTTCGATCGCAAAGGGCAGGCAGCGTTTCAGATATTCGCGCAGTGCATATTCGGCATCCGGCCGGTTGGAGAACGCCTTGTTCTGGACCGCCATCCGGAAATCATGGCGAGCCCGCAGGACCACGGAATTGATGGTGGATGACTCGATCTCCAACAGCAGGCGGGAGTGGTAGTTCTCGATGCTCTGGTTGAGCAGCCCAAAAGCCAGGCCGACAATCGAAATTGCGGCACTTCCCGGACTGACGATCTGAATGATGGCCTGCGTGGTAGCCGACACAGCATTTGACTGGGCGATCAACGGTCCTTTGGAGCGCTTCTTGTTGTCCAGCCATTGGAGATAGGCATCGCAGCGGCGATCGATATCGTTCATCCCCTGGCGGACGATCAGGGTCCACATTGGCTGATCGATAGTCGGCAACGTCGAGCAGTTGTTGTACCCGACCTGCTTGCAGAGATATTGGAAGTACTGGTTCTGCAGAGCGGTCGATTGAGCCATGTCGACTGCGGGGAGTTGGGCGCCGATGCCGTTTTCCAGATAGCCGGAGCCCTGACAGGCGGAAAGCACGCCAACTGTCGTCACCGCGATAGCAAGACAGCGCGTGCGCGTTGCGGCCCGCGATAGAAGATGCCTCAGACAGGCGAGACTTGAGGATGCCATCGACTTCCCCCGCGGCTTGAACAACCGGGAAAATCATCTCTATCGATGTGGATCAGGGAATCGTGGGCCACTTCCCCCGAATGCACTAACGGCACTGCACTGCTGGTAAGTAATGGTAAAAGTTACATTGTATTTTCTTGATTCGGTCAAACCCTAAGTATAGGCCGACACTTATTTGTCGCAGGATTGCAGTTAGCTGCCTTGATTTCAAGCCTGAAGGTGCAATTTCCGGAGTATGCCCAAGGGAATTTTGCAACCAGCGCAATCCCGGTATTCGTTTCCGAAAAACGCATTGTGCAGAAGCGTTTTTTGCATTTCGAGCGCTGTATTGATGCGCCCGCGCTGCCTGCCGAATACGATCGCACGGCGCTCATTGCGGAGGCTGGCGGCAAAAGCTGGTGGATCGCATCGCGGCTGGCCATGGCATTCCCAACGCCGCCCGCTTGCAATGCGGGGCCTGTTCGCCGCAAATGTGTGGAAACCAGGGGAGATCGATGCAAGCAAACGAATTCCTGCCGGACGAGAAGGTTATCGCGGCGATCCGCCAGCAGATTGCCGATTACGAGCAGAAGCGCGTCTCGGCGCACAGGCAGGTGATGTGGCGGGTGCCGGTCTTCCTGGGCTTGTTCGTTGCGCTCATCATCGGCCTGGCGCTTGCGTTCAATGGTGTTGCCGACGTCAACGAGCAATGGACGTCTGCTCCGCACATTTTCCTCTATGTGATCGGATTTGGGTTCCTGACCTACATCTATTCGCGCGCGGTGAAGCCGGCGCGCGCGTTTCAGCAATCTTTTCGCTCGAACATCCTGCCGATCGTCTTCGGCTTCATCGAGAATTTGCGATACGGCAAGGGCATCACACCGGAGTTTTTCGATCGGCTTCCGAAGGAAATCGTCGGTCCTTTCGACAAGCAGACGTTCGACGACGTCGTTTCGGGCACCTATGGCGGTTTTCCGTTCGAGCTGTATGAAGCCACGCTCAAGCAGGGCATGAGCAAATCGGACGTTACCTGTTTCCATGGGGTGGTCGTCGCGTTCCAGACGGAAACGTCGTTTCCGGGAACGCTCGTCGCAACGCGCAAGGAAAATCAGGTCGTATCGTTCTTCCGCGACCTCTTCGGCCGCTCGATCCATGAAATCGCGAGCGGCGTGCCGGAGATCGACGAAAAATACGAGTTCCAGACCGACAACACCGAGGCAGCGCAGCCGCTGGTGCGCGGCCGCATGGCGCAGGCGCTGCAATGGCTGGCGGAAAGCTGGCCCGGCGAGCCGGCGCGTATCGCGCTGCGCGGCGACGATGGCTTCCTGTTGCTACCGACGCCGAAGAACTTCTTCGAATTGCCGGCCATTTCGGTGCCACTCGACTACAAGGCGCACATCGAGCCGATCATCGCCGACATGGCATCGCTGATCGCGACAGCGTCGCTGGTGCGCCAGATCGGTAGCGGGTCAGAAACCGCGCCGGGTAAGACCTGAAAGCCGGACTGATCGGTGCCGAGATCGATTAGGATGATGCCGGCGTCGCCAGTCCGCGCTCAAAATAAAGCTTCAACGCAAGCAACGCGGCGATCAGCACGAATGTGATGCCGTTGGCGAGCATGATCGGCCAAGAGCCGAGCATCAGGCCATAGATGAACCAGAGGAAGACGCCGGCGCCAATCGCCAGATTGGCAAACAGTGAGATGTCTTCGGCCCTGCGCGACGGAACACTTTGGCGACCTGAGGCAGCCATCCAAGCGTGGTGATGACGGCAGCGATCGCGCCGATCGTTTCAACAAAAGCGGACAAGGGCATATCTCGACGCACAGGATTGTGCGGCGCAACACATGACACGAAACTTTACGCGCGTTAAGCGCGGCCCGATGCTGGCCCAATCAAGTTCGAAAGCTGATTGATATCGAGCGTTATCCCGGCTTCGGCGCACGGCTTCAGTCGGCGCTTGCGCATTCCCGCAATCCTGCAATCCTTAGAGCGTTTCCAGGAAAAGTGCGCAGCGGTTTTCCGGTTCGGAAACGCGGCAAAACAAGAAGTCAGAGCGGTTAATCGATTCTGTAAAATGATGAAGTGCTCTAGGCACATTTGCGGAGGGAAAACAGCATGTCTGATGGCGCGTGGTTCGTGATCGCAGTCGCGCTTCTGCTTGTCTGCCTTGCAGCCGGTTTTCGCCGGTGGGGCAACCGCGACCTGGGGCCGACGGGGGAAAGTCCGATAGCGAAGTTCGTGCTGATTTCCACGGCGATCGGCGGCCTGCTGGGCGCGCCTTTCTGGTGGCTCGACTTGCAGCCGAGCTTCGCCTGGGACCTACCGCCGGTTGCCTCTCGCATGCTTGCCGCTGCTGCGTTCGCGTTCGGGCTGGCCGGGATCGTGGTGCTCGAAAGGCCGAGTAAATCTCGGACGCGGCTCTATCTGACGCTGATCGCCGTCTATCTGGTGCCGATGGCGCTGGTGATGGTGGTGTTGCACCTCGACCGGCTTAACTTCCTTGCGCCGGTCACCTACGGGTTCTTCGCCGTCGTCATTGTCCTGTCGGTCGGATCGCTGTCGGCGTTGGCGCGACGGGCGGGTGAGGGCGCGCCCATCGCACCGCGTCTGCCGGTGCAGTCATGGCTGCTCATAGCAGGCATTGTGCTGGGGGTGTGGGGCGTTGCGCTGTTTGCCGCGCCAACGACCAACTACCCGTTGGTCTTTAACTGGCCGAAGGACCCTCTGTCGTCGCGGCTGATCGCGGCGATGCTGTTCACGATCGCCGTCGCGTTCCTGCTGTCTCGCAACGATACGTCGCGCGCAAGGCTGTCCCTGGTGTTCGCCGGAGCTTACGGTGTCGGCGTGGTGGGTGCCTGCCTGATGAACACGGCAGTGGGTCTGCCGGTGCCGCCGCTATATTCCAGCGGCTTTGCCGTGATCGCGGTTGTGTCGCTGTTCCTGCTCGCGAATGCCGCAGGACGAACGAACGGCTTTTCAAGGGCGGATTGACTGGAGCAGGCGCCGTTCGTACTGCCCTCATCCGCCAGCCGGCTTCTTCACCCCGTGAGAACGGAAGAAGCGTTGCCGTATCGATACCGACATTCACCAAATCGCTTACGAGGCGCGAGCCTGTTTAGGCGTGGTGAATTCCGGCACGATCTTACCGCCGGTGACCGAGAAACCTTGGGCGATTTCGGCCTTGTTTCGGCTGCGCGATTTCGCGGTGTTGTAAAGCGTCTCGTACTGCCGAAGCTGATCGACCGTTGACCGCAACTCGGCGATCTCGGCTTGCATCTGCCGGCGTTGCTGGTCGAAGTCGCTGGTGTCGCCGGCCGCAGCCTCAGCCTGCGTATACTGCCGCTGAACCAGCTCGAGTTCACTGAAGACCGCCGCGAACTTCTTTTCGAGCACGTGCTTTTCGGATTCCGTCTCGCTCAGCTTCGAACGCAGGCTGGTGAGATCGGCGACGGCGTCACGCTGCTCGTTCATTGCAGCCTGGAGCCGCAGGTTGAGGTTCTGCACCTCGGCGCGAAGCGCCTGGTTCTCGCTCTGATGGCGTTTGTCGCGCTCGAGGAGCTCGGAGGAGAACCGCGACGCGTTTTCGTTGGCTTCGACAAGCTTCGCATCGAGCGCGTCGTTCTGCTTTTGAAGCCGCGTGCTTTCGCTTTCCTCGGCGACCAGCCGCGCCATGACATCGGCAAGGCGGGCGGAATCGGTGGCGTGGAGGGAGGTCAGTTCCTCGGCGCGGCGGCGCGCATCGGAGTGCTTCTTCTGGACCAGATCGAGCTCGACCGACAGGCTGGCGTTTTTTTCGCGCAGGATTTCCACCTCGCGCATGAACCGTTCCGCTTCATTGCTGCGGGCGGCAAGCGCGCTCTGCAATTCACCGTGCAGGGATTCATTGCGCGAGATAGTGTTGCGGGTCTCGACCACTTCAAGCCGCAGCGCAGCCAGCGTCTCGCGTGCGGCCTCGGCTTCGCCGAGCAGCTTCTGCTCGCGGCGTTTCAGAACCTCGACCAGTTGATCGTAGCGTGCCCGCAGTTTCTCCAGCTTGTCGAGACGATCCGTCATGCGGCGGTTCTCGACGGCAAAGGCGACGTTGGCGATTTCCAGTTCGTTTGCGCGATGGATGTCGGCATAGATGTCGTTGAGGAACTCGCGGTTCATGTGCTGTGAGGTGAGAATGCCCGACAGCGCTTCGCTGATGCGGTTCAAATCGTCCTGTGAGCGGGTGCGTGCTTCCTCATAGGAAGCATATCCGGCAAGACGCTGTTGTGCATGTGCAGTGAAGCGCTCGACCGGCTCCTCAACCGGCTGTTCAAATTCGGGGGCTGCTGGCAGTTCTTCAACGACGGGGACCTGTTCAAGGTTTTCCGCCTGCATTTCCGGCTGGGCGGACTCTTCCACTACTGGAGAGCCTTCGGGGGGCAGCATGAACTCTTCCTTCAGAACATCCGACATGCCATCCTCCAGGGTAACAAATGCCCTTTTCAATGGATCACGTCGCGAGAGAATGTTCGTGAGATTCATACCTACTACCCCTTCTACTCATAAGCCATAAGCGATTGCCGCCGTTTACTGATTGTTAATAAATCATACATCCTTTTTTAAGGTTTGGAATAGGGCTTTAGGCGCGGCTTTTCGTATAGTAAACGGCCATTTAGCCGGGGTAATGCCACCGGAAATCCGTTGCTAGCAGTAAACTTCCTAGTCAATCAAATCTATGCTTTGTTCTGTGGTTAATACTTTGTAGCCGCCAACGCGCATGCCAACAAGCCCCCGCTCCGGCATGTCTGCGTCGACCGTTGGCTTATGCTTTGAAGCCATTGGGTAATTTGCCCGGCAAGCATGGTGCGAAGCCTGACAGCGGCCTCGTGAAGTGTAATCAGTCAGGAAAAAACCGCTTGCGGCGCCATTTCCAAGTGAAGCAGTTTTCCGTCATAGCGATGCGCCTCGCAGACCGATTCATTCAGCTCGACGCCGATGCCGGGCTCCTTCGACGGAATGACGTAGCCGTCCTGCCACTCGATTTTCTTTTTGAGCAGGGTTTCGTGGAATCCGTCCCATTGCTTGAGGGATTCCAGGATGAGGAAATTGGGCAGGGTGGTGGCAAGCTGGATGTTGGCCGCGCCGACGATCGGGCCGCAATAGCAATGCGGCGCGATCTGGATGTGGTAGGCCTCCGCCATGGCCGCGATCTTCTTGGTTTCCAGGATGCCGCCCGAGCGCCCCAAATCCGGCTGCAGGATGGTGGCGGCGCGGATTTCAATGACGCGAGCAAATTCGAATTTCGTCGTTAGCCGCTCGCCGGTGGCGATGGGGATGCTGGTGCCGCGCGAGACCTCGGCCATGACTTCCGGCATGTCGGGCGGCACAGGCTCCTCGAACCACAGCGGGTCGTAGGGTTCGATGGCACGCGCCATACGCAGCGCGCCGGACGCGGTGAACTGGCCATGTGTGCCGAACAGGATGTCGGCCTTGTTGCCAACGGCTTCGCGGATCGCCTTCAGCATACGGGCGGAGAGGTCGATGTCGTCGAGGCGCGGCTGATGGCCGTCATAAATCGTGTAGGGGCCGGCGGGGTCGAGCTTTACCGCGCTGAACCCCTGACGCACATATTCCAGCGCACAGGCGGCGGCGAGGTCGGGGTCGTTGTAGACGTTGACCGGACCGGCTTCGACGGGAACCACGCTGCCGGAATTCGGATAAAGGTAGGTATAGGAGCGCAGGCGCTCATGCACCTGGCCACCGAGCAGCTTGTAGACAGGCTTGTCGGCCTCCTTGCCGATAATGTCCCAGCACGCGATCTCAAGCGCCGAGAAGCAGCCCATGACCGAGATGTCGGGGCGCTGCGAGAAGCCGGATGAATAGGCGCGGCGGAAGAACACTTCGATGTCGTGCGGATCGTTGCCGATGAGATAGCGCTCGGCCATATCCTCGATCATCCGGGCGGTGACTTCCGGGCCGAAGGTGGCGTTGTAGGCCTCGCCGTAGCCGACGACGCCGGAGTCCGTGGTGAGTTTGACGAAGATAAAATAGCGGCCGCCAATGCCGGGAGGCGGGTTGCCAACGACCCAGGTCTTTACGTCGGTAATTTTCATTGATGTTCCTCCGGGGTTTCCTCTCCCCCACACGAGGTGGGGGGAGGAATCGCCAATCGTGCCGCCAGTATCAACCTTTCGAGTCCTGCAGCACCAACTCCGCGCCCTTCCAGCCGGTCATGACGGAGGGGGCGTTGGTGTTGCCGGAAATGTTGTCCGGGAAGATCGAGGCGTCGATGACACGCAGGCCTTCCACTCCGTGAACCTTCAGCCGCGCATCGACCACCGAAGTTGCCCGGTCGGGACCCATGCGGCAGGTCGAGACCGGATGATAGACCGTGCCGCTGCGCTTCCTGAAATCGTGGATCAGGTCCTCGTCCGACGTGATCGATGGGCCGGGCAGGATCTCCTCGACGATGAACTCGGCCATTGCCGGCTGCGCGGCAATCTTGCGAATGAACTTCACCGCCGCGAGCATTTCCGCCACGTCCTCGTCGGTCGAGAGCGCATTGGCGACGATCTTCGGATAGTCACGCGGGTTTTTCGAGCGAATCATGATTTCGCCGCGGCTGGTCGGGCGGCAGTTGGAGAGGCCGATGGAAAATCCCGGCCACGGGTCCGGCGTAAGGATAGGCCGCTCACCGGTCTTCGGGATCACAGTTGAAAACGCCTGGAAATAGAGCTGCATGTTCGGCCGTGCCAGCGACGGATCGGTGCGGAAGAAGCCGCCGGCATTGTTCATCGACAGCGACAGCGGGCCGGTGCGCAGGAAGACATATTGCATGCCGACCCATAACTTGCCCCACCATGGCCTCAAAATTTGATTCAGCGTCGCCTCTCGGCCTTTGAAAGTATAGTTGATGCCGACATGGTCCTCTAGATTGCGGCCGACATTCTCGCTGGCGTGAACAATGTCGATGCCAAGGCCTTTCAGGTGATCCGCCGGCCCGACACCGGACAGTTGCAGAAGCTGCGGCGAATTGATCGAGCCACCGGAAACGATCACCTCACGGCCGGCGCGGGCGATGTGCTTCGCGCCGTTTTGCTCGTATTCGACGCCAATGGCCTTGCGGCCCTCGAACAGGATCTTCGTTGCCAGAGCGTTTGTCTCGACGCGGACGTTATTGCGTTTCATGGCTGGACGGAGGAACGCGCGCGCCGCCGACATGCGCCGGCCGTTCTTCGTCGAAATCTGATAGACGCCGACGCCTTCCTGAGTGGCGCCGTTAAAGTCCGAATTGAGCGGCAGGCCGGCCTGCTCCGCCGCCTTGATGTAGCGCTTTGTCAGCGGGTGAACGTCCGCCGAGCAGTCGGTCACATGAAGAGGGCCACCGCCACCGCGCCAAGCGTCGGCACCGGCTGCATTATCCTCGATGGCCTTGAAAACAGGCAGCAGGTCATCGAACCCCCAGCCGGGATTGCCCTGGTCGCGCCATTCATCGTAGTCGGCGCGGTCGCCCCTGATCCACACCATGGCATTGATCGAACTGGAACCGCCAAGAAGCTTGCCGCGCGGCCAGTGATCGGAATTGCCGTCGAGGCCCAGATCGGGTTCGGTCTTGTAGTTCCAGTTAACCGCGGGGTCATGGAAGGTCTTCCCGTAACCCAGCGGCATCTGGACGAAGAATCGCTGATCGGTACCGCCGGCTTCTAGCACCAACACGGAAAAGCGGCCGCTTGCCGACAGGCGTTCGGCGACCACACAGCCTGCCGATCCCGAACCGACAATGATGAAGTCGAAGGTTTGCATGACGAGGCCGAGAATCCCGGTGAGCGGCAATCGATGCGAGATTAGCGGGTCGGCGCAAGTGCGGTCGTCGAGGCTTGCGGCATCGCCTGTGAGAAAAGCGACCGGCGCCGCTGGCAGACGGCGTTGACCCCAATGAGCATGCTCGCTAGGCAGGCGCGACATGAGTTACCAGAGGAGGCCGGATTGGTTCACTACGCAGACGGAGAGCCGACCGGCGAACTGACATTGCGGACGCTCGCCATGCCATCGGATGCCAATGCGGCCGGCGATATTTTCGGCGGCTGGGTCATGGCGCAGATGGACCTTGCCTGCGGTATCCGCGCCGCCGAGCGCGCCAAGGGCCGTGTCGTGACAGCGGCGGTCAAGGAGATGTCTTTCGCCAAGCCGATGAAGATTGGCGACACGCTCTGCGTCTACACTCATGTGACGCGCGTCGGGCGCACCTCCATGACACTCAAGGTTGAGGCCTGGGCGCAGCGCTATCTTCAGGAATTGATGGAGAAGGTCACCGACGCCGATTTCATCATGGTGGCGCTGGACGGTGAAGGTCGGCCGAAGCCGGTGCCTTCAGAGTAGCTGCCGCGCGACTCTCTATAGCCTTCTCATCCGCTGATCTTCCGATGAGTTCCTCGGCATCGTAGTCGTGATCGTTTGCAACTCCCATGACCTTGTCAAACCGTTCCCTGGCCTTGGCCACGCGGTCACAATTGCTGCGCGCCCAAAGGGCAAGCGCGGTGACCGGTTCCAGCAGTTCGCGTCCGAGGTCGGTCAGCTCATATTCGACGCGCGGTGGAATTGTCGGGAATTGCTCGCGTACGACGAAGCCATCGCGCTCCAGACCTCGTAGGGTAGCGGTGAGCATTTTCTGCGAGATGCCGCCGACGGCCTCGCGCAATTCGCTGAAGCGCAGGCGACCGGGGCCGAGCTTGGTTACCACCAGGACGGTCCATTTGTCGCCGACGCGTTGAAGGATGCCACTTACCGCGCGGCAATCCTCGCTGAGGTGCAGGTGCCTTGGTTTCAAAAAAGTGCCTCCTTGCGGCCTCCCGCTGTAGTCACTTATGTAGTGTCGGTATCTTTATGTATACCAGATATCGAGAGGTCACTTCCAATGTCTAAACCCAAAATCGCTTTAGTGATAGGCTCAACGCGCGCAAACCGCTTCGCTGACAAGCCTGCCGAATGGTTCGCCAAACTTGCCAAGGAAAGTTCCGACATCGAACTCGAGGTTCTGGATCTTCGCGACTTCCCGCTGCCGTTCTTCGAAGAGGTCGGTTCCTCGCTCTACGTTCCCGCGAAAAGTGAAGTTGCTCAGCGTTGGCAGAAGACCGTTGCCAAGTTTGACGGGTTCATTTTCACGGCAGCAGAGTACAGCCGCGGCCCGACTGCAGTGCTCAAGAACGCGCTCGACTACGCCTATACCGAGTGGAACAAAAAGCCGATCGGCTTTGTCGGCTATGGCGGCGTTGGCGGGGCGCGTGCGATCGAACAGTTGCGCCTGCATGTCGTAGAGTTGCAGATGGCGCCAGTTCGTAATGCCGTCCATATCGTTTGGGGCGACATGGCGCAGGTGATGAGCGGCGACAAAAAGCTGGAAGAGTTCGAGCATCTCAATCAGGCGGCCAAAGGCTTGCTCGGCGACATTGCCTGGTGGGCGAGGACACTCAGAGCCGCACGCGAGGCCGATGCCAAAGCCAGTGAAGCCAAGGCCGCTTAACTTTCTCGACAAACGTCCTCGCGCATCGCTCGAGGACGTTTTCGCTTCGAATTCAACTTCTTGTTGATTTGAGTCCGCAGTCGGGCCCAAACCCCTGATTTCAAGCTCGTTTTTCGGTCAGCTGGCGCGACGATGAACGCCCGGCAGGCGCGAAGCCAGGATCTTGTCGATGCGCCGGCCGTCAAGGTCGACGACTTCGAACCGCCAACCCTGCGCATCCACGGTCTCGCCTGTAGCGGGCAGATGGTGGAGCTGTGACAGCACATAGCCAGCCACCGTCTCGTAGTCCCGATTTTCAGGAATATCGATGCCGAGATGATCGCGCATCTCATCGGCGGGCATGTAGCCGGCAAGCAGCCAAGAGCCATCCTCGCGCTGCACTGCTGTCTGGTCGTCCGCTTCCTCGAGATCGGAGCGGAAGACGCCGGTGATCGCCTCCAGAATGTCGGCGGGAGTGACGATTCCTTCGAAGTGCCCGTATTCATCGTGGACGAGGGCAACGGGGATCTCCAATTCCTTCAGGGTCGCCAGCACGTCGAGCGCGTCGGCCTGATCGTGCACGATCGGTGCCTCGCGTGTATGGCGCTTGAGATCGAGCTTGCTGCCGGAAAGCAGTGTGGCCAGAAGTTCGCGGGTCTGGATAACGCCAACCATAGCGTCGACCGAGCGATCGCCAACAGGCAGGCGCGAATGCTGCGTCTCCATCAACGCCTTGCGGATCGCCGTGTCGTCCCAGGCAAGGTTGATCCAGTCGACATCGGTTCGCGGTGTCATCACCGCACGGACCGCCCGGTCGCCCAGCCGCATGACGCCGGCGATCATCCGCCGTTCGTCCGATTCGATGGTGCCGTGATGCTCCGCCTCGGCGACCAGCATCTTGATCTCCTCGTCGGTGACCTTGTCCTCGGATTCGCCTTTCTGCCCGAGCAGCCAGAGGACGGCACGGCCGGAAATGTCGAGGAGGAAGACCAGCGGCGCGGCGACTTGGGCCAGCAGGTACATGGACGGCGCCACCCGCGCAGCAATGCCTTCCGGGTTGCGCAGCGCGATCTGCTTGGGCACCAGCTCTCCAACGATCAGCGAGGCATAGGTGATGATCGCCACGACGATGCCGACGCCAAGCCAGTCGGACATACGCGTCGGCACGCCGGTCTCCATGAGCACCTCGGAAAGCCGATGGCCGAGCGTGGCGCCCGAGAAAGCGCCGGACAGTACGCCGACCAGCGTGATGCCGATCTGTACTGACGACAGGAACTTGCCGGGGTTGGCGCCCAGCTTCAAAGCCTTGGCCGCGCCCCTGACGTGTCGGTCGATCATCGCCTTCAACCGGGCAGGGCGGGAAGAGACCACGGCAAGTTCGGACATTGCCAGCAGGCCGTTCAAACAGATGAGGACGACCACGATCCCGATTTCGACGTATAGCATGAACGCTGCTTAGCATCCGGTGCATGTGGCTGGAAGGGTTTGGGGCCGCAAGCTCCGAGAATGATTCAACGATTTTGCATCTCGATTAACGGGCGCCGGTGGCCCCTTCGGGTGCCAGGACACCGATCTTGATCATGCCGTCGGTGAAGTAGGGATCGCCGCCGCCGTTATGGCCGTCCTTAGTTGCGCCGCGCCCCTCTACCGTCTCGGTTTTCGTGACGGCGCCCGCCTCGACAAGAGCGCCGATGACGTAGTCACGTTCGGCGTCAACATCGGGCCCTATGTGGTGGGTGATCTGGCCAGTGTCGTGGCTAAAGCCGACGCCACGGTCGAAGGCCGCGTCGCCAAGCCAGAGCGGCCGCCCGTCATCGGCCTTTTTCGGCGTCAGCCAAAACCGTACGTGGTGGCGGCTGTCGGCGCTGTCGCCCACCGGCTTTTCGAAGGCGAGATCCTGCCGGCGGCCCTCGTAAATCAGCGTACTGACCGGCGCGTCAGCATAAGGCCGGTCGAAGACGACGCTCAGCCCGATGTCGACCGAACTGCGCCAGGTCAATTCATCGGCGGCATGCCATCCGGCCTCGTTGAAAGCCCGCAGCACTTCCTCCTTCGCTCCAATCAAGCCGACATTGATTGGGTCTCCGGGAATGCCTTGCGGCGTGGTTGTCAGAAAAGTGTCGATGTCATCGGTGAGATGACGGTCACGCACTGTCCAGTATTCGGGAAGCGCGAGATACGCCAGCGCGCCATACATCACTAGGACCGTCAACGTGGCCCAAAGCGTCGCATGAATCCGCCGGCGACGGTGTTTTGGTGGTTTATCTCCCGGCACCGCCGCGCTCATACCGCGATCCCCGCGCCGCGAAGGCCTTCAACAAGGCGGTCGACAATTCCAGTGTCGCGATACGGCAGGGCGCGTTTTACGTGGTCCACCGAGAAGCGCGGGTTGACCTCCAGCATCTCCTTCCAATAGCGCCGCGCCTCCTCATGATTTCCGGTTCGGCCGAAGAGGCAGGCCAAATAGAAACGGCTCATGTCGGAGCGCGGCGAAAACATCAGGCGGCGCTTGAAAGCGATTTCGGCCTCGTCGTAGCGTTCCAGCGCCAGCAGCGCCCGTCCCATGAAATGCAGCGACATGTCGAATTGCGGGTCGAGCCGATACGCCCGCGTGTAATGGGCGACGGCGTCCTCAGAGCGGCCCTGGAATTCGCGGATGTTGCCAAGTCCTGTCTGTGCGTCGGCGAGATTGGGGGCGAGGGCCACTGCTCGCTCGGCGGCCTGCTCGGCCTCGTCAAGGCGGCGCTGCCAGGAAAGGGCCAGAGCAAGCGAAATGTAACCCTGCGGCTCGGTGTCGTCGGTGGCAATTGCTTTTCGTGCCAATTCCTCCGACTGCTTCAGGTTTTCCTCGGTGGCGCCATTCCACTGGTTGGCGTAGTCGGCGAAGGCGATGATTGCGAGCCGGGCATATGGAAGCGCTATGCCGGGGTCGATCTCGATGACATGCTCCAGCATTCGCCGCGCCTCGTTGGCGGCATTGGGATTGAGCTGCAACATGGTCTGGCGCGAACGCACAATCAGATCATAGGCTTCGGGGTTGATTTTCGCGCGGGTCTCGCGCCGCGCCGTTTCGCTCTCCGTCAGTCGCACCTTCAGCGCGCCGACAATGGTGCGCGTAACCTCGTCCTGGACCTCGAAGATATCCTCGATCTCTCGGTCGAAGCGCTCCGCCCACAAATGGCCGCCGGTGGTGCCGTCGACCATCTGCGCATTGATGCGGATGCGGCTGGCGGCGCGGCGAACGCTGCCTTCCAGTACGTAACGGACACCAAGCTCGCGGCTGACCTTGCGAACATCCGGCGATTTGCCCTTGTAGGCGAAGGAGGAGTTGCGGGCGATGACGAACAGGCCCGAAACCTTCGACAGGTCGGTGATGATGTCCTCGGTGATGCCGTCCGCGAAATAGCCCTGTTCGGGATCGCCCGACATGTTGTCGAAGGGCAGCACCGCGATGGACGGTTTTGACGGAATCTGCGGCGGCGCATCGATGGGTCTTGCGGGCTCGGCGGTCACGCCGGGCGGCGACCACGTCCAGATATGGACCGGCCGCTCGATGTTCTTCACCTCGTGATTGCCGCTATCGACGAATGCGTAGGCGACGCGGCCTTGAATATGGTCGTACACGCTGTCCGAGATCGCAACGCCGCCATGCGCGGCGAGCGTCTCGATGCGGGCAGCAATGTTGACGCCGTCGCCATAGAGGTCATTGTCATCGACCATCACATCGCCGAGATTGATGCCGACGCGCAGCACGATCGGCGGCGCATCGGCTGCGGCCTCGTTCGCCTTGATCATCGCGCCTTGCAATGCGGCGGCGCATTCGACGGCGTTGACGGCGCTGCCAAATTCAACGAACACGCCATCGCCCGTGCGCTTGAAGATCCGGCCCTGATGGCTATCCACCAGCGGCTCCAGCACTTGCTTCCACCGCGCCATGAGCAGTGAATAGGTAGCAGCTTCGTCGCGCTCCATGAGGCGGCTGTAACCGACGACATCCGCGGCCAAAATGGCGGCGAGCCGGCGCTTGATCTGTTCACTGGCCGTTGCCACGGGTCATCCACGCTTGTTTCGGGCCACTTTACCGGCGCCGGACTGCCAAGTCTATTCGACGACGACGCCTGCTGTCAGGCGTGCTGACATGCCTGCCTTGAACATATGGGGTGCCGAAGCCCCGATATCGCCCGCAAAGTGATTTGCCAAAAATAGTCGCGAGGCGGAATATGCCCGGTAGCACTATCGGGTGGACGTGCCTCACAATCTAAATGCATGGAGGCTGCGATGAAGGCTCCTTATCTCCTGCAGCTAGTAGGGCTGCCGGCGCTCGTCTTGGCTGGTCTTGGAGTTGGGGCAGCCGCGGCAAAATACGGTGCGACCGACAGCGAGATTCCGCTCGGAACTGCTCAACGCTCCGCATTGCCGTTTCGCTGACATTCCTGCGCAGGTTCAGTCGCCTGAGGCGATCAAGGCTTACGAGGATGCCGAGCCGCCTTTGTGGAGCGATCTCGGTACGCTGAGTTATCCGATCACGACCAAGAGCAAGGAAGCGCAAAGCTATTTCGACCAGGGCCTCAGAATGGCGACGAATTTCAATCACGCCGAGGCAAGACGCGCGCTCCGCAAGGCGCAGCGACTGGATCCGAGTTGCGCGATGTGTTTCGCCATTGAGGCGCTTGTGCTCGGCCCCAACATCAACGTGCCGATGGATCCGGAAGTGAATGGCCAGGCAGTCTCTGCGATCCGAATGGCGCAGAGCCTTGCAGCCGGAGCGAGCGAAAAGGAGAAGGCGCTGATTGCGGCGATTGCCACACGTTATTCGGATGATCCGGCGGCGGAGCGGCCGAAGCTCGATGCGGCGTTTGCGGATGCGACGGCAGCACTTTCCGACAAATATCCGGACGATCTCGAACTTATGGTTCTGGCGGCCGAAGCAGGAATGGACACCCAACCCTGGGACTATTGGGAGCCGGGCGGCAAGGCTCCGAAGGGACGGACCGCGGATGTGCAGACACGCCTGGAAAAGGTGCTTGCCAAGAAGCCGGATCACCCTTCAGCCATCCACCTCTACATCCATCTGGTCGAGGCTTCGGACAGGCCGGAGCGCGCCGAGCCCTATGCGGACAAGCTGGCCGCGCTCATGCCGGGAGCCGGGCATATCGTGCACATGCCAAGCCACATCTACTATCGCGTTGGCCGTGTCGACAATTCCCTCAAGTCCAATCGGGCCGCGTCGGCTGTCGATGAGACCTACATTTCACAGACCGGCGCGCTGGGCGTCTATCCAATCGGTTACTACTCGCACAACATCCATTTCGTGCTGGTCTCGGCGCAGTTGCTGGGTGACACGCAGACGGTTCTCACAGAGGCCGACAAGCTTGACAAATGGCTGAGCAACGATGTTGCCGCGGCCATTCCGATCGCCCAACCGGTCAAGGCTGCTCCCTATTTCGCCTGGGCCCAGTATGCGGACGCCGACAAGATCATGGCATTGCCAGATCCCGCCGGGGCGCCGCCCTATGTCAAGGCGATGTGGCACTACGCGCGAGGTGTCGCCTTGGCCAGCAAGAAGGATGTTGCCGGAGCCAGGAAGGAAGCCGCCGCGATTGAAAGCATCGAGACCGGAACAGACTGGTCAACCCTCGACGCCTGGGCCATTCCCGCCCGACCGGTTCTCGGCGTTGCGCGAAGCGTGGTTCTGGCACGCGCTGCCCAAGCCGAGGGAGACAACAAGGCTGCGATCGACCAATGGCGGCAAGCCGTGACAACCGAGGACACGATCCCGTATATGGAGCCGCCGTTTTGGTACTATCCAGTCCGTCAGTCGCTTGGCGCCGCACTTCTGAAGGAGGGGCAGGCCGACGAGGCAGCGAAGGCGTTTAGCGCGGCTCTCGAGCAATCCCGAGGCAACGCCTGGCTGCTTTACGGCATCGAAGCGACCGCCAAGGCGAAGGGCGACACCGCCGCGCAGACCAAGGCAGCTTCCGAGTTTGCCAAGGCGTGGCGCGGCACGCCCACAATGTTGAGCCTGGAGCGCCTATAGATCCGCCGGTTTTGAAGCTTTCGTCTCTCAAACTGGCAGCGGCTTGGGCATGGTGCCTCGACCGCCAGTCGGGGCGCCTCTTGCTCGCGTACGCCGAGAACCTGGTTTCTCCGCGCGTCTTAGAGGCGGTGGCATCCGGGTTTGGCGTCGAGATGGACTACCACGATATTTTTCATCACTGCGAGAACGATGAGGAGCGTGGCGCATCTGCGTCAGGCGCTTTCGATGAGGAAATCCGTTTCGCATGAGCGGTCATGGCGTTTGCCGCTGCGCGGCCTGCCGGACCGGATCGTCTCGGGCTATTCGGCCACGCAGTCGCGATGATATTTGAACGGCGTGTTCTGTCTTGGCTCGGGGATTGACTCGTGCCCGAGCACGGAGTCTCGCACAATCCGCGCGATTGCTTGGCTCATGCCGGCGCTTACCGCGCTCGCCGCTGGATCGAACCTGGCGCACGGGTGTTCATGCGCACCCTAGGGAATTTGCTCGGGTAGGGTGAGGCGGCAGGGCTCAGGGTTTGATTCACTTCGCCGGTCTACCCGCTTGTTCCGGAATCGAAATTGCTGCCTGAATAGTACTCCCCTCACCCGGCCTCCGCTTCGCTCGGCCATCCTCTCCCCGGCGGGGAGAGGAGTCCCTTCAGCCGCAGCGCTCAACCCTTCAAAATTTGAGATCGAAGCTGGGAGGCGGACGATCTCCTCTCCCCGCCGGGGAGAGGGTGGCCGAGCGAAGCGGAGGCCGGGGTGAGGGGGATTTACGCGGGAGAACATCCGTCGCTATCTGCACGCCACGTAGCCATTCTTGCGCGGCATGATGTCGAAATGGAAGTGGTCGGCGTGGTCGGCGTTGTAGCCGGGACCGAGCACGGTGTTGAAATAGGCGCAGCCATCCCTGCGCACGCTGTTCAGGAAGGCCTTCTTGCGGAAAGCAAACCAGCCGGGCTTGCGAACGTCGATGTCCTTGCCGTTGTTCAACTCGATCCGCATCACGTCAAGCGCGTTGCCGATAGAGTGCTGTGAGGGCGTGCCGCGCGAGCCGCGAATGTTCCGGCAGGAATAGCTCGACCCCTGATGGATCGTCTTGACGCCGGACATGTAACGCCAGCGCGCAGTCGGCACCAGTTCCTTCTTCGTCCAGTGCGCGAAAGCCGCGGCCATCTGGCAGCTCAACGTGGCGGCGGGTTTCATCCGGACGCTGCCGATCGCCGAAACCTTCACCGGCCAATCGATGTTGCAGGTCGCACTTTCATGGATTGGTTCGACGTCCTCGAACCGCACGCCGAGACGCTTCAGGTCGCGGCGGCAATCCTCTTCGGCGGAGGACATCACCGCTGGCGGTTCCACAGGTTCGACGGGATCGTCCAACCGTGGATAGGCAACCTCGATGGGCTCCTCTGGAGCAATCTCGTCGTTTTGCGGTGCCATTAAATCGACCTGCGGGGTAGCTGGCTCGACCTGCTGGGCAACTTCTTCGAACTGAGGATCAACCTCTTCGAACCGAGGATCAACTTCATCGACTGGTGCGGCAATCTCCGCGCGTGGCAAGGCGGCGGTGCTGGTGCCGACATCGACATCTGGCCGGAGCGAGAGCACGTTTTCCGTGCTGCAAGCCGTGGCGAGTGCTGCGAGCAAAAAAAATGCCCCGGCGGCACGCGGAAGCGCGCGCATACGCGATACTTGAATGCGCATCCCTAAAACGCTGTCCCGTCAGCAATATCTGTCCCGCCGGCGAGACTAGGGGACAAGCGTAAAGGAAAGGTCAGCGGTGGCGTTCACGCCTGCGGCGTCAATATGGCCGTGCCCTTGCTCCCATCGCGCCCGGGCAGCCGCTGATACGGGCTATTCGCAGACAGTGCCACCGTGGCGGCGAGGCGCCAGGTCGAGGTGGAAATGGGTAGCGTGGTCCGCATCGCTGCCCGGTCCAAGCACCGTCCTGAATGGTCCGCATGCCGCCTTCCTCAGGGCGCCGAGGAAGCGAGCCGCTTGCTCCTCGGGGCGAAGGACGACATCCACAACCTGTCCGTCGGAGAGTTTGAAGGAGGCAATGTCGAGTGCGTTGCCGAATGCATGTTCGGACAGTTTCGTGGTGCCGTTGCGCGGGCGACAAATATAGGCGGAGGCTTGCGAGATTGATTTCAGGTCGGCGCCGAAATCACGCCGAGCCGTTGGCGCGATAACTTCGGCTGCGAACCGTGCCGTAGCTTCCGCTATCGCGCAATTCATTATCGCTTCCGGCTCGATCGCTACGCCGTTGCCGAGCGTCTTCACGTTCACCGGGTAAGGCATGGCGCAGCCGCTGGCATCCGCCTCCGCCGGACGATTCTGAAACGCGACGCCGAGAGTCTGCAAGCGTTGGCGGCAGGACATTTCCGTGAGCGGCATTTGCGATGCAGGCGCTTGGGCCGAGCGCGGATCGGGCGGCGAGGAAGGTTCGCTGCGCGCTTTCTGGCCGGCTGGTGCTTCCTCAGGAAGCGGAGCGGTTGGAGGCGTTTCCTGAGGGGCATCGGCCGCCGGCGGCTCGACCGGTACAGCACTTTCCTTGCGGGCGGGAGCATCGGGCCTTGGCTCAGGTACTGGAACATCGCCGAGTTGCCTTGGCGAGACGTTGCCGGCAGGCGGCGCATTGACTTCGGGGATAGGCGCCTTGTTGGGAAGACGTAGGGTCTCGGCGAATGAGTGTGGGGCCACAAAGGCGAGAAGGGCAGCCAAAGCCAACGCGGTTTTTCGTGGATCCATTGGCGGTCAACGGCGCTTGGGCTGATTGGTTGCGCGTTTGCGCTGCAGCGTTGGCAGAAAGGCGCGCCGCCCTAAGCCCCGATCGCTTCCAGTCCTTCTTCAAGCCAATCGCCCAGCATCGGCATGCCCAGAAGATATTTCGCCGTGCGGTGGTTGCCGCGTTCGCGTGCGGCGGTGACGGCTTCGGTCCACTCCGCGGGGTCGAAGTCGCCGCGCCCGATCCATACCAGCGCAACCAGTTCGGCAGCCTCATCGACATTGAGATCGCCGATGAGCTGCTTCAGCTCCTCCTCGGTCAGGTTTTCGGTTTTCTCTTCCGCAAGGCCGTCATGGTGGTGATTATCGTGGCGATCGCCGTCGAACTCGACCTCGTGCTCCTGGCCATCCGCGTAGTCTTCTTTGATGCCCGCACTGATCACCTTGGCCTTCTCGATGAAAAGCCGGACGGTGTCAGGTCCGATCGTCAGATCCCAGTCCTTGTCTACGTTTCGTTGCACGGGCGGACTCCCTGCTCGCTGATCGGGAATGATACAGAATTTGAGCGGCAGGTCACGCCCGACAAAGGCTTTGTCAGGATTCAACTCTGATTGACATGACAATTCGCGTGTTCGAAATGTCGCCTCCCGCCAAACGAGGTGCCTCGAATGACCGCGATCATATCGCCAAAAGCATGCCGATCCTGCTGCTTCTGGCGTCTAACGCGTTCATGACGTTCGCCTGGTACGGGCATTTGAAATTCAAGGCGTCGCCGCTCTATGCGCTGTCATTTTTTCGTGGGGCATCGCCTTCATCGAATACTGGCTAGCGGTTCCGGCGAATCGCATCGGTCTACTCGGGGGCGGAACTGAAGACGATGCAGGAGGTAATAACCCTCGTTGTCTTCGTGGTGTTTTCGGTGTTCTATTTGAAGGAAGGCATCACATAGAACCACGTAATCGGCTTTGCGCTGATTTGTGGTGGCGCCACCCTGATATTCCGCGCCTGATCTGGAGGGCGCAAACAGAAGCGGAAGAATTGCGGGTTTGCCGGCGTTGATACCTGCAAAGGCAATTGGTTATTCGAGGAGAGAGTCCATGCGCTACCGGCTTGCCACAATCATCGCGTCAGCCATCATCATTGCGCCGCTTGCTGCCGCACCTTCATTCGCTGCCGGTGGCGGCGGAGGTGGCGCCGATCAGGTTCCCGATTGTCCGGCGGGCAAGGTTTACGAGCAAGAAGTCCAAGAAATGCGTGGTGCAGAGGAGCGGCGCGACCGACGACGACAGCCTCTATGCGACCGGCCGCAAGCTGGCGGAGAAGGGCGACTACGAGGAGGCGATCAAGGTGCTCAGCCTTGCGCAGAACAAGAGCGATCCGCGCATCCTCAACTATCTCGGCTATTCGCACCGCAAGGCCGGACGAATTCTCGTCGGCCTCGGCTACTACGAGGAAGCGCTGCGCATCGACCCGAACTACACGCTGGTGCGCGAATATCTCGGTGAGGCACATCTGCAGCGCGGCGACGTTGCTTCGGCGAAGAACCAGCTCAGCGAGATCGAGAAGCGCTGCGGCACGTCCTGCGAGGAATACAAGGAACTGGCTGAGCAGATCGAGTCCTACAAGGGCTGATCCGGCAGCGTCGGGATTTCTGATTGCACCCTCGGTCCATGCCGGGGGGTGCATTTGTTTTATGCCATGGGCATCAATCGCCGCGCGACAACCTCACGATGGCGCCGTTGCGCTGGTCCGTCAGCAGCCAGATCGAGCCGTCAGGCGCGACATTGACGTCGCGGATGCGGCCATATTCGCCGTTGACCAGCTTTTCCTCCAAACCGATCCTGCCTGCCGCATCACGGTCGAGATGCGCGAGATAGGCGAATTTCAGCGAACCGACCAGTAGGTCTCCCTTCCACTCCGGAAACATGTTGCCGTCGTAAAACGCCATGCCGGATGGCGCGATCGACGGATCCCAGTAGTGCAGCGGCTGCTCGTAGCCCGCGGCTTCGGTGCCTATGCCGATCTTTTCGCCTGAATAATCTACCCCATAGGAAATTACCGGCCAGCCGTAGTTCTTGCCGGCTTCGGGGCGGTTGATTTCGTCGCCGCCCTTGGCGCCGTGCTCGACGGTCCACAGCGCGCCGGTCGACGGATCGAGCGCCGCGCCCTGAATGTTGCGATGACCCTTCGACCAGATTTCGGGCAGGCGATCGCTGCCATTGGGTGAGGGGTTGTCAGCCGGGATCGACCCATCCGCGTTGATGCGCAGAACGGCGCCTGCGTGGTCATTCATGTCCTGAGCGCGCTCGCCCTTGCCGCGATCGCCGGTTGTGATGAACAGGGTTCCATCGCGAGCGAAGACCAACCGGGAACCGAAATGGCGCGCCGTACCGGTCTTCTTGCTCATGGAGAAGATGGTTTGAACCTCTTCGAGGCGCGGCGTGCCTTCGTCCGTGACCAGCTTCGCCCGTGCGACAGCCGTACCGGCACCTCCGCGACCCGGCTCGGAAAAGCTGAAGAAGATCAGTCTGTCTTCGGCGAATTTCGGAGAAACCGCGATATCGAGCAAGCCGCCCTGACCGCGTGCCGCGACCTTGGGCACGCCCACCAGCTGTTCGGAGAGCGTTCCGTTCACCAATAGCCGGATCTGGCCCGGCCGTTCGGTGACGATCACCTCGCCGCCCGGCAGGAAATCCAGACCCCACGGATTGCGAAGTCCGTCGGTGACGACTTCGGCGTGAAGCGGTGCGCTTTGAGCTATCGCTGGCGCTGCACTGACGGCGGACAAAATGAACGCGGCGGCAAGGGCCAAAAGCGGCTTGGCTTGTCTCATACTGCCGGAGGTAGGCGCAGCAGAAAGTGCAGCAAGGGGCACTGGTGCGTTTTTGATGCTCTCGCGGTTCACAACCGGGTTACCCTGTCTCCGGCACCATCCTGAGGTTCCAATCGACGGCCTGGTGTGCCACCGCTTTTTTTCGTGAAAATCATTCGAACATTGCTATATTGTCAGCCGAACGAGCTGAGAAACGGTTCCGTCCCTGCGGACCGTTTTCTTTTTTTGTCCGTAGCCAAGCCGGAATAAGCCGGCACCACGCGGGGCGTGTATCTGGAAGGAAAGGCCGAACGGTTATGATCAAGGTTCCTATGACTGCAGGCGGATTCGTGTCGCTCAAGGAAGAGCTGCGCTGGCGTCAGCAGGAAGAACGTCAGCGCATCATCGGGGCGATCTCGGAAGCGCGTTCGCATGGCGACCTGTCGGAGAATGCCGAGTACCATTCCGCCAAGGAGGCGCAGAGCCTGAATGAGGGCCGTATCAACGAGCTCGAAGACCTTGTCGCGCGGGCAGAAGTTATTGATATTTCTAAACTTTCTGGGTCAAAGGTGAAGTTCGGCGCTACCGTCGTTCTCGTCGATGAGGACACCGAGGAAGAAAAGACCTACCAGATCGTCGGCGATCAGGAGGCTGATGTGCGCTCCGGCCGCATTTCGATTTCCTCGCCAATTGCGCGGGCCCTGATCGGCAAGGAAGTCGGCGACGCGATCGAGGTAATCGCGCCGGGCGGCGCGCGCGGCTATGAGATCGTGAAGGTCAACTTCATCTAAGCGCCTGGCCGGAATTCATCATGGCCGGCTGCAAATGGCGATTTTGTGCTTCGGGTGCCTGCGTACTCAAAAGTACGCTCCGCCCCGGTTCTCAAGATCACCATTTTCGCGACGAATTTCGCTCCAGGCCCCTGAGGAACAGTGTGGCAATTGGTAAAATCGACATCACGGAAGCCGAGCCGGGTGTAGCGCGCGCAACGGCTGTCGATATGACAAGAATCGAGGTTATAGCGCCCAACCTGAAGCGCAGGCTTTCGGGTGTGACGAGCACGATCGTCCAGCTCATTCCCCAGCAGGCGCGGATGATCGGCATTGCAGCGCTTGGCCCCGGCCTGCCGGGCAGCCTGCCGCATATGCGCTGGTCGCAAGTGGCGGCGCTATTGCGGAGGCCTGCGTCTGGGCGCAAACGCATCTGGCACGCGCGCCGCAATGTCGAGATGGCGGCGGGACTGCTGCTCAAAAGTGTTTTTAGGGCCCCTTTGCTGATGCTCTTCACTTCGGCCGCGCAGCGCGAGCACAAACCGTTCACCAAATGGCTGATCCGCCGGATGGATGCGGTGATAGCCACTGGCGGGCGCTCGGCAAGCTTTCTTGAGGTTCCGCATACGGTGGTCATGCACGGAGTCGATACCGAGCGGTTTCATCCCGCGCGGACGGCTGAGGACCGATTTGGGGCGAGCGGGTTGCCGGGCAAGTACGCCATCGGCTGCTTCGGCCGCGTGCGGCATCAGAAGGGCACGGACCTTTTCGTCGAGGCGATGATCAAGCTGTTGCCGGAGTATCCGGATTGGACCGCGGTAATTACCGGCCGAGTGACTGTCGAACACCGCGACTTTGGCGAGGCGGTGGTGCGCCGCGTACGGGAAGCCGGGCTTGCGGATCGTGTTCATTTCCTTGGCGAAGTGCCGGATATCGCCATCTGGTACCGGCGCCTGTTGCTCTATGTCGCCCCGTCCCGCAATGAGGGCTTTGGCCTGACACCATTGGAAGCGATGGCGTCGCGGACGGCGGTGGTTGCCAGCGATGCGGGCGCCTATGCGGAGCTGGTCACGTCCGGCGTTACCGGAGCCGTGGTGCCGGCAGGGGACGGCGAGGCGCTGACCGAAGCGATCCGGCGCTACCTCGCCGACCCGGCGCTTGCCTTGACGCATGGCGACAATGCACTGGCGGATGTAACCACGCGCTTCCCACTGGAAAAGGAAGCTGCCGGCATCATGCGCGTCTATGACGCGCTTTGGGCGCGGGAT
Organism: uncultured Alphaproteobacteria bacterium; assembly: GCA_963839725.1. Classification (GTDB taxonomy): domain Bacteria; phylum Pseudomonadota; class Alphaproteobacteria; order Rhizobiales; family Rhizobiaceae; genus Kumtagia. The sequence goes on along the minus strand of CAWIWT010000022.1, from coordinate 77,512 downwards.
GCATGAAGATCGAGGGCTTCATCATTCATCTCAGGCGGGCGCATGACAGACGTCCGCAAGCCGAGGCCCTGGCGGCAAAACTGCCCTTGCGGATGCATATTCTTGACGCGGTGGATGCGGCCGACATGAGCGACGAGGATGTTGCGCGCGTCTACCAGCGGCATATCCACGCGCCGCGCTACCCATTCGACTTGCGACGACAGGAAGTTGCCTGCTTCCTGTCGCACAGGAAAGCCTGGCAGACGATCATCGACCGTGGCTTGGATGCCGGGCTGATCGCCGAAGACGACGTCGATGTTGTGGACGGCCTGTTCGGGCAGGCCTATTCGCTGGCTATCGACCAGATCAAGCTCGGCGATTACATCCGCATGCCGGTGCGGGCGGGCTCGGAGAAGGGGCGTGTGCTGGCCGAAAGCGGCGGCGCGACGCTGATCGAGCCGGCGTTGATCGGCCTTGGCATGCAGATGCAATTGGTCGGGCGCGATGCCGCGCGTGCATTGCTCGATGCGACGGAACGCTTCGACCGCCCGGTGGATACGACGATCCAGGTGCCGGGGTTGGTGAAGGCGCGCATCGTGTCGGTCGGTCCAGCCGGTATTCTGCATGTGCACAAGCAGGTAGGCGGAACGACAGTCCAGAAGAAAAAGAAGTCGTTGCCGGAAGTTCTGTCGCGGGAAATTCAAGCGCGGGATTTACCGGATGGCTGTGCGGGCAAAGAGCCTTTCGATAAAGCGGTAAGCGGCTACCGAGGCGGCCAAGGCTTTAGCCCGGCGCGCTCAATCAGCGCGGGTTCCGTCGCGAAAAGCTCGGGCCGGTGGCGGATGTGTTCAAGCACATAGGCGTCTTCGTCGACCTGACGCCGTTCGCGTGCCAGCGCGTCATAGGAATGGCCGCCCGCGTCCAAGGAAATGCCGGCAATGACAATGCGCGGTGCGCCGACGAACAGGCCATAGCAGGCGGCGGCAATGCCGGTCGTCGCTTTTTCCCATATTCCGGTTCCCGTCAGCGATGCCCCGGTCACATATTCGACGATGATCTCCCGCTCGCCACGCGGCCAGCGCTTCAGCGTCCCCACCTTGGCGTTGCTGTTGCGGCGCATCTCCCAATGCATCAGCAGCTTAGGGCCGCGATGCGTCCAGATCATCGCACGGGTATCAAGATCCGGCCATTCGGCCCACGACTTGCGCTGGGTCCGAAATGTCAGGTCGGCAGGACCAAGGCCGAGAGCGGCGGCGGTCCGTCCGGCATTGTTGATGTCGATACGCGCCGACTCTGCCGTGAGGCCGTCAGGCAATGTCGGATTGGGCGCCGAGCCGAAGATCAGCCAGGGACGGTCGAGAATGCCAAGCGTCGAGAGCCAGGCGCGATGCTGTGCGCGCAGCGCTTCGATGCGCTTTTCCGAAATGGCACACATGATCAAATCGCCACCAAACCCTCGTCCTTGACCCGGCGGATTGTCAGCGCGGTGCGGACCGTATCGACATTGGGTGACGAGGTAAGTTCTTCGATGACGAAGGTCTGGAAGGTGGCGAGGTCTGTGGCCACGCAATGCAGCATGAAGTCGGATTCGCCCGACACCATCCAGGCATCGCGGACGATCGGCCAGCCGCGCGTCCGCTCGGCGAAGGCCTTCAATTCGCTGTCGGCCTGATGCTGGAGGCCGACGAGGCAGAAGGCGACGACGTCCATTCCCAGCGCCGGTCCGTTGAGCAGGGCGCGATAGCCGCGAATGATGTCCGCATCCTCCAGCCGCTTGACGCGGCGCAGGCACGGCGGCGCGGAAATGCCGACGCGGCGCGACAATTCGACATTGGTCATGCGGCCGTCCTGCTGGAGTTCTCGCAATATCTTCCAGTCGATTGCGTCGAGTTCGGCTCTGAGTGGCATTCAGTCGTCCGTCGTGGGGGAATTCCAAGATTGATGTCCTTAGACCAAAGAAAACCACACGTCAGGCCCGGGTGGTTGGATTCTTTCCGTCCACATGGGGTAATCGCGGGAGCGACGTGCCCTGGAGCCGATCATAGCCTTGGAGGGTGGCTGTTCCCCGATAAGATGAAATACGGGCTCACGACTGGACGCCGGGCCCAGCATCAACGGAGAACAGCCATGACAGAATATATCGGTCTCGACGTGTCGATGAAAGAGACGGCAGTGTCGATCCGCCGTGAAGGCGAACGGATTTGGCGCGGAAAGTGCGCATCTGATCCCAACATCATTGCTGAGCTTGTCCGTAAGCGAGCGCCAGCCGTGAAACGCGTGGTGTTCGAAACCGGCCCTCTGTCGGTGTGGTTCTATCATTCTCTGCGCCGCGAGGGGTTGCCAGCAGTCTGCATCGATGCTCGCCATGCCAAAGCTGCGCTTGATATGGCGGCGAACAAGACGGACGCGAACGACGCTGACGGTTTGGCGCATCTTGCTGAAGTAGGGTTCTTTCGCGAGGTGCGCGTTAAAGGCTTCGACAGCATGTTGACCCGCACGCTCGTGGCAGCACGCACCCGGCTGGTCCGGATCACCGTCGAGCTTTCCAACCAGATCCGAGGGATCATGAAAACGTTCGGCTTGCTCGTTCCCGCAGGTAAAGGAACCACATTCGAGAAGAACGTTCGGCGCCTTCTCATCGATCACAACGAACTTGCTACTATTGTGCTGCCGATGTTGGAAGCCTGGCGCGGCATCCGCATTCGTGCCGCCGAGCTTGGGCGCCAGCTCGTCGCGGGTGCACGTCAGAGCCAGGCATGCCGCATACTCATGTCGATCCCCGGCATCGGCGCGATCACGGCGACCTCTTTCGTTACCGCTATTGAAGATCCAAATAACTTCAAGAAATCCCGCTCTGTCGCCGCATGGATCGGCCTGACAACTCGCCGCTACCAATCGGGAGAAGTCGATTATGACGGCCATATATCCCGGCGCGGCGATCGACATTTGCGAGGGCTTCTCTACGAGGCCGCGGCGGTCATCCTGACACGCAGCTCGATCGACAGCAGCCTGCGCACGTGGGGCCTCAAGCTCCGGGAGAGGATTGGCTTCAAAAGAGCTGCCGTGGCTGTGGCGCGCAAACTGGCGGTGATAATGCATTCGATGCTCAAGACCGGTGAGTTCTTTGATCGAAATGCAGGCGCCACAGCATAAATCTTGCGAATAGCGTTCAGGATCTGAGCGCCTGAGGCGTCCCTGCCGGGACGTGAGCCGAGCCATTCCGCTGATGGGGTTGCACCGCTGTCTCAGCAAAGTGCGTCGTCCACATTGAAGGCTCGTCCGCGAAGCTCCATCATGCGGCGACCGATGTCGACCGCGAAGACAACCATGCACCCGGCAAACATGTCTCTGAGATCGAAAATGCCTTGACCCCAACTCAGCGATTAGACAACCCATCATTTGTAGTGGCCTGCAAGCTTTTCGGGGACGAAGGCGTTCGCCGCCTTGCTGACGTGCACGGCAACACCTAGATTAGGCGCGGCTTGTGATCGGCGATACATGCAGTCACAAGGGATTGATAAAAGGCTGCAAAGAAGACGCCATGACCACCAAACACGCGCCCGTTCTCATCATTGGCTCCGGCCCCGCCGGCTATACGGCCGCGATCTATGCCGCGCGCGCCTTGCTGAAGCCTGTGCTGATCGCCGGCCTGCAACAGGGCGGGCAGCTGACCATTACAACGGACGTCGAGAACTATCCGGGCTTCGCCGAGCCGATCCAGGGTCCATGGCTGATGGAGGAAATGCTCAAGCAGGCGGTGCATGTCGGCACGGAAGTCGTCAACGACATCGTCACCGAAGTGGACATCAACGTCCGTCCGTTCCGCGTGAAGACCGATTCCGGCCAGTCGTACACCACCGACTCGCTTATCGTGGCGACGGGCGCGCAGGCGAAGTGGCTGGGCATCCCGACCGAGGAAACCTACAAGGGCTTTGGCGTGTCGGCCTGCGCCACCTGTGACGGTTTCTTCTATCGTGGCAAGGATGTCGCGGTGGTCGGCGGCGGCAATTCTGCGGTCGAGGAAGCGCTTTACCTCTCGCACCTGGCGAAGTCGGTGACCGTCGTTCATCGCCGTAACGATTTTCGCGCCGAACGCATCCTGCGAGAGCGGCTGGCGAAGAAAGAGAACGTCCGCGTCATTTGGGATACCGTCGTCGACGAGATTACTGGGCGGCCTGGCAAGGCGCCGCTGCCGCCCACGGCCGACGGGCTGAAGCTGCGCAACGTCGTTACAGGAGCGGTGACGCATCTACCGGTGGACGGCATCTTCGTGGCGATCGGCCATGCGCCGGCGGTCGAATTGTTCGTTGGCAAGCTCAAGCAGAAGCCGAATGGCTATCTATGGGTCGAACCGGGAACGACCCGCACCAGCGTGCCGGGCGTATTCGCGGCCGGTGACGTGACGGACGACGTGTACCGGCAGGCGGTGACGGCGGCAGGTCTGGGCTGTATGGCCGCGTTGGAGGCCGAGAAATACATTGCAAGCCTCGAGGAGCTCCGCGAAGCCGCGGAATAAGCGGTGCAGGTGCTTTGAGGAACAACCGGTTCAGGAATGCCGGGCAGACTGAGGGGAATATATGTCGCTCGATTGGGACAAGCTGCGCGTGTTCCATGCCGCAGCGGAGGCGGGTTCGTTTACCCATGCCGCCGAGACGCTCAGACTTTCGCAGTCCGCCATTTCCCGGCAGGTCAGCGCGCTGGAGCATGATGTCGGCGTTGCGCTTTTCCACCGCCATGCGCGCGGACTGGTGCTGACCGAACAGGGCGAATTGCTCTATCGGACCGCGCATGACGTGCTGATGAAGCTGGAAAGCGTGAAGTCGCGGTTGACCGAGGCAAAGGACAGGCCGTCGGGCGTCTTGCGCGTTACCACGACCGTTGGTTTAGGCGCCGGGTGGTTGACTGACCGGATCCCTGAATTCCTCGATCTTTATCCGGACATCCAGCTTCAACTGATCCTCGCCAATGAAGAGCTGGATCTGACCATGCGCCAAGCGGACTGCGCGATCAGGTTGCGCCAGCCGCAACAGCCGGATCTCATTCAGAGGCGGCTATTCACCGTGCATTTCCATCTGTTTGCGTCGCCGGGTTATGTGAGCAAGCACGGAAAGCCGACATCGATCGCGGATCTCAAGAACCATCGCATCGTTACATTCGGTCTGCCGGTGCCGGGCCATCTCAGTGAGCTCAATTGGTTGGAGACTGTCGGTGATTTCGAGGGCGACCAACGCATCGCGACCCTGCAAATCAACGATCTGCTGTCGATCCGTCGGGCGGTGAGGCGCGGGGCTGGCATTGCCATGCTGCCCGACTATCTGGTCGACAAAGAATCCGGGCTTGTGCAGCTATTGCCGGAAACAGAAGTACCGTCCTTCGACACCTACTTCTGCTATCCGGATGCCATGAAGGGTCAGGCGAAGCTGCACGCCTTCCGCGACTTCGTCATCTCAAAGGCGCGCAACTGGTCGTTTTAGAACGTATTTTCAGTGGTCTGACGCAATCATGTGCGCGTCAACTGCCGGCTGTTGGGTTTTTACTGGCAAAAACGATCTGTGCCACAGCATAGTCGGGCAATTGTACCACAGAGGTAGTGTTTTTGCATGGGAGCCCTGCAAACACCGTGCTTGTTTCTTGGGCAGGCTTAGCTCATATTATGAACATCTCCAGGGCGCGTTCCTCCTCCCATTAGCGCCCTCGAGTGTTCCCCTCTGGAGGTTTTGCCTTTTTGGCACTCCAATCAAACTTAGCCGGGTCTTCCCAGATCCGGCTTTTTTGAATTCTTGGGGCCGGCGATCGTTGTGTTCGGTCGCACAGCATCATGAAGTTGGGTGCGATGCACACTGGTAGCCTAAAGCGATGGTTTCGCAGCTGTAGGCAAACGTAAAGGCTGACGGCGTGCCGTCGCGTAACCGACGGGCCGCGCATGTCGCGCGACTGCTTAAATCGCGAGCAAGCGATTGCCTGTCGCATAATCAGCTTTTCGCTGTGTCTGTCGGCACAGCAACCTCATTGCCAAACCGTTGCTCACTAGCGCCCGAACAGAATGGTCGGTAGGAAATACGGCTTTCCGGAAATTCGTCTGGGACGACCGGATATTTCCGGCCCTCATTGCCCTATCTCCAGGCTGGCAATTTTGGAGCCGAGCAGCTTAAATCGATAGACAAGCACAGCGGGGCTGCCTGGGAAGTCGCCGGAGACCAAGCCCTTCACAAGGACATCATTGCCGCTTTGCTCCGCCTCCCTGACATTGACCGTGACCCCATATTTCCGCGTGGTGTGTTCCATCCATGCGCGGATTGCGTCGCGACCATGATGTTCCTTTCCTTCATCCTTCACCATCGCGTCCTCCGCGAAAGGCTCTAGCATCGCGTCGATGTCCTTTCGGTTCTTGGCGGCAAAATATGTCGCGGGCGCGGAAACGAGCTCCACGGTCATGACGGGATCCTTTCGGAATGTTTGTTGTGTGACCAAGCTTCCGCTTGTCCTTCGCCAAAGTTGGGGCTAAGCAACCAAAATGACAAGAACAGACGAAAAAGTAAGGTACTTACCAGAAGGTAAGTATGAGGACCTTACGCCGACATCCGCTGCATATGGCGTCGAAAATATTCTCCGCATTCTGGAGGGGCGTTGGAAGTTGGTGATCCTTTTCCACTTGTTTGGCGGAAAGGTTTTACGCTTCTCCGATCTGGAGCGCGCCATACCGGCGATCTCACAGAAGATGCTTATCCAGCAGCTCCGTCAGATGGAGGCCGACGACATCGTTAGCCGTATCGTCCACCATCAGGTGCCGCCAAAGGTGGAGTATCGTCTGACAGATTGGGGACAGGCGCTTTGCCCTGCGCTGGACGCCCTTTTGAAATGGGCGGTGTCGCGAAACCAGTTCGAGAAATCGCCCGCGCCGGTGCCGCCCGGGCTCTGAAATATTCGGCGCGGCGGACAGGTCGCCGCGCCGTTGGTTCTCACGCGGCCTTGCCGCGGGCGTGGTTCATCGCGTCATCGGCGAGCCGCCCGGTAAGCTCCGCCATATGGTCGAACTCGGCCTGATAGGTTGCGACGCCGGCGGTCGCCGAGCGAAGTTCGATGATCAGGTCGCTAATCTCGGACTGCGGCATGGTCGCCTCGACCACGTCCCAACCCTTCCAGCCTGGCCGCGCGTCATAGCCGAGGATCTGACCGCGCCGCTGCGGGACGATGCCAGTGATTTTCGCCGTGGCGTCCGACGGCGTGAAGATCTGCACCTTCATGATCGGCTCCAACAGTACCGGCGAGCAGGCGGCCATGCCCTCCTTCATTGCAAGCTTCGCCGCCATCTGGAACGCCATGTCGGAGGAATTGACCGTATGGTAGGAGCCGTCCGACAGGTTCACCGTGAGATCCACGACCGGGAATCCGAGCGGACCGATCTTCAGGAAGTCTCGCACGCCGGTTTCCACCGAGGGGATATACTGCTTCGGCACGACGCCGCCGCTGATCGTGTCGGTGAACTGGAAGCCCGAGCCGCGCGGCAGCGGCTTGATCTCGATCACCACATCGCCGAATTGGCCATGGCCGCCGGACTGCTTCTTGTGCCGGCCACGCTGTTGCACCGATTTGCGGATGGTTTCGCGATAGGGAACCCCGGGCGAACTCTGGTCGACCGGAATTTGGTTCTTTCCGTCAAGGCGCTCCACGGTCACTCGCAGATGCATCTCGCCGTGGCCCGATAGGATGGTTTCGCCAGTATCCTGGTGAGCGATTGTCAGCGACGGGTCTTCCTCGGCGAGCCGCTGGATCGCCGCTGACATTTTTACCTCGTCCTTGCGCTCCTTGGGGCGAAGCGCGATCGAGAACACCGGTTGCGCCGGTCGGCCGTCGAAAAGCTGCTTTGCCGGCGCCTTGCCGGACCCAATCGTTTCGCCGGTCTTGGCGCCTTCGAGTTTACCCAGAGCAACGATATCGCCGGCTTTTGCCGAAGTGAGCTTTATCTGATCCTTGCCGAGCAGCCGATAGATGCCCGAGACGCGGGCCGTGCCGCCGCCCGGCAGTGTCAGTTCCGAACCGTCGTTCACGGTTCCGGACAGGATGCGCGAGACCGACAGCTTGCCGCCATGAGAAGTATGCACCGTCTTCATGACCTGGGCGACGGTGCCGGTGCTTTCAGTCACGCCAAGCCGCTTGCGCGTGGCCTCGACATCGGCGACGTCGTGACGGATCGTCTTGAGCAGCCGCAGCACGCCATTGCCTTTCTCGGCAGTGCCGATCAGGACTGGCGTCACACTGCCGTCACGCAGATCGGCGGCGAGATCGTCAAACACATCGTCCTGCGGCGGCGCCACTTCCTCAAGCAGCTGCTCCATGAGATGGTCGTCGTGATCGGCGAGCGTTTCCAGCATGGAGAAACGCGCCTCGATCTCGCGGGCTTTTTCGTCGCCGGGGATCTCGGCTACTTCGCTTTCGGCATGCTCCCGCCAGACATAGGCGCGCTCAAGCGCGAGATCGATGGCGCCGACAACGATGCCGTCACGCCGCAATGGGATCTGCCGCAGCAGAAGCGGCGTTTCGCTGACCGGCTGCAACAACTTCAGCGTGTCGCGTACGCCGGCTGGGTTTCGGTCGGTCTTGTTCAGGAACAGGACACGCGGCAGCCGGAGTTCGTCAAGCTGGCGCATGATGAGCTGGAGCGCGGGGATCTTCTTCTCGTCGGCTTCCGTGACGACAATGGCTGCGTCGCAGGCCGCGATCACGGGCAAGGACTCGAAGGCGAACTCAACCGAACCGGGGCAGTCGATGAAGGTGATCTGCTCGCCCATGAAATCGACGGTAGCGACAGTCGCTTCGACGCTCATGGAGTGGGCGCGCGACTCCGGTGAATGGTCGCCGACCGTATTGCCGGATGCTACCGTATTCTGGCGCGGAATTGCGCCGGTTCGAGCCAGTATGGCTTCAAGAAGCGTAGTCTTTCCGCTTGCAAAGGGACCGACAATGGCAACGCATTTCGGCCCCGTTCGCCTTCCTCCGGCGCGAGTTCCCATGGCTAACCTCCACTCAAACGTTTCCTTATGAGCGGCGGCCGGCCTCGCGACCGTCGCAGGCGGGACATTGTTGTTTGCCACTTACCTGAATACATCGTCACACGGGTTCGGTTGCAGGGCAAGAAAAAAGCCCACAGCGCCGCGCGTCCTTTCGGACGCGCAAAGGACGCTGTATCTCTTAGAAACTGCGCATCGTGCTTTCCGAAAATCAATTCCGATTTTCGGGCCGATGCGGTAGCTTGCACCAACCGCGCAATGCTCCTACTTTGTATGATCATCGCTATGTCGGTAACGACAGGCTGCAAATGCGAAGGCCCGCAGGTTGGGCCAAGGAACTAGCGCGACGCAACGGTCAATGGCACGCAGCACGCAACAGACTGATTGGCTGATCAACGCTGTATCACGGACGATGTTCTGGCTATCCGTCATGCTGATGCTCGGTGGTATCTTGCCGAGCGCCGCGCAGCCGGGAGTTGCCAGTTCCAGCAATGAAATCTCGCTTCACCAGGTCCAGAGCCCGCACGATTTTTCGTGGGCTGAAACCTGCGTGGCGCTCGCCGCCGACGATCAGGAAGACGTCACCGCACCTGGCCAGGACATGGTCGAGGCCGGTGATGGCATTGGGCTTGTACACACCAGCCTATTCGGCCGATCGTCGCACCGGCTCGCTCTTGGGCTGGTCACCCATCCGGCTTTTGCCGATCGCCCAGAGGCCGGCGCCAAGCATGCGCGCGCTCCTCCATCCATACTGTTCGCCTAAAGCGAAGACTACCGGCGGTTCACGGCCGCTCTGTATTTCCCAACATCAGCATATCTGGACAGGCATGCAATCGCGCTTCTGACCGAGCATGCCGCAGACGGTAAAGCAAAGGACTTTCCCATGGCCAAGACTCATCCCCTCGGCTTTCGTATCGAACAGGATATCAAGGACGCCCTGACGGTCGCCGCAAAAGACGATCACCGGTCCGTCTCGTCACTCGTCGAGCTGATCATTGCCAAATGGCTGCGCGATCAGGGCTATCTCGCCGGCAAGCCGGAGCGTCATCTGCGCGCCATGCTTGACGCCTGATCGCATCGCGACAGTCTTGCATTCGTTCCGGGCCGGCTGCCGGCCCGGGTTCGTTTTCGACCAAAGTCTTACGCCAATAGTCATAATCCTAAAGGCGCTCTAATCCAGCTTCGTTCTTTCTGGCATTTTTGACGCGTTTCCAGCAGCGACTCACGGCTGGAGACGGCTCATCGCCAATGGAGGACACGATGGCAATGACAGCATCCGCCGGCGCCGTGAGGCGCGGCATGACTCGAGAGGAAAAGAAGGTCATCTTCGCCTCATCGCTCGGTACCGTTTTCGAATGGTATGATTTCTATCTCTACGGATCGCTTGCCGCCTTCATTGGCGCGGCGTTCTTCAGCCAGTATCCGGAAGCGACGCGCAATATCTTCGCCCTGCTGGCCTTTGCCGCAGGTTTTCTCGTACGTCCGTTCGGCGCGCTGGTGTTCGGTCGCATCGGCGACCTCGTCGGCCGCAAATACACATTCCTCGTCACCATCCTTATCATGGGCCTATCGACCTTCCTGGTCGGCCTGCTGCCCGGCTCTGCGTCGTGGGGTCTGGCCGCTCCGGTGATCCTCATCGCGCTGCGCATGCTGCAGGGACTGGCGCTCGGCGGTGAATATGGCGGCGCTGCGACCTATGTCGCGGAACACGCTCCGGACGACCGTCGCGGCTACTACACCTCGTGGATCCAGACGACGGCGACGCTCGGTCTGTTCCTGTCGCTCATCGTCATCCTGCTGATCCAGAACCTGTTGTCCAAGGAAGACTTCGCCGCCTGGGGCTGGCGCATCCCGTTCCTGGTTTCGGTCGTCCTGCTCGGCATTTCGGTCTGGATACGGCTGTCGCTGAATGAATTGCCGACCTTCCAGCGCATGAAGGACGAAGGCAAAGGCTCGAAGGCGCCGCTGACGGAAGCTTTCGGACAGTGGAAGAACGCCCGCATTGCCCTGCTCGCGCTGCTCGGTCTCACCGCCGGCCAGGCGGTCGTCTGGTACTCCGGTCAGTTCTACGCGCTGTTCTTCCTGCAGAACGTGCTCAAGGTCGACGGCGTATCGGTTAACATCATGATCGCCATTGCACTTGCACTGGGCACGATCTTCTTCGTCGTGTTCGGCTGGCTCTCCGACAAGGTCGGCCGCAAGCCGATCATCATGGTGGGTCTGGCGCTTGCCATCGTCACCTACTTCCCGCTGTTCAAGGCGCTGACCTGGGCCGCCAATCCGGCCTTGGCGACCGCGCAGCAGAATGTGCGGGCGACGGTGACGGCAGCCCCTGGTGATTGCAACTTCCAGTTCAACCCGACAGGAACCCGCAAATTCACCACCTCGTGCGATATCGCGACCGACTTCCTCACCAAGAACTCGGTCCCCTATGACGTCGTGGCGACCGCCGCTCCGGGCACGCCGGCGACGGTCAAGATCGGCGAGGAAACCGTCGAGTCCTACGATGCTGTAGCGGCTGGAGCGGATGCCGCAGCTAAGAATGCTGCGCTGGTCAAGGGCATCAACACCGCCCTGCAGGATGCAGGCTATCCACTGGTGCGGGATCCCGCAAAGGTGATTGACGCCAAACTCGACGCGCTCGTCGCCGCCAACCCGAAACTGGCGCTCGACGCGGCAGCCATCCGCGCCGGCGACAAGACGACGGTGCCGATCGAACAGGCCATCAAGGACAAGCTGATCACGGCTGAGGAAGCTGCAGGCGCCACGGAGGTGACGGTCTACACCGTTCCGAAAGCCGGTGCGTTCAAGATGGTCGCGGATCCGGCTGAGGTGAACTGGCCGATGGTGATCCTGATCCTGTTCATCCTCGTGCTCTACGTGACCATGGTCTATGGGCCGATCGCGGCGATCCTCGTCGAAATGTTCCCGACCCGCATCCGCTACACAGGCATGTCGCTGCCCTATCACATCGGCAATGGCTGGTTCGGCGGACTGTTGCCGGCGACCGTCTTCGCCATGAGTGCGGCGGCCGGCGATATCTACTACGGCCTCTGGTACCCGATCGCGGTGGCGGCCATGTCGTTGGTCATCGGCATGATCTTCGTACGCGATACGCTGGGCACCGACCTGCACGCCAAGGAATAGGTCTTGCCTTGATGTCAATGAGGGTCCGGCGGGTGACATCACCCGCCGGATTCGTTTGTAGGGATAATTCCCCTGAGAGTTGACGCGATGGGTAGGCTGGTTCACGATCCGCAAATCTTGGCGAACAAGGTTCGATAGACCGTGCCCACAGGTCCCGCCGCGCGTATCTTTGACAATGTGCTTCACCTGCTGCCGGGCATGCTTATGCCCGGACCGCCGAGCTTAAACGTTTTCATCGGAATGTTGCCGGCCTGGAAAGGCCTGCCGCTTGGCAAGCGCCGGCGCTCTTATGGCCGCCAAGACCGCGTCCGACGTACGCGTCACCGCCGCGCAAGCTGCGACGGTGGCTGCAGCGGGTACGCCCGGGCTTCCGGCTGCCAAGGCGGCCGAAGAGGTGGTCAAGGCGGCGGAAGCCGCACAGATGGCGGCGTCCATCCTTTCCGCATCCGGCGGCGCCTCCATTCACGCCTGTATCCACGCCGCTCCCATTCCGTTGCCGCCACCTCATGGTCCCGGCGTCGTCATCGATGGCTCGCCGACGGTGTTGATCAATGGCCTGCCGGCCTGCCGTATGGGCGACACGATCCTGGAAGCCTTTGGGCCCGCCCGACAAGATCATCAAGGGTGAGTTTACCGTCATCATCGGCGATACCGGTAGCGGCGCGGCGGGGCCGGGGCGGGAGGTGCGGCGGTGCGGAGCGGTGGCGCAGCGGCTGCCGGGGCGGCAGAGAAGAGTTTCGGAGCGAAGGCGGGTGCTGGTGGGGCAAAGGCGTCTGCGGCAGCCGCTGCCGCAAAGAAACGCCAGGAACTGGTGAAGCGTATTGCGGACGGAAAGTCCAACATCTCGATCGAGGGTGACGAGGATTACCGGAAGAAGATCCTTGCCCTGCTTGACCGGTTGGCGCAGACGCCGACCGGCCTTGGCCTGCTTCAGGGCATCGAGAAGTCGGGAAAGCCCGTAGTCATCAAGATGCCGGCTCCTGGCAAGGGACCGGGGGAGGGCGCGACGAATTGGAACGACGGACTCTACGATACGGCGAATAACAAACCTGGTCCCGGATCGGGCAGTACCGTCAAGTTCGATCCCGCGTTTAACAAGTCGAACGGCGAGGCCTGGCAGAGCTTCGATCCGGCTATTCCACTTGGCCACGAATTGATCCATTCCTACCACGATGCCAACGGCACCACGGATGGCCGGCCGGATGTGGACTATGTCGACGCCGATGGTTTGAAGCAGTCCGCTCCCGGCTATGAATTGCAGGCGGTAGGGCTCGGCGATAATGCTAAAGATCCATTCACCGAAAACAAACTCCGGAAGGAGTTTAACGACCTTGGTGTTTCCGTGAACGGTTCTGAAGTCCAGCGTCCAAGATACTGAACGTCAGGATCCTCAAATGCTCGCCGCCGAATTCATCATTGTCGCATCGACCGTCGTGGGCATCGAATATTCGGTGCACAACGCGACAGCCAACGACATCTATCTCTTCGACCGCGTGTTTACGCGCGCAGCAAGCGGCGAGCCCGTGATAGATGCCGGCTTAGCCTACCGGCGCCTGCAGGATGGAACTCTGGTCGTCGAAAAGGTATTGCAGCCGATCCCGCCAGGACTGAAAGTTGGCATACCGGATATTCCGTACATGACGCGCGTCGCGCCCGGCGAGACGAGGCAGGGGCGTATCAATTTCAAGGCGCCGGTGACCGAATATGGCGCCTACTACGACGGACCGCACGACGGGAAGCTGCATCAGGTGGCACAGGTCGTGCTGCGCATCGGCTATATCGACGCCGCCGATATCGGCCCCGGCATGGGCGTCATCCGGCCCGATCCACACCATACGCGGGACGGGTTTGTCGCCAATTACGGCCTCGCCAACCGGCTGCAAAAGTTCTTCGAGGTCAATCTCGGCGCGCCACCAGCAAGCTTGGTTGTCTCGCGCCGGAATTGATTTGAGGACCGCCGCAGGCTTGTGCGGGCATATCGTGATACGATCCCAATTGGATGCCGGGAGGCCCCTGATGAAAATCATTGCTTGCGGCAGCGTCGCCACCAAGCCGGCGCCTGAGGCCTATTTCACCGGACGGGTGCTGCAAACGCCGATCATTGAAAAGGAGGCGCCGGCGCGGCTGCGCGCCGTGATGGTTCAATTCGAGCCGGGCGCGCGCACGGCCTGGCATACGCACCCGCTTGGCCAGACGCTGTTCGTGGTATCCGGCGCCGGTCTCGTCCAGAGTTGGGGCGAGACCACCCGCGAGATCAAGGCCGGCGATACGGTATCCTTCGCGCCCGGCGAAAAGCACTGGCACGGCGCCGGGCCGACCACCGCGATGACGCATATCGCCATGCAGGAAGCGCTCGACGGTGTCGCCGCGGACTGGATGGAGAAAGTATCCGACGAGCAATATGGCGGCTGAGTACCAGCTCCAATCCAACAAGAAAGCCCGGCATTGCTGCCGGGCTTTTGATTCTAAAGTATTACTAGGAAAAAAGTTCGTAGCGGCTCCAGTTCGGAAACGCGACAAACAAGGAATTAGAGCGGTTATCGACTCTGATGAACCGCTACAACGCCGCGCGTCCTTTCGGACGCGCAAAAGACGCTGTATCTCTTAGAAACTGCGCATCGTGCTTTCCGAAAATCGATTCCGATTTTCGGGCCGATGCGGTAGGGCCGATTTCCCGATCAACTCAAGCTCGCCGTGAAGCGCTGGATGCGGGTGCAGGCTTCTTCCAGCAGCGCCTCCGAGGTCGCATAGGAAATACGGAAGTTGGGGCCAAGGCCGAAGGCCGTTCCGAACACCACCGCCACGCCTTCCGCCTCGAGCAGTTCCGAGCAGAATTCCTCGTCATTGGCGATGACTTTGCCGGACGCGGTTGTCTTGCCGATCAGCGCCTCACAAGACGGATAGACATAGAACGCGCCCTCCGGTGACGGGCAGACGATGCCGCGCGCCTGGTTGAGCATCGACACCACGAGATCGCGGCGGTTCTGGAAGATCGCCTTGTTTCTTACGACGAAGTCCTGTGGGCCGTTGAGCGCCTCCACCGAGGCCCATTGGGCGATGGTGCAAGCGCCCGACGTTTGCTGGCCCTGGATCATGTCCATCGCCTTGATGAGCTCGACAGGCCCGGCCGCATAGCCGATGCGCCACCCGGTCATGGCGTAGGCTTTCGACACGCCGTTCATGGTAAGCGTGCGGCCGTACAGGTTCGGCTCGACCTCGGCGATCGTCTTGAAGACGAAGTCACCATAGGTCAGGTGCTCATACATATCGTCGGTCAGCACCCAGACCTGCGGATGCTTCATCAGCACGTCGGCGAGCGCCTTCAGCTCCGCCTGCGTATAGGCCGCGCCGGACGGGTTCGATGGCGAGTTCAGGATCAGCCATTTGGTCTTCGGGGTGATCGCCCTTTCGAGCGCCGCCGCCGTCAGCTTGAAGCCGTTTTCGCTGGTGGTCGGCGCGAAGGTCGACGTGCCGCCGCAGATCGCCACCATTTCCGGATAGCTCACCCAGTAGGGCGTCGGAATCACCACCTCGTCGCCGGGATTGAGGGTAGCCATCAGCCCATTGAACAGAATCTGCTTGCCCCCGGTGCCGACGATGGTCTGCTCCGGGCGATAGTCGAGGTTGTTCTCGCGCTTGAACTTCTTGGCAATCGCCTCACGCAGCGGCGCGATGCCGGAGACCGGCGGATACTTGGTCTCGCCACGGCGGATCGCATCAATCGCGGCATTCTTGACATTATCCGGCGTGTCGAAGTCGGGTTCGCCGGCACCGAGCCCGATTATGTCGCGACCTTTCGACTTTAGCTCCCGCGCTTTCTGGGTGACCGCGATGGTGGCGGAAGGCTTCACACGGGAAAGGGCGTCGGCAAGGAATGCCATGAGAAATATCTCCAGCGGGTTGAGGCCGAGGAAAGGGCCGGGGTCCACCCGCCTGCAATCATGAAGCCAGCGCGGGCGAGGTTTTAGAGCATGTCGCGCTCAATGTGATCCATTCTGCCGGTGACGGTTTGGGCCAAGGTCGAGGACTTTGGCGCGGGCCGCACTGTCGGTGCGGACAAGACGAAGGCCGAAGGATTTGGCCCAAACCAGCCCGGCCCTTCGGGTTTCGGTTTGGCGGGCGCTCACTTTGTCGGGCCGCTCGTCCGATGGAACCGCATCGAACTTCGCGCCCCTCCGCGTGAATCGCCTCGCCAAACGAGAAACAGAATGAATCACATTGGGCGCGACATGCTCTAATGTCCGAACATCGCTGAATGCGCAAGCGATCTGCGACGTGCTTCTACCGAAACTTGGAACTCTACGCTTCGTTAACGCGCGATAAAGCTAGACCAGGTATCCTTACGCGCCTTGCAGGGAGTAAAGAGATAAGTGGCGCGCAGGTCGGTCCTGACCCATATCGTCCATGAGGAAGACGGAACGTCGAGCGGCGTTTGGGGGCCTTTTACCCTGCGCACCGCGTTTCAGCCGATCTTTGCATTTCATAACGGCAAGCTGCCTGTCGCCGCCTTCGAGGGTCTAATTCGACCGTTCCGCAACGGGGATGCTGTTTCGCCGACGGCTTTTTTCTCGGCGTTGCCGCCGATCGATAAGCTTTTCGTGGAAACGCTTACGCGTACGCTTCACCTCCTCAATGCAGCCGCCTGCCTGCCGAAAGAAACCTCGATATTCGTCAATTTCGATCCGTCTCTGTTTGTCGAAAAGTCCGTCATCGATGATGCGATTGCCGACATGAGGCTGACACTCAACAGCATGAATATCGATCCGCAACGGATCGTCTGCGAAGTGACCGAACAGAATTCGACATCCCCTGAAGCTCTCGCAGACTTTGTCGGGGAGCTAAGGCGAAATGGCTTTCGCATAGCCGTAGATGATTATGGTTCGGCCGATTCCGATATCGAGCGCATCAAGGCTTTGCGGCCCGAGATCGTGAAGTTCGATGCGCACTGGATTTCCCGGCTGATGGACTCCGGACCGGGCTTCGGCCTGCTAAGCGCCATGGTTGAAATCTTCGCCGGGCAGGGGATCGAAACAGTCTTCGAAGGAATTGAAGAGACATGGCAGCTTGATCTGGCCGAGAAGTCCGGTGCGTCGATGGTGCAAGGATTTGTGCTGGCGCGGCCCGAGCTTGTGCCGACAAGTTTCGAAACTTTCCCGACACTGAAGGCAAAGCCGCCGGTTGCCAGCGAAAAAATGGCCTTTGATGTCAAGCCGGTGGCGGTGCGCGCCGTCAACCATCCGAAGCGGACGTTTGGGCGCAGAGTTCCGCAATGAGCGTTGCAGTGAGTGCGCAGGCAATCATGACCGATGAGGTCGGGCTCTCGTACGGTATTGTCGAGCCGTATCGCCTGAAATGTACCTATCAGCCGGTGTTCGCCCGGCAGGGCGCGATGCTCTCCCCGGTTGCTGTTTCATGCGGGATAGCAATCGAGCGCGCCGGCGAGCAGTTACCCGCAGACATACTCGAAAGGCTGACATCCGAACGGCGGGCGCTATGCCTCAGCGTCGGCCGCAGGCTGGCCATTCGCAATCTCATGCATTTCAGCGCGGACGACTTCTTTCCGGATCTGATGCTTAACCTCACTGCCGAAGTCGAAAAGCCGCATGCCGAGATCGATGCACTTTTGACCGAAGCGGCGGCTGAGGGGCTTGTACCATCGCAGATCTGCTTTGATTTGAGCGAGCTTGCCGATATCAACCTGCCGGTAGCAATGCTGGATGGCGTCGGCATGCAGTTCGCGCTCGATGTCGCCTCCGCAAGTGCGCTTTGGGCCGAGCAAGCGCCAACTCCCAGGCCGCGCGTGGTGCGGTTGCCCTCGTCGTGGACACGCCGGATCGTCGGCGAGGCGGAACTTGTGCGGGGCCTTCGATTGCTGGTGACGACACTCCGGCGGCACGGCGCTGTGGTGCAGGTCGAAGGCATAACAAACGACTCGCAATTGTGCGCGGCTCTCGCTGCTGGCGCAGACCGGTTTCAGGGCGATCTCCTGGCGCCTTCGGCGCGTGCCGGGACAGACGTGGATGTTTCAGCCCGCGCCTTTGCCGACCTGGTTGGCGCGCATCCCAACGTTGTTCCGCTATCGGCTTGACACGTCAGGCGTCGGCGCCTGGTGCGTTTAGGCTGATCGGGGCACACGCAGATGTACTGCGGATTGATCGGCGGCCCCTGCGAAAAGAAAAAGGCGGGAAACCCGCCTCTCTCAGTTCGTCGATCGGAAGTGACCTGCGCTCAGATCTTGGAGAGCTTGCCAGCAGCAGACTTGCCGGTGCGGCGATCCTGCTCGATCTCAAAATCGACTTTCTGTCCTTCGGTCAGGCTTGTCATGCCAGCGCGTTCAACTGCCGATATATGAACGAATACGTCCGCACCACCAGCATCCGGCTGGATAAAGCCGTAGCCTTTCGTAGTATTGAACCACTTGACGGTTCCGGTAGCCATTTAGTTCTCCTGCTATAGCTGCGTTTCTGGCCGAACTTGATGTCCGGCGGGCCTATCGAAATTTACAGATGAACGTCAGCGGGTGCGAAAGTATCGCCAATGCTACCGATCGACCGAAAATTCAATGCGTGGGTCGGTATAGATGGCTTCTCGCGCTGAAACAAGAGGATACTGGACAGTCGTCTCACGGCGGTGTGATACAAAGTGACGTCGCGGCGACAAACTCTTGCGGGCGGCAACGCGTATATTCGGTGCGGTTCGACAATGGTACCGCATGGATCCATGGAGCGTTCTCGATGAAAACTCTGCTATTAGCCTTCGGGCTCGCATTGGTCGCCGGCGATGCCTATGCGATATCGCGTTACAATTCTACCAGCATGGGTTGTGCGGAGGTGCAGGAGACGATTTTGCGGGACGGCGCGGCGATCATGCGATGGCGCTCGGCGCGCAACGGAATGCAGCTGTATGGGCGCTACGTTGCCGATGGACGCTTCTGCGAGTCGAGCACACTGCCCGAGTGGCAGTCGATACCAGCGGCGGATACCAGAAATTGCCCCGTTTTGGAATGCAGGTACTATGACCTGGATGATGAGTTGCTGTTGTTTGGCCGCTGAGCCAGCAAGCAGCCAATAGGCTGTTGATGCCGTCAGAAGTCGAATGCTTCCTGACCGGGCGGGGAGGGTGGTTTGGCATGCTCCATGTCGAGCAAGCGGCGCTTGGTAAAGACGCCGCCTGACGCAGAAAACCCACCCATCTTGCCGCCGGCAGCCAGAACGCGATGGCAAGGCACTATGATCGGGACCGGATTGCTGCCCATAGCCGCGCCGGTTTCGCGCGCCAGCCCCGGGTGGCCGGCCGCATCGCAAAGCCCACCATAGGTCGTCGTCGCGCCATATCCCAGTCGGCGGGCCTGTTCGTAGATCGCCAAGCGAAATTCATCGACCCCAGCAAAATCGACCGGCGCCCGCGAAAAGTCGACTTGCTCGCCGGATGCATAGCGGATCAGCGCGCCGATGACATCTTGAATGGCCGGTGGCGGCGGTCCTACCCCGGTGGAAGCGCCGCGCGCCAGCAGGCGGGTCTCGGTCGCTGACCGGTCTTTCTCAGGAAGCTGAAGGTGCGTGATGCCATTTGCACTCCAGCCGATACCAATCCATCCGAGTGCGGTTTCGAAAACGGCATGACCGCTGTCGGCTTGCATTGCTGACAACTCTTGTCTCCTGCTTGATCCACCCAAAACCTAGCATAATTCGGCCTTTGGACAAAGCAGGAACAGGTAATGCGGGCGGCGAAGAGGCACTTCCGGGTCGAGGCGGATTGCCCCAATCATGAAAAATAGGTAAAGCGGCAAGGAACGCATCGGGACGGCTGCAAGCGAACTTGCCTTTGAAACCTAAACTTCTTCTTCTGGCTCTGTGCCTTGTTCCGGTGTTTCTCACTGGATGCGAGACCACGAAGAACGATTCTTCGGCGAGCTTCGATCTCGCTCCGACGGATGTTCCTCTGCCGGAAACGGTCGCGGTTTTGCCAAGTTCGGCATCGGGAGATACCCCGGCCGTGGCCATGGCGGATACGCCCGCTGTCCCCGACACAACCGTTGCTGCTGATAGTGCGGCCGAGGCTACGGATGTCCCGGTGATGGCGATGGCGGCAACTGCGACACCCGCCGAGGTGCCCCTTCCGCTTCCAAAAGCGGTAGCTCTGGCGGACGAGCCAGCGCTTGCGAATACCGCAGCCGGGCTGCCGACGGCTGCTGTAGAAAAGGGAGTGGTCGTCAATGCGCTCGCCAAGGCATCGGATGTCGTCGAGACGGCATTCACGCCAGCCTCCTACGCCAAGAGCGACAATCCGCGTGGCCAGCTTGACCAGCTTATCGCCAAATACGCGGCGATCTACGAGGTGCCGATCGATCTGGTGCGGCGCGTCGTCAAGCGCGAGAGCAATTTCAATCCGGCGGCATTCAATCGCGGCCATTACGGCCTCATGCAGATCAAGCACGCGACGGCGCGGGGCATGGGCTATCAGGGCTCGGCGAAGGGCCTGTTCGATGCCGAGACCAATCTAAAGTACGCGGTCAGATATCTGCGCGGTGCCTATATGGTCGCCGACGGCAATCATGACCGCGCCGACCGCCTCTACCAGACCGGCTACTATTACCATGCCAAGCGCAAGGGGCTTCTGGACGAGACCGGCGTCGGCAGGGACCGCGTTCGCCGCCGCCGAAGCAATCTGCCCGAGAGCTGACCTCCGACCCCCTCGCAGCCGCCTCGCCCACTCCCCACATACTCGGAAACACAATTCCGAAAGGGCGGCTCCATGGGCTATTTCGACAGGGATATCCGCGCCGACGCTGACTTGCTCGACGCTTATTCCAAAACAGTTGCCGACGCCGTTGACCGGGTCGGGCCAGCGGTTGCGCGGATCGAACGCGTGGACCGGCCGGGCGGGCATGGCTCCGGCTTCGTCATCACGCCGGACGGCCTCGTCGTCACCAACAACCACGTGGTCGAGGATGGGCGGATCGTTCGGGTTACGCTTCCCGACGGACAGTCGGGCGAGGGGCGCGTTCTGGGACGCGATCCGGACACCGATATCGCGCTGGTTCGCGCCGGTATCAACCCTTTGGCCTACGCGCCGCTTGGCGATTCCAAGCGGCTGCGACGCGGCCAGATCGCAATCGCCATCGGCAACCCGCTCGGTTTCGAATGGACGGTGACGGCGGGTGTCGTCTCGGCGCTAGGCCGTTCCATGCGCGCCGCTACAGGCCGGCCGATCGACGACGTCGTGCAGACCGATGCTGCGCTCAACCCTGGCAATTCGGGCGGCCCGTTGGTGTCGTCGGCGGGCGAGGTGGTGGGCGTCAACACCGCCGTCATCCATGGCGCGCAGGGCATTGCGTTCGCGGTGGCCTCCAACACTGCGAACTTCGTCATCTCGGAAATCCTGCGCTTCGGCCGTGTGCGCCGCGCCTTCATCGGGGTCTCAGCCGATACCATCAAGTTGCCGCGCCGCACCGCGCTGATGGCCGGGCGGACCGCCGACACCGCGGTCCGCTTGCGCTCCGTGGAGAAGGACGGTCCCGGCGGAAAGGCGGGCCTTCGCGACGGCGACGTGATCCTGTCGATCGACGGTCGTGCGATTACCGGCGTGGATGATCTCATCCGCTCGCTGGATGGGGACCGGATTGACCGCGTCACCGAGTTTTCCGTGCTGTCGCCGCGCGGCCTGGAGACGAAGACCGTGACACCGATCGCACGCAACGGCTGAGATGGGCGGGCTGGCGTCACGCGCCAGCCTCGGCATATTGCGCCACGAATTCCTCGCTGGGCGGGATCGGCTTGATGACGTCGATCAGCACGCCGCAGGGATCGGCGGTGATGAAATGGCGCTGGCCGAAGACTTCGTCGCGCAGGGTCAGCAGGATCGGCAGACCAGCCGCCTTGGCGCGCTCATAGACGATATCCGGATCGCGGACTTCGAAGTTGATCAGTAGCCCCCGCGTCCTGGCGCGGCTGGCTGCCGGGATCGTCTCGTGATCCCATTTGACGATGCCGAGATTGACGCGCTTGTCCTCGGTCGAGCGCAGATGCGCGTACCAGTCGATTTCGAACAACGCCTCGAAGCGGAAATGCTGCTTGTAGAACGCCGCTTGACCCGCAACGTCGTCGCTCATCAGCACGGGATAGTAGCTGGTCGTCTTCATGGCTTTCTTTCCTTTCCGAATTTACATACACTCTGCATGTAAGTTAATAACATACAGGCTGTATGTATGCAACAGGATTCGGAACGACGCTCCAACAAGGAGCGCAGCGAGACGACACGCGGCGATCTGATCGCCGCCGCGCGTCGGCTTTTCATCGACAGGGGCTATGCTGAAACCGGCACACCCGACATCGTTGCTGCGGCCGGCGTAACGCGCGGGGCGCTCTATCATCATTTCGAGGACAAGAAGGCGCTGTTCCGGGCGGTTGCCGAGGCGGAGGCCAAGGTGGTTGCCGACGAGATCGAGCGCGCCGCGCCGGACGATCTGCCGCCGCGTGAAGGGCTGGTGCGGGGAGGCGAAGCATATCTCACCGCTATGACGCTGCCGGGCCGCACGCGGCTGCTTTTGCTTGATGGTCCAGCCGTGCTGGGCCGGGCTGGTATGGACGAGATCGACGATCGTCATGCCACGCGCTCGCTGCGCGCCGGCATTTCCTTCGCGGTCCGCGCCGGCGATCTGCCGAAGGATCTCCCGATCGACGCCGCCACACAGTTGCTGTCGTCCGCCTATGATCGCGCCGCACTCGCGATTGAAAACGGCGCCAGTGCGGACGACTACCGCAAGGCATTGGCTGCCCTCATCGACGGGCTTGCGGCGGTCGCTTGACCGAACTATCCGTGATCCAAGAGCAAGCGGCCCGTCGATAGCTTGCCAAACGAGGTGACTGCGATGCTCCGGCTATTGAAATGGTTGTTCTACTTCATTGTTATCGGCGCGATCGTCATCGTTGCCGGCGCAATGCTGCTGCCGTCGACCGTGCTCGTCTCGCGCTCGATCGAGATTGCCGCGCCGCCCGAAAAGGTCTTCGCGATAGTCGGCGATCTCAAACGTTTCAACGAATTCTCGCCTTGGGCCGATCTCGATCCGAACACGAAATATACGTTCGAAGGTCCGGATCAGGGCGTCGGACAGAAGATGAACTGGGCGTCGCAGGATAAGAGCGTCGGTTCGGGCAGCGTGACGATCACCGACTATCAACCGTCAACGCACCTCGCCACCGATCTTGATTTCGGCGAGATGGGCAAGTCGGAAGCCAGCTGGGATCTGGAGCCGACCACGACAGGAACCAAGGCGACGTGGTGGTTCAACACCGGCGCCGACGGCATCATGATGCGGTGGATGGGCCTGATGTTCGACCGCTGGATCGGCGCGGACTACGAGAAGGGGTTGACGCGGCTGAAGGTGGCGGCGGAGAGACCCTAACCTTCACGCCTGCGGCCTGAGCTCGCGCTTCATTCGAGCCTTGACAGTTTCGTCCGCTTGCGGATTGGCCGCATAACGGGGCGGCTGTGTCTGGCTTTTGGAGATCAGCGCGCGCGCCATCGCATGATAGCCGAGGGCGCGGTAAGCCTCCATTTGCTCTTCCGAAAAGAACTGATCGCCGGTCGATTCATGCGGAAAGAGTGGATAGCGCCGTTCATAGTCGAGCACATAGTCCGCTTCGTCGCCGGTGACGCTCGCCTTGACGTAGATCAGTACGCCTTCTTCTGTGTCGTCGCCTTCCTTCTCGTAAAGGATGCGGCCGATCGCGAAATGCTGATTGTGGTCCTCTGAGTCCTTGGGAACACGCTTGGTCTTGTCGTGGGCGCGCCGGATCGCAGCTTCGCGCATCGGCCGCCAGTCGAGGACGATGCGCACGCCCTCGTCGATGCGGGCGAAACGTTGAACATCGCAAAATGCGCCGAAATTCATGGCAGGATCGGCTTCGCCGTCGATAACGACGATGAACTTGCAGCGCCGCTTAAGCAATTGGTAGAGCCCGATATTGTCGATGTGTCCGCCATCCGTGATGTAGATGCGCGAGCTATCTGCGCGCATGCGCCCGAAGGCTTCGGCGAACAAATAGAGGCGCAATATGTCGTCCCATTGCCGTGTCGCGGGATCGCCGCCTTGTTTGGTCGAGAGCACATCCTTCCAGCGTTCCAGGTATTTCGGATTGGTCAGCCAATAGCCGAGACGCAGGTTGAGCAGCGCCAGTGTCGGCCCGAGCAGCCCTATGCTGATGCGACCCATGCTGGACGATACCGCCGCGCCGGAGATGGCCGCCGCAGTCGCCAGATCGAGTTGTGGTTCGACAGACTCCATGTCCTCGGTCCTGACAAAGCCGGTGGCCTCGCTGCCGACAAAGAAGCGTGAGAATTGGAAAAACTCGGCGTTGCGGCCGCGCTTGGCCGGATCGGTCCGGCGGCGCATTGTCGGATCGGCGGTGGGATTGGCGTCTTCCCCATTGTTGCCGTTTCGGACGTTCAGCGTGCCATTGACAATAATGTAGGGGTTGTTGTCGTCGAGTTCCGAAAGGCGCATTGGCTCCGCCTTGGGACGGCCGAGGCGGAAGGCGGCATTCAGGCGGTCGCGGTAGAGCCGGTGCAGACCGTTGGCATTCTCGGTAAAATTCCAGCCAATCAGAATAACCAGCAAGCGAAGCGAGCCCGTAGCGCAGCAGCACGATCCATTCGATGGATGTCAGGGTCTCTTCCTTGCCAGTGTTGCGGGTTGCGATGGCCGCGATGACAAGAAAGGCCAACAGCATGGTCAGTGCCACCGGCACCGTCCAGCCGAACTTCTTATGGTGCAGCGCCATGAAGAATGTGAGCAGGCGGTTGGGACCGGATTTCTGCCCTGCTGACAATGACCGCCCTGCCGAGAAAGGCAGCCAAAATGCCGATCAGCAGCGCATAGCTTACGAAAGGATTGGCGACGGCGAGGAATTGGGGCGCAAACGGATAGTTCTCACCGGGCTCGTAGTAGGGCATCTCGATGCCCCAGATGGTCGCAACCAGGAACATGGCATAGATCATCAACGGCAATGCAAGCCCGGCCGCATAGATGGCCAGGCGTGCGAACATCGACTGAATACGTGCGCCGAGCGTGGGTGAATTCAGCGCCCGCTGAATCCAGCCGACCAAGGTGCCACGGAACGCCGCAGTCATCGTGATAATGGTGCCGGCGATCGCTCCCAGGGTTCCAGCGCCGGTTGGCGTGACGCCATCGGTGGTAATCACACTGACAAGCCATCTTATGATCTGCGGTTGGAGTTCAACGGCGGCGGCAATCAACAGCCACAGGATCAGTTTCCGGCCCCACGCCGCGCCCCAGCTCTCGGGCTCGACTGTGCGGCGTGCACGCTCGTAATCGTAGCTTTCGACAAACGACCGGTGCAGCGCCCAGGCGATCAGCAAGCTGGCAAGAAGGATGGCGGCGATTTTGGTCAGAAGAAACGGGTCGGCCAGATACGGCTCCACGGAGTTGAACCAGCCGCTTCGCAGCCAGGAACCCGGGAACCAGTACAGCACAATGTCCAAGACGATACTGCGTTCGAGATGAGCCTCTGTAGGGTTGACGAGGATCATGAAGGTGGCCAATGGCAGCAACACCGAAAGCACCAGCAGAAAGTTCACCATCAGCCCGCGCAAGATCACGGCCAATGAGATGAACAGGTCGTAGATGCCGCGCGGTGCGAGAAATCGACTATAGTCGCGGATGTGGTTGACAGGCTCGTTGTCGCAGATGTCGGAACCCGTACCGGTCGAGAAGGGGAATTTTCCACCGTTCTGGCGCATTCCGGCAATCATGCTGGCGCCCGTGTATCCGCCGCCTGAAACCGTGGACAAATAGTCTATGCGCTCGACCAAATGCTCCTGGTCAAGAGCTTGCAGCGCTCCGAGACAAAAGGATGCTGAGCGGATGCCGCCGCCGGACAGCGCGACGCCATAGAGTGCAGGCGGCCGAAGCTCGCCAGTCTTCGCTTTTTCGCCGGCTTTTTCCTGTTCTGCGGCCGGTCGGCGACGCCAAGCAGCTGCGTATTCTTTCTTCAGGACATCGGCAAAGTCATCAGTATAGGCAACGGAAGCATTTGCTGGATCGACCATGCGACGGCCCTCGTAAGATCCAGTTCCAATGTGTGAAAGGATACTCCAGCGTCGGCAAATCACCCTCAGGTTTGAAAGAAGATTGGAGGTATGGTTGTCAGGCGGTTACGAAAAAAGCCGGTCGCCCCGTTCGTTGACGATCTGCTGGCCCTTTTTCAACGCCATGTCGGCGGCCTCGGTTTGCGACGGAAAGCGGTCAGCGCGAACAAAGCGATGCTCTTTCACCACGCCGTCGATCTCCTTCGAGATCACGCCGCAGGTCTGGAATTGACCGTCGGCCTTGTAAGGCGTGGCCAGAATCTTGAACCCGTTATAGTCGAGCGCGGTGCCGGTCGACTTTCCCTGCGCCTCACCGCCATCATCGCCGCCGCTCATACCAAAAAGCCGTTTCAGGAATGACATGGGCGCCTCCGATTCAGCGGATCCGCATTATGCGGACGTATGTTTACAACTGGATTTGGCGTCTTTGCAGGCCGGCGTCAATGCCGGCGGTCGTTCAAGGACGACACGCGAAGTCCCTCAAGGAAGGTCGTAACCAAAAGGTCGATCTGTTGCCAGACATGGTCGCCCCGTGCCGCATGGCCGCCGGTGTAGCCGCTGGTGACGATGCCATGCACGCTCGACCAGAGAACGCGCGCAACCAACCGGCGCCGCTTTTCGTCCATGGCAACAGCGCCGTCGGCCAGAACGACCGCGATGATTTCGAATAGCGCATCGAAGCGTTTGCGATAGTCTTCCGGTTCGTCCACCGTAGCCTGCTCACGGTTGAAGGCAAGCAGGGCCGCCCAACCGACCGGGTGCTTCTCGACGAAGTTCAGATAGGCGCGCGCGAGCGCGAGCAAACGCTGCCGCGTGTCGGTGATACCTTGGGCGCGCATTTCCTGCATCGTCTGATCGCCAGCCGCCGCCAGCCGGTCGAGCAGCCGGACATTCACCGCCCGGTGAAGATCGGTGAGGTCGCCGAACAGATTGTAGATAGAACCCACGGCTATTCCGGCTTGGCCGGCGATGGTGCGCGCCTTCAGACCAGCCGAACCGCCCTCGCTGATAAGCGCCTCGGCGATATCGAGGATGCGCATGCTCATCTCGTCCTTGTCCAGCGCCACGGCCACCTCGCTCCATTTGTCACTTCGGCAGGAGATAATGTCCGATGGCGGTAACATATGTCGCCCCATTTGAACAGCGTTCATCTGCCGTGCCGACGTGTCAAGGAGCCATCGATTGAGCGACGGAAAGGAGTGGGCGCCTATCGCTCGGTGAGCGCCAGCCTCGCGCCGAGCGCGACGAATGCCGCCGCGAAACTGCGACGCATCCAGGCCATGATGTTGGGGCTGCCCAGAACCTTGTCGCGCATTGCTGCGGCGAACAGGCCATAAATGGCGAAGATGATAAAAGTTGTCGCCATGAACACGCCCGACAGTTCCAGCATGCGCAGCAGCACAAAAGGTTCGTTGTGCGCGATGAACTGCGGCAGGAAGGCCACGAAGAAGATCGACAGTTTCGGATTGAGGAGGTTGATGAGGACGCCGTCGACAAGCACCTGCCTGGCATTGCGCGCGTCCGGCTGGGACTCGATCTTCATCGCGCCATGCTGTTTGAATGTCGCCCAGGCCATATAGAGCAGGTAAGCCACACCAGCATATTTTACGACCTCGAAGAGAAGCGCGCTAGTATGCAGCAATGCGGCGAGGCCGGTCAGCGCGGCAATCAAATGCGGGACGATGCCGAGCGTGCAAGCGAAGGCTGCAAGCACGCTCGCGCGCCCACCGCGCGATAGGCCGGCGGCCAGCGTGTAGACCACGCCGGTTCCTGGCGATGCGACGATGATCAAGGTCGTCAGCAGGAATTCGATCGACATTCGCGGCGCTCCATGGTTGGCCAGACCGTAGAGCGACGCAAATCAACGCGGAAGCGGCGATCCTGTCACCAGGACAATTGTGGATCGCCTGCTGTTGGTTGAAAGTTACCCAAGCGAGTTGATGATCTCGCGATAAGCGCTTTCCGGAAATGCCTTCAGCGTGCGGGTACGCACATTGCCGCCCATGGCAACGCGCAACGCAAAGCGGGCGATAACCGCGTCGTCCGGAGCCTCGCAGATCGCAACCATGTCATGGTCGCCCATTGTCAGGAAAAACTCTCGAAACGATCCGCCCATGTCGGCGAGGTCCTTCTTTGCCGCATCGAGCCGCTTTGGCGATTCCCTCACCGACTTAATACCCTGTTCCGTCCAGTTGATCAGAAGCACGTAGGTTGTCATGTCAGACCTCCCTCGGCGCCATGGCGAAGCGGAAGATTTCGGCGCCGTCTCTCGCCCATTCCGCCAGGTAACTATGATCCTGCTGTGACCGCCCGGCAAGCGTGATCGGGCCATCGGGATAGCGCTCAGGGCGCCGCTGCCTGCACGATCATATTGGCCCCGACCCAGTAGCCGTAGTCGCCTTTCTTGAGGGGCTTGCCGCTCTGGGCGCCTTGATCGGCGATCACCATTCCCGAGAGCGAGGAACCGGTTTTCACGTAGTGAAGGAAGATAAAGGAATGTCCGAGACCTTTGGGAGGGTCGCCATCGCGCACGCGAGTGAAGTCGGCGGCATCGACCCAGCCCTGGATCACGGCACCTGGCTTCAGCTTACCGGCCCAAATATCGTTGGCATCTACCAGCGCGCCCCATTTCTTGTAGGCCAGTGCTCCGGCCGCACCCTTGCCCCGAAATTCCTCCGGCAAGGCAAGCCAAGCCTTTTTGTCGGCAATGTAGGACGACCACAGGATCACGAACGGATCGGTCAGGGACTTCTTGTCATCCCAATCCACCTTGGGCAGAGCCGGACCGCCGGTCTGCCGCGATGCTTCATCCACTCGGGCGTAGCAGGTTCGATGGCATTTGCCGCCGGGCCGCTTCTTGCTTGACTGGTTGTAGTTCTGGACAACCCTGTCGCCGATCCGGTTGGCGTAGTCCTGGACTGTGTCGCCGAATGTCGGAATGAACAGGACGCCACGATTCTTCTTGGCGTCGTAGACCACGCCTTCAAAGGTGTAGCTCATGCGGCCCGGGCTCAGCACCGTGCAGCCGATGAATTTGGCGAGATAGTGGTTGATCTCCTTCAATTTGCTGGTGCGGAAATTGTAGGTGATGAGATCGTTGGCCTCCAGGGCATGCGCCTTTGCGATGCCGGCAAGGTTCTCCTTGCCGCCCTGTTTCAGCGGATAGGGCTTCGGGTAGCGGAAGAGTTCGTCATTGGTGGCGAGCGGTGGCCAAGGGGCTTCCGGAACGGGAACGGACTCGATATCGGACATAGCGGTGCTCCAACAAAGCGCCGCTTCCACGCCGCAGGCTCGACGCCCGACAATGAAAGACGACAGTTCGCACCCCTGCGATGTTTCGGCTCAAGTATATGCCGCAGCCATGGACTTGGCGATGTCGTGTAATCCGGACAGCCGTGCTTGCCAGGAGTTGCCGCCGCTACGGCTTGCTCAGAACGGACGGGCGATTGAGGTCGGAGCGAAAACCAGAGGGCAGGGCCTGGAGTTTGGCCGCGACTTCCTTGCGCGCGGCTTCGCCTCCATTTCGGATGTATGTCAGCTCGTCCGCCGTTAGCAGCACGATCGGCACGACCCTGACCTTCGACAGGGGCGTATCGGCGATGACGGCGGCAAAATCGGGAGCAGGTTCGCCGATCAGGATACCGACGGAACCATCCTCGGTGACAAAGCGCTCCGCCACCTGATCCTTGATCGCATGCGATTGGCAGACGCCGGGAAACTCCGTCGAGACGACGCCAAAAACATGCGGTTTGCATGACCTGCCGGCAGTCAATCACCAGCGGCCGTTGCGGCGGTTCCAGGCGTAGAGGAGGTCGGCGAACCTGTCATAGGCGAAGCGCGTTATCGGCAGCGTCAGGCGATTGCCGAACAGCGCCGCAAGCCCGCCTTCGAATGGCGTGACCCGCCATACCGCGATTGCAACATCGGCACCGACAAGCAGGCGCCCCTCAGGGTCGGTTGCGTGAAGCCTGCGGCGGATGTCGTCGAGCGATGCGCCGTACGCGGCTAGCGCCTCGGGCTCGAAGTTGATGTCGCGGAATTCTATTCGCCCGGCCTTCACGGCCTCGATCAGCCGCCGCTTCTGGCGGCTGATGCCGGCATCGCAGACCGGACAGCGCGTATTATACCAGACGACAAGACGGCCGTCCGACAACGGGCGACCGGCGCTTAGCTGTCCAGGAAGCTTCTCAGCTTCCGCGAACGGCTTGGATGCTTGAGCTTGCGCAGCGCCTTTGCCTCGATCTGGCGGATACGTTCGCGGGTGACCGAGAACTGCTGGCCGACTTCTTCAAGCGTATGGTCGGTGTTCATGCCGATACCGAAGCGCATGCGCAGCACGCGCTCTTCGCGCGGCGTAAGCGAGGCCAGGACACGCGTCGTGGTCTCGCGCAGGTTTGCCTGGATTGCCGCGTCGATCGGCAGGATCGCGCCCTTGTCCTCGATGAAATCGCCGAGGTGCGAATCTTCCTCGTCGCCAACCGGCGTTTCGAGGCTGATCGGCTCCTTGGCGATCTTCAAGACCTTGCGCACCTTTTCCAGCGGCATGGCCAGCTTCTCGGCCAACTCCTCCGGCGTCGGTTCGCGGCCGATCTCGTGCAGCATCTGGCGCGAGGTGCGGACGATCTTGTTGATCGTTTCGATCATGTGCACCGGAATGCGGATGGTGCGCGCCTGGTCGGCGATCGAACGGGTAATCGCCTGCCGGATCCACCATGTGGCGTAAGTCGAGAACTTGTAGCCGCGGCGGTACTCGAACTTGTCCACCGCCTTCATCAGGCCGATGTTGCCTTCCTGAATCAGATCAAGGAATTGCAGGCCGCGGTTCGTGTACTTCTTGGCGATCGAAATGACGAGCCGCAGATTTGCCTCGACCATCTCCTTCTTGGCGATCGCGGCTTCGCGCTCGCCCTTCTGCACCTGATTGACGATCTTGCGGAATTCAAGGATCGAAATCGCGGTTTCGGTGGCGAGGCTCTGGATTTCCGCCCGTAGCCCACCGATGGTGTTAGCTTCGTTCTTTGAGAACTCCTTCCAGCCGCGCGTCGTCAGCGTGGCGACACGGCCGACCCAGTTGGTGTCGAGTTCGGAGCCTTGATATTCACGCAGGAACTCCTCGCGGCGCACGCCGTAGCTTTCCGCCAGACGCAGCAGCTTGCCTTCGTTTTGCACGAGGCGTTTGTTGATGTCGTAAAGCTGCTCTACCAGCGCCTCGATGCGGGCGTTGTTCAGCGAAAGCGACTTCACCGCCTTGATGAGCTGGTCCTTCAGCTCCTTCAGCATCTTGTCCTGGCTCGGCGACAGCGTTGCGGCATCGGTCAGGCGGCTTTCCACCTGCTGATCCTGCAGCTTGCGCAGCTGGCTATAGGTGTTGGCGATGACGTCGAGCGTCTCCATCACCTGCGGGCGAAGCTCGGCTTCCATCGCGGCGAGCGAGAGCGAGGCCTCGTCGTCGTCCTCTTCCTCTTCTTCGATGGAGCGGCTCTCGCCGCCGACGTTGGTGATGTCGTCGTCTTCACGCACAGACGGACGGCGCAGCCGGTCTTCAGGCGTCTTCGGCCGTTCGAGTTCCTCGCGATCGACAGTCGGCGCCTGCTTGCCCTCGGGGCCGGCATAAGTCGCCTCGAGATCGATGATCTCGCGCAGCAGAATCTTCGCTTCGTTCAGCTCGTCGCGCCAGATGATGATCGCCTGGAAGGTGAGGGGGCTTTCGCACAGACCCGCGATCATCGTCTCGCGGCCGGCCTCGATGCGCTTGGCGATGGCGATTTCGCCCTCGCGCGACAGCAGCTCGACCGAGCCCATCTCGCGCAGGTACATGCGCACCGGATCGTCGGTGCGATCGGTCGGCTCTTTTTTGGTAGTCGTGGCGGCGACGGCGGTGCCAGTCTGTTCGGCAAGCTCGTTCGCGTCTTCTTCGGCGTCGGCGGTGTCGGCGGCTTCCGGCTCTTCGCCGGTCTCGTCGTCCTCGACAACATTGATGCCCATGTCGGACAGCATCGACATCGTGTCCTCGATCTGCTCCGAGGTCACTTCCTCTGAGGGCAGAACGGAGTTTAGCTCGTCCATAGTGACATAGCCGCGCTTCTTCGCGGCCTTGATCATCTTCTTGACAGCATCATCGGAGAGGTCGAGAAGCGGGCCATCGGTAGTGCCCTCGCGTTCGGTCTCGGCCTCTTCCTTTTCCTTTGTCGCCATTCCTTGCCTACTCCAAAAGGGCATATGCGGGTTTTTGATCTCGGGCCGCAATGCCCTCAAATTACCGCCGCTCGTGTCGGCCGCAGCCAGTCTTGTTCAGGTTTCTGTCAATCATGCTATCTGGAGCGGCTTTTCGTTCCGTCCAGTATTTGGTCCCATCGTATACGCGATTGGTGAGGGTCATCACTTGGATCACCATCTCGAATCGCTCTGATTCCGCCAAATGAGTGTGAGGTCAAGCGCCTCTCGCATGATTCGCGTTAAAAAAGCGAATCAATTGAGGCGGATTGCCCTCAATCCTAACTCCTATCCACACGTCCCGACGGTATGCCAAACCCCTCTATCAACGCTTCCGTGGCCTGAAGATCACGAAATTGCGCCTGTATCTCGATCAAGTGCCGGTAGTTTTCATCGGTCGGTTCGGCGGCAAGCGCCGTTTCGGCCAGTTTCAGCTCCCTATGTAGGTTTCCGGCGCTCCGCTGCAAGTGCAGCGCCTGGGCGAAAGCCTCGCGGGCGTCCTCGAGAGCGGCGTCTTCCAGCGCCGGCCACTGCCGCGCGCGGCGAACCAGCATCACGGCGCGTTGCCAGATGTCGTCCATGCCGGACGCATGCAGCGCGGTGCGCAGGCTCTCGCGGTCGCCCGCATCGCCATGTGCGACGGCGTCTATTATCGCAGCATGCAACTGCCGCAATTCGGCGTGGGATAGTTCGAGCGTTTCGACATGGTCGAAATTCTCGTCGATCAGATGCGGATGGTTGGCGAGCGCCACCAGCAGCACCGTTTCGCGCAAGGGCATGACGCCGCCGGCGCGCTTGACCATGGCCGATCGTGCCAGGCTTTCCGACACGGCGAAGCGGCCCGTAGCCTGTCCCGGCCGAATGTTGCGGAAGCCGTTGCGGTCGTTTCCCTGGTTCTGACGGTTGGATTGGCGGCTGCCCCGAGTTGCACCGAAAAACGCGTGCACGCGGTCGCGCATGTCCTGCTGGTAGTGGAAGCGGACGCTTTCGTCGCGAATACGGCTGGTAAGCTCACGCAGGGTCTTTTCCAGATCGGCGCGGCGCTCGGGCGTGTCGAAGATGCCTCCAGCGGTCTCGCGCATCCATAGCAACTCCGAAAGCGGGCGCGCCTCGGCTAGCACGGTACGAAACGCCTCCGGCCCTTCCGCTTTGACCAGATCGTCCGGATCCTTGCCTTCTGGCAGCAGTGCGAAGCGTGCGGTGCGGCCCGGCTGCACGCTCGGCAGGATCATGTCGGCGGCGCGCCAGGCTGCGCGCAGGCCCGCCTGGTCGCCATC
The DNA here is from genome assembly GCA_963839725.1 of uncultured Alphaproteobacteria bacterium. Classification (GTDB taxonomy): domain Bacteria; phylum Pseudomonadota; class Alphaproteobacteria; order Rhizobiales; family Rhizobiaceae; genus Kumtagia. The sequence goes on along the minus strand of CAWIWT010000022.1, from coordinate 43,779 downwards.
GAAGCACAGCACCGGCTCCGGCGTCATTTTCCAGAGCAGTTCCATCTGGTTTTCGGTGAGGGCGGTGCCGAGCGGCGCCACGGCACTCTCGAAGCCGGCCTGGGCAAGGGCGATTACGTCCATGTAGCCTTCGACGGCGATCACCGTGCCGTCCTTGCCCTGTCCTTTGCGGGCGCGGGCGAAATTATAAAGCACGTCACCCTTGTGGAAGAGCTCGGTGTCGGGCGAGTTCATGTATTTCGCCGCGACCTCCGGCGACATGGCGCGGCCGCCAAAGGCGATGACGCGGCCCCGCCGGTCCTCGATCGGAAACATGATGCGGTCGCGGAACCAGTCGTAGGAAACCGGAATGTCGTCGCCGAAGCGAACCAATCCGCACGCCTCGATCTGATCCTTGGCGACGCCCTTGCCTGCTAGATGCTCCTTCAGCGCGTTACGACTGTCCGGCGCGAAACCCAGCCGGAACTTCTGCTGGGTGGCGGGTGTCAAGCCACGGTCGCGCAGATAGGCGCGGGCTTTGGCGCCGACCGCTGCCTGCAATTGCTGCTGGAAGAAGGCGGCAGCCATTTCCATGACGTCATGCAGACTGGCGCGCTGGCGTTCGCGTTGTTCCTCGGCTTCGTCGCGCGCCGGCATCGGGACGCCGGCCATGTCGGCAATGCGCTCGACGGCTTCGGGGAAGCCGAGGCCATCGAGTTCGCTGAGGAAGCGGAAATGGTCGCCGGATACGCCGCAGCCGAAGCAGTGGTAGCGGCCCTTCTTGTCCTCGCAATGGAAGGACGGCGACTTCTCGCCGTGGAACGGGCAGCAGGCCCAATAGTCTCCTCTTGCAGCATTGGTCTTGCGGCGGTCCCACGACACGCGCTGGCCGATCACGGCCGAGATCGGCACGCGGTCGCGTATCTCATCGAGGAAAGTGGGCGAAAAGCGCATGCTTCATATACTCATAGGATCGCGCTGGGGCGAATCTCAGTGACAAGCAAATGCAGCCATTATCGATGAGCCTCGACATAAGCGCGCAAGACGGCATTCATCCTGGTGAGATGTCCCTTTCCATGCTGCTTGAACCATTCAACAATCTCAGTGTCAGGCGTAGATGCACCGAGGTCTTGCCTTCGGCATGACGACGCGCGCCGTCGCCCAGAACTCTTCACCGAGCGATTTGCTTCCGGAGCGTCCGCACGGGTTTGATCGCCCTCTTGCTCACGCTTGGCCCGGATGCTGCTAAGCGAATGTCTTACGTAGTAGATTTCTCCTCACGTTTTCCCGCCTTCCTAGTGCGCTGCTTCATCCTTTTGACGCGTCGCACCTTGCCAATCGCACCTGGGAGCCGGCTGATCGGCGGCTTTTCTCCCAGTCGGATCACCGCTGGGAAAATGACAATTCACAGATTTCGTGGCCGCTGGTAGGATGCTATCCCGCTCGTTTTCGCCGATGAGGAATCGTCATGCTGACACGCCGACTTTTCTGCGGCTGTATGCCGCTTGCCACCTTTTCGCTCGCCAGTTCCAATGCCTTTGCCGCTGCACCCGAGTGCGCGGTGTTCACAGCTGAAAAGCAAAAATCGGTCAGCCCAGATGATGCGATCGAGTATCTGAAGGCGGGCAACAAGCGCTTTGTCTCGGGGCAATCCGTAAATTGCGACCTCATGGCGCAAGTCAAGGAGACCGCGAATGGACAGGCGCCGTTCGCGGCAATCGTCGGATGCATCGATTCACGCGTGCCGCCGGAGCTGGTTTTCGACCAGCGCATCGGCGACGTATTCTGTGCCCGCATCGCCGGCAACTTCGTCGACACGAATATTATCGGCAGCCTGGAGTTTGCCACGCGGGTTTCGGGTGCGCGTGCGATCGTCGTACTCGGCCACGCCTCATGCGGCGCTATCAAGGGCGCAATCGACGACGTGAAACTGGGCAACCTCACCGCCACCCTCGCCAACATCCGGCCAGCGGTGGATGCGGTGAAGTTCGATGGCGAACGCAAGTCCTCCAACAAGGCGTTCGTTCAAGCTGTCGCGGTCGAAAATGTCCGTCTCGCCGTAGCCATGCTCACGGACAGGAGCGAAGTGCTATCCGAAATGGTCAAGGCAGGGGAGTTGCGCATTGCCGGCGCCATGAACGATATCGAAACCGGTGAGGTGATGTTCCTGTAATCGGTTTGCGATTGCCGAGGTAGCCGTCAGCAGAGCCGACGGCTACCTCGCGATTACCGCAACAGTCCCTTGATGATGCCGCTGGCCTTGCCGAAGTCCATCTTGCCGGTGAACTTCTCGCGCAGCGCGGCCATGACGCGACCCATATCGCGAATGCTTGCCGCACCGAGTTCGGCAATCACGTCGCGGCAAGCCTGCGTGACTTCCTCGTCGGTCATCTGTTGCGGCATGAACTCGCGGATGACGCCAATCTCCTGGCGCTCCTTCTCGGCAAGTTCCGGACGATTCCCCTGTATGAAAGCGGTGGCGGATTCCTCGCGCTGCTTCACCATCTTGGTGAGGATCTGTAGGATGTCCTCGTCGCTCGCCGCCGCCTTGCCGGTGCCGCGATTGGCGATATCGCGGTCCTGGATTGCCGCGTTGATCATGCGCAGCGTCGAGGTGCGGGGCTTGTCCTGCGCCTTCTGGGCGGTCTTGAGGGCCTCGGCAATCGTCTCGCGCATTTCGTGTTCTCCTACATTGCAACGCTGCGGTCTCGACCGGGAAGGGCGCATCGCATCGGCTGTATCGCCAAATTCGCGTGTCCCGCGAGATATTGGCGTTGAAACCCGAATGCGTTTGTTGACCCGCCGGAAGACGCCGCTTATTAGGCGTGTCTTGCACAGATTGCGTCTTGCATCCACGGCTGCCGCGAATGTCGCGGCGCGGCGTGTCTTGCCGCGCTATATGACTACTCGCGCGCTTTCGCACAAGCGCCCAACATTTCTCGACGGAGAAGCGCCATGACCGTCTCGACCGCCCCCTGGGGAACCGAACTGCTGACCGCCGCCCTTGTGCTGGCCGATGGGACGGTGATCCTCGGCCGGGGCCTCGGCGCCACTGGCAGAGCGGTCGCGGAAGTGTGCTTCAACACGGCGCTCACCGGCTATCAGGAAATCCTCACCGACCCGTCCTATGCCGGCCAGATCGTCACCTTCACCTTCCCGCATATCGGCAATATCGGCGTGAATGACGAGGACATAGAGGACCTTAACCCGGCTCGGCGCGCCGGTGCGGTGGGTGCCGTGTTCAAGGCCGATGTCACCAACCCGTCGAACTATCGCGCCGCCGAACATCTCGACCTCTGGCTGAAGCGGCGCGGCGTGATCGGCATCAGCGGCATCGACACGCGCGCGCTGACCGTGCTGATCCGCGAAAAGGGGATGCCCAACGCGGTGATCGCGCACTCGGCGGATGGCCGGTTCGATTTCGACGCACTGAAGAAAGAGGCGCGGGCCTGGTCCGGCCTTGTCGGGCTCGATCTTGCCAAGGAGGTCACCTCGGGCCAGTCGTCGGTGTGGACCGAAGGGCCGTGGGTGTGGAACGAGGGCTATTCGGAGCAGGGCGAACCGGCATTTCATGTCGTGGCGATCGACTACGGCGTCAAGCGCAACATCCTGCGGCTGATCACCGGGCTCGGTGGCAAGGTCACCGTCGTGCCGGCCCAGACAAGTGCGGAAGACATTTTGGCGCTGAAGCCGGATGGCGTCTTCCTGTCGAACGGCCCCGGCGATCCGGCGGCTACCGGCGAGTACGCGGTTCCGGTCATTCGGGGCTTGTTGGAAACCGACGTTCCGATCTTCGGTATCTGCCTCGGCCATCAGATGCTGGCGCTGGCGCTCGGCGGCACCACCATGAAGATGCACCAGGGCCATCACGGCGCGAACCATCCTGTGAAGGACTACACCACCGGCAAGGTCGAGATCGTGTCGATGAATCACGGCTTCGCCGTCGATACCGACAGCCTGCCGAGCGGCGTTGAAGAAACGCACGTGTCGCTGTTCGATGGCTCGAACTGCGGCATAGCGCTCGCCGGACGGCCAGTGTTCTCCGTGCAGCACCATCCGGAGGCCTCGCCCGGCCCGCAGGATTCGCACTACCTCTTCCGGCGTTTCATCAACCTGATCCGCGCCCGCAAGGGCGAGCCAGCGATAGCCGAACGCGCCTGATCCTGGTTCGCGGTCAGGCGAAATCCATATCCTAACTGCGCAAAAGAAATCGGGCGGCCGGGATGTCGCCCGGCCGCCCGTTGCAAGCAATCCATGAAAGTTCAGATCGGATTGTTGAACGTATCGCAGTCCGAAAGCTTGCCGCTCCTGAAGCCGGCGGCGAACCATTTCTGCCGTTGTGCGCTGGTGCCGTGATTGAAGCTGTCCGGAACGACATAGCCCTGTGTGCGCCGTTGCAGCGTGTCGTCGCCGATCTGCTGGGCGGCGTTGAGGGCTTCCTCCGCGTCGCCGCGCTCAAGGATGCCCTTCTGTGCGGTGAAGTGACCCCAGACACCGGCGAAACAGTCCGCCTGCAGTTCGACCTGCATCGACATATGGTTCGCATCGGCCTCGGACATTTGCTGCCGCATCTGGTTGAACTTCGGCAGAACGCCGATCAGGTTCTGCACATGGTGGCCGACTTCATGGGCAATCACATAGGCCTGCGCGAAATCGCCGGCAGCGTCGAACTGGCGCTCAAGTTGAGCGAAGAATGCGGTGTCGAGATAGACCTTGCGATCACTGGGACAGTAGAACGGGCCCGATGCGGTCGAGGCATATCCGCAGGCCGATGAAATGCCACCCGAGAACATAACCAGCTTTGGCTCCTCGTATTTCTCGCCTTCCGCCTGGAAGATGCCAGACCACGTATCTTCGGTTTCGGCCAGGATGGTGGAGACGAACTGCTTCATCTCATCGCTCGGTTGTGCGTCGGACGATGGCGCGCTCTGTTCGGTAACCTGTCCGCCGCCGCCAGGAACCTGCACTTGCGGTCCGCCTGCGCCGGTAAGCATTTCGAGCGGATCGATCCCGCATGCCCTCAACGCAAAGAACAGAACCACAAGGATGATGATCGTAGAAATGCCGCCGCTGCCGCCGCGTCCGACCGGGATTCGAAAGCCGCCGCCCGATCCGCCGAACGGACCGCCGCCACCTCCGCCGCCTCCGCCGCGGCGATCTTCGACGTTGTCACTCTGCCTGCGGCCTTTCCAAAGCATTGCTGCTCTCCGTATGCGTTCCGGTCGGTGGGGCGATGCTGCCCGCCGTTGATCGGAACCTAGAGCAAAGGACGCCCGGAGGGAACCGGTTGTATTACGCAGGATATGATCTTAGAGCGTTTCCAGGAAAAGTGCGTAGCGGTTTTCCGGTTCGGAAACGCGACAAAACAATGATTGAGAGCGGTTCATCGATTCTGTGAAATGATGAACGCTCTACGAAACCGCGCGCCAAGAGCGGTTGCGCAAATATAGCTCGAGATCGGCCGTGCTCAACGGTTGTCCGAAGGCAAAGCCCTGAAGCTCGTCACAGCCGATCTTCTTGAGGATGCGGGCGTGTTCCACGGTTTCGACGCCTTCGGCGATCACCGCGATGCCGAGCGTCTTGCCGATGTCGACGATCGATTCGACCAGATGCCGCTGACGCGCCATCTTCACGATGGGCTGAATCAGTTGGCGGTCGATCTTGAGGCGGCGCGGCTGAAGCTTCAGCAAGCTGACAATCGACGCATAACCCGTGCCGAAATCGTCGATCTCGATGTCTATTCCCAGTTCCTTGAGCTGGTCGACATTCCAGCGGACGATTTCATCGGTTTCGTCGAGGAAGATGGATTCCAGCAGTTCGAACGATAGCGTTCCAGGCTTGATCTTCAGCTTTTTGAGCCCGTCTATCAGTTCCTCGTCATGAAGGCGGCGGGCCGAGACGTTCACCGAAACGCGGGGGACGCGAAGGCCCATCTTGTTCCAGCGCTCGAAGTTAACGAGCGTCTGTTCCAGGATGATTCGGTCGATGTTGGAAACGACGTTCAATTCTTCCGCGGTGCGGAGGAAGACTTCCGGTGCAAGGATGCCTTCGGTGGGATGCGCCCAGCGAACCAGCGCCTCCACACCAGCAATCTCCTGCGTGTAGGCGTCGAATTGAGGTTGATAGTAGGTGATGAACTCGCCGCGTTCCAGGCCGCCCAGTATGTCGTCGGCGACCTTGCGATTCTTGATGATCTCGGACTGCAACGCGGCGGTAAAGAACTCGTAGCGATTTCGGCCGCGGCTCTTGGCCCGATACAGTGCAATATCGGCGTTGATGAGCAGGCGCCCGGTATCCTCCATATTGCCGTCCACGGCGATACCGATGCTGATGCCGAACCGGCACTGATGCCCTTGGTAGGAAACCGGCCGGCTACCCTGCCGGATGATGCGGCTCGCTATGTCGTCGAGATAGTCGCTTCCTTCCTCGATCGCGCAGACAATGACAAATTCGTCGCCACCGATGCGGGCTACGAAATCCTCTCGGCGCACGTTCTGGCGCAATAGCTGCGCGACATGCATCAGCATGGCGTCGCCGGCATTGTGCCCGAGCGTGTCGTTGATCTGCTTGAACCGGTCGAGATCGATATGCAGCAGGGCGATCTGCTTGTCGCCTCCCGAGACTGCCTTGGACAGACGCTCCAACTCTTCGTCGAGGTAGCGGCGGTTTGGCAGGCCGGTAAGGGGGTCATGGAGGGCGTTATGCTCTATGCGGGCCTTCGCCACCTCCAGTTCCGCGCTGCGCGTCTCGGCGAGGATTCGTGCCCGCTCAAGATCCTGATTCAACATGACGTCGTCCGTGACATCCCATTCCGCCCCAACCATGCGCGGAACGCCTGTCTCCTCATGCACGAACTTGGCAAAGGATCGCATGTAGCGCACCTGTGCGTCCGGGCGCACAATCCGGAACGTCGAGGAGTACAACGTGTCGTTGTCGATAGAACGCGCGACATCCGCCTTGGCGCGCTCCAGATCGTCCTTGTGGACCGCAGCCTCCCAGTCCTCGTAGCGCGGCGCAGTGCCGGTTTTAGGGATACCGTAAATCTCGTGAAGACGGTCATCCCACAGCACATTGCCGGTGTTTATTTCCATCTCCCAGACGCCGATGCGCGAGGCGTCAAGCGCAATTTCAAGGCGCCGGGAAAGGATCCGCAGCTGTTCCTCGCTCCCCTGCAAGGCGTCGAAGTTCTTTTGACCGGATGCATAGAAGCGTCCAGCAAAGGCGATCGGAACCACAATCAACGCACCCGCGAGAATAATGAGGATGCGCAGTGGCCAGATATCCATCCCCGACGGTTTCCAGCCTTCCAATGGGATCGCGGCAATCTGCCAGGTTCCTGATGGCAACACGATCGGCGCGGTAACAGGCCTTCTCTTGCTTATTTCGGGGTTGCCGAATATCTGGATCGGCCCGTCCTCCGGCGCGTCCTCGCCGACAATGGAAATCTCCAGCCCATGGGCGTCGAGCAGACCGCTTTCGCGATAAAGCCGGTCGACATCGATCACCGCCGATATCACACCCCAGAACCGCGGCATTGTGTCCTTGTTCACGAAGACGGGAAAGCGGCCAATTATGCCTTTTCCGCCTTGGACCAGATCGATTGGCCCGGAAATCGCCAATTCACCGGTATCGCGAGCCCGCTCTACGCCGGCGCGCTGCTGTTCGTTGTCCAGCAGGCGAAGCCCCAGCACCGATTCATTGCCGGGTCTGGGATAGACCTGAGAAACAACAAGATCCGGCTCGGCCGAAACCGCCCGCAACTGGTTGCGGCTCATGAACAGGTTTCGAACGAAGTTGTCGAAACGCTCCCGGTCGAGGTACGGCTCAGACTCTATGACTGTTGCCAGACCGCGCACCAACTGCAAATTGCCGTTGATGTTGCCTTCGAGCTTGGTCCTTATGAGGTTGACCTTGTCCTGTACCTCGGCGCGCAGCGTCTGCCCGTGCAGAATGCGATTTTGACGGTCGGCGTAGATGCCAAGCACGATCACAGCCACGGCCGCGATTGCGGCCGGTGCATATGCTGGCGAAAGCAAGGTTCGCCCTATTCTACCTAAGCTGAACTTCGTCAAAGGTCTTCTCGTTGCCGGTTGAGATGCGCAGGCGTCAGAGAATGACATGCGAATCTTAAATTGAAGCTATCGCCGGCAAATAATTGTGCACCATGTTCTCGAAGGCTGCACAGGCGTTGTCAGAATCAATGCTCTGGTACAACACTCAGCCGGCATGCGCGCGTAGCTGCGGCCTGTCAAGACTATGATTATCAGTGCGAAATTGGGGAAAAGGTGCACTGGCTGACCAACCAGCGAATGCGGGGATTCGCCGCAAAACAAATCCGCTCCCGGTAACATACCGAGCGGACCTACTTCTCAATTTGCTCCGATCCCCGGCCTTTGGTGACGTGTTCCACGGCGCGGTGCATTGCCTGCCAGACAGCTGCATCATCCAGGTTCTGGATTGGGTAATAGGTCATCTTGAAGAAGGCGATCTTGGTGACGCCGTCCCACCAGCGCGGCGGGCGATCGATCGAAAAAATGATCTGGTGCTGACGCGTGCCATCCGGGAACGCTCCCTTGGTGAGGTCAGCCCGGGCATAAAATGCGTGCAGCGCCGTATCGTCGTTTCCGATCATCACCACGACAGCCCCAAATCTCAGGTCCTGCGACTGCTCGCGTGCGGCGAAATCGAGCTGAAACCTGCCCGTTCCCCTCTCGTCCACGAGGAAGAACGCTTGTGCATCGGCGAGGCGCTCGTAGTTCCAGAGGAAAACCGGATTTCTCCGCTCCGACTCGGGCGCTGAGGCAAAAGGCACGGGCAGGGCGGAGATCGCCACCGTTTCCCCTGTCGATTTCTCGATTTCCACGATTGTGAGGGTCGGATTGCCGCGATCCGGGTAGAGGAGCCAAGCATCGGCCGGGCCCGCCACCAGCATCGCTGCGGCGAGTATGCTCGCGCCCGGCAGTCTCGACCACATGGCCGTCTTCCTCCCACTATCATCATCTCGAACGCATCAACGCGGGACAAGGCACTGCAGCTGCATTTTCGGGGTTACATAGGGGAAAACTCTTCCCTATAAGGCCCGCCTAGCCTGACATCAGAATCTTGCTGCCGCCCGGCCGGACCGTTCCGCCGGGCTTCTTGCGCAGACAGCCGACGGATCGCGAAAATATGTCTAAAAGAACCGACATCAAGTCGATCCTGATCATCGGCGCCGGGCCGATCGTCATCGGCCAGGCCTGCGAGTTCGACTATTCGGGCACCCAGGCCTGCAAGGCGCTGAAGGACGAGGGCTTCCGCGTCATTCTCGTAAACTCCAATCCGGCCACGATCATGACCGATCCGGAGCTGGCGGACGCGACGTATGTCGAGCCGATCACGCCGGAAGTCGTGGCCAAGATCATTGCCAAGGAACGCCCCGACGCGCTGCTGCCGACCATGGGCGGGCAGACGGCGCTAAACACCGCTTTGTCGCTGCGCCGCATGGGCGTGCTGGAACGCTATGGCGTTGAGATGATCGGCGCCGACGCCCACGCCATCGACAAGGCGGAGGACCGTTCTTTGTTTCGAGAGGCGATGGCCAAGATCGGGTTGGAGACGCCTCGCTCGATGCTCGCCAATGCTTCCGCCGTAAAGGATGCCGATCGCAAGAAGCACGAGGCCGAACGCGCGGCGCTGAAGGCGGAGGCTCCGGCCAACCTCGATGCCGAGCTCGACGCGCTCGAAACCAGGTGGAACCTTGGAGAGGGCGACCGCAAGCAGCGTTACATCGGCCACGCCATGGCAATTGCCGCCCAGGCGCTCGACCATGTCGGCCTGCCGGCGATCATCCGTCCGTCCTTCACAATGGGCGGCACCGGTGGCGGCATCGCATACAACCGGGCCGAATTCTTCGACATCGTGTCGTCCGGCCTCGACGCCTCGCCGACCACCGAAGTGCTGATCGAGGAAAGCGTGCTCGGCTGGAAAGAGTACGAGATGGAGGTGGTGCGCGACAGGGCGGACAACTGCATCATCGTCTGTTCGATCGAGAACATCGACCCGATGGGCGTGCATACGGGCGATTCGATTACGGTGGCGCCGGCGCTGACCTTGACCGACAAGGAATACCAGATGATGCGCAACGCCTCTATTCGCGTACTGCGCGAAATCGGTGTGGAGACGGGCGGCTCGAACGTGCAGTTCGCCGTTAACCCGGCCGACGGCCGCCTGGTCGTCATCGAAATGAACCCGCGCGTGTCGCGCTCCTCGGCGCTGGCCTCAAAGGCCACCGGCTTCCCAATCGCCAAGATCGCCGCGAAACTCGCCGTCGGCTATACGCTGGACGAGTTGGAGAACGATATTACCGGCGGTGCGACGCCGGCATCGTTCGAGCCGTCGATCGACTATGTCGTCACCAAGATCCCGCGCTTTGCCTTCGAGAAGTTCCCCGGCGCCGAACCGACGCTGACGACCGCGATGAAGTCGGTCGGCGAGGTGATGGCGATCGGTCGTACCTTCCAGGAATCGCTGCAGAAGGCGCTGCGGGGACTGGAAACGGGGCTGACCGGCCTCGACGAGATCGAAATTCCCGGCCTCGGCCACGGTGAGGACCGCAACGCCATCCGCGCAGCACTCGGCACGCCGACGCCCGACCGGTTGCGCATGGTGGCGCAGGCGATCCGCCTTGGCACGTCACTCGAAGATGTCCACCAGATGTGCCGCATCGATCCATGGTTTCTCGAGCAGATCGAGGGCATCATTTCGATGGAAACCCGCATTCGCGAGCACGGCCTGCCCGCCGACGCCACCAATCTGCGGATGCTGAAGGGCATGGGCTTTTCCGACGCGCGCCTCGCCTCGCTTGTCGGGCGCGAGGTGGACGACGTCGCCAAGTCGCGCGACAAACTCGGCGTGCATCCGGTCTATAAGCGCATCGACACATGCGCCGCCGAATTCGCCTCGCCGACGCCCTATATGTACTCGACCTATGAGGTTCCGTTTGCCGGTGAGATGCGCTCCGAAGCGCAGGTTTCGACGCGCAAGAAAGTCGTCATTCTCGGCGGCGGGCCGAACCGTATCGGTCAGGGCATCGAGTTCGACTATTGCTGCTGCCATGCCGCCTTCGCGCTGCGCGAGGCCGGCTATGAAGCGATCATGGTCAATTGCAATCCGGAGACCGTTTCGACCGACTACGACACATCCGACCGGTTGTATTTCGAGCCGCTGACGGCCGAAGACGTCCTGGAAATCCTGCGCGCCGAGCAAGAGGCGGGCGAACTCGTCGGCGTCATCGTGCAGTTCGGTGGCCAGACCCCGCTGAAGCTCGCCGACGCGCTTGAGAAAGCCGGCATCCCGATCCTCGGTACGTCGCCCGACATGATCGACCTTGCCGAAGACCGCGACCGCTTCCAGAAGCTGCTGCGTAAGCTCGACCTTACGCAGCCGAAAAACGGCATCGCCTATTCGGTCGAGCAGGCGCGCACGGTGGCCGGCGAGCTCGGCTTCCCGCTGGTGGTGCGCCCGTCCTATGTGCTCGGCGGCCGGGCCATGCAGATCATCCACGACGAGGGCATGCTGCAATCCTACCTGCTAGACACCGTGCCCGGCCTGGTGCCGGAGGACATCAAGCAGAAGTATCCGAACGACAAGACCGGCCAGATCAACACGCTGCTCGGCAAGAACCCGCTTTTGTTCGACACCTATCTGTCGGGCGCCATCGAGGTCGATGTCGACTGCCTGTGCGACGGCAAGAACACCTATGTCTCGGGCATCATGGAGCATATCGAGGAGGCGGGCATCCATTCCGGCGACTCGGCGTGCTCGCTGCCGGTCTATTCGCTCGGCAAGCCGCTGGTGGACGAGTTGGAGCGCCAGACGGCCGCACTGGCGAAGGCGCTCAATGTCGGCGGACTGATGAACGTGCAATACGCGGTCAAGGACGGCACGATCTTCGTGCTCGAGGTCAATCCGCGCGCATCGCGCACGGTGCCGTTCGTGGCAAAAACCATCGGCAAGCCGATCGCCAAGATCGCGGCGCGCATCATGGCCGGCGAAAGCCTCTGCGATGCTTTCTCTCACTATGGCGGCGCGCCGGCCGACCGCAACCCCGGCCATATCGCGGTGAAGGAAGCGGTGTTCCCGTTCGCGCGTTTCCCCGGCGTCGACATCCTGCTTGGGCCGGAAATGAAGTCCACCGGCGAGGTTATGGGCCTCGACCGCGATTTCGCACTGGCCTTCGCCAAGAGCCAGCTCGGCGCCGGCGTCGATCTGCCGCGCTCGGGCACGCTGTTCGTGTCGGTGCGCGACGACGACAAGAAGGGCATACTGCCGGCGGTGCAGCGGCTGGCGGGGCTTGGTTTTCGCGTGCTCGCGACCAGCGGCACCGCGCGCTTCCTCGCCGAACACGGCCTGCCGGCCGAGAAGATCAACAAGGTGCTGGAAGGCCGCCCGCATATCGAGGACGCAATCCGCAACCGCCAGGTGCAGATCGTCTTCAACACCACGGACGGGCAGAAGGCGGTGTCGGATTCCAAGTCGCTGCGCCGCGCCACGCTGATGCAGAGGGTGCCGTATTATACGACGCTGGCGGGTGCCGCCGCCGTCGCCGAGGCAATCGCCGCGCTGAAGGCCGGCGGGCTCGAGGTGCGGGCACTGCAGGAGTATTTTTGATATTTGATGCTGAAGAACAGTCGCGATATCATTCGTAGGCTCGAGGCCGATGGCTTCGTCCTGATTTCGGTGCGTGGTTCGCATCACAAGTTCAGGCATGCCGGGTGCGGTAGGGTCGTTGTGACGCATCGCGCAAAGACATTCCAGAGGGCACGGCCCGGTCGATCTATCGTCAAGCGGGTTGGAGCAAGGATTGAGCATGGGGACGCACTATATCGCGCTGATCCACAAGGATGCCGACAGTGGTTACGGCGTTTCGTTTCCCGACGTTCCGGGCGTCATCGCCGTTGCCGATACGCTTGATGAAGCCTTGCACGAGGCAGGGGTCGCACTTGGCTTCGCCTTCGAGGACTGGATGGGTGCCAGGCCACAGCCGCGTTCGCTCGATGAGTTGCGGCAGGATACGGAGTTTTTAGACGCCTCGTCAGACGCGGTCGTCGCGGCGGTCACCCCTCTCGAGGCAGTCGCTCACGCGGCCTGATACTCTATCTTCCGGCCGGATTGTCTTTCCGTGTCGCGTCCCCTTCCGCGTTGCAGCCTTACAGTTCCCGGAATACTCTCGTTTCCGAACCCAAAATTCAGAGAGGTGGACGATGCGCGGAACGAAACTCAAACCGATGTTGTTGTCTTCGTGCAATTCGTTTGTCCTAAAGCCGCTTCCCACTCTTGGGCGGCATGCATTGGCGGGTTTGCTCGCCCTTTCAACGACGGCTCCGGGCTTTGCCCACCACCATGACGACACCGCTGCGGCAATCGTCGCCGGCGGCATTGTGCTCGGTGCTGCGGCTCTTTCGGCCTCGTCGCATCATCACCACCACCGCGACCAGTACATACCCGTGCCGGCCTATTACCCGCCGGCAGCGCCGTTCAGCCCGGCTCGCGGGGTGATCTGCTATCCACGCGACCGCGCCTGCTACGACAATGCCGGCCTGTTCCTGCCGAGCTGGACCTACCGCGTATTTTGACCCGAGCGAGGAGTTTGACCATGAAAACCTGGAAAATCCTGGCATTGGGATTTGCCGCGGCGGTTCTCGGCAACGCGCCGGCGCTTGCCGACGACCCGCGGAGCAGCTTCGTGCGCCTGCACGCCATCGACATGCTGGAAAACGCCCTGACGCCCAAGCAGGTGACGACGCTGCAGCTGATCTCCCATCAGGCGGCGATCGCGGCGGCTTGCGAGGGGTTCAACCTCGACGAGGCGAAGTTTACGAAGTCGTTCGACAAGCTTGCACCGGCGGATGCCGCCAAGATGACCGACGCGCAGAAGGCCTACCACGACAAGCATCTGCTGGTGATCTACGGCATGCTGCTGGGCGGCGACCTGGCGGCGATGTCGGACGATGTCAGCGCCGCCTGCGCCAATGCGGCGGAGTTCCGGGCCGACCCGGAAATGGCCGAGATACTGGTCTGGGAGTAGGGAATTGGCGATTTCCCTCCTCATCCGCAAACTGGATTCCATGCGGGAGTTGTGCGCACTGCTAGATGAGATCACTCCCCTCTGCGCCTCGCTGCGCTCGGCACCTCGCCCCTCTCTGGGGAGAGGTGGCGAGCCCTGAGCTTGTCGAGGCGAGGCGGAGAGGGTGTCGAGCAACGGCGCACCCGCCACCGGGAATAGAATCTGGCAACTCTCTCCTCTAACCAATTGAAACGACACCCTTGTCAGCATCTTTGGCAGGAGACTTTATTCCCACCAGCGCTTTCTCGCGTATTCTCCGCCATAGCAGCTTGCTTGTGGGAACGGGTGTACAACCGGCATCCAGGCAAGTGTGGCACCGGGCCGGCCACGCAACGGTTAGCGTGGTTTGGGGTGATCCCCCGCAGCCTAGACCCGGCCCCGGATCAAGCTCGCGAGCCGTTAACTCGGCCGGGTTTGGTTGTTGGGGAAGCATGCCGGCGGCGCATGGCGAAGCGTCACTAAACTATACCTTACAAGGCGCAATGCCATGCGCCGTCTCCCACACTCGCTAACCCGGGCTTCGAAAGCCGGGGAACGCATCCGTCGCGCCTCCGCGCACCCTGAATGAAAGGAAACACCCATGGCGAGAAAGAAGCAGCAGGAGCCCGATCTGGAAGAGCTGTTGAACCCCGGCTGCAAGGAAGCGCTCACCAGGGTCACCCAGTTGGCGGTGTCGCTGGCCTCGACGCTGGACGACCTGCCGCAATATTGCCCGCGATCCGACTGCAACAAGGACCGCACCTGCCGAGCCTTCGAACATGGCTTCTGTTGCGACGGGCCGTTCTCACGCGAGGCCAAATTAATGGTCAGCGCCATCCATCAACTGCTGCTTAGCGTCGACCGCAAGGATATCGAACAGATATTCTTCAGCGAAGGCTCGCTTGGGAATTTCCGGCCGCAGCGCCTGCCGGCAAGGGCAATGGAGGCTTTTGCCGAGAGCACAAATAGCTTGGAAGCCACCGAGTGACTGGTGGGGGAGGGCGAGGTGGAGAGGTCGCTGTTCGGATGCAACTGACCTGCGTGGCTGCAAGCCAAGTACAATCGTATGAAGACGATACCGCTACCCCTAACCTCTCCCCACAAGTCGTTTCAAGCGGCTACTCGCCTGCGCGTCAGTCACTACCTGTACCGCGGCATCCTGAAAAACCTGATGTAAACTTGCGGTGGAGCCGGAGTCGATTGCGGAGGGCCTCTGTTGAATAAGCCCTCCCCAAAGTTCAATATACCGGCTGGTTATTTCGGCTCACCTTATGGGCAAGCTAGGAGTGATCCGTTCGGAATCGTGCAGCGCCGAGTCGCTGACGACGATCCGGGAATGCGAAGCCGCACGGTCCGGGCAACCATTCGTTCAAGTCATTTGCCGCCAAACTTCAACCGGCTCACAGGGGACCTGACATGAGCAAACACCTTTCAATCGCTGCCATCGCGTTGCTGGCCCTTTCCGCGTGCCAGAGTTCGGGAGGATCGAGCAGTTCTTCCTCCACTCCCGGTCCGAGTGTCGCCGCAGGGCAGATGGCCGACTTCTGCCGCGCTCAAGCATCGAAGCAGCTTGGTCCGAGCCTAGAGCAGCTTTCGACTGACAATCCGGTGACAACTGCGAGTGGAACGACAGTCCGCGGAACGTGGGATTCGACGGTGACAGGCGATACCGCCGGCACATTCCAATGCAATTTCGGCCCCAACGGCCAGTTCCAGAGCGTGCGCCAAATCTAAGGTCAATGTCGCAGTGAGCTGAATCCATCGGCCGGATATGTTGCCTGGCGACTGTGGAGTGGCGATCAGGGCCGCGCCCAGCCGACGGTTCGGAGATCAACAAGGCGATCGTGCCGGTGATCTTCGGGCCGCTTCCGCGTCCACCGCGTGGTCGCCGCTGTCGAAGATCGTGCGCGAGCACTATG
Source organism: uncultured Alphaproteobacteria bacterium (assembly GCA_963839725.1). Lineage (GTDB taxonomy): Bacteria > Pseudomonadota > Alphaproteobacteria > Rhizobiales > Rhizobiaceae > Kumtagia. The sequence goes on along the minus strand of CAWIWT010000022.1, from coordinate 27,798 downwards.
GCGATCCGGCGCTGTTTACGCGCATCGTACGCGCTAATCCGCTCACCATCAGCGATCCCAACCGCATTTTTGTCGGGCAGGAGCTGAAGGTGCCGATCAGGGTCTGGACGCCTCAGGCTGCCTTGCCGGCCTTGGCGTCGTCGCGGCGTTCGTACTGGAGCTGCTCGTCCCAGTCCGGACGGCCCTCGCGCGTCAGGTCCATGAGGTTCCATAGCGGCTCGATCAGGCCGGCGTGGCGCGGATCCTGGCCGGGCTCTGTCGGCTCGTAGAGCATTTCCGAACTCCAGAAGTGACGGATGCCGTCTGCGGCGCGATGAAAGACGGTGACCATGGGCATCTGCTCGCCCTCCTTGTTCTCAGCGTGGAAGTCGCGCTTGAAGTCGTTGCCGGCGGAGGATAGCAGCCTCAGCCGTGTCCAGCCGCGCTCGCGGCCAAATGTGGTCAAGCGCTCCAGCGGCGCCTTGGCAATGACGACGAAGTTGAAACCTGCGGCGTCCAGATGTCCCGCCGCACCGTCGAGCTGGTCGAGCAGCGCGGTGCATGATGGGCAGGGACCTTGCTGGATCGCCAGCTTCGCCGTCTCGCCGCTTGCTGGTTTCGGCCGATCATCGCGGGAATAGCGCGGGAACATGAAGTTGTAGACGATCAACGAATCCGTGTCCGGCGCGAACAGGTCCGACAGCTTGATCTTCGCCGGCTTGCCGCCGGCGTCGAGACCGTCGAAAGCATAGTCCTGGGGCACCAATCCGCCGGGCGGTAGTGCGCGGCGGGCTTGCGCAACCGCTTCCATGGCGCGGCGCAGCTTGATCTCCGCCTCCAGAAGCTGATTGCGCGCGGCGCGATGCTCGATGGATTCGTTCGGAAACGTTGTGGTCATGGTTCAGACACTCCTGCTGATGCACGAGTGCCCCAACGCGTGGAGGGGAGTAGGGTTCCACACCGTCGCGGCGCGAAGGCTCGCGCGCCGCCGAGGGCTAATCGGGGAAAATGGTGTGCGGTGCAGCTGGCTGCGACCCTGAGGGCTTACGCGAGGGAGCCCTTTCGGCTCTTGCGGGGCTTGGTTTTCGCAGCCACAAGACAAGCAATGCATCGAGGAGGCGGGAATGTCGCTCAAAGGAAAGACGCTGTTCATCTCCGGTGGGTCGCGTGGCATCGGTCTTGCCATCGCGCTCAGGGCGGCGCGCGACGGCGCTCACGTCACCATCGCTGCCAAGACCGACAAGCCGCATCCCAAGCTGCCGGGCACCATTCACACGGCGGCGGCGGAGATCGAGGCGGCCGGCGGCAAGGCGCTTGCCGTGCTCTGCGACATTCGCGAGGAAGCGCAGGTGGCCGAAGCGGTGGCGAAGACGGTCGAGGCCTTCGGCGGAATTGACATCTGCGTCAACAATGCCAGCGCGATCCAGCTTACCGGTACGCTGGAAACCGACATGAAGCGCTATGACCTGATGCACCAGATCAATACCCGTGGGACATTCCTCGTCTCGAAAATGTGCATTCCGCATTTGAAGTTAGCCGCCAACCCTCACATTTTGAATCTGGCGCCGCCGCTGGACATGAAGGCGAAATGGTTCAAAGGCCATGTTGCGTACACTATGGCCAAGTTCGGCATGTCGATGTGCACGCTGGGCATGAGCGCGGAGTTCGCGAGGGACGGCATTGCGGTCAACTCGCTGTGGCCGCTGACGGCGATTGACACTGCTGCCGTGAGGAACATTTTGGGCGGGAAGACCATGGCCTCGGTGAGCCGTTCGCCGGCGATCATGGCGGATGCGGCCCATGCGATCGTCAATCGGCCATCGCGCGAGACGACGGGCAATTTCTACATCGACGAGGAAGTCCTGCGGACGGAAGGGGTTACGGATTTCTCCATCTACGCGCCCGGCGCGAAAGGTCCGCTTGTGGGCGACTTCTTCGTGCCGGATGAGGTGTTTGCCAGGACCGATACGAAGGTCGCGCGCACGTTTGGATAGCTAATGCATGCCGCCCAAAAGTGTGTAGCCGTATTGGGATAACGACATGCACCAAGAGACGAAAAGTGGCCGGTGTCTGAGGCGCCCGGAACGTTCGCCTCGCTTGCCGGCAAGAGTGTTTGCGCAGATGGCGATGCGTATGCGGTGGGAGTGGCGTCCGCTCAGGCCAGCGTATGCTTTGGGCGGAACATCCGAGCGAGGACAACGACCAGAAGCGCCAATGCGCCTGCGAAGGGAGTGAGCGGATTGCCGGCTGCCGCGAGCCCCGCCGTGGCAGCCCACCCGATGGACGAAAACGCCTCCGCGAAGGTGGCGATGCGCGACGAGGTCTGGCGGCGCCGGAAATGACTGCGCTTGGCCTGAGCTCGGAAAAACATCTGGATGGCGGTCGATGAGGCGGCGGCGATCAGCACGCCGACAATCGTGACTACGCCCGCCCACGGCGATACGGTTGCCAGCACAAGCGCCAGCGGCGCGATCACGAGCACGACGGAACCGATCACCGCCTCGATCTTGGCGCGGAGGATCGCGTTCGACTGGATTGGCGCGGTGGATACCAGATCGGGAGCGTCTTCGCCGGAAATTGCGAGCCAGGCGAGGCCGCCCGCCAACTGGCCGGCAGCCATCACCAGCACTGGCACAAGCATTACCAAGGCTCCGGTCTCCGAACCGTAGTTGCGCCAGAGCAGGAGCCCGGGCGGGATCAGATAGAGGACCTGCATGAGGGTCTGGGAAACCAGCCACGGATCGCGGGCAAGCAGCGTCCACTCCTTGCGTCGCAGCGCCGACGCTGCCGACGAGTGGCGGAACGCCCTGTGCGCCTTCTGGCGCACCCCACACATGCCGATGCTTGCAGCGGCCGTCGCGAAGCTGCCGAACCGCTTCGACGCAGTCGAGACGGCGAGCCCAAATAAAGCGGCGCTGGTAATCGCGACGATAGCGAGCGCCGTAACGTCTCCCATCGCGGCGCGGGCCGGCAGCCAGAACAGGCTTTCGAGCCGCGGAGCATGGCTCATCAGGAATTGCGAATGGAAAGCATCCAGGCGAGAGAGGTTGCCATAGGCAAGGATCGATATAGCCTGCACACCGATTACGAACGCTGCCCCGACGATGGCTGCGGCGACCTGCGCGATGAAGCGCGTGCGCTTCGGGCCGAGCGTGCGAAAGAGCAGCACCGTGAGCCCAACCGCCAGCGCCGTGGCGGCTGCGGCCGCTGCCAGAAGAACGCCGTAAGCGGCCAGCCAATGCGCGCCACCCGCAAACACCAGAACATTGATGAACGGCCCGATCAGTACAAGCAACAGCGACGAGGTTGCCATGCCGATTGCCGCGATGCGCAGCGCGAAGATCGGTCGCGTGGCTGCGGGCGAGGAGAGCAGAAGGTCGAGGTCGGAGCGGGAATAAAAGGCTCGCGTCACGGATTCCATCGCCTGCGATATCATAAGCGTCCACGCAAGGGAGGCGCTGCCCGATACGACGAGCAAGGTCTCGCGATCAGGCGGGAACGTCACCGCCGCATAAGGTGCGACCGTTTTCCAGGCGATGAAATGCAGGAACAGCCCGAACGCCGCGATGACCAGAATGGCGATCTTTTCGCGCCCCGGCTTTCCTGCCGTCAGCATCGACAAGAAGTCGCGCCAGGCGAGGCGCAATTCGTGCCGCGCGAACCAGCGCGCTCGGCTCATGCGGCGATTTCTGCTGGGTTGACCAGGTCGAGGAAAATCTCTTCCAGAGTGGAATGATTATTGCCCGCGCGCTGGCGCAGTTCCTCCAGCGTTCCTTCCTCGATCAGCCGTCCCGAGGCAATCACGCCGATCCGCTCGGCCATTCGCTCGGCGACTTCGAGGATATGCGTCGTCATGATGATGGTGCAGCCTTGGCGCACCCGCTCGAGCAGCACGGTCTTGACCTGACGGGCCGAGCCGGCGTCAAGACCGGTCAAAGGTTCGTCGAGGATGATCAATTTGGGGTCATGAACCAGCGCGCCCGCCAGCGCCACCTTCTGGCGCATGCCCTTGGAGAAGCCCTCGCAGCGCGTGTCTGCGTGCGGGCCGAGGCCTAGCCATTCAATAAGGTCGCGCGCTTGCCTTTCGGCGGTAGAGGCTTCGATGCCCCATAGTCCGGCGACAAACTCGAGATATTCCAGCGGCGTCAGCTTGTCGTAAATCATCGGCTCGTCGGAAACCCAGGCCATGATCGCCTTGGCCGAAACCGGATCGTGCCGCACGTTGACGCCGAAGATGGATATTTCGCCGCGATCGGGTTGCAGCAGGCCGGCGACCATGCGCAGCGTCGTGGTTTTGCCGGCGCCGTTCGGTCCGAGCAGCGCATAGAACTCGCCAGCACGCACTTCGAGGTTCAAGCCATCGACCGCCGGACGCTCAAAGCGCTTGTGCAAGTCATTGATCTGGAGAGCAAACACGATGTACTCGCTATGACTGGAGCAGACCGTCCCAGTCATAGGGCTCGTGCGTTTAAGGGGCAGTGAACGGCGGCTTCGCAGGCCGCAATTGGGTTAACGATTGGTGCATATTTGCCAGCGTTTTGATCCATTCCCGAACTCGACGTTATGAGTTCAAGCGGCGGCGCTGAAGCTTTTCGACGATCCGCGGGATGGCGATGACGGCGATCAGCAGCAGGCCGATGTATACGCTGACGACCTGACCGGGGATGTTGTTCAACGACATTCCGAAGGTGACGAGTCCAAGGACGAAGACGGCCAGCACGACGCCGAGGATAGAGCCGACACCGCCGGCGATCGACACACCGCCCAGGATGACCATGGTGACGATGTCGAGCTCCCAACCGATGCCGATGTTGGAGCGCATCGAGCCAAGGCGCGCTGTTAGCAGCGCTGCTGCAAGGCCCGACAGCATGCCGGACACCACGAACAGCAGAAACGTCAGCCGGTCGACCGGAACGCCGGAAAAGCGTGCCGCAACCGGATTGGAGCCAATGGCGAATAGTTGGCGCCCGATCGCCGTCTTGTGCAGGACGATACCGAAGAGCACGGCAAGCACGAGAAAGATCAGGAAAGACAGCGGCAGAGGCGGGGTGAACAGCCACGAGATGCCGCTCTCCTTCATCTTGATGAAGTAGCTCTGACCGAGTTCGAGGAACTCCGGCGGATATTTCGTCTTGGCCTGGTCGCCGAGTATGACCTGCGTCAGGCCGCGAAACAGCGACATGGTGCCGATGGTCACCACGATGGAGGGCAGGCCGGCGAAGGTGACCAACGTGCCGTTGAACACCCCGCACAACAGGCCGATGCCAATCCCAGTCGCAAATAGCGCCGCCGGCCCGAATCCGGCTTCCGCGGCATAACCGATGCCCATTGCCGCAAGCGCGACAATCGCGGCCACCGATAGATCGATCTGGCGAACAAGGATGAGCAGCGCCATGGCCAACGCGATGATCGCCTTCTCCGAAAAGTTGAAGGTCGCGTCGGCAAGATTGAAGACGTCGAGGAAATAGGGCGAGACGATCGTGTTCACGACGATGGTGGCTGCAAGCAGGATGACAAGGATGACTTCCCAGCGCAGCAGGAAGTCGCGCAGCCGGCGTGGCGGAGCGTCAAGGACGGTGTAGCGGCTTTCGGACGGCAGCGGCGCGTTCATGCGTGCGTCCTCCGCAGTCGTCGCGCCTCGGGAAGGATCAACTTGTCCGGCCTGCGCTCGGCCCGCGCATTAATGACGACGGCGGCAAGGATCACCGCGCCGGAGATGGCCATCTGCCAGAAGGGTGAAATCTGCATGACGGGAAGCGCGGTCATTACGATGCCGAGGAACAGCGCGCCGAGCAGCGTGCCTGCCACGGTGCCGACGCCGCCCCCGATCGAAACGCCGCCGATGACGCAGGCGGCGATCACCGTCAGTTCATAGCCGTTGGCGATCTCGGAGTAGGCGACGCCGTAGCGGGCAACCCACAGATACCCGCACAGCCCGGCGACCGCGCCCGAGATTGAATAAGCGAGCAGTTCCTGCATGCGTTGGTCGATACCGCAATAGCGCGCGGCTACTGGATTGCCGCCGACGGCATAGAGGTTGCGCCCAGCGCGTGTCGAATTCAGGAATATCCAGAACAGGACGGACACGCCGATGGCGATCCACACAGGGCTGGTCAGGCCAAGGAAGGCGGCCTTTGGAAAGCCCTGGAACGCCGCGCTCATTTCCGAGGCATTCACCTGGTCGCCGCCCGCCACAATGATGATCATTCCGCGGAAAACCGCCAGCGTGCCAAGCGTCACAACGATCGGCGGTATGCCGAGGAAAGCAATGAGCGCGCCGTTGATCATGCCCAGTACCAGGCCCGCGAGGACGCCGGTGAGGATCATCAACACAAGGGGTGTTTCTGGATAATACTGGCTAACAAGTGCTGCCAGCATGCCGGAGAGCGCAAGATTGGCGGCAACCGACAGGTCGATACCGCGCGTCAGAATAACGACCATCTGCGCCAAGGCCATCATGAACAGCACCGACGTTTCGGTCAGCATATCGCCGATGTTTTCCCATTCCAGAAACACCGGCTGATAGGCGGTGATGCAGGCCACGCCGATGACCAGAATGAGCGCGAGGATCACCTCGCGTGATTTGAGGAGTGCGCTCACGCGGCCTCCTTTGCAGCGCCCGTCGCCGCGCCCACGATCTGTTCGGCACTCCAACTGCCGCGCTGCAACTCGTCGACGATACGGCCTTCCTTCATCACGATGACCCTGTCGGCCAACCCCATTACCTCGGGCAGTTCGGACGTGATCAGCACAACGGCAAGACCTTCGCCAGCCAACTCGCCGATAAAATCGTGAACCGCGGCCTTGGAGCCGACATCGATGCCCTTGGTCGGCTCGTCCAGCACAATGATTTTTGGCCGCGTCGCCAGCCACTTGGCGATTACGACCTTCTGCTGGTTGCCTCCGGACAGTTCTGCAAGCCGCTGCTCCCAGTTCGCCGCTTTGACGGCGAGCCGCTTGCCAAGCCTGCGTGTCTCATCCTGTTCAGCCGGGCGCGAAAGGAACATGCCGCGCACATATTTGGCGAGATTGGCGAGAGTAACGTTCTCGCGGATGCCGAGCGACAGGATCGCGCCTTGGTCCTGCCGGTCCTCCGGCACATACGAAATGCCGGCGGCAATCGCGTCCGAAGGCGAGTGGATGGCCAGCGCCTCGCCGTTCAGCGAGACTGTTCCGCGGGTGGTCGGGGTGATGCCGAACAGGCCTTGCATGGATTCGGTGCGACCGGCGCCGACGAGGCCGTAGAGCCCAAGAATCTCGCCTTTGCGCAGGTCGAAGGAAATGCCGGCATATTCAGTCGCGTTTGACAGGTCCTTGACCGACAGAACGACCTCTCCGATCGGCACATCGCGCTTTGGAAACACCTGATCCACCGGACGGCCGACCATCATGCGCACCAGTTGCGGCTCCGTGATCGAGGTGATCGGTCCTTCGCCGACCTTTTCGCCGTCGCGCAGGCAGACGAAGTCGTCGGCGATCCGGAAAATCTCATCGAATTTGTGGCTGATGAAAACGATAGCGCGGCCTTCGGCCTTCAACTGCGCGACAATGCGGAAGAGATCGTCGATCTCGTTCGCCGACAGCGCCGCGGTGGGCTCATCCATGATCACGACCTGCGCCTCGTGCGAAAGAGCGCGGGCAATCTCGACCAGGTGCTTCTGCGCGACCGACAGACGCTTGAGCTTGAAGTCGACCGGGATGGCGGCGTCGATGCGTTTCAGCAGCGCGGCCGATTTGGCGCGCATTTCCTGCCAATCGACAAGCCGTGCCGAACCCGTAGGCATGTGGCCCATGAAGATGTTCTCGGCGACGGTAAGTTCGTCGAACATCACCGTTTCCTGGTGAATCGCGGCAATCCCTGCCGCCCAGGCGTCACGCGGCGAGGCAAAGGATTTCGGTTGCCCGGCCACGCGGATCTCGCCCTCATCGGGTTTGTAGATGCCGGTCAGGATCTTGACGATCGTGGACTTTCCCGCGCCGTTTTCGCCGATCAGCGCGGTGACACGCCCCGGCTGCAGCGACATGCTGACATTGTGCAGCGCCCGCACACCGGGAAAACTCTTCGAGATACCGGAAAGGGTGAGGATCGGATCAGGCACAGAGAGATACGCCGGTTTTAACCCTTCCCTTGCGTGGAGGGTAGGTGAGCGGTTGGAGCGAAGCGGAAACTGCGAAACGGAGTGGGGGTGCCAACGATTTCCTTGCAACCCCACCCGCCCTTAGGGCGACCCTCCCCTCGAGGGGAGCGTAAAGTGGATGCCAGATCAGAAGATCTTCGCGAATTCCTCGACGTTGGTCTTGTTGAACTCGAACGGTTCGCCCATGACGCATTCACCGTCCTTGCCCACCGTCGTTTCGCCCTTCTTGCCCATGGAGAGCTTGGCGCCTTCTGCGGTGTCCTTGCCGTTGAGGATGTCGGCCATGATCATCGTCGAGGAATAGCCATACTCGACCGGGTTCCAGATTGCGAAGGTATCGCAAGCGCCCTGCAGCACGTAGTCCTTCATTTCCGACGGAAGGCCGAGGCCGGTGATGAAGACCTTGCCTGTCAGGCCGCCGTCCACGATTGCCTTGGCGCCGGACCGGATGCCAATGGTGGTCGGGGAGATCACACCTTTCAGATTTGGATACGCCTTCACCAGGCCCTGCATCTCGCGGTAGCTCTTGTCGTCCTGGTCGTCGCCATAGACGGTCGTCACAAGCGGCATGTCCTTGTATTCCGGCTTTTTCCATTCCTCCTTCATTGCCTCGATCCAGGAGTTCTGGTTGGTCATGGTGGAGGCAGCGGAAAGGATTGCGACTTCGCCCTTGCCGCCAAGCGTCTTGGCAATCATCTGCACCTGCTTGGCGCCGATCAACGGTGTGGACGATGCGGACAGGTGCACGATGCGGCCAGCAGGCGCGATGGCGCTGTCGAAGCTCATGACCTTGATGCCGCGTTCCATTGCCTTCTTGCCGACCGGAACGAGTGCGTCCGCATCATTCGCCGAGACGATGATGCCATCGACCTTCTGCGCGATCTGCGCGTCGATCACTGCGATCTGTTCCTCGGCGGTCGGTTTCGCCGAAGCGGTGTAGATGATCTCGATACCGCCGAGTTCGGCAGCGGCTTCCTTGGCGCCGTTGGCGCAGGCGTCGAAATAGCTGTTGCCGAGATTCTTGACGATCATGGCGATGCGCTTGTCGGCAGCACGCGCCGGCCGTGTGAGAATCGCCGGGGCAGCCGCAACGAATGTTGCGCCACCGGCAAGTTGCAAGAGAGTGCGACGTGTAGTCTTCATGGCAGATCTCCTCCCGCCGTTCGGGTTTCCTGATTTCGAACCAAGCCCTCCGGCCCGATCGACCGCCGAACTTGCAGCCGAAACGTTCCCCTTGGCAATAGGCAGCCTGGACCAAAATTCCGGCCTGTTGTCAGAGCCAATCTCGGGATACACGCGCCTGGAATATTACCGCTTGCTCATTGTCGCCGCAGCCGTCAAACTGCCCCTTCGCACATGCAGCATTGATTGGGAGCCGATGCTGCAACTGCGAAGTCCGATTGCCGCCTATGCGGCTTGTCGGGCATCGCATTCGACCTGTTGACGCCCTCGGGCGCGTTTTGAGGCAGCTTTTGCCGATGGAACATGCCGAATTCCGGACCGAAGCCGATCTGACGCGGCGCTATGATGCCGTCATCATCGGCAGTGGACCGGGCGGGGCAACGCTGGCGCTGAGGCTCGGCCAGCAGGGACTTCGGGTGCTGGTCGTGGAGCGTGGCGAGCATCTGTCCATCCCGCGCGGCGGCGAAGACAAGCCTGTCGGCCGTTTCATGGGGCAAATCATGCGGGGCCGCGACCCCGAGACTTCTGTTCGTCGGTGGGCGCAGCAAATTCTATGGTGCCGCTCTCTACCGTATGCGCGAAAGCGATTTTCGCGCGGTCGAGCACGAAGCGGGGCAATCGCCCGCATGGCCGATAAGCTATGATGACATCGAACCGTACTATGAGCGGGCCGAGGCGCTGTTTCGCGTCCATGGATCTCCGGATGGCGATCCGAGCGAGCCGCCGCGCCGCCGGCCTTTCCCGCACCCGCCTATTCCGCATGGCCCGATCGTCGCCGACATGGTGGCGCGGCTGCATGCCACTGGCATCCGCACAGCGGCAATTCCGGTCGGACTCGACTATGGGCCGGGCGGCCGATGCGTGCTGTGTTCCACCTGCGACGGCCATTACTGCACGCTCGACGCCAAGATGGATGCCGAGACGGCTGCGCTGCGCCCGGCGACTGCCACCGGCAATGTCACGCTGGTGACCGCGACGGACTGCCTGCGCGTGCTGACCGACGGCGCTGGCGCGCAGGCCACGGGAGTGGTCCTGCGGCGCGGCGGTACTGAGCATATCGTGGAAGCCGAGATCGTAGCGGTCTGCGCCGGCCTGCCGGGCTCGGCATCTCTGTTGCGGCGATCGCGAACCGACCGTCATCCCGAAGGGCTGGGCAATGCCGGCGGGGCGCTGGGCCGCTATATGGCCGGCCATTCGGTCGGCATGGTCTTTCCCTTCGTCAGCTGGCGGAAAGTGCCGCCAATCTACACGAAGACCTTCGCCATCAACGAGTTCTATGAAGGCGCGCCGGACTGGCCCTATCCAACCGGGGTCGTGCAGATCGGCGGCCAGATACCCTTCTGGGAAGAGACCTCCTGGCCGATGCGGCCGGTCGCCAAGCTGGTCGGCCAGCACAGCCTGATATCCTTCTACATGACCGAGGCTCTGCCGACCCGCGAGGCAGGCCTGGTCTTTTCCGATGACGATATTTCAGGCCGCGTTGATCCGCGACACAACCTGCAGTCCTTCGCAAAGCTGCGGGAACTGGCGGTCGGCGCCTTCCGCCGCGCAGGCTACAGGTCACTTGCGCGCACGCGGCCGCCCTATCTCTGGCACGAAGTTGGCACTGTCCGCTTCGGCGCCGATCCGGCAACATCGGTGCTCGATCCCGATTGCCAGGTGCATGGGATCAAGGGCCTCTACGTTGTCGATGCATCTACGCTCCCGACGGCCGGAGCCGTCAACACGGCGCTCACCATCGTCGCGCTGGCGTTGAAAGCCGGCGATCACATCGCCGGCGCCAGGACTGAGCGGCGTGGGGCGAGGCCACGTTCGCCGCGAAGCCACGCTTTGCAGGCGCCGCGCGCGTGATGATTTCCCAGCCAGTATCCCCGTGCGAAAGGCAGTCCATGCAACTTGTCTACTACAAAAAGAAGATCCCGAACTTCGGCGACGACTTGAATGGCGTCCTGTGGCCCGCTCTGGCGCCTGACCTTTTCGCCGGCGCGCCCGAGGCGGATCCGCTTGCCGGTTTCGTCGGCATCGGCACGATTGTCGGCATGCCTGTCGGCAAGCTGCGGCGGCTGAACGTCTTTTCGAGCGGCGTCGGCAATGACAAGCCGTCTGAGTGGAGCGACCTGCAGGTCGAGTACTGGTGCGTACGCGGCCCGATTTCCGCGCGCGTTCTCGGGCTCCCGGCTGAGCGCGCGATCACCGATGGTGCCATCCTGACGCCATTGGTCGATGCCTTTCCCAAGGCCGCGACCACAACAGGCGGCATTCTGGTGATGCCGCATTGGGAAACAATGAACTACCCCGGCTGGGACCAGGTCGCGGCCGAGACGGGCTACGAGCTGGTCGACCCACGCGGCGATCCGCAGAGCGTCATCCAGCGGCTGGCCTGCGCCCGCATGGTGCTGACGGAATCCCTGCATGGCGCGATCCTTGCCGACATTTATGGCGTCCCGTGGCATGCGTTTGCCACGTCGAAGAACTTCAACATCCCGAAATGGGTGGACTGGACCATGTCGCTCGGCCGCGACCTGAGCCTTACAATGGTGCCGCCCCCCGATGGCGGCCCGATCCTGGCCTTCGGCCGTGCCATGGCTCCATTTGGCCAGACGTTGCACTACGGCGCCGACGCGGCAATGGCGGAGTTCAATATGCGCTTCGGCACGCAGCGAACCGATCCGCGCGGTGTCTTCGCTGAAGGCGAGCGTGAAGTCCGCGGTGAAGAAGTCGACGCTGATGCGGCAGTTCCTCGGCTTCAAACCGTCGCGCACTGCCGAGGCGCTGGTTCAGCTGGCGGCGCTGGAGCCGGAGCTCAGTTCGCCGACGCTGCGCGCCGAGCTGCGGGACCGCATGCTGGAACGCCTGGCGGCAGTCTCGGCGGTAACCGCACGGGTCTGAACGCGCTAGCCATCCCGTCGCTGTCGGCCGTTGGGTTCGGACTTGTCGATCCGTTCCTTCACCGATCAAAGCTTGAATTCAGCGATGTTGGCAATTTCGCGGCGGCTCGCTGCGATCTCCGTTGTCGACGGAACGCTCCGTTTGAAACAGGCCCTTTCGGCTGGTGCAAGCGCGTGTGACGATGTTCATTTGTGAATTGTTTTTGACGATGCGACTTCCGATGCAGTTGTTTAGAGTCTTTTGGATCGCGGAGGGCCGAGGGCGTGGAACCAAGGGGAAGCATAGCGCCAGGACGCCCCGGCATTCCGGGGCGCTGGACAACCAGCGCCAAGAGCGGTGTGGGCACCGCGCTGTCTGCTGACAGCCGGGTGTGGTTCACGATCAGTCACGGCATCCTCAACGAAATCTACTACCCGCGCGTCGATAGCGCCTGCATTCGCGACTTCGGCCTCATCGTCAGCGGCCCGGATGGCTACTTTTCCGAGGAGAAGCGACACGCCGATCACGCCATTCACCAGTTCGCGGACGGCGTGCCGGCCTATCGTATGGTCAACACGGCGATCGACGGCGCCTACCGGATCGAAAAGCGCGTTCTCTCCGATCCTGCCCGGCCGAGTGTCTTGCAGGAAATCATTTTCACGCCGCTCAGGAGCGCCGCCGACGACTATCGCGTCTACGCCCTGATTGCGCCGCATCTCGTCAATGCCGGCATGGGCAACACCGCCTGGATCGACGCGTATGAAGGCGTGCAGATGTTGTTCGCGTCAGGTTGCGGCACTTGCCTCGCTGTTGCATCGTCGCTTGGCTGGGGTGCACGCACAGCAGGTTATGTCGGCTTCTCGGATGGCTGGCAGCAGCTGTTTCATCAGGGTGAGCTCGACCCGCTTTGCCAGCGGGCCGAGGATGGCAATGTCGCGCTCACCGCGGAGATTCCCTTTTCGGCCAGGGCGTCGAAGGCCTTGCTGGCGCTCAGCTTCGGAGCAACGCCGGAGGAGGCCGCCCGCACGGCACTCGCCAGCCTGAAATCCGGGTTCGAAGTAGCGTCCAAAAGCTTCGTCAATGGCTGGCGCGAGTGGCAGAAGGGTCTCGAACCTCTAGACCGTCACACGGAATCAGGGCTCAACACCTACCGTGTCAGCACGGCGGTTCTGGCAACGCACCGCTCGCGCCACATACTGGGCGCGGCGGTCGCCAGCCTGTCGATTCCGTGGGGCTTTAACAAGGGCGACGACGACCTTGGCGGCTACCATCTCGTATGGCCACGCGACCTCGTCGAGACGGCAGGCGGATTTCTTGCCGCAGGTGACGTTGTCGAGGCGCTCCGCATCCTTTCCTATCTGCGCGATATCCAGCAGGCGGATGGCCATTGGCCCCAGAATGCTTGGCTTGACGGTCGTCCGTACTGGAACGGCATCCAGATGGACGAATGTGCCTTTCCGATGCTGCTTGCAGACATGCTGAGCCGCAACGGGCACTTGTTGCCGGCAAAGCTCAAATCCTTCCTGCCGATGATCGAAAAGGCGGCCGCCTATGTGGTCCGCAATGGACCAGTCACCGGCGAGGACCGCTGGGAGGAGGACGCCGGCTACAGCCCGTTCACTTTGGCCGTCGAGATTGCCGCGCTGCTCGCGGCCGCGGATATACTGGACGCAAGCAGCAAGCCCGATACCGCGCGCTATCTGCGCGAAACCGCGGACTGCTGGAATGACCAGATCGAGCGCTGGACCTATGTCGACAACACGGAGCTCTGCGGCAGGATCGGCGTGAGCGGCTATTACGTGCGTATCACTCCGCCGGACATTGCCGACTCGGCATCGCCGAGGGATGGGTTCGTGCCGATCAAGAACCGGCCTGCCACCGACGAGGCAAGCTTGCCGGCACGGCAAATTGTAAGCCCCGATGCCTTGGCGCTCGTACGCTTTGGTTTGCGCGCGCCCGACGATCCGCGCATTCTGGAAACAATCAAGGTGATCGACGCGCTCCTGCGCTGCGAGCTGCCGACAGGTTCATTCTGGTACCGCTATCCCGATGATGGCTATGGCGAGCATGAGGACGGCTCGCCTTTCGACGGCACCGGCCAAGGCCGGCCATGGCCGCTGCTGGCGGGCGAGCGCGCGCACTACGAGCTTGCCGCCGGTCGCCAAGAGCAAGCGATCCTCCTGTTGGAGGCAATGGAAGGATCTGTGGGCAAAGGCCGCCTTATCCCGGAGCAGGTTTGGGATGCGCCGGACATGCCGGACCGGGAGCTGCGGCGCGGCGGGCCGACAGGCAGCGCGATGCCGTTAGTCTGGGCGCATTCGGAGCACATCAAGCTGCTGCGCTCGCTGCGAGACGGTGAGATTTTCGACATGCCGCCGCAGGGCGTGAAGCGCTACATTCAGGACAAGACAACAGCGCAGTTCCGCGCGTGGCGCTTCAACAACAAGATCCGTGGAATTCCGGCCGGCAAGCTGCTGCGCATCGAAGTGCTCAGCCCAGCGCGCGTTCACTGGAGCAGTGATGCGTGGCGGACTGTCCACGACAGCGACACGGTCCTGAATGCCTTTGGTATCCATGTCGTCGATCTGCAAGTTGCCGATCTTGCACCCGGCAGTGGAATAGTCTTCACATTCTTCTGGCCTGACGCCGGCACCTGGGAGAATGTCGATTTCTCCGTCGGCATAGCCACTCCGAGCTTGTGATTGAGCGGACCAGGCGGATCAAATTCATCGGGAACAGGGACAAATCATGCAAATCGGAATGATGGGACTGGGCCGAATGGGCGCCAACATGGTGCGCCGCCTGCTGCGCGCCGGCCATGAATGCGTGGTCTACGACGTTAATCCCGCCGGCGTTGCGGCTCTTGTGAAGGAGGGCGCAATCGGCTCGTCCTCCCTCGAGGATTTCATATCGAAACTGTCAAAGCCGCGAACCGCATGGCTGATGCTTCCGGCCGCGATCACTGGCAAGGTTGCCGACCAGGTGGCGGCATTGATGGAGGCAGGCGACATCATCGTCGACGGCGGCAATTCCTATTATCATGAGGCTGTCGATCAGGCAGCCGAACTCGCGCCGAGGGGCATCGATTTCGTCGATGTCGGCACCAGTGGCGGCGTGTGGGGCCTTGATAGAGGCTATTGCCTTATGATCGGCGGGCCTGACCGGGCGGTGAACCATCTCGACCCGATTTTTGCGACGCTGGCTCCGGGCGCCGATATGACGGCGGACAAGGGGGCAGGGACCGCTCAATTCGGCTATCTGCATTGCGGGCCGAGCGGCGCTGGGCATTTCGTGAAGATGGTTCACAACGGCATAGAATATGGAGTGATGGCTGCTTACGCCGAAGGGATCAACATTCTGAAGGCCGCCAATGCCGGCAAGCGCCCGCGCACCGCCGATGCGGAGACCAGCCCGCTGCAAGATCCAAAATACTATCAGTTCGACATCGATCTCCCCGCCGTGACGGAAGTTTGGCGTCACGGCAGTGTCATTGGCTCGTGGCTGCTTGACCTGACCGCCGACGCCTTGAAGGACGATCCAATACTGGCGAAATATGGCGGACGCGTTTCGGACTCGGGAGAGGGACGCTGGACGTTGAAAGCTGCGATCGACACCGGGGTTCCCGCGCCGGTGCTGTCGTCGGCGCTGTTCGACCGCTTCTCCTCACAAGGCGAGTTGGCGTTTGCCGACAAGCTGCTTTCGGCAATGCGTTTCGCCTTTGGCGGCCATATCGAGAAGCCCAAGACAAAGGTCTGAACGATCAGCAAGCGTGGGCGGCCTGGGCGCCTTCGACCATGCGATCGGGAAACCATGACCGCTGGACAGGTGATACGATGAACGGCAAGTCAGCCGGAAAGCCGGCAGCAGGCAACGAACCGATCGTATTGGCGATCGACCGGTCGCATCCAGCGCCTTTTCCCCATCGAGGTCAGTTGCGCCCGGTCGCTGCCGATGTTGGTGACCTCGTGTGCGACGATCAGATGGTGCTCGGCATCGACGGCCATCTGGACATTGTAGCCGACGATACCGGTGCCCTTGCCGCTGGTCGCCATCGACCGGGCATCGGGATCGGTCAGGCAAACCTGTTTGTGGGGCGCGGCTTCGACCTGCTCGCCCATCTCCTTGAGGGACTGCATCTGCCGGCGCAGGCCCTCGATCTTCTCCTTGAGGCGCACCGTCTTGGCCTCGGCGACGTCATCGTCCTGCCGGTCAGCGCGGTCGAGCGCCGCCAGGTAGCGCGCGATGCTGGCCTCCACCTGCTCGATGCGCTTGGCGACCTTGGCCACCGTGAAGTTCTTGTCGCGGTTGTTGACGGCCTTGAACCGGCTCCCGTCGATAGCGACGACAGCCCGGGTGAACAGATTGAACCGGCGACACAGCACGACAAACTGCGCGCAGGCCGCACGGATCGCCGGCCCGTTATCACGACGAAAGTCGGCGATCGTCTTGAAGTCCGGCATCAGCCGGCCGGTCAGCCACATCAGCTCGATGTTGCGCTGGGTCTCCCGCTCGAGCCTGCAACTCGACTGGATACGGTTGAGATAGCCATAAAGATAAATGCTCAGCAGTGTCGCGGGATGATAGGCAGGCCGCCCGGTCGCCTCCGGCACAACCCCGGCAAAGCCCAAGGCGCTGAGGTCAAGTTCGTCGATGAAAACTTCGATGACGCGGACCGGATTGTCATCCGTCAAGTAGTCGTCCAGGCAGTCGGGAAGTAGTGTCGCTTGCCGGCGGTCCTCGCCCTCCACAAAACGCTTCATCCCGATCCCTCGCTGATCGGGAATCACTTTATCAAATCAACGCGTTTCCACACAGTCTGCACCCTCCTGCGACATTCGGAATTTCTGCTTCCGGGCAGGGTCGGAACGCCCTTCCACGACCGGGACGGAGGTTTCTGCGCGGGTACCAGGCGTCAGATTCTATCCACTAGCAGGCTGTTGAAGAAGGATCACGTTTGGCCTTGAGGATGGCCTCGTGATTATTCGGCGTGGCCGTCGCCGGTGACTTCATCCATCTCGTCGCAGCCGCCCCATGTGAAGAAGACCATCGAGGGGCCGTAGCTGACATCGAGGCCGGCTTGCAAGGCGCCAAAGGCAATCTCGCCGTTGTTGGCGTCCCCAATGGTGATGGTGGCGGGGCCGCCGAGGTCGAGATAGCCGCGATCCCACAGGTCGGCATCGACGATCCGCCAGCGGCCGACCAGCTGGCAGCCTGCGGGCGCCGTCATGCGGGCAGCGCGATCAGCTTCGGCAGCCATACCAGATTGTAGGCGGCGGCCGCGAAGGTGAAGGCCCATCCGACACGGTCGCGGCCGCGGAACTTCGTCTTTTCCTGCCCGGCTACGACCTTGATCCAGCCGAACGCCTCCTCGATGCGCTTCCTGATCCGCTGGCTGACGGCATAGCCATGGTACCGGGTCGTGCGCCCGTCGATCGCGGAACTTCGACCGATTGTGTTCTGCGTCACGTGCGGCGTCACCCTCATCGAGCGCAGTTCGTTGACGAAGTCCTCCGCATCATAGGCCTTGTCGGCGCCGAGCGTGATCGCGGCCGCCCGCTCGGCGCGGGGCTCGATCACGTGCAGCGCCGCGATCCGCTCGGCATGTCCGTCGGCCAACGTCAGGCAGGCGTCGACCAGAAGGCCGTGGCGGTTCTCCATCAAGCCGTGTCCCAGCGCTTCGGCTCCTTGCCCTGTCCCTTGCGGTAGAGCCTGGCGTCGGGATCGGTGGTCGAGGCATGCGTGTCGTTCGACCGCTTCTGGCCGTGGAAGTCCGCTTCCACGTTGCGCCCGCCGCCTGCAGGTGGCTCGCCCGAGCCGTCCCTCGGCTTCACGCTCTTCATCGCCGCCGCGCATTCATCCCTCTCCGAATCTCTCCCGGAGCCAGTGAATCACGCTCACAGCGCCGCCGCGAGCGACTTCTTCAACAGCCTGCTAGACGACGATCAACATATGTCGGTTGAGTGTGACTCAGAAGAACAACGGCTTTGATCCTCTGCCGAGAACCCAAGCATAGGCTTCGGATACCTGTTCGGCCTTCTTGCGCCAACTGAAATGGTCATGAACACGCTTGCGGGCTCGTTCGCCGGTATCCGCAACAAGGTCTGGATTGGCCGATAGGCTCTCCAACGCGGCCCGAAATCCTTCGACGATGGCGACGCGGCTTCCCAGCGGAATTTTAAAGCCTGTGTCTTCGCTCACCAGTTCATCTGGCCCGCCATATGCGATAACCAGCGGCGCGAGGCCAAGTGCCATCGCTTCCAAAACCACTCCTCCGCCGAATTCCCGGACTGATGGGAAGGCCAGAACTGAACAGCCGGCTGCGATATCCTGCACCCTTTCGTGCGGTAGCCAGCCGTGGAAATGCACCGCGTCTTCTGTTGCATCGGCCCTGACTCGGGCTTTCAATTCTGGGAGCAGTGGTCCGTCTCCGATAAAATCGATCGTCATCCGTTTCTCACGCAGCAGGGGCGTTGCCGCCTCAAGCAGCATGTCTGGACCCTTGTAAGGCACCATTCGGCCGATGAAACAGGCGCGGAGGCCCCCCTCGCGGCGTTCGGCAATGCGTGAAAACCGCGTCGGCTCAACTGCGTTCTCGGGGAGATAGATGCATTTCTCCCGCTGCGCAGCAGGAATGGAGCTCTCGGTGTAGCGGGAGCCGACCAGTATGACGTCTGCGCCAAGCGTCGCCTTTCGCCCCGGCAGAACCCGGTAGGCACCGCGGACATAGGACAGCCACTCCCGCTCTCGGATTTGTTCGGCGGTGAACCCTTTGGGCCAAGGTATGCCTCCGTTTAGCGGGCCAAGAACGAATGGCACGCGCGCGCGCCGGCATTTCGATGCGATAGGGCTTGAAATGGTCGGACTGAGTGGCGTGATCCGGTGTACGATATCGAACTCGCCGGACTTGATGCGTGCACCGAAGTGGCGCCACACGAGATGTTCGAAATACGGATAATACAAAGCGTTGAGCGCCTGGAGGACGGTCCAGCCTTTCCCATCTCCCATACGCAGGAAGCTCGCGACCTTCCACAAGGGGCGCGCAAGCCTCTCTGAAGTTGATGACCGTGAAATCTTTGTCCTCGACAAGGCCTGCGCGTAGAATTGCTTCACGGTTCCGGATCTGTGTGACGATATGGACGTCAGCGACTTCCCTGAGCGCATGAGCTAGTGACCATCCGACCAAAGGAACGCTAACCCATTCTGGATTGGCAGCCTCCGCTATGACGAGGACCCTCGGAAGTCGATTTAACACCTGGTCTCCACAAGGCTGTTGCGCGCAAACAGTGCGGCGGCAAATGATGACGTCAGATCGGTTACACGCGCCCTTCGAACTGGCTTAACACCGACAGACCCATGTATCGAGGTGCGCACGAAGCCGTGGCCACGATGCAGTTCGGGTTTGGATGACCCTCTAGACTTCAGCGCCTCTGCGTATCCGAACATTGCGCCACCAAGCAGCCAGGTAAACGGAATCAACGTCGCATTAGGGAGCAAGTCGACCATGTTAGCTGCAAGAATCAGCGACAGCGGCCCTGCATATGGAGACAAGTCGTTCTTCGGCAATCTGCCTGCTTGCCGCGCCAGCAACAGCAGCGGCAGCGCTAACAGGCCGAATTCGCCCAAGTATCCGAACCAGCCATTCTGTCCGATGACAATAATCCAGCGCCCATCGACGGTCGACACTTTGTCCCCGGTTGCATAGTTATAGATAAGGTTACGTCCCCACGAGCCCCAACCGAACATGGCTTTGTCGTTTGCGTGGGCGAGCAGCATTTCTTCATTGTCGATTCGGAATTGAAGCGATGCTGCGCGTTCTGGATCGATCGAACTAGCCAACGACACAATCTCATTGACCGGTATCATGTCCAAGTTCCGCAAAAGTGGATAGGCAACGACAATCACGGCCAGTAATGCGGCAACGCGGATCTGGAGCTTGTTCCCGGCGAAAACGATGAGAGGTACCAGACCGAGCGCGTAAATCAATGGGCCGGCGGACTTACAAAGAACAAGTACAAAGCCGAGATAGAGCGCGACGAAGAAATAGCGATGAAAAAGTACAAAGTCCAGGAAGAGCGACGCGGAGATATATTGAGATCGCTTCCCCTGGGTTTCCAGGCGCCAAAGTGCAACTGCGGCTGCGAATGTCATCAGCGCGAAGAAGGCAACCCATAGTCCATGCTCCAGGAAGACTATCGGGCGGAAACCTCCATAACGCATCATTTGGTCAAAACCGTGCTGGAAGAATCCGTAGATCCACACGTTTAACTGCGGACTGAGCCGTACCTCGAGTAACATCGGAACCGAGTAGGCAAGACCTGCTACGACCAGAGCGACGAGAATTTCATGCTGCGCCCGCTCCGTGGCGAGAAACTTGCGCGCGAGAAAGAACGGCAGAATTGTAATGACCTGGCCTGCCGCAGAGGCGAATGAATTATAGACCTGCAACCCCGGAAGCCCTCCTACGGCGAAGAGAATGGGCTCGGTGTTGGTAAACACAGTGGCGATCGGCGTGGCGACGAAGAGCAATAGAAGCAGGACGAAGAGCAATGGAAGCAGACGGCCGACCTTGGATGCAGGAAGGACCGATATCCTATGTCCAAGCAGGAGCGTGCAGATAACGAAGAAGGTCAGGTTGGGTATAGAAAACTTGTCCAAATCAGGAACCATCGGAAAGTCGAATTTTGCAATCGGAGGTAGAATAAGGTATCCAGCAAGCATTGACCAGATCAGCGCACGCTCCGTCGAAAAACGACGGAACATGGCAATCAAGACAATCGGCCAGAACAGGAGCACAAGATATGCGAAGATGTTCGGCATCCAAATTCACCTGTATCCGGCGTCTATCAGCGCCATGATCGCTGCTACTCATGCTTACCTAGGTATCAGCCTTGCCCCGGGTGATCCGATCCGACCCATTCTCGAGGATATCAATGAAATGCAAACGATCCGTGATTATGCTGCGTGATCTCGGGTTGCAAGCTGGTGCGACAATTGACCTTGCGGCATTGGGCATCAAGACAACTTGGTAAGCGAGTGATGGCGTTAGAATGGTGGCCGGGGAACAGCGTTACCTGAGGCGGAGGCGTGACAGGCCTCTGGTTGCGACTGCGCGCTGCAAAGTCGGATATCTCGTGCCGGAGTTTCCTGGCCAGACCCACTTGTTCTTTTGGCGCGAATTGCAGGGTCTTTCCGATGCTGGTATTGATTGCGAGCTAATAGCAACCCGTCGTCCCCCTGAGAGCGTGGTGTCGCAGACCTGGGCCGACCTAGCACTAAAGCGCACCACATACCTTGCTCCTCTGAAAGCCAAGGACTTTCTCGGTCTGCTCGGCATCCTGTTCAAGGCGGGGCCCGCACGGCTGGCCAAATGCGTTTCGGCAATAACCGGTAAAAGCGACCTTTCCGCCAAAGGGCGAGCTCGGCTCTTGATGTTGATGCTTCCGGCGGCCAAGCTCGCAAGATTGGCGATACGGAAGGAGTTTGACCACGTCCACGTGCAATCATGCGCGGACGCAGCAAACATCGCAATGCTGGCGTCTCTGCTGAGCGACATGACCTACAGCCTTTCGCTTCTTGGGCCGACCCTTGAAGGATACGGGCTCAATCAGGCCAACAAGTGGCGCTATGCAAGCTTCGCTGTGGTGATGTCCGATCTTCTTCACAAAGTGGTGCTCGACCGCCTCGCCGGATCGCTTCCGGCGATCGTCGAAGTTCTCCCCGTCGGCGTCGATCTTGAAGTGATGCGACGTACAACGGACTACGAGCCGTGGTGCGGGAACGGCATATGCCGAATTTATAGCTGCGGCCGATTAAACAAGATCAAGGGGCATAGAGATTTAGTCGACGCGGTCGCGGTACTGCGCTCACGTGGGATATTAGCTGAACTGAGTATTGCTGGAGAGGACGAGCAGGGGGGTACCGGCTATCGCCGCGAACTCGAGCAGCACATTGAGGAGATCCAAGCCGGGACTTTTGTCAAACTACTCGGAGCCATCAGCGAGGATCAACATCGCGCTTTTCTTCAAGAAGCGCACGTTTTCGCTCTTGCAAGTCTGAACGAAGGCATTTCCGTCGCGGTTATGGAAGCTATGGCGATGCAAACTCCCGTAGTCGTAACCAATGTTGGTGGAAATTCTGAGTTGGTCGACCATGGTAAAACCGGCGTCTTCACAACTCCGGAAAGTCCAGAGACGTTTGCCACGGCGCTGGAATTTGTTTTGCTGGATGCTGCGTTTGCGATGCGATTAAGCATGCAGTCTCGTCACAAGATCAGCGAGAAGTTCGACTCTCGCGCAAGCGCCGCCAAGCTTGCCAAACGTCTTTGCGCGATGGCTCCCAAGTTCAAGCACACAGGAAGCGACGGTGCATCAAGTTACCTCCGCTCTGAAAATCTCGGCTGAACCCCATGCTGCCTCGAAAGATTAGAGTCCTGATCCTGCTGCCAAACCTGGTCGGTGCGGGCGGCCAACGCGCGGTTCTAAATCTCTTTCATGCCCTAGATCGAGAAAGCTTTGAACCCAAATTACTGGTGCAGGAGAAGATCGGCTCCTTCCTTCCCGAAGCGGAAAATCTCGAGGGTGTCGAGTTAATCCTGAATCGTGAGTTTAATCGATCCGATTTGCCTTTCCTGATCGGGGAGACGACAAAGCATGCCCGCAGCTCAGATATCATTTTGGCTGGTCTTGAGGGCAGGGCTTCTTTCTGCGGTCTGATCGCCGCGAAGATTGCGCGAAAACCGGTCGTGGCTTGGGTTCACATCGATTGGAGAGCGTTCCTCGAAATGGTGAGCTGGCGACAAAAAATTTCGCTTAGAAGTTACATCTTTGCCGATCATATCGTGGCCTGCTCCATGGGCGCGGCTGCCAGTTTCGCGGATTTGTTTTCAATCCCCAATGATCGCATCAGCACGATCTACAACGGTGTCCCGCTGGAACGGGTTCGCGAAAACGCCGACGCCGCGCTCCCGGAACATCTGAAGACCATTTTCGAACAACGCACAGTGGTCATGGTTGGCCGCCTGGATGAACAAAAGGGATATTCCTACATCATAGATGCACATGCGCAGCTGATCCGACAGGGTCTCGACCACAATCTGGTCATTGTCGGTGAGGGCAAACTGCTCTCTCAACTTAAGGCGCAGGCGGAATTATTGGGCGTAGCTGGCAGCGTTCATTTCGTGGGTTTCCAAGTCAACCCGCATCTATTTATTAAGCGTGCGACCATCTTCGCGTTGTCTTCCGTTTTCG
This sequence comes from uncultured Alphaproteobacteria bacterium, assembly GCA_963839725.1. GTDB lineage: Bacteria > Pseudomonadota > Alphaproteobacteria > Rhizobiales > Rhizobiaceae > Kumtagia. The sequence continues at coordinate 4,385 of CAWIWT010000022.1, read as the reverse complement.
AAGGTTTCGGCCTGGTTCTGGTCGAGGCACTTGCTTGCGGGACGCCGATCGTGTCCACCAATTGTCCGTCGGGGCCGGCGGAAGTTCTCGCCGACGGCAAGTACGGCCTGTTAGTGCCGCCTAAGGATCCGGCCGCCCTGGCGACAGGACTGCACCGGCTTTTGGTTGATGCGGCCGAACGCGACCGATTTGGTCGGCTTGGGCCCGGCCGGGCCAAAACCTTTGACGAAAGGGCAAGAATGAAGGAGTGGGAAGATCTCCTGAGAAAGGTCGCTGTCCCCAGAACCGATTTTCCCGCTAAGGTGTAAACTTAATAACCCTCCCGATTTGACGGTCAGTACCGCGCGCCGGATCCTTCGATAACTTCACGAACGGACTCGAAAGTGCGCTCGGCTGCATAGTCGACTTGGTCGTCGGTAAGGCCGGAATATAGCGGCAATCGCAACATCGTAGAAGCCGCCAGGTCCGTGTTGGACAAGTCGGCTTCCGTGCGTCCAAATCGGCGTCCGGCGGGTGTCGAATGCAACGGCACGTAGTGCGTGGTCGCCTGGATGCCGCTTTCGCGCAAGCGCCGCAACAGGCTCTGCTGCCCGCGATGATCGGGGACGCGCAGAAAGAAAATATGGGCGTTCGGCCGGACGTGGGACGGGATAGCCGGAAGCACAAGGCCAGTGTTGGTCAGGGGAAGAAGCGTGTCATAGTATCGCTTCCAGATATCTAGGCGTCTTGCGGTGATGCCGCTCGCACGTTCCAATTGAGCAAGCAGCATCGCCGCGACCAGGTCGCTCGGGAGGTACGAGGAACCGATGTCGATCCACTCGTATTTGGTCACGTCGCCGCGGAGATACTTTGTGCGGTTCGTACCCTTCTCACGAATATACCGCGCTCGCTGGGCCAGATCCGCGCTCTTGATGATGATCGCACCGCCTTCACCGGACGTGACGTTCTTGGTTTCGTGAAAGCTTAAGCACCCAATATCGCCTATCGCGCCGAGCGGTTGTCCATCATAAGTGGCACCAAAACCTTGGGCTGCGTCTTCGATGACGTAAAGCCCATGACGAGCCGCGATCGCGTTGATCGCGGACATTTCTGCTCCCACTCCCGCATAGTGTATGGGCAGGATTGCCTTGGTCCGCGCCGTGATCGCCGACTTAATCTTGCGCTCGTCGATGTTCAAGGTGTCCAGCCGAATGTCCACGAAGACGGGCACGGCGCCTCGAAGGACGACGGCATTTGCGGTGGAGGTAAATGCATATGAAGGCATTAACACTTCGTCGCCCGGGTGGAGATCAATTAACAGCGCCGCCATCTCCAGTGCAGCAGTACCCGAATGCACAAGAAGCGTTGTCGAGCCGTAGATTACGTCGAGCGCCTCATGGCATTTTTGCGTGAAAGGGCCGTCGCCGGAAATCTTCCGACTGCGTAGGCTCTCAACGAGGTAGTCAAGTTCCGCAAGCCCGATATCCGGTTGATTGAAGGGAACCGCCAAAGGCGGCGTGGTATTCTTCATGCTCTGCCTTTCGCAAACAGACCGACCCGAAGCAATACAGCTTATTACATGACTGTAAATGGATTACCTGACTGTAAATGGAGGGCGCTCTTGAGGATGGAAATAGCCGTGGATTATGGCACGAAAGGCTTTGCTGCTGATCTTCACGGTGATAGCATTGCTGGCGCGCCGACAGACCTCCCGCTCGACCATCATTTCGTTTAGAGCCGAGACGATAGTTTTGGTTGTTTCGGGAACGGGCTAATAGGCTGCCGACAATGTAGCCCGCGCTGAGTACTGTGAGATATCCAAAGCAGATGGCGAACTTGATCCAAGCGAGATCGCCCATCGCGAACCAAATAGACAACTCCGCTACCGATATGATGAAACCGGCAGGTATGAGGACAAATACCTGGGCGCGAAATCCGAGTGCGATTCCGAAAAGCACCAAGAACAGCGCAACGATCATCTTACCTGATCCATGAATGACTCCGCTATGGTGCGGCAAGGCATGTGAGGCTCAAACAAATGCGGTGCAGAATCTCAACCAACTTGCGAATCACAGGTGCCGGAGAAATCAAAAGATCAATCAGTATAGGTTTGGTTTGGTAAACCAATCGTTAATTCGTGCTGCAAGTGCGACGCTGTTCGATGATTTACGGCACGTGCGGATGCTTCGGCAAAATCGAGTTGTCTGCGCGATTTCGAGACTGGTTATGGTCCCCCACAAGATGAGCTGAGCCTGACTGACCTGCCACTGAGATTTTCCTCCACGTGAGATTAGAGTCCGGCCTTCAAGAAGGACGGACAGATGAAGCGGAAGCGGTTCACGGAAGAGCAGATCATCGCGGTGTTGCGCGAGCACGACGCGGGTGCGAAGGCGGGCGACCTGGCTCGCAGGCACGGGGTCAGCGAGGCGACGCTGTATAACTGGAAGGCGAAGTATGGCGGCATGGACGTGTCTGACGCCAAGCGCCTGAAGGCCCTGGAGGACGAGAACGCCAAGCTGAAGAAGCTGCTGGCCGACCAGATGCAGGCCTAGGCAACAAATCATCAATCCGGCTTTTCAGGCGATGAAACCAATTTTCGTTCGTTGTGTCTTACCCGGGTGCCATACGGCGGGTTCTTATTTCCTCGAGGAACAAGCGAACAAGAGGCAACACTGAGTATGCGTATCTACGCCAAAGGCGACGGGGTTCCGAAGCCAACCTGTGAAGCCATTCCAGCCCAGCATTCTGCATCCATAGTGGCGCCCGCTTCTTTGTGCCAACTAAAAACTCAAGGGCGGCTCCGATACACAATCCCACGCCTCTTGAGTTAGGAACGCGAGAAATCTCGAACGCAATTCTCTCCGACTGCGGTGACCCTATAGCTATGAAAATGAACCGATCCTGACCTTCAGTAGCGAAGTCTACGCATCGCTGGAACGCGTCAATATCCGTAGCGACGTTCAAAGGCGGTATATGCGTCCGGAATACGATTTGCGGGAAGGCACTTCGGATATCGCTGACGATTTGCTCATTAGCGGCGATAATTGCTATGCGATCGGAGTTGCGGATCACGGACCTAAAAAGCGCAACAGTCAGCTCACTCCCCGTAACATGAGGCAGGTTTAGTGATAGAGCCTGGGATAGAATAGCTATGGGCTTGCTGTCACAGAGGGAAAGCCAAGCTCGATCATAACACTGCCAAAGCTGCTTCGACTGATCTATTCTTACAACATGATCAACGTTTGGGGTGACTACATAGCGAAATTTATCGCCATTCTCGGGTCTCTCAAGCAAATCGAGAACCTCGTCGAATTTCAAATCATCGAACGGCGCACCAAGGAAGGAATTTCTCGAGAACAGCTTTTCCTGTCCGGTTGTAACAATGCGGCTTGTCGTTGAACTCATCCCACCACCCGCAAGGCCAAATCGCTAACCCAGAATAGACAAAGACCTTTTACCACAACTGAATTTTAGCACGAAGTGAATGGTTAGCAAGTGGTTAAAGTCTTCGTGGCTATGTTGTTTTGGTCACATGATATTCGTCTTCCAAGAGGTATCGGTTCAGCCATGGTGGGCTGAAGAAAAAGCCCAGAAGGAGACAAAAAGGCGTCACCGACCTGTGGCAGGTTGACGGCACGGGCTTGGCTTCGTCCGAGGCCACAAGTTAACTGCCGTCTAGCTCCGCTTGGCAATGCTGAACGGCGTGTTCAGCCGGTTCATCGTGGACCAAGACCTTTACGCGGTGTACTGGCGAACCGATGTGTGTTGGTTCGATGCGATTGGTTGAGGCGTTCGACCTTTTGCTGGAGGGGCCGGCACCAATACCCCCAATGTTGGCGATGGTCCGGCTTTGCACTATCAGTCAGTCGCTCGGTGCCGAAACCCGAGGGGCCGAAGACAGAGGGCAATACCTCCCTATCATTTCACGTCGGTTCGCACGACCTGCGCAGATAGTGGGCGTGAATCCAGGCGGGAAGGAATAGCGTCAGGGCGCCCAGGAAGGGCACAAGCTCCTTCCAGATCATCGGCATGATGCTGAAGTCGACAAAAGTCAGAAAGAGATAAACCGCCAAGACATGGAAAGTGTAGACGGGCAGGGAATGTTCTCCGAGGAAGACGAGCGGACGCCAGGTGAAAACTGTCCATAGCACCTCGCCACAGGCGCGCCAGAGTGGCGAGGTGGACCTAACGCCCGCAGAGATCAGCCAGACCACCACGATCAAGTCGCTGGTGAAATTGGCCAGCCGGAGCACCGCGAGATTGGGCCTGGAAGCTCCCACATTGAACGCCTCGGGCAACTTATCGGGCGCTACCTGCCGCACAAGAGCAAGAAACATGAAGATCAAAGTGAAGGCGAGGGCGGTAAGGAAGACCGGCTTCCAGGCCGGCGCGGCGAAGGTTTCGAT
>CAWIWT010000021.1:0-247554 GCA_963839725.1 uncultured Alphaproteobacteria bacterium | reverse complement strand
GCCGCCTTCCGGGTAAGTTTTTTCAACACTGATAATCATTTCATTTGCGCTCCTTGCCGCTGTCCGGACCGTCTGCGGCCGTCCGGATTGCCGCCTTTTCGTCATTTCCTTCGCCATTTTCGGGGCGGGGTACGTTTTTGCCGTCACGCCGTCACAAACATTGATTTCATTGACTTTTTGCCGTCACAAAAAACGATCTTCCGACGCGGTCTGTGACGGCTCAAACCCTTGGAAAACAAGGGTTGTGACGCTGTGACGGCTGTTTTCAGGGGGTGGGGGGTGCATAGCGCCTCCACGGATCATCGAATGCGCGCCATTCGTAGCCCTTGGCGAAGTCACGCTTGGGGCTGCCGGAAGCCGCAAAATCATGGCTGGAAGGACGCACGCCGAACAGTTTCAGCAGGCGTGCAGCTGCGCAGCCGACAGTTCCTTGCCGCTCTTGCCAAAGGCTCTCCACGGCCGATCCTCTATGCCAACGAGCGCGGCGAGCAGTTCCCGCGACCGGATCCACTCTTCGGGCAGCTGGTCGGCCGCGTCGGCCTTCAGGGCGCGCGCGTTGCAGATGTCGCGGCAGTCGTTGAGCAGCATGACGGTAAGGTCGTCCTCGTCGGCGTCGGCATGCACCGACAGCGCAACGGCCGCCTTGCGCAGCTTTTCCGGCCATTCGCCTCTGGCGATCGCCGCGATCTTGAAGGCCAGCCGCCAATTGTCCGCTGCCCGGTCGTTGAGCTGGGCAGGCATCTCCACCACTGCGGCGTCGATCGCCTCGGCATTGTCCACGGCAAACCGGGCAAGCCTGGCGCGGCAGGCGTGAAGGTCGGCGCGGTCGGTATAATCGAAGCGCTGGACTGTCTCTCCGGCCATGCGGCGCTGCAGGGGGATATGGATGCAGCGGTCGCCGAGCGGTCCGTCGATCCGGCCGATGCCGGCCAGCGCCGCCATTGCAAACGTCTTGAAGGCGGTCGGCACCATCGCGCGCCTTCTCGGACATCCGCCATGCCCGGCCGCTCACTTCGTGGCCTGAATTGAGGATCGAACGCAGCGGCCGCGCATCCGGATTGGAAACGGCCAGCTGGTTGTCGATCTCGTCGAGCAGGAAGGTCGGCCGTACCCGTTCCGCCAGGTGGTACAGCACCGCGACCGAGACGTTTTCCGTGTTGATCGGACGCGGGGTCAGCTCGGCGATCACCCGCAGCAAGGTGGTCTTGCCGCAGCGCTGCCGCGGCGAAGTCACCGCCAGCCGCGGCGCATGGGTGGCGATGTCGAGAAAATGCGTGCACGCGATCCAGAAGGTGACGCCGATCAGCCTTGCATCGCCGAGCACGACGTAACGGCGCACGAGCCTGGCGACCTTGTCGAGCGCGTGCGCTCCTTCGATCGGATCCGGCCACGGCTCGATCTCCGGAAAGCCGGCGACAAGCGCTTCGGCCGCTGCCGGCTTTCTGGCGCGCACCTTGTCGAGCGCGCTTTCGATCAGGTTCTCGACCCGGAGTTTGTTGTATGGGGGATCGCAGGTCGTCGCCACGTCGGTTATGCGCTGCCGGAACTCAGCCGGGTCGAGCCGGCCGGCGACGACATCGAAGGCAAGCGAATATGAGATCGCGCAGCTGTTGTGCCGCTGTCCTGGCGGCGTCGCGAGGATCTCGTCCACCGCCTTGTCGAGCTTCGACTTTGCCTTCGACCGCTTCAGGCCGGCGAGCAATTCGTTCGGCAGCGGTGCAAGGTCGGGAAAGCGATAGCCGTTGACGTAGTCATAGCCTTTGCCCGCGCGCCGGCATCCGGGCGAAATGGTCATCGCGCCGTTGGCGCGCAGTTCGACACCCGGTGCGATGACGGTCGTGGCGAGCTTGCCGGGATATTTGTACCAGCAGTGCCAGCCGTTGCCGGGCGTCAGCACGACCGGCGTGTTGTCGTGACGGACGTTCAGCGCTTTCCAGGCGCCGAAACCGTCGGTCAGGCCGTGCCGGTCGACATCAATGCAGACGATCCCGTTCTCGGATCCGCAGCGCAATCCGACCAGTGCATGCGGCCAGCGATCCCACCAGGCGCGGATCTGAGCTTCGTCCTTCGACGAGCCGAACGGAACCGGATCACCGAGCTTGGCGCCGTGAAGGTGCGGCTTGTCCTTGTCGGTAAAGACGCGCTTGGGGTTGTTGGTCCAGTTCAGCGTCAACGCGCGCTTCGTCAGCGGATCGACCGGCAAGCTCAAGAGCTCAAGATCGGTGGTGTAGCGCAATGCGAGATCGATCGGCTCCGTCATGGCTTGCGATATCCGTATCGGCGGCAAAGGGCGTTCAGCCACTGAGCCTGTTTCTCGGTCGGCCAGCCGTTCCAGCTCGCCATCGTTGTGCAAAAGTCGGCTTCCCTGTCGCGCAGCACGGCTCCGAAATTGTCGAGCAGCCATTGGCCGGCGTGGGAGCAATCCTCGAATGCGTCGGCATCCACCGGCTGCTCTGTCTTGCCGCGCGCCATTGGGGTGGACGGACGGCTCGCCGACACCGATGGAAGCAGCAAACCAATGCCAATCTTTGCCGGCCGAGCCGAGCAAGCGGTTGATGGCGCGGGCGGCTCCGACGACCTCACCGTCGTGCTCGCTGCTTAACAGCAGCACGACTTGCCGGAGCTTGGTGAGGTCGTCGGACATGGTCAGTGCTTGGTCGCTGCCTTGGCCAACACCACGTCGGCGCGGGCCTGAAGATCGGCCTGGACCTCATTGATGGCGGCCCTTACCTCGGCCAGCGAGAGCCCGGGAAAGGCGGCATGGATACGGACTGCTGCCGCCTTGCCGGCGGGTCTGCCGCGATTGCCGGCTTTTATTATTTCGACGAGGATGTGGCCGGCCAACTCGTGACGTTGCGGGATGATCATGGCGTCACCCCCGAAACCGGGACGCGCGGACCTGGACAGGCAGGACCGCGATGACGTGGTGGTCGCTGGTGACGACCGGGATACCGACAGTCTTGCCATCGAGAATGACGGCTTCCCAGTGGCCGAGGATGGTCTTTAGGTACAGGTCAGGTTCGATAGGAGGGTGGTTGGTGGTCATTGTGGTTCTCCGTGTTTGAGAAAGAGAAGGGCGGCCCGCAAAGAGCCGCCCAAACTGCTACTTGCTAACCGTCTCGAGCACCTGGGCCGCGAGCTTGCGCAAATGGCTCTCCGTCCTGCGATGAGCGCGAGCGGAGGCGATCAGGGTGTCGTGTATGCCGAGCACGCTGCGGCGCAAATCCTTGAACCGATGCCGCGTCGCGTCGAACCCGGCGAGCATCGTCATCAGTTTGCTATCGTAGTCGGCGAGCTGATCGGCCGCCGATGCCTCCTGCTCGGAGATGAGGGTTTATGAATATTTCATGGGGGGCTCCTTCGAGAGGTTTGAGCCCCAGCCTTGCGGTTCTAGAAAATGCGTCCTAAATGTCCCGTAGCGTTTAGAGACATTAAGGCGCCGCTGCCGATCCGCGAGATTCGGGGCGGCGTTTTCTTATTCGGCAGCAGTGGGAACGATCTTGCGCGGGCGGCCTCGAAACGGCTTGCCGCCCAGTTGCATCAGCCGACGCTTGTAGCGCGTCAGCCTCTTCGGTGATGACAAAGCTTGAAGCGCCCTGCTTGATGAGGCGCGGCATGGGCGGATCGACATCGCCCGGTGGTCCTTGAAATACTGAAGGCTGCGCTGGGTGTCGTAGAGGAAATCAGCCAACGGCGTGAAGGTGGGTGCGGGCTTGTCCATTTGTGTCGAATCTCCGGTGTGGATTTCGACACGAAAAGTTACGCACATGCCGCAGTGCGCAACAGTCCATTACTCACCCATTACTGTAAAAACCCCCTCAGAACACCATTGTCGATATGTCGAGCGGCGGCTCTTCTGCGTCGAAACGGATTTTCCGATATCGGTCCCAGACGGTTTTGAAAGACCGATTGCGCCAGGCGGCAATCCCCTCGATCTCGCTCCGTCAGTTCACCGCGCTCCAGTTCGCTGCGCACGTCCAGTGCGGCCAGTTCCCGCAGTGCGGCGGTCATCATCCGGTCATCGATTCGGGGGCGTGCCATGCCGCAGACTACCGCCAATTACCGCTGTCTAAAATATCTCCACAAAAATTTAACACGGGTTCGGACGTGGGTTCGGATATTTCTATCATTTTTCTAACATCTTGCTTTTGCTATATTTTTCGTAACACCTAGCACCTTCTTTCGGTGCACGACCGACCATGCCATCATTGCGAATGCTGTACGGCGCACGAATTCGCGCTCGTCCGCCGCGAACTCGTCGATCAGCGCGCGCCATTGATCGGTGTCGACGAAAGGTCCCCCCCTCCTCGCCCCCGGAAACGCCGTCGACAATGTCCCAGGAGTTGAATTCCGATGCCCAGTCGCGCGCGTTCTGCGCGGTGAAGCGCTTGGGGTCGGCGGTGACGGCGGCGATAAACTGCGCCTCCATGATGCCGCTCGCCCAGAGCTCGAAGGAGCGCTCATGGTTCTTCTTGATTTTCTTGGCGATGTCGCGCTGCACATCGTGCGAGATGCCAAGCGCCCGGTCGATCTTGATGCCGTAGCGCAGCATGCCCTTGCGGTTCTCCTCCGAACCGATCGAACGCAGATGCGCGAGCACTTCGGCGGCGGTGGATTGGGGCGAGAGTTCGGGCAAGTCACCGCTCCAGACGCGCCAGCAGCGACGACGTATCCCAGCGCTTGCCGCCCATGCCCTGCACGTCCTTGTAGAATTGATCGACCAGCGCGGTGACCGGCAGGCTGGCGCCGTTGCGCTCGGCTTCGGCAAGGCAGATGCCGAGATCCTTGCGCATCCAGTCCACAGCAAAGCCGAAGTCATATTTCCCGGCATTCATGGTCTTGTGACGGTTCTCCATCTGCCATGACCCCGCCGCGCCCTTGGAGATGACTTCGACCACCTTCTCGATGTCGAGCCCGGCCTTCTTGCCGAAATGGATCGCTTCCGCCAATCCCTGGATAAGGCCGGCGATGGTGATTTGGTTGATCATTTTGGTAAGCTGGCCAGCGCCGGACGAGCCCATAAGCCCCACCATGCGTGCAAAGGTTTCGATCACCGGCTTGGCCCGGTCGAAATCGCTGTGTCCGCCGCCGACCATGACGGTCAGCGCACCGTTCTCCGCACCGGCCTGACCGCCGGAGACCGGTGCGTCGAGAAAGGCAAAACCGCGCGCCGCTGCTGCACTTGCGAGTTCGCGCGCAACTTCAGCGGAGGCTGTTGTGTTGTCGATGAACACCGAGCCTTTCTTCATTGTCTGGAAAGCGCCATCGGGGCCGATGGTCACCGCCCGCAAATCATCATCGTTGCCGACGCAGCAGAAGACGAAATCCTTACCCGCCGCGGCTTCGCTCGGTGTTTTTGCTGAAGCGCCGCCGTACTCCGCCACCCATTTGGCGGAGCGAGCGGCGGTGCGGTTGTAAACGGTCACCTGATGCCCGCCCTTCCTGGCAAGGTGTCCGGCCATCGGATAACCCATGACACCGAGACCAATGAACGCGACTGCCGCCATTGCTCACTCCTTTTCAGCTTTGATGTTAGAAACGTGGCCGCTTAAAGCACATCGAGGCGGATTCAATCGACGTGCTTTAAGTGTTTGATTTGATGCATGTCGTTGCCCCAAAACCGCTGCGCACTTTTGGGCGACATGCACTAGCGCCGCAGATGCTTGGTGATCTGACGCTCGATCCATTCGATCGCATTGCGCAGCAACTCAACGATGGCGAGATAAATGAAGCCGGCATAGATGTAAGCCTGAAAGTCGTAGCTGCGCGAATACGCCAGGCGCGTTTCCCCCATGAGATCAAGCACCGTAATGAGCGCAACGACCGCCGAGCCCTTGACCATCAGGATAATTTCGTTGCCGTAGGGACGCAGCGCAATGATCATTGCCTGTGGCAGGATGATTTTCCAGAGCGTCTGGAGCTTGTGCAGTCCAAGCGAGGCTGCGCCTTCCCATTGGCCGCGCGCCACGCTGACGATAGCGCCGCGCAAAATCTCAGCTTGATAGGCCGCCGTGTTCAGCGCGAAAGCAAATATCGCGCAGTTCCAGGCGTCTTTGAAAAAATCCCATAGATAGATCGCCTGAAGCTGCGTCCGGAAGGATCCCAAGCCGTAATAGATCAGAAATGCTTGAGCGAGCAGCGGTGTTCCGCGAAAGAAATATACATACGCATAGGCAAAGCCGGAAAGAACGGCGCTTTTTGACATTCTTGCGTATGTCAACGGGAGTGATAGCAGGGCGCCAAGAATAATCGAAACGACGACCAGGGTTATCGTCTTCCACAACCCTGAGAGGTATGCAGGCGCCCACCTTTCAAGGATCTTAGGGTCCCAGTGGATGAGCAGATAGATCAAGAGACCTACGCCGACCAATATCCAGAGAGCCGACGAGCGCATAGCCAATTTTGCGTTGTTGGGTCCAAGGGCGCGCTGATGGGGGCGGCGCTTCCTCAACAGTGGAGCCAGCGGCCAATGTCATCGCTGGGCCCCCTGTTGTCCGACTGCGTTCTCGATAGCCTTGATGCCGAAGGACGATATGATCGCCAGCACGAGATAGATGAGGCAAGCCAAGCTGAAAAACAGGAACGATTTACGTGTTACCCTCGCGGCAATGCCCGTCTGTCGGAGCGTATCGGAAAGCCCGATCGCCGATACAAGCGCGGTGTCCTTGAGGAGGATCAGCCAGAGATTGGCGAGACCGGGTAACGCGATGCGGATCAACTGAGGCAAGACCACCAGTCGCATCGTTTGCCCGTTCGTCAATCCGATCGCATAGCCGCCTTCGTACTGTCCACTCGGGATGGCTCGAAACGCGGAAAGGAAAACCTCGCTCGCGTAGGACGAGAAGACGACGCCAAGCGCCACCATGCCTGAGACAAAGCTGTTAACGTCGATCTCAGCGTCTGGATTAAAGTACCTGATTACGATCTGCAGGCCGATCTGAGCCCCATAATAGACCATAAACAGCGTCAAAAGTTCGGGCAGGCCGCGGAAGATCGTTGTGTAGATATTGCCGGCAATCCGGAGCGACGGCTCATTGGACTGCTTCGCCAAGGCGACGAAGAAGCCAATGAGGAGACCAAGCGGCAGCGTAGCGGCGGCAAGCGCAACGGTGATGAAAACACCATGGGCAATATCGTCAAGCCAGCCCTCAGGTCCCCAACTCAGCAAGATGAGGTATTTTTCCATCAGTTCGATCTATCCCGTAGCCGCACTGCCTGCTGAGCTGGTGCGGACGGCGAAAATTCCGCCGCCCGCCACTTCGTTGATCACGAAGCGCCGTAAACGTCGATGGTGAAGTACTTGTCGTTGATTTCCTTGTACTTTCCGTTGGCGCGGATCGCGTCGATGGCGGCGTTGAGCTTGTTGACGAGGTCGGTTTCGCCCTTGCGCACGGCGATTCCGGCGCCTTCGCCGAAAATCTCAACGGGCTGCGGCGACGGCACGCCAATGATCTTGCAGCAAGCGCCATCGGCCGTCTTCAGCCATTCTTCCAGCACGCTGATGTCGTCCTCGGCCGCATCAAGACGGCCATTGGCGAGATCGAGCATGAATTCCTGACTGGTCGGGTAACCCTTGAGCGTCGAGTCGGGGAAGGTCTTTTCGGCATAGTTGTAGTGGGTGGTCGAGGTTGCGACGCCGATGGTCTTGCCGGCGAGGTCTTCCTTGGTCACGCCCTTGAGGTCGCTGTCCTTAGGTCCCACGATTGCGGATGGCGTGTTGTAGTATTTGTGGGTGAAGTCGACCTTCTGCTTGCGCTCGTCGGTGATCGACATGGACGCGATGATGGCGTCGAACTTGCCGGCCTGCAGCGCGGGGATGATGCCGTCCCAATCCTGGGTAACGAATTCGCACTTGACCTTCATCTCGTCGCAAAGCGCGTTGGCGATGTCGATGTCAAAGCCTACCAGCTTGCCGTCGGCAGTCAGGTTGTTGAAGGGCGGATACGCGCCTTCGGTACCGATCTTGAGAACTTCCTGTGCCTGGGCAGCGCCCAGCGTCAAGGCAAAGGCCGCTACTGATGCAGCCATGAAGAAACGCTTGGAGATACGCATTTTTTTCCTCTCTGTTGTGGACCGACCCGTTCCCTGGGGCAGGGCCGTTGCGGTGCGGTATACGCACTTGCATTTGGCGATACTCCCACTGTTTTTGCTGAAAAAGCAATCGCAAAACAGCGTTGCACGAACTTCGTGCAGCGTGAAAAAATGCTATCGCGCGCGGAGGCCGGAGTGCGTTTCAACAAAATCGGCAATTGCCGCAAGGTCATCCAATGTGAAAACCGGCAGACCGGTCTCGCCCTGGGGATGGTCGGCTGCTATCGCGACGATGTTTGGATCGGAGGGCGCGAGCGGTTCGCGGCTTTTGGCTTCAAGCCGCCGCACCTCGATTTTTTTGTGGCTCTCGCGTTTATAGCCCTCGATCAGAACGAGATCGCACGGTGACATCCGGCCGAGGATCGATTCGAGATCGGGCTCTAGGTCGCCGCGCAGTTCGTGCATCAGAGCCCAGCGCGCACCGGACACTATTGCGACCTCGCTGGCACCGGAGACGCGGTGGCGAAAGCTGTCCGTGCCGGGCTGGTCGATATCGAAGGCGTGATGCGCGTGCTTGACCGTGGAGACTGTCCAACCTCGCTGGGTGAGTTCCGCAACCAACCGCTCGGTCAGCGTCGTCTTTCCAGAATTCTTCCAGCCGGTCACGCCGAAAACGCGATGTGTCATTCGCCAATCGCCTCCGAAATGCGCTGCGCCTCTTCAAGATCGTCGGGCGTGTTTATGTTGAAGAACGGGTCGAATGAAGCGCCTTGAGCAGCAACGAGAGGAAATTCGACGTCCACGGCCGCATGGCGGTCGATGAAGGTGTTGACCTTTCCGTTGCCTGATTTGAGGAAGAACTCGAGATCATCGCGAAGCGCTGTCGGCCACAGCGCGAATACCGGGTGCCGGCGACCGCCGCTCGACGCGACCGCAATGGATCGCGGCGAGCCCAGGGACGCGGCGGTGAGGTGCCGAGCGAGATCACGTGGAAAGAACGGTGTGTCGCCCGCGATCGACATCGCGTGACTGCAGCCCGGCAGGGTGCTCGCCCAATCCATTCCCGCAAGGACGCCGGCAAGTGGGCCTGGAAAGTCAGGCAGGCGGTCGGCGACCACCGGAAGCGAAAACGCCGCGAACCGTTTGGCATCGCCGTTGGCGTTGACCGCCACCAGATGCACCTGGGACTGGAGCCGGTCGATGATCCGCGCGAGAATTGGTTTGCCCCCAAGTAGTCGAAGGCTCTTGTCACCACCCCCCATGCGGCTGGAGCGTCCGCCGCACAAAATAACGCCAGCGATGGTGCCAGAGATTGTCATTCCGGTGCGATAGCGCGTTCGAGCCGGTGAGGGAAGGAGCTCAAAGTCCGTCCGGTGCCATGGCGGTATCGGTGCTTTCAGCGATCACCCGCGCCCGGCCTGTCACGCGCTCGCGATAAAGCATGTAGAGGCCGGATCCGACGATCACCGCCGAGCCAATGATCATCGGCAGATCGGGGACATCTCCGAACACCGCGAAGCCGAGCACGATCGCCCACAACAGCGCCGTATAGCGGAACGGCGCGATGAACGAGATTTCGCCCGTGCGCATCGCCGTAATGATGAAGTGGTAGCCGATGATGAGCATGGAGGCCGCTGCGGCGAGGATGCCGGTCTGGGTCGCCGACATTGGCGTCCACCCGCCAAGCGGCTGTACCAGAATCGCGCCGGCAATGGTCACGATAACGGCGGTTGCCACCGAGACCAGCATGGACGGGACTTCCTTTGGGATCATGCGGGTCGCGAGGTCGCGCACGGCACAGAAGAACACGCAGAGCAGCACCGATACGGAGTACATGCTGAAACCGTCGAAACCAGGGCGCACAATGATCATCACGCCGACAAAACCGCAGCCGATCGACAGCCAGCGCCGCCAACCTACCGGTTCCGAGAGAAACAGTGCCGCGCCCATGGTGACGGCAAGCGGCAGTGCCTGAAGGATTGCCGACACATTGGCGATCGGCAGATGCGCCAATGCAAGCAGGAAGAAAATGGTGCCGCCGAGTTCACCGCAACAACGCAGCAGAACCATCGGATGAAGGACGTGCTTTGGCGCACCCAGTGCACCTTGGTGCCAAGCGATCAGGCCAATCAGCACCGCCGCGAAGGCACCGCGCACCAGCATGATCTGGCCCATGTTGAGGCTGGCCGACGCGTACTTGACCAACGTGTCGTTGATGGTGAAGCCGGCCATGGACACTGCCATGAACAGCGCGCCGGCAAGGTTTGGGGATCGGGGCACGGCGGCAGTCCAGGTTGCGGGGTTATGCAGGCCGCTTAGCGGCTCAAGGGCGGCACTTCAACGGCAATGCGCTGGTCCAGCTTGCATTTGACGGATCATGCCGGCAGCACCCACACGTCGATCGTTGCTTCGCGGCCGCGGACGGAAACCTCGCCGACATGCACCATCCCACTGCGGGCGCTTTCGCCTTCGGCTTCGTGCGCGCGCTTCATCAAAGCATTGCCAACGCAGATATGAGCGTCGAGGTCACGGCAGATTGCTTGCAGGCGGCTGGCGACGTTGCAGGTATCGCCAATCACGGCGAAGGAAAGATTGCGTTCGCTGCCGATCGCGCCAATCACCACCGGTCCGTACTGGCATCCGACACGGACATCGACCTCTTCGAGCCCCGCGCGCCTCCGTTCTTCGTTCCAGCCGTCCAGCGCGACGCGTATGGCTCGAGCGCATCGCAGCGCATGCAGTGCATCGTGCTCGCTCTGGATGGGTGTGCCGAAAGTCGCCATGATGCAGTCGCCGATATAGTTGTCGACCGTACCGCCATTGTCGAAGACGACCTCCTCCATGCGGCGATGAAACTCGCGCAGCATTTCGAACACCTGCTCCGCGCGGTTTTCCTCGGCGAAGTTGGTGAAGCCGACAATATCGGCAAACAGGATCGCAACTTCCTGGCGGCGCACCGGACCGAAAGGCTCGTCGGCGGATGCCAGCGCGTCCACGACGTTAGGGGAGAAGTGCCGGGAGAGGTTGAAGCGTGCGCGCTCGGCCTTGGTGTAGTCCTCGGCGAGGCTTTTCGTCCGTGCTACCACCGAAGCTATGATACCGGCGATAATCAGGATCACCGCGACGTTGGTGGCCTGATCCACCACATCCACGAAATTCGGGTTGAGATAGAGCCTAAGCCGCTCGCCGACAGTGATGCCGTCCGCGGGCTGTGTCGCGATGAGCGTACCGGGCTGCGAAATAATCCAGAGCACCGCGCCAGCCCAGCACAGCGCAGCGGCTGTGCCCAGCCAGGCCGCCAGGCGTGGCGACAACGTCAGCGCGCCAAGACAGACAAAGATCAGCAGATATTTGAAACCCGCTTCGCGCAGCGTCATCGCATGCGGCAGCGCGACATCATGGAACGGGTTGGGCGCGATGACCACGACCGTCAGCACGACGATGTTCAGCGTTCCAAGCAGGTACCCCACCCATGACGGGCGCATCCCGCGCTGGATCAGCAGGTAGTTCACCAGGTTGATCACGAAGAAGAAGATCAACGTGGCGATAGAGTAGCTGAACGCAGCGTCCCATTTGCTTAGCGCAGCGAACAGGATGGCAACGCCGAGAATGGTGCCCGACGTAACCCAGAACTGCCAGCGTGCGCCGTTCCGCTCGGCACGCGACAGCAGGGACGCGAGTCTTTCACGGCGCCTATCGGCGAGACTGTGTCGTTCGACCATCGTCATGGTGTTGGCTGACCGCTATTGGCTGGGTGCCCAGGCTGCGATGCAACCCGGCGCATGCGAATGTTCAAACCGGACTCGAACGACAGCGGCTAGCGCCGTTGCGATACTGATGTCCAGCTAAAACTTGGGATCTCTGGAGCGTTTCCAGGAAAAGTGCGTAGCGGTTTTCCGGTTCGGAAACGCGACAAAACAAGGATTTAGAGCGGTTCATCGATTCTGTGAAATGATGAACCGCTCTATCCGCCGGTAACGCTCATATGCCGAGAGACGGCAGGGCGCTTGGTGCGACGATCGATGACGAAGTCATGGCCCTTGGGCTTCCGGCCGATCGCCCTGTCGATGGCGTCGGCGACGCGTTCGTTGCCCTCCGAGGCCCGCAACGGCGCGCGCAGATCGGCGGCGTCCTCCTGCCCGAGGCACATATAGAGCGTGCCAGTGCAGGTCAGCCGCACACGATTGCAGCTTTCGCAGAAATTATGTGTCATCGGCGTGATGAAGCCCAGGCGCCCACCGGTCTCCGCAACATTGACATAGCGAGCGGGACCGCCGGTCTTGTAAGCGATGTCGGCCAGAGTGAACTGTTGCTCGAGGGTCGCCCGCAACTGCGACAGCGGCAAATACTGGTCCGTGCGGTCGACGTCGATTTCGCCCATCGGCATCGTCTCGATCACAGTGAGGTCCATGCCGCGTCCATGGGCGAAGCGTATAAGGTCGGGAATCTCGCCGTCGTTGAAGTTCTTCAGGGCAACCGCGTTGAGCTTGATCTTTATGCCGGCAGCCTGGGCGGCCTCTATGCCTTCCATGACGCGGCCGAGATTGCCCCAGCGGGTGATCGCCTTGAATTTGTCCGCATCGAGCGTGTCGAGCGACACGTTGATGCGCTTAACGCCACAATCGGCAAGCTCACCGGCAAAACGCGCCAGCTGCGAGCCATTGGTGGTCAGGGTCAGCTCTTCCAGTTCGCCCGATACAAGGTGCCGCGAGATCTGGCGAACGAGGTGCATCACATTCTTGCGCACCAGCGGCTCGCCGCCGGTCAGCCGCAGCTTGCGCACGCCCTTCTCGATGAAGACGGAGGTCAGCCGGTCGAGTTCCTCCAGTGACAGCAGGTCCTTCTTGGGCAGGAAGGTCATGTCTTCCGCCATGCAATAGGTGCAGCGGAAATCGCAGCGGTCGGTCACCGACACACGCAAATACGTGATCGCACGTCCGAATGGATCGATCATGCTGCTCTGCATTGCGCTTCGGTTTCTCCGCCGTTTTTGTCGATCACTCTACATTACTATGTTGTGCTGTTGGGCGAGGCAATCAAGATCGCGCCGCTTTGTTTGGTCCAGACGGCATAATGGGCATCTTTCGCTCATCGCGCGCCCGGCGTAATGGGTGATTGGCAAGGATGCAAAGATGACAGCCCCGACCGAACTACGCGTCTCAAAAGACCGCAAACTGCTGACCGTGACGTTTCCCAATCATCGTCCGTTCGAACTGTCCGCAGAGCTTTTGCGCGTGCTGTCGCCCTCGGCCGAAGTGCAGGGCCATTCACCGGAGCAGCGTGTGACCGTGCCCGGCAAGCGCCATGTCGCGATCCTCAAGATCGAACCCGTCGGCAACTATGCAGTGCGCATAACCTTCGACGATTTCCACGACACCGGCATCTTCACCTGGCAATATCTGCACACGCTCGGGCACGAGAAAGAAGAGCGCTGGCAGGGATATGTCGCCGAACTGGAAGAAAAAGGCCTTTCGCGCGACTGAGCCGTCAAGGCGGGGATTGAGAACCCAAGCTGGAGGGGCGTCGCATACTTCGAAACACGGTGTCATCAAGGGGCGAAGCATCTCAGAACCTGGATTCCTCGCCCCTGCGAAGCGGGGGAGAGGTGGCGAGCCCGGAGGGCGAGACGGAGAGGGGGCGAACGATAGCCGCTCCCGCCACCGGGAATAGAATCTGGCAACTCTCTCCTCTAACCAATTGAAATGACACCCTTGTCAGCATCTTTGGCAGGAGATTTTATTCCCACCAGCACTTTCTCGCGTATTCTCCGCCATAGCAGCTTGCTTGTGGGAACGGGTGTACAACCGGCATCCAGGCAAGTGTGGCACCGGGCCGGCCACGCAACGGTTAGCGTGGTTTGGGGTGATCCCCCGCAGCCTAGACCCGGCCCCGGATCAAGCTCGCGAGCCGTTAACTCGGCCGGGTTTGGTGTTGGGGAAGCATGCCGGCGGCGCATGGCGAAGCGTCACTAAACTATACCTTACAAGGCGCAATGCCATGCGCCGTCTCCCACACCCAAACCCGGGCTTCGACAAGCCGGGGAACGCGCCCGTGCGTCCGCACTCTGGCCAAAGGATCGGACAATGCCGCCCAACCTCGCGCCATCCGCTGTGGCAAGTTTGTCGCGGTCGCGGACACGTGTACCGGCAATTCATAAAATCTTAACCGCCCAGGCAAGACTAGATATACTCTGACTGATATCCGCCACCAGGTTGGGCGACGCTGGAAACGGGCAGGTGTTTGCGCGAACCTGCGCAAGAAAAGGGCTTGGGAAGACGATGGCACTGCGGCCGACTTGGCTTTCGATCGTATCGCTCTCGGTGTTGGCCGCAACCCTCGCGGTAAACAACGCAAACGCGCGAACTCTCTTCGATATCTTGTTCGGCGGTGGGTCGAAGAGGGTTCATGCTCAGGACTTTCCGTTGCGGCGAGCACACGAAGAAACGGACCAGCGAAGGTTCGAGCGCGACGGCGAAGATCACTGGCCCGGGCTACAACGCATACAAGGCGGACCGGCTGGTCAAGGTTGATTTTTCAGGGCTTTCCAATGGCTTGAGTCCGGTTGCATACCAGCCCTCTGCCGACCCTGTTCGCTTTGCCGAGGCAGTTGCTAACCTCGCCGACTACGAACTTCTCGCCGAGAGAGACGTCGCTGCGGCGCTGACCGCATATTATGCGGAGAACCGTGATTTCGTCTGGGTTTCCGATGGCGCCCCCAATGCTCGCGCAACGGATGCGATCCGAGCGATGGGCGAGGCCGCTGGCTACGGCCTCGATCCGGCCGACTATTCCGTAACGATACCGCCAGCCACTGCTACGAACCGCGAGATGCGCGGCAGCGATCTCATCCGGTTTGAAATGGCTTTATCGGCTCGTGCTCTTCGCTATGTCCGGGACGCCACGATGGGGCGCATCGATCCGAACCGAATCTCCGGCTACTACGATTTTCCAGCCAAGCCCGTGAATCTGCAGGCCGCGGTGAAGACCATGTCGCAGTCGGCGAATGTCCGGGCTTTCCTTGAAACACAGCATCCGCAAAACCCTGAATACAACGCGTTGCGGGTGGAGCTTGAAGCGCTGGAGGCAGAAGCGGACGACGAGGTCGTCATCGATCCGAAATTGCTGGTGAAGCCCGGCGAGACCAATCCGGAACTGCCGAAGGTGCTCGGATTGATCGCCAGGAACCTCGATGACGAGATGGGTGGCGATTTTGGCGAGGTGCTCTACCGCCAGGGCAGAAGCGAAGTTTATACCGATGAGTTGGTGTCGGTCATCAAAGCGGTGCAGACGCGCGCCGGATTGAAGGCGGACGGCGTTCTAGGCCCCAGGACGGTCAACACTCTGGCCGGAATCTCGAAGGCCGAGCGGCTGGACAAGGTGCGGATCGCCCTGGAGCAATTGCGCTGGATGCCATCGCAGCTTGGCGATACCCGCGTCTTCGTCAATCAACCATCTTTCGTCGCGAGTTATATCGAAAATGGCGAGGAAAAGCTGTCGACGCGAGTGGTCGTCGGAGCGCCCGCAACGCAAACCAGCTTCTTCTTCGACGAAATCGAGCAGGTCGACTACAACCCCTATTGGGGGGTTCCGCAATCGATCCTGGTCAACGAGATGCTGCCACGCCTGCGCCGTGACCCAGGCTATCTCGACCGCGCCGGCTATGAGGTGGTGGACGCCAAGGGCAAGCGCATCCCATCCTCCTCGGTGAATTGGGGCGCTTACGGCTCGAAAGTGCCGTTCGGCGTGCGGCAGACGCCGAGCGAGGCCAATGCATTGGGAGAGCTGAAGATTCTGTTCCCCAACAAGCACGCGATCTACATGCACGATACGCCGCAGAAGAAGCTGTTCGAGCGCGATGCCCGCGCCCTTAGCCATGGCTGCATTCGCCTGCAGAACCCGCGCGGCATGGCCGCCGCGGTACTCGGCACGTCGGTGGATCATGTCGTAGAGAAGCTGGCAAAAGGCCATTCCAGCGAAAAGGTCGCGCGCAAGATCCCGGTCTATGTCGCCTATTTCACTGCCTGGCCGACGCTGTCGGGGCAGGTGGAGTACTTTGCCGACGTCTATGGCCGGGATACCCGCCTGAAGTTGGCGCTAGAGGCAACACAGGCCGTCCGCGCGCCCGGAAGCTAAGCCCCAACCCCTCGCTTATGGCGGCGCTGATGGGCGGCTTGAAGTCGACGTTTCAACCGGCCTGTCTTGGTTCCTCACGACTGGAGCATTCCGTCATCAGGGGTGTATCAACCCTCAGCGATCCACGGACTTTTCAGGTTCCGAAGCCTACTTGCCGGGAAGACCCAGCTTCGACGGGGCCTTGCGAGTGCGCGCAATGCGGGCGATAGTCCGTTGACGTAGGTTGAACTATTGATCGGCAAGTATGGCCTTTCAGGAGCCCATGTAATGCGAGCTTCACTTGCGCTTATCGGTCTGGCTCTTGTTTTAGCAGTGCTTCCAGCTTGCCAGTCAGCGGCTCCGCTGCCGCCGCGCATTTGCACCCCCCGCGCGCAGGATGCCGGCCAATGTTACGGCAGCTTTACGCTCCAGCCCGGCCTTACCGGAATCTAGGAGGCAGATCGTTCGAGGGTATGGTGGGCGATGACGGACTCGAACCGCCGACATCTTCGGTGTAAACGAAGCGCTCTACCAACTGAGCTAATCGCCCGACGCGACGCGGACCTTTAAGCGGTTCGCGCGGGCAGTGCAAGGGCAAGTCGCGACATAAACGATATGGTTCCAGCAGACGCATCGTTGTGCGGAAACGAAGAGGTTTGAGGCTTCTCCGATACGGATAGTCGCCCAAGCAAGTACGAGAATGCCCTCACGATGGGAGCACTCTCAACGTGAGGATAACTTTCTACCTCACAGATTTCACTTTGAAAAAGAGTGGCGCGAGTGACGGGGCTCGAACCCGCGACCTCCGGCGTGACAGGCCGGCACTCTAACCGACTGAGCTACACCCGCGCAGCAGCGTCTGCCGACGCCGTTGTGATGGCGTCCGATTAAGGGGTTCGCCTGGGAGTGTCAAGCGCGATACGCAGAGCCTTCGTCGATTTGCCCTGAGGAAGTCAAAACCGACGGATTGCCCGGGGGAGAACTCCCTTGCCGGGCCGCAGGGCGCCCTGACGGCAAGGTGTGGATCACAGAAACTGGCTGAGCTTTTTTCCAAGCTTTATGAACCGGAGCGGGTCTACCGCATCCCCGTGGCTGCGTACTTCGTAGTGAAGGTGCGGACCCGTGGAGCGGCCGCTGCTGCCGACCTCACCGACGGTATCGCCAAGCTGCACCTTTTGACCTTCCACAACATCGATTCGGTTCAGGTGTGCAAACCGCGTGGAAATCCCGTTACCGTGATCTATCTCAACCATGCGGCCATAGCCGCCATTCCATCCCGCCTTCGTTACCGTTCCGGGGGCGGTAGCCGTGGTGGGACAACCGATTGGCGCGCGAAAATCCATGCCGGAGTGCATCGCCGGCGTCCCGATGATCGGGTCCCTGCGCACGCCGAAAGTGCTCGATATGGCGCGGCCCGGTGCCGGGTTCGCGATAGGCAGGCTCTTTGCCCGCTGCTTGACCTTGTCGAGTACATTAAGCGCGGCATCGAGTTCCGCGACCTTACTGTCAAATTTCTGCGGGTCGTCGATCGCGACCAGCGGGCCGCCCATATCCGTCTTGCCGAAACCTGCATCGACGGGCAGCCCGGCCTGTTCAAGGGCTTCCGAAATCTGGTCTGCGGTCTGATAGGCGCCATCTGCCAGCGAAGTGACGTTGACGATCTGCTCATTCTCGATGGTACGCAGAGATTGGTTGATTGAGACAAAGAGCTTGTCAGCGCGGTCGGCAGCGGTTTCCGATGGATCATTTCCGGAGCGCGTCGCCCAGAAGGAGAAGGACGAGGGGCTTGCGGCGCTGGCATAGGACAGCGGCCGAAGAGATGGAGCGAGGCCGGAAGCATCGACGCGGTCATCCGGACGAGTGCTCGACGGAGATACAGCGTCGGATGGCGAACTGTCGGTTTCTTCGAGGAGCGGACCGAGCCTGCCGTGACGCTGGCTGAGCTTCGATTGACGGGCGAGCAACTCGGTCACCTTGGTTTCCATGAGTTGCTGGTCGAGCAATTGACGGCTGGTGATGCGATCAACCTGGGCTCGAAGCGCAGAAATACGGTCCTCATAGGCATGTTGCATGCGAGCCTGGCGCGATATCGCTGCGCCGATCAGGTCATCGCGGAAGACAAGGTAGGAAGTCGCGGCGAAGTATCCGAGTGTCAACGCGGCAACCATCGATCCAGCAACAACTGCAATCCACGGGCGCACCGTAAAGTGCCGGATCGAATTTCCTCGCGCGATGATTACTGTATGTGGTTCGCGGCGCCTGCCGAATACCGTCGATTGCGCTGCCATGCCAACCCCACGCTCTGCCCAAGAAACGATGGAGTTAATTTTGACTGATTAGGGTTAACAAACACTTGAGCGAGCGTTGGTGCCGTTAAGTATAAAGCCCGATTTAGACTGCCACGCCAACGCAGGGGAGATTGGAAATTTCGTTAGGAACAGAAGAATAGGTAGAATAAAACTCGCCAACGTGGCGGGTTTTATTGTTAATAATCCAGGCATTATCGGAAGAAAAGCCACAGGAGTATGATAATCGGGATAGGGCCGCCCAGGATCCAGAGTAAAGTGCTTCGCAACATTTTTTGCTCCCGCAATTGTTACTGAGAGGAAGAATGCCGATCGTTTGAAAAGGTTCCGCACGGCGCCTAAAACCTTAGCGTGACCGCGCAATGCCTAATACTGCGGCAAGAACCTCTTGTGCGTGGTCGCGGACGCGAACCTTGCGCCAAATTCGTTGGATAACCCCATCGCCATCGATTAGAAACGTGGCTCGTTCGACGCCCATGTACTTGCGGCCATACATGGTCTTCTCGACCCAAACGCCATAGGCGATGGCTGCTTCAAGTTTTTCGTCCGAGGCAAGCTCGACCGAGAGCGCATGCTTTGATGCGAACTTGGCGTGGCGCTTTGGCGAGTCAGGCGATACGCCAATGACGGTAGCGCCGGCCGCGTTGAATTGAGTTCGCAGCGCTGAAAAATCGATTGCTTCAGCAGTGCAGGCCTCGGTGTCATCCTTGGGATAGAAATAGAGAACGACGCACCCGCCTCGCAAATCATTGAGATGGATATTCTTGCCGCCTACCGTCGGCAGCAAAAGATCGGGGGCAAGGTCGCCGACAGCCCATTCAGTCATAGAGATGCCCTTCTTCGCCAATATGTGTATGGAGGCTGGATGCGTCTGGTTCGGGATTCGTCCATGCAGCATCGCTGGACGCATGTCGCCGCCACATGTATTCGTTAGCAAATCATCGCGAGCCGCGCGTTGCACCATCAGCAGCCCAAGCATCAGAAGATACGGTTTCGTCGCGACGAAATCACCTGCCTTTCAGCGCTGCCATCAGCGCAGGGCCAGGATTCGCATTGGCGTTTCGAACGCGGGCGCTACGCCTGGAGAAAAATGGCGCGTTGGGTCGCTGCCGCTACTGGCGCTATGGTGTTGCTTTTCCTCATAGCCAGTATCTTCTTGGTCAAATCCGATTGGGGAACCGAAACACTACGCATACAGGCTGAGCGCACCGTTCAGCAAATTGCTGGAGACAAAGCGTCGGCATCGGTGGGTCCTGCGCGAATAGCCTTCGGTTCCACCTATCCGATGGCGCTCAAACTGGAAAACGTAAACCTGAAAAACACGGGCAACGACCTGATGATCGCCGATGTCGGAGCCGTCGATTTCGGCATCAGGCTTTTTCCGCTGCTTTCTGGAAGCCTTCAGTTGGGTGGGGCAACACTCTCAAATGCAACGATCTCCGTTGCGGCGCTTCCCTCGATGGAAGGTGGTGATTGGACCGCCAATTTGCGCGATGAAACCGGCTTGATCGATCCCGATCTTGTCGTGGTCGCCGCCTTCAAGCCCTTGCAGGCCGCGTTTGACGCTATCGATACGGGGAGGCTCGCCGACATAGCGTTGAAGAACATCAAGATCACCCTGGCTGAAACCGAGCGGGTGCGAGCCATCACCATTTTTGACGGCGCATTCACCCGCACCGCGCGCGAAACACTGAACATACAAATGGATGCCGAGGTCGACGGGCGAACCGTCAAGGTGGCAGGCACGGCTCGGCGCGAAGCTGGCACAAAGCGGATTTCCAACGTCGATCTCTCGATCGTCGCCGACGCACTCCCTGAAGAAGCGGCGCCTCAGCCAAACAGCGCTGGTCGCCTTGGCGCAGTGACCCTCACCATCAAAGGCGGCGAAGCGTCTGGTGGAGGTAAACTGAAGCTGTCCGCGGTGGTGCACAGGTCTGTCGTCGATTTTGGCGCGAGGGGCCAGTTCACAGGCAATCTGGGGCTCGACGCGACGCTCGAGCAAGGTTCGAACAAGCTGGAAATCGATCGCCTGCTTGTCCAGACGGGCAAGACGTCGCTCGAGTTCAATGGCGCCTTCGGCCCTCGTCCTCCAACTGGAACCCAAGACGAGACGCCGCTGTACCGGTACGAGCTGGTCAGCACGAAAACGGTTGCGGCACCCGACGCTTCGCCTGAAGCGCCGCTCGACTTTCAGTCACAGCTGAAGGGAACATTTGATCCAAATACCGGTGTTCTCCTGGCCGACGAGATAGCCGTAAAAAGCGGTCCCGGCGAAGCGATGGGAAATGCGAGGGTCGAGCTTGTGAAAGGCCAGGCTCCAGGCGTCGCCCTGGTTTTCTCCGTTCGTGACATGCAGGTGGCCCACGCCAAGCAACTGTGGCCCTGGTTCGCCGCGGGAAAGGCTCGTACCTGGGTTCTGGAGCACGTCTTTGGCGGCGAGGTTAAGGAAGCCAACATCGAATTCCGCGTCCAGCCGGGACGTCTCGGCAATGGCGTTCCGCTCTCCGCCGAGGAAATCGTCGCACGCTTCGCGCTGAACGACACCCGCTTCGACACATTCGGTAACCTGCCACCCATTCGCGAGGCGAAGGGCGTCGTCGACGTTCGGGGATACGACGTCGATGTGACGTTGTCGTCTGGTACAGTTTATCTCCCAAGCGGGCGCATTCTGACCGGCAGGAATGGGACCCTGTCGGTCGCCCGGTCCAACAGGCCGCCGGTGATCGGCAAGCTGGACATAGACGTTGAAGGCGAGGCTGCGGCGGTCGCCGAATACGCCGCGTTCGAACCGTTCAATGCGATGCGCTTCGTACCGTTTACCCCGAACGATTTGTCGGGCCAGGTTTCAGGCCACGTGATTGCGGACATCCCGCTTCAAAAAGGCGTGGATCCGAAGACGCTCGGCTGGATGGTCGACATGAACTATTCAGGTCTCGCTATTGCCAAACCGATATCGGGGCAGTCCCTGACCAAAGCTTCCGGTCAGCTGACGGTGGAGCCATTGCAGGCGACGATGTCGGCGAAAGGCTTGCTGAACGGCGTGCCGGCAACCATTGCGATGGTCGAACCGCTGCGGCCGGAGGGACCACACCGGGACAGGGATGTCGAGCTCATTCTTGACGATGCGGCGCTCAAGAAGATAGCGCCCGGCCTAAGTTCGTTCGTGTCGGGCACCGTGAAGGTCAAGGTGGACGATGAGGGCGCAACCCGCAAGGTTGCCGCGGATCTGACGAGGGCCAAACTCGATATTCCCTGGGCGGGCTGGAGCAAGGGGCCTGGCGTTGCCGCGACAGCCGACTTCGTGATGGAAGCGACCGGGAGTAGCACCCGGCTGTCCGACTTCGAGATC
Source organism: uncultured Alphaproteobacteria bacterium (assembly GCA_963839725.1). GTDB lineage: Bacteria > Pseudomonadota > Alphaproteobacteria > Rhizobiales > Rhizobiaceae > Kumtagia. Next base: position 225,756 of record CAWIWT010000021.1, on the reverse strand, counting down.
AGCGGAAAAACCTTTCTGTTTTCAGGCGATATTTCGTTATCGGATGGCCAATTATCATCGGCGAAACTCGATACGGTTCGCCTCAATCGCGGTGACGCAATCAAGGTATCGATCGCCCGCGCGGGAAAGGGCTACAAGGTCGGAATCGATGGCAGCGCATTCGACGCGCGCTCTGTGATCAAGACGTTCCTTTCCGACGCTAAGAGCAGTGACAATTCATCGAGCGCGACGAAAGTGGTGCTTGATGTCGACGTGGCGGAGGTTGCTGGCTTCAACGGCGAGTCGATCTCCAGTCTCAGGCTCGACTCGGATGGAAACCGCATTTCGGTGGTGGCGACCGCCGATACAGGTGGCGCCGTCAGCTTTTCGAGCGGCACCAAGGACGGCCGCAAGCAATTGATCATGCAGGCTGACGATGCTGGCGCGGTGCTTCGCTTCCTCGACCTTTACAAGAATATGCAGGGCGGATCGATCAAGCTCAAACTGACAGGCACGAAAGATGGCGGTATGGAGGGCCATGTCGCGGCCCGGGATTTTAAGGTTGTCAACGAACCGAAACTGGCGTCGATCGTGTCTACGGCGCCCAGCGGCAGCGACCGCAGCCTCAGTCAGGCGGTCAGGAAAGATATCGACACATCAAGCGTGTCGTTCGAAAGGGGCTTTGCGCAAATCAATCGGGGCGAAGGGTATCTGCGGCTGGCCAAGGGTGTCGTACGCGGGCCGCTGATTGGAGCGACGTTTCAAGGCACGCTCTACGACCAGAAGGGCAATATGGATATGACCGGCACCTTCATGCCGGCCTACGGCCTTAACCGCGTTTTCAGTGAAATCCCGTTGGTTGGTACATTGCTGGGCAATGGCCGCGACCGCGGTCTGATCGGCGTGACCTTCAAGCTCGATGGCGAGGCCAAATCGCCACGCCTTCAGGTCAACCCGCTGTCGGTCATGGCGCCAGGCATATTCCGGCAAATTTTCGAGTTCAATTGAGCGGCTCAGGCCGCTTTCACCAGAACGTGCTTCTTCCTGCCAACCGACAGCTTAGCGACGCCGTCACCGGTAAGGTCGGCGGCGGTAACGGCGCGGCGCTCGTCCTGCACCGGCTGATCATTCAGGCGTACCGCTCCCCCCTGAACGTGACGGCGGGCTTCGCCATTGGAGCCTGCCAAGCCAGCGCGAACCAGCAGCGTCAAAAGCCCGACACCGGAACTGAGTTCCGAGCCTGCAACCTCGATGGTCGGCAGTGTATCGGCGAGTGCGCCTTCCTCGAAAGTCTTGCGCGCGGTTTCCGCCGCTTCATCGGCTGCCGCACGGCCATGCAGCAGCGCGGTTGCCTCATTGGCGAGGATCTTCTTCGCCTCGTTGATCTCGGAACCCGCAAGCTTTTCGAGCCTGCGGATCTCGTCCATCGGCAAGACGGTGAATAGTTTCAGGAATTTTGCGACGTCAGCGTCTTCCGTGTTACGCCAATACTGCCAGAAGTCCCAAGGGCTGAATTGATCGGCGTTCAGCCATACAGCGCCCTGCGCTGTCTTGCCCATTTTCGCGCCGGAAGCGTTAGTGAGCAGCGGCGTCGTCAGGGCGTAAAGCTGGTGCGTGCCCATGCGGCGGCCAAGGTCGACGCCGGTGACGATGTTGCCCCATTGGTCGGAGCCGCCCATCTGCAGGTTGCAGCCGTGGCGCCGCGCCAGCTCGGTGTAGTCGTAGGACTGGCAAACCATGTAATTGAACTCGATGAAGCTCATCTCCTGCTCGCGCTCTAGCCGCAGGCGGACGGAATCCATGGTGAGCATGCGGTTGACTGAGAAATGCCGGCCGACATCGCGCAGCATTTCGATGTAGCCGAGCTTCAGCAGCCAGTCGGCATTGTCGACCATTATCGCACCCGTCTTGCCGGCGCCGAAGTTGAGCACCTTCGAGAACACGCCCTTGATCGAGGTCTTGTTGGCCTCGATCTCTTCGACGGTGCGCATGGCGCGCGTCTCGTCCTTGCCGGATGGGTCGCCCACCATCGTGGTGCCGCCGCCCATCAGGGTGATTGGCTTGTTGCCCGACTGTTGAAGCCAGTAGAGCATCATCATGGTCAGGTAGTTGCCGATATGCAGCGACGGAGCGGTGCAGTCGTAACCCACATAGGCGATGACCTCGCCTTTCGCTGCGAGGGCATCGAGCCCTTCGGCATCCGAACATTGGTGGATAAAGCCGCGTTCGGACAGCGTGCGCAAGAAATCGGACTTGAATGCGGTCATAGCGAGGTTCCGGATAGACGAGATTCGGCCGGCAATGGCAAATGCGGCAGCGGCGCTTTAGCATCCGGCACCAAGGAATCACAAGGATTATGGCCGGAAATGACCCTGACTTGCGCAATCGGCCTGATGAGCGGCACGTCGATGGACGGCATCGACCTCGCAATGCTGCGAACCGATGGCGAAAATGTCGTCGAGCGTGGACCCTCGTTTTTCGTACCGTACGATGCGGAATTCCAGCGGCGAATCGAAGCCGGGCTGGATGGGGCCAAGGCTATCGTCGGGCGTAACGAGCGGCCTGGGGACCTGAAGGCGCTGGAGCGCGACATCACCGAGCGGCACGCTGATGCAGTGGACGCCTTTTTGCGGAATGGCGCGCGGGATTGGGGCAAGCCGGAGGTTATAGGCTTTCACGGCCAGACCGTTCTGCACCGTCCGCAGGCGGGCGTGACAGTTCAGCTTGGTGACGGCGAATGGCTGTCGCAGCGGACCGGACTGCCCGTGGTCTTCGACATGCGCGCCAACGACATGGTTTTCGGTGGGCAGGGCGCGCCGCTGGTGCCAGCGTATCATGCCGCGCTCGCGCGTTCGCTGTCGGGTGATTTTCGGCAAAGGTATCCAATGGTGTTCGTCAACATCGGCGGCATATCGAACATTACATTTGTTCCGAAAGACGGCGACCCCATAGCGTTCGACAGCGGGCCAGGAAACACGCTGATCGACCAATGGGTGTCGCGCGAGGGCGGCGTCCCGTTTGACGCCGATGGGGCTATCGCCTCCGAGGGCGGCGTCATCCGCGGTGTCGTGGAAGCGTACCTGGATAATCCATTCTTTGAAAAATCCGGGCCAAAGTCGCTAGACCGCAATGATTTTACGCTCGCGAAGGCGCAAGGCCTGGATCTGTCCGACGGCGCCCGTACGCTCGCCGCCATATCCGCCGAAGCGATCCTGAAATCGGCGGAGCATCTACCGGAAGCGCCCAAAACGTGGATCGTCTGCGGCGGTGGTCGCAAGAACCCCCACATCGTCAACGATCTGCGGGCGGGCGCACGAAACGCTGGAGCCGAGGTCATCCTCGCCGAAGATGCAGGCTTCAACGGTGATTCGATGGAAGCCGAGGCCTGGGCGTATTTGGCGGTACGATCCTTGAAAGGCCTGCCGCTGACTTTTCCGACGACGACCGGGTGCCGGGAGGCGGTTTCGGGGGGCGTGGTGGCAAAGTAACGGCGCCGCTGCGACGAAACGCTTGGCGGCGTTCATAGAAGTTTCACACGAGCGTCACCGCTGCGACATTCCCATCGCATAGCTGGTAGCGGTCCGATCCCTCAAGAACAGGGTTGCCGCAATGCGCCGCTCATTCTTCCCATCAGTTGCTTTCCTTACTCTGACCGTCGCCTCCGCCTTTGCCGAGGAAAAACAGTTCGACGCCCACCTTGTCGGCCATGCCGTCCTGCCGGCGAATACAATCATCAAAGCGCCGGAAAACGCTCCGGAGCACCTCCGTAGCGCCGGCAAATTCACCACGCCTGACCGCAAGCGCGCAGCCGAGCTCGGCACTGTTCCTGGCAAGGATGGCGTCCGCCTGACCGGCCTTTCGCTGCCTTTCGATGGGCAGCCAATACAGGGCTTCTCCGGCATCAAGTCGGCGGGTGACGGCACGTTCTGGACGCTCTCCGACAACGGTTTTGGCAACAAGATGAACTCAACCGACGCTGCCTTGATGCTACATCACGTCAAGTTCGATTGGGACGCGGGCACGGTCGGTCGCATCAACACGGTGTTCCTGACCGACCCCGACAAGAAAGCCCCGTTCCCGATCGTGCTTGAAGGCAGCGATACCCGCTTCCTCACCGGTGGAGACTTCGACGTCGAGGCTATCCAGCCGGTAGCAGACGGGTTCTGGGTCGGGGACGAGTTTGGGCCGTTTCTGCTGAAGTTCGATCTCGAGGGCCGACTGACCGACGTTGTTGCCACCACGGTCGATGGCAAGCCCGTTAAGTCGCCTGATCATCCGACGCTGACACTTCAAGCCAATCCATCGCTGCCCATGCCGAGCTTTAACATCAAGCGTTCCGGCGGCTTTGAGGGTCTCGCACAATCGAAGGATGGCTCGAAGCTCTACGGGCTGCTTGAAGGCGCGCTGTTCAAGGAAGACGGCACCATGGAGCATTCCGCGGAACAAAAGGACGGAGAGCGGTCGCTGCGTATCGTCGAATTCGATATTGGCAAGAAGGAATGGACCGGCCGCAGCTGGCTCTACCCGCTCTCGGCCGGCGGTGACGCGATCGGCGACTTCAACATGATCGATGGTACGACGGCGCTCGTCATCGAGCGCGACCAGGGCGCCGGCACGGCGGACAAGGCCTGCGCCGATCCAAAGAAGCCCCAGCCCGACTGCTTCGCGACACCCGCCTTGTTCAAGCGTATCTACAAGATTGAGATGACGGACGAGAACGTCGGCAAAACGGCCCGGAAGATCGGTTACATCGACCTGATGAAGATCTCCGACCCGGACAACAAGAAGCGCCAGGGCGGCGGTGATGGCTTCTACGACATGCCCTTCAACACCATCGAGAATGTCGATGTGGTTGATGCCATGCATATTGTCGTTGGCGATGACAACAATCTCCCGTTCTCGGCCGGTCGCGCGCTCGACAGGGCTGATGACAATGAATTCGTTCTGCTTGAAGTCAGCGATTTCCTGAAAGCGAAGTAGTGCGTTCAGCGGGAGTGTGAAGAACAACGCCCCGGTTTTTCCAACCGGGGCGTTGTCACTGTCAGCGCAGCCGCTTCGGCTTGGGGTCGGCCAACTGTCCGGCAAGACGCTTGTCGAGGTAGTCGGCGCATTCATCGATCACCAACTGCGGATCGTTGGAGAAGAAGTGATTGGCGCCCGGAAGTGTCTTCTGCGTGATCGTAATGCCCTTTTGGGTATGCAGCTTGTCCACCAGGCCTTGTACATCCTTGGGAGGGGCGACTCTGTCGGAATCACCGTGGATGATCAAACCTGATGACGGGCAGGGGGCCAGGAACGAGAAGTCATAGGTGTTCGGCTGCGGTGCGACCGAGATGAAGCCCTCGATTTCCGGGCGGCGCATCAGCAGCTGCATGCCAATCCATGCGCCGAAGGAATAGCCCGCTACCCAGCAGCTCTTGGAGTCCGGATGCAGCGACTGGATCCAGTCGAGAGCTGCGGCCGCGTCCGAAAGTTCGCCCATGCCGTGGTCGAATTCACCCTGGCTGCGGCCGATGCCGCGAAAATTGAAGCGCAGCGTGGTGAAGTTGCGCTTCTGGAAGATGTAGAAGAGGTCGTAGACGATCTTGTTGTTCATCGTCCCGCCGAATTGCGGGTGCGGATGCAGGATGATTGCAATCGGCGCACTTTTCTCGGTCGACGGCTGGTAGCGGCCTTCCAAACGGCCAGCAGGACCGGCGAAAATGACTTCGGGCATTAAAAACTCCACAATCCGAATTTGCCGCCATCCGCCTGCAACATTCCCGGCTTCGGTCTTGACGCGGAAGACGCGCCTACCTAAAAGCTAGTTTAGAACAATTCAAAACTGACAGACGAGCAATCAGTCGGGTAAATAGGACGTCCGGTATCGCAAGTTCAAGGAAATTGCGACATGGCGTCAATCGCTCGAACGGAAAAGCCTAATGGCGGAATCCCGCGCCTATCTCGACTACAACGCCAGCGCGCCGCTGTTGCCGGCTGCGCGCGCCGCGATGCTTGCCGCGCTCGATGTGGTGGGCAATCCGTCGTCGGTACACGGCGAGGGCCGCGCCGTGCGCCGCCTTGTTGAGGACGCGCGGGCAAATGTCGCTGCGCTGGTTGGCGGCAAGGCTGAGCATGTTGTCTTCACTTCCGGGGCTACCGAGGCAGCTACGAACCTGTTGACGCCCGATTGGCGGATGGGACGCAGTCCTTTGCGGCTGTCGCATCTCTATGTCTGCGCTGCCGATCATCCCTGTTTGCTGTCGGGCGGCCGTTTCCCAGCCGAACGTTTTACACGCGTCGGAGTGGACGAGAACGGTGTTATTCAGTTGGCCGAATTAGCCGCCGCGCTTGCCGCGCATGACAAGGCTGACGGTTTGCCGCTGGTGGCTGTGCACGTGGCCAACAATGAGACGGGCGTTATCCAGCCGGTTGCCGAGATTGCCGATATGGTGAAGGCGGCGGGCGGAATTCTTGTTACCGATGCGGTTCAGGCGGCCGGTCGTATTCCGCTCGATATCACAGAGGCTTGCGGTGATTTTATCATCCTTTCGGCGCACAAGATCGGGGGGCCAAAGGGTGTTGGCGCGTTCATCGGCAAGTCCGACCTGATGATGCCTGTTCCCCTGGTGGTCGGCGGTGGTCAGGAAAAGGGGTTTCGCGCCGGGACGGAGAACATTTCGGGTATCGCCGGCTTCGGTGCCGCCGCGCAGCATGCTTTGTCCGGCACTTGGGCATGTCGCGGATCTGTGCGAGAAGCGCAAACAGATCGAGCAGGCAATTTTGCGCATTGCCCCCGACGCGGAAATCTTCGGCGCGGCGGTGGAACGACTTGCCAATACGGTGTTCTTCGCCGTACCCGGCGTGAAAGCCGAAACGGCGCAGATCGCTTTCGATCTTGCCGGAATTGCGGTGTCGGCCGGCTCGGCATGTTCGTCGGGCAAGGTCGGTCCAAGTCATGTGCTGAAGGCAATGGGCGTTTCCCGCGCCGAAGGTGGATTGCGCGTCTCGATCGGCGAGGCTACGAGCACCGCCGAGATTGAACGCTTTGGCGCTGCGCTAACCAAGGTGGCGGCGCGCCGCACCGGAGAGTCGCGCGCGGCGTGAAAAAGAAGCGAAGGCGCTTCTGGATAGCGGCGTGGCGGTTCTGGCCCCGTGAATACGGCGCCCGAACGCACTATATAGAGGCTACGCCGCTCTGGCGGTGCCATAGGTTTGAAAACGGTCGGGCCTTGACCCCGGCATGGATGGAGAACGCGATGCCTGCTGTGCAGGAAACGATCGACCGGGTCCGCAAGATCGACGTCGATCAGTACAAATACGGATTCGAGTCGATTATCGAGATGGATAAGGCCCCCAAGGGCCTGTCGGAAGACATTATCCGTTTTATCTCGGCCAAGAAGAACGAGCCGGACTGGATGCTTCAATGGCGTCTGGAAGCGTACAGGCGCTGGCTGACGCTCGATGAGCCAAACTGGGCGCGCGTTCATTACCCGAAGATCGATTTCCAGGACCTGCACTACTACGCTGCACCGAAGAGCCAGACCGGTCCCAGGTCGCTCGACGAGGTCGATCCGGAATTGCTGAAGGTCTACGAGAAACTCGGCATTCCGCTGAAAGAGCAGGAGATTCTGGCCGGCGTACAGAAGTCCCCGCAGGCGGATGCTGATGACGACATCGCCAACGACAATGTCTACAAGTCGGGCCGCGTCGCGGTTGATGCGGTGTTCGATTCGATTTCGGTCGTCACCACCTTCAAGAAGGAGTTGGCTGCCGCCGGGGTCATCTTCTGCTCGATCTCGGAGGCGATCCGTGAACATCCGGAACTGGTGAAGAAGTATCTTCGGCTCGGTCGTTCCGGTTACCGACAATTTCTACGCGACGCTGAACTCCGCCGTCTTCACCGACGGCTCCTTCGTCTTCGTGCCGAAGGGCGTGCGTTGCCCGATGGAACTGTCGACGTATTTCCGGATCAACGAGAAGAACACCGGGCAGTTCGAGCGAACGCTGATCATCGCGGAAGAAGGGGCTTACGTCTCCTATCTCGAGGGCTGCACCGCGCCGCAGCGCGACGAGAACCAATTGCATGCGGCTGTGGTCGAACTGATCGCGCTCGACGATGCCGAAATCAAATACTCGACGGTGCAGAACTGGTATCCAGGCGATGCCGAGGGCAAGGGCGGCATCTACAACTTCGTTACCAAGCGAGGCGATTGCCGTGGCGACCGCTCGAAGATTTCGTGGACGCAGGTCGAGACCGGTTCGGCCATCACGTGGAAATATCCAAGCTGCATCCTGCGCGGTGACGATTCGCGGGGCGAGTTTTATTCGATCGCGGTTTCGAACGGCTATCAGCAGGTCGATAGCGGTACGAAGATGATCCATCTCGGCAAGAATACGACGAGCCGCATCATCTCCAAGGGCATTGCCGCCGGCTTTTCGCAGAATACCTATCGCGGCCAGGTGTCGGCGCATCGCAAGGCCACCAACGCACGCAACTTCACCAATTGCGACTCGCTGCTGATCGGCAACCAGTGCGGCGCTCATACCGTGCCGTACATCGAGGCCAAGAACGCCAGTGCGCAGTTCGAGCATGAGGCGACGACGTCGAAAATCTCCGATGACCAGAAGTTCTACGTGATGCAGCGCGGTATTCCCGAGGAAGAAGCAATCGCGCTGATCGTCAACGGCTTCGTCAAGGACGTCATCCAGGAACTGCCGATGGAATTCGCCGTCGAGGCGCAGAAGCTGATCGGGATCAGCCTTGAGGGCAGTGTGGGGTAATGGCTGGCGATCAACGACGATAGGCTGCCGCCGGATCTCAATACCGCTAAATGCAAATACAGCGCCAAGGGCTCAATAGTTGAATGGATTGAATATGCTTGAAATCAGAAACCTGCATGCCCGCATCGCCTCGACTGGCACGGAAATCATTCGCGGGCTGAACTTGACGGTGAAAGCCGGCGAGGTTGCGGCGATCATGGGGCCGAACGGCTCCGGCAAATCGACCCTGTCGTATGTGCTTGCTGGGCGCGACGACTATGAAGTCACCGAGGGCGATATCCTTTACGACGGACATTCGATCCTCGAAATGGACCCGTCGGAGCGCGCATCTGCCGGTATTTTCCTCGCTTTCCAGTATCCGATGGAGATACCCGGCGTTGCTACAATGGAGTTCCTCAAGGTCGCGCTCAACGCTCAGCGCAAGGCGCGTGGCGAAGAGCCGTTGAAGATCCCGGATTTCATAAAGAAGGTGAAGGACGCCGCTGGCTCGCTCGACATGGACATGGCGATGCTGAAGCGCCCGCTGAATGTAGGCTTCTCGGGCGGTGAGAAGAAGCGCGCCGAAATCCTGCAGATGAAGCTTTTGGCGCCCAGGCTCTGCGTACTCGACGAGACGGATTCCGGGCTCGACATCGATGCCCTCAAGATCGTTGCGGACGGCGTCAACTCGCTGCGTTCTCCCGACCGCGCAATCGTCGTGATCACCCACTATCAGCGCCTGCTCGAGCACATCGTGCCCGATTCCGTTCATGTGCTTTACCGGGGCCAGGTCATAAAATCCGGCGACAAGGCGCTCGCTCATGAGCTCGAAGCCAACGGCTATGCCGGGATCATCGAAGAGGCGGCGTAGGTGACGGTCATGAATATGCATGCAACACCAATGCGTACCCAGGCCGAGACAGCATTGATCGAGGCGTTCGGCGAGCGCCTGTCGCAGCTGCCGGGCGATGGCGCGGTGATGATCAAGCGCGACGATGCGATCGAAGCGATTAAGGTCGGTCTGCCAACCCGCCGGATCGAGGCCTGGCATTACACAGATCTGCGCCGCCTGCTTTCCGCCGTGCCGCAATACGATGCTGCGGCGAATCCGAAAGTGCTGTCGCCGGTGGTCGAGGATTCGATTGTCCTGCCGATCCTCAACGGTACTGTACGGGGCAAGTCGCCGTCGCTTGAGGGCGTGGCATTTCACAGCCTGTCCGAAAAGCTCACGGATGGAAGTTTCGCGCCGGCGCTCGATCCGCGCGACGATGACGACGCCATCGGCTTTTTGAACACGGCTTTCGTCAGCGACGGTTGGTTTGTCGACATCGCGCCCGGCGCATGGATCGATAAAGCCGATCGAACTGCAGAACATTCAGGCAGGTGGCCAAACGCATGTGCGCATGCCCGTCCGAGTCGGCGCCGGCGCGAAGGCCACGATCGTCGAGAGGCAGTCGGGCAATGGCGCAGCGCTTTCGACCTCGATCGCCAATCTTCTGGTTGGAGACAATGCCGATATCACCTGGGTGATCGTCCAGGATCAGCCGGAAACCGCGACGCATCTCGCGCAGTTCAATGCCGAGCTCGGCAAAAACAGCAGGCTGACGTTGTTCTTCATGAACGCGGGCGGGCGGCTCGTGCGCCAGGAAGTGCGCGTCAAGGCTGCGGGTGAGGGATCGGACTTTCAGCTGCGCGGCATCAATCTGCTGGCCGGTGACACGCATACGGATGTCACTATGACGCTCGACCACGTGGCACCGCATACCGGATCGCGCGAACTGATCCGCAACGTCGTGACCGGCAAGGCGCGCGGCGTCTTCCAGGGGCGCATCAACGTGCATCGACTGGCGCAGAAGACCGACGCCAAGATGGCCTGCAACACGCTGCTTCTGTCGGATGACGCAGAGTTCTCGACCAAGCCGGAACTCGAAATCTTCGCCGATGACGTACAGTGCGGCCATGGCGCGACGGTGACCGAGATCGACCGCAACCATCTGTTTTATCTGAAGACGCGTGGCATTGACGAAAAGACCGCGCGCGGCCTGCTGGTCAAGGCCTTCGTGGCCTCGGTCATCGAGGAACTCGACAATGAGCTTCTGGTCGATGCGCTCGAAGCGCGGCTGGACGAATGGTTTGTGGCGCATGGGTAGTCTGCCGACATCGCTGGACCATTGCGTCATTCATGTTTCGGACTGGGAGAAGGCGCGAAAGTTCTACACAGAGGTCATCGGTGCCGAGGCGATTTCCCGAGGAAAAGGAGCTTATGTCTTTCGGCTTGGTGATCGTCAGTTGAATTGCCACGGAATCGGTGTCGACGCACAACCGGTCGCCCGTTTGCCAGTCCAGCCTGGAAACAGCGATCTTTGTTTTCGCTGGAAAGGGCCGATTGACGATGCTGTTGAACATCTGAACCAGTGCAGTGTCGAAATCGAGCTTGGGCCGATCGCGCGGTTTGGAGGGCAAGGAGACGGAACCAGCGTGTATTTTCGTGACCCGGATGGGTCGCTGATGGAATTCATCAGCTATGGATGAGCGTACCAGCATTTTGCCCTACGACGTCGAGGCAATCCGCCGCGACTTCCCGATCCTGTCGCGGCAGGTTTACGGCAAACCATTGGTCTACCTGGACAATGGCGCTTCGGCGCAGAAACCACAGGTAGTCCTGGACACGATCCAGCACGCCTATTCGCAAGACTATGCCAATGTGCATCGCGGCCTGCATTTCCTGTCGAATGCTTCGACTGACGCCTATGAAAAGGCGCGCGAGACCGTCCGCCGCTTCCTCAATGCCGGCAGTACGGAAGAAATCGTCTTCACCTCCAACACCACGGCGGCGATCAACACCGTCGCGTATGGGTTTGGCATGCCGAACATCGGCGAGGGCGATGAGATCGTCCTGTCGATCATGGAACACCATTCCAACATCGTGCCGTGGCATTTCATCCGCGAGCGGCAAGGCGCCAAACTAGTCTGGGTGCCGGTCGACGATCTCGGCGAACTGCATATCGAGGACTTTGAGAAGCGGCTCACCGATCGGACCAAGCTGGTCGCCATCACCCATATGTCGAACGCGCTGGGCACGATCACGCCGATCAAGGAGATCATCCGCATCGCGCATGCGCGCGGCATCCCGGTGCTGGTCGACGGCAGCCAAGCCGCCGTGCACATGACGGTGGATGTCAGCGATCTTGATTGCGATTTTTACGTCTTCACCGGTCATAAGGTTTACGGCCCGAGCGGCATCGGTGTGCTCTACGGCAAGCGCGAGCTGCTTGAGTCCATGCGTCCCTTCCAGGGTGGCGGCGAGATGATTTTCGAGGTGACCGTGGACAATGTCACCTACAATGATCCGCCGCACCGGTTCGAGGCGGGCACTCCGCCAATCGTCCAGGCGATCGGGCTGGGCACGGCGCTGGACTATATGGACTCGGTCGGGCGCGATCGAATCGCGGCGCATGAGGCCGAGCTGAAAGCCTATGCGCATGAGCGGCTGCGGTCGATCAATTCATTGCGCATCTTTGGTGATGCACCGAACAAGGGCGCGATTGTGTCGTTCGAACTGCAAGGCATTCATGCGCATGACGTTTCGATGGTGATTGACCGGCAGGGTGTCGCCGTACGCGCCGGTACGCATTGCGCCCAGCCGCTGTTGAAACGCTTCGGCGTAACCTCCACATGCAGGGCTTCGTTCGGGATGTACAACACCCGCGAAGAGGTGGACATTCTGGTAGAGGCGCTGGAAAAAGCGCGAAAATTCTTCGGGTGACTGCCATGGAAGACGCTGCGATCCCTACAACTATCGAGACGCCCGAGGCGGCTGCGCCAGAGAGCGTCAAGGCGTCGGCCATTCCAGCCGACGAACTCGCACGCCTCACCGACGACATCGTCTCGGCGCTGAAGACTGTCTACGATCCGGAAATACCGGCCGACATCTATGAACTCGGCCTGGTCTACAAGATCGACATCGAGGACGACCGCTCGGTGAAGATCGACATGACGCTAACCGCCCCCGGCTGTCCGGTGGCCGGCGAAATGCCTGGCTGGGTGCAGGATGCGGTCAGCGCCGTGGAGGGCGTTTCGGGCGTCGATGTCAACATGGTGTTCGACCCGCCGTGGACGCCAGACCGCATGTCCGAAGAGGCGCAGGTCGCGGTGGGCTGGTATTAGTCTAGCACGCATTGCCGACCACGACCCTTGGTCGCGCCCGGCAATACGAAACACTTCATTTACCTCTCGATAATGTGCACGACCTTGCGGGTTTCCGGTTCTATCAAAACCGTACGGCCGTCGATCACCACGTACTGATACCGCTGAGGCAAGGTGTTGTCGGCCAGTTCGCCCGGCTTAAAGATGTCAGGGATGATAGCGCCGACGATCAACTCGAAATTGGAAGGCCTTTCGACCGTCTCCACGGGATGTGCGGTCACATACTCTCGAACGACCGTTTCCTGTTCGGGAGTGACCACCACCGTCTGGGCAAACGCGAAAGACGTGCCGGCGAGTAGCAGCGTGGCCGCGAGGGCATTGCGGATTGTCATCTCAGCCTCCTTGCTTTGGACGTTGAAACAACCTGGGCATTGGCCGCGAGTTCCAAAAAGTTGAAGTCTGTTACAACTGGTGATGTAATTCGTGAACGGCGGATGGACGTGACCTTCCTGCCGGAGGCGGCACTTGCTGCATTCGCGTCGCCGCGAGAAGGTTGCGGATGCAACAAATCTTCACCATCTTAGGACCAAGATCATTCCGCAGGCCTTGAACCTGCCGCGAGTGGGAGAATGGAATGGGACGCTTTGCCGTCATCACAATGACCGAAAAGGCAGCCAATCGCGTTCGCGAGATCGTCGCTGCGCGTGAAAATGCTCACGGTATTCGCCTCGGCATCAAGAAAGGCGGCTGCGCCGGCATGGAATACACCGTCGATCTCGTGACCGAACCGACCGCCAAGGATGACCACATCGAGCGTGACGGTGCGAATGTCTATGTGGCGCCGGAGGCCGCATTGTTCCTGCTCGGTACCGAAATGGATTTTGAGACGACGACGCTGCGCACTGGCTTCACCTTCCGCAACCCGAACCAGAGTTCGGCTTGCGGCTGTGGCGAATCCGTCGAACTCAAGCCGGCCGACTTGAAGGCGTTGGCCGATGCGCGGGCAGCAGCGACGGCTTGATCGTAAGGCCGTAGCCGACGTAAACCCTGCCAAGGCTTGCATTATCGCAAAACCCCCTCTATATGCCGCGCCATTCCACACACGGACTTTGGTGTCTGCCCGGGAGAAATCCGGCTGAAACCTCCGGTGGCGAAGGAAAATTGTTTCCCTCGCCTGTGTCCGTGGAGGCCAACCGGAAAAGGAACTAGGAATGGCACTGCCTGATTTCAGCATGCGTCAGCTTTTGGAAGCTGGCGTTCACTTTGGACACCAGACCCATCGCTGGAACCCGAAAATGGCGCCCTATATCTTCGGCGCCCGCAACAACATCCACATCATCGACCTCTCGCAGACGGTGCCTTTGCTGCACCAGGCGCTGAAGCAGGTTTCCGACGTCGTGTCGCGCGGCGGTCGCGTGCTGTTCGTCGGAACCAAGCGCCAGGCTGCGGATATCGTCGCTGACGCGGCTCAGCGTTCGGCCCAGTACTATGTCAACTCGCGTTGGCTCGGCGGCATGCTGACCAACTGGAAGACGATCTCGAACTCGATCCAGCGACTGCGCAAGCTCGACGAGCTGCTTGCTGGCGAAGGCCAGGGCTTCACCAAGAAGGAACTGCTGAACCTGCAGCGCGAGCGCGAGAAGCTCGACAAGGCTCTGGGCGGCATCAAGGACATGGGTTCGACGCCGGACCTGATGTTCGTGATCGACACGAACAAGGAAGCGATTGCCATCCTCGAAGCCAAGCGCTTGGGCATTCCGGTCGTCGCGGTCATCGACTCGAACTGCGATCCGGAGAAGATCGACTTCCCGATCCCGGGCAATGACGACGCAGCGCGCGCCATCCAGATCTACTGCGACCTGATCGCCAAGGCAGCGATCGACGGCATCGCCCGTCAGCAGGGCGCGTTCGGCGTGGACATCGGCGCTTCCGCCGAAGCCCCGGTTGAACCGACGCTGGACACGCCGGCGGACGACGCGGCGCAGTCATAAGTCGCTTCGGGCTCCGTTGGGGGAGCCCGCCCCACCAAATTGGCACGCTTGTCGTGCTGGCGTCAGGCGCATCGTCGATACTCGATGGTGCGCCCGCGCATTTTGAGAACAAGAGGCAACGATGAGCATTTCTGCTGCACAGGTTAAAGACCTCCGCGAACTGACCGGCGCGGGCATGATGGACTGCAAGTCCGCGCTCGCCGAAACCGGCGGCGACATGGAAGCAGCCGTCGACTGGCTGCGTGCCAAGGGAATTTCGAAGGCTGACAAGAAGGCCGGCCGCACTGCGGCTGAGGGCCTGATCGGCGCCGATTCCGGTTTGCGTGAGGCGATTGTCGTCGAGGTCAATTCGGAGACCGATTTCGTTGCCCGCAACGCGGCTTTCCAGGAAATCGTCAGCAACGTCGCCAAGGTAGCGCTGGCTTTCGGCCCGAGCACCGACGCCGTTGCCAATGCAAAGTATCCCGGTTCGGATAAGTCGGTCGCCGAAACGATCAAGGATGCCGTCGGCACTATCGGCGAGAACATGAACTTCCGCCGCTCGGCGAAGCTCGCGGTTTCGCATGGCGCTGTCGCCACCTACATCCACAACTCCGTCGCGGATGGCTTGGGCAAGCTCGGCGTTCTGGTCGCGATCGAGACGGCCGGCAACGCCAATGCCGCGCGCGCGTTTGGCAGGCAGGTTGCGATGCACGTTGCTGCGACCAGCCCACTGGCGCTGACGGCTGAAGAAGTCGACGCGGCTGCGGTTGCCCGCGAGAAAGCGATCTTCACCGAGCAGGCCCGTGAATCGGGCAAGCCGGAAGCGATCATCGAGAGGATGGTCGAGGGCCGCATGCGCAAGTTCTACGAGGAAGTCGTGTTGCTGAAGCAGGCCTTCGTGATCAATCCCGACCTGACGGTCGAGAAGGCGTTGAAGGAAGCCGAGAAGGATATCGGCGCTCCGGCGAAGATCACCGGCTTTATCCGTTTTGCTCTCGGAGAGGGCATCGAGAAGGAAACGTCGGATTTCGCAGCTGAAGTCGCAGCGGCTGTAAAGAAGTAATCTCTAAGAAGCTCCGGCTTTCTCGAAAGGGCGTCGCGTGACATCGCGGCGCCCTTCGTGTATCGGGGACCGCGCGCTCGGCTACGGACAGATGTTAGAGACGCGGCGCATGGAGTTCCGGCCCGGCGGCTGGATTTGCAAGCATTTCGAGGAATTTGATGGCTAAGCCGGTCTACAAACGCGTCCTCCTGAAAGCCTCCGGTGAGGCCCTGATGGGCGAGCAGCATTTCGGCATCGATGTGTCGGTTGTGGATCGCATCGCGTCAGACATAGCCGAGGCACGGTCACTGGGCGTTGAAGTCGGTGTAGTCATCGGCGGCGGCAACATTTTTCGTGGCGTGGCCGTAGCTTCCAAGGGCGGCGACCGCGTCACTGGCGACCACATGGGCATGCTGGCAACCGTCATCAACTCACTGGCGCTTCGCACCTCGCTTGTGAAAATCGGCGTCGACGCCGTAGTTCTGTCGGCCATCGCCATGCCTGAGTTGTGCGAAAGCTTCTCGCAGCGCCAGGCGACCGCCTACATGAATAGCGGCAAGGTGGTTATCTTCGCCGGCGGCACCGGCAATCCTTTCTTCACCACCGATTCGGCTGCAGCGCTTCGCGCCGCTGAGATTGGCGCGGATGCGCTGTTCAAGGGTACTCAGGTCGATGGTGTGTATTCCGCCGATCCGAAGAAGGACCCGCAAGCGGCGCGTTATGAGCGCATCAGCCACGCCGACGTGATCAAGAAGGGGCTGGCCATCATGGACACGGCAGCGATTGCGCTTGCGCGCGAAAACAACATACCGATAATTGTGTATTCGATCCACGAAAAAGGCGGCTTCGGCGACATCCTCAAGGGCGGGGGCCAGTGTACCGTCGTGGCCGATTGATTGTTAGGCAAGTGGACTTCAGACTGGACTGGGGAGTGGACCTATGAGTGGAGCAGACTTCAACGACATTCAACGCCGCATGGACGGAGCAATCACCGCGTTCAAGGCGGATCTTGCTTCGCTGCGCACCGGCCGGGCCTCGGCCAACCTGCTCGATCCGATCATGGTATCCGCTTACGGCACGACCATGCCGATCACACAGGTAGCAACCGTTTCGGTTCCCGAGGCGCGCATGATCTCGGTTTCGGTCTGGGACAAGTCCATGGTCGGCGCTGTCGATCGGGCAATCCGCGAATCCAACCTCGGCTTCAATCCGATCATGGACGGTACGATGCTGCGCATACCGCTGCCGGAACTCAATGAGCAGCGCCGCAAGGAACTGGTCAAGATCGCCCACACCTACGCGGAGAATGCCCGCGTTGCGGCGCGTCACGTTCGCCGCGACGGCATGGACCATCTCAAGAAGGCGGAAAAAGACGGTGAAATCAGCGAGGATGAACACCACAAGCAGTCCGATCGCGTTCAGAAAATGACCGACGACACGATTTCGATGATCGATAGCCTTCTCGATGGGAAGGAATCCGAGATCTTGCACGTCTGAGCCGGGTTTCGAAAGCCAAACGATGACCACGCCCGCGCATGTCGCGATCATTATGGACGGCAATGGCCGCTGGGCGAAGGCGAGGGGGTTGCCGCGGCTTGCCGGCCACAAGGCTGGCGTGGAAGCACTTCGGCAGGCAGTCCGGACGACGTCCGTTCTCGGCATTCAGTGGCTTACGGTCTACGCCTTCTCATCGGAGAATTGGTCAAGGCCGCAAGCCGAAGTCAG
Source organism: uncultured Alphaproteobacteria bacterium (assembly GCA_963839725.1). Lineage (GTDB taxonomy): Bacteria > Pseudomonadota > Alphaproteobacteria > Rhizobiales > Rhizobiaceae > Kumtagia. Next base: position 208,149 of record CAWIWT010000021.1, on the reverse strand, counting down.
CGATCTTCTGGGTCTTCTGAAAATCTTCATCCGCCGGGATCTTGCCGAACTGCATCGTTCCGGCGTGCGAGTTCGCATAATTGGCGAGCGCGAGGGGCTCAAGTCCGACATCCGAAAGCTGCTTGACGAAGCTGAAGCGCTCACTGTCGGAAATCGAGCGCTCAATCTGGTCGTCGCCTTCAACTACGGCGGCCGCGACGAGATCGTCCGGGCGACGCGCAAGATCGCCGAGAATGTCGCAAAGGGCGTTACCAATCCGTCCGACATAACCGTTCAGTCGATATCCACCGCACTCGACACCAACGGTATGCCCGATCCCGATCTGGTTATTCGAACCAGCGGTGAGATTCGCTTGTCGAATTTTCTCCTGTGGCAGGCAGCCTATAGCGAACTGGTGTTCCTCCCGTGCTACTGGCCGGACTTCACGGCGGAACATTTCAAGGATGCGCTGCGGCAGTTCGCCGCTCGCGAGCGCCGTTTTGGCGGGCGCAACGAACGCGACGCGGTCTCGAACAGCGCATGAGCAATCTCCAGCTTCGAATCATATCTGCGGCGATCCTCGCCGTGGTGGTGTTGCTGATCACCTGGTATGGCGGTTTGCCCTTCCGCGTACTCTCTGCAGCCATTACGGTGGCTATTTTCTACGAATGGTCGCGCATGTCGCGGCCCGACAACGGTCCAGCGGGAACGATCGGCTTCGTTCCGGACCTCTGCATTGTGGTGGTCGCTGGTGCGATTGCCGCTGGCCTTTCTGCTCTGACGCTGATCGAGCTGGTTGTAGCGCTTTTCGTCGGATTGGCGATCTTCTCGGCGATTCGCCTTCGTCATCAATGGGAGACGGTGGGCTTCGCGTATGCCGCGCTGTCAGGCTTGGCGCTTGCCATGCTGCGTGGCGATGACAGCGCCGGCCTCAAAGTCATACTCTTCCTGTTCGCTGTCGTTTGGGCAACCGATATATTCGCATACTTTGTCGGTCGGGCTGTCGGCGGTCCCAAACTTGCCCCGTCGATTTCACCGGGCAAGACGCAAAGCGGCGCCATTGGTGGTCTTGTTGCGGGTATCATCGCCGCAATCGTCCTGGCAATTGGAGCAGGTAGTGCCAATCTCTTTATCCTTGCCGTCGCGGCTGCGCTGCTTTCGGCCGTTTCGCAGGCTGGCGACCTGTTCGAATCCTGGGTCAAGCGGCGGCATGGCGTGAAGGATTCGGGTCGGCTCATCCCCGGCCATGGGGGAGTGATGGATCGAGTCGACGGCTTGGTTGCCGCCGGGCTCGCGCTCTATTTGATTGGTTGGCTTCTTTCTTCTTCGGACACACCCGCGCATGGTCTTTTCGCGGGATGAATCTCAATGCGATTCGGCGAACAACCTTTGATTAGCCGCTATCGCACCATAACTACCGAAATGCGCACCTTGCGTATGTTGCCGCTTCCAGCGCGGCTGTCTTTGAGGTCAAGGCTTGAGCGAGATATTTTCATCATTCTTTACCAACGCAGGGCCGGTCGGCACGGTCATCGCGTTCCTGTTCGTGCTGACCGTCGTCGTGTTCGTTCACGAGATGGGCCATTACCTGGTCGGCCGGTGGTGTGGAATAGGAGTCCAAGCGTTCTCCATAGGCTTTGGGCCTGAACTGATTGGCTTCAACGACCGTCACGGCACGCGCTGGAAACTCTCGGCCATTCCGCTTGGCGGCTACGTCAAGTTCACGGGCGATATGAATGTCACGAGCACGCCGGACAGCTCCGACGGTAATCTTTCGGCAGACGAACTTAGTGTCGCGTTTCATACGCAGCCGGTCTGGAAGCGCGCGGCTACCGTGTTTGCCGGACCTGCCTTCAACTTCATACTGACCATCGCCGTTTTCGCGGTCATGTTCTCGCTGTACGGGCGCCTGGTGATGCAACCGGTTGTCGCGGAAGTGCGCACGAGCAGCCCTGCGGAGAAAGCTGGTTTCATGCCTGGCGATCGCTTTGTTTCCGTTGACGGCGATGCCGTAGAGAGCTTCGCCGATGTTCAGCGTCTGGTGTCGGGCCGCGCAGGCGATCCGATCGTGTTCGTCATGCAGCGCCAAAATCAGGAGGTGACGCTTACCGCGACGCCGGAAGTCTTCGAGCAGAAGGATGCGCTTGGCAACACCGTCAAAATTGGCGCGATTGGTGTGGTGAACAATGAGGAGCTTGGACAGCCGCGGCATGTGACCTACGGACCTGGCGAGGCGCTGGTCCAGTCGGTAGAGGATACGGGCCACATCATTGTCCGAACCGGTCAATTTTTGAAACGCTTTGTCGTCGGTCGTGAGGACAAATGCCAGCTTGGAGGACCGGTTCGCATCGCCAAAATGTCTGGGCAGGCGGCGAGGGCTGGCTTCGAATGGCTGGTTCAACTGATGGCGTTGCTGTCAGTCGGAATTGGCATTCTTAACCTTCTACCGATTCCACCGCTCGACGGCGGACACTTGGCCTTTTATGCCTACGAAGCGGCTTTCCGGCGTCCCGTTTCCGAGCGGGTGATGGAAGCGGTCTATCGGACCGGGATGTTGATCGTTCTCGGATTTATGGGGTTCGTGTTCTGGAATGATATCTTTGGATGCTGAATTCCCAAGGGATTTTAAGTCCGAGCGAGGTTTGTTACATCCTCGTTTACCATGTGAGCCAAATGGCGTGACGACAAAGTCACGCTGCCGCGCGAAGTAAACGCCGGTTAACCAGAAGCCTTGCGTATAGGGAAAATCCGGTTAATACCGTACTCGCAAATGTCCGCGACGTCCGGTTTTCTCGCCGTGGGGACTACGAGAAAAAAAGGTAAGCAGAGCCCGATGAAGGCAGTTTCTAATTTTTTGGGCGCCGCATCCGCGATTGCCCTCTCTGCGACGGTCGCCGTTCCAAGCGCTTTCGTCGTACAAGTCGCGACTGTTTCGTCTGCCGAAGCGGCGGTTGTCAGCAGTGTTGAAGTGCGCGGCAATCAGCGCGTCGAAGCCGACACGATTCGCGGTCAGGCGGGAATTTCGCCTGGAAAGTCTTTCTCCGGTGCCGATATCGACGCAGCCGTGAAGAGGCTGTTCGCAACCGGCCTGTTCTCCGACGTGCGCATCAACCAGGTTGGTTCGACACTTGTCATCGAAGTGTCGGAGTATCGGGTTGTCAATCAGGTGCTCTTCCAGGGCAACAAGAAGATCAAGGACGCCGCGCTTACCAGCGCCGTTCAGCTAAAGCCGCGCGGTACATTCTCTGAAGCGGCAATGGAGGCGGATGCCGAGGCGATTCGTGCTGCCTACCGGCAGATCGGACGTGATGACGCGACGGTTACGTCGCAAGTCATCGACCTCGGCGACAATCGCGTGAACGTCGTCTTCACGATCCAGGAAGGTGCTCGGACCAAGATCGCCGCAATCAATTTTGTTGGCAACAGCGCGTTCGGAGACCGCCGGCTGGCTGACATCATCGCCACTAAGCGCTCTTCGTTCCTGTCGTTCCTTTTGCGTGATGACATCTATGACGAAGATCGCCTGCGCGCCGACGAGGAACTGTTGCGCCGGTTCTATTACAATCGCGGCTATGCTGATTTCCGTGTTGTTTCCGCCTATGGCGAGCTCGATGAGGCCTCGAACCAGTACACGGTGACGATTACGGTTGAGGAAGGCGAGCGTTATACGTTCGGTGATATCTCGATCGACAGCACGATTCCCGACGTCAATACCGCGCAGCTGCAATCGCTGATTGAAACGCACCCTGGTGATGCCTACAGCGCTAAAAACGTCGAAGACACGATCATTGCTCTGACGGAGCGTGTAGCCGGTCAGGGTTATGCATTCGCCCAAGTGACGCCGCGCGGCGATCGCAATTTCGAGAACCATACGATCTCGGTGGTCTATGCGATCGACCAGGGTACTCGCGCCTACGTTGAGCGTATCGAAATTCGTGGAAATGCGCGTACGCGTGACTTTGTCATCCGCCGTGAATTCGATGTAAGCGAGGGTGATGCGTTCAATCAGGTTCTGATTCAGCGCGCCAAACGGCGCTTGGAAGCGCTGAATTTCTTCGAAACCGTCAACATATCGACTGCTCCTGGTTCAGAGGCGGATCAAGTAGTCCTCGTGGTCGACGTGGTGGAAAAATCGACCGGCGAACTATCTATCGGCGCCGGCTATACCACCGGTGGCGATACGCCTGGTCCTTCGATTGAAGGATCCATCACCGAGCGCAATTTCCTTGGCCGTGGTCAGTTTATCCGGATTGCCGCTGGCGGTGGCAAGAACGCTCGCGACTACTCCTTCTCCTTCACTGAGCCGTACTTCCTGGGCCGCCGTATCGCGGCTGGCTTCGATATTTACAGCCGAAGCCGGGACTACGACAATTACAACAGCCAAACGACCGGCGCGACGGTTCGCTTCGGGTTGCCCATAACGCAGACATTGTCGACGCTGGTTGCGTATAACTTCTCGAAAGAAGAATACGAACTCGACGATTGCGACATCGTTCCGATCACGGTAAATCCGAACCGTAATAATTGCGGCCTCTCACAGGCGATTATCGAGGGTGTGGAAGAAAGCCCTTGGTATAAATCATCTGTGTCCGGATCGATCGTGTACAATACGATTGACGATGTTAAGAACCCGCACGAAGGTTTCTACGCGAACCTTACAACCGAGGTTGCCGGCCTTGGCGGTGACGCAAGATACGTAAAACTCACGGGCCGGGGCTCGTATTACCATACCCTGTCCGAGGAATATGACGTCGTCGGTCTGTTGGTTGCTGGCGGTGGTCATATTGCCGGATACGGCAGCGAGTCCGACCTTCGCATTTTCGACCAGTTCGAGAGCAACGACCGCATGATCCGTGGTTTCGAGTACAACGGCATTGGCCCGTATGATGCGCGCACCAAGGATCAGCTCGGCGGCACAACCTACTTCAACGCGTCCGCCGAGGCTCAATTTCCCGTTCCTATTGTACCTGAGAGCTTCGGCCTGCGCGGTGCGATCTTTGCCGATGCCGCTACGCTCTATGGTAGCAGTCTCAACGAGGACAATGGTCTTGAGGTCGCCGGCACGGGGATGGAATGGCGCGCATCGGTCGGCGCCGGCCTGATCTGGGCCTCGCCGTTTGGTCCGCTGCGCGTCGACTACGCGGTGCCGGTGGTCAAGGGCAAGTACGACGTCGAGCAGAACTTCAACTTCGGCATTTCCACGAAGTTCTAGCCCTGGGTAACGGTCCGGGTGTGTCACCCGGACTTGAGGCTCCGAATGTCCGATACCGAATTCTTTGTGCCGGTAAGGCGCTTCTCAGCGTCGGACATAGCGGCGCTGACGGGCGCTGAAATCAAAAATCCAGAGCTTGCGGATGCGCAAGTTCTGTCCATTGCCGCCGCTTCTTCGGGCAGCGAGGGCGCTTTGGTTTTTGTCGAGGGCAGGAAAAACGCGGGCCTGTTGAAAAGCTTGAATGCCGCCGCGGTCCTTTGCACTCCGGACATAGCCGAAAATGCACCTGACGGCGTTGCGGTGCTTGTGACGCCGCGCCCGCATTATGCTTTCGCCATGGTAGGCAGATTGCTCTACCCCACGGCGGCATCGCCAACAGCCATGACGGGTGAGACGGGGATTTCACCGGCAGCCTACATCGATCCTACTGCACGGCTCGAGCCCGGCGTCGTCGTCGAGGCGGGCGCAGTGATATCCGCGAATGCGGCAATAGGCGCGGGTACGATCGTTGCGCCCAACGCGGTCATCGGCCAGTCGAGCCAGATTGGACGGAATAGTTATGTCGGGCCAAATGCTGTCATTCAATTCGCACTGCTTGGTGACGGTGTGATCATTCACGCTGGGGCCAAGATCGGCCAGGACGGATTTGGCTTCACGTTTGGCAAGTCCGGCCCCGAACGAATCCCTCAGATCGGCCGTGTCATCATTCAGGACAACGTCGAGGTCGGCGCCAACACGACGATAGATCGAGGCGCGCTCGATGACACGATAATCGGCGAGAATACGAAGATAGACAATCTGGTGCAGATTGCGCACAACGTCCGCGTCGGGCGCAACTGCGTGATAGCAAGTCTTTCAGGCATTTCCGGTTCGGTGACGGTTGGCGACAATGTCATGCTGGGCGGCGGCGTTGGTATTGCCGATCACTTGACCATCGGCAACGGCGCGCAGCTTGCGGCGCGAAGCGCCATCATGCATGACGTTCCTGCGCGCGAGATATGGGCGGGTTTGCCGGCGAAACCGATCGGGCAGGCAATGCGCGAAATCGCTTATTTGTCGCGCCTGGTAAAAAAGGAAGGGAGGAAGGACGACAATGGCTGAAACGAACCCTGCCACGCTCGGCTCGGTCGACATTTTGTCGCTGTTGAAGCTGTTGCCGCATCGCTACCCCTTTCTCCTTGTCGACAAGATCATCGACATCGATGGCGACAACTCCGCCATCGGTATCAAGAACGTCACCATGAACGAGCCGCACTTCCAAGGGCATTTCCCCGGTCAACCGGTCATGCCGGGTGTCTTGATCATCGAAGCGATGGCGCAAACCGCCGGCGCCATCTGCGTCCACAACAAGGCTACCAACACGCCGTCAATCGTTTATTTCATGACCATCGACGAAGCGAAGTTCCGCAAGCCGGTCGTTCCGGGTGACAGGCTGGAGTTGCGTGTGAAAAAACTCAAGCAGCGCAGTAACATCTGGCGGTTTGCTTGCGAGGCGTTCGTGGACGGCGCCAAGGTCGCCGAGGCGCAAATTTCCGCCATGATCGCGCCGGCTTCCGCTTGATGACGCAGACCTCGACATTCATTCATCCCCTGGCGGTTGTGGAGCCGGGCGCAAGGCTTGGCGCCGGCGTGCATATCGGCCCGTTTTGCACTGTCGGTGCCGACGTGACTCTCGGCGACAACACCAGGCTGATCAGCCACGTCGTCATCGCGGGTGCGACCACGATCGGCAGCAATTGCGTGATCCATCCGCAAGCCGTCCTCGGCGGACCGCCGCAAAGCACCGGACATAAGGGCGGCCGCACGACGCTCGATATCGGCGACAACTGCATCATTCGCGAATATGTCAGCATGAATGCCGGCACCGACTTCGGGCGCGGCGCGACGACGATCGGCAACAATGGTCACTTCCTGGCCTATGTCCACGTCGCGCACGACTGCTCGGTCGGCAATAATGTCACCATGACCAACGGTGCGACCTTGGGCGGGCACTGCGAAGTGGGCGACTTTGTCGGCATTGGCGGTTTGAGCGCCATTCTTCAGTTCATTCGCATCGGCCACAATGCCTTCATCGCCGGCGGGTCGATGATCATCGGCGACGTCATCCCCTATGCGATGGTCGGCGGCAACCGCGCCACACTGCGCGGCATGAATGTCGTTGGCATGAAGCGCTCCGGCATTTCGCATTCGGAGGTTCTGAAGCTGCGGCGCGCCTACAATGTGATTTTCGACCGGTCGCGCCCCTTGGCCGAAAACGTCGAAACCGCGCGCCGGGAATTTGCCGATTCCGTCTACGCGATGAAGGTCGTCGATTTTCTCTCGGCGCGGGACAAGAGGTCCTTTACGCTTCCGCCGCTGAAAGGGGCGGCAGATGACGGCGACGACGGCCAGGCCTGAAAAACCGGCATTCCGCTTCGGCCCGGGCGACCGGGTTGCGATCGTTGCCGGCAGCGGGCGGCTGCCCGTTGACGTCGCCGAGGGGCTCGCCAGGCAGGGTCACGATCCCGTCGTATTGCTGGTGCGTGGGGAGGCTCACCCAGAAGCCTTCGCATCCTTCTCGACGGAACAGGTTAGTCTCGGAGACTTCGCCGAACTGGTCCCGCTCCTCAAGCGGCTTGGCGTGAACCACCTCGTGCTGGCGGGTGCAATCAGCCGGCGGCCGAGTTGGCGGGAAATACGTCCCAGTCTTTCTCTGCTTCGGCATTTGTCGAAGGCGATTGTCGCATTGGCGCGGGGCGATGACGGGCTCTTGAGCATGCTTATTCGCGGCATTGAGGCTGAGGGCATTCGTGTTGTCGGCGCGCACGAGATTGTGCCCGATTTGCTTGCGGCGGAAGGGCCCCTGACGCGCGAAAAGCCACGCAAGACCGACGAGCGAGATATTGCTGCAGCATATGCCGCGGCCCGCGCGCTGGGCGCGCTCGATATCGGGCAAGGCGCCATCGCCATTGGCGGGCGGGTCATCGCGGTCGAGGGAGTTGAGGGCACGGACGGCCTTCTGCAACGCACCAGGGAATTGCGCGGACATGGCCGTCTCGCCGGCAAGACGCGCGGCGTCCTGGTCAAGTGCGCCAAGCCTGGGCAGGAGCTTCGCGCCGATCTGCCATCGATCGGCCCCGCAACCGTCGAGGCCGCGCATGCCGCGGGCCTGGCGGGCATTGGGATTGAGGCCGGCAAGGCGCTGGTCCTTGATAGCGCCGAGGTGATTGCCCGCGCCGACGCTCTCGGCCTGTTTGTCGTCGGACTGCCGCAAGGTGGGACAAAATGAACGATACGCGGCCGTTGAAGATCGCGATCGTCGCCGGCGAGGAATCCGGCGATCTGCTCGGGCATGACCTGATCAAGGCGCTGCGCCAAATGACTGGCCGCGAGGTACAGCTTGCCGGAACGGGCGGACACCATCTTGAAGAGCTTGGTCTGACCTCGCTGTTCGATGCTTCGGAAATCGCACTGATGGGCGTATCCGCTATCCTGCGGGATTTGCCGCGCTTGATCGGCCGCATCGGTCAGACGGCGCGGGCGATCGCGGCGGAAAAGCCGGATTGCCTGATTACGATCGACAGCCCGGAGTTCTCGCTGCGCGTTGCGAAGAAGGTGCGCGCCGCCGATCCTTCGATCCCGATCATCCACTATGTCTGCCCATCGGTCTGGGCATGGCGGCCGGGCAGGGCGGTCGCGATGCGCCCCTATGTCGATCACATCCTTTGCCTGCTACCATTCGAACCGGCCGAATTGGATCGGCTTGGCGGCCCACCCGGAACCTTCGTCGGACACCGGTTGGCGACCGATCCGGGCGTTGCTGCCGCGGCAGCCTTGCAGGCTTCACGAACTCGCGCGCCCGACGGCCAAATGCGGAACCTTCTTCTGCTGCCAGGATCGCGGCGCGGCGAGGTCAGGGGCCTGCTTGGTCCCTTCGCGGACACAGTTTTGTCGCTTCGCGCGCGCGGACACCAATTGAGGCTGCTGATGCCGACCGTGCCGCGCCTTGCCGACCATCTGCGGCAGGCGACGGCAAGTTGGCCGGAAAAGCCTGAAATCATTCTCGATGCCGAGCGCAAATGGCAGGCTTTTGGCGAAGCGGATGCCGCCGTCATCGCGTCTGGCACGGTCTCGCTTGAATTGGCCCTGGCCGGTGTGCCGTTCGTGTCCTGTTACAAGATCGATCCGGTTGGGCGATTGTTGCATGGGCTTTTGACGATTTGGACTGCGGTGCTTCCAAACATCGTTGCCGACCGGGTCATCGTGCCGGAATTTTACAATCAGTATGTACGGCCCGAACACCTTGCGCGTGATCTTGAGGCCCTGATGAGCGATACGCCGATGCGCACCTGGCAGAAGGATGGCTTTGCGGAAGTTGCGCGGCGCATGCGGACAGAAAGACCGTCGGGTGAACTCGCCGCCGGCATCATCTTGCAAACGCTGAGCGCGAGCTAGGGTCGTCCAACAGATCAAACGACCACCGGACCGCGACCGCGGTACGTTTCGTCTGGATTGCTGGCAGCCGACGTGCTTCGCTGCACTTCAGGGAGAGATTCGAGAGTGCACGAAAGACTTGTCCTGTTAGGGACGAAAGGCGGTCCGGCAATCCGCCCGGGAGGACCGATGCCAACATCCTCGCTGCTCGAAATCGGCGGCAGGACGATTGTCATCGACTGCGGGTTAGGCGTGACGCGAGGGCTGACGCAAGCAGGCGTCGAACTGAAGGCGCTCGACCTGGTTTTCATCACACATCTTCACTCCGACCACCTGCTGGAGCTCGGTGCGCTGCTGCATACGGCCTGGACCGCAGGTCTGCGGACTCCCGTAACGGTTTTCGGTCCGGTTGGCACGCATGCCTATTGGCGCGACTTCGTCGCATCGATGATCTTCGACATCGAAACGCGCATTTATGACGAGGGTCGTCCTGACCTGCGCAGCCTGGTCGTCGTCGAGGAGTTCGGCGAAGGCGTTGTAACAAATGGCGATCTGAGCGTCGCGGCCCTGCGGGTCGATCATCCTCCCGTGACCGAATGTTATGCTCTCCGGTTTGATTGCGGTGGACGAAGCGCCGTCTTTTCATCCGACACGGCTTACTTCCCTCCCTTGGCCGATTTTGCGAGGGATGCCGACATCCTCGTCCACGAAGCGATGCTGGCAAAGGGAGTGGAGCGACTTGTCGAGCGAACCGGCAACGGCGCGCGGCTGCGGGAGCATTTGTTTGCAAGTCATACTCTGGCGGAGGACGCCGGGCGCATCGCTGCGGATGCCGGCGTAACACATCTCGTCCTCCATCATCTCATTCCGGCAGACGATCCCCAAATCGGCGACGAAGACTGGATCGCTGCTGTTCGGAAAAGCTGGCTCGGGAACTTGACGATCGGACGCGATGGCCTTGTTGTGCCATTTGCAGCCGCGAGTTCGCGGCGCATCATGGGAGGAACTGCATGAAACTGGCGACACTGAAGGACGGCTCCCGCGACGGGCAACTTGTCGTCGTTTCGCGGGATTTGACCCGCTACACCGACGCATCGTTTCTTGTTCCGACCCTGCAGGCTGCGCTCGACAATTGGAGCCGTGTATCGCCGCATCTGTCCTCCATGGCGGAGTCGCTTGAGACAGGCGCCGTGCCGTCGCTGCGGTTTCACGAACACGACGCCCATTCGCCGCTGCCACGCGCCTATCAATGGGCGGACGGTTCCGCATATGTGAACCACGTGGAACTGGTCCGCAAAGCGCGCGGTGCGGCGATGCCGGAGAGCTTCTGGACCGATCCGCTGATGTATCAGGGAGGGTCGGACGCATTCATCGGCCCGCGCGACCCTATCGTGCTCGCGGATGAAAGCTGGGGTATCGACTTCGAGGGCGAGGTCGCAGTCATCGTTGACGACGTAGCGATGGGCGCCACGCCTGCGCAAGCGGGCGAAGCGATCCGGCTGGTGATGCTGGTCAATGACGTCAGCCTGCGCGGCCTGATCCCGGGCGAACTGGAAAAGGGCTTCGGTTTCTTCCAGTCAAAGCCGTCTTCGGCGTTTTCGCCCGTCGCGGTCACGCCTGACGAACTAGGTCAGGCCTGGGATGGCGACCGGCTGCATCTGCCGCTGATGGTCGACCTCAATGGCAAGCCGTTCGGGCGAGCAAATGCCGGCACGGACATGACCTTCGACTTCCCGCGGCTGATCGCTCACGCGGCGAGGACGCGTGCGCTATCGGCAGGCGCCATCATTGGTTCGGGTACTGTCTCCAACAAGCTCAAGGGCGGCCCCGGCAAGCCGATTTCGGCCGCAGGCGCGGGCTATTCCTGTATCGCCGAACAGCGCATGATTGAAACGATCGAGACAGGCAAGGCAACGACCGACTTTCTGCGCTTCGGTGATACGGTTCGCATAGAGATGAAGGACAAGACCGGCCATTCGATCTTCGGTGCAATCGAGCAGACAGTGCGCGGTGTTGGGGCATGAGCGGGGAATGGGTGCGTCGTTTCACATCCTGACGGGCCTTTGGGGAGTTGCGATGATCGCCACTTTCATTCAAGCCGTCCGTCTGTCCTACCGCATCGAGGCGCGCTCGCCGGATCTTGCCATTAGTTCAGGTCTTCCGCGCAACGCTATGATCTTCTATACGGTTTTGAATCGGAATGTCGCGCGCGACCCTGAAACGCAAGCGATGCGGCGGCGGATGAACTTGCTGCTGTCGGCCAATCTTGTCGGGTTCGCTCTGCTCGCTATGTATATCGGCTTTGCGGAAAGCCCGACTGGTTGAGCGATGGATCTGCTTACGCATTTTCGCCGGATGGCGCAGAATAGTTTGTGGTCGAACGACCGGCTTCACCGGGCTGTGCAGGCACTTCAGCCTGGCGAGTTCGAGGCAGCTCGCACGAGCTTCTTCCCGTCGATCAAGGAAACGTTGAACCACGTCCTGTCAGTCGATCTCTACTATCTCGACATGATGGAACAGCGCGGCGAAGGTCTTGCGATCTTCGACCGCTATGTGGAGTACGACGATCCTGTCCAGATAGCAGCGGGTCAGGCTGAGTTCGATCGGCGGCTCATCGGCTTTTGTAGTCAGCTATCCCCGCAAGACCTCGACCGGCGTGTCTTGTCGGATCGTGGCGAGGACGGGCAGATACCGGAGCGCATCGGCGACCTGCTCGTGCACCTCTTTGTGCACGACATCCACCATCGCGGCCAGGTGCACGCGATGCTGTCGGGCACCTCGGTCAAGCCGCCGCAACTCGACGAGTTCTTTCTCGATTTCGATCTGAAGCTGCGGAGAGAGGAGACAGTGCGGCTTGGCATATCAAGCCGCTGATTGTCCCCACAAATTACGCTGCAGTCTTTTCCCTGAGCACACCGCGCCGAATCTGGTCTTCCTCGATCAACTCGAACAATGCGCGGAAATTGCCCTCGCCAAAGCCCTCGTCGCCCTTGCGCTGAATGAACTCGAAGAAAATCGGGCCGATGACCGTCTTGGAAAAGATTTGCAGAAGGATCTTGGTCATGCCGCCATCCACCACGCCTTCGCCGTCGATGAGAATGCCGTGCGTCTTCATGCGCTCGACTGGCTCGTCATGGCCGTGCACGCGATTGAATGAACGCGCGTAGTAGGTTTCCGGCGGACCGGGCATGAACTTCAAGCCGTTGCCGGCGAGCATGTCGGTAGCGTCGTAGATATCGTCCGTACCGACCGCGATGTGCTGGATGCCTTCGCCCTTGTATTTGCGCAGGTACTCTTCGATCTGGCTGGTATCGTCCTTGGACTCGTTCAACGGGATGCGGATTTTCCCGCACGGCGATGTGATGGCCCGGCTGACGAGCCCGGTGATGCGACCGTCAATGTCGAAGTAATGAATCTGCTTGAAGCCGAACAGTTCGCGATAGAACGCCCACCACTTGTCCATGCTGCCGCGATAGACGTTGTGAGTGAGGTGGTCGAGATAATAGAAGCCGACGCCCTTTGGTTTTGGGTCATGCTCGCCCAGCCACTCGAACTCGTCGTCATAGGCGGAGCCTTTCGCACCGTATTTGTCGATGAAGTACAGCAGCGATCCGCCAATTCCGACTATGGCCGGTACGTCGAGCGCCTTGTCCGAACCAGTATACGGCGTGGCCCCCTTGGCGACGGCGTGGTCAAGCGCGTGCTTGGCATCCACCACCCGCCACGCCATCGACGGCGCGCACGGGCCGTGCTTATCCACGAAGTTCATGGCATGAGAACGGCGCTCGGCATTGAGCAGATAGGTGATGTCGCCCTGGCGCCAGACGGTGATGTGCTTGGTGCGATGGCGGGCTACCAGCGCGTAGCCCATGCGCTCGAACAGTGCGGCCAGCTTCTCTGGCTCGCTATGTGCGAATTCAACGAATTCGAAGCCGTCGGTGCCGGCCGGATTGGCTTTGCTGATGCTGGGTGGCGGTGCGTCGTGCGGAAAGGGACCCATCGTGGTCTCCATCATTTTGAGAGGTTAGTCGAATAATACGCCTTTCAGCGCGCATTGAGCTTGCATTCGGTGCCGTTCAATGATGCCGTTATGCACGGTTCATGCACCGGGGCTGCTGCCATGGACGATTTTGAACGGCTTGACGGATTCGATCGCAAGATACTGGCGCTTCTGCAAACCGATGCGCGGCTGACCAACAACGACCTCTCGGAACGCGTACATCTATCGCCATCGCAGTGCTCGCGGCGCCGGCAAAGGCTGGAAGAGGACGGGTTCATCGCTGGATATCGCGCCATGCTCGACCGTGATCGGCTGGGATTTTCACTGGTGAGCGTGGTGTCGGTGACGCTTGCGACGCATAATCGCGACAACGCGCGGCGCTTCGCCGAACTGATAGCGCGGCTGCCGGAGGTACAGGAGGCACATGCGCTGACAGGCGAGATGGACTATTTTCTAAAGGTCGTGACGCCTGACCTGAAGGCGCTGTCGCGCTTCGTCAACGAAGAACTCCTGCCGCACGATTCCGTGCAGCATGTGAAAACCGCAATCGTGCTGGAAACGCTGAAGGAAGGCGGAGCCCTGCCGTTGTAGCTGCTCCTAATCCTGCGCCTGCTTTGCCGCCAGATAGATGTTGGTGGAGCGTGCGCCGGAGCGGCAATAGGCGAAAACCGGCCCAGGGATCTCGTCCAGCGCCTCGGCCATCTTCTGCACATCCTCATCGGTCATCTGTCCGCTGACGAACGGAACGTGGCGGAAGATGAGGTCGGCGGCTTCGGCTGCCACGGCGATGTCGGCGGCGGTCGGCTGACCAGGTTGCTCGTCGTCCGGACGGTTGCAGATGATGCTGCGATAACCGGCTTCCTTGATAGCGCGGATGTCGTCGACCGCGATCTGGCCCGAAACGGCATAATCGTCGGTCACCTGGCGGATTTCCATGATCGGTACTCCCGAGAAGAATTTCGACGTGTCATGCCACTGCGAGCGTCCCGCTGCAACCATGTTCAGCTTCCCATGATCGCGCCTTTGATGGTGCGCACATTGTGCAGCACCATGTCGATATAGGTCGAGGCCGGTCCGTCATTTTCGGAGAGCGCGTCGGAGTAGAGTGTCCCGCCGATGCTGAGGCCGGTTTCCCGCGCGATCTGCTCGGTGAGCCGGACATTGCTGATGTTTTCGACAAAGATCGCGGACGCTTTGTCTTCGCGCACCTGCCTGATCAGCGCGGCTACGTCGGCGGCGGAGGCTTCCGCTTCGGTCGAGATGCCTTCAGGCGCCACGAACTCGAGCCCATAGGCATGTTCGAAATAGCCAAAGGCGTCATGCGAGGTGATAATTGTCCGCTTGTCGCCTGGAATCGTTGCAATTTCGGCCTTCACCACCGCCTCGGTCTCCGCAAGTTTCGCGTCGTAGGCTGCCGCGTTCGTCCGATATATGTCACAACCCTGAGCGTCCGCTGCGCAGAATGCGTCGGCGATGTTCTTCACGTAAGTCCGCGCATTGGCGACCGATTGAAAGGCGTGTGGGTCGATGTCGCCATGGTCATGTTCCGCCTCAGCTTCGTCCGTGTGGCCGTCGTCATGCGCTTCCGCCGCGTGTGCTTCCGGCTCATGCTCTTCCTTCATCCGGATCGGCTCGACCCCTTTCGTCAATTCGACGATTGACGCCTTGGTGGAACTCGCTTCGGCCAACCGCTTGAGAAAGCGCTCGAAATGCAGGCCGTTGACGAGGACGACGTTCGCACCGGCGAAGGCGGCGGCATCGGCCGGTTTTGGCTCGTAGACATGTGCATCGCCATTCGGACCAACCAGCGTGGTCAGCGCAATCCGGTCGCCGCCGACCTGAGTGGCGAAATCGCCGATGATCGAGAAACTGGCGACGACCTTAAGCGGGTCGGCGGCAGCCTGCGATGGCGCGAAGGGCAGCAGCACCAGCCCGCTCGAAAGGATCGCAATGTGGAAAATCTTTGGCATATTGGCTCCTTGATCAGGCGGTGCGATGCCGGTGCGGATGGAGGATGCGGTTGAGGAACGCGCCGCGCGTGCCGAAAAGCGTCGAGATAAGATAGACGACGCCGGCCGACAAAATGATGGACGGCCCGGAGGGCAGGGCGGCGTGGTAGGAAAGCAGAAGGCCGGCAACGCAGGAAACGCAGCCGATCGCGATCGACAGCGCGCACATGGTGGTAACCCGGCTCGTCCAGAACCGCGCGGCGGCAGCCGGAAGCATCATCAGGCCGACGGATAGCAGCGTGCCAAGCGCCTGAAAGCCGCCGACGAGATTGAGCACCACAAGGCCAAGAAACAGAAAATGAACTGGCGTGCCGAGCCGGCTCACCGACCGCAGAAAAAGCGGATCGAGACACTCGGCGACCAGCGCCCGCCAGAAGACCGTCAGACAGGTTAGCGTGATGACCGAAATTCCGCAAATCAGCATCAGCGCTGCATCGTCAAGTGCGAGCACCGTGCCGAACAGCACGTGCATGAGATCGACGCTCGACCCGCGCAGCGACACGATCATGACGCCGAGCGCCAGCGAAATCAGATAGAAGGCGGCCATGGAGGCATCCTCCTTCTGCAACGTAAAGCGCGATACGGCACCGGCGCCGACGGCGACTATCGCACCGGCGATCAGCCCGCCGATCGTCATAGGCACGATCTGCAGGCCGTATAGCAGAAAGCCTGCGGCAGCGCCCGGCAGGATGGCATGCGCCATGGCGTCGCCGGTGAGGCTCATGCGCCGCAGCATCAGAAAGACGCCGACCGGACAGGCCGCGAGCGACAGCAGCAGCGATCCGGCCAGGGCGCGTTGCATGAAGCCGAATTCGACAAAGGGTGCGACTAGCAAGTCGTACATGTCAGCCGGCCTTCGCATGGTCATAATGCGCATGATCGTGACGATGGCCATGGGTGTGGCCGTGATCGTCATGGGCATGGTCGTGGGGCGACGGCTCGCACCAGGGCGCGTCGTCGTGCCAGGCTTCGTCAAAACGGCGGGCGCGCAGCAGGTTCTCCGGATTGAGCGCCTCGCCGGTCTTGCCCCATGCGATCGGGCCGCGCGCAAGAAGCAGCGTTTCCGGGAAATGCTGGCGGACAAGGTCGAGATCGTGAGCAACAACCATCACGGTGAGATTGTCGCCATGCCAGCGATGGATGACTTCGATCAGGTCGCCGACCGTCTTGGCGTCGATAGCGTTGAACGGCTCATCGAGCAGGATGATATCGGCGTCCTGGACCAACACGCGCGCGAACAAGGCGCGCTGCAATTGCCCGCCGGATAGCGTATCGAGCGGCCGCGTTTCGAAGCCGCTGAGGCCGACCGAAAGCAGCGCATGCGAAACGGCCTCGCGATCCTGCTTGGAATAACGGCCGAGCAGGCCGCGCTTGGGCCATAGCCCCATGCTGACCAGATCAACCACCCGCGCCGGAAAGCTGCGGTCGAGTTCGGATTGTTGTGGCAGGTAGGCGATGCGCGAACCGCCCCGGATCGTGCAGGCGCCCGCCATAGGCTTCAGGACGCCGACGATACCCTTCATCAGGGTCGACTTGCCTGAGCCGTTCTGGCCGACGACCGCCGTGAGAGAGCCCTTGCGGACCTCGCCATTGAGATGATGCACGGCAGGGTGGCTGTTGTAGCCCAGCGTCAGGTCTCGGAAGGTGATTGCGGGTTGTGTCATCGGCTCCGGCCGGCAAGGACGCTGCGGTGAGGTGAATATGTTATGTTATTACATATGTCAATTCCGCTGCGGTATTGCAGACAAGCGCCTGCATCGGCGTTAGGGCGGCGCGCGAATACGGTCCCCGGCTTTCGAAGCCCGGGTTGGGGTGTGGGAGACGGCGCATGGCATTGCGCCTTGTAAGGTATAGTTTAGTGACGCTTCGCCATGCGCCGCCGGCATGCTTCCCCAAAACCAAACCCGGCCGAGTTAACGGCTCGCGAGCTTGATCCGGGGCCGGGTCTAGGCTGCGGGGGATCACCCCAAACCACGCTAACCGTTGCGTGGCCGGCCCGGTGCCACACTTGCCTGGATGCCGGTTGTACACCCGTTCCCACAAGCAAGCTGCTATGGCGGAGAATACGCGAGAAAGTGCTGGTGGGAATAAAATCTCCTGCCAAAGATGCTGACAAGGGTGTCATTTCAATTGGTTAGAGGAGAGAGTTGCCAGATTCTATTCCCGGTGGTGCGTGCCTGTTGCTTCAACCCCTCTCGCCTCGCCCCTTCGACAAGTTCAGGGCTCGGCACCTCTCCCCAGAGGTTTGCGAGGCTCTATTCCAAACGTCGACGGCCTATCACCACCACAAGAATATGCAGTCTGGCAACTTCCGGCGCTATGTCGAAAGAGAAGTTCCGCTGCGAGGAATCAAAGTCAGCGTCTAGTGGGAGAGGCGTCGGAGTAGCAACGGAGGCTGCCCGTCTGGCCCCTTGCACCTATCCCTGGCCCTCGTTAGGCGGAGCTCCGAAAGTTTCCTACGAAATCTCGGTGCAGGCATGGTTGAGCGAATTGAAGCCGATATCGTCATTATCGGCGCGGGCATTGCCGGCATCGGGGCTGCGGCGGACCTGGCGCGCGATTTTTCCGTGGTGGTCGTCGAGCAGGAAGACCGCCCCGGCTATCATTCGACCGGCCGCTCGGCGGCGCTCTTCATTCAAAACTACGGCAATTCCGTCATCCGTGCGCTGAGCCGCGCCAGCGCGCCGCTCTTCCATGGTGCCGATCCTGAACTCTTTCCGTTTCCGCTTCTGTCGCAGCGCGGCGTGCTGAACGTCGCCGACGCTGACAGCCTGGACGAGCATCGCACGTTGCTGGCCGACGGCGAAGGGATGCGCGAGATTTCGCCGACCGAGGCGGTCTCCATTGTGCCGATCCTGAGATTGGAAAACATCGCTGGGGCGTCCTACGAGGAGGATGCGCAGGATATCGACGTCGCGGCGTTGCACCAGGGCTGGCTGAAGGCAGCCAAGGCGCGCGGCATGCAATTGCTGACCGGAAGCGCTGTAGCCTCTGGTGAGCGCTCCGGTGGGCAATGGCATCTGCAAACGAGCGACCATCGGATCTCCGCGCCAATCGTCGTCAACGCGGCAGGCGCATGGGCTGATACCGTTGCCAAAACGCTTGGGCTGGAGCCGATCGGCCTGCAGCCGCTGCGCCGCTCCATTGCCGTGCTGCCGCCGCCGCAAGGCTATGATATTCGCCGCTGGCCGCTGATCAGCGACGTTGCGGAGACGTGGTACGCCAAGCCCGATGGCGGCAGGCTGTTCGTCTCACCGGGCGATCAGGATCCGGTCGAACCGCACGACGCTTTCCCCGACGATATGGTGCTGGCGGAAGGTCTTTATCGGTTCGAGCAAGCGGTGACTATTCCGGTCACTCATGTCGAGCGGAGTTGGGCGGGCTTACGCACCTTTGCTGCCGACCGTACGCCCGTGGCCGGCTTCGATCGCAGCGCTGACGGGTTTTTCTGGCTTGCGGGGCAGGGCGGCTACGGAATCCAGACCTCCCCCGGCTTGTCACGGCTTGCCGGAGCGTTGATAAGACAGGCCGCGCTGACGGCGGAAATGCAAGCCATCGTACCAGCCCTCTCGCCCAATCGTTTTCGCGTTTCGCGGCCGGAGTAGGTCGCATTCATCAGGAAGGACACAATATGAGCATTCGCAGGATCGGGACCGGACCCCGCATGAGCGATATCGTCATCCACGGCAACATCGTCTATCTGTCTGGCCAGGTGGGCGCACCAGGCGAAAGCGTGACGTCGCAGACCAAGTCGATCCTTGCCACCATCGACTCGTTGCTCGCGCAGGCCGGCACCGACAAGGCGAAGATACTTCAAGCGATCATCTGGCTGGCCGACATGTCGACCTTCCAGGAGATGAATGCGGTCTGGGATGCTTGGGTGGCGCAGGGAAACACGCCGGCGCGCGCCACCGGCGAGGCCAAGCTCGCGACGGCGGACTACAAGGTCGAAATCATTATTACCGCGGCAATCTAAGGATTGGTGCCGGGGACAGTTTGCTATCTCCGGCAGCAAACTCGCGCCGCTGCCGAGCTTGCGCGAGCGGGAAAGAGGAAACTGTACCCTGGCATTACCCAGAACTAGCTCTGCGATGGCGTGAAACGGGCGATCAGCGTGTGGCTGTCGCCCGCATAGGTGAAACGTACATGCGTCACCGGCTGGTCGGCGGTCCAGGTTTGGCGTTCAACCACGAGACATGGACTGCGTTTGGCGACACGTAGAGCGGCGGCGATCTCCGCATCCGCTCCGTTCGCGTGGATGCGGTGTTCGGCAACGCTCCACGGAATGCGGCCAACCAGCCACGATCCGGGCGAAATCACGGTAAAGCTTTCATCTTCGGCGTCGGGGACAGCAGTCAAATTGATCAGCCGGTTCTCATGGCAGAACGGGCGCGCGCCGGCGAAATGCAGGCAGGTCAGTTCGACGACCGCGATGGAATCTGAAAGGCCGAGCCGCTCGCGGTCATCGTCGGTGTCGTTTCTGACCCGCTTCTCGATCAGATCGAATCTATAAGGCAGGCCAAGGGCTTGCACCTCTGCCTTGATGTCGTGGATTTCAAGGATTGCCGCCTGCGATCTTGGCTGCAAAACGAAGCTGCCGGAGCGCCGTCGCCGCTCGATCAGCCCGGCGCGCGCCAGTTGCGACAGCGCCTTGTTCACGGTCATGCGCGAGCAATTGTATTCGACGGCAAGCTCGTGCTCGAACGGTATGCGGTGGCCGGGCGCCCATTCGCCGGACATGATCTTCTCGGATATATCGGCGAGGATCCGCTGGTGCAGCGACGGCGTTTCCTTCGCTGTTGAGAGATCGATAGCTTGCTGTGCCGTCATCCCGGTCTCCATCAAGCCGACGCGAGCTCGATCATGGTTTTTCTGAATCGCTGCACAATAGCTTCGCGGCGGATATGTCGGCCTCCTGATACGAGCTTGCGCCCGCCGATCCAGACACTGTCGACATTCGTGCCGTTGGCAAAGATCCAGGCGTCGAGAATGGCATCGCCCGATTTGCCGGCAATCGCTGGATGATGCTCGTCGAGCGACACGTAACTTGCAGCGCCGCCCGCGGAAATACCAGACTTCCGGCCGCCCAGGGCTTGATTGCCGCCGGCAAGTGCTGCGTCGAACAACGCTCGGCCATTCGAACCGCCGGGCGGCGCCATGACGTTGCGCTGGCGGTGCGACAGGCGCTGCGAATATTCAAGTTGCCGCAGTTCATCCGAAACGCCGATCAACACGTTGGAATCCGAGCCGATGCCGAAACCGCCGCCATCGGCAGTGAATGGGCGCGCAGGGAAGGTGCCGTCGCCGAGATTGGCCTCGGTGATCGGGCACAGACCGGCAACCGCGCCCGACTTCGCCATTGCGGCCGTCTCGTCGCCGGTCATGTGGGTGGCATGGATGAGGCACCATTTGTCGCTTACGGGTACATTGGCGAGCAGCCACTCCACTGGCCGTGCGCCAGACCAGGCGATGCAGTCCTCGACTTCGCGCGTCTGCTCGGCGATGTGAATATGAAGGGGGCCGTGCGTTGCCGAGTTCCGCCATAGCGGCCAGCTCATCGGGAGTCACCGCGCGCAGGCTGTGCGGCGCGACACCCACCTCCGCATCATCGACAGCGGAAACGGCTTTACGGCAAGCTGAAAGGAGCCGTTCGAATGAACTGATATCATTGATGAATCGTCGCTGGCCGGGGTTCGGCGCAAGGCCGCCGAAGCCTGAATGCGCATAAAAAACCGGCAGCAGCGTCAGACCGATCCCGGTTTCGACAGCGGCCGCGGCGATGCGCTCCGCCATCTCGGCGATGTTGGTGTAATGGCTGCCATCCTTGTCGTGATGCAGATAATGGAACTCGCCGACGCGGCCAAATCCGGCTTCCAGCATCTCCACATAGAGTTGCGCGGCAACCGACTCGACCTGTTCCGGCGTCATGGTCAGCGCGAAGCGGTACATCACCTCGCGCCAGCTCCAGAAACTGTCGTCGCCCGGGCCGCGTGTTTCGGCGAGACCGGCCATGCCGCGCTGAAAGGCATGGCTGTGAACATTCGGCATTGCCGGAACGAGGATCGCGACACGTTCGTCATCAGGCGCGGGCGCAGCATTGGGCTCGACGGATGCGATCACACCGCGCTCGGCGATGACGCGCGCATTCGACACCCAGCCGGTGGGAAGCAGTGCCTGGTTTGCGAAGAGCGTGGTCATTGGGCGAACTCCAGACAAGTGCCAAAGAGCGTGCTGCGGTACTACTACATCCCCCCTTGTCCTGCCGGACAGTCCGGCAGGACAGAAGGGGGTGAAACCAGGCACCGAGCATCTCCCTTCCAAACGACATTGCGTGTCGTCAAACCGCTTGCAACGTCGTTCATTATGTATATACATATTCGCATCCAATGGAAATGGAAAAGACGATGGCCCACGCAGGAATGGCAGCCGAGCATAAGCTTCGCGTTTGGCGCAATGCCCGACTTGCGACCATGGCTCCCTCGGTGCCTGGAATGGGTATTGTCGAGCGGGGCGCTGTCGCCGCGGCGGACGGCAGGATCGTCTACGCGGGCATCGAATCCGGCCTGCCGGCGTCTGCTGCCGGCGCCGAGACCATCGATTGCGAGGGCCGCTGGATCACGCCCGGATTGATCGATTGCCATACCCATCTTGTCCACGCCGGCAACCGCGCCAACGAGTTCGAAATGCGGCTTGCGGGCGCGACCTACGAGGAAGTGGCGCGGGCAGGGGGCGGTATCGTCTCATCGGTAAAGGCGGTGCGCAGCGCGACCGAAGATGAACTGGTCGCGCAAACCCTGCCACGGCTTGACGCGCTGATGGCGGAGGGCGTCACCACAGTCGAGGTCAAATCCGGATACGGGCTCGATCTGGAAAATGAGGCGAAGTCGCTGCGTGCTGCGCGCAAGCTGGCGCACGAGCGGCCGGTTTCGGTGAAAACCACCTTTCTCGGCGCGCATGCGCTGCCCGCAGAAGCCGATGGCGACAAGGACGATTTCATCGCCAAGGTCGCAGATGCGATGCTGCCGGCGATTGCCGCCGAGGGGCTGGCGGATGCCGTCGATGGCTTTTGCGAAGGCATCGCCTTCTCGCCGGAACAGATTGCGCGCGTGTTCGACAAGGCGAAGGCGCTTGGCCTGCCGGTCAAGCTGCACGCAGATCAGCTGTCCAACCTGCATGGCGCGGCTCTTGCCGCGAAGTATGGCGCGCTGTCAGCCGACCATCTCGAATACACCGACGAGGGTGGCGCGGAAACGATGGCCAAGGCGGGTACGGTCGCGGGCATCCTGCCCGGCGCGTACTATTTCATCCGCGAGACCAAAAAGCCGCCGATCGAGCTGTTTCGAAGGCATGGTGTGAGGATGGCCGTCGCCACCGATTGCAATCCCGGCACTTCCCCGCTGACGTCCCTGCTCTTGACCATGAACATGGCGGCGACCTTGTTCGGAATGACGGTCGAGGAATGCCTGACAGGCGTCACGCGCAATGCCGCAGCAGCACTCGGCCTATCGGCTGAAACCGGGACGCTTGAAGCCGGCAAGTCGGCGGACCTTGCCATCTGGGATGTCGAGCGCCCGGCCGAACTTGTCTATCGTATGGGTTTCAACCCGCTTCACGCCCGTATCTGGAGAGGCGCATGACCATTATCGTTCTGAACCCGGGCGCGATCCGCCTTGATGAACTGCGTCGCGTTTATGAGGGTGCGGTGCCGTCGCTCGATCCGGCTGGCCGCGACAAGGTGGCCGCAGCGGCCAACGTCATCGCTGCCATCGTTGCCAAGGGCGATCCGGTCTATGGCATCAACACCGGCTTCGGAAAGCTCGCCAGCGTACGTATTCCCGCCAACGACGTGGAGACGCTGCAGCGCAATCTGATCCTGTCGCATTGCTGCGGCGTCGGCGAGCCGCTGGCGCAGGATATCGTGCGTCTGGTCATGGCGCTGAAGCTGGCTTCACTGGGGCGCGGCGCATCCGGCGTGCGGCCCCAGACCATTGCTTTGATCGAAGCAATGTTGGCGCATGGCATCGTGCCGGTCATTCCCGAAAAGGGCTCGGTCGGCGCCTCTGGCGATCTTGCGCCGCTGGCGCATATGGCGGCAGCGATGATCGGCGTCGGCGACGTCTTCTTCGAAGGCGCGCGAATGCCGGCTCAGGCGGCTCTTGCCCGCGCTGGTCTCACGCCGCTTGTGCTGGCCGCAAAAGAAGGTCTAGCACTCATCAATGGCACGCAGGTCTCGACCGCGCTGGCGCTGGCCGGTCTATTCCGCGCGCATCGCGCCGCGCAGTCGGCTTTGATCACCGGCGCTCTGTCGACCGACGCCGCGATGGGCTCGTCCGCGCCCTTTCATCCTGAAATCCACACGCTGCGCGGCCATCAGGGCCAGATCGACGCTGCATCATCGCTGCGGGCGCTGCTTAAAGGCTCGGAAATCCGCGACAGCCATCTGGAAGGCGACGAGCGCGTGCAGGATCCGTATTGCATCCGCTGCCAGCCCCAGGTGGACGGCGCTTGTCTCGACGTGCTGCGGATGGCGGCGCGAACGCTGGAGATCGAAGCGAATGCCGTCACCGACAACCCGCTGGTGCTCACCGACGGATCGGTGGTGTCCGGCGGCAATTTCCATGCGGAGCCGGTGGCCTTCGCCGCCGATCAGATCGCAATCGCAGTGTGTGAGATTGGCGCAATCGCCCAACGCCGCATAGCGCTGCTTGTCGATCCGGCGCTTTCCTTCGGCCTGCCGGCGTTCCTCGCCAAGAAGCCCGGACTGAACTCCGGACTGATGATCGCTGAAGTCACCTCCGCTGCCTTGATGTCCGAAAACAAGCAGATGTCGCATCCGGCATCGGTCGATTCGACGCCCACCTCTGCCAATCAGGAAGACCATGTTTCGATGGCCTGCCATGGAGCGCGGCGGCTGTTGCAGATGACGGCGAACCTTGCCGGCATCATCGGCATCGAGGCGATTACCGCTGCGCAGGGCGTGGATTTTCGCGCCCCGCTGAAGACCGGCGCCGAATTGCTCAAGGCGCATGCCGCAATCCGCACGGCCGTGCCCGACCTCGAGGTCGACCGCTACATGGCCGATGATCTCGCGGCTGGCGCCGACCTGGTGTCGTCGGGCGCTCTCAATGCAAGTGTGAGTGACGGAGTGTTGCCTTCACTGGAGGTGAGCCAATGACTGCTAAACTCAGTGCTGCCCGTCACCCTAACCTTTTTCCCGTGAAGAACGGGGCGAGGGGGGCATCAACGTTGCCGACTCCCGCTCCCCGTTCTTCACGGGGAGAGGGTAAGGGTGAGGGGCGGCGCGAACCGCGAGGATTGGCCGCTTCGATTGCGGCGAGGGCGTTCACATGACTCCCGTCGAAGTCCGCCGCATTTCCTCGCCGATCATCCTTGGGTTTCCGCATGTTGGCACATATGTTCCGGCTGACACATGGGATCGGCTGAATGACGAGGGCAAGAAGCTCCGCGATACCGACTGGCATGTCGATGAACTCTACGCCGATCTTCTGCCTGGCGCGACGATGGTGCGCGCCACTTTCCATCGCTATGTGATAGACGCCAATCGCGACCCATCCGGCCAGAGCCTTTATCCCGGCCAGAATACAACGGGCCTCGTGCCACTCACCGACTTCGACAACCGGCCGATCTGGAAGGCGGGCGAGGAGCCCACGAATGCCGACATCGCGGCAAGGCTGGAAGCGTTTCACAAGCCCTACCACGATGCGCTGGCTGAGGAGATATCACGGGTAAAGGCCGAGCACGGCGTCGCCGTCGTCTACGATTGCCATTCAATCCGCTCGCACTGTCCATTCCTGTTTGAAGGCAAATTGCCTGATTTCAACATCGGCACCAACAACGGCGAGACCTGCGCGCCCCAGATTGAAGGCGCAACGCAAAAAGTATGTGAAGGTGCAAGGGGTTACAGCTACGTTGCGAACGGTCGCTTCAAGGGCGGCTGGACCACCCGCCACTATGGGCGCCCACAGGATAATGTTCACGCCATCCAGATGGAATTGGCTCAGTCCACGCATCTGACGAGCGAGGAATTTCCATTCGCCTATGACAAGGTGAAGCCGCTGCGCCTGCGCGTTCACCTTGCTGCCGTTCTTGCTGAAATTGAAAGCGTCGCTCTCCGCCTGGTGGCGTGAGCCGTATTTCGAAGGACTGACCCATGAGCAATCCCCGCCACAACATCCGCGAAATCCGGGCCCCGCGCGGCGACAAGCTCAATGCCAAATATTGGACGACGGAAGCGCCGCTGCGCATGCTCATGAACAATCTCGATCCCGACGTGGCCGAGAACCCGAATGAATTGGTGGTCTATGGCGGCATTGGACGCGCCGCGCGCACCTGGAACGATTTTGACCGCATCGTCGCCACGTTGAAGACGCTGGAAGAGGATCAGACGCTGCTGGTCCAATCGGGAAAGCCGGTCGGCGTGTTTCGCACTCATTCCGACGCGCCACGCGTTCTGATCGCCAACTCCAACATCGTTCCGCATTGGGCGAATTGGGACAAGTTCAACGAGCTCGATAGGAAGGGCCTGATGATGTACGGCCAGATGACGGCCGGCTCGTGGATATACATAGGCACGCAGGGCATCGTTCAGGGCACATACGAGACCTTCGTCGAGGCGGGCCGCCAGCACTATGGTGGCAATCTCAAGGGCAAGTGGATCCTGACGGCTGGTCTCGGCGGCATGGGCGGCGCACAGCCGCTCGCTGCCGTGATGGCCGGAGCCTGCTGCCTCGCTATCGAATGCAATCCCGACTCCATCGATTTTCGACTGCGTACCCGTTACGTCGACGAGCGCGCCGACACGCTGGATGAGGCGCTGGCAATGATCGACCGGTGGACCAAGGGGGGTGAGGCGAAATCGGTCGGCTTGCTCGGCAATGCCGCCGAGATCGTTCCGGAACTATTCAAACGCGGCATTCGACCTGACATGGTGACAGACCAGACGTCGGCGCATGACCCGATCAACGGCTACCTGCCGAAGGGCTGGTCGATGGCCGAATGGCGCGAGAAGCGCGTCAGCGACCCCAGGGCTGTCGAGAAGGCGGCGCGCGCGTCCATGCGCGAGCACGTTGAGGCTATGGTTGCGTTCTGGAACGCCGGTGTGCCGACACTCGACTACGGCAACAATATCCGCCAGGTGGCGAAGGAAGAGGGGTTCGAGAACGCCTTTGCCTTTCCTGGTTTCGTGCCGGCCTATATCCGCCCGCTGTTTTGCCGCGGCATCGGCCCATTCCGCTGGGCCGCACTCTCCGGCGATCCCGAAGACATTTACAAAACAGACGCCAAGGTGCGCGAACTGACGCCGGGCAATACCCATCTGCACAATTGGCTCGACATGGCGAAGGAACGCATTTCCTTCCAGGGGCTGCCAGCGCGCATCTGCTGGGTGGGTCTGGGCGACCGCCACCGCCTCGGCCTTGCCTTCAACGAGATGGTCGCCACGGGCGAGCTCAAGGCGCCAGTGGTGATCGGCCGCGACCATCTGGATTCGGGCTCGGTAGCGTCGCCGAACCGCGAAACCGAAGCCATGAAGGATGGCTCGGACGCCGTTTCCGACTGGCCGCTCCTCAACGCGCTGCTCAATACCGCCTCTGGCGCGACATGGGTGTCGCTGCACCATGGCGGCGGCGTCGGCATGGGCTTCTCGCAGCACTCCGGCATGGTCATCGTCGCCGACGGCACCAATGAAGCGGCCAAGCGGCTTGAGCGCGTGCTGTGGAACGACCCGGCGTCCGGCGTGATGCGCCATGCCGATGCCGGTTATGACATCGCGATCGAGTGCGCAAAGGAGTACCAGCTCAACCTGCCGGGCATTCTGGGGTGACCGATTTCAAAGTCATCCGTACGCGCGACCATCGCGTCATGCGCTGGAAGAACGGTGGCGGCGAAACGTCGGAGATTGCAGTGTCGCCCCCGGACGCCGCGCTGGACGCATTCGACTGGCGGCTGTCGATGGCCAAGGTCGAGACCGACGGACCGTTTTCGGCCTTTCCCTCCGTAGACAGGACACTTGCCATTCTTGAAGGTGAGGGGATACGACTTTCGGTCGGGGGCGAACCCGCCGTTACGCTTACCAACATCTCCGCGCCGCATGCCTTCGCCGCCGATGCGCAGGCCTCGGCGACGCTGGTCAATGGACCGATCCGCGACCTCAACATGATGTCGCGGCGCAACCGGTTGGCGCATTCGGTGACGCGGTTGAGCGGTGATGCCGTTGATGAGCTCAGGTTCTCAGGACTGGCAATGCTGGTTTTCTGTGCCGAGGGC
This sequence comes from uncultured Alphaproteobacteria bacterium, assembly GCA_963839725.1. Classification (GTDB taxonomy): domain Bacteria; phylum Pseudomonadota; class Alphaproteobacteria; order Rhizobiales; family Rhizobiaceae; genus Kumtagia. The sequence continues at coordinate 180,251 of CAWIWT010000021.1, read as the reverse complement.
CGCATCAAAATCGATATCGGTGGGAATTTCGTCAAATTGGCGCGTCACGACACGCTGGTATGGACCGGCGAGCCATTGACAGCAAAGCTCCAAAGCCCGGATATGTCTTTGATTTACGTTATAAACCTGCGCTCGGGTTAGCACATCTCCGGCAACATCCTCCGTCCGCTGCCGCCAACACGAAAAAGACAAAATCCAAACGCTTTGCATCCTCGACCGGACGGGGTTGGGCGATATCGGCATTGTGCTTGAGCCGCCGAATTTCTAAAGTCATTGTGTCGCGGCTGAATACGGGTCGGCTGGTGTTGCAATGCAACCTTTCGAATCTGAATCGGTTTAGCGCTCGTTAGGTCACGGCGTCGTCGCGGCCTGTTTTGGTGTGAGTGGAATCCGTCTTTTTATGAATATTCAGGCCAGGCCCTCAGAGACCAAGACCGCGATGCCGCTGTTTCCTGCCGCTGCAGAGCAGCCCATCCGTGCGATTTTCCTGCAGGAGGACCGGCTGCATACGCTGGGCGTGAGCCTGGCGCGCAACGAGATCCTGAATTTCAACGGGCTTGAGTCATTCGACTTCCAGGCGCGCCATCGTGACAATGCCGCGAAGATTCTCGAAACCTATCGTTCGACAAACTCCGCGCAGGCGCGTGGCGAGCCGATAACGCCGGCGGCACAATGGCTGCTCGACAACAATTACCTTGTTGAGGAGACCATATTCCAGATCAAGCGCGATCTGCCGCAGCGATTCTATCGGCAGTTGCCGGTGATGAAGCTTCCCGGCGGTGGGGAAGTACCTCGAGCGCTGGCGCTCGCCTGGGTCTACGTGGCGCATTCCGACAGCGCCGTTTCCTCTCAGATGCTGAAGGCACTGGTCGATGGCTATCAGAGCGTCGAGCCGCTCAAGATCGGTGAACTCTGGGCGCTGCCGTCGCTTCTGCGCTTTGTTTTGGTCGAGAATCTGCGGCGCATCGCGGTTCGCGTAAAGCGGGCGCGCGAGATGCGCCAGATCGCCAATGACGTTGCCGACCGGGTGCTGGCTTCCGGCGATGGCGAAGATCGCCGCAGCATCATGGCGCGATATCTGACTCACGCCCGCGACACCACCTTTGCCACGCAGCTTCTCTATCGCCTGCGCGACGGCTCGCAGAATGCGGGCGAGGCGCTGGTCTGGCTGGAGGAGGAACTGGAGAAATCCGGTTCCGACGCCGAGCAGATCACGCTGGGCGAGCACCAGACGCTGTCGAGCGGCAATGTCACCGCGGGCAACATCATCCGCGGCTTGCGGCTCATCAACGATGTTGAGTGGTCGGAATGGTTCGAGGACGTCAGCCGAATCGACGAACTGCTGCGTGACCGCAGCGATTATGCGGCGCTCGATTTCGAATCGCGCAACCAGTATCGCGGCGAGATCGAGGAACTGGCGCGCCGCTCGAATTGTTCGGAGTTCGAGGTTGCCCAGCAGGCAACGGAACTCGCGGGTTTCTCCGGCACACCCGGCACGTCGGTCGATCTGCCCGGCAAGCCGGACGGCACCGATGTCGGCTTCTTCCTCGTCGGCGAGCGCCGTCCCGAGCTTGAAAAAGCGATCGGCTACAGGCCAGGCTTTGGACGCCGTTTTGTGCGCGCTTTCTGCGCCAGTGGCTGGCTGGGCATCGTCCTGCCGGTTCTCGTCCTGACGCTGATCATGCTGGCCGCAACGGCCAACGCCTTGGCTGGCATCGGCACGCCGGCCTGGGCAATTGCACTCATGCTGGTGCTGTTTGCCGTGCCCGCAAGCGAAGGCGCGCTGGCGATATTCAACACTGTCGTGCTCCTCTTTATGGAGCCGACGCGCCTGCCGGGTTACGAGTTCAAAGACGGCATTCCGGCCGAGGCTCGTACCCTGGTTGTAGTGCCATCGCTGATCAATTCACGCGACGATGTCGAGGAAAGCGTCCGTACGCTGGAGGTTCACCACCTCGCCAACATGAAGGGCGCGCTGCATTTCGCGCTGCTTTCAGACTGGCCGGACAGCGATACCGAACAGAGCGCGGCGGATCGCGAAATCCTCGACTACGCCCGCGCCGAGATCGCCCGCCTTAATGAAACATATCCGTCCGAGGGTGCGCCCAGATTCTACATCCTGCACCGCCGCCGCCTCTACAATGAGGTTGAAGGCTGCTGGATGGGTTGGGAGCGCAAGCGCGGCAAGCTGCATGAACTCAACATGTTGCTGCGCGGCGATGCCGATACGACGTTCCTGCCCACCGACCAGCCGCTGCCGAGCAGTTTCGTCCATGTGATGACGCTCGACGCGGATACCAAGATGACCCGCGACGTAGTCACAGCGCTTGTCGGCAAGCTCTGCCATCCGCTGAACCGTCCGGAGTACGACATTGCTTCCGGCAAGGTGACGCACGGCTATTCGATCCTGCAGCCGCGCGTCACCGCTTCGCTGACCACAGGCGACGAAGCGTCGTTCTTCCAGCGTGTCTTCTCGGCCAATCGCGGCCTCGACCCGTATGTCTTTGCTGTCTCCGACCTTTATCAGGACGTCTACGGGGAGGGCACTTTTACCGGCAAGGGGCTCTATCACATCGACGCCGTTGAGGCGGCGCTGAACGGCAAGATCCCTGAGAACACAGTTCTCAGCCACGACCTTCTGGAAGGCGCATACAGCCGCGCAGGCCTCGTAACGGATGTCGAGTTGGTCGAAGATTATCCGACCCGGTATTCGGTGGATGCATCGCGTCAGCACCGCTGGGCGCGCGGCGACTGGCAGCTGCTGCGCTTCATGTTCGACCCGGCATCGGGTGTTCCGGCGCTGTCGCGCTGGAAAATGATCGACAATCTGCGCCGCTCGATCACCCCGATCTTCTGGGTGCTGGCGGCGATCACCGGCTGGACGCTGCTGCCGTTCACGCAGGCCGCGCAATGGCAGGCGCTGCTGATCCTCACCCTGTTCATGTCGCCCACCTTCGATATCGTGAACTCCATCCTGCCGAAGAACGTCGACACGACTGCGCGCGGCCATTTCAACGCACTGTTCCGTGACACGGTATTCGGCACGGCATTGGTGGCGCTCAAGATCGTGCTGATGGCGCATACCGCCTGGATGATGGCGGACGCGATCATCCGCACGCTCTACAGGCTGTTCGTCAGCCGCAAGCGCATGCTTGAATGGCGCACGGCGTCGCAGGCGCACAAGTATGGCGACAACACGCTGCTTTCCTATTACCGGATGATGTATGGCGCGATCATCGTCGCCGCCATAGGCCTCATCGTACCGGTCGCCGCCGATTCCACCGGAGCCTTCGTGGCATTTTTCTTCGCGATCTTTTGGGCGGGATCGCCGGCCTTCGCATGGTTGATCAGCCGCTCGGCGGAGACCGAGGACCGCCTGCGCGTCACTGACGCCAACCGCAAAACCTTGCGGGTGATCGCGCGCCGCACTTGGGCTTTTTTCGAAGCTCACGTCACCGCTCAGCACAACATGCTGCCGCCGGATAATTTCCAGGAAACGCCCCTGCCTGTCGTGGCGCAGCGAACCTCGCCCACCAATATCGGCGTCTATCTTCTGTCGGTGGTGTCGGCCCGCGATTTCGGCTGGATCAGCCTGTCCGAAGCCGTCAAGCGCATCGATGAGACGATGTCGACAATCGAGCGGATGGAGCGTTTCAAGGGCCATCTCTACAATTGGTACGACACCCAGACCCTGCACCCGCTCTATCCTCTTTATGTGTCGTCGGTCGATAGCGGCAACCTCGCCGGTCACCTCGTCACGGTCGCTGCCGCTTGCTCGGAATGGGCCGAGGCGCCTTCCGTGCACCTACAAGGCGAGTCCGACGGATTGCTCGATACCGTGACGATCCTCGAAGAGAGCCTCGACGAACTGCCCGACGATCGCCGACAGCTGCGGCCCTTGCGCCAGCGCCTGCGCGATCGCATCGAGGGCGTTCGCCGCGCCGTCGAGACGATCAAGGGTCAGCCGGAAATGGCCTCGATCCGCACGATTAATCTGAGCGTACTCGCCGGTGAAATCCGCAAGCTGGCTGCGGCGATCCACACCGAAGTGGCTTCGCAGCGCAGCGAGATCCTGGCCGCCTGGGCCGAGAAGCTGCAGGACACCTGCGAGGCGCATGTCCATGACGCGCATAGCGACGACAAAACCGTCGAGGATCTTCGCGTCAAGCTGCTGGAGCTGCGGGAGCGTACCCGCAAGTACGCCTTCGAGATGAACTTCTCGTTCCTGCTGCGGCAGGATCGCAAGCTGCTGTCCATCGGTTACCGAGTCGAACAGCACCAGCTTGACGAGAGCTGCTACGATTTGCTCGCCTCGGAAGCGCGCCTAACCAGCCTGTTCGCCATCGCCAAGGGCGACATCACGACCGAACATTGGTTCCGGCTTGGGCGACCGATCGTCGAGATCGGTTTCCGGGGAGCGCTGCTTTCTTGGTCGGGCTCGATGTTCGAGTACCTGATGCCGCCGCTGGTGATGAAGGAGCCGCGGGGCGGCATTCTCAACCAGACCAATAACCTGATTATCGAGCGCCAGATGCAATATGCGCGCTCGAAGAGAATCCCATGGGGCATTTCGGAAGCCGCCTATAACGCGCGCGACCGGGAAATGACCTACCAGTATACGAATTTCGGCGTGCCGGGCCTCGGTCTCAAGCGCGGGCTTGCGCAGAACACCGTGATTGCGCCTTACGCAACGATCCTCGCGGCGCAGTTCATGCCCCATGAAGCGACGCGCAACCTTGAGCGGTTGAAGGCTGTCGGTGCACTCGGGCGCTTTGGCTACTACGACGCGGTCGACTATACGCCGCAGCGCGTACCGGAAGGCACGGACCATGCCGTTGTGTTCAACTACATGGCGCATCATTCCGGCATGTCGATCGTGGCGGTCGCCAACGCTATTTTCGAAGGGCGAATGCGCGACCGCTTCCACAGCGATCCGGTGATCGAGGCGGCCGAACTGCTGCTCCAGGAGAAGGCACCGCGCAACATTCCAGTCGCAACGGTCCGCACCGAAGCCGATGATGCGGTGGCTGTCGAGAAGGAGGAGACGGCGCCCGACAGCCGCACCATCCTCAATCCGGCACACGCGCTGCGCTCCACCAATGTCATGTCCAACGGCCGCTATTCGGTCATGGTGACGGCGACAGGCACTGGTTACAGCCGTTGGAACGACCTTTCGATCACCCGCTGGCGTGGCGATCCGACCGAGGATCGTGACGGCACCTTTATCTTCCTTCGGGATGTCTCGACCGAGGAATGGTGGTCTGCAACGTCCGCGCCGCGCCGCGCCGATGGCGAGCGTACCTTCACACACTTCACCGACGACAAGGCGACGTTCTCGAAATCGGTCGGCACGCTGCGCTCGGAAGTGGAATGCATCGTCGTTTCGGAAGGCAATGGCGAGGGACGCCGCGTCACGCTGCATAATGACGGCGACACAGACCGCCATATCGAAGTCACGTCATTTGCCGAAATCGCCCTAGCGTTCGAGGCATCCGACAGTGCGCATCCCGCCTTCTCCAAAATGTTCGTGGAAACCGAGATTTCCAGGGGTAGCAACGTCATCTTCGCACGGCGCAACAAGCGTTCGCCGGGAGAGCCGGACATCGAAGCGGCTCATTTCGTCACCGACGCGTCGGGCGTTGCCCGCGACACCGAGGCGGAGACCGACCGGCGCGCCTTTATCGGCCGCGGTCGTACCATCGCCGATCCAGCGGCATTGGATCGTGGCGCGACACTCGGCGGCCATTCCGGCTTCGTCCTCGATCCGATCATAGCGCTGCGCCGCCGCGTTCGCGTGCCGGCCAACAAGAAGGTGCGGCTGACATTCTGGACGATTGTCGGGGCGAACCGGGCCGAGATCGAATCGGCGGTAGCCTTGCTCGACCATCCCGACAGCTTTGCCCGCCAGGCCATGCTTTCCTGGACTCGGTCGCAGGTGCAGACACGCCATATGGGCCTGAATCTTGCCGATGCGGCGAACATCCAAAGGCTCGCGCGCTATTTGATCTATCCAGACGCAAATCTGCGCGCTGCGCCCGAGAGCATCGCCGCCGGCCTGGGCAAGCAATCAGCTCTTTGGCCGATGGCGATATCCGGTGATTTCCCGATTTTCGCGCTCCGCATCGGCGATGTCGCCGATCTCGAGATCGTGGCGCAGTCGCTGCGCTATCAGGAGTATATGCGCTCGAGGGGGATGCTTGCCGATCTGGTGATCGTCAACGAGCAGGCATCGTCCTACGTGCAGGACTTGCAGCAGGCGATTGAATCGCTTTGCGATAACAGCCGCTTGCGGGGCAGCGAACTCGGACCTCGCCAGCACATATTTGCAGTCCGCCGCGATCTTATGGACGAGGACTCCTACCGCACGCTGCTGGCGGTGGCGCGCATCGTGCTGCACACACGCAACGGTCCGGTTTTCGACCAGGTCGAGCGGGCGGAAGCCGCGGAGATACAGGCCCGCGACATAACCCGCACAAGCGTTGAAGGTGGTATCGTTTCGCCTGTTCGTGCCACCGTCCAGAAGCTGGTCGAAAGGCACGACGTTGCCGCTGACGGCACCGGGTTGGATCAATGGAACGGCTATGGCGGGTTTGCCCGAGGCGGCGCCGACTACGTCGTTCGCCTGACCGGCACCCGCTCGACGCCGCATCCTTGGGTCAACGTTATCTCGAACGCCACGTTCGGCTTCCACACGTCTGCCGAGGGCGCGTCCTTCACCTGGAGCCGCAACAGCCGCGACTTCCAGGTTACGCCTTGGTCGAACGATCCTGTCTCCAACCGACCCGGTGAGGCGATCTATGTCTACGACCATGCGAATCGCAAAGTGTTTTCGCCGTTCGCGGCTGTCGCCCGCGATGGTTCCGCCAACTACGAAGCCCGGCACAGCCAGGGCGTCAGCACATTCACCGTGAAGCGCGGGTCGCTCACTGTCGAGCTCGCGCAACTGGTCGACCCGGTCGATCCGGTGAAGGTCATGCGGATGAAGATCCGCAATTCCGGTTCGCTGCCAGCGAAGCTGACGGTTTATGCCTATGCGGAATGGCTGCTTGGCAACAATCGCCCTCGCTCTGCGCCAAATATCGTTGCTGCAGTCGACGCCGATACAGGCGCACTGCTGGCACGCAATCCCTACAGCCTCGATTTCGCCGATCGGGTTTCGTTCCTGGCAAGCGATACCAAGTCGGCATCGGTTACGACCGACCGCGCCGAGTTTTTGGGGTCAGACGGTTCGGTGGAGTGGCCAGCATCGGTCGCCAACGGAGCGGCGCTGTCCGGCAAGGTTGAGGCTGGCGTCGATCCCTGCGCTGCGATGTCACGCGAAGTCCAAATCGCCGCCGGCGGGGAGGAGACGCTGTTGTGGCTGCTGGGGGATGCATCGTCTTCGCGGGAGGCCAGCGCACTGGTCGCCCGCAGCCGCGCAAAGAACTTTGACGAGCGCCTGGCGGAGAACGAGCAGAATTGGCGCGGCTTCCTAGGCACCTTGCAGGTCGAGACGCCCGATGGGGCGCTCAACGCCATGGTCAACCATTGGCTGCCCTATCAGAGCATCGCCTGCCGGATCCGCGCGCGCTCGGCCTTCTATCAGGCGAGCGGCGCCTATGGCTTCCGCGATCAGCTGCAGGACACGCTTGCCTTCCTTCTGCACGATCCGAACCTCGCCAAGGAGCAGATACTCAACGCCGCGGGCCGCCAGTTCCTCGAAGGCGACGTTCAGCATTGGTGGCTGCCGCGCACTGGCGCGGGCGTGCGCACGATGATCTCGGACGACGTTGTCTGGCTTGCCCATGCCGCCGCCTATTTCGTCGAGGTGACGGGCGACGACTCCATCCTTAATCGCACTGCGCCGTTCATTTCGGGGCCGCTGCTGAAGGAAGGCGAACACGATGCCTTCTTTACGCCCGAGCCGACGCGCGAGACCGCGACGGTCTATGAGCACTGCGCCCGCGCGCTCGATCTGGCGATCGTGCGCTCAGCGGCCAGCGGCCTGCCGCTTATTCTCGGCGGCGACTGGAACGATGGAATGAATCGCGTCGGCGAACACGGCAAGGGCGAGAGCGTCTGGCTGGGCTGGTTCCTGCTCAAGACCCTTGGCGACTTCGCGCCGCTGGCAAAGGCGCGCGGCGACGCGTCCCGCGCCAAGAAGTGGGATGCGCATGCCAGGATGCTGAAGAAGGCGCTGGAAACCAACGCCTGGGACGGCGCGTGGTATCGACGCGGCAGCTTCGACAGCGGCGCTCCGCTCGGATCGCATCTGTCCGACGAATGCCAGATCGACTCCATCGCGCAATCGTGGAGCGTGCTGGCCGGCGGCGACAAGGAGCAGTCCGAGAAGGCCATGGATTCGGCCTTCGCCAGGCTGGTCGATCCGGACCTCGGTATCGTCAAGCTGTTCACGCCGCCATTCTCGAAGACGGAAAACGAGCCCGGCTACATCAAGAGCTACCCGCCGGGCGTTCGTGAGAATGGTGGGCAGTATACTCACGCGGCGACCTGGTTCGTCATCGCGCTGGCGCGGATGGGCAGGGCGAATGACGCCTGGCGATGCTTCCAGATGCTCAACCCGGTTACACATGCCGGTGACGAGGCTGCCGCCGAACGCTACCGCGTCGAGCCCTATGTGGTCGCTGCCGATGTTTATTCGGGCGATAAGGGCGGGCGAGGGGGCTGGACCTGGTACACGGGGTCGGCCGGATGGTTATACCGCGCTGCGGTAGAAGCGATCCTCGGCATCACGCGAAAGGCTAACGAGATCGTTGTCGATCCGGCGCTGCCGGACGAATGGGATGGCTATTCGGCGACGCTCACACTTGCTGGCGAGACCTATCGCATCCGCGTGTCGAGGAAGCCGGGAGGAAAAACTCCGGCGATCGAAGTGAATGGCAAGAAATTGAAGGGCTTATCCTTCGACATCAAAGTGCCGGACCCGATCGCAGGCGCGCCCAACGTGGTGCCTTTGCGCAGTAGACGTAAGTGAGTTCACGAAAATGGCCTGTGATTGCCATGATTTCGCCGCAGACGCGTCATTTTTCCTTATATCTCAATCCGTTATATGATCACAAAAAATTGCAGAAGATTGCGATTTTTTGTTCAAGAAACGGAACCAGGGCGGTTGAGGGGCATTGAAGTGTGACGTGGCAGTCGGTACTTGTGAACAATTGCTGCAGCGCACAATTTGCCACCGGTGAGGTAGTAGCGTGTCATTGCTCGAAGTTTATTGGCGGGCGCTGCGATACCTCGCGGCGGAAAGGCAAAAGGTCACGCTGATCTGCGCGGCCAATATCGCGCTGGGCATGGTGACGATCGCCGAGCCGGTGCTGTTCGGCAAGATCATCGATGCCATTGCCGAAAAGGATGACCTGCTGGATTCGCTCGCCCTTTGGGCTGGCTTGGGCATTTTCAACATCATAGCGTTTGTGCTCGTAGCTCGCGGCGCCGACCGGCTGGCGCACGCGCGCCGCGTTGCCGTGTTGTGCGATGCGTTCGAGCGCGTGATTTCCATGCCGCTGTCGTGGCACCAGAAGCGCGGCACCTCCAACGCACTGCACACGCTGCTGCGCGCTGTCGAGACGCTGTTCAGCCTGTGGCTGGAGTTTATGCGCACGCATCTGTCCACGGCCGTCGCGCTTGTACTTTTGATCCCGACCGCGATTTCCATGGATGCGCGCATGTCGATGGTGCTCGGCGTTCTCGCCGTGGCCTATCTGGCGATTGGCCGCCTAGTGATGCGCAAGACCAAGGATGGACAGTCACGAGTCGAAAAGCACTACCACGACGTTTTCTCGCATGTGACGGATTCGGTCAGCAACGTGACTGTTCTCCAAAGCTACAACCGCGTCACCCAGGAGACGCAGGCGCTGCGCGACTACACGCAGCAGGCTGCTTGCCGCGCAGTTTCCTGTGCTCGACTGGTGGGCGCTGGCCAGCGCGCTGCATCGACTTGCGTCGACGCTGTCGATGATGATCGTTATCCTGATTGGCGCCTGGATGGTCTCGAAGGGCCAGCTGCGCATCGGCGACATCATCGCCTTCACCGGCTTTGCCACGCTGATGATTAGCCGTCTGGATCAGGTTTCGGCCTTCGTGAACCAGATTTTCGAAGCCCGTGCCAAGCTGGAAGCCTTCTATGACCTTGAGGACGTCTCTGCGGAAGCCCTCGAGCCGGAAGGCCTTGTCGAACTCACCAACGTTGAAGGCCACATCAGCTTCGAGGATGTCAGCTTCGCTTTCCCGAATTCAGGCGCAGGGCTGGACGATGTTTCGTTCGCCGTGAAGGCGGGGCAGACGATCGCCATCGTCGGGCCGACCGGCGCCGGCAAAACCACCCTCATCAACATGCTGCAGCGCGTTCATGCGCCTACCCATGGCCGCATCCTGATCGACGGCGTGGACACGCGCACGGTGACGAAGCACTCGCTGCGCCAGTCGATCGCCTCGGTGTTCCAGGACGCCGGGCTGTTCGACCGCTCGATCGAGGAAAACATCCGCATCGGCCGCGACGGTGCGAAGAACCACGAGGTGCATGCCGCAGCCGAGGCTGCCGCCGCGCAGGAGTTCATCCTGTCGAAGACCGACGGCTACGATACACGCGTCGGCGAACGTGGCAGCCGCTTGTCCGGTGGCGAGCGTCAGCGCGTAGCCATTGCCCGCGCCGTCCTCAAGAACGCACCGATTCTAGTGCTCGACGAGGCGACGAGTGCGCTTGACGTCGAGACGGAAGCGCGCGTCAAGGACGCCATCGACGGGCTGCGCCGTGACCGCACAACCTTTATCATCGCCCACCGCCTGACCACCGTCCGCGATGCCGACATGGTCATCTTCATGGACAAGGGGCGCGTCATCGAGAAGGGTGGCTTTGCCGAGCTCGCGGCGACCAATGGCCGTTTTGCGGCGCTACTGCGCGCCGGCGGCCTGCTCACGGACGAGGAAGTCCGTCGCGTCAGCCGCATTTCGATACAGGAAGTCGCCGCCGCTTGATCCGGGAAACGGGTAGCCTGTGCCCGCAGGTCGCGTTGCAGCCAGACCTGAGCGCGGCTATTAGAAGGCGATGAGCGAAACCAGCACGCCGAGACAGACCGCTTCCCGATTTGGGTGGCTGGCCGAGTTGGCCAATCCGACGAAGTTCCTGGCATTGGCGGACAGGCTGGTGCCTTGGCTGGCTGCCGTCTCTGCGATCGTACTTGCACTGGGCCTGTATCTCGCCTTCGTCGCGCCCGAGGACTACCAGCAGGGCATTACGGTGCGCATCATGTATATCCATGTGCCTTTCGCGTGGCTGTCGATGATGTGCTACACGCTGATGGCGCTTTCGGCGCTCGGCACGCTGGTATGGCGCCACCCTCTGGCGGATGTTGCGCTGAAATCCGCCGCACCGATCGGCGCTGCCTTTACCGCGCTCGCGCTGCTGACCGGGTCGATCTGGGGCAAGCCGATGTGGGGCACCTGGTGGGTGTGGGATGCGCGCCTCACCTCGGTTTTCGTTCTCTTCCTTATGTATCTCGGCATTATCTCGCTGACGCGGGCGTTGGACGATCCCGCTCGCTCGGCCCGCGCGGCCGCGATCATCACGCTGGTCGGCTTCATCAACATCCCGATCATCAAGTTTTCTGTCGAGTGGTGGAACACCCTGCACCAGCCGGCGTCGGTGCTGCGCCTCGATGGCCCGACCATCCATCCCAGCCTGCTCTGGCCGCTGCTGGTCATGGCGCTCGGCTTCACCGCGCTGTTCTTCACGTTGCACCTGATGGCCATGCGCAACGAGATCTGCCGCCGGCGCGTTGCCGCGATGCGCCAGATCGCGGCCCGGCGTGCCGAACGCCGCGCGTCTTCGGTCAAAATGCCTTGAAGGTCAGCGTCGTCAGCGACCGGACGATACCCGGAACGTTCGCGACATTGTCATTGATGAATTTGCCGATATCCACGCCCTCGTCGACATAGACCTTCATCAGCAGGTCGTAGTCGCCGCTTGTCGAATAGAGCTCGGAGACGACCTCGCGCTCGTAGAGCGCGTCAGCGACCTCATAAGTCTTGCCTGGAACGCATTGAAGCTGAACGAAAACGGCGCGCATGAAGTCTCCAACCATTGAGGCGGCCAGCTTATCATCGCGTCCAGTGCTGGGGCCAGTGTCGGATTGCCACGCCACCCGCATCTCTGCAATTCGCGGGCGTGGTAGCGCGTGATCCTGCCGCTTCGGGCGAGGGCTCTCGCGCCATGAGCCTCAGCTGGTCGGCGCATCCTCCCGCAACAGCCCCTCGGCCTTCAGGTCGGCCCACAGCGACGCGGGAATGTCCTTGTCGAGCAGGGAGCCGTTGCTCTCAACTTCCGCCACCCGTTGGCCACCTGGAATGACCGAAACCACCGACGGATGCTCAAGCACAAAGTGTAGTGCCGCTTCGATCAGCCTAACACCGTGGCGTTTGCAAACCGCCTCGATGCGGTTGACACGGTCTGCGATGGGCTTCGGCGCTTCCTCGTAATTATAATATGCGCCGGGTACAGCCCCTGTCGCCAATATGCCTGAGTTGTACGGCGCGCCAAGCACAATGCCGATGCCGCGCTTCTGGCAAAGCGGAAGAAAGCTGTCCAACGCCTCCTGTTCCAGCAGCGTGTAGCGCCCAGCGAGCAAGAAGAGGTCGAAATCGCCGCGTTCCGCCAGCACCTGCGCCATCTGCCACTCATTGATACCGCCGCCGATCGCCTTGATGACACCCTGATCGCGCAGCGAGATAAGCGCGTCGTAGCCCGACTTCATGAATTGATCGAGATAGGTGTCGGCCTTCTCCTGGCTGCGGTGCGTGTAGACATCGAGATCGTGGACAAAGAGAATATCGATGCGATCGGCGCCGAGCCGCTCCAGCAAGTCGTCGATAGACCGCAGTATGCCGTCGCGACTGTAGTCGAACACCTCGCGCCGTGATGGCGTATCGAAGAACTTGCCGATGCCGGCGCGCTGCTCCGGCGGAGACAGCCGCATGAGCCTTCCGACCTTGGTGGACAGCACGTAGCTGTCACGCGGCTTGCCGCGCAGAAACCGGTTCAAGCGAACTTCGGACAATCCCAGCCCATAGAACGGTGCGGTGTCGTAATACCGGATGCTGGCGGCCCACGCTGCCTCCAAAACCGCATGTGCATCGTCATCGGCCACCGGACGATACAGGTTGCCGAGTGGCGCGGCTCCGAAGCCAAGTTCGGTGAAATCAAGCCCACCATTGCCGATACGGTCAAAGTGCCGAACTTTCATGCCATCTGCTCCTCCCAGCGATTTGCCGGGACACTATCACAATCTGGTAAGACCAAAAGTACGGTGAGAGGTTGGACAGGCATTTCCCCGGTTGCTAGCATGCTCAAATCAAACTGCTCGAGGGGGAATTCCATGAAGGTTTTTCGGCGGCGGACATGCTGCTCATCGTCCACGATCGCATTCGTCCATTTCCGCGATCCGCATGGCTGGCAGGAAGTCATAGGTTGTCGCGGATCACTTGTAATCGGGAGGTAGTATGTTGAAGGGTATCAACCCGCTTCTCAATGCCGATGTGCTGTACGCGCTTCGCGCGATGGGGCACGGTGACGATCTGATCATCGCCGACACGAATTTTCCGGCTCATTCTGTCGCGCGACAGACGCGCCTCGGCAAGCTGCTGCGGATTGATGCCACGGCAGCCGAGGTCGCCAAGGCGGTTCTGTCGATCTTTCCACTGGATACGTTCGTCGATGACGCTGCCGCCCGGATGGAGGTCGTCGGCAAGCCGGATGAAGTCCCCCTTGTGCAGAGCGAGGTCCAGAAGCAGATCGATTCCGCCGAAGGCAAATCCTGGCCGATGATTGCGATCGAGCGCTATGCCTTCTACGAGCGCTCCAAGCAGGCTTACTGCGTGATCCAGACGGGCGAGCGCCGCTTCTACGGATGCTTTGCCTTCCGCAAGGGCGTCATTCCACCAGATGCGGCGTAATTCGATGAGCGGAAAGCCGATCGTCATCCTGGGTGTGTTTGTCGCCGATACAGCCTACCGCGCCGAGCGGCAGCCGCGCATGGGCGAAACGATCCTGGGCAGCGGCTTCAAGCTGGGGCCAGGCGGCAAGGGCTCAAACCAGGCTGTGGCGGCCGGTCGTCTTGGCGCCGATGTCAGCTTCATAACAAGGCTTGGCCGAGACCCTTTCGCCGATATGGCCATGGCGACGTGGAGGGATGCCGGCGTGAAGCCGGCGGTTATCGAAACGCCGGAGAGCTACACCGGGGCGGCCTATATATTCGTCGACGACCAAACGGGCGACAATGCGATCATCGTATCGCCCGGCGCGGCGATGCTCATTTCGCCCGCCGATATCGATCGGAATGCCGGGTTGATCTGCTCAGCTGGTGTTTTCGTCACCCAGCTGGAACAACCGATTGCTGCTGCTTTCCGCGCTCTCGAAATTGCCAAGGCCGCCGGGGTCACTACAATCCTCAATCCCGCACCGGCTTCGAAGCTGCCCGAGAACATCTTTGCCATATGCGATTACATCACGCCGAATGAGACCGAAACGGAGGAACTGACCGGCATCAGGGTAGAGACCGTCGCCGATGCCCGCCGAGCCGCTGCGAAGCTGCTGGACAAGGGTGCCGGAGCGGCACTGATCACCTTGGGCGAGAGGGGCGCGTTGCTTCACGATGGTCGTCATTCCGAGTTGATTCCGGCTTTCTCCGCCGGACCTGTTGTCGAGACGACCGGTGCTGGCGATGCCTTCAACGGCGGCTTCGCCGCCGGACTTTCTCGGGGTTTGGATCCTTTGGGGGCGGTCCGCTTCGGTTGCGCCGTGGCCGGCATTTCAGTCACACGGCCGGGAACGGCGCCGTCAATGCCAAGCCTGGCCGAGGTGGAGGCCTTACTGGCAGGATAACAGTTATCTGCCCGAGGTCTTTCGCGCGGCTGCGATCTTGCGGTCGAACCAGAGCCGCAGAACCGGCATGGCTACCGAGCCGAACACGCCGAGCAACTTCAGCTGCGCGCCTGGATAGATCGCAAAGCGCCCGCGCTCGAGGCCACTGAGCGCCGCGCTCGCGATCGCGTTGGCCGTCCAAACTCCAGCGGCGCCGATCGTCGCCTGCGCCTCCTTGGGGCGCAGGGGCAGTTCGGCTTGCAGTTGCGGTGTTTCGGTGTCTGGCGGAAAGCAGATGGAGACGGCAACACCGAATGGCCGCGCCTCCGCCCGCAACGCCTCGGCGAAGCCGGCCACCGCATATTTCGACGCGCAGTAGGCGGTGTAACCGTATATGCCGATCAATCCGGCGCTGGAGCCCAGCATCAGGATCTTGCCGCGCCGCCGTTCACGCATGCCGGCATAGACCGCGCGAACCGCGTTGACCGTGCCAAACAGGTTGGTGCGAATCTGGCTCTCGAAGGCTTCAGACGGCAGTGCCTCAAACGTTCCCGGAATGACAATACCGGCGGACGTCACCAATGTATCGCAAGGGCCAAGCGCCGCCTCACAGCGCTGGATGGCGGCTCGGATCGACGCGCCATCTCCAGCGTCGGCGGCTTCAATGTGGAAACGGCGGCCGCCGAAGCGCGCAGCCAACTCGTCGCGCAGTTTCTGAAGTGGTAGCTCGCTTCGAGCGATCAGCGAGACATCGTTGCCGCGCGCCGCGCTGGCTTCAGCGAGCGCTGCGCCAATGCCGCTTGATCCGCCCGTTATGATCGTATGCGCCACTGCCAGCACCTCAAAAAGTGGTGGTTATCACGGCGTCTTTCCGGCGGCAATTTTGCGTTCCCGGGTTTTCAAGGGATATTCGGGCGGCTCGTCTTGATTTGCTCCTCGAAAATTGCGAACACCCGCCCGATGGCGTGTATTCGAAACGCGCAGGCCATCCAAGAACAGCAAATCCGGGCGCCCAGTTGGCTGCCATAGGGGAACTGGCTTTAGTTGGCACTTTTTGGACATTCCTTGATCTTGGTGCTGGCAGGCTTTCTTGGGGCCGGGATTGCTTCGAGCGTCGTCGATCGCTTTGCCATGCCCGCCAAAGCGCGCGCGGCCAATACACGCCAGCAGACTTTCGCGGCGACAGGCGTTGATTGGCTCGCACGCCTGACGCTTGTGGGGCTGACCTACGCGCTTTTCTTCTCGATCTCATGGCGCCCGCTTTACGCACTCGCCGGTACGGTCAGTACGTTTGCGATCTTCATGCTGATCTCGCGCGCGAAGTTCGAGTATATCCGCGAGGCGCTGGTATTTTCGGACATCGCATTGGTGCTGCTGGTGTTTCGGCACAAGGAGATGTTCTACGCCTCATGGCTGAATGTCGCGTTCTGGCTGGCCTCGTTTACGTATGTGTTCGGAGCATCGGCGCTTTTCTATGTGTTTGAACCATCGGTGTTTCCACAGGGTTCCGGTTTCCTGCCGATAGCGGCAATGATCTTGCTGACGGCCGTGCCTTGGGTATTGCTGTTCAGTGGGCGCTATCGGGAAGCTGCCTCACGTCTCTCTGCAAGGCTGATCGGAACGGACGATATCAACGCGCTTACCGTTCGGGTCGGTGCCTTCACTGCTGTAGTCTCTGGCTTCCTCGCATGGCTCGGCGACAGACCGAAACTCGCCTCCCCAGCGCCCGCCGGCGCGGACGAGACGATATTCAAGAGCCCTGTCGCCCGGCGGATTGGCGAAGGCAGCCCGCTCATTGTGATTTGGCAATCGGAATCATTCATGGACATGCGCCACTTCGGCGTGTCGTCGGTGGCGCTGCCAAATCTCGATCGCCTGCGGCGACGCGCCGCGGAGTGGGGTCGCATGTCGAGCATATTCGAGGGCGGCTACACTCTGCGTACCGAGTTTTCGGTGATTTCCGGTTTACCGCCGAGCGAACTGGGTCCTGACGCTACCTATCCGTATCTCAATGCCAGCACCTATGCCGATGTGGCCTGGCCGAGCCGATTCCGGCAGGCAGGGTGGGCGACCCGGTTTCTGCATCCTTACGACAGGCAGTTCTTTTCGCGAGACCGGGCGCTGCCGCTCCTCGGTTTCGAGGAGCTTGTCATGCTCGATGCGTTTGACCACGATCGGGAGCATGATGGGCCCTATGTTTCGGATATGACGCTGTCCAAGCGGCTGCTTCAATATTGCGATGGCGATCATGGCAAGGAAGGGCAGTTTCTGTTTGCCGCGTCGATGGAAAACCATGGCCCATGGCATGCGGGCCGCCATGGCGCCAATGTCGACCCCGTCGAGATTTACCTTGCAATCCTGGAGCGTTCGGATGCAGCACTCGGTTATCTCGCGGACGAACTGGATCGGATGGAACGACCGGCGTGGCTGGTCTTTTATGGCGACCATGCGCCGGTGCTCAAGTCGTTCGCCGATCCCTTCCCCGACCCGCGCACCGACTATGTTATCGTTCCGATGTCACGCGCCGCAAAACGTGCGAAGCGTAGCTTCGTGCCTGTCGAGAAAGCCCCCTGGAACATCGTTTCGGATTTGGTGAGGCTTGCGGGCCTTCACAACATCGCAGCCGAGGCTGCATGAAGCCGTCGACATCGCGAATAATAGCGGAGGGGGAGAAGGCGACCCCGCGGACGTTCCTGTTCCTGCAGGGGCCGTCTTCATACCTGTTCGCAAAGATTGCCGATAATCTTGAGAAACTCGGCCACCGCTGCATCAGGATAAACCTTTGTATGGGCGATTGGGTGTTTTGGCGTCGGCCAGGGGCGATGAACTACCGCGGCCGCCTGGAAAACTGGCCGGCCTACGTTGCATCCGTCATGGATCGGGAGGGTGTTACCGATCTCATTCTACTTGGCGAGGAAAGGCCACATCACGTTGCGGCTGTTACCGCGGCCAAGGATCGTGGCATTCCGGTCTTTGCGGTAGAGATGGGCTACCTCAGACCCGACTGGATCAGGATCGAGAAAGGCGGCAGCGGGTTCAACTCGCATTTCCCGATCGATCCGGAGATCATCCGGCAGGCAGCTGCCGGTTTACCCGAGCCGGATTTTCAGCAGCGCTACAGCCATACGTTTTGGACCGATGCGGTCTACGATCTGATGTTCAACCTGCCGAATGTCTTCCTCTGGTTCTTTTATCCGCACTACCGCTGGCACGCGATCTTTCATCCTCTCGCGGAATATGCGGGCTGGATTTGGCGGCTGGTACGGGGGCGCGGCCAGGTGAGGCGGACGCTCAAGATTACAAACAAAATGGAATTGAATGGCCGGCCGTTTTTCATCTTCCCGCTGCAGCTCGAGACCGACTACCAGATCCGCGCCTATTCAACTTTCCGCTCGCAGCGGGAAGCCATCGATCTAGTGATAGAATCGTTTGCTGACAACGCCGACGAGAAGTCACACCTGTTGATCAAGGTGCATCCGCTGGATAACAATCTGATCAACTGGAGGCGGTACATCCGGGACAGGGCGCGGGCCAGGAAGCTCGGAAAGCGCGTACACTACGTCGATGGCGGCAATCTCAGCCAAATGATCGCGCAATCTCAAGGTGTTCTGACGATCAACTCCACAGCCGGGATCGTCGCGCTTCAGCAGGGCACGCCGGTGAAGGTCTTTGGAATTGCAATCTATGACATTCCAGGCCTGACAACATCAGTACCGCTCGATAGGTTCTGGCGTGAAGCCACCGAGCCGGATCCGGAGCTTGTCAGCGCATTTATCCGGCTGATCGCGGCGTCGCTGCATGTTCGCGGAAATTTCTATTCCGAAGAAGGCTCGGCCGCTGCTGCCCGCTCGGTTGCGCAACGCCTGCATGAAGGCACCGTCAACGAGCCGGGAGGTTATGTTGCAACGCCTCAGCGGTCGCGGCCGGAATCATTTCGCGCGGATCAATGGCCCGCGACTATCAACCGCGATCCGCCTGCGGCTACTTCACGCGCTCCATGAATGCCATCGCGCCTTGCGGCGCCCGCAACTTTCCTTCGTGGATAATGTAAACGAAAACGTCGCGCGCATGCTTCTCGGGCTTCCGGGAAGGATCGGCCAGCGGTAGATCGTCGGGTTGGCTCCCTTCAGCCCATAGCCTCGCCCGGGCCGCCCATTTGTCCAAAACGTCCGGCGCATATGCCGTCGGGATCGAATCCTCACCCTTCTGCAGGCGGGCATAGACGAGATCCGACGTCACATCGGCAAATTCCGGATAGTCGTGGTGATGCGCGTAACAGATCGCGGTCTTGTATTTCCGCGCCAACGCCACGAACTCTGGCACCGCAAAGGAACTCTGCCGCACTTCAAGAACGTGTCGTAGGACGCGACCGTGTAGCTTTTCCGGCAGCAGCTTGAGAAATGCCTCGAAATCGTCCGGATCGAACTTTTTGGTCCTTGCGAATTGCCAGACGATCGGCCCAAGCTTGTCGCCAAGTTCTTCCAGACCTTGCGCGAAGAACTTGGCCATGGACTCGCCGGCCTCGGCCAGCACTTTGCGGTTGGTGACAAAGCGATTGCCTTTGATCGAGAAGACAAAATCGCTGGGCGTTTCCGCCGCCCATTTTGCGTAAGTCGCGGGCGTGAAGCCGGAATAGTAGGTTCCGTTGACCTCGATGGTCGGCACCTGCCGCGACGCATACTCAAGCTGCTTCTTCTTTGGCAGCTTGTCCGGATAGAACGTGCCTTCCCATGGCTCGAATGTCCAACCGCCCATGCCGGCGCGGATTTTTCCGGATGCGGTCATGCTCTTCTCCTCCCCACGGCAATTTTTCAAGTGAGCGAGTAGTGTTGCTGCAACCTGCTGCAGGCTCTCGGGAGCAACTACTCCGCCGCTTCGGCTTTACGGGTCTTTGGGCGACGCTCCAGCAGACCTCTCAGGAAGTGCCCCGTATAGCTGCGTGGCTCGGTGACGATATCCTCGGGCGTGCCGGAGGCGACCAATTCGCCGCCACCGTCGCCGCCTTCGGGGCCAAGATCGAGCACCCAGTCGGCGGTCTTGATGACTTCCAGATTGTGCTCGATGACGACCACGGTATTGCCTTGATCGACCAGTTCGTGAAGCACTTCCAGAAGCTTTGCCACATCGTGGAAATGCAGGCCGGTCGTCGGCTCGTCGAGAATGTAAAGCGTCTTGCCCGTCGCTTTGCGCGATAGTTCCTTGGCAAGCTTGATGCGCTGAGCCTCGCCGCCTGACAGCGTATTGGCCTGTTGGCCGACATGGATATAGCCGAGTCCGACCTTGGCCAGCGTCTGCAGCTTGTCGCGTACGGCCGGCACGGCCGCGAAAAATTCCGCGCCTTCCTCGACCGTCATATCAAGCACGTCGGCGATCGACCTGCCCTTGAAGGTCACGTCCAGCGTCTCGCGATTATAGCGCTTGCCGTGGCAGACATCGCAGGTGACGTAAACATCGGGCAGGAAGTGCATCTCAATCTTGATGACGCCGTCGCCCTGGCAGGCCTCGCAGCGGCCGCCCTTGACGTTGAAGGAAAAGCGGCCCGGCTGATAGCCGCGCGCCTTGGCCTCCGGCAGACCGGCGAACCAGTCGCGGATCGGTGTGAAGGCGCCCGTATAGGTCGCCGGATTGGAGCGCGGTGTGCGGCCGATCGGCGACTGGTCGATGTCGATGACCTTGTCGAGGAATTCCAATCCCTCGATGCGATCGTGATCGGCAGGATGCTCGCGCGATCCCATGATGCGCCGCGAGGCGGCCTTGAACAGTGTCTCGATCAGAAACGTGGATTTTCCACCGCCGGAAACGCCGGTGACAGCCGTAAACGTGCTGAGCGGGATTTCCGCCGTTACGTCCTTCAGATTGTTGCCGCGCGCGCCGACCACCTTGATGCGGCGGCCCTTCTTAATCTTGCGCCGCTCGGATGGCGTCGGGATCTCCAACTCGCCGGTAAGATATTTGCCGGTGATCGAAGCCGGACTGGCCATGATCTCGTTGGGCGAGCCTCGCGCGATGATTTGGCCGCCATGGATGCCGGCAGCGGGCCCGATATCGACCACATAGTCGGCGGTGAGGATCGCGTCTTCGTCATGCTCGACAACGATCACCGTGTTGCCGAGGTCGCGCAGGTGCTTCAGCGTATCGAGCAACCGCGAATTGTCGCGCTGGTGCAGGCCGATCGAAGGTTCGTCGAGCACGTAGAGCACGCCTGTCAGGCCGGAGCCGATCTGCGATGCCAACCGGATGCGCTGGCTCTCGCCACCCGAAAGCGTGCCGGAGTTACGCGACATGGTGAGATAGTCCAGCCCCACATCGTTGAGGAAGCGAAGGCGCTCGCGGATCTCCTTGAGGATACGCACCGCAATTTCATTCTGCTTGGCATTCAGCAGTGTCGGCAGCTCGGTGAACCAGGCGTCGGCCTTGCGGATCGACATGCCCGCGACCTCGCCGATGTGCAAGCCGGCGATCTTGACGGCCAGCGTCTCCGGCTTGAGGCGATAGCCATTGCATGCAGGGCAGGGGGTAGCCGACATGAAGCGCTCGATCTCCTCGCGCATCCATGCCGATTCTGTCTCTTTCCAGCGGCGTTCGAGGTTCGGGATCACACCTTCGAAGGTCTTGGTCGTCTTGTAGGAGCGCAAGCCGTCGTCATATTGGAAGGTGATCTCGCGCTCGCCGGTGCCGCGTAGGATCGCTTGCTTGGCTTCGTCGGTGAGGGAGCTGAACTTGTCGCCAAGCTTGAAGCCGTAGACCTTTCCGAGCGCATCGAGAGTTTGCGCATAATAGGGCGAGGTGGATTTCGCCCATGGGCTGACGGCGCCATCGCGTAGCGACACGTTCTCATCCGGCACAATCAGGTCGGGATCGATCGCGCGCTGGCTGCCGAGGCCATCGCAGGTCGAGCAGGCACCGAACGGATTGTTGAAGGAAAACAGCCGAGGCTCGATCTCCGGAATCGTGAAGCCGGATACCGGGCAGGCGAACTTTTCGGAGAACAGGATGCGCTCATGCGTCTCGTTCTTCGACTTGTAGGCTGAATCCTCCGCCGTCTCGTCGGCGGGCAGCGGCTTGTCGGCGAATTCGGCGACGCAAAGTCCATCCGCCAGCTTCAGCGCCGTCTCGATCGAGTCCGCCAGGCGCGACGCCAGATCGGCCCGCAAGACGATGCGGTCCACCACCACGTCGATGTCGTGCTTGTACTTCTTGTCGAGCGCCGGCGCGTCGGCGATTTCATAGAATGCGCCATCGACCTTGACTCGCTGAAAGCCCTTCTTCTGGAGCTCCAGCAGTTCCTTCTTGTATTCGCCCTTGCGACCGCGAACGATAGGCGCAAGCAAATAAAGGCGCGTGGCTTCGTCGAGCGCCAAAACCCGGTCGACCATCTGGCTGACCGTCTGGCTTTCAATCGGCAGGCCGGTTGCTGGCGAATAGGGGACACCGGCGCGCGCGAACAGCAGGCGCATGTAGTCGTAGATTTCCGTGACGGTGCCGACCGTCGAGCGCGGATTCTTCGAGGTCGTCTTCTGTTCGATCGAGATGGCCGGTGACAGGCCGTCGATCTGGTCGACATCCGGCTTTTGCATCATCTCGAGGAACTGACGTGCATAGGCCGACAGGCTTTCGACGTAGCGGCGTTGACCCTCTGCATAGATCGTATCAAATGCGAGCGACGACTTGCCGGACCCGGACAGGCCCGTCATCACCACGAGGCTGTCGCGGGGCAAATCCAGATCCACATTCTTCAGATTGTGCTCGCGAGCTCCACGAACCGAAATGTACTTGTGGTCGGCCATGCCGCTCCGCCGTCGCTGTCTATGGAATATGGGAGCGGCCATATCACGCCGCATCCGTTTATGTAGGTACACGCGCTGCCATGTCGAGGCACACGCGCGCCTGGGATTTATGCGCCTTTGCGAGCGGTGGGCAAGCAAAAAGAACAAAGGCCGAACAGCCTCCTGACACTTTTCACCAGGGTCTTTGTTCGCGAATGAGCCCGCAGGTCAAAATCAGGTGAGGGTCAAATTCAGGCGCCCAATCCGGTTCTCGCCGACTACCGTGAAGGCAATGCCCCGTGTTACGCCCGATCACTTTTTGCGCGATTGGACGATCCCGTGTTGACGGGGCAGACGAGGCTTGGCACACTCCCAATGTCATCGGAATGTTCTTAGCCAGCGTGGCTATTGAGGATGGCGATCAAGCCTGCCTGCGAGACGCCGCAGACGCTCAGTGATCAGGTTGGCTAGCAAGGGAGCAAGGCATGACTCCACCGGACAGTCCCAAAAGGCTCCGCGCCTGAGCAGGAGCCCATCGGCAGTGATACAACCGAGATGAAATCCGGAACGTAAGAACTGTCGTTTCACCCTACAATCAGAGACCGCTGTCGGGTCGTCGGTTGATACCGCGAAGCGCCCGAATATAAAGCTGGAAATTGGTTTCCGGCGATCGGATTATAGTCCGAAACAGAGCCCTGACCGCTGTTGGAACAAACGCGGCAGGGCTTATCATTTAGGGGCGGGTAGCCGCTGGCCTTTAGCGGCCGTTGCCTGGAATATTACCAACCACGATATCCACCCGAGTATAGCCTGATATTTTGACATCCCAATTGCCCACTCTTAGATCGCCGTACGCGTCCGGCGACGCTTGTAGCAGGCTGTCTTGCCGCGGCTTTACGGTAGGCTCAGGAGCGTTGACGCCTGGGAGGTTCTTGTTCAGGAGCGTCTTGTCCTTGGCGAGCACGTCGGACAGCAGTCCGCCGCTGACGAGCCCTGCAACGGCGAGAGCGATGATGTGGTGGGAGCGTCGCATGACGTGAACATAGGCGTTCGTCGAAGGCCTGACAAATCCACATTCGGTCCTGACATTTTCGACTCGCAATCTGTGAACAAAACCAGTACAAAACAACTGTGGACAGGTTGAAGCCAATCCGAGGCTAGACGCCCGCTGGGCGCGCTGTTCGGATAATGTGCGCCGACAGTTCATTGTTTAGGACGAGCGTGGAGAAGTATCATGGCGGGCAGCGTCAACAAGGTCATTCTGGTCGGTAATCTGGGCGCTGACCCCGAAATACGACGCTTGAATTCGGGCGATCCGGTCGTCAATCTGCGTATCGCGACCTCGGAAAGCTGGCGTGACAAAAACTCTGGCGAACGCAAAGAGAAGACCGAGTGGCACAGCGTCGTGATCTTCAACGACAATCTGGCCAAGGTCGCGGAGCAGTACCTCAAGAAGGGTATGAAGGTTTACCTCGAAGGCCAACTGCAGACGCGCAAATGGCAGGATCAGACGGGTAACGACCGCTACACGACGGAAATCGTGCTGCAGAAATTCCGTGGCGAGTTGCAGATGCTCGATGCGCGCGGGCAGGGCGCTGAAGGCGGCCAGGTCGGCCTTTCCGGCGGGCAGAACCGGGGCGGCGGTTCCGATTTCGGCTATGCGGGTGCGGGCGACGACTACGCGTCGCGCGGCGGTGGCGGCAGTGCCCCACGCGGCGGCGGTGGCGGTTCGTCCCGCGACCTCGACGACGAGATACCGTTCTGAGTGGACATGATGGTGACGTTTCGGCGATGTGAGGCACACCACCAGCCACGGCAATTTCTGAGGCGGTAATTCTGCGGACGCGCCATCAGATGCCGGCCGCATAACATCCAGGTGCTTTCGAAACCGTGCGGCAGGTATCAGAAGGTTATGCTCAGCAACCCTGCTCTAGGTAGCCATCAGCGCCTTGATGCCGTCCGCGACGAATTGCACGGCGAGCGCGGCGAGGATGACACCGAGAAGCCGGGTCAGGATAGAGCGGCCCGTCTGGCCGAGAACGCCGTCGATGCGCTCGGCAAGAATGAAGACTAGATAGGTCAGCAGCAAGCAGACCAGGATGATCCCCACAAGGGCTGCCTGCCCGATCCAGCCATGAAATGAACCGGACAGCAATACCGTTGCCGAGATGGCGCCGGGACCGGCAATCAGCGGGATGGCGAGCGGAAATGCCGCGATGTTGTGGATCATGTCCTTGGTGATCGCGACATCAGAGATTTTCTCCTTCCGGTCCTGACGTTTCTCGAAGACCATCTCGAAAGCGATGAAGAACAGCAGGAAACCGCCCGCGACGCGGAAAGCGGGCAGGGTGATGCCGAATACCGACAGGATTGAGGCACCGGCCACGGCAAACAGCGCCATGACCACAAAACCGATGATGGACGCGCGGACTGAGACTTGCTTGCGCTCCTCGCGGGTCATGCCACGCGTCACGGCAAGGAACAATGGCGCCAGCCCCGGCGGGTCGATCGTTACCAGGATGGTGACGAAGGCATTGAAAAGACTGTCGACGGTCGGCATTGCCGGCTCCCCTCAATACGACAAGCTAGCCGGAAGGCTGACGCTTCGCCAGTCCCGCCGTGGACTGGCCTACGCGCGTCTAATAGCGCAATCCGTGCATCCGGCGCGCTTGCCGGCGCCGATTTTCATAGGGATTTTCGCTGCACTCCGTAAGGCATTGAAATAGCGGCAAAAATAGCTTTGGAAAATGTCGCGGGAGATTGGAGATTCGCCACGGCTTCCTATATAAGATGCCATCGATTCCCAACAGATCGTGACGAATTTTGACCGACCAGAACATTCCGCGCGGGCCTGACGGCCCATCCGGCATCGAGCCGATCTCGATCATCGAGGAGATGCAGCGCTCGTATCTCGATTACGCGATGAGTGTGATCGTGAGCCGTGCGCTACCTGACGTGCGCGACGGGCTGAAACCTGTGCACCGGCGCATCCTCTACGCCTCTTATGAAAGCGGCTACCACTGGAACCGCAAGTATGTGAAGTCGGCGCGCCCCGTCGCCGACGTCATGGGTAAATATCACCCGCATGGCGACGCCTCGATCTACGATGCACTGGTCCGCATGGCGCAGGATTGGTCGATGCGCGTGCCGCTGATCGACGGGCAGGGCAATTTCGGCTCCATCGACGGCGATCCGCCGGCTGCGATGCGCTACACGGAATCGCGCCTCGCCAAGGTCGCGCATGAGCTTCTCGAGGACATCGACAAGGAAACCGTCGATTTCCAGGATACTTACGACGCATCCGGCCAGGAGCCGCGCGTCCTGCCGGCGCGCTTCCCGAATCTGCTGGTCAATGGCTCCGGCGGTATCGCAGTCGGCATGGCGACCAACATTCCGCCGCACAATCTGACTGAAGTCATCAACGGCTGCATTGCCTTGATCGAAAATCCGGCGATCGATCTGCCGGACCTGATGGACATCATCCCGGGTCCGGATTTCCCGACCGGCGGCATCATTCTTGGCCGCTCTGGGATCTACAACGCCTATTCGACCGGTCGTGGCTCGATCATCATGCGCGGGCGCGTTCACGTCGAAGAGATTCGCGGCGAGCGCGAGGCGATCATCGTCACCGAAGTGCCGTATCAGGTGAACAAATCGGCGATGATCGAGAAAATGGCCGAACTCGTTCGCGACAAGCGCATCGATGGCATTTCCGATATTCGCGACGAAAGCGACCGCCAGGGCTACCGCGTGGTCATCGAGCTGAAGCGTGACGCCAACGCTGAGGTGATCCTCAACCAGTTGTACCGCTTCACGCCGCTGCAGACCTCCTTTGGCGCCAATGTCCTGGCGCTGAATGGCGGCAAGCCGGAAGTGCTAACGCTGCTCGACATGCTGCGCGCCTTCCTGTCCTTCCGTGAAGACGTCATAAGCCGCCGCACCAAATATCTGCTGCGCAAATGCCGCGAACGCGCCCACGTCCTGGTTGGGCTGGCCATCGCCGTCGCCAACATCGACGAGGTCATCAAGCTGATTCGCAATGCGCCTGATCCGCAAACGGCGCGCGAAGAGTTGATGACGCGGCGCTGGCCTGCTGCGGAAGTCGAGGCATTGATCCATCTCATCGATGATCCTCGCCACAGGATCAACGACGACGGCACCTACAACCTCTCGGAGGAGCAGGCGCGCGCCATTCTCGATCTGCGATTGCAACGCCTGACCGCGCTTGGCCGCGACGAGATCGCCGAAGAGCTCAATAAGATCGGCGCGGAAATCTCTGATTTCCTTGATATTCTGTCGTCCCGTGCCCGCATCCAGCAGATCGTCAAGGATGAGCTGATAGCGGTTCGCGACGAATTTGGCACACCTCGGCGTACCGAGCTCGTCGATGGCGGCGCCGACATGGAAGACGAGGACCTGATTCAGCGCGAGGACATGGTCGTCACCGTCAGCCATTCCGGCTATATCAAGCGGGTGCCGCTGTCGCTTTATCGAGCGCAGCGCCGCGGCGGCAAGGGCCGCTCCGGCATGTCGACCAAGGACGAAGATTTCGTCACCCGGCTTTTCGTGGCCAACACGCACACGCCGGTGCTGTTCTTCTCGTCGCGCGGCATCGTCTACAAGGAAAAGGTCTGGCGCCTGCCGATCGGCAATCCGCAGTCGCGCGGCAAGGCACTGATTAACATGCTGCCGCTGCAGAATGGCGAACGCATCACAACCATCATGCCGCTGCCCGAGGACGAGGCGAGTTGGGGCGGGCTCGACGTGATGTTCGCCACCACGCGCGGCACGGTTCGCCGCAACAAGCTGTCGGACTTCGTTCAGGTCAATCGCAACGGCAAGATCGCCATGAAGCTAGAAGAGGAAGGCGATGAGATCCTCGGCGTCGAGACCTGCACCGACGGTGACGACGTGCTGCTGACGGCAAGTTCCGGCCAGTGCATCCGCTTTCCGGTAAGCGATGTACGTGTCTTCCAGAGCCGCAATTCCGTCGGCGTGCGCGGCATCGCCATGGCCGACAGCGACCGCGTCATCTCCATGGCCGTCATCGAACATGTCGATGCGACGCCGGCCGAGCGCGCTGCCTATCTTAAACGGTCCGTTCTTGAGCGCCGCAGTATCGATGCGACGGTTGACGAAGAAGAAGTCGCTCTGACCAACGAGGAGGTCGGCGAGGAAGCGCAGCTTTCCGACGAGCGCTACGAAGCTTTGAAACAACACGAGCAGTTCGTGCTGACGGTCACCGAATATGGCTACGGCAA
Organism: uncultured Alphaproteobacteria bacterium; assembly: GCA_963839725.1. Lineage (GTDB taxonomy): Bacteria > Pseudomonadota > Alphaproteobacteria > Rhizobiales > Rhizobiaceae > Kumtagia. Next base: position 152,370 of record CAWIWT010000021.1, on the reverse strand, counting down.
GCGCTCATCGTCCTATGACTTCCGCTTGACGGGCCGCGGCGGCAAGGGCATTCGCGCCACCGACGTTTCCAAGGTCGATGAGATCGGCCGGCTGGTGGCGGCGTTCCCGATCGGCAACGACGATCAGATCATGCTGGTGTCGGACGGCGGTACTGTCATCCGTGTGCCGGTACACGACATCCGTTTTGCCAGCCGTGCGACCAAGGGCGTGACGATCTTCAATACCGCCGAGGGCGAAAAGGTCGTTTCGGTCGAGCGCATCTCCGAACCGCAGGGCGATGAAGAAGGCTCCGAGGCGGATCAACCTTCCTCGGAGGTTTAACCTCGTCGGGTAATACGGTAGCGCGCGGACCTATCGCGAGCGCGCTGCCGGCAGTAAGCTAAGCGTCCTCGACATGAGCGGCGCGCTCTGACTTCCAGTGCGTCCTCACCATGGACATCCTTGAGACTGGAGCAGGCCATGAGCGACGAAGCACGCGAATTGGAAGACGAGGAAGAGGGCGCCGTCAGCATCGACGAGGCTGTCCAAATGGCGCTCGATCTGCTGCGCAAGCGGCATATCAAGGCGGCGGCAGGCATTCTCGAGGACATCCTCGAGTTTGAACCCAATCACGTAGATGCCTTGCATTACCTAGGCGTCGCCCGCTTCCATCTCGACGGACCTGAAAAGAGCATTGAGATTCTGAAGCGCGCCGTCGACGCCGCGCCCGATCAAGCCACCATCCGCAACAATCTCGGCAATGCCTATGTCGAGACCGGGGACATGGATTCGGCGGTTGCAGCCTACGACAAGGCGATCGAGCTCGACCCCAATCTGGCCGATCCCTACAGCAATCTCGCTTCAATCGTGAAATACGCCGGCAATGTCGGCTTTGCCGAGAAGCTGCTGCGCAAAGCGATCGATATAAATCCGGAGTTCGGCGTAGCGCATCAGAATCTCGCATCGATCCTGCTCGACAGTGGACGCGCCAAGGAAGCGATCGACTATTTCTGGAAGGCAACGGTGTACCTGCCGGAAAAGGCTGTTCCCGCGCATTTCCTGGCGCTTGCTTACTGGTTTGCTGGCCTGCCGGATCTGGCGATAGATTTCGTCAAGAAGTTCGCGGATTCGCATCCGGATGACGTGCAGGCGCAGCATATGCGCGCGTCAATGACGGGTGAGAACGTGCCGGACAGGGCGTCCGATGAGTATGTCACCAAGCTGTTCGATCAGTTCGCCAATTCGTTCGATTCCAAGCTGGAGAGCCTCGAGTACCGTGCGCCGGAACTGGTCAGCAATGCGGTTATCAACGCGGTCGGCGCAGGCACGGCGGGATTGACCATTCTGGATGCCGGTTGCGGCACCGGCAAATGCGCGAAGTATCTGAGACCGCATGCCGCCGTTCTGATTGGCGTCGACCTTTCAGCCGGCATGCTGACCCAGGCAAAGAAACTGCAGCTCTATGACGGCTTGGCAAAGGGCGAACTGACCGAGTTTCTTCTATCCAACCCGGCGGAGTACGACGTCATCGCGTCGGCGGATACCCTCTGCTATTTCGGGCGGCTGGAAGAGTTTTCGGCGGCCGCGGCTGCCTCGCTGAAGCTTGGCGGCGTGTTGGTTTTCACCGTTGAAAAAATGGTGCAACCGACGGAAAATTATAAGCTTTCCGTCAACGGCCGCTATACGCACAGCGAAGCCTATGTACGCAAAAGCCTGGAGGATGCAGGGCTTTCGATCGAAGCGTGCGAGAAGGAAAAGCTGAGAATGGAAAACGCTGAGCCGGTCATTGGTTTGCTAATAACTGCCCGATCACCAAGCTAGCCGCTAACCCGCTGGACTTTCACGACCAAGGTACTCGTTCGATGATTTGATATGTTCTGGCTGTGCCGGGAGATCGCGCCCGGTCGCGGGCGCTACCGCATCGGCCCGAAAATCGGAATCGATTTTCGGAAAGCACGATGCGCAGTTTCAAAGAATACAGCGTCCTTTTGCGCGTCCGAAAGGACGCGCGGCGGCTGTAGTGCGACATTGCCTAGTAACTCTGCCGGCGCCGTATCCCAAACCCTCGCGCCTGGTTGGAGCGGTTTTCGAGCTTGATCCGCTCCGCTTCCTCGCGGAGACCAAACACCGTCCCAATGAGCATTGCGAGGGTCATGGCGGTGGCAAGCATAAAGATTATCATGGCAGCGCTCTCCTGCGCTCCTAACGCAGATGTCGGGACTTTGTTTCATAGATGGGCTTTGGTCCGAGTGAATCCTCCTTGATAATTTCGTGATCGGCTCGTGAGACCAGTTGCATCTCCAAGAGTTTTCGCCGGCGAATTGCCTTTGTGAGAGTCCACCGTTAGAAGCACCGGCCATGACAGAGCGTGTCTCCATCTATGCCGGTTCGTTTGATCCGTTGACCAACGGGCATCTCGACGTGCTTAAGGCGTCGCTGGCCGTTGCCGATGTCGTCTACGCAGCCATCGGCGTTCATCCTGGCAAGAAGCCTTTGTTTTCTTTTGAGGAGCGCGTCGACCTCATCGAGAAATCGACCAAAACCGAGTTCGGCAAGGAAGCGAAGCGGATCAAGGTGATTTCGTTTGACGGCCTGGTGATACAAGCGGCGCGCAAGGTCGGCGCTTCGATCATGATCCGTGGCCTGCGCGACGGCACGGATCTCGACTACGAAATGCAGATGGCTGGCATGAACGAGACGATGGCGCCGGAATTGCAGACCGTGTTTTTGCCGGCCAGCCCGTCTGTACGAACGATTACCGCCACACTCGTGAGGCAGATCGCATCGATGGGTGGAGATATTCGCCCGTTCGTGCCTGTGGCAGTCGCCGGGGCACTGAAATTGAAATTCAAGCCTTAACGGAGAATCCGTTCATGCAACTCAAGAAACTGTTCTCGGCTTTAGCTTTTGTCGGCGCGCTCGTTATGTCCTCACCGCTCTGGGCGGCCGCACCCGACAACACGATGATCATCACGCTGAAGGACGGCGATGTGACGATAGCGCTCCGCCCCGACATTGCGCCGAAGCATGTGGCGCAGATCAAGGCACTGGTTCGCGAAGGCGCCTATGACAATGTCGCTTTTCACCGGGTGATCGACGGCTTCATGGCGCAAACTGGCGACGTCCAGTATGGCGACGTGAAGGACGGTTACGATCCGTCGATGGCTGGCACGGGCGGCTCGAAGCATCCGGACCTGCCTGCGGAATTCTCCAGTGAATCCTACAAGCGCGGCATTGTCGGGATGGCGAGGTCCCAGGACCCCAACTCCGCCAATTCCCAGTTCTTCATCATGTTTGCCCCGAACCCGGGCCTAGATGGTCAGTACACCGTTGTCGGCGAAGTCGAGAGCGGCATGGATCTGGTGGACAAGATCAAGAAGGGCGACGGCGGAAATGGTGAAGTCACCGATCCTGACCGGATGATCAAGGTCCGCATCGCCTCCGACAACAAGTAGCATTGAGTCCTGACTGTCGCCGACGGTCAGCCACAACAATCGAAAAAGGGAACGCTGAATGGCCGAGATCAAGGATCGCGAGCAGGCGCTCATCATGGAAACGACGAAGGGAAAGGTGGTCATCGAACTATTCCCCGACCTGGCGCCGGGCCACGTCTCGCGCATCAAGGAACTGGCGCGCGAAGGTGCTTATGACGGCGTCGTGTTCCATCGCGTCATCGACGGTTTCATGGCGCAGACCGGCGACGTGAAATTTGGCAAGTCCGGCGGTTCGTCCTTCAACCCGAGCCGCGCCGGCATGGGCGGTTCGGACAAGCCCGACCTCAAGGCTGAGTTCTCCAACATGAACCACGGCCGCGGCACCTGTTCGATGGCGCGTTCGCAGAATCCGAACTCGGCCAATTCGCAATTCTTCATCTGCTTCGACGATGCGGGTTTCCTGAACCGCCAGTACACGGTTTGGGGTCAGGTCATTGAAGGCATGGAGAATGTCGACAAGATCAAGCGCGGTGAGCCAGTGCAGGATCCCGACAAGATCGTGTCGATGAAAGTCGCTGCTGACGTGAAGTGATGAAACGGGCACTCGCTGCATTTAGCCTTGCGTGCGCCTTTTCCTCGCCGGCGCTTGCGACCGGCGAAATCTCTTGCAGCAATGGCAAGGGGGCGGATATCGACCTCCTTGTCGGCCACGTCGATGTCCTGTCGATCGCACGCGCCGTCGTAACGATCGGCGAGAAGATCTGGTCAAGCACCCCTGACAGCGTTCCCGGCCAGCCGATCAGCGTCGGTCAGGCCTTCGCGGACGACCAGCAATTGATGGTCGACATAACGGATGACGGGGTAACCGAGATCCTCGGGCGCCTGCGCGTCTTCAAGCTCAATGAGGGCGACAAAAGCGCAATGGCTGGTGTCTTCAGCTTCAAGGGCGAGGGCGCCTTCGCCGTCGATTGCTCCGAACCGGAATGAAAGTAAATCTCTTCGACTTCGATCTGCCTGAAGAGCGGATCGCGCTGCGCCCGGCCGAACCACGAGATTCGGCGCGGCTTCTAGTGGTGCCGCCCGATGGCAAACTGGCGGACAAGTCGGTCCGTGATTTACCCGAGTTGCTGCAGCCTGGCGATGCGCTGGTCTTTAACGATACCAAGGTCATTCCGGCACAACTGCGCGGCCTGCGGCGGCGTGCTGATGCCGAGGCACATGTCGATGCCACACTGCACATGCGCGTCGCGCCTGATCGGTGGCTGGCCTTCCTGCGGCCGGCAAAGCGGGTTGCCAAGGGCGACCGTATCAGCTTCGGTCACGACGGATCCGCGTGCTACCTCGGTGTGCTGGATGCGACTGTCGTTGAAAAGCGCGATGCCGGCGAAGCGCTGCTTGCCTTCGATCTATCCGGGGCCTTCCTCGACGAAGCGCTTCATGCGGTCGGGCATGTTCCGCTGCCGCCATATATTGCGTCAAAACGCGACGACGACGCGCGCGACCTGACCGACTACCAGACCGTCTTCGCTCGCGAGGAAGGCGCGGTTGCGGCACCAACGGCGGGACTGCATTTCACCTCGGAGCTTTTTGCCTCGCTGGATCGCAAGGGCATCGAGCGGCATTTCGTCACGCTGCATGTCGGCGCCGGCACGTTTCTGCCGGTGAAGGCGGACGATACGGCAGACCACAAGATGCATGCCGAACGTGGCGTCGTTTCGGCGGAAACCGCGGCGGCGCTCAACGCGGTGCGGGCGCGGGGAGGGCGGATCGTCGCTGTAGGCACCACCTCTCTTCGCCTGTTGGAAAGCGCATCGGATGAGGATGGCAAGGTCAGCGCCTGGTCCGGCGAAACCGCGATCTTTATAACGCCGGGCTATCGCTTCAAGGCCGTGGACGTGCTCATGACCAATTTCCATCTGCCGCGTTCGACCTTGTTCATGCTGGTTTCGGCGTTCGCTGGCCTGGAAACGATGCGCGCCGTCTATGCGCATGCGATTGAAAGCGGCTATCGCTTCTATTCCTACGGAGATGCGGGGTTGTTGTTTCGAGGCAACCGATAGACGCGGTTTGCCGGCAGCGTCAGAACCAGTAGTCGGCTCACGCAACGCCCGTCGCGCGGCAAGTCGGTAAAGGTTGTCAAACCGTCGAAATGATCAATCGGCAGGTCGGCGACGGCGTCCGGGTCCGCGAGCCGGATGTTCACGGCAATGCGTCGGCGGCCATCCTTGCCGGGCCGGTTCGATCGCCACCATGCCACACACCCGCAGTCGGGACAGAAATGGAAGTTGAGCACCTTTTCGCCGCGCGCATAGGCGCGTGTATCGCCGGATACGTTGATTTCTTCGCCCTCATGTCCATAAATCCACAGCACGCCGTAGCGGCGGCAAACCGTGCAGTTGCAGGCCGTAGCGCCGTCAGGCTGTCCTTCGAAGCGCCAGCGAACGGCTCCGCAGTGGCAAGCACCCTTGATCATCGTCGTATAATCGGTCTGTCACCTTCGCCGGAAGGCAGCGTAGAGAGACGATTAACCCCGGGCAAGCCTTTCGGCCCGACAAACGAGCCGGATTGTGCAGACACGACGCTGCGGCTATCGGAGAAGCATGAATCAGACCTTTTCATTCGCTGTCCTTGCCACCGACGGCAAGGCACGGCGCGGCGAAATTTCCACGCCGCGCGGCACGATCCGCACGCCTGCTTTCATGCCGGTGGGCACGGGCGGTACGGTCAAGACCATGTACATGGACCAGGTGCGAGACCTCGGCTCAGACATAATCCTCGGCAATACATACCATCTGATGCTGCGACCCGGCGCGGAGCGCGTCGCGCGGCTTGGCGGTTTGCATCATTTCGCGCGCTGGCCGCATCCTATCCTGACCGACTCCGGCGGTTTTCAGGTGATGTCGCTTGCCAAGTTACGAAAGCTGAACGAGACCGGCGTGACGTTTCGCTCGCACATAGACGGCGCGGCCTATGAAATTTCGCCGGAACGTTCGATCGAGATCCAGGGCCTACTGGGCTCCGATATCCAGATGCAGCTCGACGAATGCGTCGCCTTGCCCGCGAAGGACAAGGAGGTTGAACGCGCCATGGAACTTTCGCTACGCTGGGCCGAGCGCTGCAAGATTGCCTTTGGCGACCAACCCGGCAAGGCGATGTTCGGCATAGTCCAGGGCGGCGACAAGCCTGTGCTGAGGCAACGATCGGCGCAAGCGCTGAATGCAATGGAGCTGAAGGGCTATGCGGTGGGTGGTCTTGCGGTGGGTGAACCGCAAGCTGTCATGCTCGATATGTTGGAAATCACCTGTCCCGAGCTGCCGGCGGAAAAGCCGCGCTACCTGATGGGTGTCGGCACACCGGACGACATTCTCAAATCGGTGGCACGCGGTATCGATATGTTCGACTGTGTCATGCCGACCCGCGCCGGACGACATGGCCTCGCCTACACGCGGCGGGGCAAGGTCAATCTTCGCAACGCACGCCATGCCGACGATGAGAGGCCGCTGGACGAGGAAAGCAATTGTCCGGCCGCTCGCGACTATTCGCGGGCCTATCTGCACCACCTTGTCCGGTCGCAGGAGGCGCTCGGCGCCATGCTGCTCACCTGGAACAATCTGGCTTACTATCAAAGCCTGATGGCGAACATCCGAGAGGCGATTCAAGCCGGCACGTTCTCTGTGCGATCCGCGTTGATCTCGGAAGCCTGGGCGGCGGGTGATATTCCGGCGCTTTGATCATGTGCTCAATGTATTGGACGCACGCAGGCTGACGCCGACGATCTTGTATTGCCCGTCCGGCTGCAGTTCGAGCGTATAGACGGCTTCATAGTCCTTGCCGTCCGGGCCGACGACCAGCACCTGCTGGATGATCTGCGACGCACCCATTTCTTCAACTTTGCCGAATGAATAACTGCGCGGCTTGTAAACCGGCTGATAGGCGCCCGTCACCATCGACATGAAGGAGTCGACCGTCGGGAAGATGCGCTGGATGCTCGGCGCGGCGTAGCCATACGCAGCCGCGTTGTCGCCGCGCGAAAACGCCTTGAGCTGCGCGTCGATCGTGCTCTGGGCACTCTTGATCTCCGCATCGCCGGCGAATGCGGAGCCGAGTAGGAGCGGTGTCAAGACGAGGGCGAGAAGCGGGCGAAACATGGCGGCGGTCCTCTCGATGCGAGGCAGCGCGGCGCTGCCTTTCATTGCGTGATGATACGAAAGATTCCAATCGAGTGGTTTCACTGATTCCGGCGATTGCCTGATCAATTTCGCTGGTCGGATGCTCAACCCGTTCGCAAACTGCCGGGGCATTCTGCTGCCGTGTTAGGCAATTTGCGGAGATTGCCCGCCCAACAATCGCAAGCCGGCGATTGCGCTTGCTTTTCCGTCCGCAACGCTTTTCAAATGTGCGCATAGGGGAGTTCGCGCTTGGTTGCGTTCGATGAAATGTCACCGGAAAAAACCGGCATTCGTAGACCTTATTTCGGCTATGACGGGTGGCTGAAGGAACAGGATACGGCTCGGCTGGCGCAGAAGATGCGCGACGCCGAACGGGTGTTCCGAAAGACCGGCATTACCTTTGCCGTCTACGGAGAGGCCGAGTCCGCCGAGCGGCTCATTCCGTTTGATATCGTGCCGCGCATCATTTCAGGCCACGAATGGCGCCGCCTCACGCAAGGCATCGAGCAACGCGTACAAGCGCTTAACGCTTTTCTGGACGACATCTATCACCGGCAGGAAATTTTGAGAGCGGGTCGTGTTCCGAAGGAACTGATTGCCAACAATGAAGCTTTCCTTCCCGAGATGATCGGTGTTCGCCCACCGGGCGGTGTCTACACCCACATCATCGGCGTTGATATCGTCAGGACCGGCGAGGACGAGTTCTTCGTTCTGGAAGACAATGCGCGCACGCCGTCCGGCGTCTCCTACATGCTTGAGAACCGCGAAACGATGATGCAGCTCTTTCCGGAGTTGTTTCAGCGCGTCAAGGTGCTGCCGGTCGAGGATTACCCGAAACTCCTGCGGCAGTCGCTCGCGGCTGTGCGCCCGGATGGCGTCAGTGGTACGCCGACCATCGCCGTGCTGACGCCCGGCCTCTACAACTCAGCTTATTTCGAGCATGCATTCCTCGCCGACCAGATGGGAGTCGAACTGGTCGAGGGTGAGGATCTGCGTGTGGTCGACGGGCATGTCGCGATGCGCACCACGCAGGGCTACAAACAGATCGACGTGCTTTACCGGCGCGTAGACGATGCGTTTCTCGATCCGCTGACCTTCAACCCTGATTCGGCTCTCGGCGTGCCAGGCATAATGGACGTCTATCGGGCCGGCAACATCACGATCGCCAATGCGCCTGGCACCGGCATCGCCGATGACAAGGCGATCTACTCCTACATGCCGGACATCGTTGAGTTCTACACCGGCCGCAAGGCGATCCTAGGCAACATCCCAACTTGGCGCTGCTCGGAGCCGGACAGCCTGAAATACGTGCAGGAACATCTTTCCGAACTTGTGGTGAAGGAGGTGCATGGCTCCGGCGGTTACGGCATGCTCGTTGGCCCGGCCGCGTCCAAGAAGGAACGCGAGGAGTTCAGCAAGAAGCTCGCCGCGCGACCTTCTTACTATATCGCGCAGCCGACGCTTTCGCTCTCGACTTGCCCAATCCTGACCGAGAAGGGTCTGGCGCCACGCCATGTCGATCTCAGACCATTCGTGCTCGTCTCGGACCGCATCGATATTGTACCCGGTGGGCTAACGCGGGTCGCGCTGAAGGAGGGCTCACTGGTTGTGAACTCTTCGCAAGGCGGGGGCACGAAGGACACGTGGGTGTTGGATGACTGAGATGAATAGTGAATGGCAAAATGGAGAATGGAAGAGGGTTTGGCTTGAAATGAGCAATGTCCAGGGTTCACCTCGTCAATCCGCCGGCGGGTTTGCGCTCCACCATTCACTATTCACCATTCACCATTCACCAAGCCGAAAGGCGTTTTGATGCTTCTCGGTCGCACCGCCAACGGCCTCTATTGGATGAACCGCTACATCGAGCGCGCCGAAAATATGGCGCGGCTGCTTGATGCCGGCTTGCGCATGGCGCTTACGCGTACATCGAGTTCTGCCGAGGAATGGAATTCGGTCGTCGTCAGCGCCGGATGCGGCATCGCCTTCCAGAACCGCTATTCGGAAGTATCGGCGACGAATGTCGCGGACTTTCTGCTGCGTGATACGACGAACTCCTCGAGCGTGCTTTCCTCGATCGAAACCGCGCGCAGCAACGCGCGCATGGTGCGCACCGCACTGACGCGCGAGACCTGGGAAAGCATCAATGAGGCCTGGATGTCGATCAAGCGCGTCCTCGCCCGCGCAATCGATGAGCGCGATCTGCCGAACGTACTGGACACGATCAAACGCGAGACCGCGCAGATCTGTGGCACGTTCTACGGGACAATGCTGCGCAACGAGATATTTGACTTTGCCCAGCTTGGTACCTTCATCGAGCGCGCCGACAACACAGCGCGCATCCTCGATGTCAAATACTACGTGCTCCTGCCTTCGATCCATTGGGTCGGCTCGTCTCTGGACAATTACCAGTGGGAGTCGATCCTGCGCTCGGTCTCTGCGCATCGCTCATACCGCTGGGTCTATGAGGCGGACTATCGGCCGACAAACATCGCGGAATATCTGATCCTCGACGCGCGCATGCCGCGCTCGCTGGCCTTCTGCTACAGAAATCTGGCCGACAGTCTTAAGTTTCTAGAAGAGGCCTACGGCATGCGCCACGAGTTCACATGACACGATCGCCGCAACGATGGCCAAGCTGAAGGATTCCACGATCAAGCAGATCTTCGATTCGGGCCTTCACGAATTTCTCTCGGGGTTTATCCAGGATAACAACCGGCTCGGCGAAGAAGTCGCGCGAAACTACCGGTTCTATTGATGCGACACTGCCGGTCCAACCCATGCGTCTGAAAATCTTCCACCGCACCGAATACCGCTACGATGCGCCGATCCAATATGGATTGCAGCGCTTGCGGCTGATGCCAAGAAGCGGGTCGACACAGACGGTCAACTCCTGGGGGCTAAAGATCGACGGAGCCCGCGAGGAGGTGCGTTTCACCGATCAGTTTGGCAACGATACACGGCTGGTGAGTGTCGAAGGCCAGCCGCATGTGGTCTCCGTTGAGGCCAGTGGTGTTGTCGAGACATACGATACCGCGGGTATCACGGGGCAGCATCAGGGATTTGCGCCGCTGTGGCTATTCAGCCGCGAGACGACTCTGACCGCGCCCGGCGAAGGTGTCGTGGCGCTGACGGGTTCACTCCAGATCGCAGGGGAGGTGGATCGCCTCCACGATCTGATGAACCTGATCGCTGACCGTGTAACCTTTGTTGCCGGAACGACCGACACGGCAACAACCGCGGAACAGGCGCTCGCCCTTGGCAGCGGCGTTTGCCAGGACCACAGTCATATCTTCATTGCCGCGGCGCGTTGTCTCGGCTTCCCTGCCCGCTACGTCAGCGGCTATCTGATGATGGATGGTGCGACGGATCAGGCCGCGAGCCACGCCTGGGCAGAGGCGCATGTCAGCGCGCTTGGCTGGGTAGCTTTCGATGTCGCCAATCGCATCTCTCCCGACGAACGATATGTGCGGCTTGCCGTCGGGAGAGACTACCGTGACGCAACGCCAGTCTCCGGTATCAGACTGGGACAGGCAGCGGAAGCGCTTGCGGTCAGCATCACGGTAGAGCAGTAATTCAAGCCTTGCTGCCGGATTTGATTCCATGACTTATTGTGTCGGCCTGAAGATCGATCGCGGGCTCGTATTGATGTCGGATACGCGCACCAACGCCGGCATCGATTCGATTTCCACTTTCCGCAAGATGCATGTCTGGGAAAAACCCGGCGACCGGGTCGTCGTGTTGATGTCCGCCGGCAACCTCGCAACCACGCAGAATGTCGTGAGCCTGCTCAACGGCCGCGCCAAGCCGCTTGAGGAGCGCAGGCCAGCAGTGCTCGACACGCTGTCGATGTACCAGACGGCGCGGCTGATCGGCGAAACGGTCAAGGAAGTTATCCGGGACTCTTCGCCCACCGGCCAGAAGGCCGACAGTTATTTCAACGCGTCCTTCATCCTTGGCGGGCAGATCCGGGGTTCGGTACCGCGGCTCTTCATGATCTATCCGGAAGGCAACTTCATCGAATGCACCGAGGACACGCCGTTCTTCCAGGTCGGGGAAACCAAATACGGCAAGCCGATCATCGTGAGGACTTACGATCGCGAGATGAGCTTCGCCGAGGCGGTCAAGCTGCTGATCGTCTCGTTCGATTCGACCCTGAAATCCAACCTGTCGGTGGGCTTGCCGCTCGACCTCCTCTTTTATGAGAAAGACAGCTTCAAGGTTGGCGTGCAGAAGCGGATCGGCCAGGATGATCCTTACTACCGCACAGTATCGGACGGATGGTCAAATGCCTTGAAGAACGCTTTCCGCAGCTTGCCAGATTTTCCAGAAGGCTGAATTCGGGCACTTGAGTTCTTAGCGAGTAGCTTTACAGGCGTGGGTCTCTTTCAAACAAAAGGGGCTGGACTTCTATTCGCTTTCGTTTTCAACTAGGCATCAGGAAAACGAAACTGGATTAGCCAGATGTATTTGTCGTCGCGCCATTCCGAAATCATCCAGATGGCAAAGGATCACGGAAGGGTCCTCGTAGACGACCTTGCCTCCCACTTCGGTGTGACGCCCCAGACGATCCGAAAGGATCTCAACGATTTATGTGACCAGCGCCTGCTGAGCCGCATTCATGGCGGTGCGCTTTTTCCATCAGGCATTGCCAACGTCGAATATGAAGCCCGTCGAAAGATCGCTGCTTCGGAGAAGGAGGCGATCGGCCGCGCGGCTGCCCGCATAATCCCCGACAACGCATCGCTGTTCATCAACATCGGTACGACAACGGAAGAGGTCAGCAAGGCGCTCCTTGATCACAACGGCCTCATGGTGATTACCAATAATATCAATGTTGCCAATAGGATGCGGGTCTTTCCCGGCATAGAGGTGGTCATTGCCGGCGGTGTGGTGCGTGGATCCGACGGTGGTGTTGTGGGTGAAGCCGCGGTGGACTTCATCAAGCAGTTCAAGGTGGATTTCGCGGTGATTGGCGCGTCGGCTATCGACCACGACGGTGCATTGCTCGATTTCGACTTTCGCGAAGTGAAGGTTGCACAAGCCATCATCGCCAATGCGCGCCATGTCATCCTGGTCTCCGACGCAACAAAATTCGAACGCACCGCGCCGGTGAGGATAGGTCATCTCTCGCAGGTCAACACCTTCATCACCGATCGCTGCGACGTGCCGACAATTCACACGATCTGCGAACAGAACGAGGTGGAACTCATCGAAACCTCATCCCTGGTTCCTCAAGCTTGAAAGCTGAGTCGGATTTTCGTTTGACATTCGAATTTATTTCGAAATAATCCCGCCAAGTTTTCGGTATGCAACGATTATGTTGCAGTGCGAAAACCGGGGAGATCGGGTTTGGACGCTAGCGCGATCCACGACATTTTTATCATCGGCGGCGGCGTCAACGGATGCGGCATTGCCAGGGACGCTGTCGGTCGCGGCTTTTCCGTCTATCTCGCCGAAATGAATGATCTCGCCAGCGGAACATCTTCCGGCTCGACCAAGCTGATCCACGGCGGTTTGCGCTACCTCGAGCACTATGAATTTAGATTGGTTCGCGAAGCGCTTATGGAGCGCGAGGTGCTGTGGAAGATGGCACCGCACATTATCTGGCCGCTGCGCTTCGTCCTGCCGTTCGTCGGGGGCGGTCCGCGCCCGGCCTGGCTGATCCGTCTGGGGCTGTTCCTTTATGACCACATCGGCGGCCGCAAGCTCCTGCCCGCCACCAGGACGCTGGATATGACGCGCGATCCGGCGGGCAAGCCATTGAAGCCGCTTTTCAACCACGCCTTCGAATATTCGGACGGCTGGGTCAATGACGCGCGCTTGGTCGTGCTCAACGCGCGTGATGCAGCCGACCGTGGCGCGACGATCCGCACTCGCGCGAAAGTGACGCAGGCTCGCCGCGAAGCTGGTTTGTGGTCGATCACAGTGGAAGATGCATTGACGAGGACATCCGAGGAGATCAAGGCGCGGTTGCTTGTCAACGCTGCCGGGCCCTGGGTGGATCGCGTGCTGGCGGGTACGGTCGGTCAGAACGACGTTCACAATGTAAGGCTGGTCGGCGGCAGCCACATCGTCATACGGAAAAAGTTCGACGATCCGCGCGCCTATTTCTTTCAGAACCGCGACGGCCGCATCATGTTCGCGATCCCGTATGAGGAAGAGTTCACCTTGATCGGTACGACCGATCAGGATTTCGTCGGCGACCCCAAGGAAGTGCGGATCACCGACGCAGAGATTGACTACCTATGTTCCGCTGCAAGCGAATATTTTGCCGAGCCGGTGAAACGGGCTGACATCGTATGGACCTACTCCGCCGTTCGCCCGCTCTATGACGATGGCGCGTCGAAGGCGCAGGAGGCTACGCGAGACTATGTTCTGAAATCGGACGGCGGTAACGGCGAAGCGCCGATTGTCAACGTCTTCGGTGGCAAGATCACCACCTACCGCCGGCTGGCGGAATCCATGCTTGAAAAGGTCGAGGAACATCTCGGCAAGCGCGGAAAGCCCTGGACAGCAGGCGCGACTCTGCCAGGCGGCGACTTCGAGGTTGCCGGATTCGATACGGAGGTTGCGAAACTTAAGTCGGCATATCCGTTTCTCGATATGACGCACGCACGGCGGCTGATGCGGCTCTACGGCACGCGCGCACGCAAGTTGCTCGGTCTTGCGCGCTCGCAAGCCGACCTCGGCAGGAATTTCGGGGCCGATCTTTATGAAGCGGAAGTCCGATATTTGATAGAGAACGAGTGGGCGACAACCGCCGACGATGTGCTCTGGCGCCGGACCAAACGCGGTCTACGGCTGAGCAAGGAACAAGTCGCGGAACTCGACCAGTATATGGGCGCGACGAACGGAGATCGTGCTGCAGCGGAATAGCGAAAGCACCTGGCCCGGGAGGAGGCGGAATGCTTGAACTGAGGAATGTGACAAAGACGGTGGCTGGTGCGGATCATATCCGCGATGTGTCGCTGACTTTGCATCACGGCTCGCTGAACGTCCTGCTGGGGCCGACGCTCTCGGGCAAGACCAGCCTGATGCGCCTGATGGCGGGGCTCGATTCGCCGACCGCCGGTTCGGTCTGGTTCGACGGCAAGAACGTCACAGGCCTGCCGGTCCAGAAGCGCAATGTCGCGATGGTCTACCAGCAGTTCATCAACTATCCGGCGATGACGGTCTACGAGAACATCGCTTCGCCATTGCGGGTCGCAGGCGCTGACGCCGGCACCATCGACAAGGAAGTGAAGCGGGCAGCGGAACTGCTGAAGCTTACGCCCTATCTGAAGCGCACGCCGCTCAACCTTTCTGGCGGTCAGCAGCAGCGCACGGCGCTGGCGCGGGCCATCGTTAAGAATGCCAGCCTTGTGTTGCTCGACGAACCGCTTGCCAATCTCGACTACAAGCTCCGCGAGGAACTGCGCGCCGAATTGCCAAGGCTTTTCGCCGAGGCCGGCACGATCTTCGTCTATGCAACGACCGAGCCGCATGAAGCGCTGCTGCTCGGCGGCAACACGGCGACCCTCTCGGAAGGCCGGATCACTCAGTTCGGCCCGACGATCGAGGTTTTCCGGCAGCCAAACGATCTGACTACGGCAACACTTTTGCCGATCCGCCGCTGAACACGATCGTGCTGCAGCAAGCACGGACCGAGCTTCCTGCTGGATGGCGGAGTGAACCTGCCGGCGCCGGCCGAACTCGCCGATTGCCGATACCAACTACACGATCGGCTTCCATCCGCACCATCTTTCGCTGACGCGGCCGACGCGGGAGGCGGTCTCGGTTACGGCGAAGGTCACGGTCACCGAGATTACCGGCTCGGAGAGCTTCGTTCATCTCCAGTTCGCGGACGCGCGCTGGGTGATGCTTGCGCCGGGCATCCGGGTCTTCGAGTCGGATGAGATGGTCGAAGTGTTCATCGATCCGCGCCACATCATGGTTTTCGACCAGAATGGCCGCGCGGTCGTTGCGCCGAAAAAGCTCGCGGCGTGAGGAGGACGGGATGGCACGCATTGAACTCGATCATATCCGTCATGCCTACGGGCAAAACCCGAAGTCGGATGCGGACTACGCGCTGAAGGAAGTGCATCACACCTTCGAGGACGGAGGCGCATATGCGCTGCTTGGCCCGTCGGGCTGCGGCAAGACCACGCTGCTCAACATCATTTCCGGCCTGATCCATGCCTCGCATGGCCGGCTGTTGTTCGATGGCCATGACGTCAACAATCTGTCGACGCAGGAGCGCAACATCGCGCAGGTGTTTCAATTTCCGGTCATCTACGACACCATGACCGTTTACGACAATCTGGCCTTCCCGCTGCGCAACCGCGGCGTTCCGGAAGCCGAGGTCGATCGCAAAGTCCGCGAGACGCTAACGATGATCGATCTCGCCGATTGGGCCAAGCGCAAGGCGAGAGGACTAACCGCAGACCAGAAGCAGAAGATATCGCTTGGTCGCGGATTGGTGCGCTCCGACGTCAATGCCATCCTGTTCGATGAGCCGCTGACGGTGATTGATCCGCATATGAAATGGGTGCTTCGCTCGCAGTTGAAGCAGCTGCACCGGCGCTTCGGCTACACCATGGTCTATGTTACGCACGATCAGACCGAGGCTCTGACCTTCGCAGAGAAGGTCGTCGTCATGTATGACGGAGAGATCGTTCAGATCGGCACACCCGCAGAATTGTTCGAGCGGCCAAAACACACTTTCGTCGGCTATTTCATCGGATCCCCGGGCATGAACGTGATGCCCGTCGAGATCGACGGGGGCAGGGCGCGTCTCGGCGATCATGTCATTGCGCTGCCGGGCGCACCGAAGGCATCGGGTGGTGGGATCGAGCTCGGCATACGGCCGGAATATGTGCGGCTCGGCGCCAGTCGGCATCCCGGTCACGATCAACAAGGTTGAGGATATCGGGCGTCACAAGGTGGTTCGCGCCAACCTGCATGGGCGCGAACTCGCGGTGATTCTCGGTGAAAACGAAGCTGTTCCGGCCGACCCGCGCGTCAGCTTCGATCCAGCCGGCATCAATCTTTACGCCAACTCCTGGCGTGTCGAGATGGGAGCCTGAGCGCCATGAACAAGACATGGAATAACAAAGCCTGGTTCATGGTTCTGCCGGTGCTGCTGCTGGTAGCGTTCTCGGCGGTCATCCCGCTGATGACGGTGGTGAACTATTCGGTTCAGGACACGTTCGGCAACAACCAGTTCTTCTGGGCGGGCAGCGAATGGTTTCAGGAAATGCTGACTTCCGATCGCTTCTGGGAAGCGATGGGCCGCAACCTGATCTTTTCCTTCATCATCCTGGCAATTGAAGTTCCGCTCGGCATCTTCATCGCGCTCAACATGCCGAAATCCGGTTGGGGTGTGCCGGTTTGCCTCGTATTGATGGCGCTGCCTCTTCTGATCCCTTGGAATGTGGTCGGCACGATCTGGCAGGTGTTTCGGCCGCGTCGATATCGGGTCTGCTCGGCTACACGCTGTCGTCTCTCGGCATCGACTACAACTATGTCAACGATCCGTTCGACGCGTGGGTGACGGTCATCATCATGGATATCTGGCACTGGACCAGCCTCGTCGTGCTGCTCTGCTATGCCGGGCTGGTGTCGATACCGGACGCCTATTACCAGGCGGCTAAGATCGATGGCGCGTCGCGCTGGTCGATCTTCCGCTACATCCAGCTACCGAAAATGAACCGGGTGCTGCTGATCGCCGTACTGCTGCGCTTCATGGACTCTTTCATGATCTACACCGAGCCTTTCGTCGTGACTGGCGGCGGTCCCGGCAACTCGACGACTTACCTGTCGATCGATCTGGTCAAGATGGCCGTGGGCCAGTTCGACCTTGGCCCGGCGGCAGCTATGTCGATCATCTACTTCCTGATCGTGCTGCTGCTGTCATGGGTATTCTATACCGTTATGACCAGCTACGACGCGGAGAACTAAGATGGCGGACATCAAGCAAGCCGCTACAGCCACACGCACCGAAAGCGTCGCCGCAACTGCGGCTGCAACGGGAGCCGGCCAAGACAAGATTGCCCGCGCCATGAGGCGGCGCGGCGACGAGTTCCGCTTCTGGTGGCTCGTGCCGACGATCTACATCGTGTTTCTGATGCTGCCGATCTACTGGCTGGTCAACATGAGCTTCAAGACCAACCAGGAGATCCTCGGCGCCTTCTCGCTGTGGCCGCGAAACCCGACTATCGGTAACTACGCGGTGATCTTTACCGACCCATCCTGGTACAAGGGTTACATCAATTCGATCATCTATGTGGTTATGAACACGGTGATTTCGATCGCCGTGGCGCTGCCGGCGGCATACGCATTTTCACGCTACCGCTTCCTTGGCGACAAACACCTCTTCTTCTGGCTGCTGACAAACCGCATGGCGCCGCCGGCCGTCTTCGCGCTGCCGTTCTTCCAGCTCTACTCGGCCTTCGGTCTTATCGACACGCATATCGCGGTGGCTCTGGCGCATTGCCTGTTCAACGTGCCGTTGGCGGTGTGGATACTCGAGGGCTTCATGTCGGGCGTACCGAAGGAGATCGATGAAACGGCGTATATCGACGGCTATTCGTTCCCGCGCTTCTTCTTCAAGATTTTCATGCCGCTGATCGCCAGCGGCATCGGGGTCGCGGCCTTCTTCTGCTTCATGTTCTCGTGGGTCGAGCTGCTGATTGCTCGCACGCTGACGACGACGGATGCAAAGCCGATCGCGGCGATAATGACGCGCACCGTCTCGGCATCAGGGTTGGACTGGGGTGTGCTCGCCGCAGCCGGCGTGCTGACCATCATTCCCGGCGCGCTCGTTATCTGGTTCGTCCGCAACTACATCGCCAAGGGCTTTGCCCTGGGGAGGGTATAAAATGACAGTAACACGTCGCTGGCCCGTCGCGCTGGCGCTCGTAGTCGTGGGGTTTGCGATCCTGGCCGGATTGCTCGTCGCCGCAGTTCCCGTCAAGGACGATGCGCGTGATTGGTCTGCACCGCTCATTAATGGTGGGTGGATGGCATGGACGTTCCCGACAGCGCTATTCTTTCTTACGATCTTTTTCCTGATGTCGCTGATGGCGGTGTGGGAATACGCGTCGCCGGGCGGCAATCCGCGTGTCGGTATACTGCGCTTCGAGACGACGCGCGGCGATCGTCTCTTCGTATCGCTGCTTGGCAGCGCCTTCATCCATCTCGCTTGGCTGGGTCTGATCGGACCCAACTTGTGGTGGGCTCTCGCTCTCTCGTTGGTCTACGCGATCGGCGTATTCCGGTTCGTATAGAGGGGGAAATTGTCGCGGTGACCGCTGCCAGCGGTCAAGGCGATCGAATGTAAACCAGTGTTAGGAGGAAACACATGCGACGGCAGATACTAGCTTCAAC
Source organism: uncultured Alphaproteobacteria bacterium (assembly GCA_963839725.1). Classification (GTDB taxonomy): domain Bacteria; phylum Pseudomonadota; class Alphaproteobacteria; order Rhizobiales; family Rhizobiaceae; genus Kumtagia. The sequence goes on along the minus strand of CAWIWT010000021.1, from coordinate 133,420 downwards.
AAGTGTGCTTGCACTATTACTAGGCGCCAGTCAGGCCTTTGCGGGCATGGACGAGGCGAAGGCATTCCTCGATGCGGAGATCGGCGACATGTCGGCGCTCGATCGCGCCGGCGCAGGAAGCCGAGATGCAATGGTTCATCGATGCTGCGAAGCCATTCGCCGGCATGGACATAAAGGTCGTCTCGGAACCGATTGCGACTCACGACTACGAATTGAAGACGCTGGCCAAGGCGTTTTCTGACATTACCGGCATCAAGATCACGCACGACGAGATCGGCGAGGGCGACGTCATCGAAAAGCTGCAGACCCAGATGCAGTCGGGCGAGAACGTCTATGACGCCTATGTCAACGACTCCGATCTGATCGGCACCCATTGGCGCTATCAGCAGGCCCGCAGCCTGACCAAGTGGATGGCGAATGAAGGCAAGGATGTCACCAATCCGAACCTCGATCTCGCCGACTTCATTGGCACGTCCTTCACGACAGCTCCTGATGGCGATCTCTACCAGCTTCCCGACCAGCAGTTCGCGAACGTCTACTGGTTCCGTTACGACTGGTTCAACGACGAGAAGAACAAGGCCGACTTCAAGACCAAGTACGGCTACGACCTCGGCGTTCCGGTCAACTGGTCGGCCTATGAGGACATCGCCGCGTTCTTCACCGGCCGCGAGATCGATGGCAAGAAGGTCTACGGCCATATGGACTACGGCAAGAAGGATCCGTCGCTCGGCTGGCGGTTCACCGACGCCTGGCTGTCGATGGCCGGCAACGGCGACAAGGGTATCCCGAACGGCAAGCCGGTCGACGAATGGGGCATCAAGGTCGACGAGAATTCCCGGCCGGTCGGCTCTTGCGTCGCGCGTGGCGGCGACACCAATGGCCCCGCGGCGGTCTATTCGAGTCGCCAAGTATCTCGAATGGTTGAAAGCCTATTCGCCGCCGGAAGCCCAAGGCATGACGTTCTCCGAATCCGGCCCGGTGCCGGCGCAAGGCGCGGTCGCACAGCAGATGTTCTGGTACACGGCTTTCACCGCGAATATGGTGGACGCGAACGCCAAGGCCGTGGTGAACGACGGACGGCACGCCGAAGTGGCGCATGGCTCCGTCTCCGCACGGCGTTTACTGGAAAGACGGCATGAAGCTCGGCTACCAGGACGTTGGATCCTGGACTCTCCTGAAGTCCACCCCTGATGATCGCGCCAAGGCCGCCTGGCTCTACGCGCAGTTCGTTACGTCGAAGACCGTCGACGTGAAGAAGAGCCATGTCGGCCTCACCTTCATCCGTCAGTCGACGCTCGACCATCCGAGCTTCACGGAGCGGGCTCCGAAGCTCGGCGGCCTGATCGAGTTCTACCGTTCGCCGGCCCGCATCCAGTGGTCGCCAACAGGAACGAACGTGCCGGATTATCCGAAGCTGGCGCAGCTTTGGTGGCAAGCGATCGGCGACGCCGCGTCGGGCGCCAAGACCGCGCAGGAAGCCATGGACTCGCTCTGCGCCGAGCAGGAAAAGGTGCTGGAGCGTCTCGAACGCGCCGGCGTCCAGGGTGATATCGGGCCGAAGCTCGCCGAAGAACATGACCTCTCTTACTGGAATGCGGAAGCGGTCAAGGCCGCAACCTTGCGCCACAGCTCAAGATCGAACCTGAAAAGGACAAGCCGATCACCATCAACTATGATGAGTTGGTCAAGAGCTGGCAGAAGTAAGCTCGGATTGGCGGGTCAGCTGCCGAATTCTGGCACGATCGGGGGCGGGCGTCATGCCCGCCCCTTTTCGAATCATAGCACAATGGCATTTCGTGGGGACCTATGACCGCCTTCATCCTTGCCATCGACCAAGGCACAACATCTTCCCGCGCCATCGTGTTCGACGGCGACATGAAGCCCGTTGGAGCGGGCCAAAAGGAGTTCACGCAGATCTATCCCGCATCGGGCTGGGTCGAGCACGATCCCGAGGAGATTTGGGAGAGCGTTGTGTGGTCCGTGAAAGAGGCTTTGAAAAAAGCCAAGCTGAAGGCCGCGGACATCGCTGCAATCGGTATCACCAACCAGCGCGAAACCGTCATTATCTGGGATAAGGTGACCGGTAAGCCGATCCACAACGCCATCGTTTGGCAGGACAGACGCACAGCGCCGCTTTGCGCCAAACTGAAGAAGCAGGGCCTCGAGCCGAAATTCACGAGGAAGACCGGGCTGCTGCTGGACCCGTATTTCTCCGGAACCAAGATCACTTGGCTGCTGGACAAGGTGAAGGGTGCACGCAAGCGCGCCGAGAAAGGTGAATTGCTGGCAGGCACCATTGATACGTTCCTGATCTGGCGCCTGACTGGTGGCAACGTGCACGCCACGGATGCAACCAACGCGTCGCGGACGTTGATCTACAACATCGAGAAGAACGTCTGGGATGACGAACTGCTCAAGGTCCTGAACATCCCCTCGCAACTCCTTCCGGCCGTGAAGGATTGCGCCGATGATTTTGGATTCACGGACGAATCCCTATTTGGCGAGGCAATTCCCATTCGTGGCGTGGCTGGCGATCAGCATGCGGCGACGATCGGCCAAGCGTGTTTTCAACCGGGCATGATGAAGTCGACCTACGGCACGGGCTGCTTTGCTCTGCTGAACACCGGCGCGGATATCGTGCGCTCGAAGAATCGACTGCTGACGACCATCGCCTATCGGCTCGATGGCAAGACGACCTACGCGCTTGAGGGCTCGATCTTCATCGCCGGTGCCGCCGTTCAGTGGCTGCGGGACGGGCTGAAAACCATAGCCAAGGCCGAAGATAGCGGAGAGCTTGCGGCTGCGGCCGACCCAGCGCAGGACGTCTATCTGGTCCCGGCCTTCGTTGGTCTCGGTGCGCCGCATTGGGACGCCGAGGCGCGGGGTGCGATCTTCGGCCTGACGCGCAATTCTGGGCCTGCGGAATTTGCACGCGCGGCGCTGGAGGCCGTGGCGTATCAGACCCGCGACCTTCTCGATGCGATGAAGAAAGACTGGAAGGGTGCCGCGAAAACCGTGCTACGCGTCGATGGCGGCATGGTTGCGTCCGACTGGACCATGCAGCGGCTGGCAGACATTCTTGATGCGCCGGTCGATCGTCCGACCGTGTTGGAAACCACTGCACTTGGCGCGGCCTGGCTTGCGGGTTCGAAGGCAGGTGCTTGGCCGAGGGCAGCAGCATTCTCAAAAAAGTGGGCGCTGGACCGGCGTTTCCAACCGAAGATGGATCAACCAACGCGCATGCGCAAGCTCAAGGGCTGGCACGATGCGGTGAGGCGAACACTTGCCCGCGCTTGAAACATGAAATCCCGCACCGACCATTGGCGCGGGATTTCTGTAAGGTGAAGGGTTGTCAGGTGATCAATAGGGCGAAATGCACTGCTGACGCTGACCGTAATAGGGCTGGAACGTGTTGTCGTATGCCCGGTACGAGCGATAGCGGTCGTAGCACCACTGAGTGTGCGAACCGCCTTCGCGATAGACGACGCGCGGCTGCGAATTCACGATAGCGCCGGTAACGAGCGCACCAGCGAGGAATGCAGCCGCCGGATACCAATAATCACCGTAGCGGCGATAGCCAGGCCTGTAGTCGCGATATCCGCGATATCCGCGATAGTACCCTGAACGGTCTCCGTAGAAATCACGCCGCGCCTCACGCCGATCACGCCTGACCTCTCGCCAATACTCTCGGCGGTCGCGATTAAGTCGGCGCCATCTCCACTCTTCCGCGCCATACTGCACCTTTACTACTTCCCCCGGACCCTGCACCGATGCGTGTGGCACGTAGGTTGGTGCTGCATTTGCCGGAAAAAGCCCGGTCGCGGCCATCGAAACGGCAAGGGCTGTCGCACATAGGCCGGACATCATTTTCTTCATAACAGTTCTCCTTTCGGGGCTGTTTCGGGTCCCTTCGAAGCGCCAACGGATGGGCTTGCGGATGGTTCCCACATTACGAAAGGTCTAGCCCCTGCAATGGTGGCGCGCGGCTGAGCGCCTGACCTGAGGAGCGTCCCGATTGTTCATCCAGCGTCGATTGAGCGTGCTAAATTGCTGTTCGATGGAGCGTTGGTAAGATACGATTAGTAAACCGCGCTCCTTCTGGTTCTCGGCCGCTTCGGGCCTTTCACGGTCGTATTGCGGGCGAATGGAATGCCTCTCCTCAACATCTGAAATCCAAGGGTCTGAAGCGCGTCACCGCGGTCCGTTCCCAGATCGCGCGCGTTGACCTTGCGAATATGGGACCAGACGGGGCAGCGTCGGCCGCGTAGGATGTCTGGCTCGGCCGAAGCTCCTGCAAACTCGGTGTTGTCGGAGAGGACGATCGAGGGTACTTCCGCGCCGAAGGCAAAGTAGTTGATCTCGTTAGGGCCCTCGGCCTTGCCCGGATCCTGCTCGTGCCGCATGAGCGCAGCACCGACCGGAACCGTCCACGAGCCACCGTTAATGCGGTCGTGAGTATCCGACGAAACCTCCCGTAGGCAACCTAGTCTCGCCGAGGCGATCGCCAGTGACGCCTCTGACGACACCCGAATGTGGATAGACGGGTCGCTCGCTCCAGCTGTAACGCTAATCCATGAGATGAACCGTCAATTCGTCAAACGCGGCACGCCACCAGAGTTGGCGCTTCGAGAAACGGCAAAATTCTTCAACTGGCCGCAGCCCTGCTCGGTGACAAAGGCTACGACGCCCGACTGGTTCCGCACTGCCTGGCCGATCGCGGCATCGCCGCCTGCATCCCTCCAAAGCCAACCGCAACGTGCCGATCCCGCACGACACCATCCTCTACCGCCGTCGCCACAAGATCGAGAACATGTTCGGCTGGCTCAAGGACTGGCGCCGCATCCACACCCGCTATGACCGCTGCGCCCACACCTTCATACCCGCGATCTGTATCGCCGCCGCCGCAATCTTCTGGCTCTGATCAATGAGTCCTGAGCCTAGCTTCACATCGGCGGCATCTTCTCGAATTTCGGCACGGCCGGATCGAGCCGGTCCCAGGCATGACCGCGCACAGTGTACGTCACCATCTGCGGCTCGTATCGGCCTGGATCGTCGAGGCTCGCGGCGTGAATGGTGAAGAGGTCCGGCATGGCCGAGAAGGTCAGATAGACAGACGACCCGCAGGCGGGGCAGAAGCCGCGCGTCTTCACGTTCCCGCTGTCGCCGACCATTTCCCAATGCGTCGCTTCGCCCTCGAGCTTCACCGCCTCCCTGCTCGGGAAGGTCAGATAGGATCCGTGCCCGGTGCCGCTCGCACTCTGGCAGTCGCGGCACTGACAGTCGTTCATCGCAATCGGCTCGGCCGAGATTTCATAGCGGATCGCGCCGCAGGCGCATCCGCCGGTGTAAGGCTCGCTCATGTCTCTCTCCCAATAAAGCACTGACGGCCACGGCGATTTCCGTCACGTCAGTCCTTCCCGTCGACGATAGCGCCAATGTTCTGGACTACCTTCTTCCAGCCTTCGCTCATGTTCTTGAAGGCAGTATCGTTCTTCGGCAGGACGAAGCCGGAATGGACGAGGCGGAGGCGCGCGCCGTTTTCGACCTTGGAAAGGATGAACGTGACCACGGTGTCGAGCCGTGAGCCGTATCCGACGTTTCCCTCATGCCCGCCTTTCCAGGCATAGGCAAAACGTTCGTTCGGCTTCACCTCCAGCACCTGGCAGTGAATGGTGCCGTCCCACGCGCCGGCCGGCGTGGTCTGGTAGGTGAAGTGTTTGCCTTCCACGGGCTCGAAGCCGGCCGGCATCATCAGCCAGCGGCCCATCAAATTGGCCGTGGTCAGCGTTTTCCAGATCGTCTCCGGCGTATGCGGGAAAACCTCGTCGACCACTATGTCTTGCGTGTCGGGCTTCAATGCGGCGTCGTTCATGGATCAATTTCCTTCAGCAGTGTTCTGAGATTTGCAAAGCGTTCGCGCCAGAAGACGCCGTAATGGCTCATCCAGTCGACCAGCGGCTCGAGGCCTTCCGGCTGGGCGCGGTAATAGACTTTCCGGCCTTCGGGGCGCTCGACGACCAGGCCGGCCTGTTTCAGGGCCTTGAGGTGTTGAGAAATGGCGCCCTGCGTCACGCCGCTCCCTCGCGTCAGTTCGACGACGGTGATCTCGTCGGAGCTGACGACCTGCTCGAACACGGCCCGCCGTGTGGGATCGGCAAGCGCGCGCATGACGGCGTTGATGGGAGCGGCTTCGGTCATGGGCAACCAATAGCGTACGCTAATTGATGAGTCAATACTAATTGATTCGATTGATGGTCCGTCAATACGCCACTCTATTGGTGGCGCGTTCGCGCTGCCATCCGCCTGGAACTTGATCTTGATGATCGTGTCGAGATCGTAGCCATCGTGCTGGTAGCCGCCTTGATACCGGGCTGGCGGTCTCCCCCTGAACTCATCGGAGTTGTCAAACCGCCCGTACTTCCCGCCTAACATTCGCTTTCTCATTCCTATTTCCCTATTCTTATTTGGCGATGAGGGCGCGATAGACGCTCCGCTCGCTGATCCTGAGTTTGTCGGCAATAGCCGCACGGGTCATGCCCTCGGCATCCATAGCCCTGATCTTCTCCCGCTGCTTCATTGCAGTCGGCATCCGGCCTTTGTACTTACCCTGCGCCTTAGCCGCTTCGATGCCCACCCGCTGGCGCTCCAACATGATCGACCGTTCAAACTCAGCGAACGCCCCCGAACATCTGGAGCATGAGCTTCCCGGTCGGCCCCTTGGTGTCCACCGTCTCACCTTTGAAGTCGAGGATGCGCAGCGCGACACCGCGCTCATCAAGCTCATCCACGATGGTCAGGAGTTGCCGGACGTTGCGAGCGAGACGGTCCATACGGGTCACCGTTATCGTGTCGCCCTCCTCCAGCCGCTCCATGAGCCTGTCCAGTTGCTCTCGGTGCCCCGCTGCCGATGCGTGTTCCTTGTAGACCTTCCGTGCCCCCGCCTTCTCAAGTACTTTCACCTGATCGGCCAATCCAGCTATCTGATCATCGGTAGAGGTGCGTGCGTACCCGTAGTGCATTTGGCGTGTTCCTTTCCTGCCAATAGGGTGTCTGCCAAATAGATGGCATGACAAAATGCCTAAGGCTTCGCTGGCTCGACTACGGTGAGTTCCGGATCGTACATGGTTATGGGTTGCGCGTAGCCCCGGATGGTGAACGTAACCCACAGCCCTTGGACCCGCGTGACGGTCACATCAAGGGTCGCTTTGCCGAGCTAGGGTCACAGCCTCCGCGTCACCAGAACTCCCCTCCGCGTCACGCCGATGATCCCCGCAGAACCAGAGCGTTCCGTAGCGGCTCTGGAACCCAAACGAACCCCATCTGCGGCAACCCTGATGCTCGCACCAGTGGTCGTACATCTTGTAGGCGGGGCGCACAGGCGCGAATCGGTCGTCGGACATAAACCCTCCACTGCATCACAGAACAAAAAAGGAACAGAAATATCAACTGCCTCTTGCGAGTGGCAGGAGTATGTTCCTATCCTCGAATATGCCCGAACAACCGCCTCGATCCCGGCATCTCATCTGGACGCTTAGTCAGGCACACGGCGTCCAGCAGATTGTCCGCGTTCGTTGTGGCCACTGTCCCGGAAAGCGACATTATCTGCCTTGCGACCTGCAGCAACTGCTGGGTGACGTGGACGTGCAGCGCCTGTCCCGCCTGATGCGTTGCCAGCAGTGCGGCAACGCCGACGAGATTGAAACCCACGTGTTCATCACTGGGCCGCGCAGGTTCGGTTGGATGTCAGGCGATGGTAGTGCTCAAGATTAGGCGGGTGCCCGTGTGGCGAGACGAATGACCTCGCTACGCATCCAGCTCAGTTGCTGTCGCCCTCAGTACCGCTTCTTAAGGGAACTCGGAACAGGCAGATTTGTGACGACATTGTCGGTTTCGCTGTCAACGACCCGCTCGGGATCGACGCCGGTCTTCGGAACCTTCGTCTTGAGAGCGCCGGGCCAAGCACCCGACCCCATTCGGGCGCTTTGAAACTCGAAAGTGTAGGTGACGGAGCCTTTGGTTGGCGAATCGTAGTCGGTGCCGGAGAGAGTAGCCCGCTCGATGAGACATCGAAGAAGGTCAACCAACTGCTCGCCTTGCCGTAGTAGTCGTACTCCAATGCCATCCACGGAATGACTGTGTCGCGTGACAGAAGGTCCGCGATCTGTTGTCTCCTCCCGGATACGCTCAAGGCTGATAGCCGGACATAGGGTAAGATTGCCGTCGAGGATCAGCGTTGGCAAGCACCTCAGTTCGCTCAGAACAGGGAACCTTGCACCGCAGCGGTCTGTGGAAACTTGATCTGAGTGACGGGTTTCTCAACAATCACCAGAGCGTTGGAGAAACCGGCCAGGATTGCGGAGCTCAGGCAAATCGCCGCGTCCCCCTCCCGCCCAAAAGGCGGCGGCGCCTCGCGCGCTTCTTGACGCTAAATCTACCGGGCAAATCTCAGTCTGGTGTAGGTTTTTTTGGTCTTCTAATTGCCCATTCGCTGAACTCAACCGGCGTCCAAGTCACAGCGTTTATGTTTTGGAATCTAGAATTCCCTGAAAAGCGCTTAGTCGGAAATGTCACCTTACCTTCGTCGTTATGCCCTGGACCCAGCGAGGGGTCCGAATAGCCCACCGAAAGCTTTCCGTTCGCAGCTCGCAGAGCGTACCACAACTGAATGAACCATGTTATCTCTCGGAGTTTCACTTTCCCGTCGCCTTCCCAGGCACCAATCGATACGTGTGTGCCCCAAAGCTGCCAGACATAGTCTGTTGTTTCCGAGGAAGCCAAGGCGGTGTATCTGTTCTGGTTCCACCACCAGGTTCCATTCACACCTTTATCATCTTGGTTGAGTGGCAGTTCTAGCAACGTGAGCTGTATTTCTTCCGTGCCTTCAAAGAGTGCGATTCTGTTCCAGGGCATAGCAAACTCCCGCCACTCTTGCGGAAACACACGCAAGAGGGACTTTTATCTCTCAATCTCTTCTCGCGTATCTTACCGGAGCGCGGTAACTGCATGATGCCGCAACTTGAGGGTGCTTGTTACTGCTTGCTGCCAGTCGGCCCTAGCCCCTGTTTCGTCTCGATCAGCAGCGCCCCGCATTCCAGCACGGCGGTGATGGAGGTTTGTGCCGCGTCCTCCATCTCCTCAAGGCGTTGATCCTTTGGCGCATTGCTTCCTGGGTTGTGGTGATGTTGTAAAGGTTGCACATGCCTTGAAGAATGCATCGCGCCACAGTTTCGGGCTAGTTTGTTGAGCAGCTTTCAACGCAATTTCATTTGCGCGGATCGTGGGGGCGTTGCGTTTGCACGCCAATTGGCTAGGCTTGTGGCATGGGGGATGCCGTCAATACTGAACTGATTGAGAAACTTATTGCCGCTGGAGCAGCGTCCGGTGGGTCGGAACTCGCGAATTATCAGCTCTTCATTGTCGGGCTGTCCGAAGCCCTCGGGCTTGAGCGGCCCAACATGGCGTCTGAGCAAAACCACCTAAACGACTATGTGTTCGAGCGTCGCGTCGACTTCAAGCATCCTGATGGGTCAACAACGGCGGGCGATACTGCTACCGGCGCGGCTGCTTCATCCTCGAAGCCAAGCAGTCGGGTAAGCGTCAGGGTGCCAAGGTCGATGCCGACCAGATGCTGCTGATCCCGGAGGACGCCACGCAACGCAAGCCCGGTCAGGCCAAGCGCGGCACACGCGGCTGGGATCAGGTGATGCTGGCGGCCCGCAAACAGGCAGAGGACTACTCACGTGCCCTTCCGGTCGAGCACGGCTATCCGCCGTTCCTGCTGGTGGTCGATGTGGGTCACGTGATCGAGGTCTATGCTGACTTCTCCGGCCAGGGAAAGAACTACGCCCATTTCCCAGACCGTCAGTCTTATCGCATCAGCATGGACGATCTTCGCGACGCCAAGGTGCAGGCACGGCTGCGGGCGATCTGGACCGATCCCCAGTCGCTTGATCCAACTAAGACTTCCGCCGAGGTGACAAGAGAGATTGCTGAACGTCTCGCAAAGATCGCGAAACGGCTGGAAATGCGACACGACGCCAAGGACGTGGCCGAGTTCCTGATGCGATGCCTGTTTACGATGTTTGCGGAGGATGTGAAGCTGATCCCCGAGAAGGGCTTTCACAAGTTGCTCGGGCAGATGAAGGACACGCCAGAACATTTCGTGGCGGCGCTGGAAAGTCTGTGGGCAGTGATGGACAGCGGCGGCTATGCCCCCCACCTCAATTCGTCACTGAAAAAGTTCAACGGCTCGCTGTTCAAGAAGCGTGCCGCCCTGCCGCTCGACCGTGACGACATCAACGAGCTGTGGATCGCCGCTGCCAAGGACTGGTCCGATGTCGAGCCTGCCATCTTCGGCACCTTGCTGGAGCGGGCGCTGGACCCTCGCGAACGGTCCAAGCTCGGTGCTCACTACACGCCCCGCGCCTATGTCGAGCGTCTGGTTGTCCCAACGATCATCGAGCCGCTTCGCGCCGATTGGGAGCTGGTGCAGGGGCAGGTCAAGGAGCTGCGCGACAAGGGCGAACATGCCGGGGCGCTAGCAGCGGTGAAGGCATACCATCACATACTGTGCACGACGCGGGTGCTGGACCCGGCCTGTGGCACTGGCAACTTTCTCTATGTCAGCCTTGAGTTGATGAAGCGGTTGGAAGGCGAAGTGCTGGAGGCACTGGATCATCTGGGCGAGGATCAGGCACGCTTCAAGATGGAGGGCGAGACGGTCAACCCGCGCCAGTTCTACGGGCTGGAGCTGAACCCCCGTGCCGTACCCATCGCCGACCTCGTGCTGTGGATCGGCTATCTGAAATGGCAGCTAAAGACCTCTGGTCTCGGGTCGATCACGGAACCGATCCTGCACGCATACGGCACGATCAGGCAGCAGGATGCCGTGATTGCCCATGATCGGCAGGAGTTGTTGCGCGACGCGAATGGGCGTCCCCTGTCGCGTTGGGATGGTGTGACTAAGAAACTCCACCCGATCACCGGCGAGGAAATCCCCGACCCCGACGCCACGGTCGAGCTGCACAACTACGTCAACCCGAAGCGTGCACCTTGGCCCGAAGTCGAGTTCGTCGTCGGCAATCCCCCTTTCATCGGCGGCAAGGACATGCGTGCCGAATTGGGCGACGGCATACGCGGAAGCCTGCTGGGCGGCGCGTCCTCACATTCCGGGCGGCGCGGATTTCGTCATGCACTTCTGGGATGAGGCGGCGAGCCGGTTGCTCCGAAAGCCGCTGAAAGGGCAGATCAACCCGCTGAGGCGCTTTGGCTTCATCACGACAAACTCGATCACCCAGACCTTCTCCCGGCGTGTCATCGAGCGCCATTTGATAGCCAAGGAGCCACTGTCTCTGGTCTTTGCGGTGCCGAACCACCCGTGGATGAAAGCGACGGACAAGGCCGCCGTGCGCATCGCCATGACAGTGGCGGAGAAGGGCGAGAAGGAGGGGGTGCTGGCAGAAGTCGTGTCTGAGGCGGAGCTGAACACCGACACGCCGCAGGTGATGCTTGAAGCGCGTGAAGGAAAGGTGCGAGCGAACTTCACTATCGGCGCAGACCTCGCGAAGGCAGGGCGCTTGCTTGTCCAATGAAATCCTCGCCAGCAGAGGCGTCGATTTGCACGGCGCAGGGTTTATCGTCACACCATCACAAGCAAAGGCGCTGGGCCTCGGAACCGTCGATGGTCTGGACCGGCACATCCTTGACTACCGAAATGGTCGGGATGTTGCGCAGCGCCCACGCCGAGTCATGGTTATCGACCTATTCCCGCTTGGGGTGGAAGAGGTCCGAGTCTCGGTTTCCAGCGGTCTACCAGCACGTACTCGACAATGTTAAGCCTGAGAGTGAGAACACAACCGTGAGGAATTTCGTCGCGATTTTTGGTGGTGGTTTGGACGTCGTCACACCGATTTGCGCGAATTTCTCGAAGCACTTCCTCGCTACATAGCAACGGTCGAGACGACACGGCATCGAGCCTTTCAGTTTCTGGGCGCGAGCATACGCCCTGATAACAAGCTTGTGGCAATCGGTATTGAAACAGCGGAGCATCTCGCCACTTTATCGTCCCGACTGCACATAGTTGTGGTCCATTGCCAAGGGCGCTTGGATGGGCGTTGGCAACGATCCTGTCTACGCCAAAAGCGAGACGTTCGATCCCTTCCCATTCCCGCTCGCGGTAGGTCTAAATCTCGCACACGATGATCCGATGTTCGCCCGGCAGGAGAGGCTACGCGAACTCGGGGAGCGCCTCGACACCTTTCGCAAGCAGCGGCTAGCCGAGCACGGCTTCCTGACCATGACCGGCCTCTACAACGCGTTGGAACGCCTGCGGGAGCTGGAGAACGGTTGCGATGTGCCGCCGCTGACCGACGACGAGCGACGACGTGCATCAGGCGGGCTTGATCTCGGTGCTCAGCGAAATCCATGACGACATCGACCGTGCCGTGCTTACGGCCTACGGCTGGGATGACCTGATCCCGGCGCTGGTCGGAAAACCCGGCGCGATGCTGCCGTCGCTGCACAAGACCGAAGCGCAGGAGCAGGCCGAGGAAGACCTTCTCACGCGGCTGGTCGCGCTCAATCAGGAGCGGGCTGCCGAGGAGAAGCGGGGCTTGGTCCGGTGGCTCCGACCCGATTACCAGAAGCCGAAGCTGGGCGTGAAAGCGCCAAAGCCGGAGGGCGAGCACGTCGGCGTCCTCGACATCGAGCTGCCCGCGACCACCGAGCGCCCGAAATGGCCCTCGGATGGACTGGAGCAAATCCGGCTGGTTCGCGACCTACTCGCCAAGGCTCCCGCGCCAACGCCGCCCGACGCCATAGCTACGCGTGTTTGATGGAAAGAACACGGCCAAACGCCGGGATCGGGTCGCGGAAGTTCTGGAAACGCTGGTCGCTACTGGCCTTGCTCGGACGGGGCAACACGAGGGCCAGACTAGGTATTTCCTGCCTCGGTGACGCGGAATAAATGTGGCTAAAGGAGCGCCTTTTGTATTGCTCGATAAGCTACTTGGAGCCGTCCCAATAATCTTCCCCAACGCTCCCCGACGAGTGCCCCAGGACAATGTCTTGATCGGCCTTGCTGACGCCCGCTAGCCGCAGCCGATCCTTCATGAGGTGCCGTAGCGAATGATTGGGGTCCGTGATAACGGCGCGAACATGCTTTCCGAGGGCAGCCGACGCAGAGGCTGCGCCTTTTTCACCAGCGTAATTCGGAAAGAGGAGGGGGCCGCGAGCAACTTCCACGGCCTGTCGGGCGTCATCCAGAGCGGCCCCAATGAGTGGCACAGCGCGGCGCGATACAGCGTTCTTGATGCGCCTACCCTTCCGTGTACCTCGTGGTGTACCTCGGGGGAAGCGGAAAGCCCTAGAAACCTTGGGATTGTTGGCCATTTTCGCGAATGTGGCTCCCCGGGCTTCGAACCAGCGACCAACCGGTTAACAGACATCTTTCCCCCTATGGTCTATTCCATGGGCAGAGTCTCGCCCCTTACGATGCAGCGCATGGTATGCTCCGAGCGAAACCTGAAAAACGAGATTGCCCACATCGGCGATCACCGGCAGTTAATGTTCGACATCCTTGTGTCCTGCCTTGCGCCACCTGCTAATAAGCTCGGTTTCTATTGCTTTGAAGATTAAATATGAGAAAAACACGGCTGCAGATTTCGAAATAATGCCAATAAACTGTATGAGCCCGCCCTCTTTGAGGGCAAACCATCCGTGCTCTGAAACAAATGTGGCATTCGCCATGGCTATGCTGATCAGATTTATTGAAAACCACGCTCCTAAAGCTGCGCAAGCAGCCATGATCAAGAGTAAAAGTAGCCAGTGATAGCTTAATAATTCTTTGATTTTATTCATCGTGATGATCTTGGAAATCGCGCGGTTTTGCCCTCAGGAAAGCCCAACAGCCACCATACCTCTCCCCGAACCGTGCGCAAGCCGCTCGGCAACCGCGCGCTACTGGGGTGGCTCTGTCTCATAATCATGACGCTTTCTTATCAGAACTGCTGGTCCGCGCAACTCCATCACACGGTCGAGGACTGACCAGCCGAGCCGGTCATAAAGACCTTCGCTTTGCGGCGCCCGCGGCTCGCCCTGCTGTGTTCAGCGCTACGGCGGCGCGAAAGAGCGCCTTCAACGCCTTTTCATCAATCTTGTCGCCCTCGTGGAAATCGATCGCACGCCTAGTGTTGCCTTCGAGGCTGGAGTTGAAGAGGCCAGCAGGGTCCGCCAACGAGGCGCCCTTGGCGAAGGTCAACTTCACCGCGTTCTTATAGGTCTCACCGGTGCAGATGATTCCGGCGTGCTCCCATACTGGAACCCCCAACATCGAGTTCGATGGCTTTCTCCATTTCACCTCCTCGACCACTTCGGGGTCGGCCTGCTTGATGAGGGTTCGGACTCGGGCGAGCATCTCGCCCCGCCAATCGCTCAGCTCCTTGATCCTCGCATCGATGAGTTGAGAGGGGGAGTCGCTTCCTTCCTTCGTCGTCATTGTTTTCGCTTTCTTCATGGTTGTCGTCGGTCGCCCGCTACTGGAGTATCGCTAGATGGTCCGCTGCTCCCAGTCAGCGACGGGTCGCGGGCTGAAACAGCTCGATTACATTGCCGGATGGGTCTTCCAAAAGGATCTGTGATCCTCCCGGGCCCGTGACGATGTCGTTCCGAAATTTGAGACCGCGCGAGCGCAACTTGTCGACCTCGGCCTCCAGATCGGTCACCACCAACTCAAAACGGTTCCAGCCCCCAGGCACCGGCCGCTGGCCGTCTGGCATTGTACGACCGGCTGAACTCTTCTGCCCGCTCAACAACAGTCTGAGCGCTCCTCGCTTTACGTCGGCGAAGGCGGGGGCGGCATTGGATATTTCCTCGAATCCAAGGTGCGCAGTATACCAATCCAACGACTCCTGCACGTCGTTGACCATGTAGCGTACATTAACCTGGTCCTGGGCCATGTGAACCTCGCGATTTCGGAAGCGGCCGTCCCTCGAAACTAACCGATCCGGCGCTTGGAGGTTCCTTTGCGTCCGCTCACGCCACGCAACTTCCATCACATGCGCTCGCCGGGCAATTGGCTGGCTTGCACCACCCAGGCGGCGAACTGAGTTTCATCGAGCTCATCGTCCTCATAGATGTCGAGATAGCGCACTTCCTTCTGCTTGGACTGGCCGGGCGGGATAGGGCGCAGCGACGCGCCGCGGAAGAAAGCCACCTTGACGTACTTCGTGAAGCTATGGATGCCGAGGAACCAGCCATGGTCCTCAACGCCATAGAAGGGCGAGTTCCATATGACCGCCTTGCGCACGCCGGGGACGGTGCACTCGATGAGCGCGTCGAGGCGGCGCCCGACGTCGCTTTTCCAGCCCGGCATGGCCGCGATGTAAGCCTGCACCGGGGCGTCGCCATAAGCCTTCGCGATCTGAGGGTTGCCGCCTGAGAGGAGGGTCGGCTTCGCGGGGTCCTTGCTCTCGGTTGCGGTGGTCTTGGGCGCTGCATCGTGCGCCGGCGGTTCCTTTGCCGCGGCTTTCGTGAACTCGCGGGCTGTTGACTTGGCGACCGCCTTTCGCGGTTTGGCCGCCTTCGCAGCGACCAGGTTGAAGGCGACCTTCGCCAAGTCCTTGGATGTTTTGTTGGCCATTGCGTTCCCTTCGTTGACAGAAGGACCTGCTCGGCATGCCAGTCGCTGGCGTGTAGTTCAAGATATTCTCAGCCGGGTCACCGGAATTGACGGGACCGTCGGCCCAGGCGCCAAGGGCAGACATTACCGGCGTCACCGCGAACAATGCTGACTCTCTAACCTCGATACCTTAGCGCCTCGACCACTTTGGCGAATGCCGGCGAGGTCTGGCGGCGGCTCGGAAAGTACAGGTGGTAGCCAGAGAAAGGCTGACACCAGTCGTCGAGGACACGCACCAATTCGCCATTTTCGATGTGCGGCAACGCCATATCCTCGGGCACGAAGGCCAGGCCGTGTCCGGCAAGGCTGGCCCGGAGAATAGGCACGGTGCTGTTGAAAACGAGCTGGCCGTCGACGCGGACATTGAGCGTCTGGCCATCTTTCTCGAACTCCCAAGCATAGAGCCCGCCATAGGTCGTGAGCCTAAGGTTGATGCAGCGATGGCCGGTGAGGTCGTGTGGCGTCTTCGGCGCCGCACGACCGCTGCAATAGGAAGGAGAGCCGACGACGATCAACCGCCAGTCCGGCCCTATACGCACGGCGATCATATCCTTGGCCACATGCTCGCCGAGACGGACGCCTGCGTCATGGCGCTCGGCGACGATGTCAGCCAGCCTGTTCTCGATGTAGATCTCGACCTTGATATCCGGAAACTGCGGCAACAGCTTTTCCAGCCGGGGCCACAGGATGGTGCCGGCGGCGTGTTCTCCCGCCGTGATGCGGATCGTGCCGGCCGGCTTGTCCCTCAGTTCCGACAGGGCCTCGATCTCGGCTTCGATCTCCTCGAAGCGCGGGCCGACAGAGACGAGCAGACGCTCGCCGGCCTCGGTCGGCGCCACGCTACGCGTGCTGCGCGTCAGCAGCCTTATCCCCATCCGGGCCTCCAGCCGGCGCATGGTGTGGCTAAGCGCCGATTGCGACACGCCGAGCCTTGCGGCCGCGCGCGTAAAACTGCGTTCCCGGGCGACGGCCAGGAAGGCCATCAGATCGCTGATGTCGGCGCGCGCCATTCATGAATCCTCTTCATATGAGCATGCGAACTTTAGCAGCTAATCGCAGAGTAAGAAGGACCCTATTTGTCGTCTGAGCATCGAACACAATGGCGCAAGGAAAGCCTCAATGGAGATCAGGCGCGCAGGATCGCAGGCGTCAGGCAAAGGCCCATCGGATTGGTTCACCGGGACGGTGCGGATCGATCCGCTGTTTCCCGCCGTGGCACCTGCGCGTGCCGCCGGAAACGCCGTAACCTTCGAGCCGGGAGCGCGGACGGCGTGGCACACGCACCCGCTTGGACAGACGCTGATCGTGACGGCAGGCGCCGGACGAGTGCAGCGCTGGGGCGGTCCGATCGAGGATATCCGCCCCGGCGACGTGGTGTGGTTCGAGCCGGGCGAAAAGCACTGGCACGGCGCGGCCCCGTCGACGGCCATGGCCCACATTGCTCTCCGGGAAGCTTTGGACGGGAAGGCGGTACGAATGGCTGGAGCACGTCAGCGACGAGCAATACGGCCGGTGAGAGCTAGAAAGGACACGACAATGCAAAAGCGCATACTCGGAAAGAACGGCCTCGAAGTGTCGGCCATCGGGCTCGGCTGCATGGGGATGAGCCAGTCCTACGGAGTCCCGATGGAGACGCCGGACGCGGTCCGGTTGATCCGCGCGGCGTTCGAGCGGGGCATAACCTTTTTCGACACGGCGGAGGTCTACGGCCCCTACAAGAACGAGGAGGTCGTCGGCGAGGCGCTTGAGCCGATCCGCGGCCAGGTGGTGATCGCAACCAAGTTCGGCATCGACATCGACGGGACTGGCCCGAGCGGCATGGACAGCCGGCCGGAGCATATCAGGGCGGTTGCCGAGGCCTCGCTGAAACGCCTGAGGACCGACTACATCGATCTCTTCTATCAGCACCGCGTTGACCCGAACGTGCCGATCGAGGACGTGGCGGGCACGGTCAAGGAGTTGATCCGGGAAGGCAAGGTAAGGCATTTCGGCCTGTCCGAGGCCGGCGTGAAGAACATCCGCCGCGCCCATGCGGTGCAGCCGGTCGCTGCGTTGCAGAGCGAATATTCACTCTGGTGGCGCGAACCCGAAGAGGCGATCATTCCGACGCTGCAGGAGCTTGGCATCGGCTTCGTCCCGTTCAGCCCGCTCGGCAAGGGCTTCCTGACCGGCGCGATCGATGCCGGCACGACATTCATCAGCGACGATTTCCGCAATACTGTTCCGCGCTTCGCGCCGGAAGCACGGAAAGCCAACCAGCCGATTGCCGATGCGATTGGCAAGATCGCCGCCACCAAGAAAGCAACCCCGGCGCAGGTGGCGCTCGCCTGGCTGCTGGCGCAGCGGCAGTGGATCGTGCCGATCCCCGGAACTACCAAGCTTCATCGCCTTGAGGAGAACATCGGCGCGACTAAGGTCGAGCTGACGAGCGAGGATTTGCGCAGGATCAAGGATGTGGTGTCGGCGATCCCCGTGCAGGGCGACCGGTATTCACCGCAGCAGGCGGCCCGGATCGACCGCTAGCAGAGCGAGGTGAGGCTCATGTCATTTCCAATCGAATTGTCGCGTCGAGAGGCACTGAAAGCGTCGATCCTGCTAACACTGACGGCGGGAGCGAGCGTCGACGCCGGCTCCTCCGTCGCCCAGCAGCTTTCCCCGAATGGCAGGTCGCTGGTCGCCTATTTCACACGCACCGGAAATACGCGCGTGATAGCCGGCCAGATCCGCCGCGCGCTCGGCGAGGATATGTTCGAAATTGACGTTGTCGAGCCTTATCCGGAAACTACCGGACGACGGTCAACCAAGCGCAAAGGGAGCTTGAAGCCGGCTACGAGCCGCCCCTAAGGGCCACCGTCCGAAACATCGGCTCATACGATGTAATCTTTCTCGGATTCCCGATTTGGGGAATGACCGCGCCGTCGGCGGTACGGTCCTTCCTGTCCAGCCACAATCTTTCGGGGAAAACGATTGTGCCGTTCATAACGCACGGCGGTTACGGGCTCGGACAAAGCCTTGCTGTGCTGTCCGAACACGCGCCGGGGGCGCGCCTCCTCGACGGCTTTTCCAAGCAATGCGACCAGGAGCGCGAGACGCTGGAACAGGTGACTAAATGGCTCGGCACGATCCAGCCCGGCGAATAGGTCCTCAGACATGAATTGGATGGCGGCCGATCGGTCGAAAGAAGAAGGACTGTGAAAATGAGCCATGCCATTGAAGGTAAGGTCGTCGTCATCACCGGCGCGACCAGCGGGATCGGCGAAGCGGCCGCTCACCTGCTTGCCAAGGGCGGCGCCAAGCTGATGCTGGGCGCCCGGCGCATCGCATGGACCGGCTCCAAGCTTTGGCGAGGGACCTCAAGCTGATAGGGAAGGGGCGATTTGTGACTTTGCTGGGACCTTCGGGTTGCGGCAAGACCACAGTGCTGCGCTGGATCGCGGGGCTCGTCGCCATCTCTTCGGGTAAGATCTCGATCGCCGGCAAGCGCGTTGACCAGGTGCCGGCCGGGTGTTCCAGAACTACGCGCTGTTTCCGCACAAGACAGTGTTCGACAATGTTGCTTTCGGCTGAAATACCGCGACGTCGCCCAGGCCGAGATCGCTCGCAAGGTCGGCCGGGCGCTGGAGATGGTGCGATTGCCAGGCAGCGAGCGCAAGCTGCCGCATCAGCTATCCGGCGGTCAGCAGCAACGCATCGTGCTAGCTCGCGCGATCGTCTTCGAGCCCGAAGTGTTGTTGATGGACGAGCCGCTTTCGGCACTCGATGCCAATATGCGCGAGGACTTGCGCGGCGAGATCAAGAAGATCCAGCGGCAGACTGGCATAACAGCGATCTTCGTAACCCACGACCAAGAAGAGGCGCTGGCAATGTCGGACCAGATCGTCTTGATGAGTGCGGGCGAGATTGAACAAATAGGGACGCCGCAACAAGTCTATGACCCAGCCCGATACCAGCTTTGTCGCGAGCTTCCTCGGCAAGGCCAACATTCTGCCCGCAACCGTCGCGGCAGTCTCGGCGGGGGTGGCCAGGCTGGCGATGGCGGGCGGCGAGGCGCTCGAAGTTCCGGCAGCCGGTGGCTTGTGCGGAGGCGAATCTGTCAGGCTGGTGATCCGGCCGCAACGCCTCGGCGTTGCAGCGGCCTCGGGTGGACCGGCTGTCAATGGCTTGGTCGGCTGTGTGGTCTCAGCCGCCTATCTCGGCGGCAGCGCCGCATACGAGGTCGATATCGGCTGGCATGTGCTGCGGATCGTGATTCCACTGTCCGGCCCGCTCCTGCAGGAAGGCACGCCTGTGGCAGTTACGGTCGATCCGCAAGGCTGCGTGCTGCTCGACCAGGCCAGCGGTACCCGCCTGGATTAAGTCACGGTTCAAGCGCATGATCGAATTTATGGCATAGTTTGCGCGGTGTTGCGCTTGCATGGAGATGAGAATGGCATCCGTGGCTTTGATCGTTTGGGGCGGCTGGGAAGGGCACGAGCCGGACAAATGCGCAGCAGTCGTGCGTGGCATGCTCGAGGAAGAAGGGTTTCGGGTGCGGGTGGAGCCGGGTTCCGAGGCGTTCGCGGATCCGGCGCTCAAGCAGGTCAGCCTGATCGTGCCGATCATCACCATGTCGACGATTGAGAAAGAGCCGCTGGCCAACCTGGTCTCGGCGGTGGAAGGCGGTGTCGGCCTGGGCGGCTTCCATGGCGGCATGGGCGATGCCTTTCGCAACGCTCCGGACTATCAGTTCATGGTTGGCGGTCAGTGGGTCGCGCACCCCGGCAATATCATCGACTATACCGTGCAGGTGACGCGTCCGGACGATCCGGTGATGGCCGGCATCGGCGATTTTTCCTACCGGTCAGAGCAGTACTACATGCATGTGGATCCATCGAACGAAGTGCTGGCCACCACGACGTTCACCGGCGACCATGCCTATTGGATAGATGGCATCGTCATGCCGGTTGTGTGGAAGCGCCGCCATGGCAAGGGCCGCGTGTTTTACTCCTCGCTCGGCCATGTCGCCTCGGAGTTCGAGGTGCCGCAGATGAAGACAATCGTCCGGCGTGGATTGGTCTGGGCCGCGAGGTAGATTGGCAGGCCTTGCACACAATTGGTCGCGGAGACGGGATCTGGAACACCCTTACGTGGACTGCTCGGAAGTGCGGCTAAGTTGCATCGCAGACCAATTGGACCGGCTGCGCGGCACGGTCATTTGTTGCCCAAAAAGCAACGCATCTCTCCGGAGGGGCATTCGTCAGTGCAAAGTGCTTGAAAGTATTGGCTCCCCGAGCCGGACAGTCTGACCAATTTCAGCGGGAACGAAAAATCGCAATTACGCCTTTAAATCCAATAAGTTGGCTTTGTCACTTCCCCCAACGTTTCACTGTGTCGGTGTACCTCCGGGTGTACCTCGACGTCAAGCCACTGCGTTCAAATTTGACCCTTCCGCATGCCCTCCTACCACAGCAAGGTTTGATTTCGCCAACGACGGACGAGCGTTTTGTTCCTATACGAAGACGAAGCGCAGGGTTGGTCACTTCCAACAGCGACCACCGTCGGAGTGGGCCGCCAACACCACGTCAATCGGATCATCGGGCTGTATGAGTTGGATGCGTAACACGGGTCTCGGCTCTTCAAGCAGAATCCAGACCCCCAACCTGTTAACCTCTATCACGTAGTAGTTGCCGACACGATAGCGATGATAGTAACGCCAGGCGGAAGCGTCACCCTCGACGGTGATGGCGACGGGCGTCCTGCCTTCCCAACTACAATTGATCTGCATCGCTGCTTTCGCACCTGACGGCATGAGGAGAGCCGCCAATGCAAGCAATCCAGTGAGTGCTGATCTCATCTTCCAAGCCCTCCAACCGTTTCCGAATATTACCTCATCTGCGACGATTGAGGGAGAGGGCTTGGCAAATTGGTTAATTGCCTGGTCCTGGGGGTGGCCTAACGCGGGTGGCGTAGCGCCTTTTTCCGTGGGTGGTCATCACAACATTCGCGTTCGGCTTGGTCCGAAAAGCCTTTCGACTTTCTCTCCGCTGGAAACCGGGACATCCCAAAAATTTCGCCCCACTCAGACGGTCGCCCTATGCGCCCCGCAGCTTGCGCTTGCGGTGGTAGGCTGGCGGTCTTTCCGCATAGGTCAGGCTCGTGGCCATCTTCTGTGCTTATTTCTCGGTGTGGCACACCGCCCGGTGGACTTTTTTTCCGCTGTACAGGACGCGAGCGCCCCCCGCGTCGGGGTTGTGTCCCCAGCCTTCCCGCCACTCTGTCTGGAGTGCCATCGTGGTGCGCCTATAGTGGTGATACCCCGACAAGGCTTAAAGCCCCCCAAAGCGCGCGGTGGGTTGAACTGGAAGAATTCTGAGCCGGAGACGTGGAACTAGTATAGAAGTCTGGAAAATAGACGACGACGACAGTCGGCCGGCAACTCT
This sequence comes from uncultured Alphaproteobacteria bacterium, assembly GCA_963839725.1. Lineage (GTDB taxonomy): Bacteria > Pseudomonadota > Alphaproteobacteria > Rhizobiales > Rhizobiaceae > Kumtagia. Next base: position 111,325 of record CAWIWT010000021.1, on the reverse strand, counting down.
GCGAAACTTCTCACATCAAATCGCAACGTGAGAGGCGGCAATGCGCAATCCTGCCATTCCCGAATTGATCGACGAGGCTACAGCCTGCAAGATCATCGGCGGCGAAAGTACCCCGATACATCGTTCAACCTTGTTGCGCGGCGTTAACGCCGGTCGCTTCCCAAAACCGCTGACGATCGGGCCGGGCACCATTCGCTGGCGCACCAGCGAACTCATCGCCTACCGCGACAAGGTTGCGGCTGCTCGGTCGCAGCATGGGTTCACCTATCAAGAAAGAGCACGTAACCATCGTCGCTGATTGCGACGGTTCAGGCGACGGTCCGGCAATGCTGAGGTCGGAAGCCAACTCCACTACAGACCCTCTCTCGTTCCACTCTGTCACAGCTACCGACTCACTCAATGGTCAGTTGCGCTGGTGTCCCCGCTACCGAACTGCCGGCAACCCAGATTTTCAACTCGGCCGGCTCCACGACATTCTCCATTTCGATGTTCCAGAATGCCAGTTCGTTGCGCGCGAGCGCGAATTCGACTGTCTGGGTCTGGCCAGGCTTCAGGAACACTCGCTGAAAACCCTTTAACTCGCGCACCGGACGGGCAACGCTCGTGCCGTGCAGGCTGATGTAGAGCTGTGCGACCTCTTCGCCGGGACGCGTGCCGCTGTTGGTTATTTCAGTGGTGACTTTCACGCGCGCCTTGCCTGCGTTCAGTTCCGCCGCAGCGTATGTCGACGCTTCGAGCCTCACCGGCCCATAAGAGAATGTCGTGTAGGATAGTCCGAAACCGAAAGGATAGAGTGGCGTATTGGCTTGGTCGATGTAGCGCGATTTGTATTTCGCCGCCGGGGCGGTCGCGTTGAGGTCAAATCCGGGAGGCAACGGCCGGCCGGTATTGAGCTGATTGTAGTAGAGCGGCTCCTGGCCAACCGAGCGCGGGAAACTCGCTGTCAGATGGCCGCTGGGATTGGCATTGCCGTAAAGAGTCCGCACGAGCGCCGGACCCGCCTCGATGCCGGGGAACCAGGTCGCCAGTATTGCACTGGCCTGCACGGCGGCCCGAGTGAGTTCCAGCGGCCTTCCGCTGAATACGAGGAGCACGACGGGCTTGCCGGTCGCCGCGACCGCCTCCAGTAGTTCCTGCTGGTTGCCAGGGAGGTCGAGTTCGGTCCGCGAGGCCGCCTCGCCGGTCATATCGGACGCGCTCTCGCCGAGGGCGAGAATGGCGATATCGGCTTGCCGGGCGACCGCGACCGCTTCGCCAAAGCCGCTTTGGGAATCGCTAAGTATGTCCGTCCCCTTCGCATAGGCCAGCCCGGCGCCAAGCTTTTCGGCCAATGCAGCGCGCAAGGTGACAACGTCCCCGGCCTCGCCTTTGGCGCTCCAAGCACCGAGCATGTTCTGAGCGCTGTCGGCCAGTGGCCCGATCAGGGCGATGCGGGCGCCCGGCCTCAGAGGCAGGACGCCGTCGTTCCTCAACAAAACGAACGACCTCTCCGCAGCTTCGCGAGCTAGTTGCCGGTGCTCGGGCAGCGGCATTTTTCGCGGCTCGATCCTAGCAAAGGGGTCTTCGAAAAGGCCCATTGCGAACTTGACGCGCAAGATGCGGCGGACCGCTTGGTCAATCATCGCAGATTGGCACCTTGCCGGCTTTGACTTCGTCCGCCAAAGCCGTCCTGTAAAGATTGCTTGCCATGTCCATGTCGACGCCGGCAACGATCGATTTTCGTGCTGCCTCCGCGCCGTCAATCGCGGTGCCATGGGCGATCGTCTCGGCAATCGCGGTCCAGTCGCTGACCACGAAGCCTCCAAATTGCCACTCCTGGCGAAGAATTTGCTGCAGGGTGAAGGCGTTAGCCGAGGCCGGCACGCCGTTCAGTGCGTTGAAAGCGCTCATTACCGTCACCGCGCCTTCATCGAGGCCGGCCCTGAAAGGCGGCAAGTAGACGTCGCGCAACAGGCGCTCGGGGATTTCGGTCGTGTTGTAGTCGCGCCCGCCCTCGGCCGCGCCGTATCCGACATAGTGTTTGAGGCAGGCCAGCATCGAGGTTGGCGCGCTCAGCGACGTGCCCTGATAGCCGCGGACATAGGCACGGGCCATGGCTGATCCGAGATAGGGATCCTCGCCGGCCCCTTCGGTGATGCGGCCCCAGCGGGCGTCACGGGCAATGTCAACCATCGGAGAAAACGTCCAGCGGATGCCGTCCGCACGCGCTTCAATCGAGGCAATCCGAGCCGCTCTTTCGACGAGAGCCGGATCCCAGGTCGCCGACAGCGCGAGCGGCACAGGAAATATGGTGCGGTAACCGTGGATGACATCGAGGCCGAAAATTAGCGGGATTTTCAGCCGCGACTGCTCGACGGCGATCTTCTGGTAGCGATTGGCGTTTTCACCGCTCACGTTGAGAAAGGAGCCAACCTGTCCAGCGGCGATCATCTTCTCATCGCTGTCGCGGCCAGCGCTGGGCCCGGTCGGTGGCCCGCCGGAATACTGGCTAAGCTGACCGAGCTTTTCCTCCAATGTCATTTGCTTCAGGAGCGCCTCGACTTGGGTTTCGATATCCGAATCGTCGGACATCTGCGCGGAGACAACCGGCACGAATAGAAACCAGGCGACCAGAACGATAAGGCTTCGACGAAGTAGCATCTGCTTGCCGGCCCCGAGACGGAATTGACGGTAAATCAGCATACACTTTGGTTTACAGCACAGCCGAAAATCGCTCCGTTCGCCACTGCGCCGCAGAGCGGCAGCTCTGGATGGCCACGGCCTTGCTGACGGAACAAGCATTCGCGGCACCGAGCCAATGAGAGAAGCGCTCGGCTGTTTAATGCCCTCGAGGAGTGTCGCGAGTAAATGCGGCAGACGGTGCGATGACAGTCCTGTCTTCCGCGAGACGCAAGCGTCAGCAGCAGTTGCCACAGGTGCACGACCCAAAGCCGACGTTCTTCGGAAGCATGACGAGCGTCCCGCTTTGGGCCACAAGCCCGCATTCGGAACGCGGGCAGCCTGAACTCTTGACCCGTTTCGTCCTGAGCACGCTACCAGGATCCACCCGACGGTTGTGCCGCAGATGGAGTACTTTCCAGGGAAACGGCCGCGCGCAAGGCTTCGCCATCGTGGCCGATCGCCGCAACGGCGACAATTCTTCCATCGGAAAGGTAGCGAACCACCGCCTTGCCCGCGCTGAGATCGCCCTCAATCTCCGCAGCATCCCAGTCTCGTGCATGGCCGACATACCGGATTGTGGAGCCGTAGTGTGCGCTCCAGAAGAACGGCGCGTCACGGAAGGTTTTCTGCTCACCCATCATGTTGCAAGCCGCGACCTGTCCGTGTCGCTCCGCAACGACCCAGTGTTCGATGCGGATGGGTTCGCCAGTGATCCCGTCAGGCCACTCCGCGGCGTCTCCCGCGGCAAAAATGCCGGGGGCGCTGGTTTCAAAGCGCTCGTCGACCAGAATCCCGTCATCCGTCGCTATTCCCGCTTCCACGGCCAAAGCTTTTCGGGGCTTTACCCCGATGCCAACGATAACGAGGTCGGCAGAAAGGAGGCTGCCGCTTTCTAGCGTGACGCGCGCTCCGTCGATGCTCGACACCGAATCCTGGAGATGGAAGTTCACGCCGTGTTTCTCATGCAGCGAACGGACATGGCCGCCCAGTTCGGGGCCGAGCACCTTTTCCAGAGGCTGACGGTCGGGAGCAACGACATGCACCTCGATCTTTCGCGCGCGAAGGGAAGCGGCGACCTCCAGGCCGATGAAGCCCGCCCCGACCACCACGGCCGATCGTGCCTTTTTGGCCACCTCGATAATTGCGCGGCTGTCTGCCAGCGACCGTAGTGTCAAAACGTGAGGCTGGTCGGCGCCGGGGACCGGCAGTTTCACCGGCTCCGCGCCTGGAGCCAACAGAAGGCGGTCGAAGGGGACGGAGCGACCGTCAGACGTTACTACGGCCCCCGCCTGACGGTCGATGCGGCTGACGGTCGCTTCCAGATGCAGGTCGATTTCCTTCCGCTCGTAGAATTTCGGCGAGCGCAGAGGAAGCCAACCTTCAGGCGCCGATCCGGCAAGATAGTCCTTCGACAGGTTCGGCCTATCGTATGGCGCGTCAGCATCTGAGCTGAGCACGGTGAGGCTTCCGCCATAGCTGCGGCGTCGCAGCATCTCGGCCGCCGCGAAGCCCGCCGCTCCTCCGCCAACAATGACGATGTTCCTGGGGGCGTTGCCTCCGCCTTTCAGGGAGGGGGCAGCCGGCGCCGCAGGCTTCACCTTATCCTTGACGAAGACTCTCCCGTTACGCCGTTCCGTCGCCCAGCAGTCGATCGGAGTGAAGGCGGGCGCGCGGAGGGCCTCGCCGGTGCGAAGACTGAAGCAGGCATGATGCCATGGACATCGTACGGAGTCGCCGTCGATGATTCCCCTCGCTAATGGCCCGCTGTAGTGAGTGCACGTGCCGCTGACGGCAAATATTTCCTCGCCCGAGCGAACGAGGATCACGGTTTCTTCGCCGACATGACCCTCGAGGATTTCACCCTCGCGAAGCTGCTCGGCTGCGACGCCTTTCGTCAGGTCAGGACCTGCAACTCCGTCCGATTTCGTGCTCATGGTTCCTTACTCCGAGCGCACAATGGCGCATCACCATGTCAATTGGACGGCGCGCGGAGCGAAAGGTTCCGCCCATTTCGTCAACGCGAACGACCCAAAGGGAGGTTCAGAGCGGTGAAGTGTCAACGTCCGCTTAGCACGCCACTAGCTGTCTTTCACCAGACCAGCCCAGCAAGCCGCTCCTGGCGCAACCTCAAGCGCGCGACGCATCATCCAAAAATTCGGCAGGAGGTTCGTGGTCGGCCTCCTGCTTGGGCCCGACAAAGGCAAGGCCGAGGACCATGAGGGCCAATCCGACCCAGTTCCACAGGGAAATCGACTCGCGCAGCAACAGGACGCTCCAGGCAATGCCAAAAAACGTGATGGCATATGAGCACTGGCTCGCGAACACCGAACCCGTCGACTTCGTAAGGACGACGGTCAGTACGCCGCCAACGGTGACGATTCCCGTCATCATCAGAATCACGAACATGAATTGCGGGTCGCCGACAAATTCGCTTGTCGTCGCAAAATCACCAGTCATCCACACGATGGGGAGAGTGGTGGCCGCCGAAATTGCCATGACAATCCCCCAGCAGGCGTCTAGATCGAGATAAGTCGGCAGTCGCGTTGCTATGAGGATGTAGACCAAGGCATAGACGGCCGGCACGGCCAGCGCCGCCAAGTACCAGACCCAGCTTCCACCGCCGGAAACTTGATGGCCGCCGTAAATGATGATGGTGACTGCTGCCACTCCGAGAAACACGCCAAAGAGCCGCCTGAAATCGGCGGATTCAATACCGGTCGCCGATGCAAAGGTGAAGACAAGGAAATTGTCGACAACGAGGATCATCGCCACGGTGCTGGCAGGCAGGTTCGCAGTCGCCCAGAACAACAGGACTTCCGCCAATGAGCCGATCGCTCCAAGGGCAATCAGATACCCCAGATCCTTTCGTGCAACGCGCTTCAGCCTTCCTCTAGAAAGAGAGATTGCAATCAGCGTTGCACCTCCAAGCAGGTTCATCCAAAACGAGAGCGCCCAAGGATGCGCGCCACTGAAGGAGGCAACGCGTGAAAGCGGCGTTAGGAGGCCATAGAGGGCCCCGATAGCGAGAAGTATGAAACCACCACGAAGCGTCGCAATTCTCCTCCTGAAAGCGCGCTCGCGCTCATAAACCTGCTGCGCCATCGACAGGAGCACTCTCGCGAGCTTGCCCAGTGCATCGCCGCGGCCGGACACGTCCTGAATGCCGAGCTTCTTCGGATTGAAATTGCCAGCCTCCAGAACCGCCGCCGCCTTGGTGAGCCGGTTGACCTGCCGAAGATACTCGAGTTCAAGATCGCGCAGGCGTTTCTTTTCGATGCCAGCGCCAACCCGCGCTTTGAGAAGAACCGGATCGAAATCCTTGGGCAGAAAATCTTCTGCGCCCAGTTCTATGCCGCGCGCGACGCTCGCCATGTCGTCATCCAGCGACGAGATGACGATGACTGGAATATCCCTGAGGCGGGCGCTCGACTTCATGGTTTGAAGCACCTCAAATCCGGACATTCCGGGCATCACAATATCGAGCAGCACGATATCGATGGTCTGCTCGGAAAGCTCTTTGAGCGCGGACGGTCCATCCAATTTGCAGATTGCCTCATGACCGAGTTTCTTGATGGCAAAACTCATCTTCAGCAGATTGGTCTTGTGATCATCAACAATGAGGACACGCGCGCCCCTGCTGCGGTGCTCCTCGCGTGCGGTTTCCGCCACTTGCTCGCTCATCGTGCCCATTCCCCCCGCTTCAATTGCGCGAGGTATCCATCAAGTTCGTTGCGGGCCGGTGCGTAGGCGGCGGCGATCACATCGACATGGGCTGCGGGCGCGTGAGGCAGGCTTTCCCGGCAAGCTTTTTCCAGCGCTTCGCACAGGGTGGAAAGCTCGCAAGCGCCGAAATCCCGGGCACTCGACTTCAGAGTGTGCGCGGCTCGGCCAAGGACCGCAGGGTCGTTTGAATCCACCGCCTGTTGCATCTGGTCGAGGAGCAACGGAGCCTCTTCGAGGAAGCTTTCGATGAGTTCCGTCAGCGATTCGGGGTTTTCCCCGATCACATCAAAGAGCTTGTGGAGTGCTTCGCGTTCAATTGTCATCAACCGCCAACCTCCACGTTCAGCGATGTTTCGAGATCCGACCGCCTTTGGTTGCGCGTCGACACGGCCTTCTCCAGCGAGGCGACAAGTTCTTCCACCCGCAGCGGCTTGCTGACATAGTCGTCCATTCCGGCATCTAGATATCGCTCCCGGTCCCCAGCCATAACATTGGCCGTGAGGGCTACGATGAAGGGCTGGCCCGCATCATGTTTGTCCGATACGCGGATCAGTCTGGTGGCCTCTACGCCGTCCATGTCCGGCATTTCGATATCCATCAGAATGAGGTCGTGCTGCTGGGCCGTGTATGAGGCTACCGCCGCGCGTCCGTCCACGGCCACGTCGATCCTGTAGCCCAACCGTTCAAGCACCTTGGCGCCGAGCTTTCGGTTTGTTGCATTGTCGTCCACGAGCAGAATGCGAAGCGGAAGCCTCGTAGCCATCGTACTATCGGCGGCCGGCGCTCTCCTACTTTCCGGTTTGGCTGTACGGATCGGCGCGCTGGCAAAAATGCCCATGAAAGCATTCAACAGCGGCGACGGTTTGATCGGCTTTGGAAGCATGGCCGCGAAGCCGATACTCTGAATGTCCTTCCTTCCGCGGTCGCTGAGTGGAACCAGCGAACTAAGCAGAACCAGGGGAAGTGTTCCGGCAGCACCGAGAGCGCGGATCTTCCGCGCGAGTTCAATGCCGCTCATCTCGGGCATGTTCATGTCCAGCACCGCAGCGTCATAGGTCTCACCGGATGCGATGAGGCGGAGCGCCTCCGCAGGCCATTCCGTTGCCTCGGCGGTCATGTCCCAGGACTGCGCTTGCAGGATCAATACGCGCCGGTTGGTGGCATTGTCGTCCACGATCAGCAGATGTTTGCCGGTAAGCTCAGCCTTTTTCAGTGAAAGCTGCGCATATTTGGGCGCAGGCGCCGTCGGCGCGCGGATGGTGAAGGAGAAAGTGCTTCCCGTCCCTTCGACGCTCTCCACGCGGATATCGCCGCCCATGAGCACGACGAGACGCTTGCTGATCGCCAGTCCAAGGCCTGTTCCACCATAGCGCCGCGTCGTTGAGGCATCGACCTGACTGAACGACTTGAACAGCCGGTCCCTGCGGTCCTCAGGGATTCCGATCCCGGTATCGCGCACCGAAAACAGCAAGGTGCATGCATTGCCCGCGTCCGGCACTTCGCTCGAAGCTCGCGAGACCGAAACGGCAATCTCACCCTTCTCGGTGAACTTGACCGCATTGTTCAGGAGGTTGATCAGAATTTGCCGCAGCCGCGTGCTGTCGGCGACAATTCCTTCCGGCGTTCCGGGTTCCACGATATAGCCGAGATCTAGGCCTTTTTCGGTGGTCTTTGGTGCTACCAGGTCGATCGCGCTTTCCACGCATTCGCGCAATTCGAATGGCCGTGGGTCCAGTTCGAGCCTGCCCGCCTCTACCTTGGAGAAATCCAGAATGTCGTTGATGATGGTGAGCAGCGCTTCGGCACTGTTGTTGATGGTCTCTGCGATTTCGCGCTGTTCATCTTCGAGCCTCGTATCGAGAAGCAGATTGCTCATGCCGATGACGCCGTTCATCGGCGTGCGGATCTCATGGCTCATGGTCGCAAGGAAGGCGCTCTTGGCCTCGTTGGCCGCCTCCGCCGCTTCCTCGGCCTGCTTGAGTTCAGTGATGTCGGAATAGATCGCTACAGTGCCGCCGTCATCGGTGCGGCGCTCGCTGATCCTGATCCACTGCCCGCCGGATCGCATCTGCACATGCGGTTCGCCCGGGCTTCGGTGTATCGCGAGCCGATTTGCAAGCCAACTCCCAGCTTCGGCACCTCCAACGGCAATGCGCTGTTCATCAAGCGCGGAGCGCACGACTTGCTCGAACGTCATTCCGGGACGCAACCGTTCTTCGGCGCCCGCGTACATCATGCTGCCGTAGTGTGAATTGTAGATCACAAGGCGGTCCTCAGCATCGTAGAGCGCGAAACCGTCGGAGATGCTCTCGATCGCATTGGTAAGCCGCTGCTGGCTGCGCCTGACCTCCTCGTCTCGGCGGTTGATTTCCCGAGCGAAGTGGACGAAGGCTTGGGCCATTTCCGAAATCTCGTCCCGCCCTTTGGTGAGGAGTGCAGCACCCTCAGCCGATTCTTCGTCGAGCATGGAGCGGCGCAATTTTCCGAGGCGCCTGACCACACGAACTTGCACGTAGGCCGCCGTGAGCAGTGCACCAAAGACGCCAAACAGGATGATCCCCTGCAGCAGACGGCCGCGCGTCGAGATCGCGGCGCCCTGTATTTCATTCTGGGCGGCGATTTCGGCGCGAACCTTGTCCATCAGCGCGCCAGCCCCGCCGGTCATTTCTTGTGCAGTCTGCTGGTTCCGCGCCAGAAGGTCTCTGATCCTGGCGTTTTCTTCGATGAACTGCCGCTGGTAATGGAATGCACCCTGATTTCCGAGAATAGCCGAGCTCAGTCGATCGTGGAGTTTCTCTAACGCGTCGTTTCTCTGGGCTGTCAGATGCGCCGCACGGGCGGCTTGATCCAGGAGCTTTCTGGCGCGGGGCTCAAGTGCCTCGATCTGACCACTGTCGCGCGCGGTCAGCAAGTACAGGATGACGGGATCGACCGCGCGGACCTCTGCCAGCCAGGTCGCGACGGCGACGTGTCCGCTCCCGGACGCAAGGCCGCTGGCTTCGGAATACACATCGGATAAGTTTCCGAGCGCGCCTTTTAGGCCGTCCTCAGCCGCCGCCTTGGAGAAAACTTCCGTCGACAAGGTATCGATGTTCTGGAACAGCGAGGCGGAGGTTACCTTGATCGTCGCGATGCTGCCGGTCTCGCCAACATATCCGGTAAGTTCGTCGACCAGGGACTGGAGTTTGGCCTGCGTCGCATAGACGTCCGCAGAGAATTCCATCAGGGACCTTTGATCGAGGCCCTTAGCCAAGAGCTTCGGAGCGTATCCAGCGAGAATTTCACTTTCCTGCTGGAGCTTTGCCGCCGCGATCAATGTATTCGTCTGGGTTGAAGCAAGTCGATCGAAACTGCGGTGAAACTCGTTGAACGAAAAAATCGCTATCGTGCCGCTCACGACGATGAACAGGCTAAGCGCAACCACAGCCAGCATCAACGCCGGACCCACGCCCAACCTTGGTATCCGGAAATTCATCCGAGTCACCGCCTCTCATTTCTTGCGGACGGTATTGCTTTTCAAGGATCGATGGAGTGCGCCACGATGACGTCGAGCCATGCCGTCATGGCTGGGTGAGATCGAACTCGAACCACTTCATCGAAAGTTTCTTCAAGGTGCCGTCACTCCGCATCTTTTCTACGGTCTCTCTGACGAGTTCCGAAAATTCCGGGTCTCCGGGTTCGACAGCAACGCACAAGGGAGTGCGAAACAGCGGATGTCCGACGATCCTGAACGGCTTGCCGTCCTTGATGAGAGTCATCAATGTAAGCAGGCTATCGACAACACCGGTAAGTTCAACGCCGTCGCCCTTTGCCAAGGCATCGTAGGCGTCCTCCTCGTTCTCATATGTGACGACCACCGGATCATCGATCCGATAAGTAAGTGGCTTCATTCCGACGATGTCGAAGGGTTCCCGCTTCAGATACTGCTCGTAAGTGGATGCCTTGAGAGCACCGATTCGCTTTCCGCTTACGTCAGCGGGCGTATTAATCGTCGTATTTTTGGCATGGACGGCAAGAGCCTCCATCCCGAAGTAATAGCACGCCGGAAAATTCAAGACCTCGGCGCGTTTGGCGGTTGGCGTCATGCTGCCGACCGAGATGTCCCACCTCCCGTTCCAGTGACCGGAGGTCGTTTCTTCCCAGGTCGGCGTCGCATATTCGAGGGCGACTCCCATACGTTGCGACAGTTCTTTCGCTACCGCAATGTCGAAGCCGTCAAATTCGCCTTTGTCGTTTCGCCATGAAAACGGTGGCCATTCCGGATCGGTCACCGTGACCATGGCGCCCTTCTTTTTGATCCGATCCAGGACTTCTCCCGCCTCGGCGGGAGCCCATAACCACTGACCGCCCGCAAGGAGCAGTAAAATGCCCGCAAGTCCATTGAATGGCTTCTTCATGGCGCTCTCCTAGCGAGGAAAATCCCCGCATTGTTTGCAGTGTGTTGTGGTGACGCCCTCCCGCGGTAAAACCGCCGAGGAAAGTTGAGCAAAAAAGGAATTGGCCCGTACCTTTCAGAATTGCTTAGGCAGCCGGTCTTGGCAAGGGTGTCCGAGACCATGAGGGTCCGGTCATTCCTGCGGCGCTCGGAACGGATTGAAAGGAGAGGCAATACGCCTTAGTCCCTACCATATCGACTGGCAGCAGTACAATTTGTCACTCGGCTACGCTTGGGCAGGCCAGAACGAGGGTGAAGCGATCCACATGGCCGAGGACTATGTTCGAAGGCTCCCGACCGATCCGTACGGCTATACCAACCTTGCGATCGTACGGGCGTTTTTCGGTACGAAAGCGAGGCCGCCGCAGCTATTGCAATTCTTCGTCGCCGCAGCCCCGGCTTTGGCGCGAAGAATCTGCTTCGGTCCGAGCGCTACTCGGATCACACCGCTGCGTCGTGTTCGTCCATCACGTCCTGGAGAGTGCGCAAAGCTCAGAGTCTTCCTAACGAAACCATCTCTTCATCGCTGCCAAAATCTTAGATGATTCTATCGTTTGAGCCGATTGGTGCTACACTGGCAAGCCGGCGAACGTGGCAGACCTCTGTTCGAGAATATGACCAAAGTAACCGCCTTACCTGACCAGATCGATTTTGACGTGGCCGCCGATGAGACCTTGCTCGAGGCGGCTCTCAGATCGGGTGTGCCGTTTGCGCACGCATGCGGCGGCCGGGCGAAATGCTCGACATGCCGCGTTTGGGTTCTCGATGGCTTGGAGGCTTGCTCGCACCGAAATCCGGATGAAACCCGAATGGCGGACCGGTTGAGATTGGCGGATGAGGTTCGGCTGGCCTGTCAGCTCAGGCCGGAAGGCGCGCTTCGCATCCGACGCCTGGTGCTGGACGAAACCGACATGATGATCACCAGCCAACTTGCCGGTTCTGCCGCGACGCGTTGCGGCGAAGCAAAGCCTGTTGCAGTCTTCTTCAGCGACATCGTCGATTTCACGGCGCTATCGGAGCGGCTTTCGCCTTACGACGTGATGTATCTGCTCAATCGCTACTTCGCGCAGGTCGGCGACATCATCGAGCAGAATGGCGGGTTCATCGACAAACTCATCGGTGATGGGCTCATGGCAATATTCGGTATCGACGGCGAGCCCGACGCTCCGCTCCGCGCCGTGAACGCCGCGCTTCAGACCCTCGCCACAGTCGATCGTCTGAAGCCATTCTTTGCCTCGATGTATGGCATCGATTTCGATATTCGTATCGGAATCAACTATGGCGAGGCCGTCATCGGCACATTGGGTTTTGCGGGACACGAACGTCTCACGGCAATCGGCGACGTGGTGAATCTGGCCAGCCGGATCGAGTCCGCCAACAAAGATGCCGGTACGCGACTGCTGATTTCCGAGGCTCTCTGCGACCAGATCGCCGACAAAGTGGAAGTCGGCGACTTCGTCAGGGTACGCCTTCGCGGTACCGGCGAGCGCACAAGTCTCTTCGAAATCATCAGGCTGAAACCCGAAATCGACGCAGAGTTGAATGCCAAGGGGCTTCGCGAAACCATCCGTCACGGCGGCAGGAGGTGGGTTCGCGCTTTTGCCGAAGACGAGCTTCAGCCCCACGAACGCCGGATTCTCGATTTTGAGGATTACGATATCGTCGTCGTTCGTGGATCCGACAGCTATTGCGCGTTCAACAATGCCTGCCCGCATCTACATTTGCCGCTCTACGAACGCCGAAGCTCCGCTCAGGCCGAAATCGCTGAACCTCCCACACACGGAGAGCACGATCACTGAAGATCTTGGCCTGGTCTGCCGCTGGCATCAGAGTTGTTTCGACCTGCTTACTGGCGAAATTAGGGAGTGGGCGAAGTTGGAGCAGGACGGTACCAGGGCGGGCCTTGAATATTTGGGTGACATTTCGAAAAACCGCGCAAAGCTGATCGTATATCCTTGCCAAAAGCAGGATGGATTTGTGTGGATCGGGCTCGAATGAAAGCGACGGTCCGATATTTCAGTTTCGGTCGCGATCCCATGTCGCCTATTTCTCCGAAGCTGACCTTTGCGGTACCAATTACAATTGTCCGGATCGAGTCAAAAAGCTGCCGTTCTTGTCCGACCGTATTGCGGTGCTTTATCTCGGCCAGATAATGGAACTTGGACCTGCCGCCGTTGGATAAGCCAAACTTATCTAAGTCGCAGAAGTCCTCGTTTTTGAGAGCTTCTACACTAGGTTCATCAATATTGTCAGTCCAGGATGAAGCCAATGGACCATCGCGACGTGATTGCGTCTTTGACACCGGAAGAGCGCAGTCGGCTGACCGCCAAGTCGGATATCTCTGGTGTCATTCAACTCGGTGCGCATTGGGGGGCGATTGCGGTGGTTGGATCGCTGATCGCCGCAAAGGTAACCTTGTGGCCGATTCTCATGCTGCCGCAGGGCATCCTGATCGTGTTCCTGTTCGCGCTTCTTCACGAAACAATTCATCGGACGGCTTTCGAAACGCAATGGCTGAACGACATCGTGGCGCGCGTATGCAGCCTGATGATCGCGCTGCCGGCAGACTGGTTCCGGTATTTCCACTTCGCGCACCACCGGTTCACTCAGGATCCGGAGAACGATCCGGAACTGGCCACTCCCAAGCCGGAAACCCTGCCACAGTATTTCATCCACGTGTCTGGGATTCCAATGTGGTGGAACCACTTCAAGACGCTTTATGTCAATGCTACGGGTCGGTGCCGGGACCCCTATGTGCCGCCAAAAGGCCGCAGCAGGGTGCGCGCCGAAGCGCGGGCCTTGATTGCCGTCTATGCCGTCGTGCTTCTACTGGCCGTCTATTACAGGTCGACAACGCTGCTGTATGTGTGGATCTTGCCCGCGCTGCTGGGACAGCCGTTTCTTCGACTTTACCTCTTGGCGGAACATGGCCGCTGCCCCTTTGTCGCGAACATGCTGGAGAACTCCAGGACCACTTTGACCAACTGGTTTGTCCGCAAGCTGGCGTGGAACATGCCCTTTCACGCGGAGCATCATTCGCTCCCAGGAGTGCCGTTCCATCAACTGCCGGGATTTCACGCGCTGATAGAACGCCATCTCGGGGAAACCGAAAGGGGATATGTGAACTTCCACAGAAAATATGTCGAGACAATGCGTTAATGGCGGTTTGCCGAACTCGGCGGCAAGCAACCAGTTGCGCTCAATGCGCTGTTTGACGGGCTGTTCCAAAAAAATGCTAGTTGAGGCACATGTCGAACGACAGCAAAGCCATTTCCGAACTGGGTTGCTTAAAAGCTTCCTTTGTTGGAGCGGATGCATAAAGGACTGCCGACTGAAGGTTCGAGTGGGTCGATCCCTTCAACGAAATCCAACACCAACTTCATTTCCCCGGGCACGTCTGGAGAAACGCGCCTCGCCGTGCCTTGCCACGCCAATTGCAGTAAGGAACCGAGCAATGGCAAACGGCTCCAGCGGCGCCACAAATTGATGCCTACCACTGCGCCGGATCGGGTGATTGAAGGCATCAGCCCGGCGCGTAGAAGTGAAGGCATGGCGCGACCCCTACGGCAATGCCGCATATCGCTGTCCAGGAATCACTTGATGGCAAGGCCGTCGAAGTGGATGGAGAAAGTCAGCGACGAACATTACCGCCGGTGAACGTTACCGGGCCGCAGCGTCTCGCATTTGGCGAAGTTTTGCGGTGCCGGGCTCTGCAATATTGACAGTCACGCTACCAACTCACCCCAGCCAATACCTCGGCCCCGGCCCCTTGCGTCCTGCCATATCGGCAGGGTTCGCAAGGCTACACCGGTCGATCGACAGACAACCGCAACCAATGCACTCGGTAAGTCCGGACTTCAGGCGCTGCAACTCGGCGATGCGATGGTCGATGCGTTTGGTCCACTCGCCCGACAACCGCGACCAATCCCGACGCGACGGCACGCGATCAGCTGGCAACTTGGCGAGCTCGGCACCGATCTCCTCGAGCGTCAGCCCAATGCGCTGCGCGAAGACGATGAAGGCGATCCGGCGCAGCACGGATCGCGGATAGCGTCTGTGTCCCGAGCCGGCCCGCTCGGACGCGATCAGCCCGCGCTCCTCGTAGAAACGCAGGGCCGATGAGGCGACGCCGCTGCGCCGCGATACGTCGGTGATTGTCAGCATGGAATCCATGCACGAACGAAAGCATGATTCCCGCTTGACTTCAAGTTAACTTGAACTTGTAGCAACGGCCCGTAGCGATTGAAGGAGCACCGGCAATGCCGACGAATATCGATTTTCAGGGACTTCGCGTGGCGGTCACGGGCGGCACGTCCGGCCTAGGACTGGCGCTTGTGCGGCAACTTACCGCGATGAATGCGTGTGTCGCCTTCGTCGCCCGCACCGCCGCGAATGTCGAACGCATCGCTGACGAGACGGGCGCGCACGGCATTGTCGGTGACGTAGGCAAGAAGGACGACATCTACCCGATCGCGTTGCAGGTCACTGCCAGCCTCGGCGGAGTCAATGTCCTGATCAACAATGCTTCGAGCCTCGGCCCTGTCCCTCTGGCGCTCCTTGCCGATACCGAGTGCGAGGAGCTGGAAGTGGCTCTCGCGGTCAACCTCGTCGGCGCATTTCGGCTGACGAAAGCCCTGTTCGGCGCGCTTGCCGCGTCCGCACGCGCGGGCCGTGGCGCGCTGGTGATCAACATCTCCAGCGACGCGGCGGTGAACGCCTATCCCGGCTGGGGCGCGTATGGCGCGAGCAAGGCCGCTCTTGCCCATCTAACGGCGATTTGGGACGAGGAGGCGAAGGCTGACGGCATACGGCTCCTCGCGCTCGATCCTGGCGATATGGACACCCCGCTGCATGCGCTCGCGGTCCCTGATGCCGATCCGGCGACCTTGAAGCGCCCCGAACTGGCTGCTGCCGAGATCATCGAAAGGATGCTCGACGCGTTGCCGGTCCGCTCTACGCTTCTCGCCGGGGAACATGCATGATTGCCGCCGACCGTCCCGATCGGCGCTCCGCCCGGCTGTTCGTCGTCGAGGCGGACGGCATGATGCGCGACCTGCCGTGCGCTGGACTCGCGACGCTGTTCAATTCCGGCGATCTGGTCGTCGCCAATGACGCTGCGACCTTGCCTGCCAGCTTGAAAGGCACGCATATCCCCAGCGGCGAGGCCATCGAGATCCGCCTGGCAGGCTGGCTGTCACTTCCCGATCCAACCCGCTTCGTGGCGATTGCCTTCGGCTCGGGCGATCACCGCACGCGCACGGAAGACCGGCTGCCCCCGCCTCCGCTGTCACCAGGCGATCGCCTCCGGCTCGGCCCGCTTGAAGCCGTCGTAGAGCGCCTTCTCGACCATCCTCGCCTTCTCGAGCTGCGCTTCCCAGGCAATCCCGCAGCAGTGCTTGCAGGACTGGCGCAGTACGGTCGGCCGATCCAATACGCGCATGTTCCCGAGCCGTTGGCACTGTGGGATGTTTGGACGAAGATTGCCGCCGGGCCGGTCGCGTTCGAGGCGCCATCGGCAGGCTTTGCACTTGACTGGCTCACGCTTCAAGCCTGGCGTCGGCGCGACGTCGGCTTCGCAACACTCACGCATGCCGCGGGCGTCTCTTCCACCGGCGATCGCGCGCTCAACTCGCGCCTTCCCTTCGACGAGCCGTACCGCATCCCTGAGCCCACCGCGGCGCAGGTCGCGCGGGCGAAGCTCCGCGGCAGCCGCATCATCGCGATCGGCACGAGCGTAGTGCGCGCGCTCGAGGCCGCCGCCAATCCCGATAGCAGTGTGCGTGCCGGAAATGGCATTGCGAAAGGGCACATTGCGCGAGGCACGCTGGTTCGCGTGGTCGACGCGATTCTTACAGGCGTCCACCAGCCCGGCGAAAGCCATTTCGAGCTCCTGCGCGCCTTTGCCGACGATGCTCTGCTCGCCAAGGCCTCCGCAGCCTTCACCGCGTACCGATACCGCACGCATGAATTCGGCGATTTCATGCTGCTCAATCGCCAACCGCTGCTTCTATCGCGCGAACAGAGCCGGGCCGAGGTGCTCGAGACGAGGCCTCTACTCGAGGCGTGGCTATGATGTCGGCAAGAACGATGGTGTTCCGGGCGCTCGGCGCGCGAGAAAGTCGGAGCTATGTTGCAGCGGACCAAGAGTCGGAATTTGTGAAGATGGGGTTGTCTAATCGCTGAGTTGGGGTCAAGGCATTTTCGATCTCAGAGACATGTTTGCCGGGTGCATGGTTGTCTTCGCGGTCGACATCGGTCGCCGCATGATGGAGCTTCGCGGACGAGCCTTCAATGTGGACGACGCACTTTGCTGAGACAGCGGTGCAACCCCATCAGCGGAATGGCTCGGCTCACGTCCCGGCAGGGACGCCTCAGGCGCTCAGATCCTGAACGCTATTCGCAATATTCATGCTGTGGCGCCTGCATTTCGATCAAAGAACTCACCGGTCTTGAGCATCGAATGCATTATCACCGCCAGTTTGCGCGCCACAGCCACGGCAGCTCTTTTGAAGCCAATCCTCTCCCGGAGCTTGAGGCCCCACGTGCGCAGGCTGCTGTCGATCGAGCTGCGTGTCAGGATGACCGCCGCGGCCTCGTAGAGAAGCCCTCGCAAATGTCGATCGCCGCGCCGGGATATATGGCCGTCATAATCGACTTCTCCCGATTGGTAGCGGCGAGTTGTCAGGCCGATCCATGCGGCGACAGAGCGGGATTTCTTGAAGTTATTTGGATCTTCAATAGCGGTAACGAAAGAGGTCGCCGTGATCGCGCCGATGCCGGGGATCGACATGAGTATGCGGCATGCCTGGCTCTGACGTGCACCCGCGACGAGCTGGCGCCCAAGCTCGGCGGCACGAATGCGGATGCCGCGCCAGGCTTCCAACATCGGCAGCACAATAGTAGCAAGTTCGTTGTGATCGATGAGAAGGCGCCGAACGTTCTTCTCGAATGTGGTTCCTTTACCTGCGGGAACGAGCAAGCCGAACGTTTTCATGATCCCTCGGATCTGGTTGGAAAGCTCGACGGTGATCCGGACCAGCCGGGTGCGTGCTGCCACGAGCGTGCGGGTCAACATGCTGTCGAAGCCTTTAACGCGCACCTCGCGAAAGAACCCTACTTCAGCAAGATGCGCCAAACCGTCAGCGTCGTTCGCGTCCGTCTTGTTCGCCGCCATATCAAGCGCAGCTTTGGCATGGCGAGCATCGATGCAGACTGCTGGCAACCCCTCGCGGCGCAGAGAATGATAGAACCACACCGACAGAGGGCCGGTTTCGAACACCACGCGTTTCACGGCTGGCGCTCGCTTACGGACAAGCTCAGCAATGATGTTGGGATCAGATGCGCACTTTCCGCGCCAAATCCGTTCGCCTTCACGGCGGATCGACACTGCCGTCTCTTTCATCGACACGTCGAGACCGATATATTCTGTCATGGCTGTTCTCCGTTGATGCTGGGCCCGGCGTCCAGTCGTGAGCCCGTATTTCATCTTATCGGGGAACAGCCACCCTCCAAGGCTATGATCGGCTCCAGGGCACGTCGCTCCCGCGATTACCCCATGTGGATGCCAGCCTTTCCCGACGGCATCGCAATGTGCCAAGGTTTGTGGTGTTAGCGCCACGCAAAGGAGGGGCAGGCACCCACCCAACTTCACAGGATTTGCCGCCGCTATTGCCGCGGGGAAGGTCGTCAAAGGACCGGATTTGCCGTGCGCCAAGCACTTGTTGCATTCGCGCATGATCTGGACATTCTGGCACCGGACGCATTGGCGGCCAGCGCGGCCAGATTCGCCCAAGAAATGGACGCAAGACTAGACGGTCGAAGAAGAAACGCGGAGTACCTTTGGGGCATGCTGCAAACCCCGAAAACTGAAGCAACCTCGCTGCGCATTCTCGTCTTCTGCTACGAGCTGCCGCCGGTCGGCGGGGGCGGCGGGCGGATCGCGCTCGACGTCGCGCGCGGGCTCGTCGGGCGCGGACACAGCGTGAGGGTACTCACATCGCATGTGGCGGGCTTGGCGCGCCAGGAAACGATCGAGGGCGTCAGCGTTCGCCGCGCATTTGCGGCCCGCCGCCACGCAGATCGATGCTCGGTTCCGGAAATGGCCGGTTACGTCGCCATGCATGTTGCCCCAGCGCTCCATGAAATCGGCACTTTCAAGCCCGACGTCGTGCATGTCCATTTCGCGGTGCCGACCGGCGCCGTCGCATGGGCAGCCACCCGCCTTCGCTCGGTGCCGTATCTTTTGACGGCGCATCTGGGCGACGTGCCTGGCGGCACCCCCGAGCAGACCGAACGGCTTTTCAGATTTATCAAACCGTTCACCGTGCCGATCTGGCGATCGGCCGCGGGGGTGACGGCAGTTTCCGAATTCGTGGCCCGATGCGCCGAGAATGCGTACGGGATGATGCCGGTTGTCATTCCGAACGGCATACCCATGCCGGCAATCATCCGGCCAAAACCCTCTGCGACCGACCGAACCATACGTCTGGTGTGGGCCGGACGCATGCAGCCGCAAAAGAACCTTCTGAACGGCCTTGCTGGCCTGGCAGGAGTATCAGGACGACGCTGGTGCCTGGACCTTGTCGGCGACGGTCCGCAGCGCGGAGAGATCGAAGCTAAGTGCAAGGAGATCGGCCTGGATAACCACGTGCGCTTTCACGGATGGGTCGACACGCAGCGGGTCTTCCAGATCATGGAGAACGCAGACATCATGTTCCTGCCCTCGCTCAGCGAGGGCCTGTCGCTCGCTAGTCTGGAGGGGCTGAGGGCTGGCCTGGCTTTCCTGGCCAGCCGGATACCTGGCGTTGAGGGCGTGATCGAAGACAATGTCAACGGAACTCTCTGCGATCCCGTCCGACCTTTTGAGTTCGGTGCTGGCTTGAAGCGGCTGATCGATGATCCGGCCATTCTCATGCGGATGCAGGTTGAGAGCCGTCAAAGAGCCAATGCATTCGACTCCAAGCAGATGATCGACGGCTACGAACGCGAACTGCGCCGGATCGCGCCGAGCTCCCGCAAGCCCAGCTACGTGGAGCAGGCCGTTTGAGTTGGATAAGTCCCCGCGTCATTCGCGGCAACAGGGGCGACATAGCGAGCCGCTACTGCATTCTCTCGGAACTGATCGCGGCAGGGGTGGACGTGAATGCCGTTTTTGCGACGCGCCCCGAGCATGTCCCGTCGGCACTGAGGGGAAGGCTCGTCAGCTATGGCCCCATCTATAATCTGTGGCCCCGCCTCGAAGGTTTGCGCGCATTTTTCCGCAGCAGATACGTTGTCTGGACCGGCGGCCTCGACCTTCAAGACGATTCAAGCCTCGTCAAGCTTGTCCACATGTGGATCGTTTTTGCTTCGTACCGTGCATTGGGGCTGCGCATCCTGCTGGCCATGCAAGGAGCGGGACCTTTGACCACGCCGACCGGACGCTGGCTTGCCCGTCGCGTCCTTGCGCTGGTGGACGCTGCCCTGCTGCGCGACCGAGGCAGTTTCGAGCTCGTCGCCGGCCTCGCCAGGCAAGAAAAGCTCGTCCTGGCGCATGACGGCATCTTCCTGTCAGGACTTTCCGCAGATAGCGAGGAAGACCTCGAACAAAGGCCCCCCCTCGAGGCCAAGCTCCGCATCGGGCTCAACCTCAGGCTTTGGTTCCACTTCGCGAATAGCTGGATTCCCTATCAATTCGCCAGAGACAGGTATCGCGCGCGCGCCGAGGAACCGATGTCGAGGATCGTCGATACGCTGGCGGCGTTGATCCGCCACCTGCGTCGGGAGCACAATGCAGAAATCGTGCTGCTTTCAATGTACGAGCCAGGTATCGAGCCATGGGAAGACGATCAGCCGCTGCTCGACAGGCTGAAGGTGCTGTTCGCAGAAGACGACGGCGTCGTCTTGTTTTGCGATGATGTCACGATCGAGAGTTTCGCTAGTACGATTGGACGGCTCGATCTGATGATAGGGACCCGACTGCACTCCACGCTCATTGCCTTGCGGATGGGCGTCCCGGCGTTGCACATAGCCTATACCGGCAAAGGACGAGCGATTTACTGTGATCTGGGCCTTGCCGACTGGTTAGTCGGAATCGACGAGCTTCTCGATTCGCCTGAGCCGCTGATCAGGCTGGCGGATGAGGTCCTGTCGAATCCGGATGCGCCGGCCCGCGTGACTAAACTCGTTGCGAGGGCTGTCGACGATAACAAAAAGGCACTCCGTGCGGCGATAGCGCGCATGGAGATGAGCTAGCTCGATGTGCGGAATAGCAGGTTTCTGGGGATCGTTCGGGCAAGAGGCGCTGGCGGCGATGACCGCTGCGGTCGCGCATCGCGGCCCGGACGACGAAGGCCTCGAATTGGTCGATACCCCACAGTTCGGCGGTGCGGTCGGCCTGGGACATCGCCGCCTTTCGATCATTGACCTGTCGACCGGCCATCAGCCCATGTGGAACGCCGATCGCTCGTGCGCGATCGTGTTCAACGGCGAAATCTACAACTATCGTCACTTGCGCAACGACCTCGAGAGCCGGGGCGCGCGGTTTCTTACGGCCTCGGACACCGAGGTCATCCTCGAAGGCTGGCGTATCGAAGGCGAGGCGATCCTGCCCAAGCTGGAAGGAATGTTCGCCTTCGCCATCTGGGATTCGCGCACCGCGGAATGGATCTTGGCACGCGACCGGTGGGGTATCAAGCCGCTCTACTTGTCGCAGCCGATGCCGGGGACCATCGCATTCGCGTCCGAAATCAAACCTCTTCTTGGGCTGACCGCAAACCGTACAGTCAACTTGCGGGTCCTCTACGAATATCTGCTCTACAGCTGGTGTCCTGGGCCTCAGACCATATTCGACGGAATCCGTCATCTGGAACCCGGCCATCTGGTCCGCTGGGAACCCAACGACGGCGACATCCGTCCGAGACGCTATTGCGGCATTGACGGCGAGCTCGGATCGGTTCGCCCGACCGACCTTACGGATGCCGTCCGGTCGGAGTTCGATCGTTCGGTAGCCGATCATATGATCGCCGACGTTCCCGTCGGGCTGACGCTTTCGGGCGGGCTGGATTCGTCCTGTGTGCTCGCCAGCATGGCGCGGCTGCGCGATCCCTCGGATATCGATGCGTTCACCATCGGTTTTGGCCTCGCCGACGACGAGACGCCGTTCGCCGCGACGATGGCCAAGCATGCGGGAGCCCGCCACCACGTTCGGCAGGTTTGCAAGGACCGCATATCCGCCGATTTCGCGCGCCTTGTCCGGGTGCTCGAAGAGCCGATCGCCCACCCCGTCTTGCAGACGACGTTCGAGGCCGCGCGGTTTGCCCGGGAAAAAGTCAAGGTGGTGCTCATCGGGGAAGGGTCGGACGAGCTTTTCCTGGGTTATCCGCAATACCGCACGCTGAAGCCGCCGTTGAGCTTGCTGCCGGCCTCGCAAAGAGCGAGGCTGTATCTCGCGGTCTGTTGCCTTATGCCGACTCTGCGCGACCTGGAAAGCATGATCGCGCCGGAATTCCTGGACCGTGAATTGCTGCGCGACGTTGCGCACCAGTTCGACGGCTACTTCGAGCCAGGTCGTTTCCCGCTGGGCGCGCAGATGTTCGAGCTGGAAAAGCCGTTGCTCGCCAATCAGTTGATGCGAATAGACAAGCTGACCATGTCCTTTGGGCTGGAGGCCCGCGTCCCGTTCCTCGACAACCGCTTCGGCGCTATGGCGCTTTCGCTGCCCGTTTCTGAAAAGCTGGCAGGGGCCGAAACGAAGGCAATTATGAGGAAGGCGATGTCCGGCCGCCTGCCGCAGGACATTCTGCGGCGTCCCAAGACCGGCAAGGGCGGCACGCAGGCGCTGCTGCCATTCCTGCAGTCACTTGTCATGGACGGCCCCCTCTCCAAACTGGTATCGGAGCATTCCATCGCTTCGAGGGGCTGGTTGCGTCCCGGTAGGGTTCGCGACTATTTGGCGCGCGCAAAGAGCCCGGCCGTGCGATTGCACCCGATCGAAAGCAGGCGGCGCGCCAAATTTTTATACGCCCTCGCCGCGCTTGAGCAGTGGGCGCGAATTTACGTGGATCAGGAAAGTACCGGTGGATAGCAGAGCGCACCGCGTGGACATCTCCCGCTACCTAGACAAGCTGCGCGACCCGGTTGACGGAGGAATTCTGAGGCATCAGCGACGACGGGCGGCTGGAGGGCGAGACGTCGGGCGCCATCTACGATTTCGTCGGGGACTTTCCGGACCTGAGGCCAGGCCACGGCGTCGACGCGCGGAACAACCCGGTCCCGGTTCCGAACGTGCCGGTTCTGACGCACCGCGAAGTGCTCGACCACTACGACGACAAGCCCTGCAACAACTACCTGGCTTTGGACAACGTGCCGCTCGGACGCTACCTCCGCGAGGCCCGCTACGATCATCTCTTCTCCGATGTGAAATTCATGGTCGAAGTGGGAAGCGGCAAGGGGGCGATCGCCCGCGCGTTTCAAGAGCACCGCAAGCTGGTTCCTTTTTGCATCGACCTGGCCTATGGCTCTCTCAGGCACGCACGGCAGCCTCCTCTCCATGCCGACGGGGTGCTGGGCTCGAACCTGCGGCTGCCGCTGGCCGACAATGTCGCCGATTTCGTCGTGTCGTACGGAGTGACCCACCACACTCCGGACCCTTTGCGCTGCTTCATGGAGTTGACCCGCGTCCTGAAGCCCGGCGGGCATATGCTCTACAACGTCTACAATTGGGATAACCTCTACCGATCGCTCTATTTCTTCCTCTCGCCGCCGCTCAAAGGCGTACGTCATCTGTTCGGGCCGAAAGTCGGGGATTGGGTGCTGAAGTCGACGGCCTTCATCCCCTATCACCTGTCGCTTTGGCTGGTGCTTGGAGCGGTCCAGGGCCGCTGGAAAATGCCCGCCTTCAACGAGAGCTACGAACAGTTCGCCGATTTCTTTCTGACGCCGATCGCCCACTTTTATCACGGCAACGAGCTCGAGACGCTGGGCGAGGCCTTCGGGCTGGAGGTGGTGGAGCGCGACACGGGAGGTTGGCCGGCGAACGGCTTCGCGCATTTCGCCATCTACCGGAAGAAATGACGGCGCTGTTTTCATCCGGCGAGCTCGCCGATCTCCGTGAAGCCTTGCTGGCGATGTACCGTCCGCATTTCCGGCGGGTCGCGGCAAACGAGCTCCATTTCCAGCGGATGGCGCGCGACAGCATCAGCGAGGAGCGCTCCCTGGAGCATCTGCGTGCGCTTGAAAGAGATGTCGGACCGTTGGCGGGAAAACGCACGCTCGAAGTCGGAGCCGGGATCGGACTTACGCTTGCCGTGGCGCGCAAACTGATGGACGTTGAAGCGTTCGGCATTGAACCGGGCGACGACGAATATAGCGGCACGCTTGACTTTTCTTGGCGGCTGCTCAGGACCGTCGGGCTGGACGAGAGCTTCATCAAGCGCGGCGTCGGCGAGGCAATCCCTTTCCCGGACGCGCATTTCGACGTGGTTTTCTCGTCGAATGTGCTGGAGCACGTCGACGATCCGCCGAAGGTGATCAGCGAGATGATCCGGGTCATGAAGCCCGGTGGCTTCGGCCACATCATCGTTCCCAACTACGGCTCCTGGTGGGAGGGGCACTACGGCGTCATCTGGCCACCGCACCTGCCGGCATGGCTGGGCAAGCTCTATGTGCGGGCGCTTGGCCGCGACGAGACCTTTATCAATACGCTGCAGCTCGTCACTCGCAGCAAGCTGGAGCGGTGGATCGCCCCGCATCGCGATAGCATCGAAGTCCTCGGCTGGGGCGTCGACGTGTGGGAGCAGCGCGTGCGCGGCCTCGGCTTTTCCGAATATTCCGCGCTCGGCCGGCTGAAAGGGATACTGCGCGTCCTGCACCGGCTGAAAGTCATCCCCTTGCTGATCGCGACTGGCAAGGCGCTGCACTGGGAAACGCCGCTGATCCTGTGTTTCCGGAAGCGCTAGCCATGGCTGAACAGGCGACCTGGTGGAGGCGGACCGGCCGCTCGAAGGCGCTGGTGGTCTTGCAGATCGTCGTCACGCTGGCGCTGATCGGCTGGCTTGTCACGAAAATCGACAAGCGGGCCCTGGACGCAGCCCTTGCCCTCGATCCCTGGATTGCCTGTGCAGCGGTGTTGGTTTTCGCCTCAGCCCAAATTTGGGGCGGATTGCGGCTCCACGCGCTTGTTCCGGACAGGAAGGTAACCTCCGGCGAGGCGATCCGCGCGACCTTCGTCGGTTATTTCTTCGCCAATTTTCTCCCCAGCACCGTCGGAGGCGACGTTGTTCGCGGCATCAGGCTCAAATCGGCAGGCGTCGGGCTCGGCGAGCTTGCCGGCGTGCTCGTGCTTGACCGCGTGATCAACACGCTCTTCATCGCGGCGGTGGCGGCCCTTGCCGTCACGCCCCTCGCCCAGTCGCTTCTCCCGAACCCGGACTGGCGACTGCTTTTGATCGTGGCGGCATTGGCATGCGCCGCGGCCGCATGCGTTATTCTGGCAGCCGGCCGCGTTTCGACGGTGCGATCCAGCCTGTATGAGATCGTCGCGCCGTGCTCTGGTGCTGGCCAGGCGTCCGGCTAGGCTGGGAATTGTCATCATCATGACGGCTGCGAGCCTAGCGTCCGGCATCGTCGGCCAATGGCTTCTGGGACTGGCAATGGACATCCCGATGGGATTGGTCAAATTCGCCGGCATCGCTTGCGCGATTACGCTCGTCGGCCTCATCCCGATCAGTTTCAACGGCATTGGTTTGCAAGAAGCGGGCTACGTCACGACGCTGACCGCCTTGGGGATAGCACAGCCGCACGCGGTCGCTTTCGCCCTTGCCGTCCGGCTGATGATCCTGGTCACGAGCCTGCTCGGGGGCCTGGTCTTCCTCGCAGAGCCCTTGGCGATCAAGGCGCGGACCCGAGACGTATGACGGCGTGCGCTCCGGCGACGGGACGGAAGGGCAAACCTTCCTCGTCGAACAATGAACTCCCTCGAGGTTTAGCTCATGTCGCTGCAGCATCGCTGGAATGACGTATGCGCGCGAACGATCGGCAGCGATGCGTTCTGGAAGCTGAGCGTCGACCATCGTGCTGCCTATGCAGCGCTTGCACCCTTGATAGAATTCTACGCGAAAGGGCGCGTCCTGGACGCCGGTGCCGGCCGCATGGCGTGGCGTTCGTTGTTACAGACGCGCGCTTCCGAGTACGTGGCGACTGACTGTGCACAGACGCATCCGGACATCGCTTTCGTGGCCGATCTGACGAAGGGACTGCCGCTCGACGATGGATCTTTCGACACGATCTTCTGCTGCTCGGTCCTGGAGCATGTCGAAGACCCGTTTGCGGCGATGGCCGAGCTTTCGCGCGTCTTGCGGCCGGGGGGAAATCTGATCATATCGGTGCCGTTTCGATACTATCTGCACGGTGCGCCCGCGGACTACTTCCGGTTCACCCCTTTCGGCGTTGCGTTGATGGCGCAAAAAGCGGGGCTTGTGGTAGAGAAGCAGGAAAATAGCGGGGGGCTGGCTCATGAGGCGGCGAACGTCCTATCACTCGTCGTCAGCGCGCTTGTCGGCGCGGGCAAGGCAGGCATCGGCATTTCCTCGGCGTTTTCCTGGGCAATGTGGCGGGCTGCCCGCGTGATCGACCGGCTGGATCGAGGCGGGCGTTTTGCTCAGAACGTCAACGCTGTGCTGGGGAAAGTATGAACGCCTCGATGGGTTTCGATCCCGCACAGTTCTCGATCCTGTTTCCGATCGGCGGCGTTGATTTCAACATACTCGAGCTACTGATCTGGGCGGCCTTTATCTGCGGCGTCGCCTTTTTCTGGCGCAAGGCCGCCACTTCCTGGTCCACCTATTTCGGCGCGCTCGCAATCGTGGCCGGGGTGGCTTTCGTCACGGTCATAGAGACCACTCAGTTCATGACGCTCGACGAGGCCGTCATCACGACGGCCTTGTTGGATCCGACGTCCCGTGCAGCAAATCAGCTTCACTCCGGAGCGTTGAAGGTGGGAATGCTTGGGGCGCTGCCCGCGACGATTGCGTTGCAGTCGCTCGGATTGGACGGCATTTCCATCAAGATGGCGTTGAAGGCGCTATGGTGGCTTGCGGGCAATCTGGCACTCGTGGTTATGGCGTGGACAGTGGTGCGGCTTGCGAAGCCGGAACCGAAACCCGCACCACTGGCGACAGCGGCGACATACGCCGCCCTAGCGATGCTCCCGACCGCTCAGCTTGCGATCAAAACCGTGAACTACGATCTCGTCTCATCGATCGCAGGCGCGACTTCGCTTTTTCTGCTCATGTCGTATCTCTGGACCGGCGCGCCGCGAGCCGGATGGGCAGCGTTCGCGCTTGCGATCCTTGCAGCCTCGGAAAAGCTGACAGCGGGCGCGATCCTGATCGCGGCAATCGCGGCTCTGGCGCTCAGGCCGTTACTTGAGGAGCCTTCGGCATGGGTGCGTGCGCGAAGAGCCGCGGCACGCGGGATCGCCATTCTCGCTCTGTTTGCGCTTGCCTCGGCGTTCATTCTGCTGCTGCTTTCCTTCCTACTCCCTGCCTCCGGACAAAGAGGATTTTGGAGGCTGCTGCTCGACCCCATCTCGACCTGGATCTGGTTCCCAGTCCTTCGGTTTGTCACAATTGAAACGGTGCTGGAGTACCGTGTCGCAATTGGCATAGCCGCGTGCTGTTTGCCTGCTCGCCGGCATCATCATCGTCGCCTGTATTTTGCCAAAGGCGATTGCTATGGCGAGTCACATGGCACCCAGACGGGAACGCGCCATGCCATTGCTGCTGGCTGCGTTTGTGACAATGGCGTTTGTCGCAATTGCGGGCTCGGTGACCGTTCAACCATACTGGGCGCCATTCCATCCAGCTGCAATTCAAGGAATCTATTTGCAGTCGCTCAACGGCGCTGCGCTGCATGTCGGCGCGACAACGGTTTGGGGCCATCTCATCGGCATACTCGTCTATGCGGTCACCGTGCTGTGCATCGCCGTGCCGACGCCCATTTGGATCGCGGGCTTGGCCGGAAGCGCGCTGCTGTCCGCCCGCGATCGAACCGAACCGGATAGGGGACGCTTGCAGGCGGTCATGGCAATCTGCGTTATCGGCGCCCTTTCCTTGCCAATCCTGGCAGCACTCGCCGGTCTCCCGTTTGCCCACCGCTACTTCAACATCAACATCTTCCTGCTCTGCGCGGCATTACTCTTGCCGGCGATCGTGGCCTTCGACCTTTTGAACCGCTCGCATCGGTTCCTTGGACGTTTGCTCCCTCATTCTGCAGCAGTTGCACTGCTGGTGTTTCTGGTGATCGAGGTGTGGCCATTTCGGCCGCTGTTCGCGGCGTACCGCCCATTCTGGCTCGAATACGGCGACGCGGATCGCACCGAGCCGGGGCGACTGAACGCGTCGTGGATGGGATGGGGAGAGGACTTCATGCGCGCCGGCAAAAACCTCGAAGCGGCATGCATTGGCCGGGCGCCCCCGTTCGCCGATGCGGAATGCAAGAATGTTACGCTTGCTGTCCGCCATCAGGGCGAATGGCTGCCGGGACCACGGGAGATAACCGTGCGGCCGCGCTCAGAGGACGAAAAGGCGAGCAACGACAAACTGCTCTTCTACGAATTCGGCAGGCTTTATCTCATTCAGGAGATCGACCCCATACCTGCAATCGAACCGGACTACGCGGCCAGTTATCGGGGTTATTCACTCGGCTGGGTGTTTCGCGCCGACCGCCTCGCCCAATCTGGCTATACCTTCGACAAGTGACGTTGGTTGCACTTCGGCCGGGCAGAAGCTAGATGGGGCGTCGTCCGCGGCCCCGGCCGCCAGCCAGGAAGAAGATTGAGCCAGGCCTGCGCGCATGAATGACTTCGTCCCGACCGACGCCATTGGTTAGCGAGCCCTTCGAGATGGGCGAGCCGGACTCAAGCCCAGCGCGGCACTATGTGTCGGTCGTGGTTCCGCTCTACAACGAGGAGGAGAACCTGGCTCCCCTCATCGACGAGCTGCTTCCCGTGCTCGACAATTTCGGGCACGACTGCGAGCTGCTGCTCGTCAATGACGGCAGCAAGGACCGGACCGGACCGCTGGCAACCGAGCTGTCGAAGCGGGACAAGCGCATCCGCGTCATCCATCTGCGCCACAACGTCGGCCAGACCGCGGCGATGATGGCGGGGTTCGACAACGCGCGCGGCGACGTGATCGTGCCGATCGACGGCGATCTTCAGAACGACCCGGCCGACATTCCTCGCCTCGTCGAAATGCTCGACCAGGGTTTTGACGTCGTCTCCGGTTGGCGCAACCATCGTTCCGATCAGCTGATCCTGCGAAAGATTCCGAGCTGGATAGCGAACGCGATCATTTCGCGCGTGTCGGGCGTCAAGCTTCACGACTATGGCTGCACGCTGAAGGCGTATCGGCGCGACGTGCTTTCCGGTGTTCGGCTATATGGCGAGCTACATCGGTTCGTGCCGATCTTTGCGAGTTGGCAGGGCGCCCGCATCACCGAGATGGCGGTCAAACACCGCGCGCGCGAGCGCGGTGTCTCAAAATATGG
The DNA here is from genome assembly GCA_963839725.1 of uncultured Alphaproteobacteria bacterium. Taxonomy (GTDB): domain Bacteria; phylum Pseudomonadota; class Alphaproteobacteria; order Rhizobiales; family Rhizobiaceae; genus Kumtagia. The sequence continues at coordinate 81,978 of CAWIWT010000021.1, read as the reverse complement.
AATCAACCGAGTCTTCAAGGTCGTGCTCGATCTGATGTTGGTGCGCTTTCTCACCAAATACCAGACGAAGCCTATGTATGTATTCGGCGCCGTCGGTCTCTTCTTTTTTGCAATTGCGTTCGCAGCGGCGCTCTATGCAGTCTACCTGAAAATCTTCAATGCGATTTCGTTCGTATTGACGCCGCTGCCGCTTATTGCGGCCTTCGGGTTCATGACCGGCTTCATGTGTATCCTGCTCGGCCTTATCGCCGAACTTCTGGTGCGGACCTACTTCGAGTCCCAGGGGAGTCTCCCTTACGTTATCGGTTCGCGCATCAACTTCGACGCGGAGTGACGGCTCTCGTGTGTGGTATCGCAGGATTTGCAGGAGCTGGAACACGCGACGACATCGTCCGGATGACGCGCGCGCTCGCCCATCGCGGTCCTGACGGCGACGGCGTGCATGTCGACGGCGCTCGGCGTGTTTTCCTCGGCCATCGCCGCCTGGCGATCATCGACATCGCCGGCGGTGTCCAACCGATGGCGAACGATACAGGCACGACGACCGTCGTTTTCAACGGCGAGATCTACAATCATCGCTCGCTTCGGCGCGAGCTCGTTGCGCTGGGCCAGAAATTCCGAAGCGATCACTCGGATACAGAGGTGATCATTCGCGGCTACGATCAGTGGGGCCAGGCGGTGGTCGAAAGGCTCGAAGGCATGTTCGCCTTTGCCATCTACGACGCTGCTCGTGGAAAGCTTCTCTTGGCGCGCGACCGCTTTGGCGAGAAGCCGCTTTTCTACGCGCATCGAGGCCTCGATCTTGCCTTCGCCTCCGAAGTCCCAAGCCTTAGGCTACACCCAATTGCGCGCGATCTGCCGCTCGATCCTTTGTCGCTGCAGAAGCTCTTTGCTTATTCCTTCCTGCCCGGCGAAAGCACGCCTTACTCAGGCATGAAGAAAGTCCTTCCGGGATCCTACCTTCTCTTTGATACTGCGACCGGCCACGCCCGAACGGAGCAGTACTGGAGGTTCAGGATCGTCGACGACCCGCCGGCCGGCGGAATTGATGACTGGGTCGAAGAGCTTCGGGAATTGTTGCGTCTGGCGGTTGTGTCGCGGCTGGAAAGCGACGTGCCGATCGGCGTCTTCCTGTCCGGAGGCATCGATTCCAGCGCGATCGCCGCGCTGGCGTCGGAGAGCGTCAAGCCCTCCAAGCTTTCTACTTTCACCATAGGCTTCATCGAGCCCAGCTTCGACGAACGCGCACATGCTGAGGCAGTCGCGACAAGCATTGGCTCGAAACACGACGTTCAAATATGCGATCTCGATTTCATGCGCGACTCGGCGGGGCCGATTCTCTCGCGGACGGGCGATCTGCTCGGGGATCCCTCGCTGATACCGACAACACTGCTGTCGGCCGGTGCTGCGAGGCATGTGAAAGTTGCGCTGAGCGGCGACGGCGGGGATGAGCTTTTCGCAGGCTATGACCCGTTCAAGGCCCTCTCGCGCGCGAGGCTTTATCAAAAGGTCGTGCCGCGAGTGATCCATTCGGCGATCCGCAGCCTAGCGGCGTTCATGCCGATGGTGGACAGCAACATGAGTCTGGACTTCAAGGTGCGACGCACCTTGCGCGGCCTGTCGTTCGAGCCACGCTACTGGAACCCGGTCTGGCTCGCACCGCTTGGGCCGGATGAAATCGCTGCCGGATTTGAGGTCAAGTTCGACACGGAGGAAATCTACAGCGAGGCGATCACCCTTTGGGATTCGTCCGGCAGCAACGACGTGGACCGCACGCTCGAGTTCTTCACGTGCATCTACCTTCCGGACAACATACTGGTTAAGTCCGACCGCGCGGGAATGATGAATTCCCTCGAAATTCGGGCACCGTTTCTCAACCTGGACCTCGTCGAGTTCGTCAGGCGCCTGCCGGCAAACGTCAAATACCGGAACGGCACCACGAAATGGATCCTGAAGGAGGCCGTGCGCTCGCTTTTGCCGCCTTCCATCGTCGATCGCCGCAAAAAGGGGTTCGGGATTCCGGTGGCCCAGTGGCTTCGCGACATGGATGGACAGCCTTCAATCAGTATTGAAGGCCTTCGGGAAGCAACGTTCGACGCTTGGGATGCCGCTCATCGTGCCCGGAGAGAGGATCAGCGCGGCGCATTGTGGTGCCGCAAGGTCCTCGATCATCACGTCGCCGGAGAGAATGCGAACCTCGCGCAGGCAAACTGCCTCTGCAGCGACCTGATCAGCACTAAATCATCCGAGACGCCCGGCGATGATCTCCTCGGCCGACACCGCATCGATCAACCTCACCGGTAACGAAACCGCCCAGCGGATCATCGGCAACAACCGCGCCAACGTCATCATCGGCGGCGAGGCAACGACGTCATCAACGCCGGACGTGGAGCGGCGTGCAGAATTCTGCGACCCGTTTGACGCAGGACTATCCGCTCTGTTCGACTGCAGCCATGGCAGAACCTCACTAACGGTGAAGAAATAGACTTTCGCAGCACGGCGACCTATGAACGTCGCAATGGTAACGCGTCGTGAATTTCTTGCCGGATCAGCCCTATTGGTGGCGCATCGAGATCAAGCTCGCGCCGTGACCGTAACACCGTTCTCCTCCGCCACCGAGATCGCGGCCGCAATCTCTACAGGCGCAACCACCTCGCGGACTGTCTGCGAAGCATATCTCGATCGAATGATGGCAAAGAATTGGCTGATAGGCGCCATCGTGACGGTGCGCTCTGCTCAGGCCATTCTTGCCGAAGCGGATGCTTCGGATCAGAGGTGGGCCGCTGATGCGCCCCTTAGTGCGCTCGACGGCGTTCCCTTTACGCTGAAGTCGCAGTTCGCCACGCTTGGCGTGCGCACGACAAACGGCGGTTATGGCGTAGATTTCGCATCGCCGCTCACCGATGGCGATATTGCTAAGCGCCTGAAGGATGCCGGCCTGGTCCTGATGGGCAAGACGAACGGGCCCGGCGAGGCGTACCGCACGAGGACGCCAGCCTTCGGCGAGACAACGAATCCATTCAATACGGCTTATGCGGCAGGGGGCTCATCAGGCGGGTCTGCCGCGGCCGTGGCAGCGGGCCTTACCGGCTTTGACATAGGGAGTGACAGCGCCGGCTCGATCCGCATTCCCGCCTCATTCTGCGGCGTCTACGGCTTCAAGCCGACCAACGGTGCCGTCTCCAACAACGGCGATTGGGGCATCTCTCCGCCGTCGCGGCCGCCTTTTCTTCACCTCGACTCTTACAGCTACGGTCCCTTGACGCGGAGGATCGAGGATGTCGGTCCAATTATGGTGATCATCGCCGGTCGCACACCGTCCCGTCCTGCTATCCCAGATCTCACAGCGATCGGTGAGCCGGCACCGCAAGTGCATAAGCTGGTGAAGGTCGATCACATCGGCCCCTTCTGGAACCTTTCACCTGACGAGCAGGCGGCGCTTGATACGGCGTGCGCTGACCTCGCGACAGCGGGCATCACAATCGAGCACCGGCCGATCCCGTGGTTCGATGAAGCAATCTCGCTGAAAATCTACGGGGGCCTGTCTGACCCTTCTGTGCTGGCCGCAGGATATCCGATCAACGAAACGCCGTGGATGGCAAGCGGGCTGAACTACACCAAGATCATGGCGGCCACCGCGCAGGCGCGCGTGCATGTCGTTTGGCTGCAACAGCAGATCGAGGCCCTGATGGGTGACGCCGACGGGCTGGTTCTGGCGACAACCGCGCTTCCCCCGCCGACTGTTGGGCCAGCGAATCTAAATCCAATCCCGTTCATGGCTTTCACGTCGATCTTCTCGCTGACGGGACACCCGGCCATCTCGATGCCGCTCGGCGTCCGCGCGGCAACCGGCGTCCCCTTCGGGCTGCAGATCGTCGGGCGTCATTGGCGAGACTACGAACTGCTGCGGATCGCGGCGCAGGTCAATGCCCATTTGCCGGGGTTCACGGCGCCGGTGATTTGATGCCGGCTGATTACTCGGCGTCAGTCACTCGGCGTCAGCCTTTCAACATCTGACGGACAGCGCAGGCAGATCGTGACGACGTAACCGGTCCCTTCTCCGGAAGAGCTGGTGGCGGCAACCTTCAACTAACCAAGGTGCGTTGGGTAGAGCTCACGCCAGTACAAGCACGGCAGGCTCACCTGCGAGGCGATGGAAGCCCGTAGGCGGGTGCGGGAACTGATCCAGCAGGCGCGAAAGGCGATAGGGCGTATCTGGCTGGAAAATACCCGCGCTGAGAACGCAATTCTCTTTCGCGCGGCTGAATGGCCGAAGTCAACCGGAACTACCTCCGCTGATCTTGCCGTCGACAAGCTCGATTCGGCGGTCCATGCGTGCCGCCATGTCGAGATCGTGCGTCACCGCGACGATGGTCTTGCCGCGCTCTCGGACCAGCGTTTCCAGAATGGTAAAGACCTGCTCGGAACTTTTACTATCGAGGTTTCCGGTGGGTTCATCGGCGAGGATGAGCGGCGGGTCATTGGCGAGTGCCCGCGCCACCGCCACGCGCTGGCGCTGTCCGCCCGAGAGCTGGTCAGGCCGCTTGTCTAGATGCTCGCCGAGCCCGAGCGATGCTAGCAGCTCGCTCGCCCGATCGTGCATCTCGGTCTGCGCTAACCGGCCCAGCTTTCGCATTGGGATTTCGACATTCTCGCGCGCAGTGAACTCGGGCAAAAGGAAATGGAACTGAAACACGAAGCCGAGCGTCGAAAGCCGCGTCTGCGCACGCTCCCGCTCATTCATGGGTTCCGTGTCGTGGCCGCGGATCCTGAGCGTGCCGCTGGTCGGCCGGTCGAGCAAGCCGAGCAAATAGAGCAGCGACGACTTGCCGGAGCCGGACGGACCGGTCACAGCAACGAATTCCTTCTCGTCAATCGAGAGCGTGATGTCCGTGATCAGGGTGACGGGGATTGTCTCCGGCAGCACCCGTGTCAACCGTTCAGCTTCAATGAGCGGGCTCACGTCGCGCCCCTGATGATATCGACCGGGTTCAGATGGGCAGCGCGGCGCGCCGGCAGGTAGCCCGCCACGGCTGCCGAGCCCAGTGCGAAAGCGGAAGCGATGACGTAGTGGAGCACGCTCCAGGCGATCGGCAGATGCGTCAGTTCCTGGCCGGTCGCTGCGATCTCGAAACGCACCAGAGACAACGCATAGGTCATGGAGAAGCCAAGTGCCCAGCCGAGCGCAGAGCCGGCTGCCCCGATGGCCATGCCCTCGAGCAAGAACAGCCGGCGCATGTCCGACTCCTGGAAGCCGAGCGACTTCATGATGGCGATGTCGCGCGCCTTCTCGTGCGTGATGGTGGAGATGATGTTGTAGATGCCGAAGCCGGCGACCAGCATGATCGCGCCCACGACGGTGTACATAATGACGTTGCGCACGACGAGCGCTTCGAGGATGGATTCGTTCGGCCTCCTGCCAAGCCACCGCCTTGTAGCCGAGCTCGGCCTCGGTGCGCCGCGCCACAGCCGGGGCGCGGTTCGGGTCGTCGAGCTTGATGCGGATCTCGTTGATGGCGTTAGGCCGCGCGGAGAGAATCTGCGCGTTCTTCAGCAGGACATAGGCCTCGCCCTCGTCGCGTGCCGTCGTGCCGGTGTGGAACAGTCCGGCGATCTTGAAATCGCGCGTCAGCCCCTCGGAGGAAACTGCCGTAATCGTGTCGCCGAGCCCGGCGCCCAGCCGGTTCGCCATGGTGTCGCCGATGAGCACATTGTTGCCACCTGAGGCAAGAGCGGCGTAGCTGCCTTGGACGAAATCTTCGACGATCGGCGACACACCCGGTTCGCGCTCAGGATCGACACCTATGACCGCTGCGCCTACTTCGCGGCTGGAATAGCGGATGACGCCCTGCGTCTTCAGAGCTCGCGGCGAAGCGCCCCGGAACCCAACTTTCGAGCCATGACGTGGCGGCGGTGGGGTTGATGATGCCGCGGCGGTCATCGCGCGGTCTGAGCCCGGAGATTGCCACCGCTGCGAAGACGTTCTCTGCTGGCTGGCGGCGGACGGTGCGCTGCTCGTCGGTAATATCGACATGCGGCATCGTGTCGACGAGTTGCTTCACGAAATCGTCCTGGCCGCCCTGCATCAGCGCCGCCATGGCAATGGAGAAGCCGACGCCGACCGCGACGCCGAGAACGGCGACAACCGTCTGACGGCCGCGGCCGGCGATATGGGTGACGGCAAGGTCGAGGATGAGTGGCATCATCGCATCAATCCTCCTGGGCTGCGGCGATGCTCACCTGAGCGCCGTCGGCAAGATCGGTAGGGTAAGGCGAAACGACGGGAGTTTTTTCGTCGATGCCGGACAGCACCTCGATGCCGCTCGTGCCACGAATGCCGATGCGGATTTCGCGCCGCCGGGCCTTATCCCCTTCAACCACGAAGACGTCGCTCCCCTCGACCGCGACAGACGGGACCAGCAGGGTGTTTTTCGAGATGCGGATTATGATGTTCACGTCGGTCGACATCCCGATCCTGAGCGGCGTGTCGTCCGGCAGGCGGAAGCGGACGCGGTAGGTCTTCGTCACCGGATCGCCTTTCGGCGTAATGTTGTAGATCGTCGCATCCAAGTTTCGTCGGGGGAAGGCGTCTGACTTGAGAAGCGCGCGCTGGCCGACCTGAACGCGCGGAATGTCCTCTTCGTTGACCTCGGCGATCACTATCAGCGGCGTTGGCTCTCCGACCCAGAAGAGTACGGTACCGAGTTCGGCGATCTCGCCCACCTCTCCGTCCTGCCGCAACACCATGCCGGCACTCGGCGCGCGCAGGATGTACGTCTCGAGCTTTGCTTCCTGCCCGGCCTTGAGCGCTTTGATCCGGGAAAGCTCGCTCTGGGCCTCGTCGAGCTCTTGTCTGCTCGCAGCGCTCTTCTCCGCCAGCACGGAAAGACGCCTGAACACTTCCTGAGCTAGTGCGAGGCGCGCCTCGATCTCGCTAAGGAGCGCTCGCACCTCGCTGTCGTCGAGTCGGGCCAGCACGTCGCCTTTTTCAACCCTCGATCCTTCACAGTCGCACTGCTCGACGATCCGCTCTCGAACGACCGGCGCCACCTTAGCCCAGGTAAGGGGCTCGACAGTGCCACTCGCATAGACGATCTCCGCGGCATCGCCACGTGATGGAGCGACCGTCGAAACTGCTACCGGCCGCCAGACATACCAGGCGGCAAGACCCGCCACCGCCGCGACGGCGCCGACACCGACAATGTAGCGCATCAGCCGCAACAAACTCTCCCGCGAAGATCGAATTCAAGCATTATGGTCGACGTCAACACCAATTGAAAACAACTTGAGCTAAGTGAAAGGAGGGTTCTAGTCCATCATACCTGAGGCTGAGGGAGTCGCCAGGCGACGCGCAGTCAGACCGCAACACTGAATTTGACTGGGCCACTGGATCTCACGCGGGATCTGCGATGAGATTGAATTACATCGAACTCTAGTCTGATCGACCTCCAAGTACGCGCATCGGCATTTCAGCGACCGGACGTGGCGTGAAAAAGTGCGTCATACGCTGCGTGAGGCAGACCTCCCTTCCATTCCTCGCTATACCCTCGAGTGGCAGTCGGCTATAGGGCAGGTGGTGGGGCTCGACGGCTCAACCTTTATCGCATGAATATTCCGGCCGTGCTTTTCGGGTCTCTTATCGGGACCGCACATAGTGGATACTGATTAAGTTATTGAAATAATTGGTACGCCCAAGGGGAACGAACCCCTGTTTGCGCCGTTAGAGAGCAGTAGTTCTTGCTCGGGAAGGCAGGCGGGGGTTCGGGCGCCAGCCGATAGACCGTATCGCGACTGAGATGCGCTCGCGCGCCGATCTCCGCGCGCTCGGGAAGGTTGCGCTGTCATCAACCGCGCCCGTACCCCCGGGCAAGAAAGCTCAGGCGGAACTTGATGCGCAGGAACACCCGGAAGTCGACTGGGCTGACTTGCTGCACTGATAATCCGCAATCTAGGCAGTATTTGGGAGCCGACCGGAGGACGCGTCGGCCGCGCTGCCGTTTCTGACGTAGTGAGTTCACCGCTGTCCTTCAGGACGGCGGGTGGCGCGGCCGCGGCACAGGTTCAGCGAAACTTTGCCTTGGAGGTGGCGTTTCTCCGCGGGGCGCGGCCCGACCACCAGACCAGAAACAGCACTGACGCGAAGTAGCCAACCTGCGCCAGAACCAAGCAAATCACCGTTTGACTAAATGTCGTCCATATCGAGCCAGAGATAATGTAAGAGGAAGTCGCAACAACTAGGAGTGTGGCGAGAAGTCCACAGAGAAAAAGCGGAAATGACATCACTGGCGCCCGCTTTCTTACCGTCAAGGGGTCGTGATTCATGCACAGCGCAGCACCGCCGCAACATACACTACGCGGACTCACACACGCGTATTGTACGTGTCCGTAGATTAGACCTCGGTTCTTTAATCGGCAAGATGAATTCCCCTTTACGCTGCGGCGCGTAATGCTGACGATTTGGCCGATAAGCCTCGGCGGTCCTTGCTCGACGAAGCCGATTCGACGCGGAAACGCACGGCTGACCTGACAGAGTTGGCGCACCACATGGCCTCGGGAATCGGATTTCCATCCGGCTTCTCGCAGAGCAGCGGGCCGTCGTTCACCACATCCGTAATTTTTGCTCGAAGCCTGTCTTGCGCTTGCTCGGATGTGCCCTAGTTCCGTCACGTTGCATGCAGCACCTATACCACTGGGCAGGGGGGCACCACTGCATCGGGGGGGAGCAACAAAATGCGAGACGCCGTCAGTTCGGCCGGTTGGTCCCACCTGCCGCCGGCTTCCGTCGCTCAACCCCCGGTTGGGGGACTCCACAAACGCTTTTTCGACATCACGATGGCCGTCGCGGCCATTCTTTTCTTGAGCCCGTTGTTGGTGATGCTCGCAACGCTGGTGAAGTTTTCGGACGGTGGAAGAGTCTTCTACGGCCACCGGCGTATCGGGCAAAACGGCAAGAGCTTCTATTGCCTGAAGTTCCGTACCATGGTTGAAAACGGCGATGAGGTCCTGGCGTCACATTTCGCGAGCAATCCGCTAAGCCGCGAACAATGGGATGCCACCCGCAAGCTTCAAAACGATCCGCGTGTAACCAATGTCGGCCAAGTGTTGCGCAAGCTCAGCCTCGACGAGTTGCCGCAACTCTTTAACATCCTGGCCGGGGACATGAGCTTCGTTGGCCCGAGGCCCGTAGTCGAGGATGAGCTCGAACTCTATGGGCCGGCAGTGAATTACTATTTGAAGTCGCGTCCTGGCCTTACCGGCCTATGGCAGATTAGCGGTCGCAATGACGTCTCCTATGGAACCCGTGTCGCCCTTGATCGGCATTATATCGAGAACTGGTCCTTCGTTAGCGACTTGAAGATCATCGTCATGACCCTGCCTGTGGTTCTTTCCTCACGCGGAAGCTATTAATCATTGGGATCGATCACTACGGTTCGATGTCATTTGCTCGGTGGTGAAGAAGACGACCCGACCGCGACCTGCGCTTCCCTCAGTCTGCGAAGCAGGTGTTAGCTCTGTTTGGAGGCATCCGGCAACGTCCCGAATACCCTGCCGGACGCTGGGCCATATTGTTGGCCGCGCACCAGCCCGGTGCTTTGATATTAACAACAACGGTTGAGGATCGGCTCAGTTACGCAAAAAGAATGTAGCGCGGCAGGGCGCCCCAAAACTAACTACCCTCGGGCAGCGCGAAGGCCCTGGCCGTCAAAACTGTTTATGAGGCTCCGCTAAACCTAGCTTCTCTCTAAGGCGATCAATCTCCTTGGAAGCTTCGGCTTTGGTCAACCTGTTACTAATCTCTGCCCGCTCGTGAGCCTGTTCTAAAAGCGTCTTAAGATAGGACCAGTCGTCCGGGTTTTTCTCTGTATTTGATTCTTGAGTCCGCCATCACTCCCCAACGCCGCTGTTCGCTATGTGTTTCCAAGGCCTTCAGATTTCGGAGATGCGGCAGCCATGTTCTCATCCCTTACCAACCCGCCGCGCTGAGGGAAATTGATACAAACTCTTGGGCCAACGATTTTTTTCACCCGGCGAACCATAATTCCGGGGTACGGATACATTCCCCGGCAAGGACCCTTTTCTGCGCGGACTTGTGCCTCTGACGCGCAGGATGCCCCGATAATGCGCGATCTTGTCGCTACACGCATTGCGGACAGGCACGAGCCTGCCGTCTTGACACCTGACCTGAACGGCCTACAACGCAACATGCTTTAGCACTCTGCAGAGGCGAGTGCTAAGGTTCCCAGATCCCAGTGCCTTTTCCAGGAGGATAACATGGCCGCTAGCAATTTCCGACCACTTCATGACCGCGTCGTGGTACGCCGCGTCGATGCGGAAGCAAAGACCGCTGGCGGCATCATCATTCCCGACACCGCGCAAGAGAAGCCGCAGGAAGGCGAAATCGTCGCCGTCGGTTCAGGCGCTCGTGACGAAGCCGGCAAGCTGGTTCCGCTGGATGTCAAGGCCGGCGATCGCATCCTTTTCGGCAAGTGGTCCGGCACCGAAGTGAAGCTCAATGGCGAAGACCTTCTGATCATGAAGGAATCCGACATTATGGGCGTAATCGAGCAGATCAGCGTCGCGGCAAAGGCTGCCTGAGTTCTGTTTCCCAACACTGAGCACAAAGAGGCAATTCCAATGGCTGCAAAAGACGTAAAATTCTCCCGCGATGCCCGTGAGCGCATGCTGCACGGCATCAACATCCTCGCCGACGCGGTGAAGGTCACGCTCGGCCCCAAGGGCCGCAACGTCGTCATCGACAAGTCGTTCGGCGCGCCGCGCATCACCAAGGATGGCATCGCCGTCGCCAAGGAAATCGAGCTTGCCGACAAGTTCGAGAACATGGGTGCCCAGATGGTCCGCGAGGTCGCCTCGAAGACCAACGACATCGCTGGTGACGGCACGACCACCGCGACCGTTCTTGCCCAGGCGATCGTCCAGGAAGGCCACAAGGCGGTTGCCGCCGGCATGAACCCGATGGACCTGAAGCGCGGCATCGATCTCGCAGTTAATGACGTGGTCGCCTACCTGACCAAGACAACGAAGAAGATCAGCACATCCGAAGAGGTCGCTCAGGTTGGTACGGTTGCCGGCAATGGCGACGAGTTGGTCGGCAAGATGATCGCCGAAGCCATGCAGAAGGTCGGCAACGAAGGCGTCATCACCGTCGAGGAGGCCAAGACCGCCGAGACCGAGCTCGAAGTCGTCGAAGGCATGCAGTTCGACCGCGGCTATCTCAGCCCCTATTTCGTCACCAACCCGGACAAGATGGTCGCCGAGCTCGAAGACGCCTACATCCTCCTCCACGAGAAGAAGCTCTCCAATCTGCAGGCCATGCTGCCGATCCTCGAAGCGGTCGTGCAGACCTCCAAGCCGCTCCTCCTCATCTCGGAAGACGTCGAAGGCGAGGCACTGGCCACGCTGGTCGTCAACAAGCTGCGCGGCGGCCTGAAGGTCGCCGCCGTCAAGGCTCCCGGCTTCGGCGATCGCCGTAAGGCCATGCTGGAAGACATCGCCATCCTCACCGGTGGCCAGGTCATTTCCGAGGACCTCGGCATCAAGCTCGAGAATGTTGGCCTCAACATGCTCGGCCGCGCCAAGAAGGTGTCGATCTCCAAGGAGAACACCACCATCGTCGACGGCGCCGGCAAGAAGCCCGAGATCCAGGGCCGCGTTGCCCAGATCAAGCAGCAGATCGAGGAGACCACATCGGACTACGACAAGGAGAAGCTGCAGGAACGTCTCGCCAAGCTGGCGGGCGGCGTTGCCGTTATCCGCGTCGGCGGTGCGACGGAAGTTGAAGTCAAGGAAAAGAAGGACCGCGTTGACGACGCGCTGAACGCGACCCGCGCTGCCGTTGAAGAAGGCATCGTGGCTGGCGGCGGCGTCGCCCTGCTACGCGCTTCCTCGCAGATCAAGGCAGCCGGCGCCAATGCCGATCAGGTTGCCGGCATCAACATCGTGCGCAAGGCTCTGCAGTCCCCTGCTCGCCAGATCGCGGCGAACGCCGGTGCGGAAGCATCGATCGTTGCTGGCAAGATCCTCGACAACAAGTCCCCGACCTACGGCTTCAACGCCCAGACCGGCGAATATGGCGACATGATCGCCATGGGCATCGTAGACCCGACGAAGGTTGTGCGCACTGCTCTGCAGGATGCTGCTTCGGTTGCCGGCCTGCTGGTCACCACGGAAGCCATGATTGCCGAAGCGCCAAAAAAGGAGACCGGCGGCGGTATGCCCGGCGGTATGCCGGGCGGCGGCATGGGCGGCATGGGTGGCATGGACTTCTAGTCCGGCTTATCCAAGTCAGGCTAGGAAGGCGGCAGCGATGCCGCCTTTTCGCTTGTTGGCCGGTGCCGGCCTAGCAAGGAGCTTCCTGAGGAAGAGCGCGGCGACCGCGCTTCGTGTGTCGAACTTGCCGGGTCAGGTTCCAGAACGATTGGGAGCGGTTTGTGGAAACGTACCGAACAAGATGCTGTTCACTGACGGAGAACTGGTCCGCGTAGGCTTCATGCTCGCAATGTGCTGGTTATTGCACGCGGGTTGAGATCGCCTTGACGCGTGGCGGTTGGGACAGCGCTGGTCGCCGCGCCGCGATGGACGTCGAGACGGTATTGGTTTCCTTGGCGGTGTCCTTTGCGGACTTGGTCTTCACCAGAGCCGGCGCCTTGCCAAAGGCGAAATCCTTGAACACATAACCGCGTCGCCCCTGGTATAAGACCTCGCACCAAACCTTGCAGCCGACCAATTTGACGCTGGCGGCCTTCGGCACGACCGTCAGTACGCTTGATCCGCTTTCCGGGCGTGAGCGCATGTTGACGCCTCGGTTGGTCTGCACGGTGCGTGTCGACGTCTTGAAGCCGGGCAGCAGCGTTACGTTATCGACGGGGGCTTCGGCGGCCGGCTTGGCGGGCTTTGTCTCGTGTGCGCGCGCCGCCTTCACTTGGTCGGGTTCTATCGCCGCTGTCTCCATTTCGGGATCGAACAACACGGCCGCATCTGGAGCCTCTCTCGCCAAAGCGTGCGGCCGCGTCATGGTGGCAATGTCGATGGCGCTCCCTTCGCTACCGATGTGCGCCCAGCGCGGGTCTTGCTGCTCCAGCGTTTCGCTGCCTTCGACCGTCGCATCAGCTTGGACACGCTGCGCCACGCGACGGACGGCCACCCGAACCGGCGTTGTCACGACCTTCCGGGCGGGCAGCAGCGTGCGCATGACAGATGCGCTCGGCACGGGCTGGTCCGCGTCGATGGCCGGCGCCTTGTCGGGTGCGCTTTGTGACGGCTCGATGTAGAAGATCGCAACCGCACCGGCGGTCAAAACCGCAACGCCCGCGATCATGGGGATTGCGAAGATCGCGCTCAAACTCCGAGGCGGCCTGGCCGCTTCGGGCTCGTCAGCACGGATAGACTTTACCGGCGACCACCTGCCCCCGCCGTGCGGGAATCGATCATTCACACTTCACTCTCCCGTTTGACCGAACAGTCGAGCGCCCCGATGGAGCATTACCCTAGCATCCGGCAGCAAAATTGACGCCAGGCAGAAAACCGTGGAAGCGAAATGTGGCGGTGAAGGGGCCAAATTGGCGTTTGGTCGCCACAAATCGGCCATTTCTTGCCGGATCAGCGAACTTTTGCTGATTCAGGGTGATTGTGGCTAAATTCTGCCTTCGCCAGTGTCCTTGCTTTGGGCAACGTTCATCAATAGCGAGGACTCCCGACGGCTTTCGTACGCAACAAATTTGTGTCGGTCATCGCTGGACAAATTTGGCTGCGCTATCCAAACAGCGTTAGCAACGCCGCTAGGCGCTTGTCACGCCAGCCAAACGTCATGAGATCAAAGATCATGCCCGCAGCGTGGTTGATGATGTCCGAATCGCGCTCGGCTACAACTCGCTCGAAATCGATCAGCGGTTCGTCCTCGGACCTACGGTAAGCCTCGGTCTCGGCCCACTGGGTCTACGAGGAAGTCAAGCAGATGTGTTCGGCGCTGAGTGCCATGAACTGCGATATCATCACCGGCGGCGGCCCCGGTCTGATGCAGGCGGCCAACGAGGGTGCGCGGTCGGCCGAGGGGACGCAAAGCGTCGGCATCCGGGTGCACCTTCCTTTCGAGCAGAAGGCGAACCCGTTCGTTGAGAACGTCTTCGAGCATGGGACCTTTTTTACCCGGCTGCATCACTTCGTGCTCACCTCCGATGCCTTCATCGTTGCACCGGGCGGCATAGGAACCGTGTTGGAAGCGATGATGATCTGGCAGCTCTTGCAGGTGCGTCAACTGAGCGACACCCCGCTCATCTTTGTCGGCCCGATGTGGAAGGGGCTGGTGGAATGGGCGAGCGTACATATGTTAAGTCCGGGGTTCGAACTGGCGAGCCCCCGAGACATTCAGTTACCGCGCTGCGTCGATAACGCGGACGAGGCTGTATCCATTGTTCGTGACTATCGGGCGCGTTGGCTGGCCTCGCAGGACCAGAGTTCCTGACCACCAAGCGCGAGCCAGGCAGCGCTTGCGGGTGAACCTCGGGGTCAGATCGTCGTGCATGGCGCCATGATCGGGGCCGAGCCGTTCCCAGCTGCTCCAGGTCGATCTCATGCGAAAGGTGCAGACGCCGCGATTGATCCAGACGCGGTTTCGTTCGGCGATGCGGTCGGCGATGGTTGTCATTCCTGCGCGCTTCCGGTCTCGTCATCCGGCGTAGGATGCAGGGCCGCCAGCTTGGCGATGATCTCGTGAGCTATCTCGACATCGCTGATCGCCGAGGCGGTTTCGTGCCTGGCGGCATAGTCGTCGTGAAAGATTTCCAGCGCACGCTCGAGCGCTTCATTGGCGGCGCGCAAGTGGCCGGCAATGTCTTTGTTGGCGATACTGGGCTGCTCGACCATGTTCTAGCCTCCCCGTGGGAATCCGGAAATAGTATCCACCGACTTCGTGCGAATGGCCGCGGCTGCCGCAATCGATCCAGACGCGGTTTCTTGTCGGGATGCGGTCGGCGATGGTGGTCATGCCAATGGCATATGTTCCTCGCCGGTCGTATCGACCAGTGGCAGATGAAACTTCGCGCGGCCAGGATCTTGCAGCGGAACGCAATCGTCCACAACACGTTCTTGTGCATAGGAACATCGGTAGCGGGGCAAAGGCCCGCTGGAGACGGAGCATGTTGAAGGTAGCCTCGACTTTCGCGCGGACCGGCGTGATTGCCCTTGGTGTGCTTACCGGCTTTGGCGGTATGGCAATGACCGCACCGCTCGGCCCAATCGATCGACCAGCCCTTCCATCAAGCTGGACCGTTCTCGCCGGAAGCGATTTCAACGTCGGTATTGGCATTGGCCTGCCCCTTTTCGGGGGCGGCGGCTACTATCCGGGTTACTACGGCGGCGGCTATTTTCCGGGCTACTATGGCGGCTACTACCCTCGGCGCTACTATGGGGGTGGCTACTACCCGCGCCGCTACTATCGCGACTACTATCCGCGCCGATACTATGGCGGCGGAAACGCGCATGTTCGGTCGTGCTATGCCCGCTATCGCAGCTATCGGGCCTCGGACAATACGTACCAGCCATACAATGGCCCGCGGCGGCAGTGCCTCTGAACTAGTCTGCAGCTGCAGATGCCGCAGTTGACCCATACGCGGTTTCGCTCGGCGATTGTGGTCATTGTTCTCCGCAAGCCACCCGACCGTCGTGGCCGATATGTTGAAGTCGCCTTTGAACTCCAACGCCTTGCCGTCCTTGTTGACGCGCAATGAGGCGAACAGCGCATCGTCCTTGCGCGGCTGGGCAAGGCACGCCTGTACTTCAGGATCCGCGCCAGATCGACGATCCGCTCCACCATGCCGTCGGGATAGAGGAGGAGCACGACATGCACCAGCCGGCCTGCGCGGCATTCGATGGAGGACGGCATTGTTCGGATTCACTGTACAAAGAACTAAATGTTCCGTCCCGCTGCGCTTCGTTCAACCTTAGTGAGGGATTGGACGTGGGTTAGCGCAACGGGGTGTGCGGGTAGTCGAGGACGCCGCACGCCTGCCTAACAACCATCATTGACGAAAGGTTCCGTCGCCCCGTCGCGCTGGGGGGTGGGGTGGGGGGCGTGGATCAGCGCGACGGGAAGAGTGCGGCACCCAAGGTGAGGAATCCGCACTCGCGTAATGTAACGCAGCGTCATGTTTCGTGCAATTAATATGGCTAACATTTGTGCATGTCCCCGCCGCGCTAGCATCAAACGGGGTTGAAAAGTTGAGTTCAGCGTGGCGGGTTCGTGCAGCCAAGGCAGCGCAGGCGGTCATGGACGTTGCCCAGCCACATGTTTGCACCCCAGCGCGCCTCAATCGCAAAGCGGCTCACCGACCCTCTAGGGCCGCAGCAGAAGCATGCGCCGCCAAGGATGTATTGCGGCGGAATGTCATCGAAGCGTGGGAGCGAAGTACGCCTTACCCGGCGCGACGACGTGTAGGACCTTCGTCCTATGGTGGGGCGAGACCGTGATTCCGGCAAGGGGATGGTTTCCGTAAGCGTGGCCGCACACAACACCGCGCCGACGCCGAGGTGTTGCCGTTTCGCCAGCCGCAAGACGGGCGGCGCGCAGCTCAAAGCGAGCCGTTGCCCAGCCACAGCGTTCATGGTCATTACGGTTGATGCCGTCATGGTCGACGCGCCGGAACCAAATCCTCGCGTCCTGTGTTCGTAGCCGAACCCAAGGGGAGCAAACCATTGCAAGGAAACCAAAAGGATCACTGGGCGAGGGCGACACGGTCGGTATGACCCGGCGAGGTGGTGCTCGTCCACGACGACCGTAAAGTCACCATCCGTCTGAAGGGCTACGACTACCCGATGACCGTGCGGGCCGAGCACCTGAACCTGATTGCCAAGCGCGGCAAACGCTAGGTGGTGCGCACGAGACTTGCCGCCTGCCTAAAGACGTGTGCAAGCTCCGTCGATCAAGTGAAGAAGGCCAAAGGCAATGATCGGGCGAGAGTACATGAGGAAAGTCACTGTCTGGGGTAGGGAGGTCGAGGTCGACATCTCCCACAGGTCCATGTCCGTCTGGATAGCGAGCGGCACCGTTCACGACCAGCACATTGAGGTGAAGGCAGCGAGCCTAGGTGCCGCAGTCATCCGCTGGAAGGACGCAGCAGACATACAAGACCGGCTGAGCGTGGCGAGCTCCCTACGGTTAGCCAACCGTTAGCCCGAGAGCGCGGTCGAAACTGCTGAAACAGCAGGCCCCGCCCGCCATCTTATTGATATTGCTAGGGAAGTTTGGTGAGCGCGTCGGGGTTCGAACCCGAGACCTACTGATTAAAAGAGATTGTAACCGCGCCGCTTATCAATGACTTAGCTGTTCTAACTTATTGAAATTATTGAAATCATATTTTTATATGGTAGGACATGATTGCGTATGTTATGGGTTCGCTGTGCCGGAATTGTGCCGAAATTGGTGGACCTACTGATGGAAAAGAAAAAATCCAAGCTCACCGCCGCAGCGCTGGCGACACTGCCGACCGGCGAATACGTCGACACGCTCCTGCCGGGGCTGAACCTGTCGGTTGGAGCACGGCGCAAAACGTGGTCGCTCCGGTATAGGGTCGGCGGGAAGCAACGCCGCACTGTTCTCGGCCACCATCCGAAGATGGGCTTGGCCGAGGCACGGCAAGCGGCTCGCGACGCCAACGAAGCACTCGACAAGGGCGCTCCGGTCCAACTGATGCAAGCTCACCCGCGCACGGTCGAGACGGTCACGCTCGGCGACGCACTCGCCAAGTATGAGCGGATGCGGACCCGGAAGGGCGACAAGATCAAGTCGCTGCCCGAGGCTATGCGCGTCATGCGCAAGAATTTCGGCAAGCACCTAGACCAGCCTGCGAAGGATTTCGACCGCGCCAAGATGCGCGAGTTGCGCGACGAGATCGATGCGCGCGCGCCGATCATGGCGCTGCGCTTCCACGGCTATTGCGGACCATTTTTCTCATGGGCCGAGGATGAGGAAATCGTGGAGGTGTCGCCGCTCTACAAGGTCCGCAAGCTCGCCATGGAGCGCAAGCGCGACCGGGTTTTGAGCGATGAAGAAATGCGCTCGATCTGGTGGGCGTGCGATTCTCTTAACAGCGACAGCGGAAAGGCGTTCGGGCGCATGACGCGCTTTTTGCTCGCAACCGCACAACGGAAAATGGAGGCGGGAGAACTCCGGTACCGCAGCCTGCTCGGCGGATACTGGAAGCAGCGCGCCGAGGAAAACAAGAGTGGCCGCGAACACCGAGTCCTGCTGCCGGGATTGGCATTGGATCAGATCGGGCGGGGCAGTCCTGGCGATCTGGTTTTCGGCAGCGCCAGCGGTGCCGTGATCACCAATTTCGACAAGTTGAAAAAGGAACTGCACCGGATATCCGGAACGTCGGGTTGGTCGCTGCATGATCTTAGGCGCTCGGCGGCATCGAAAATGGCGGAACTCGGCGTTGCGCGGGATACGATTGACGGAGTTCTGAACCACTCAATCAGCGGCGTTGCAGCACATTACATCCATGCCGATCTGGAAAAGCAGAAAGGCGACGCGCTTGAAAAGTGGGATGCCGAACTGCGGCGGATCATCGGCAAGAAGTCAGCCACGGCTGTCGCGTCGTGAAACAGAAACCCTCGCGGAACGTCGAACATCAAAACCGCCGCCAGGCATTCGAGGATGGGGCGAAAGCGATAGAGCGCGAGCAAGATGCAAGCGGCAAGTCGTTCTTCAAGCAACTGGTGCTGATGTGGCTCGGCGGCATGCTGGAGCTACCGACCGGTAAGCCGGTAGAATTGCCGGACCATGTTTCGCGGTACATCGCCGCTAGGCTGATCCCGATCATCGAAGCCGAGATCGCGGCGAGGGCAGGACGACCGGGCGAACGTCGCGCCGGCGAGGCGGTACAAGCCCGAATCGACGGCGGCATGGCGCAGCTAGCAGCGCGCAAGGCGTTCGCCAAGAGCGCCGGATTAAAGCTTGCCAGCGTCACAAAGGCGCATCGGCGCTATCTCGAAAAACGCGATCCTGACAAGCCCGCACTCCTATACACCGCGCCGGTCATGGCGCGATAAAGCTACCGTAGCTTTATCGCTGTTTCATTTGGTTTTTTATGTTTTTATAGAAGAGGTCGCGCTGATTTCAGGAGGGCGCGACCGGTGCAAAAGCCTAAATTCCCGGAAGGCATGATCAAGGTCCGGTATCCGGACTTGCAGCGCGCGGGTCTCGTCGGCTCACGCTACGACCTTCATACGAAAATCAAGTAAGGCAAACTGCGCAGGCCGTACAAAGACGGCGACGCCCAGCAGAGCGCGGCTTGGTGGTACGCCACTGACCTTGAGGAAGATTTGGCGCGCGAGCGCGCCGAACTGACCGGGCAGGCCGCCTAAATGAGCGACCAAATCACACGCTCCATGCCGGACCCTCATCGACTCGGGAAGGTGACGCGCGAGCATACCCCGTCAGTCGGCGTCACGTGGCACGAATACGCCAACCTGTTCCCTTGGATCGAAGGCACAGCTTTCGACGAGCTCAAGGCTGACATCGCGAAGAACGGCGTCCAGGAGCCTATCGTCTTCGTGAACGAAGCCATTCTCGACGGCCGTATCCGCTACATGGCGGCGCGTGATCTAGGAATCGAATATCCGCGCGTCGAGTACGAAGGCGACGATCCGCTCGCCTTTGTACTATCGAAGAATCTTGCGCGGCGGCACCTGTCTGATAGCCAGCGGAAGATGGTGGCGGCGAAGATCGCCAAGATGCCGCGCGGTCGTCCATCGGAAGATAAACCGCCAATTGGCGGAATTTCTACTGCGGACGCAGCTCGGATGATGAATACCTCCGAGCGGGGCGTCGAGCGGGCAAAGGTGGTGGACCGGGACGGCGCGCCAGAACTCGTGGCAGCCGTCCAATCCGGTCAAGTGTCTGTTTCTGCTGCTGCCGATGTAGCCACACTCCCGAAGCAGCAGCAGACGGAAATCGTCGCCCGGGGCGAGAAGGAAATATTGCTGGCCGCCAGGACAATTCGCGCCGGAAAAGTAGAGCAGAAGCGCGCCGAAAAGGTAGCCACCACACTCGCCATTGCCGAGCACAACAAGGCGTTACCGGTCGACAGGCGCAAATACTCTGTCATTTACGCCGACCCGCCTTGGTCGTTTGATGTGTGGTCCGGCGCTGGCAAGGACCGTGCTGCTGAAAATCACTACCCGACAATGACGCAGGTCGAAATCGAGGCATTGCCGGTCGGGGATATGGCGGCCGACGACTGCGTGCTTTTCCTGTGGGCGGTGATGCCGCAACTGCCGGAAGCCTTGGCTGTCATCAAGTCATGGGGCTTTGAATACAGGACGTGCGCCTTTGTCTGGGTCAAGCAAACGGCGGACGGGGAGCGCTTAGCGACGGGCATGGGCCATTGGACCCGCGCCAATGCCGAGATTTGCTTGCTCGCAACACGTGGTTCTCCAGCGCGCCTGAATGCTGACGTTCATCAAGTCATCGCCTCGCCTCGGATGGGGCACAGCAAGAAGCCCGACGAGGTTGCGTCTCGCATCGAGCGCTTGGTGCCCGGACCATATCTCGAAATGTTCGCCCGCCGTCCCCGCCAAGGCTGGGATGTGTGGGGCAATCAGGCACCGGAATCAGAGGCCGCCTAGTACCGCAAACGACCCAAAGAAAAAACCGCCGCAGGGATAGCAGCCCGCACCGCGGTCAGAGGATGAACAGATGCCGAATGGCACATCGAAGGCCGCCCACGCCATAGCGGTGGCAAAGGCCAGACCGGAGGTCGCCAAAATCCTAGCGGGGGCTCTCACCGAATTGGACGCGCTCGCCATTATCGACGCGCTCAAAGAGATGGACGCAGAAGAACTGCCGAGCGAAACCCTCGACATCATCGCGGTGGAACTGGCCAAGATGACGCTATCCGCGAAGGTCAAGAAGATCCTTGGCTGGGTCAAGAAGGAATTGGGCGCGTTGCGCGCCGACCCTGCGCGTGCCGCAGCGGTCGCCAAGGACAAAGCGCCGACCTTCATGTGGCAGCGTGGCGCGAAGGTGGAGAGCACCGACAACGCCAGAGACAGCCTCCGAAAAATTGCTGGTTCACTACGCGTTCTGTCCTGAACTGGACCGGCTCGTGCCGATGGATTCGACGAGCATCGCCGACATGATGACCCGTGCGGCGTTCAAAGAGATGTACCGGCCCAACTCATCGCGGGTTGAACAATTCGGCGAAACCCGTAAATCCCGCCGACATCTTCATGCGGTCAACGCGGCGGCGCACCATCAGCGGCTTGCGGCTAAACCCGGCGGCGGAAACGCCGAAATACGGTCCTCCATCTTCCGGAGGGTGACCGCTACTACCTCAACACCTACAGGCCGCCGAAATTCGGTGCGCCTGATCCCAACGCGCTGGTGGTGTTCCTGCGCTTCATCAAGCACCTTATCCCCGATCCGGTCGAGCGCGAATGGTTCTATGACTGGCTGAGCCACAAGTTCAAGAACCCGCACATTCCCGGTGCCGGTGTTCTTATGGTCGCGAAGGCGAAGGGCACCGGGCGCACGACCACGCTGTTCATCATCATGGAGGCGCTGTTCGGCGTGCGCTACGTCGAGAAGGTGGACAGCAACCAGGCGTTCGGCGACACCAAGTTCAATGGCTGGATCGCTCGCGCCGTGGTGGTGTTGATGGATGAGGTGCTGAACGACACCGCTGGCGACTGGCAGTGGAAGCGTGACCGCATCTACGAGTCGGTCAAGTCGCTGATCGACCCCGGCGCACGCCGCAAAATGATCAACGATAAGTACATCACCGCGCATCAAGCGACCGTGTACGCCAGCTTCATAATGGCGACAAATAATCCAAACGCATTGCCGGTCGAGGAGGTCGACAACGTACTCGCGGGCCTGACGGGCGACTTCGTCTCGCACAAGGTGATCGAGCGGCTGGTGAAGATCGAGGTCGACTTCGCTATGGCACCGCAGCATTTCAAGGCGCTGTTGTCGTCTGCCGTGACTAAATCAAGTTGGCACCCGCTCGGTCGCAAGTTGATCAGCAACAAGAGCAAAAACCGGCTGCACATTTATGCACGCGATGAGCAGGCAAAGGCGCTGTGGGAAGCGGCACCACTCGAAGACCGCGAGGCTTTAATGGCGCCGAATGATCGCGCTGTCTCGCCTGCCGAGAAGACGCGACTGTTCAACGTCATCACGGGATCGAAAGGCGGTGCGCAATGAACCGCCTTCCAGTCGCCATTCCTGATGACACCGGCGGGCCATTTAAGGTGACACCAGCCGTTTACTTGCGCGGCAGCGCGGGGAGCGACGACGGGCGTGCCGCGCGGTGCCACCAGTTTCTAGTGGCACCGGCCTTTCTACAGACACCGGCTAAACTACTGAAAAAGCGCCGTCTTTTGGACGGGGTCACCAGTGTCACCAGTAATCCTGAAAGTTATAAAAAATGAAAAAGACGGTAGTAGATAGGCAGATTGTAGAATTTAGGGAAAGTTTCGGACTTTCTGGTGACACCGACACCACCCCGCACGCACGATCGGCACGCCCCGCTCCCCCACTCAGGAGGGCCGCTGACCGTGGCGCGCTGGCCCTACAACACCACAACCTGGGCGCGCCTCGCGATCGAGCCGTTGTGCCGGCAGTGCCACGCCGAGGGCCGGTTGACCGTCGCCAACACGCCGATCAGTGAGGGCGGGCACCCGTTCCCCGGCGCCCTTTGGTTGATGATGTGTGATATCCGGACTTGGTCGGGCACCGCAAGGGAACTCCTCAAAGCCCTGTTGCCCTTCCGCGATATCTTCGAGCCCGACTGGCCACGCAAGCAGGCTACTCTTTTGTCGACCCTAACGAGCATCTCTCCGGATATGGAAACTGTCGGTATATATTTCCATCTTGCCAATGCCTGGCAGCTGCATATCCGGCGCGCAGAAGGCGATGTCGTAGAGATCGCCGAACTCACCCCTGAACGGTAAAGCGGTTGCCAAGCTCTCGCTGAAATTTCGAGGGGGGGGGGAGATCCAAAAAAATTCAGGTCGAAAGGGTCGCCGACCGCACGGGTGTCACGCGCAGATTTTTTATTTCGGCGGACACGTACGGGACACGATTTGTTCCGCTTCCGAAACGATCCTTTCCGGTGCCTGATCTTTGGGTAGAGAAGCTCAATCAGGCAGACGCAGCGGAGTACGTGAACGACCTTGCTCCGTTAAACTTACGGCGATGGGCCGTAAGAACAGCGCAACGCGGGAACCCTCGAATAATAACTGAGGAACCGAGCAATGATAAACGGCCCCAGCCAACTCAAGCCAAGCAAACCGGGACTAAAGCCGCCCGTGCCGAGAGCAGCATTCCCGTGACGACGTTTGTCGAACCACCGCTCTACGGAAAGATCGACGCCGAGGTCCGTCCGATGGAAGCCGATGATAAGCGGTGGTGCCGCAAACAGAAAACGCCGCTGGAATATATGATCGACATCATGAACGATCCGAACGCTACGCCCGACCGGCGAGATCGCATGGCGATCCAAGCCGCAGCGCTCATGTGCAAGCAGGCAGAACAGGAAATCAGAGTGAAACGCGGGAGACCGAAGGAAAAGCCGCTTGGCAAGAAAGCCGAGCGTCAGGAGCGCGCCAACAAGGCGGCCGCAGAAGGCATCTACGCCGTGCCGAGCGGTCCCGCGTCTAGTCAACAGCTGATCCATGTCGACCGCGGTGGTAACTAAGACCAATGGCGACAATGACGGCCTCAGTCAAAAACACGCTAGATAGGTGATCTGGTCCGCCCACGCGCCCCCCGATTCGCCGCCTCCTGCGCCGGAAGGGCTTGGCGCGTCGACCGTCGCGCATCACGTGCTTGGCCGCGGCGGGTTTCGTGTTCATTCTCGCGCTGATTTGCGGGGCGTTTCGATAGGCTCCGGCGCTCAGTCAACGGTCGGCCGATCACCACCGAACTGGTCGGCCCACGGAAGCGCGTGCAGCCATGCCTCCCGGCGTAGAATCCAAACTTCGTACGCAGGAAGAAGGTCGCTCGGTCCGTTGTCGAGCGAGCCAACCATAACCTCGGCCTCGTCCGGGCCGGAGGTGCACGACCCGCGACCCGCAATTCGGGCAAAAGCTGCGGCCGTTAAAAGTCGCCAAGTTCCCGCTCCCCTCGTAAGTGGACCGCGGCCACACAGCAAACATCGAAAACGCGCTTCCGCTGGTTTGTCGGCAATCCTGGCAGTGGCACAAACCGACGCGCCTGGGTTCGCGGGTAACTTTGAATCGCACCGCTCCACAGAGGCAGCCGCCTTCTCTCGTGCTCATCGCTCAGCCCTGCCCCTGGATCGCTTGGATTTTTTTCCCCGGGCTTCGGGCCTTAGGGCCAGAAACCAGCGTGGCGCTTCCCTCCTTGGGTTTCGGAGTCAGCGGCGGCTTCTGGCCGGGGTTCGGCGCGGGGGCGTCTCTTACGACACGAAGCGGGGCTTCGTTTGCCACGGCCTCGGTCGCACGGGCTCGCGCCTTAGGGCCTGCGGGAAGTGTGGCTTCGCCTTTCGCCGTCATGGCTTTCACTCCCTTTTGGTTCTGGAGACGAACTCGCGCCGGTTCTCATGGTTCCGATAGTTGTGTGGGCTTGCTTTTGAACCCCTCAGCTGTTGCAGGATCCGCTTCCCAACCGAATATCGACCGTCCACCATATGACGACGACGCTGCGCGTTCGCGCGCGACGAAGGCTTCGAGTGAAGGACCTTCGACGGTGCGCTCCAGCCTACGTGCTTGCTCGTCCAGGCGCCGGATGGCGCCGAGCTCTTCCTCGCGACCGAGTTTTGCTTTCTGCACCGCGGACTTCAGAACCCGAATTGTCTCGTCATAAACTTTGACCGGCACGGGATAGGGATGGCGGTCCTTCCCGCCATGTGCGAGCGAGAAGCGCGCAGGATCCTGGAAGCGATAGGGCGCGCCATGCACAACCTCGGCGACCATCGCAAGGGACTGCACCGTGCGTGCGCCAACGCCGGGGGTAAGCAACAACTCGGGAAAATCGACAGGACCTCGCTGCGCCGCCGCTGCCAGCGTGCCGTGCAGCCGGCGCACGAATACATCGCTGGATCGCACATCATGATGCGGAGGCATAACAAGGTGTGGCAGCATTGGCTGCGCCTGTTGTCCTGCAGTGATACTCGCGTAGTGATCGACGACCCGGTCCGGGCCAAGGTCGGCAAGTATATCGAGTTGCGCGGCACGCGACGCGGGCGGCGCGTTTGTCAGTCAGGTTGACAATCTCGCCCTGTGTCGGCCCTTCGATTGCGCTGTGAGGTTCGTCGACGAAATCGGAGATGTCGCCGGAATGCCAATGGTAGCGCCGTGCCTGACGCTTGTCGCCGTTCATGCCTTGCTGCACGACAGTCCAATGGCCATCTTCGGTGACGACAAAGCCATGCAGATACAGGTCGAAGCCATCCTGGACGGCCGCGCTATCAACCTTAGCTACCAGCCTGCTGGCCCGAATCAACGCGGCGGCGTCGAATCCGACACGCTCGGCCAGCGACTTTAACTCCTCGGGTGTTCGCCGCGAATGCTTTCCGCGACCGCCACACACATGGATGCCCAGTTCATGCCCCAGTGGCGCCAGACCGCGTTTCAGCGCTCCGATTACGCTGGTGGTGATGCCGGACGAGTGCCAATCCATGCCCATCACGGCACCGAACGATTGGAACCAGAAGGGATGGGAAAGACGGCGCAGGAATTCGTCTCGTCCATAATGGTGGACGATGGCCTCGCAGACGACGGCACCAAGAGCTGCCATGCGCTGCCCGAGCCACGGTGGAACGCGGCCGCTATGGAGGGGAAGATCGGCGCTGCCGGTTCGCTGTGCCATTCAAGCTATCGATTCCTACGGTGGGTCGAACATAGTGTGCGAAGCGCCCGAAACAACGGCAAAATTCGCTCGGCGAGAGTAGTTCTGGGAACTCGCATGCTGTGCCGCCGTTGCTGACCGATTAGTCAAGGATGGATAGCATCCCGTGCCAAACCAACTCAGCCTGTTCGCGGAGTCCACAGCAAGGCCGGACGGTTTTCGTCTCCAACCTGATTTCATCAGCGCCGATGAAGAGCGCCAGCTTGTTGGGCGTATAGACGAACTTCCACTCAAGCCCTTTCAGTTCGGGGCGTTTGAGGGCAAGCGCCGCGTCGCTTCTTTTGGCTGGCGGTACAATTTTTCGCTGCAGGTGCTGGAGCAGGCAGATGAGCTGCCGGCTTGGTTGACACCGTTTGCCCTCCGGGTCGAGACGTTTGCTTCGCTGCTCACGGGTCGGTTCAACAGGTCCTTTGCACCGAATACGATCAAGGCGTCGGAATTGGATGGCATCGCGATAAGCCGCATTTCGATCAAGTCTTCGGATTGTCGCTTGCCTCGGCCTGCAGGTTTCGCTTTCGTCGGAAGGTGGGTGCCACCTGGCAGCGCCTTGCCATCGAAATCGAACCGCGATCGCTTTACATGATGTCCGGTGAGTCTCGCCATGTATGGGAACATAGTATTCCGCCCGTGGCGGCACAGCGGTATTCGGTCACGTTCCGAACGATGGCAGCCCCGGGCAAGAATGCCGGTCGGCGCGTTTCATACGGAGAATCCTGATGCCTGTACTCGAGCTTGGAAAGAACGTCCTGGAGAGGGTGACAGGCTGGCAACGGCCCGCGAAGAGTGATTTAGACAGGCTTTCGCGCCCGCGAAAGCCCACCACATTCCATTTCAAGGATGACGGTCTCATCCCCAATCACCCCCATTGGCCGATGATTGTCTATCGCAGCGTTATCCGAACTCCCAAAGATCTTGATCCAGCCGCCATTTTTGAAGACGTGTTCGAGCACAATGGCTGGAGCGACTCCTGGCGAAACGGCATTTACGACTACGTGCACTATCATTCCCGCATTCATGAGGTCCTCGGAATTGCACGTGGATGGGGCAAAGTGCGTTTCGGCGGCAAATATGGACGTACACTGAGGTTGAAGGGTGGGGACTGCGCTATCCTACCGGCGGGGACAGGTCACCAACGGCTAGACACGAGCGATGACTTTTTGGTCGTGGGCGCCTACCCATCAGGCGGCACCTACGACGAATGCACCAGCAGCGAAGACCATGAGCGTGCCGTCAAGACAATTTTGGAAGTCGCGAAGCCGCGCAAAGACCCGGTCTTTGGCGCGAAGGGCCCCTTGGCAGCCGCCTGGAAGGCGAGACGCTAAGCTTGGATAAATAGCTCTTGTCTATTGCTGGTGTGACTCACCTTATGGCCACAAAGGTTTCCTCACGCTCCTTTCGCTTGCCGGTGTGAACAGCTCGCATGGAGGCAAAGCTGATGGATACCATCCCCGTGCGGGCGGTGTCTGGCAATATGAGCCGGAGTGGGACGGTTTTCGGTGCCCGGCCTTCAAGGCAGTGGAGATCCGAGCAAGTCCGGCAAGCCGCTCGCCCGTCCCCCCGCGGCTGTGGCAAGGGTCATTCAACTCCCATCACTAGGCCTTCGATGTCATGCTTCTGTGTGACCGGGACGAGTTCATCGACAACACGGCAGATGAGATGGCTGCGGAGTTCGAGGGGCAGGGCCTCATAATACTCTTTCGTGACCATCATATCGTGAAGCTTGTCATGGCCCGCGCCCGGGGCATCTACACCAAGCACCAGGACCGGACGAGCGATGGGAGAAGGATGAGTGGTTCCACGATGAATTGTCAGCGCCGAGCGGCAAGAAATGTCTCCCATCGACGGATATTTTTTTACTCCCCGCGATGCGAATTGCTCCCAGATTTCTTGTGGGGGGAACATTTCATGCTTCCATCCGCGACCATCCATATACTGCGTGCCTACTGCCACCTCGAATGGCCCCATGTCCTCAGTCACATCAACGCCGGTGAGATTGAAGGCGAGCGATGTAATCCTGCGGTCGCGATAGGTGTCTGGGGGTGACGGGAAATCCCTGTGCCAGGGCTGGTTCTTTGCGCCCTGAAATGGTGTGTCAAAGCCTAGCTCGACGATCTGGTAATCGGGTCCCAGCGCGAGTTCACACATCGAGCGCACCCACGGATGTGTGGCGAGTTCAACAAAGCCTCCGAATTCTTCTGGATGGATTTCGACGTACCAGCGGCGGGGTCCTCGTCCGACCGCTCCGCCCGGACGCTGGATAGCTTTCCAGAAGGCGGTCATCATGTCTTCCTTCATGGCCTCCGCGAACGCCCGGGAGAAAGCTGCCTTTTTCCCAACAACCCCATCCGCAAACAAGGTCCCTATATCTACACCCGCATCGAAATCAGAGGCGCCATGCACACTCATATATCTTACCCTCCAGGTAGAGCTTGGCTTCCACATGCCTTGGTAACTTCAGAGGCAACATCAGCACAGCGGCGAATATTATGCGCTCTGTCAATCAAACTCCCTGATCATATTGGCTTCTTGAGTTAAAATGTCTGCCACCTCCTCGCGCGAAAGATGCGTCAGCATCAGGCTGATACAGCATTCTAAATAGGTAATTGAGGCTCGGCGGAAGAAGGCTGCTGTTTCCTCCGCAGAGATTTCGTTGAGGTTCTTAGAGGGCGGCTTTCTCGATGTCATCGTGCCAAACAGCCGGTAGAGGGCATTGTTCCGCGCGCTAGAGGCAGAAGGCTACGAAGATCCTGTGATGGAGTTCCGCGTCGGGAAACACCTGGCTTTGATCGTAGGTTCCACTGAGTTGGAACAATTTGAGGGCTCCGAAAGTTGCACGGTTAAAAGGGAGAAGTCTTCATGTCTGGCAATTCGGAAGCGGATGAAAATAATCGTGAGAGCGGCGCCCGAGTGCCTAAGCGAGGGGAAAATAGGCGCCCTGATCCTATCCATACCGGTGATAAGGGAGATGAGCCCAAGCGCCCGTATGGTCTGACGGAGCCTGTCCAAGATCGCGGTCAATCAACACGCCATTATGATGGGGTTCAACCGCCCTCTAACCTACAGCCTAGCTCCGTAGATGAGGACGGACAGCCAATCTCTGAGAAGCGATCCACACCCAGTCCGGACCCTCAGAAGACATCGGGAGCGGGTCCTGCAATCGCTGAGCACTCGAAGGACGCCAAAGCCCCAAAAAGTGGCCGCAACCCCGGCGCGTACGTCAAGAAGGGTGTCTGATGAAAGTCGCCAATCTTCAGCTCCAGGGACTGCTGATGGCGATTGCGTCGATCAACAATGTCCTCGTCCAAAAGGGCATCCTGTCAATTGATGAGATAGATACTGCTCTTCACAAAGCGGAGACCAACCTCACCTCCGAGGAACTCTCTACGAAGACATGTCGCCGTCCAATCGAGATGCGGCTTGCTTTCCGATCCGCGTTCTGAGAGCAGCCAATGAGCTTCAAAGTGAGGACAAGGTCCCGTCGTTCTTCGACTTAGCGAAATCGGTTGGCGAGACTAAACAGCCTTTTAAGGATCAGCGCTGACGCTCGCGAGCTGGCCGTGGGGATACCGGCTGCGCTTTAGTGCCGGCGCCCCCGAGGGTTTTTCAACAGGTAAGAAAGCCGGGCCAAAGTTGTTCGGTTCTGCCTACCCTCGCGCGGAGTGCAACCAGGTCTCGATTGGATGTCGAATTATCTCTAAAGAAGGACACACCAGCCAGCACAGTCTTGTTGGCTGCGAAGTTGCCCCCATTATTGATACCGTTGTCCGCCGCCGTTTCGCCGCCACTACCGGTTCCCCGCCGCCACCGCCGCCACCACCGCCCGTACCTTGTTCGATTCAGTGCCGCCAACGGGGCGATCTTAAGGGGCCGCGAGGTTGTGCCCGACCTTCTGCCGGAGCGCCCAGCTGGGTGGGTAGCCTCTTTCGGCGTGGAAGGGAGGAACGAAAGGTCCTTTCGCTTGTTAGACCGGCGTGAATTCGCCTTCAAAAAGGATCGAGAGAATTATGAAAACCAAACTGATGTTGGCCTTTTTTGCCAGCGCCGCGGCTTTCGCGTATTCGCCCGCATTCGCTGCGGACACCGCCCAGGATTTCGTTAACAAGGCCGCAATTGGTGGCATGTTTGAAGTGGAGTCCAGCAAGCTTATCGTTGGAAAGAGCAGCCACAAAAACGTAGACGAGTTTGCCTCGATGATGATTGAGGATCATGGGGCGGCAAACGCAAAGCTGCAGGAAGTCGCTGCCGAGCAGAAGCTCTCCCTCCCAGCAAAGCTGGATGAAACGCACCAGAACGACCTGAAGAAACTAGAGTTGTCGAGCGGATCGCTAGAGCAATCTTATGTTGAGCTGCAGCGAAAAGCGCATTCCGACGCAGTGACGCTCTTCGAAAGTTACGCAAAGGACGGAGACAATCCTTCTTTGAAGGCATTTGCTCAAGAAACCGTGCCAACCCTGACGATGCACAAGCAGGAAATCGAAAAAATCGCAACGTCGATGAGCACGCAGTCACCTGGTGAGGTGGGAGCAACTGGGGCGACCGACGCTTCTGCCCCCTTGCCAGGAGCGAACAGTTTTACCGAGGCCCAAGCAATAAGCAGCATTGAAGAGGCTGGATATTCCGGCGTATCTGGGTTGGCTAAGGACGACCAAGGTATATGGCGCGGCAAAGCTACAAAGGACGGGAAGAGCGTCTCGGTAGCCTTGGATTATAAGGGCAACGTTGTTGCTGATGCGAAGTAAGAAAGGAAAATATCGTGAAAACAGTTAGTGCGTTGTTCGACAATTATGACGATGCCGCAGACGCCGTTGGCAAGCTCGAGGCCTCTGGTATCCAAAGTGCCGACATCAGTATCGTCTCAAACAGGTCTGGAAGCTCGGTTGATTCTGCCAGCGACGCTGAAGAAGACGCTGCGACGGGCGCAGGAATAGGCGCTGTCGTGGGCGGCACTGGCGGTCTGCTGACCGGGCTGGGCATCATGGCCATTCCCGGGGTTGGGCCTGTTGTTGCCGCAGGATGGCTTGCCGCAACAGCTGTAGGTGCGCTAGCGGGTGCCGTAGCAGGTGGCGTTGCCGGGGGAATTATCGGGGCCCTGACAGAAGCCGGAATCGCTGAACGTGATGCGCATGTTTATGCGGAGGGTGTTCGGCGAGGAGGTACCCTCGTGACGGCTCGGGTGGAAGATCATCGAGCTGCTCAAGCCCAAGAAATCTTGACCCGATACCGCTCCGTCGATCTCCAGGCGCGGCGGAGCGATTACGAAAGCGCAGGATGGACTAGCTTCGACCCGGAGGCCCCTGCCTATTCCCCAGAGGAAATCCGCCGAGTTCCGTAGCTGTAGAGCTTCCGTAAAGAGCGGAGGTGGCCGCCGCTGTTGGCGGTTGCCCAGCTGCCATACAATCGAGATCACAATCAGCAGGTCGCTGAACATTCGCTCGTCGGGATCGAAGCCATATTCGAGCTAGGGCAAAAGCAACGTATCGCCGCATTACGAGTTCCGGGAAGAGCAGTTGTTTTCCCCAGGGCGGCGAGTTTTCTTCACCACAGAAAGCGCACCAAATCTGCGATCAGGAAAGCAGATAGAAGCAGTCCCATCACAGCGGCCGAAAGGGAAATTGCAGTCAGAGCGCGGACCCACATGCAACAGATACGCCGTCACGGTCAACGGTTCCCACCAACTAAGCCTATCTCCTAATCACGCTGGCGGAACGGAACCTTTGCGCGCGGCCCGACTTCTGCTGATGCTTGAAACAAGGGAGTTCACATATGGCAAATCTTGGAAGACTCGCGGTCGCAGTGCTCGGAATTCTGGCTTTAACGGATGCTAATGCCTCTTCATCGGCGACCGTCTCTTGAATATCACCACGCCAGCGACCGGCAATGATGGAACAACCGTCGCCCAAGCCAGTTAGGCCTAACGCGTCAGGTCTTCGCATCCACTTCTTGACTGGCGCGCTTCGCAGTTATGGACATTTCTGTGAAGGAGCCTGCCGCGGGAACATTCCCTCACCTGCGGCAGGTCTTCGTCAGTAGCCCAAACGCACGGAAACGCAAATATCGGAAGCCTTGTAATGTCATCGCTCTTAGCCCTGAATGCCCTCGCCGCGGGACGCGGCGACGGTCTACATCCCAAACTGCTAGAAGCTTTGTGGCGTCAGGAAGAAACCTTGGCGGAGTTGGAAGGCGATAAACCTGATCCTGGTGGTTCGCAACCCTTGCATAGGATCTTTCGCCTTCGTTTTCGTACTGAGCGGTAAGGTGGCCTTACCAACGCTTGCGATGGCACAACCCTAAAGCTTTTTCGATAACCCATGCTGACTGTCTGCGAACCTAATCTCGACAGTTATCTCACAAAGCACGATACGCTGTAGGCGGATGCGCACCGAGACATCCCGGTCCCTGGTGCCCGGCAATACTTCCGCACCGTAAGCCGTCAACGCAGATGACGCGTCAGTTTTGGCCGCTACTAGGTCAGCAAAAACGAGGCCTTCCTCGTCTGAGGTATATTCTTCGCCGCTCTTGCAGAAGTCGAAATAGAACCGGGGCATGACGTGACCAATGGTTTATGGCGGTCTAACAGCAGCCACCGGCTTATGTTCCCTACAATACGCACTTATTGGGTCACGGCGGCTGCGCATAACGTGGGCCGCTCAGCACCCGCATCACTCCGGATTGGGCTTATGAGTTTATCGCGCC
The DNA here is from genome assembly GCA_963839725.1 of uncultured Alphaproteobacteria bacterium. Classification (GTDB taxonomy): domain Bacteria; phylum Pseudomonadota; class Alphaproteobacteria; order Rhizobiales; family Rhizobiaceae; genus Kumtagia. Next base: position 49,394 of record CAWIWT010000021.1, on the reverse strand, counting down.
AGCAGAGGATGTATCCCAACGCCGCCAGCACAACACTTAGAATTATCTGGGCTCTCGTCGAAGATTGAGATATTGGGGATCGAAACTCACCAAGCGAGCTAAGGCGTCAAAATTAGTTATTGTGACCGTCGAACCTCTCCAACTTACAAGCTTTGTCTTGCGCAGGTCCTGCAGTGTTCTGTTAACGTGAACTGCCGACAAGCCAAGCATATCACCCAGATCAGCCTGCGTTACAGGGAAATTGAAGGAATTCCCCCTTGTCATCCCTTGGGCGCGTAAGCGGATAAATAACTCGCACAGCAAGCATGCCATGTGATCTGCCGCTGATCTACTTCCCATTGCCGCCGTCCATGCCCGTTGTATGGCAGCATCAATAACGGTGGAGAGCCAAAGAAGTCTGCCCAGATGATCGTGGTCTTTGATTAAAGCCAGCAAATCCACATGCGCGACGAACGCCACTTCCAGGTTGTTGAGCGCTACAACAGAGTGATCCATCTGCTTGAGCAAAAGACTGTGTAGATCGACAAAATCTCCGCCGATGTGAACGGCGGTAATATGCCGCCGTCCCTCGGCGGTTAAATTTGTGCGAGCTGCCAGACCATCGAGGACAAGACAGCTGCGTAAAGGGCGATCGCCCTCGTGAACAACATAATCACCCTTCTTCAGTGATTTCAGGTCCATTGGGAGCGCCTTAAGCGCATTCAGTTCCTCGAGCGACAGCGCATCGCGATTTTGCAAATATTGAATTAAGGGTTGGATTCGGTCCGACATCTCACCACCCGAGGTACTGTTTGTACCGACTAGATCACGGCGGAAACAACATCCCCGGGATCGGGAATGCATCCTATAGCGCGGCGGCGCCGCCCATTCTACCTGCCGGCGCGGCGCAAGCGGACCCGTCTCGGCCTTCAGCTTCATCAGATTGTTTACAAAGCGCGGCGGCACTCGGAAATGTCGCGACGCCTTCCGGTTGCTGTGCCCTTCATCGACAAACGCAATGATGCGCACTCGCTGTTCCATAGGGAATGGCCCGCCCATCTCAAATCGGAATGAATCACCAAACCATCAAAGCGGAATCCCCAATCTGTTAGACCGGGACACGCTCTAGCATCACGCTGAGCCAGATCTCACTCTGCCCTTGTCCCAGTTGTTATTGGCCGACTCACTTGGCATGCCCCCCGCCCACCTGAATAGGGTCCTGAAGGAATTGCGGCTGAAAGGGATGAGTCTCCAAATAGGCAGTCTGGTTGTCAAGGACCTCTCCAAGCTGGTTCACATTGCTGGCTTCGATGAAAACTATCCGCATCGAAGGCTTCGACGCGCAGCCTAGCGTCGTAGCAGGCGACCGACGGTGGGTGCACGATTCCACCAGGTCCATTAGACCAGACTCTGCCTACTTTCAGCTTGAATCTCAACCGTCTGTTAAGGGTGCACGGTGAGCAAGTCGGCTCTAAAGAGTTTCGCGGATTTGGTCCAATAGAGCTAAATGCGTAGGACAATCGCACAGCGGCTGCTCCCCAAATTAAGCCAGTCGTCGACGCGGGGCATCCGCTTCGAAGCGCTGCGTGAGGTGCCTCGGGGACGATTCCACCAACATGTCAGAAGAATGCTCGCCAAGGTCCTCTAACACGCTAAGCCTGGCACGGTTAAGGCGGCTCTTGACGGTGCCGATAGCGCAGCCGCAGATCTCTGCGGTTTCCTCGTAACTTGTACCCAGAACACCGATTAAAACAAGCACTTCGCGGTGATGTGGTGGAAGTCGCTCGATTGCATCGCGCACTTCGCGGCTGCGAATGCACCATTCCTGACTTGCTTCGGTCGCGGGTGAGGCAGCGACACAGTCGATCAAGCCGGGCAGCTCGCGCTTGTAGAGTTTGATATTGGTGTAGAAGGTGTTGCGCATGATTGTGAATAACCACGATTTCATCCGCGTTCCCGTTTCGAACTGGCCGATGTTTGAGAGAGCCTTCGCCAGCGTCTCCTGGACCAGGTCGTCGGCGTTTGTCTTGTCCCCGCAAAAAGTTCGGGCGAATGCCCTTAACGCAGGAATCAACGTAACGAGATTTATCTCATCACTTTTACGATCTTTGAGTTGTTTTATCACAATAAGTCTCGGACCTGAGTTGTGGACATTGCAGTCAATCGTCGTCGAATGCTACGCCGCGACCCTGCTCGATTGCCGACGCAGCAATTAAATCCGCGAGTTCCCGGTCGGTTAGAGCGCACCTAGGAATGGCGGATCTGATGTTGAGAATGGCCCGTCCCGTCGAAACAATCGACTCCGTTGAACCGCGCGATTGAACGTAACGATCAACTGCCTGTTCGGGGGAGAGTAGTTGGATCACATTCATATGAGTTCTCCGGTTGCCGCGGCGACAATGAACGCAATATCAAGGCCTCGCCATAACATGCGTTAGCCCGCATACTCTTCTTTCCGACAGGCGTTCTCCGCTAAATCGCGTTGCAATCGTTCCTTTGATACACGTGCGTCTCCCGACGCTTGTCTCAAACCACCTGTCTGCCCGTCCCCTTGGTTCGACCGATCTCAGTAAACTGTGGCGTCGGCTCCCAGTGGAACAAAATTCATTTCACCCATTAGGCAGCCCGCAGTCCTCACCTTAGCCATTGATACTGGTGTAAGAGATTTGCGCAGCCGAAGCTCCCCTCGGTGTAACATTAGGAGGAGGGATGGACAGGACAATGCGACCCCTTGCATATGTTCATCGTCATAGCGATGCAGCGAGATACATCCGCGAGCCAAAACAGGTCTTGGTGCCGGTCGCTACGCATCTTTAATTGAGCATCGATATGTATCTGTTCCAGATCCTACTACCCCGCGCGGACATGCCGGCGAGACGTTCCAGAAGTTTTTCCACCACGTCAAAGAGGAATTGGAACGCGAGTTCGATGGCGTAACAGCCTATCTGCAAGCGCCAGCAGAAGGGGTATGGCGACGAGGCGAGCAGTCAGCCGATGACGACATCGTCGTATTTGAGGAGAAGGTCCAGTTGGAGAGCTGGCGCAAACGTCGCTCGGAACGGTGTGGTCGCGACAACCGGCAAACGCTATGACTACCAGGGCGAATCCGCAGAGACCTATGCCGCGGTTCGAAACGCATTCGTCAAAGGGCGCTTCTTCAACGAACATATTCGGGACCGCTTTCCGTACCGCAGGGTTACGGTCCAGTTCAGAAGCGAAGGTCGTGCGCCAAACCTGCTCTAGCCTCCTGTTTCGGAGTTTGATGCACCGGCCGGCTTGGATTCTGGCGATCCCTTGTGACGCAGGAAGATCGAAAGAACGACGAGCACCGCTGTCGACAAGAACTCTGACTGCCAGTTCTGAAAGGACTTCGAACCACAGCTTCGCGTCAAACAGGTAATCGAGCAACGAACGAATCTCGCCACCATGGCTCACGGCCTCTTCGTTGACCGCAATAAGGCTTGCCCACCAGTGCAGGCCAAAAGAAACGACGAATAACAGCGCCAGCGCGATGCCAAGCGAGTAAGAATACACCCACGCAAGCAGCGGGCTCCGTCTCTGAAGAGCCGAGGGCGGCGTGTCATTCGGTCGATCGGGATCATCGGGATCCCGGGATTCGGCCGAACCACGCTGATAAAGTATGGCGGTCAGCATGACGTATGCCGACATTTGCAGAAACTCGCTCTCCCAGTTCTCGAAAAGTGCGGATAAGAAGTCGCCGCTTGTCAGATAGGCCGACAGCCTAGTTGCCGCTCCGCCATGTTCCTGAAGCTCTTCATTGTGGGCTATGTGGCCCGACCAGATCATGCCGAGCCCGCTAATAACGAACATTGTCGTCAACGCAATTGTCAGTCCGTTATCGCGTAGAAAAACCTTCATCGTCTTCTCCCTGTGACTGTTCGGCTAGTGCCTGTCGAGGACCTCCTGTGTCGAGACAGCCTCGATTTGCTCACTGAAACGCGAGCGATACAGGCGCATTAACGCGTCATGAGTCTCGTCCGCCGAACTGCAAATAGCGTCAGTAACAACCACTACCCGGAAGCCGCGATCGATTGCGCCGAGAACGGTAGCAAGCACGCAAACATCGCTCTCGCCACCGGTGATGATCAACGAGTCGACTGACGAGCACTGGAGCAATCTGTCCAGTTTGCCGGTCCACGGTGAATACACGTGTTTGTCGACAGTGGCGGCCCAAATCGCGCTAGCTGCGGCAATAGCTCAATCAGCCGCACGACAATCTCCGAGGACGTGACTTGCGCCCATCGCCGATAGTAATGCGCCCACATTACCGGCCCCTCTCCGGGCCCCGCCGCATGTATGAAGCGGGGTAAGACGGTACGCTGAGGGTGACTCGCAGTCAGTTCCTCAATGGCTGGCAACACACGCTCAGCCCAGGGCATAGGCCATGGGTCACCGGGGGCAAAGTGCCTCTGCATATCGACACAGATGTGGAGGCAGCTTTCTCCCAGGGCCCCGCGGATCAGTCCTGCGCCGCCATTGTTGGCTAAGCTGACTCACTGGCGTGCCGTGCAGCCTCTGCGTCTGAAACGTCGACAGTGAACAGCAATTGGCCATTCTGGTCCGACACGCGGACCAGCCAACCCGTGAGGTCGTCCTTGCCTGGCTGCAAATCTAAAAGGAGCTCCATCGCGCAGCGAAGCGCCTCCTCCCGTGCAACTTCCGCGCTGGGCAACATGGCCTCAGGCAGCCGCTGCACTATCCCGCCGTCACGATACTCGAACATGAAAACAGTGTCGGTCCCATCCGTTGCAGTATTGACTGAGACTTCATCGAAATCTCCGTTGCTTTGCTTGTCATACTCGTTGGAGGCGAGGCCGAACGTTGCTGTCTGGATCAGGATTGCCTTGGCTCGGGACACCGCATCTGCCTCAGCCGTCACCCCATCGATAGTGGCCATTTCGACGGTGACACACTCGCCCCCCTCGCCAGAAAAAACGACCCGCAGGCCAGTTTGCCCACCGTAGAGGGTGGCAGGGACAATTTCAGTATCAATAATATGCATTGCTTAGCTCCAATCGCAGCGCCAGTGGCTTGGGAGAAATAGAACGTCTACAATTTCACCGCCCTCTCTCGACTCCACAGACGGAGCTTGCGACAGGACTGGATAAATCGCGGAATTGCCTTTGCATCGCTCAGATCAAAAAGCCCCTCATCGGCCTCCGGGTCGACGCCAGCTTTTTGCATCAGCAGTATCGCCCCAGAGGTAAACGCGATGAATTTGCAATGGGCGAATGCGTCGGCGACGAAGTCACGCGCCGCGGCTTCGCCTGTCAGCCGATCCGCTCCTTCTTCAGAGAGGATAAGCGCCACCGCGTCGAACAAGACCGAAGGGCCACCATCAATCATATACTTGGCCTCGATCCAGGTGCCGTCGGCCGCCTCGACGCCGCCAACTTTCGGTGCAATGACCTCCATTGCCGCGCCTTCCTCCTGGATCGCCGACTGCAACTTTTTCAACAGGGCGGCATCGGCACCCGCACTAACAAACACTCCAACCTTGCGGCCTGAGAAACTGTCGGGTCCGTTTTCGATGATGCTGAGGGCAGATGATGCTGCCAGATCGTCCCTTGGGGCCACGGCCGCATCTGCCGGCTGTGGCATGTCCTTAAAGCCCAACTTGTCAGCCACGTTCTGGGCAAGCCCTTCGTCGATGTTCAGCAGGTGAGCCACCATGCGTTCGCGGATCAATAGCGTTTCCACCTTCGAAAGCTCAAACGTCAAAGCCATGGCGATGTGCTTTTGTTCATAGGGGGTCTGGCTATTGAAGAACTGACGCGCCTGACTGTAGTGGTCGGCGAAGCTCTCCGCGCGCAGTCGCACCTTTTGGCCTTCCTCTGCGTCGGCAAACGAACGAAAGCCACGTTGCGGCGACTCCCGGGGGCCTTCGCCAAAAGAATTCGGCTGATAGTTCACGCGGCCGACGGGGTTGCGCATCGCCATATGCCCATCCTGCTGAAAATGATGGAACGGGCATTTTGGCGCGTTGATCGGAATGTGCGTGAAGTTCGGACCGCCGAGGCGCTTCAGCTGAGTGTCGAGATACGAGAAGTTGCGGCCCTGCAGAAGCGGATCATTGGAAAAGTCGATACCGGGTGGCACGTTCTGTGTCATGAACGCAACCTGCTCGGTTTCGGCGAAAAAATTGTCGGGCATGCGGTTGAGCACGAGGCGGCCGACCGGAATTGGTTCAAGGATTTCCTCGGGGATGATCTTCGTGGGATCGAGCACATCAAAATCAAAAGCGTCGGCAAAGTCTTGGTCGAACAGTTGCACACGCAATTCCCATTCGGGGAAATTGCCAGACTGGATCGCCTCCCACAGATCACGACGATGGAAGTCTGGATCGGCGCCGTTGATCTTTACCGCTTCGTTCCAAACGACCGATTGCAGGCCGAGCTTCGGCTTCCAATGGAATTTCACGAAGGTCGATTCATCCTTCGCATTGACCATGCGAAACGTGTGAACGCCAAAACCCTCCATGAAGCGGAACGACCGGGGGATCGCCCGGTCGGACATGACCCACATAATCATGTGCATCGACTCGGGTGTGAGGGAGATGAAGTCCCAGAAATTGTCGTGGGCTGATGCGGCCTGCGGAAACCCGCGATCCGGCTCCGGTTTCACGGAGTGAATGATGTCCGGGAACTTGATAGCGTCCTGAATGAAGAACACCGGGATGTTGTTGCCGACAATGTCCCAGTTTCCTTCCTTCGTGTACAGTTTGACCGCGAACCCCCTCACATCACGCGCCAAGTCTGCAGAGCCGTCGCTGCCCGCGACGGTCGAGAACCGTACGAATGCGGGTGTCTTCTCGCCGGCTCGCTGGAAGAGGTCAGCCCGCGTGTATTTGGCAAGGGATTCATAGGTCTCGAAATAGCCGTGAGCGCCGTAGCCGCGCGCATGTACCACCCGCTCTGGGATACGCTCGTGATCAAAATGGAAGACCTTCTCGCGGAAATGGAAATCTTCCAGGACCGTCGGACCACGGGCACCAATCTTCAACAAGTTTTGATCGTCGGAAACGGGTCCCCCCTGAGCGGTTGTCAGGGCAGAAACATTCCCTGCCGAAATCTGGTGGAGTTCGCCGCCTTCTCCACGTTCGAGTTTCTGGTCGTGAATCGTCACAGGCTCGCCGGACGACCTGTTTGAGGTCTTAACCATGCTAGCTCCTTTCGAAACGGCGGGCTTTCGCATTCTCGCAACGTAGGCGAGGGACCTGCGAAAGATTGTCATGTGTCAGAGTTGGAGGGAGCAATAACCTCCCACGACGCACCAAATCGCCTCAGCGCCAAAATGTTCCCTGAGAAAGTTAGCGCAGCTCTATCCAGCGCTTATTTTCTTGCTTGACGGCCGGCCTTACCGTGAATCCGTTCACCAAGGCCGTCCAGATCAGAAGGATTCACTCGGATATTTTGGTGTTTGGGTACAAGTTATGAGGAAACCGCAGAGATCTGCCGCTGCGCTATCGAAATCGTCTGACATATTAATGGAATCGTGCCGAGGCATCTCGCGCAGTGCTTCGTAGCGGACAGTCCCGTGGACGATTGGCTTAGTTGGGGAGGCGCCCCTGTCTACGAACGGTAAGCTCACTCTGCAGATCGATTGCCAGCTTCAAAAGGCGGTCGGGCACGCTCTCCTGTTCGATTTCATCCAAAATAGATGACAGGCGGGTGTCCAACGCATTTTCGTCTAACGGCCCGGTGTTTTCCGGGGACCCTGGAAGAATCGACTTAGCCACAGTTCACCTTAACACACGTGCATCAAATTATGCGTGAAATGTAGTCGCGAATGCAAGTCCGAAAGGCGGACGGCGCCAATCCCCCAGAGTTGTTAGGCTTAGGTGTTTCGGCGTTAGGTATTCCCTGCGGCATTCCGCCGCTACCTTTATAGGGAACACGCCTCACCCCCCGAAGTTCGGCGCGGTTAACCGAAAGGGCCAACCGCTTTGAATCATTCAGCGTCACCATCGGGTTTTGCAAGACACGCCACGCCTGCGGCTCCGCCACTGATCTGTTTCTCACATTTGCGGTGGGACTTCGTTTTTCAACGTCCTCAGCACTTGATGAGGCGCTTTGCTGACAGCCGCCAAGTGTTCTTTTGGGAAGAGCACATCCCGACAGACCATCATTTGCCGTATCTGGAATTCCATGCGTTCGACGATACCGAGGTGGTAGCGGTTCGTCCGCGTGTGCCCCACGCTTGGAAAGGCCAACAACTGGAAACCGCACTGTCGCGCCTACTGGATCAGCTTCTCTCGCTTCATCGTGCGCAGCGGCCGGTGCTGTGGTTCTACACACCGATGATGTACCCAATCGCGCGGCATCTCGATGCAGCGGCGATCGTGTATGACTGCATGGACGAATTGTCTGCATTCCGCTTTGCTCCTCCTGAGATGGGCTATTGCGAGGCGCTTCTGATGGAGAACACCGATGTGGTTTTCACCGGTGGCCATAGCATCTATGAGGCAAAGCGGTGTCAGCACTTGAACATCCATCCGTTCCCATCGAGCGTTGACGTCGGGCATTTTGCCGCCGCGCGTGAGATTCTGCCGTTGCAACCCGATCAGGAAGCACTAGGGAAACCAGTTTTAGGCTATTACGGGGTACTCGACGAACGCATCGATCTAGAACTCATCGCGAAGGTGGCGACGGCGCGGCCAAACTGGTCGATTGTGATGATTGGGCCTATCGTCAAAATTGACCCAACGACGCTGCCCCAGGCCAAGAATATTCACTATCTTGGCCGCAAGGAATATGCGGAGCTTCCCGCATATCTGGGCGGCTGGGACGTCGCGCTCATGCCCTTCGCGATGAACGATGCGACGCGTTTCATCAGTCCGACCAAAACTCCCGAGTATCTCGCTGCGGGCCGACCGGTCGTGACCACACCTGTAGCTGACGTCGTTCGGCAGTACGGAGGCGTCGAGGGGGTTTTTGTCGCCAATAATGATGCCGTCGCATTCGTGGACGCCTGTGAGCAGGCGCTTAAACTATCGGAGGGCCGAGGCGCTTGGTTTTCCGCCGTGGACGCGATTTTGGCGGCAACGTCATGGGACAACACTTTCCTCAAAATGTCCGCGCGTCTGGATGATGCAATCGCGAAGAAGAGCTATGATCTTCCGATCAGAAAGCCGGCGGTCTCGCGAAAGAACGGTTCGGCTCCCTATGACTATTTAATTGTGGGTGCAGGATTTCGCCGGATCGGTTATGGCAGAACGACTTGCCGCCTCCGGCAAACAAGTTTTTCTGTGTGACCGGCGGCCCCATGTAGCCGGGAACACCTTCGACTTCCGCAACGAGGCGGGCATTCTCGTCCACAAATATGGACCGCATATATTCCACACCAACAGCGAGGAGATATTCGCGTATCTTTCTCGGTTCACACGCTGGCGCTCCTATGAACACCGCGTTTTGGCGTCGGTGAACGGCAAGCTACTCCCCATCCCTATTAACCGCACCACCCTCAACGGGCTTTACGGACTCGACCTCAAAGATGATGCAGCGGCAGCCGAATTCTTACGGGGCCGCGCAGAGCCGTCCGCGGAAATACGCACCTCCCGCGACGTCGTCGTCTCGCAGGTCGGGACGGACCTCTATAGAACGTTTTTCGAAGGGTACACGCGCAAGCAATGGGGCGTAGACCCCTCCAGTCTCGACAGGTCGGTGACCGCCCGTATCCCAACTCGTACTTCAACTGATGATCGATATTTTCTCGATACCTATCAGGCCATGCCTGCCGACGGTTTCACCCGGCTATTCGAGAATATGCTGGATCATGAGGGCATCCACGTCGAAATTGGCCTTGATTATAGCGAACTCCGCTGCGAAAGGCTTGCTAACCACACTATTTTCACCGGGCCCATCGATGCACTATTTCGATCAGCGGTTCGGCCCTTTGCCTTATCGCAGCCTTGAGTTCAACCACCAGACGTTTGACCAGGCGTGGTTTCAGTCTGTCGGCGTGATCAACTATCCGTCGGAAGACGTGCGCCATACGAGAGTTACCGAATACAAGCACCTAACGGGGCAAAGCCACTCCAAGACGAGTATCTCTTACGAATTCGCGGTAGCTGAAGGGGAGCCATATTATCCTGTGCCCCGGCCAGAGAACCAGGCGCTCTACAAGCAGTATGAAGCGCTTGCTCGCTCACGGCGCGACATCACGTTTGTGGGCCGGTTGGGCACCTACAAATACTTCAATATGGACCAGGTGGTCGGGCAGGCTCTGGCGACGTTCCGGCGGCTTGAGAAGTTCGAGCTCTACCACTGCAATATGCGCAATGGCTGCAGAATGACCCTTGCCCCTCTGATTGTACTCGCTACCGACAGTTATGTCCCCTCTGGCGTCGGCGAGCACATGTTGACGCTTGCGCGTGCGCTTGAAACCACACATGAGGTGGCACTCGCGTTCCCGGCCCGCGGTGACGGCACTCGCTTCCTGCGCCGCAGCTTACAGGCGGGCTGCGAGACCCGAGTCATACACCACCTTAGCGCGTTCTCTGGGTGGTTGAGGTCGCGTCGGCCGGCAATTCTGCATGTTCATGCCGGCATTGGCTGGGAAGGCCACCAGCTAGTTGAGGCCGGCAAGAATGCTGGCGTCCCCGTGGTGCGCACGGAGCATCTTCCCTACCTGCTCACCGACCCGGACCAAAAATTGCAACACAGTCGGGTAGCTAGGTTGACCGACGGCCTCGTTGCTGTCTCGGAAGCTGCAGCCGAAACTTACCGAGCAGAGGGGTTTTCGAACATCATCACAATTCGCAATGGCATCGACGCTCCGAAAGCGCGACGTGCCCGTAGCGAAACTCGCGCGTCGCTCGCGATCGCCGAGAATGTTCCAGTTGTCCTGACCGTCGCACGGTTCACTGCTCAGAAAGGCCACGAGATCCTACTGCACGCGATGGCTGAGGTTGCGCAGAGCGTGCCCGGAGCGTTGTTACTTTTGGTTGGCGATGGGCCCGACCAAGCTGCGGTCGAAGCTCTCGCGGCATCCTTGGCATTGCAGAACGTTGGTTTTCTGGGCAGGCGCTCGGACGTACCAGACCTGATCGCCGCCGCAGACCTCTTCGTACTGCCGTCGCTGTTCGAGGGACTTCCTTTGGTCGTGCTCGAGGCAATGGCGCTGGAACTACCGGTGGTCGCCACACGCATCGGGGGGACCGTTGAGGCGCTAGGCAGCGAGCACCCGTTTCTAGTGACCGCAGCCCGTCCTTCGCTGCTTGCCGCAATGATTGTTACTTCCCTCTGCGACGACGGCCTACGACGAACCGTAGGTTGGCAAGAAAGGCTGCGGTTTGAGGAGCGATTTACCGCATCGCGCATGGGTTTGGAGACGGCAGAAGCTTTACCACGAACTCACAAAAAAGGTCGGATTGTTATGATTAGTAGATTGGAACGCCTCAAAATCGGCTTTATCGGAGCAGGAGGTATCGCTCGGCGCCATATCGACGTGCTTCGCCCCATGCCCGATATCGAGATCGTCGCTGTCGCCGATCCAGATTTCGACCGCGCGGCCGCCCTTGCCGACAAGTTAGGGGCGCGGGCATACAATGGCTACAACGACCTCATTGCCAGGGAGCGCCTCGACGCGGTTTACGTATGCGTGCCGCCATTCGCTCACGGAGCGATAGAAGCCGAGCTTGTTGCCGCCAGCCTGCCCTTCTTCGTTGAGAAACCCCTGTCCTTGGAAATCACAACGGCAGAGCGCATAGCTAGCCTGGTGGAGGATCGCCAACTCGTCACTGCCGTGGGCTACCATTGGCGGTATCTCGATACGGTGGAAGAGGCTCGGGCCCTTCTTGCCGACAACCCTGCAACGCTGGTGACCGGCCACTGGCTCGATCAGACGCCGCCACCGCAGTGGTGGTGGCGGCAGGATCGATCGGGTGGCCAGGTCGTTGAGCAGGCGACGCACCTGATCGACCTCGCCCGCCATCTAGTCGGCGAAGTAACCGAGGTTTATGCGCATGGCGCTCACTCGACGCCCCGCCAAGCGTTTCCCGGTCTGGATGTTGCGACGGCCACAGCAGTCGCACTCCGCTTCGCCACGGGGGCGGTCGGTACGCTTTCTGCAACCTGCCTGCTCGGGTGGGGTCATCGGATTGGCTTGAACCTCTTCGGCGACGCACTGGCGATTGAGTTGTCGGACCGCGACATCATGGTTGATGTCGGGCGAGGGCGACCGACTCGGCGGTCCGAAGGCGATCCGGTAGAGCGCGAAGATCGCGATTTCTTGGACGCGGTGCGCGGTCTGCCCAGCCGTATTCGCTGCCCCTACAAGGAGGCGCTGATGACGCATCGGGTGGCATTGGCAATATCACAATCAGTTGCGTTGCGCCGCCCTGTGAGCATCGAAGCGACTGAAATGGAGGCGCTCCATGCATGAACCTCGAACAATTCGGTCACTCGGGATCGAGGCTCCGGGCAAGCCCTACTTTTTTTCCTATGATGAAGGTCCACCATCGGAAGGACAGGTTCGGCTCGACGCGCTCTACAGCGGCTTTTCGGCAGGCACGGAGCTGACTTTCTTGAAGGATACCAACCCATACTTGCGTTCGCGCTGGGATGCAGAGCGCGGCCTGTTTGTGGGCGGCGAACCTAGCGTGCGATTCCCCGTGCCTTTTCTCGGTTACATGGAAGTCGGGCGCGTTGCCGAGAGCCATGCAGAACGCTTCAAGTCTGGCGACGTGGTGGCTTCGACGTACGGCCACAAATCAGGCCACGTAGCCGACCCCTTTCGGGAATTGATGGTAAGTATTCCTGACAACATCGACCCAATACTCGGCATCTTCGTGGCTCAGATGGGACCGATCGCTGCAAACGGTATCCTTCATGCCGATGCCGAAGTCTACGGCCAGGATGTGCGGTGTCTCGGCGAAAGCCTCGCCGGGAAATCGGTCGTAGTGTTCGGTGGCGGCACGGTGGGGATCCTCACTGCGCTGTTTGCGCAAGGCGCCGGCGCTGAAATAGTACTCGCCGAACCCTCCGCTTGGCGGCGCAACAAGGCCGACGCGCTTGGGCTGAAGGCAATGACGGAAGACCAGGCTTGGCAACATGCAAAAACGTGGCACCATGGTGGAAACGACCGCGGAGCCGATATCGTCTTTCAGACGCGTGCGCGATCGGAAAGCATGCACGATGCGCTGCGCGCATTGAGGCCGCAAGGAACCGTGATAGATCTCGCCTTCTACCAGGATGGGGCGGATCGGACCCGCTTCGGTGAAGAGTTTCATCACAACGGCTTGGCTATTCGCTGCGCACAGATCGACCGTGTACCGCGTGGATTGGCCTATCAATGGGACCGTCGCCGGCTTTCGGCGGAGACGCTAGTGCTGCTCAAACGTCATGGCGAGGCTATTCGCCGTGAATTGATCACGCATGTCGTTCCCATCGGCGATGCGCCGGCTTTCCTCTCTCACCTGGTGTATGAGCGTCCCGAATTTCTGCAGATCGTCTTCAGCTTCGAATGAACAGCGAAAATCCGCCGCCAATCCGCGTTCTGTTCGTCTTCGCCTGGCTGGTGGTCGGCGGCGAGGAAACGGAGGTCAGGCTGCTTGCTCGCAACCTCGATCCGAGGCGCTATCGCATCGATGTGGTCGCGTGTTTTCGCTTGCCTGGGATGCCAGACCAGTCTCACCGGCAGCTGCAGGCGCTGGGTGTCGATGTCGACCGCGTCCCCTACGATCTCTCCTTCGAAGACACGGTCGACTACCTCGCGCAAAAGATCCCGGCTTATGACATAGTCGTTTCCTGCCAGAATGTTGCAGACATCTATCCTGCGCTCGAGAAGCTGCATTGGCGCCCTCCGTTGATCGAACATGGCGGGCTGGTGTCAGAGGCGCTGGCTGGCCCGAAGCACTTCACCAGCCGCTATATCGGCGTCTGCCGCTCGATTCGCGACGCCGCGGCCTCGAAAATGCCTGGGCGCGATACCGCTGCGCTCGAAATTCCGTCAATGGTCGATCTCAGCGAGTTCGCGACGATCGACCGCGATGTTATGCGCGCCGCCTTGGGGGTTACGCCAGGCGATATAGTAGTCGGCTGGGTGGGAAGGCTGGATGCAAAGAAGCGGGTTGAAGACTTTATCGAAGCCGCGGCGCTTGTTCACAAGCAGCTGCCGCACGTCAGGTTCTTTGTGGTGGGCGGACAGGACGCCTTTATGCCTGATTATGCCGACGCGCTGCGTCAGCTCGCTTTGGCGAAAGGCCTGTCTCGTCAGCTAACATTCCTTGGCGACCGCGAGGATGTTCCCGAGCTGCTTGCGGCCATGGATCTGTTCGTTTGGCTCTCGCGTGGCGAAGGTATGCCCCACGTAATCTCCGAGGCGGGGGCGGCCGGCCGCGCTGTCATAGCGACCGCTGACAACGGTTCGATGCAGCAGATCGACCACGGTGTAACTGGGCTTTTTGTTCCGCACGAGTCGCCTGCGGACGTTGCGGCTGCGATCGAACAACTGGCCGGCGACCCCGAACTTCGCTTCAGATTAGGAAGTGCGCTACGCCGCAAAGTGGAGACCACCTACGCTGCAGAAGCCGTCGTGCCGCAATGGCAGGCCGTGTTTGATGATGTTCTGAATGAGAGGAAACAGGCTCCCGCCTCCTCCCAAGCGTTTAAAAGCTTTATTCAGGGCGGCTTCGAGTGCTCCACGCACAAGCGCCGCGACGGCCGTCGCCTAGACCTACTCGCGTCGACGGGTCACGATGCCAATGCCGCTCAGGATTATATGCAGCTTGCAGCTCACGGGATCCGCACGGTGCGTGATGGGCTGCGCTGGCACACGATCGAGACGGGTGAGGGCAGGTACGATTGGTCGAGCTTTCTTCCGATGTTGAGGGCCGCGTCAGGGTCATGCACGCAAGTTGTGTGGGATTTGATGCATTATGGCTGGCCCGATGTCTTGGACATCTGGTCGTCGTCGTTCGCGAGCCGATTTGCCCGCTTCGCGGCCGCGGTCGCTCGTGTCGTTCGCGACGAGACGGACGAAATCCCCTTCTACTGCCCTATTAACGAAATATCGTTCCACGCATGGGGTGGCGGTGACGCTTCCTACCTCAACCCATATACTCGCGGTCGCGGTTTCGAACTGAAGGTGCAACTCTCCCGAGCGGCCATCGCAGCTATGCACGAAATTCTCGCGGTTGATCCACGTGCTCGCTTTGTCCATTGCGAACCGGCGATCAACATCGTTGCGGATCCCTCCAAACCCTCTACGCGTCGCGCCGCCGAAGGCGCGCGCCTGGCGCAATTTCAGGCATTTGATATGATTTCCGGACGCCTGTGGCCTCAACTCGGAGGGGAGGACAAGCTGCTCGACATCGTCGGGCTAAATTATTACCACGATAACCAGTGGACTTTCGGCGGTCCCCCTATATCGGCCCAACATCCGCAGTCAAAACGCTTCCGTTACTTCCTTACTGAAACCTACGCACGCTACGGGCGCCCGCTCCTCGTCGCCGAAACAGGAATCGAGGGTGAAGCGCGCGCAAGCTGGTTTACAATGATTGCCTCCGAAGTACAGGCCGCGCAAACCGCTGGAGTCCCGGTCGAAGGCATATGCCTGTACCCAGTTGTAGACCATCTCGGCTGGGATAATGACCGCGACTGCCCCAGCGGCCTTCTGGCCAGCCGGATAGCGAGCGGCCGGCGCGATGCGCATGAGCCACTCGCGGCCGCCATCAATCAATGGCGCAATGATAACGAGGAAGGCTGCGCGAGAAGCATCGATGCAGCGTGACTCTTCGCGAGCAAGACGCATTGTCGTCATCAGCGATTTCTGCGAGGGCAACGTCGCGTGTGACACACCTTCAGTGGATGAGGCTGCTTCCACTTGGCTGGCGGGGGAACGTGGACCCGCTCCGCCTTTTGCAGACGGCACGGAGCGCTTGTCGTTACCTAACGTCGTCGGGAGCTATCTCGAACGGCTGCCGCTTTCGGCAGTTAGGCAAGGCCTTTGCGATACCGCGGAGATCTGGACATTTTGGTCGCAGCAGACCCCACCCCCACATGCGTTCGAGCCGCCGGTTTTGACCAGACGGTCATTTCGGCCCGATGACCCTTTTATCCGTCCTTTTTCCTCGGCTGACATGCTCGGCCATCTCGCGGCTTTCGGACCCCCGGAAATTCTATGTGTCTGGGGCCTTGGTGTGGATGACGCTATTCTAAAGGCGTGCGCTCAAAGCGTCCGGGTCTACAACTCGATTGATGCTCCGGCGCTGCGGGTGCCTGAGAGCGTCAGCCGCCATTTTGACATCGTCATTACTGGTGCCGAGTGGCAGTCACAGGAAGTCAACAAACGTCATCCTGATATGCTGACTGCGGTCATGCCTATCGGTCCGGAGTTCGCCTCGCCGGAAACGTTCTATCCAATGGGCATCCAGAAGGTTTACGACGTTGTTTATGTGGCTGCAGCGCAACCCTACAAGAAACACGAGGTGCTGTTCAATGCGCTGGCTAAATTGCCGCGAACCATAAGCGCGCTGTGCGTGTGCGGCTACGGCGAACTCGGGGAGGCGCTTAGGGCTCGAGTGGCAGACCTTGGTCTTTCTGTGGATTTTGTTGGCCCTCCGGGCGTGGAATTCACCGAAGTCAATAGGCTGATGAATCTCGCCCGCATAGGCGTCGTATGCGGCGTCGATGACGGCGCGCCAGCCATTTTGACTGAGTACATGCTGGCGGGACTACCGGTCCTGGCGAATGCGAGGCTTTCTTGCGGACTGCAGTACATCACTGCGGCCACAGGCAGGAGCGCGGTAGAGGAGTTATTTCATGTTGCATTGCAGGAAATGCTCAGCGATATCGATAGCTTCCACCCACGCGAAACTGTGCTGCAAAACTGGACGTGGTCTCAATCGGCAGAACGCTTTGCTTCGCTAGTTCGTGACGCGATTGTTCGCAAAAAATCTTTGCTACCCGATTGCGCGCCGTTAACCCGGTCACCGATCAAACTGCAGCGGTGAGGCATCTTACCTCACCGTGTTAGGCAGATCTCCCCAAACAAGAGCTCAACGGCGGTGCCACAGCTCGCGCCAGTGGCGGATGCGTCCTTCGCCCACATTATACTTCGCCGAAGCGTTTTCGGCTCGGGACGACGCGGTCTGCGAACACAGGATGCACAACACCAGAGCGGCCGCCAAGCCAACCGGCTGCGGCACCGAGCACCAAAGCAACGAATGCCATCAAGGCCCCAGTTGAGACCACCGATGCAGCAGTGTCGGCCGCTTCGACCGCCTGCTGCTTGGCCTCATCGAGTTTCGCGCGATAGTCTTTCTCTATTTCCGTGACGCGCGCTGTAGCTTGATCGATTGGGATACTGCGTGCAGAGGCAAGCGCCTGCGCTGCCTGTTGGCGTGCATTGTCGGCACTCGTGGCGTCGCCCATGACGAGCGTGCGGACAGCGTTTATTGCCGCACTATTAAGCGCCTCAGGATCGGTGCCAGTTGCCCGCACCTGAGACTCCAGCGCGTCAAGGGGATTGGAGCTGGCGATAATCGGAGCGGCAGTTTGAGCTACGGTTTGTCCAACGCCGCCCACGGCAGTTGTTAAACCGCTGAACACTCCACCGACAAGCGACCCGACGGTACTCGTGAGCAGGTAAAGCACCAATAGAGTGGTAAACGCCCAAGTTGTCAGGCCGTGCAATGCGCCGGCGGTGGCGATTGTTTTGCCGGACATGCGAGCAGCAATATAGCCACCAACATACGCCGCCAATATGCCGGAAAGAACATACCAGAGGCCGGCAACGATCGAGAAAGTCGACGCAGCGGGATTATCTGAAGTGCCCGGATCCAGCGTCGCCACGCCGATCCCCGCGCCCAGCATCGTCAGCAATACCTGCGTTATCAGAGCCACGACAACGCCGGCAAAAATAGCGCCCCAGCTGACCTTATTATACAAAATCGCGTTGGTTTGAGTATCGAGATCAACCATAGCAGTGGGAGAGCCCGAAGGCTGCAAGATGTCGCTCATGAGGTGAAACCTTTGGTCTGGGCGCAGCGAGCAGGTCTCGGCGCGCGTATGAACATCTGAGATAATAAATCAATGATTCCGGCAGGTGCCGCCGCCCGCCCTTAGGCATCTTCATTTTGATCAGCAGTGGCGTTTATCCGACTCTCGCCCAGATCGGTCAGCTTGATATCGGCTGCATGCTCTTCGTCCAGGGTTTCACTTAGCAGAACGGCCGCATCCCCAAGGCCGAGTTCCTCTGCCCATGATACAAGGGTGCCGTATCTGGTGATTTCGTAATGCTCGACTGCCTGAGCGGCGGCAATCAGAGCCGCATCAAGGGTGTTGGTATCTTCAATCTCTGACGTGAGTTCTTCAGCTTCCTCGATGATGCCTTCGATTGCGGGACATTCTTCGCCGGAAGGCTTTTCATTGATTAGTTCGAACACCTGTTCCAGCCGCTCTACATGCTGCTCGGTTTCAGCGAGATGCTCGTCAAAAGCAAGCTTCAGATCGGGCGACGTCGCCTTCTCCGACATCTTCGGCAAAGCCTTGATGATCTCATGCTCGGCAAAGTAGATATCTTTGAGTGTGTGCAAAAAGAGATCGTTCATATTTTGGATAGTCATTTGATTACTCCTGATTTAGATGCACTCCCCTTCAGTTTTGCGCCGGGGAAGTCGCACGTAACGATGGCTAAGGCTATGGTCCTCAGGCCGCCCCAATCTGTTGAAACGAATTATGTTCCATTGGCAGCTAAAAAACATGCGGGTAGCCGGCATATCGCGTGGTAGTTACCGGCTAATCTCCTAGTTGGGGTGTGCTTCGCGCTGGACCGATCGCTCATTTGGTCCTACTCGGGTCGATTGAGTCCGGCGGCTCTAGGAGCTCGAAGCGATCGAGATGTTTGATCACGCACCCTTCGGTTCGTGAGACCTTGAGCGAGTTGCTGAAGCTGTGGCTCGCGCCGGGCCAGACAAGACCGAAACCGAATTCCGCCAACGGGTCGCGATCGCCAGGACGATACCGGAGGAGGCGCCGGTGACGACCGCCCAGGGACCATTCGCGCGGAGGTATCGGCCCGTTTAGCTCCTGCGGCTGTCGTAGGCCCAATGAAGCAGCGCCTGTCGCTGCCGTCGCCGGCAATGGAGGTCGCCGGCCTCACAGCCATGACGGATTTGCGCAAGATGGCGCCGCATGGCCTTCCAGCGCCTGATCTGGCGCTCGTCCTCCTCAGGGACCCGTCGGCCGAGGTAGTAGCGGCAATACCACTGAAACCATCCGCGCGGGTCGTCCGGATGGATCCAGCCTTTGGCGCGCCAGACCGAAAGAGGCTGACTGGCATCGACCCTGAAACAGTTCAACGAGATATCGCGCTTTGCAGGCGAGAGCTTTGCGTCGACGAACCAGTCGGCCGGAAACTCGGCCGTCGTGTCGGTCATGTATTTTCCGCCGAAGACTCCGAGCTGCAACATCTGCTTGGGCGTAAGCTCGGGGCGAAATCCGGGATCGAAATCACCTCCGGTGCGCGCTGAAAGTGTGTAGCGGTAACCGCGCTGCATGGCGTCGTTGACCTCGATCGTAACCATTCGCCTCGCTGCCTTCATGGTTCGGGCTGCCTGTGAACTCGGCTGGGGTTGAGGCGGACAATCTCAATGTTGAGGACCGTCGCGAATGTAACCCACGCGAGATACGGCCACAGCAGGGCGCTCGCCACATGGTCGATTTGCCAGAAGCAAAAGGCCGTCAGCGCAATCGCCAACCACAACGCAATAATCGTCAGCAGCCCACCGCGAGGATTGTGTCCGGCAAAGAAGACCCATGACCATGCAGCGTTGAGGGCAATCTGGATCAGAAACAGCATAACTGCCGGGGCGAGCCACCGATGCTCCGCCGCAGTCAGCACCCGATAGAGGGCGTAGGCCATCATTGCGTAGAGAAGGGTCCAGACAGGCCCGAAAATCCAGTTGGGTGGATTGAAGAACGGCTTCGAGAGTGTGGCATACCAAGTCGGAATGTTCGGGATAGTTGCGAGGTTGCCGACAACAGCGGCGACGGCGACCGGCACCACCGCAATGATTATGGCGAGCACTACATTGGTCACGTGAAGACTGCTCCTCTTTCGGTGTCGAAGCCGCCGCCCATTGGCGGCGGCCTCGAGTGCCGCCGCTACTTGGCCGGCGGCAGCAGCACGGTGTCGATGATGTGGATCACGCCGTTCGACGCGGCCACGTCGGGGGCAGAGACGGTGGCATCATTGGCCATAACCTTGTCGCCATGGACGGCTATTTTCACGGACGCGCCGTTCACGGTCTTTGCCTCCGACAACTTGACGACGTCAGCAGCCATTACCTTCCCGGCGACGACGTGGTAGGTGAGGACAGCCGTCAGCTGATCCTTGTTCTCGGGCTTGAGTAGGTTCTCAACCGTGCCGGCCGGCAGCTTCGCGAAGGCGGCATCCGTCGGTGCGAATACCGTGAAGGGCCCGGCAGCCTTCAGCGTGTCGACGAGACCCGCCGCGCCGAGAGCGGCCGCAAGCGTCTTGAACTGCCCCGCGCCTACGGCGGTATCCACGATATCCTTCTCGGCCGCACGGGCCATTGTGCTCGAGGCTGCAATGCCAATGGCAAGTGCGGCGGCTGCCGCGATGTTCATGATTTCCATCTTCATCGTATGCTCCTTGGGGTTGAAAGACACAACCGGTTGACGGCGCCAGTCAGGCAAGTGTGCATGTAGAGAAACTCACTTTTCTTAGAACTCACAAATTCGTGAGATGAAACTGAAATTTCTCTACAATAAAACAAGGCCCAAGGAATGTGACCTGTGGTTCAGGAGGAACGAAAAATGCTCTCTGACACTCTGGCTTCACGGCTCCAGGAATATGCGATCGGTCCCAGAATACGTGCCCTGCGCTTGGCGAAGGGCATTAGTCTGGTGCAACTAGGCAAGCACAGCGGGCTCTCCTCCGGTCTCCTGTCGAAGATCGAAAGAGGCATCCTGATCCCGCCGCTGCCGACGCTGCTGCGAATCGCTTTGGTATTCGACGTGGGTCTAGAACAGTTCTTTGCGGACAAGGCCAAGCCTGTCGATGACGGTTGTTCGCAAGCAAGATCGCCTACGGCTGCCCAACGATCCTGACCGCGAATTTGCGTCCTATTTCTTCGAGAGCCTTGACTACCCGGTGATTGATCGACGTACGGACGCCTATCTTGCCGAATTCCATTTGCAATCGAACCCGCACTCACATGCGGGACCCGAATTCATTTATGTCGTGCGTGGTCAGATGGTTGTGACCCTGGACGGCTGTGAAACCGAGCTCGCAGAGGGCGACTCCCTTTACTTCGAGTCCACGTTCCCTCACAGCTACCGACCGAAAGGTCGCGGCGCATGCAGTGCGGTCGTGGTGGTCGCTCGCGCGTGACAACCACCGGGCCGCGGTAGGGGCGGCCCCCGCAAATTTCCCAGCGAGCGGCGCTACCGCAACGGGCTTGCACCTTTTCACGACGCGGAACCGCAAGTTGTGAAATGCGTGCCTGGTAGAAATCTAAAATCGGGGAGATCTCTTTTCGCTATTCGCACTCAGCCGACGCGTGGGGAGTTGACAGTGCTACTGAACGCCGAGCGGCGGTTGAAGCTGTGTGAGCAAGCGACCCTGGTGGTTAGCCTTGCGCCGGAGCGAAGACGTTGGGCGTCTATCTCATCGCCTTTGTTGCAATTTGTTGCCAGGAACTTCGCTGCCGCGAGGAGTGGGTCCGCTGACAAAAATGCCAACTAAGCTATGTGTAAGGTGGGGCCGGCCGTTCACAGTGGCGCAACCGGCGGCCCTCGCCTAAACATCCGCGCAATTGCGATGAGAACGCAGGCCCCGATGAAGCCCGCGATGAGGTAGCCAAGCCACCCCCCCAATACGATCCCGAAGACGCCGAGAAGCGCGTTAGCGACAATAGCGCCCACAATGCCGAGCACGATATTCATAAGCATGCCCATGTTGCTCTTCATGAATTGCTCGGCGAGCCACCCTGCGATGCCTCCGATTATTATCGCGGCGATCCAGCCTACAGCGGCTTCGTTTTCCATTCAGATATCCCTGCTTTCCACGTAGCTCTCTTGTTGTCTACTGAATGAAGTTGCGAATAATCCTCCGTTTGGATCACGCGCAACTCACTTCATTAGTTTCTGCTCAACCGTTTTACGGCCTGTTGCCTCCAGACTTTGCTGCCGACTTGACTTCTTGCTTGCTCGCCCCAGTCTTGTGGACTTCATATTTCACTTCGTAATCCTGCCCGCTGGCTACCTTCGCGCGATCCTGACTCCGACCGCGAGTTGTCTTGGTGTCTGCCATTTCTCCTCAGATGATTGTTGTTCCCGTGCGCACCAACGCAGAAGGGGTCTTGAGGTTCAAATGCCTTCCCGAAATTTGGAACTGAATCCCCGTTGGAGTATTGGTCCGCGATGTTGACGAGTTCCATACGTCGGCTGTAGAAGCCGCGCTCCTCAAAGAGCGCAAATCGCGCTCTTCTGATTTGCTGAGAAAGAAGGACAATTACATGACCTCTATAACTCTAGAACAGCTCTCTGAGGTGATGAGAGAGATCGATTTTTGCATGCTGTCTACTCGCAGTGAAGGGGGCCAGCTTGCAAGTAGGCCAATGAGCAACAACGGCGATGTGGAATACGACGGCGATTCATGGTTTTTCAGCTACGAGGACACGAAGAAAATCCTCGATATCGTAATGGACGCCAACGTCTCCCTTACGCTAACCGGAGAAAAAACTCAGGGCCGTCCAGGAATGTTCATTGCGATACAGGGCGAGGCCAGCCTCATAAAAGACCGTTCTTCATTCGATGCTCACTGGGCAAACGGTCTCCAGAGTTGGTTTCCTGAAGGGGTCGATACGCCAGGCCTTATTCTTATCAAGGTGCATGCCAGTCGGATACAGTACTGGGACGGTGGGGATCAGGGTGAGATAAACTTAAAATTGGAAGCAAGGTAGTAACCTCAAACGCGGAAAATTCTTGTCAATTAGGCGATAAACTCGCTGTAGTGAAGAGAGCGGCGCTCTGCTCGACTGTTCTTACCACTTGCGGCGGCGGGGATGGGCCGCACGGGCAGCCAAGCAACGATCTCAATGAAATGTTCCAGCTGGCGACCCGCCGCCTCGGTGAGAGCGGCGCTCAGTTCAGCGCGACGGGAATTATGCGGTCTTCCGGTGTCGCACACGCTGAGCGTGGCGCGCTGTTCGCCGCAGCGCCTTCACTTTGGCTAGTGATCATACGCCTAACATTCTCGCCGCCCCGACGTTAACAGATTCGTGGTGGCATCAACCGATCTGGAGCGGCGCTGAGTCCACATTGCGCTGTTAGCGGCCTCCGCGACGGCTGCTATTAGGCCGCCGTCGCAGCCGCACGTTTGAAAACGATTGTTACTTTTGTGCCCGTGTTGGGGCTGGAGCTAACTGCGAATTCGGCCTTTGCATTTTCTGTGAGGGAACGCGCGATCAGGGCACCCAGTTTACCGCGCTTGGGCCATGTTTCGCCAGCGGGTAGGCCGATACCATCATCAGCGATCACGACGCGACAGCCATCGCCGTTGACGACGCTTTGCAAGGTTATTTGCCTCCCTCGCGACCTTGAAAAGCATGCTTGAGTGCGTTGGTAAGAAGCTCGTTGACAACAAGGCCTGCCGGCATGGCAACATTTATGGAGACAGGATAGGTGTCGACCTTCATGTCGAGCCTGATCCCTTCCACGGCATGGGAGGTCATAACCGCGGAGGCAATCTGGCTGAGATATATGCCGAGATCGACTTCGTCCTTTTGGTCGTCGCTTGAGAGTGCCTGATACAACATTGCCAGGGCATCGACACGGCCCGCAAGACGCTCGAACCGCTTTTTGTCAGACTCAGCAGCGTTGCGGGTCTCCATCCGGATTAACGCCGTGATCATCTGCAGGTTGTTTTTCACGCGGTGCTGAAGTTCACGCAGGAGAGTGTCCTTTTCGCGAATTCGCTCATCGATCGAGCGCGTGTCGTTAGGCCCATGGGCCGACACGTCGACAAAAGCGACCAGTCGGAAACAGACTCTGCCATTGTCGTCTTCTATGACGTTGGAATAGGCATCGACGATGGGCTGGTCAGAATCCGCGCGCTTAAGTTGAAATGTACCAACGAAGTCGTTTTCACTTACTATGGCCTGCACCAGCGCGTGGTGTTCGCCAATAGCTGCAGCATTTGACAGTGCCTGCCACCCATCCCGTGTCAACCATGCTGCTGTCAGGCCCGTAAGCTTCTCAAATTCCGGGTTCGCATAGACAACCCGCTCGCCTTCCGCCAGATCCGAAACAGCTATGGCAATGGGAACCTGATCAAGGAATTTTTTAAATTGCTCGCTTTCGAGCGCGCTCGCCAGATCGGGCGTATCCAGCAATTTTTCGACCGGCTCAGGCGTGTCGGGGTCCAGCTTCATCTTAAGCTTCCTCAAATGCAATCTGTATCAGTGATCGCTCGGTGCAGCCATCAGCAAAGCCATCCGGCGAATGTCGCCTATGTCGGCTTGCCGCCGGAACCCGAGTCGCGACCCAAAACCTGCGAGCTACGAATAGGAGGGAACCTGCCTGCTGTTTCGCAAGGGCAGTGACATCGTGAAGCGAAACCCGTCTGGATCGTAATTGAGCCCTATCTTCGCGTTGCATTGCACTGCGACAACCCTTTCCAGCAAAGTCGTACCAAAGCCGCGCTTTTTGGGCGGTTGGACCGGGGGACCATCACGTTCCTGCCAAAGCAGATTGACCAAGTTTGTGCCGTCATGGCTTTCGAGGGACCATCGCACTTCAAGACGGCCCTGAAGTCGTGACAGGGCACCGAATTTCGACGAATTGGATGCAAGCTCGTGAAAGGCCATGCCGACAGGTATGGCGATATCGGCCACCAGCGCAACTTCCGGACCTGTGATGAAGATGCGAGGCTTGCCGGTCCTCTCGTAAGGGCGAAGCTCTCCCTCCAGCATTTTCTGAAGCGAGGCGGTTTGCCAATAGTCGTCGGTCAGTATCGAATGGGTTTCAGCTAATGACACGATCCTGGCAGAAAAATCTTCGACAAAGTTCTGGACACTTTCGCTCGATCTGGCTGTCGCACGCATCATCGCCTGGACATTGGCGAGCATATTCTTAACCCGGTGATGCAGTTCGCGGATCAGCAATTGCTGACGACGGGCAACTTCTTCTTTCTGTTCAATGTAGGATTTTACTTCAAGCTGGCGCATACGGGCGCGCACCGCCGACCGAACCGAATTAGCCAGGCTTGAAGCTAGAAACGGCCGTTCAAGAACAATGAGGTAATGATCAAGGAATGGTAGTCGCTTGTCGAACTCGGTTCCACGCATGACCAAAAGGACAATTGGGAGATCCGACCAAGCAGGCTGGTTGTGTAACCAGGCAGCAAATCGGTTCCTATCGGAAGCTATGAGAGCCTCTTCGGCTACGACCATGCAGTGCGCTTCGTCGAGAAGCAAGACGGCCTCCTCGAGGGTGGCGCAGATGCGCGTGCCGATACCATGAGAGGCTAATATGGATGTCGCAATCCGTGCATCGCGCCCCACGGGAGTCAGCACTAAAACCCCAGGCTGGATCTCGCTCATGAGTGCCCGTGAGCGAGAAGATCGGTACTTTTGCCTTCAAAGTGCGGTACGCCCGTCAAGATTCCCCGGAATTGGTCAAGCGGCTCGCCAACCGCAATTCCTTCGCTGCTGACACGAAACTCTCGGATCGTGTCCTCATGCGGTCCGACCCGCTTCTTCAGCACGGATATCGCGCGCCGGACGCGACCTCCGCTCTCGAAGAATCGCAAAAGCATTACGGCGTCGCAAAGGTACGTCATATCGACAGGCGCCGCCATTTGCCCGATCAAGCCATGATTTGCTAAAAGCAATATCGTGACCACTGCCTTCTGATTGAGGTAGGTCAATATCTCGTGCATTTGCAACACAAGTTGCTGCTCTTCCGACATGGCGTTGAGATAGCCTGTGAGGCTGTCGATCACGACAATCCTGGCGTTCTGCCGTTCGACGGCGGCCTGTATCCGCAAAGACAGTTCGCCCGGCGACAATTCAGCAGGGTCGATCTGCTCCAACTGCAACGTTCCGTCGTTAGCAAACGGTTGTAAATCCATGCCGAGGCCGGCCGCCCGCGCCAGGAAGATCCGTTTGGTCTCGTCGAATAGAAGGACGAGTACCTGTTCTTCACGAATGAGCGCGGCGTGACAATAGGAGCAGGCGATGGTGGACTTGCCAACGCCTGACGGCCCGATCAAAAGAGTGCTGGTTCCGCGGTCGAGACCTCCGCCGATCAGTTCGTCGATAGAACTGCCGCTAAAGGCGGGCGTGCCAATGTCAGCCGCTTCGTGTTCGGCAGCTACAAGACGCGGAAACACAGTTACGCCACCCGGCCTGATGACGAAGTCGTGAAATCCACCGCGAATTTGAACGCCGCGCATTTTGATGACACGAAGACGTCTCCGCTCCCCGCCATAGACGGGGACTAGCTGCTCCATGCGGATGACCGCGTGACTGATGGAATGCAGGTTGAGATCATCATGCTCAGCAGTCAGATCATCAAGCAGCAGCACCGTGGCGCGATTTAGTAGGAAGAAGCTTTTGAGCGCCAAAACCTGTCGGCGATAACGCAGCGAGCCCTGTGACAGCAGCCTTATTTCGGACAGGGAGTCGAACACCACTCTATCTGGCTTCAACCGTTCAACTTCCGCGAGAGCTGCGTGGACGGTCTCCCCGAGTTCAAGATCGGACGAGTGCACAAGCGTTTGCAACTGAGAAGGGTCAAGACTGAGCTCGGGCGGAACAAGCTCCAAAATGACGATACCGTCGAGGTTCCAGCCATGCTTGTTCGCCACGGAAAGCAGTTCGCGCTTGCTCTCTGACAAGGTTATGTAGAGGCATTTCTCGCCCAAAGAAACGCCCTCGATCAGAAACTGAAGACCCAGGGTTGTTTTTCCAGATCCTGGCCTTCCCTCGATCAGGTGAGAGCGGAATTTCGCGTACCCGCCCCGCAGGATGTAGTCGAGGCCTTGCACCCCTGAGGAAATCGGCGACGCGTCGTCTTGATCCACCTTGTCCTCCTTGAATTCGCAGCCCAACGACCGGAAATCCCCGATGGTTCCAAGTAGAGTTACGACGATGCAAGTTCGCGGGAGTTAGCCATCGTGAGCTGCGTGAGTCGCCACCTCGTAACCGGGACAGGCTTCCCCGAGTGTGCCTCAGAAGGCGACATGATCAGCATGACCGGCGAGGTGCGTTCCGATCGGCGTCCGGCCGCCCCTAACCCCGCTCTTGGCCCCATGGGGGTCCGACGCACGGGCGGCATGTCGAGTGATGCTGCCCTCAGAGCTAACCCCCACACCCGTAGTTGCTGAAGGAGAGAACGATGAGACCCATCGTCAGCGCAGTTGCCGCTTTTCTTCTATTTTCTGGCACCGGAATTGTGGCGGCACAAACCGTCGTCATTGAGCCCGAACAATGCGCCAAGTAACGCGACGAACGGTCTCAATACATACTTGCCGGCGCGACGGTTATTAACCCTGTCCGTCTGGCTGAGCCAGAACACCATAATCGCGTGACTTGGTTCCGTTGCTCTCGCCGAAATAACCCTCGGCAGCGAGGCCGCGCCGCAACAATTCGCGTACTGCCGCAGCACGGCTGGGCATTCTTGTTTTGAACCTGAAATCCTCTACCGCTCTCAGCTCGTCCTCATTCAGCATGACCTGCAAACGTTCCCCGCGTTCAAGATCCGACATGACAGCCTCCGCGCCGCCCATTGTTAGCTATGTGCTGTATATGTGCTACTTACTCATTTGTGTCAATAGTAGCGATTGCCGTTGTCGACACGTTTTGCTGACATGGTCGTTTTTTAGCAGAAGTGCTATTCGGCCAATTCATCTAACTTATTGATTTCAAATAATAACTTGCGCTTTTTGTGTAGGCGGCGCACACTACGAAATCATCCAGTTGGAGGAGGTCATATGTTCATTCAGATTTCCGATCATATGCGTCGAGAAGTTGAACACGCTGTGTTTGCTGCATTGTCACGCAGTCGAATTATCAACGTTCGGGAGATCGCCGAGGACATTCAGACCCGGAATTGGGAGCATAACGTCGCGATAGAGGACTGGGAGGAACAAGTTTTGCATGCCGCCAGCCGCCTTGGCGCCGGGATCGTATTTGAGACTGCTTTAAGCGGTTGAAGGAACTTTCACCGCGCTTTCCCTCAACAGATGGATGAAAGCCTTGAGCTTTTTTAATCGAAGCGCCAATTCCGAACAACTTGACGTTCTCAGTCAGGCTTTCGAGCGATACTGCCATACACATGGCATCACGGACGCCGAAAAACGCGACGACATCGCGTCTATTGTCATGGATTTATATAACAGGGGCATGAGTAACGTTGATGAGATCCTTGCGACCTTGGAAAAGATCGCCGCTGACAACGAACGCAGGCGGGCTTAGCGTTTTCTCATCAAAATACGCGCCTCTCGTACGAGAGACGACCAATTCCATCCAAGCAATGCAACCAGGTCGACAGCTTCGGCTTCCGTTATTCCAGTTTCCTTGACCAGCTGCTTGACTAGCTCAACCCTCGTGTCGTCCGGCTTTAGCCGGTAACGAGACTTTAGGCGGACGTTCCTCGGCGCAACGGACAGGAACATATCCGGTGGTCCGCGCCCTTAGTCACTTTTGGTAACCATCGGTGGATAGGCTTTTGGCTCACCGCCTGCCTCAGGCACGGAAGGCGACCAACCTCGCGTGCCGCAACTTTCCTCCCCATTTAGGTAGTGACGAACCCGACCGATTATCCCAGGCCGCAGCCATTGCCGCGGATGGCTCCGGCCTCACGGCCGGTCACAGCCGTGAGGCCTTCCTTTTGCAAGGGTAGAGTTTATCGAGGATAGGGAGCAACCACGGGATCCACAGGCCGGGGCCGATCCGCGTCTGCGATCTCGTCATCCGAAACATACTCGTCGTTGAAGCCAGACCACCCCGCCTCCTCGTATTCGCGCCGGCGTGCTGCGGTGTCGATCCGGCGATTATCGTCAAGAATGGCCTGGGCAGCGTCAATCTCGGAGTCTTCGACGCGAGCCGTTACAAGAGTACCGCCCCGCTTTACACCTTCGGCGTAGACGTGAGCATCGCTTTCGTCGATCCCTGCGTTCACCAACGTCCCTATCAAGCCACCCGCGACGCCACCGGCAGCTGCCCCGACGATCGTGGCTACCAGCCAACCGGCGCCGACAACCGGGCCTATCCCAGGTACCGCGAAGGAGCCAAGGCCAGCTAACAGCCCGCCGACGCCGCCAACTGCTGCGCCGATGCCTGCGCCGGTCGCCGCTCCTTCTCCATCGTCGTATTCACCGTTGGGAGAGATCAGGCTGATATCGTCGCTGGGAATGCCCGCTTGTTCAAGCGCAGCCACTGCGGTGCGCGCTTCGTGGTGGGTGCCGAAAAGTCCAGTAATAGTTTTCATCTGAGGGAAACCCTTGTTTGAGTGTGAGGGCCCAACTTCGTCGTCCTCTTTAAAGTTCCGGCCACATTTCAAAAAAGGCCCATCCAACCGAGCCATGTCTCCTAATCAAGCTGGCGGAACGGAACCTTTGCGCGCGGCCCGACTTCTGCTGGACGCAAGGGAGTTCACATATGGCAAATCTTGGAAGACTTGCGGTCGCCGTGCTCGGAATTCTGGCTTACCAGAACCGCGACAAGCTGGCTGAAGTGATACGAGGCACGGGGACAAGCAGCGACCCAAACAACGCTCAATCCACTCAGCCAGGCGGCGGCCTCATGGACCAATTGGCTAGGGGGGTAGAAGGCACTCCACTCGGCGAGATTCTAGACCGCTTTCGCAACGTAGGCGCCGGAAGCAAAGTGGACTCATGGGTGAAGAAAGGGCCAAACGAGCCGCTCCAACCGAATGACGTTGAGGCTGCGATAGATGAGGAGACGTTGAGATCTCTATCTGAACAGACCGGGCTCACCAAAGAAGAACTCATCACACGAATTACAAAGGTACTTCCCGAAGCGGTCGACCAGATGACACCCAACGGCGAACTGCCACCTGACAATAGACAGTCTGGCGACAACCTTCTCGACGATGTGCTGGGTAGCTCACCACGCGGCGGTTGAAGCCGATCTGAACGCCCCGGGGTTTCCGAAGGCCGTTTCGTTTGAGTCACGCTGCCATTGCTGTTTCATCCAGCATGGTAGCGTCCCTCGGCTTCGGCCGGCGGGATGTTGCCGATGGGCTCCAGCAGCGGCGATTGTTGAACCAGTCCACCAATTCGAGCGTGGCGAACTCGACGGCTTCGAAGCTTCGCCATGGTCCACGCCGATGGATGTAGAGTCCGTTGATGGTATCGGCGAGCATTGTCGCAGCTGTCGCCGACGCTGCTGCCGACCGAGGGCTCAACGCCTCGCCTCCGCCAGACGCTCGTTTGATTGCCGGTCACCGCTTATCCAGGTAACAATCATGTCCGAGTTCGATCCAACAATCGATATCGATGCCGCTCAGATAATCGAGGCCGCGGCAGAGAGTATGCTGGTGACGACGGCCCAGCTCGACTTGCCTGGCCCCACGATCGTCCACGTTAACCCCGCCTTTGAACGCATGACCGGTTGGCGTCGAAGCGATGTCATTGGAAAAACGCCTCGCATCCTCCAGGGACCCGAGTCAGATCGATCGATCTTTGCAAATCTGCGATCCCAGCTTGCAGATGGACAAGTCTGGGAAGGAACTGCGGTCAACTACCGCAAGGATGGCAGCACGTTCATCATGGAGTGGTCCATCGTTCCCCTTCGGGGCGTGGATGGCAGCGTGCACCAATATCTCGCGATGCAGCGCGATGTCACGGCACGGGTCCAAGCTGACCGGGCGTATTCGAACCTGTCGCGCTACTTTTCTCCAGAGCTTGCCAAGTTCCTGAAGACTTGCGACGTGCCCTTCGGCCCAGGCCATCGCCGAGACGCCACCGTGTTGTTCATCGACATTGTCGGGTTCAGTCGAATGGCAGAAACGATATCGCCGGAGCAGCTGGTCACCATGCTTCGGTCGTTCCACAAGCGAATTGTAGGGCTTATCTTCAAGCATAACGGCGCAATTCAAGGGTTCATTGGAGACGCCATTATGGCTACCTTCGGCGTGCTCGGAGCCGGCGCTCGCGATCCGCTGGATGCGTTGGCTTGTGCCCGCCAAATAGTAGATGAAGTCGCGCAATGGAACGCCGAGCGCAGAACGGTCGGCACCTTTCCGGTGCCGGCGGGAATCGGCTTGCATTGCGGGCCGGTGGTTGTCGGCGATGTCGGCTCCGAGGAGAGCATGGCGTTCACAGTGATCGGCGATACCGTGAATATTGCAAATCGGCTTGAGCGGCTGACGCGGACCTTGGACTGCGCCATGGTCGTGAGCGACGATGTGGTGCGTGCCGTCCGGGAGCGCGCCGACGAGCAAGGGGCTGCAGAACTGCTGAAAGGGCTAACGGACAAGGGGCTTCAGCAAATACGGGGCAGAGCAGGTCCCGTGCGGATCTGGACCTGCGATCGGTGATCGGACGGTAGATGGCTAGCCCGGGGCCTGTCGCGATCAGGCATCAAAGATGATTGTGACGTAGGCGGAGACTCGACTAGCCCGAAAAAGATTTGGCAAACAGATAGGTTCTTGGCCGATAGAGCTTGCTCAGGGAGCACCAACTTGCCAGGAACCGATCCTTCCCGACCGTCTGCAAATCTGGAGCGAGTGCCGTATTCGACAATCGTGTGGGGCAATCCCACAGTGGCGGGCATACGCCAGAGAAAATGGTGCAGAGCCGGACTGCTTATCCCCCATCGTCGCATCGACGCCTTTTCACGCCCGAACGTTGCGTCGCCCACCTCTCGACTTCGAGCAGCCCATTCCTGGGGGCTCAACAGTCAATCGACGAAATCAAAGACGGAGGGAGCTTCTCGCGTGGATATTTAGCTCGCTAAAAAAACGCGTTGCGCATAATCATGAACATCGACGAGGGTTGGTACTGATCGAAACTGTTCAGTGTGCCGCCATACTTCGCCTTCCAGTTATACAGCGTCGCTTCCGAGATCCCATGCTTGCGTGCCAGGTCGCCCGCCTTAGCACCCGCCTCGTGCTCGCGCAAAACCGAGATGATCTGCTCTTCCGTGAACCGCTTTCTCTTCATGAGTCCGTCCTTCAATCAACGGCCGGACTCTAATCTCAGATGGAGGAAATTACCCGTGGCAGGTCACCGGGTCGGGGGAGTTCGCCACTGACCAAAAGCTGCGGTTCTCAGGCACGCGGATCAGATCGGCGACATGGGCAAGGCTTGCCGACATTTCGGCGTCGGGCGGACCGGGATCGCCTCAAGGGTCCAGTAAACGGCACCGTAATGACAACACCCTGTAAGCACCAGGATCCTCTCACTCCGATCACCCGTTGGCGGTAATCCCCAGCTCAGATAACACTCGCCTCGAGCCGGCGGTCCGCGCGTCTCGGCAGATGTTCGTTTGCCATCATACTGCCGAATCAAAAGTCCGTCGATCAGTGTCCGTTTGTATGAGGGCCGGTCGGGACGACGGGGGCGTCGGAGACCTCGCCGCCCCCATTCGGCGAAGCCGCAATTGGGAGTGAGGAACCTGAGCGCCATACGGTGCATTCCGATGTTCAATCCTAACATCCTCGTCCGTGGAGAAAGAAGCGCACCATAGCCGCCGACGCGTTCGGGCCGCGCGGATCGGTGTAGGATCCGCCGGGGTGTCCGCCGGACCAGGCATGCTGGGCGCCCTCGATCAACCAACACTCGATCGCGTGTGTGCCATCGTCCCTCTCCGAGACCAGGCGCGTGTACGCCCGGATGTCACCCGACGGTCCGTGCTCGGATCGGGAGCTCTTTCCCAGGCTTTCACCTTGGCTCGCTATGATCCGCTCGGCATTCGAAGGGTGGACGGTGGTGTCGGCGCTGCCGTGAAAGACGATCATGCGCGGGTTTGCTTTCGTTCCCGCGCCGCCGACGCCTGGAGGGCGGCAGCTCGATCCCTACTTGCCCGCGCATTACCGTGAACGCCGACATGACATCATTGGCTGAGCCATAGGCCAGGCCCGAATGGACACCGATCGCCCCGTAGAGCTCAGGATACGTCTCACCCATGATCGCTGCCATCGCGCCGCCGGCGGAGAGACCGGCGACGAAGACGCGACCGTTCGGGATGGCGTATTGGACACGGACGCTCTCGGTCAGGCCGGCGATGATCGCGGGCTCGCCGGTATCGCGCATCTGGTCGCCCGGCCGGAACCAGTTCCAGCAGGACATGGAATTGTCGCCGCGAGTTTGCGCCGGATAGACAATGAGCAACCGGTACTCTTCGGCGAGGGCGTTCATCCCGGTCCCGGCGGCGAAGTCCTCCGGATTCTGCGTGCAGCCATGCAACATCACAATCAGTCCCTGCAGACCTTCGCCGGCGGAGCTCGGAACGTAGAGCCGGTAGCGGCGCGCGCCCGCTGCGCAGGAATAGCGCAAATCCAGGAACATGGCGCCATCGGGTAAGGGTGGCTCCGGGGTGGGCACGGACCGGCCTGGCATCGTTCTATCGAGCCCAAGCCCTTTTCCACCCGCTCGCAGTGCGCGGACGACCTCGCTGAGGGGTTTCCGCAGCCGAACGGTCCGTGGCGGAAAGTGTGTGGCTCCGTGACTCGCCGGCTGCGTGTGAGGTTCGTGAATGGCGGGGTTCGGGTTGCCCGAAATTCCGTCTCCAGCGGAGCTCATCAGACCCGCAGCTGAGAGCGCGTTCTGAATGATGGCGGTCACGCCCGCCGGATCTCCGGACCGCAACGAGCCTGTCGCGCGGAGGATCTCCGCGACGAATTCATTGTTCATGGTATTTACCTTTCCTTCCGCTCTCGCGGCCTATTTTATCCTTGCGGCCAAGGCGGCCTTGATTTGTTGGCTCGTCTGTAGAGCTCCAAGCACCGTCAGGGAGCCGATCGTCTCGAGCGCGAGTTCCGGCGTAACGTCGGAGGCGATGCGGACCAGCCCGACGACCTTGACGTGCAGCATTTCACCGGCGGCGCGTGCAGCCTCGAGATCGACCACCCCGAGTTCGAGCAGACCGACATCGAGCGTGTGCCGTTCGATTGAGCGTGATACCTCGTCTGACTGGCTGCTCAATTGGTTGCGGATCGCGGTCCTGATGAAGTCGGTCCGGTTCGAGAAGAACCCCTCCTGAACAAGCAGATCGATACGTCCTAGATCGACATAGCCGAGGTTGATCGTGATCTTTTCGCTGTCGGGAATTCGCTCCCGAAGCTGCAGCACTTTTCCTGGCATCGCTCATTTTCTCCATCCACATGGATGGTATATGGAGGGTTTGTGGCTGGATTCAAGACGAGGGGCCGCTTTTTGTGGTAGTACAGCGAGATGAGGAAAGTCGTAGTGTCGGCCAGCTGCCTTCGCAATCGCGTGAAGGATACTTTCGATAAGATCCTTTTCACGGGGCTTGCCCAGCAATGGGAGGTCCGAGGGCCGATCAGCAATCTCCTCCTCGTCGGCATAACCAGTTAATATGACCGCTGGCCAATCCGAGCGGAGATTGCGCGCAAAGCGAATGACCTCTACCCCTGATACGAGCGGCATGGGCGAAGTCGGTGACGATGACGTCGAAATATCATTTGGCGCCCGTTCGATAATCGCTGTTTCCTCGCTAATACCGCTGCTGCAAGTACTGCGGCCGTAGCACTCGCCATGCCAGATATTGCCCGCGCAACCGAGCATCCTGACGCCAAACTGCTTCGGTTGGGCGAGAAACTCCAGGTGCTGTTGGATGAGTGGCGACCCATTTGGGAGGAAGCCGCTGAACTATCCAACATTTGGTATGAGCGCGCCGACCAAGAAAGGTTCAATCGGCTTGGAGCAAAGCCCAGTACGCAAAGGAGGAGCGCGTCCGCATCCTCGATGTCGTGCGCCAGAGTCGGTATCAGAGCCGCTGCGACCAAGAACTTGTGCTGGCGCTCAAGGCGAAGGAGCGGTTGCGAGCGTTGCTCGATAGCGGACCGCTACGGATCCTGCGAGGGCAAAGGCTGATAAGGCCGGCAACTGGCGCGCGTCCGGCGAGCCACTCAACGAAGGTCCTTGAAAGCGGCGAATAGTGGAAGTCAACTTCGATGCGATCACATCGGCGCGATATTGGAACGGGAGGCTGGCATCTTGATTAGACGCAAAGCGCCTGGTGTCCATCCCTCAACACCGGTGCGCGGGCCCGTCGCTCCTGGACGCATTCTGGGGCGGCGGGTTCCGTGGAATTCCGCCATCATCGTTTTGCCGAGCCGTTCGACACCGTACGAACGCACAAGTCGGGCAGGCTGGTGCAGTTATCGCTTACCGTGAGCGGATGTTAAAACAGAGATTGCGCACGAATGGGGCGACTCGCCCGCGACGGTGCGGAAATCACTCACGATCCTTCGTACCATCGGTACAAGCCTGACGCAGGCCGTTCCCAGCAGCGATTAATTTAGCAGCCGACTTATGATTGGCAGACGCCCAGTGCCCCGCCTAGGTGAGGCCCGGACCAGACGTTCTACAGTGGCGCCACCGGTGGGCCTCGCCTAAACATCCGCGCAATTGCGATGAGAACGCAAGCCCCGATGAAGCCCGCGATGAGGTAGCCAAGCCACCCCCCCAATACGATCCCGAAGACGCCGAGAAGCGCGTTAGCGACAATAGCGCCCACAATGCCGAGCACGATATTCATAAGCATGCCCATGTTGCTCTTCATGAATTGCTCGGCGAGCCACCCTGCGATGCCTCCGATTATTATCGCGGCGATCCAGCCTACAGCGGCTTCGTTTTCCATTTGAGATATCCCTGCTTTCCACGTAGCTCGTTGGTTGTCTACTGAGTGCATTTTTGGGTAGGCTGCTGTTCTTACTGTGTTCAAAGTCTGCAGCGAGCGGTCGCTTTTAGGATCGTCTTTCGCCGGCGGGTAGCATGATGGCGGTTTTCCTCCGACCCACCGCGACAATGATCGGCCTTTGGCGGACAGGTACCACGCCGCAACATCTCACTTCATTAGTTTCTGCTCAACCGTTTTGCGGCTGTTGCCTCCAGACTTTACTGCCGACTTGACTTCTTGCTTGCTCGCCCCGGTCTTGTGGGCTTCATATTTCACTTCGTGATCCTGCCCGCCGGCTACCTTCGCGCGATCCTGGCCCGCCCACGAGTTGTGCTTGGTGTCTGCCATTTCGTCCTCCGAAGATTGTTGTTCCAGTGCGCACCAACGCAGAAGAGGTCTTCAGGTTCAAATGTCTTCCCGAGAATTTGGAACTGAATCCAAGCTGGAGTATTGATCCGCGGATGTTCTCGAGTTTCGCATGTCGGCCGTAGAGGCCGCACTCTACGTTGTTAGCAAGACTACCGATTACGTCTGCCGTAGACGCGCCGCACTACCAACAAGCGCAAACCGCGCAGGGACTTAGAATTTACCCCTGCGTTTCCGCTGCCAAGCTTTCGCCCCTTCCAGCTTTGCACGCTTGTAGACAAGGTACCGGTCGGTAGCGATTGGCTTTTCGAGATGAAATTCGACGGCTATCGCGCTCAGGTCGCCATCGCCGGTGCGAAGGTCGTGGTTTACACCCGCAACGGCCATGACTGGACACGGCAATTCAAAATCATCGTCCCGCCGCTTCAGGCCCTGACCAAGGGCTCAGCGCTAATCGACGGAGAGATAGTCGCCATCGACAGCCATGGCCGTACCAACTTCTCCATGCTGAAAACTGGCATAACAGCCGGGATGCCCCTGAAGTTCTACGCGTTTGATCTGCTCGAGTTGAATGGCGAAGAGCTGACGAACTTGCCGCTGCACGAAAGAAAGGAGAGGCTTGCGGAGCTTCTGGGCAGAACGCCATTCCAGCGACAGCCTGCAATTCTCCAGCCACATCGTCGACCAAGGAAAGAAGGTCTTTGAAGCGATGTGCGCTGGCGGGCACGAGGGCATCATCGCCAAGCGCGGGGACAGTCGATACACCGGTGACCGGAATGCCAGCTGGCTCAAGATAAAGTGCATCAAAAGACAAGAGTTCGTGGTCGGAGGATATCGCCCGAGCGACAGCGGTCGCGGCATGGCTTCCCTAATCCTGGGCACGTACGAGGATGGCAAGCTTGTCTATCGCGGGCGCGTCGGCACCGGCTTTACCCAGAAGATGCGCGACATCATTTTCCAACAGCTTGAGACGCGCCGCCTCGCAGAAACCGGCCTTCGCTTCTGTTCCAAGAGACATCGCGCGCCAGGCAAGGTGGGTGAAACCTGAACTTGTAGCCGAGGTTACCTATGCTGAAATGACGCCTGACGGCAGCTTACGACACCCAAGCTTTCAGGGAATGCGCGAAGACAAGCGAGCAGACCAGGTGGTGATGGAAACCCCGAAGGCGTCAGCCGCGCCTGCGGGCGTCAACCTGGATCCCGGGATTGGCAAGGAGATCGCCAGCGCTGTCGGAGTACGCCTGACGCACCCCGACAAGGTCATGTACCCTGGCACCAAGGTGACCAAGAGCACACTCGCGGCCTACTACGCTGCGGTCGCAGAGAAGATGCTGCCGCATATTCAGGACCGGCCGCTTTCGCTTGTCAGGGATACAGATGGCGATTTAGAGCAGACCTTCTTTCAAAAGCACAAGCTGCCTGGGATGCCCAAAGCAATCCACGACGGGCAGTTGGCGAAGATGTCCGGCAAAGAAAGCCGCGTTCCTTTGGGTCGACGGCGTTGCGGGTTTGATCGGCGGCGTTCAAATGAATGTGCTCGAGTTCCACGTTTGGGGCAGCTTGCGCCAAGCAGCCGAACTTACCGCACCGCTTGATTTTCGACATCGATCCCGACGAGGGTCTGCGGTTCCATGACGTGAAGCAGGCGGCCCTCGACATCCGTGGGGTTCTGGAGGCGCTCGGGCTCCAGTCGTGGCCGTTGCTCTCCGGCGGCAAGGGCGTTCATGTGGTGGTTCCGCTGGTTCCAAAAGCAAACTGGAAGGAGGTCAAGAGCTTCTGCCAGGACTTCGCCGAACTATTAGCGCGGACGGATCCCTCGCGGTTCGTTGCAAACATGAGCAAAATGAAGCGCAGGGGCCGGATGTTCATCGACTACCTCCGCAACGGCCAGGGCGCGACGGCTATCTGCCCTTGGTCAACTCGCGCTCGCGCCGGAGCTCCCTGCGCTGTGCCAGTCACCTGGGACGAGTTGCCGACATTCGAAAATGCTGCCGCTTTCGATGTGTTTACCGCGGCGACACGGGCTCAGGGCCCTGACGCTTGGCAGGGCTTTTTCGATGTCGAACAAACTCTCACCGACCGCATCCGCAAGGCAGTCCGATAACGGCCTGGAATCAGGCTTTGAGCTAGCACCTCAGAATTGGCAGAACGGGTAGTAGCTGGCCGTCCTTCCGCGCAATGGCCGCCTAGCATGTCGAGCACGGACGGCAGTAGGCCAAAAGCTGGCGCACTACTACGCCCCAAGGCAACCTTAGACTTGGTGCGTGGTTGGTCGAATGCCTTTTGTCGTCCGGCTGCCGTAGCGGACTGAGTACGAGCGAGTGATTTCGGCGCCAACGAGAAAAATCACTGAGGAATAGAAGACCCAAAGCAAAGCAATGAGCAGACCTCCGGCGGCTCCATAGGAGGAGGCCACCGCGCTGCTGCCAAGATACCATCCGATCAGCGATTTTCCGACGGTGAAGAGCGCGGCAGTGACAATCGCGCCGAAAATGACGTCGCGCCACTGCAAAGCCCGGTCGGGCAGGACCTTGTAAATTGCGGCAAAGAGCAATGCGATCAGACTGAACGACACCAGCGCATTGATCAGGCCAAGAATGATCGAACCGAAGGGCAAATGTGCGTTGATGACATCCGCCAGTGCGGCAATGGCAGCGCTGGCTACCAGCGAGATCAGCAGCAGAAACCCCAAGGCTGCCACTAACCCCAGGCTTGCCGCGCGTGCACGCACAAGACGGGACAGCGAAACGCTTTTTGGAGTGACTTTCCAGATCTTGTTCAGCGACAATTGCATTTCGCCAAACACGCCGGAGGCGGTCACGAACAGAGCAACCAAGCCAATGAGAGTGGCGAGTGTTCCCGAGGGTTTCTGAGAAGCGCTCTGCAACGCAGTCTTCAACAAATCCGCGCTTTGCGTTCCCATCATTCCTGAAATCTGCGCCGACAACGCCACCTGAGCGGCATCATTTCCAAAGCCCAGACCCGCGATTGCGACCACAATCAGCAATATCGGCGCCAGCGAGGTGACGGCGTAGAAAGCGATTGCTGCAGAATGGCTCATCCCCTCATCGTTGAAGAAGCCGTGAACCGCTTCAACCACAAGTGCCCGTGCAGCGTCGACGAAGTTCAGCATTGAAATTCAGGCCGGACCGCACTGTGGAAGCTGAGCAGTTCGGAAAGCGGTTCGTTTCAACTCGACCTCTCCCGGAGGGACTTTTCTGCTTTTGAAGCTGCCGCCTTGGCCACGTCGCCAATCTTCTCGACGACCGTAGACGCACCGGTGTCGGTTAATCCCTGCTTATCGGCTTCTTCCTTTAGGGCTTCGAATGTCTCGGCAGCCACTTGCTTGCCTGTCTCCAACCCTGTTTGGAGAATCTCTTCCGCCTTGCCGCGAACTTCGTCGCTGATTTCTCCAACCGCCTCATCCTCGACTTTACTATGCGGCAAAAGCCCACCAATCGCGGCGCCCACTGCAAAGCCTAAAGCGGCGAGCACGAGTGGTTCTTGCTGTAGGCCTTGCTGAACGCCTTGGCGGAGGCGATCCGTGGTGTTCGCTGTGGTAGTAGCGATCCCGCCGGTAATGCGATCGACGGCGTCGCTCGCCGCAGCTCCAACAGAACCGGCAGCATCCTTCGCGGTATCGGCAACGGACCCCGCAGCCTCGGACATAGTTGACCAAACGTCGGAGTTGCCTTCGGGCCTGCCGTGATCATCCGGACGCATTGCGGCTCTGTCGGGGGCCTTGGCCTGAGATGTACTCGAATCCCACGCTGATGAAGCGGCGCGGGACGCTGGCTCCCCAACCATCAGCCACACAAGTCCGGCGCCGATTAACGAGAGCGCCAGAGGATTATCACGAACCTGGGCTTTCAAATTTGAGAGTGCACTCTGGCCGTCTCCGCCAGAAAACATCCCAGCAAACTCGTCGATCAACTGGCCTGGGCTCATTTTGTCTCTGATGGATTCGGCCGTATTCGCGACTTTGGCACGCGCTACCTCGGCGTCCTTTTCGAGTTCTGCGGCTGATTTGTCGGTCATTGCACTTGGTCCTTGACAACGCGAACGTCGCGCTTGAGTTGTTCTTCGGTGCGATCGGGATTGAGCTCTGACGGGCTAAGCATCTTGGTGCCCGCGCGCAGCAGAACCAGTCCGAGACCGGCAACAACCACGCCAACAAGCAGGGATGACCAGCCGGCGCCAAGGCCGGCCTTAGCGAGAGCAATAATGAGCGCTTGCAGCAGCACTATTAGCGCCGCAATCAGGCATATCACGCCGCCCATAATCTCAGTTAGGCCGGCTCCTGCTTGGGCTGCCTTTTCGGAGAGTTCGGCTCTCAGAAGCTTCGATTCCGTTCGCAGCAGGCTGGTCACCTGATGGCTAAGATCGGAGAGCAAATCTGAAAGGCTGCGGCTTTCGGTAGAGTTACTCATTGTCCGGCTCCCGTATTCCCACTTGCATCAGCCTCGGTGTCGAACCGCGGATTGACGAAGGATGCAGAGCCCGAACTTACGGAGGCGGGGCCGGTATCAGGTGCGGAGCTTTTGAGAAACCGCCCCATTGCCAGGCCGGCAAGGACCGAGCCGGCTATCAGAGCGGCAGAGTTTTCGCGCCCGAATGATCGGAGTTCTCCGACGACTTCCGTGAATGGCTTTGTTTTTAGCGACGACGACAATCGTTCTACACCGCCAGCTGCATCCAGAACGAACTTTGAAGCGTCTCGCTGCGAGCTATTGGCCAGATGCTCGCTTGCCGCCCGCATGGCACCGGCCAAATCAGATAGGCTTGAACTGATATCTCTCTGAACGGTGTCGGCCTGCTCACTGAGCGCGTCCGTCGCCTCGGATACATAGCCCGCGGCCTTTTGTTTTATCGCTTCCTTTGTATCATGGAGGGCTTCGGTAGCGGTCTGTTGGCCGCGTTCAATACTGCCCTTCACATCGCTTTTTACTTTTTCGAAATCGGCTGGGACGTCGCGTTGGTTGCCCGGATCGTGCATGGTTCTACTCCTAATTCAGCCCGAAAAAGGACAGGACCGCCAGCACGACGACGACAAGGCCGATTAGATAAATGACCTGGTTCATGATGAGGTCCTCCTTTTCCGACTAAACCTTTTCCGGTGATGACTGTTCCACGTCGTTAGTGATTATTTGCCTCGCTCAGCAGTTGAACAGCGCATTGCTCGGTCTGGCACTTGTTCGTTTCTTGCAGCGCCCCAAGCCATCAGGTGTCCAATATTTTGTCGATCGCCCGCTTGGCGCCGTTCGGGCCAGCCGTCTGCGTAATACATTCGCCATCCTTCACCACGTCCCAGACCAACCCGGTGCGGTGGTAGATTAGATAGCCGCGGTATTCCGTCGGCGGGACGTCGGTCGTGTAGTTCGCTGGCCCGAGCTCTGGACGGTCTGGCTCGTGCCGGGGGTTGCGATAGGTGGTCATTGCTGGAAAACGGCTGCCCGACCTTAGTTCCATCTGTCATCCTCCGCAGGGCAGCCACCGCATCCGCCGCGCCGCGATGCGTGCAGTTTGGGGTTTTAACTTGATGCGCCGCCACTAACTCGGGGCGAACGCGGTTTGTTCCTCACTCATCAAAAGGGCCGTATAAGAGCCCGGCTAGCTGCTGTGAACCGCGCCGGGTTTGCCGGAGGCTCCCAACCTTGAGAAGGTGGAGCCATGACAAGCAAGACAACGAACAGGTTTTCTCCGGAGGTCCGTGCTCGTGCGGTGCGGATGGTTTTGGATCATGAGAAGGATCATCGGTCGCGATGGGCCGCGGTCAGTATATTTGACCTGACGGATCGCATGCAGTAGCTCCTGCAAGATGACGAGGGCGTGTCCAGGATGGGCGGGCATCAACAGGGCAGCATCGCGTGCAAAGCTCATCAGGGCATTCTTGAGCTGAGGGCGGACGAGACTCTGCGCCGTTTCGATGGACTCGGAGGGCACCGCAAGGGCGGTGAGCGTGCGCGCAATCACGCACCCAATCAGGATGGCAAAGAGTTTTTGGCGGATGCCATCGGGATGCGGCTATGAAAGTGCTCGAATATGCTGCAGGGTTTTTTCGTCCCGATAATGGGTTTCCATCTACCAGACATAATGCCTCCTAAGGTAGAAGCTTTTACCAGGTGAACCTCACATCCCAGAAACGGATACGCAACGTGTTCTCTCTGGAGATGTCCAAGCTGTTTGCCTTGCTCAGCGCCGCTTCCCGCGTCAAGAGCAGGCGCGTTGTCCTATCCATGACACATCGCCTCACGTTGCCATATTCCCTTGACTCTGGGGTTCTGTCAATACCGGGAGCAATTTTGCTCGCTGATGGACGGATGTATGATGGTGGTTGGTTTAGGTCACCTCCTGGGCATAGCGGTGGAGAAGCCGATAGATCGTTCGCGGAGAAGGCACAGGCTCTATCCCTTGCTGCGCGAGCGCCTGCTGGATGGCCGCGGCCCCACAGTCTTTGCCATGCTGGGCCAGCGTCTGGCGCAGGGCCACGACGACCTGGGCGATGCGTTGGGGCGTTTTGGTCGGGGTGGTTCTGGGGCGTCTGCTCCGTGCTGCGCTCCAGGAGGGATCCGTTGCCAGGTAGCGATCCCGCCATTTGTAGAGCCAGCTTTTCGAGCAGGCCAATTCCCGGCAGATGTCCTCTCTAGGGTCGCCTGCCAGGTATCGGTCGATGGCTCGTTGTCGGCGTTGTTCGTGCGCTTTCGCCATGGTGGACTCCTTTGGAGCCTGCTGCTATACGTGCCAGACTGCTCTTTGTTCTCGATGTCATGGCACAGTCATCTCGGTTGGTGAAGCCCATCAAGCCGCCCCTGTGGTGCGAACTGTCCACGGCTCCCTCTCCTTCATGCGCGTTGCGGCTGCATGTCGCGGCACTTGGGCGTGGTCAGCGCCTGCGGGTAACGGGGTTCGGGCCACTTGCGTTGGTAGGCACGCAGTTGGCGGAGGCGCTCCAGTTCGTCCGCGTCTGCCCAGAGGGCCCAGCGGCCTGACGCCACGGTCACCTTGCGGCTGTGGACCCAGCCCAAGCGTTGCCACTTGTGTAACGTGGCAATCGGCATGGGCACCTCCCGGGCTAAATCGGCCAGCCAGTACTCGTGCGGGCTCAGCACGCTCGCATCGTCCATCGCTCGAGGGCGGGGACCATGCAAGCCATGCCGACGCAACAACCGCCCCACGGTCTCCCCGGTAAATCGCTCTGTGCGCTTCGGAGGAGCAAAGCCGGCACGATGCAGATGCGCAGCAATCTGCGCAAAGCTGTGGCCCGTCTGGCGCAGCCCATCGATATGCGCCAACAGGTCTGGATACGTGGACAGTTGGTCGTACCGTGCGACCGGACGCCGGAGGCGATGCGCGCTGGTCACGCCCCCAGCCCACTGCAACGTCACATCGACTTGTTCGCTGTCCTCGTGCACATTGACGGTCACGCGCTCCACCAACAAGCGCACGATCTCTTGTCGGTCCTGGGCGGTTGTTTCCGGTGCCTGCCACACGGCTGGCACATCCTGAGCCAAGCGCAGGATCGCCTCACGTTCAGGCGCCGTCAACTCAAGGGGCCGCTCGCGGCGGAACCGGGCATACTCTTCTTGCAGCTGCTGCTCGTGACGGAGTGCCTCTTCCCACTGTCGCTCCAACTCACGGGCCACCAGGCGATTTTCCGGCTCGACGGCTTCGTACTGCCGGGCCGCCCGCTGGGCGTTATAGTGCGCCCGCTCCAGGCGCTGGTGCCAATGGGCCTCTCACTGCTCGCGTTCGGCACGCAGGGTCTGCTCCGCTGCCATACTCAACTCAAGAGACGCCGGCTGGAGCACCTGCATGACTTGTTCGGCAACAAAGTGCTCCAGAAACGCCCCGGCGAGGCTGAGGCACCCAGGCGCCCCGTCATCAATCGTGGCCCGCATGCAGGTGTAGCGCAGGTGATTGGCCTTGCCCCCGTAGGCGGCCATCAACCGCCGCCCGCAGCGCCCACACACCAGCAAGCCGACCAATAAGGAGGGCCCTTCGCGAGGAGCGCCTCACGCTTCGGCGATCGCGCGGTTGTCCGCCAAGCGCTGTTGCATCGCGGCAAACCGCTCCCAGCTGATGTACGCTGGAAATCGCTTGGGGATCAGCACGTCGCATGCCTCAGGGACATTGATGGTCCGTCCGGTACTACGGCGCCCAGGCTGTTGCTTGCGCGGATCAATCTTGCGATGCCCCCAGCGATAAGCGCCCGCATAGATCGGGTGGTGCAGCATGTTTTGTAAGGTCATGCGCGTTGGCCGCCGCCACACGAGTTGCCCCCGGTTGAGCCCAGCGTGGGGCCGAATCGGCATGCGAATGTCGTGCGCCACCAGGGAGCGGAGCAAGCCATGCAGACTGCCCTGTTGCTCGAAGACGTCAAAGATGAGGCGCACGACCCGTTGGGCCTGCTCATCAGGATCGAGCTGATAATCGCCGTCGAGTCCCCGGACATACCCCATGGGGGGATGATTCAGCAGTGCACCACGCCGAGCCTTGGTGCGCATGCCTTCCAACATCCGGCCTTTCATGAGGGAGAGTTCCGCTTCGCTCATCATACCACGCAGCCCTCACAGTAAGCGATCGTTGTAGTCGGTCGGATCATAGAGGCCATCGGCATCGGCCAACAACGTCCGAAA
This sequence comes from uncultured Alphaproteobacteria bacterium, assembly GCA_963839725.1. Lineage (GTDB taxonomy): Bacteria > Pseudomonadota > Alphaproteobacteria > Rhizobiales > Rhizobiaceae > Kumtagia. The sequence goes on along the minus strand of CAWIWT010000021.1, from coordinate 4,526 downwards.
GATCGCACAGAGTTCAAGTCATTGATGCCAATCCTTGTTCGAGCGTGCCAAGCGACGCATCTCCAGCCCCAGGATCAGCCCGACATGGTCCAAGCTGACTTCCGCCAACACGCGCTGAAAGCCCAAACGTGTCACCATACTCTGGCCACTTTGACCTTGATCCTCGTCAATGACCACGACGCGGTCGCGCGCCCACCCCAAGGCGACGGCGCGGTCCACCAAGGCATATTGCCTGGCCGTGGACTCCACGTGCTCGACGACTTGCTGGGGATGGGACTGGCGCACATACACGATGGCCAATCGCTGCAGATGATAATCGTGGAGCTTTGATGCGACTCCCCTCACTCCGCGCGGTTGCAGAGCTGGCTCAGTCATCGGGCACCTCCTTCTGGCGAGGAAGGCTGTGCTGGGCGATGACCCGCGCCATGATCTGGCTCAGACGCCGTCGATTCTCCGGGGGCAGAGAGGCCCAGAGCTGTGGCAGCGGCACCTCCTGGGTGCTTGTGGCTTGGGTGGCACGGAGAGGCACAGGCGGGGGGGAGCGTTGTCGGGCGTGCACATACGACATCTCCTGACTGGTCGTCGAGCCGACGTTGACACCACTGGGATAGCTTTAACAGCGCTGATACACTAATGGTTACCTTATGCTGCGGCGAGGGACAAGCTCTCTCTTGAGCCGTAGTATGGTTGGGAGATTTCCACGGCCCAACGGCGCCAATACAGCGCGATGATGGCGGTACGGGGAAAGCGGCGGGGGTCGACGAGGTTGGTCAACAACACGGAGACGGCGCCATCGGGGGCTGCCAAGCGGATGGCGCGGAGGCGCAGCGAGGTCCGCGTACGGCGCTGTGTGGGTGTCAGATGGCGCTTGAAGGTGTCCGAGGGGGTGAGCCAGAGGATGGTTTCGGCCCGGCCACTCCGGGCAAAGGCCGCGACCGCGGGGAAGGTGGAGGTGGCCGGACAGCGCATGACATAGCGGTGCGCGTGGTGATGGAGGGTGTGGAGGAACCCGTAACTGGGGAACCCGCGGTCAAAGAGGCTCACGCTGTTGGGGGGTAAGAGAGGGAGTAGGCGTTGCGCCTGCACACGCTCATCCCCGTCCTGGAGCGCGCAGATGGTGCGCCCGACCGGCAAGCGGCGCAAGACATCGTAGACCGTCATGACCAGGCATTGGGGGTAATGACCCCGGCCGGGAGACGCCAGACCACTGTGGGGATCGAACGCCTGCCGGATGGCCTCAGTGGCCGGCAAGGTGTAGGTGGACCCATCGAATGCGAAGACGGACAGGCCACGCCACTGATACTCCTCACGCGGAGGAAACACCTCGTAGGCCAACGCGACGGAGCGGCGGAGCAAGGTCGCCAAGGCCTGCCAGGGCAGCTTGGCGCGCGCTTTGGTCAGCGCGCTGCGGTGGGGGCTGTGCCCTGCGGGCCACAAGCCGCTCCGACGCGCCAAGGTGAAGAATGCGTCGAGTTTGGTCGCCACGCCTTGGTCCCGTCCACTGGCGGCCAGAGAGATCAGCACGACGATCAGATGGGCTAGCGGGAGCTTGCGGCGACGGGAGAAGTCCTGGGCGCGGGGTATGGTAATCGTCTGTACAAAGTGCAAGAAGAGGGTGAGCAAGCGCTCATAGAACTCAGCAGGCGTCGTCGTTTTTTTGCGTCATCATCGCTTATCCTGGTTCAGCTGTTTGTGTATGGATCCTTTAGACGTACGATGCTCTCATAAGGCTGTGTCTTAAGTCAACAGCATTGGCCCTCCTGGAGAGCGCGGCGGGCCGCCTCCACCCGGCCACGCGGACCTCGGGCGCCGCCTGCGCCACGGCGCGGGCCTGCACCGCCAGCGCGGTGCGTGCTGCTCGCTGTCCTCAGACGCGGGGGCAGGAGGCGGGATGGGGGTGTCGTGGACGTGTGGAACATCAGACGCGTGTGGGATGGGGTCGTACTCGGTCCTGCGCATAGCGTGTGCCCTCCTGGCTGCCGCCGCAGGGGTCGGCACTGCGGGGTCGTGGTGTCTCCTTCCTGTATCGGTCACAGCCCGGAGAAACCTAAATTAAGTATACCAGGGAGCAGTGACCACCATCCACGGAGCCGCGGAGCGCCGTGAGACGAGGAGGAGCCAGCGATCGCGGTGGAGAAGCGTCGGGCGCGCGGGGCAGCCAGGGGCGCAGGTTCTCAGCCCCCCTGGCCCTCCGAGGTGGTCGTACCCCCGCGTGCACGGTCGGACGCGCCACGTGTCCGCGTCCACCAGCAGCGTTGCGGACACGCCGCATGCTTCGTGCTGCGCACCGCCATTGCCTCGCCAGTGTGGCGAGGGGGAACATGGTGTTTGTGCAGGCGGTATTGTTCTCAAAACCCTGACATGATTGCTGAACCAAAGCACTTAGGCGTCCAGGAGGACCGTGAGCGTGCTCCGGAGATGGAAGATGGCCTTGGTATGGATCTGTGAGACCCGCGATTCAGTGACGTCGAGGACCTGCCCGATTTCCTTCATGGTGAGTTCCTCGTGGTAGTACAACGCGATCACGACTTTTTCCTGCTGCGGCAGGGCATCAATCGCCTCGGCCAACAGGGCGGTGCGCTGCTGGGCCTGGACGCGCTGCTCGGGACCCTGGGAAGCATCCGTGGCTACCAAGTCAAGTAGGGTGAAGGAACCGCCGTCGGGTGTGCCCAGGCCGGGCGCCTCGAGACTGCCCAACGACACCCCCCGCACCTGCGTGAGCCACGCGTCGAGTTCCGCCAGGTCGATCTCCAGCAGGGCAGCGACCTCCTCGTCGCGGCCTGGCCGGCCGTGGGTACGTTCCAGGGTCGCATAGGCCTGCGCCAGCGCCCGCTCTTTCTGGCGGACCGAGCGGGGCGCCCAGTCCAGACTGCCGCACCGCGTCGAGCATGGCCCCCCGGATGCGAAATTCGGCATAGGTCTTGAAGGTGTTATCACGACGTGGCGTCGTACTTCGCGATGGCGTCGATCAGGCCGATCACGCCGGCCTGGATCAAGTCGTCCAGCGCGATGGAGGCCGGCAACCGCGACGCCAGCCGCTGCGCGACGTATTTGATCGTGGGCGCATACGCGAGAATGAGCCGCTCGCGGTCGGCCGCGGTGGCGCAGGGGGCTTCCAGTACCGAGGAGCTTCCAGAGGTCTGCATGGTGAGGTCTTTCCTTCCCGTGGCGACCGGGCGGTCCGTCCGGTCGTGTGCGCCCTGCGTGTGTGTGTCTGCCAACCGCTGTCCCGCTGACATGCCAGAGAGGATGCAATACCCGTACCACGCGTGTGGGGAGCGGCCAGGCCCGCGTGTGAGGCCGGGGTGCGGGCCTCGGCGTGCTGGAGGACCCCAGGAAAGGGGTCGCTGGGAGGCGCAAACTGTCAAAAAAATGACGAGACCCTGTGGGAAAGATGACAGGGAGGCAGGGGGGCCGCAGAGGGAGGACCACACAGCACCCTCCCACGCTCTGGCGTCCGTGAGGGGGGTGCCTGCCCAGGGACGTGCGCGCTCCGCAACGCCATGACGCGCACCGTTGGGGGGCGTGAGGCACGACAGCGTGTTGGGACCCAGGTCTGTGCACGGGCCAGCATGGGCCGGGCCTGGGGGGTGGCGAGGGACCATGGTCCAGGGCGGCATGCGCCATGCGGGCCGCGCCCACACGGCGCTGACCCTCGCGGACAGGCAGCGCGTATGCTATCATTGAGCATATCCTCGCCTTGTCGCCTGCATGACTGCCCGTGCGCCGTCGCTGTCGCGTTCTGACACTGTCTCGCGTCCGCTCCGCGTCCGACTTCCCTCTGGGAAGGTCGAGGGTGTCCCCACGCCCTCCTGGGGCACACGCAACCAGACCCAGGATCGACCGGAGCCCGTGTGACCCACGGACGCGGGCCGTACGTCGGCATCTCACCGAATCCTGGAGCGTGAGGGCACCGGCGCCGGCCGCGTGCAGAGGGCGAGGATCACTGCGCACAGCAGGGCTGGCGTGCACGACACGTCCGAGCCCTCGGGCGGGTCCGTCTGGACGGACCCCGCATCAACCCACAGCAACAAAGGATACCCTTGATGGCCACGCTCCGTACCGCTTTGCCCTTGACCTCGCCCACCCGCCCCCCGTCTCGGCCGCGCATGAATAGTACCCTGGCGCTCATCACGCCCGACAAGGCCCAGGCGCTCCTGGACCTCTGCTACCAGGGCCAGCGCCCGCTGCGCCAGCATCATGTGCGCTTTCTGCGGCACCTCATGCGCACCGGCCACTGGCGGCAGGGCGCCGAGATTCACTGCGCCCGGGTGGAAGGCGAGCGCTTCCTGGTCAATGGCCAGCACACCCTGACCGCCCTCGTGCAGGAAGGCCTACCCGCCTGGCTCACGGTGGTGGAGATTGATGTCCCCACCCTGGCCGGGATCGGCCGGCTCTACGAAGCCTTTGACCGCAACATGACCCGCTCCCTCGACGATATCTACCAGAGCGATCCCGAGATTGGCCGCTATGGGTGGACCACGAAACAGCTGAAAGCCATGAGTGGCGCGGTGGCCCTGCTGGCC
>CAWIWT010000020.1:0-135118 GCA_963839725.1 uncultured Alphaproteobacteria bacterium | reverse complement strand
ATTTCTCTTCCGAGAGGCCTTATTTCTCAATGGTTGTAAGGGTTTAGGTGTTCGCCCAAGGTACACCGCGAGGTACACCTATGGGGACACCACGGTAATGATGATCAAGCTAAAGCACGTCCAGAAGTACCAGAACCACTACCGCTATAGGCGGAAGGTGCCGAAGGACCTCGTTCCGTTCTTAGGCAAACCTGTGATCGTGAAGCCCTTGGGAATGACCGAGGCTCAAGTCATGAATTATCCTTTAGTCCATGGTGAGATTGAGCGGCTTCTGGGTGACGCCATTGCATCACCTCTCAAGGCCCTTTCCCGCTCCCGCCATCCCCTCCAGTTCCGACCATGACCCCGCTCAACAATTCCACTGGGCTACGCGGCATCTCCGGGAGAACTGAGGTATGGAACGTGAACCGACCGACAAGGAGTTAGAAGGCGATCAATACGGTGGAGGCCGTGATTACTACGAGGACCGCATCTTCTCCAAGTACCGCCTTGATGATGAGGGCCACCCCATCGACATTTCGGATAGAGGGACGCAGCCCTCCTCACCGCCCTCTATTCCAATGTGGAGCCACCAGCGGCAACCCTTGAGGACGCGCTCCGGCTCTACCTCAAGGAGAAGGTCGAGTGGACGCCCGATGCGGTTACGAAGGAGCAGCGGTTCCGCCGTGTAGTGGACCACGTATGGACCACCCTTGGTGGCAACGATCCGATGCTATCGAAGCTGACACGGAGCACGCCCGAGAGGTTCGCGACCACATGCTTAGCTCCGATACCGGGATCAAACCCTCGACCGTCCATAGGTACTTGAACGACATCCGGACTGTGATCAACTACACCATCGAAGAGGTGCCCCTGTCCAATGCATCAACACCTTCAACAAGCTGAAGGTGAAGCATGACACGCTCGCGAAGGATGCTCGCGACACTTACTCCCCGGTACAACTCGCAGCCGCTCGTGGCCAAGTACTGGGCCATGCCCGCGACGACATGCGGCACATTTGGAGGATGCTGGAGGGGACAGGGTGCAGACTGGCTGAGGTAATCGGCTTGCGGGTCTCCGATGTCTGTCTGGACCATCAGACACCCCACATCGACCTCGTGTTCCATCCCCATATGACGGCTCAAGAACAATGGATTGGTGCGTAAGGTGCCGCTTTTGGGCGATGCCTTGGCGGCGGCTCGCGAGGCTGTCGAGGCGGCGGGTAACGGCCCGCGACTGTTCCCCAACTACGGGAGGGCGCGGGGCTCCGACGCTGCATCGCAAATCCGCATGTTCGGATGGTCGTACATGGCCGAAAGGTAACCGTTCACTCCCTCAGGCACAGCATGACCGACCGGCTCAAGCTGGCCGATGTCGTCGAACCCGTTCAAGACCTCATCCTTGGCCGTTCCGCTGGTAAGGTCGGGCAAGCCTATGGGGGAGACGCAGCACGGCTAAGGTGGCTGAAGGGGCAATCAATAAGGCACTCGCGGTGGAACTACCTGACCGTTGACGGCATCGGTGCAACGGACGGCGGGTAGCCTTCCGCAGCCATTGCCGGTCGCAACCGAACCTGCGAGGATTTGAAGGCACAGCCTACCGGACTACGCGTGGAGAGTGCCTATGCCAACTGTTCGGGTGGAGCGGCGGCTCGCTGCGATCATGGCCAACGACATTGTTGCTTACTCGCGCCTGATCGAAGCGGATGAGGCTCGTACCCTCGCGGCGATAAGGAGCCTTCGCACTCGGCGATATCACGGATCGCAAACGGGCGCAGGAAGAAATCGCGCGTCATAGGGAAGCGCTTTATCAGAATGAAAAAATGGCAATGTTCGGTTCGCTTCTCGCTGGCGTTGCTCACGAACTGAACAATCCATTGTCTGTCGTCGTTGGCCAAATCGTCCTGTTGCAGCAGACCGTCAGTGATCCGGTGCTGATCAGCCGCGCAGAGCGTATTCGCAAGGCGACCGAGCGCTGCGCCCGCATCGTGAAAACATTCCTGGCAATGGCCCGCCAGCGGCAAGCGGAACCGAAACCAGTCGACATGAACAAGATCGTCGAAATGGCGGTGGAACTGCTTGGCTTTCAGTTGTGAACAGCCGGTATCCGCATCGATCTCAACCTTGCCGCCAACTTGCCAACCGTTTCCGCTGATGCCGACCAGATACCACTAGGTGCTGACGAATCTGATTGTCAATGCACAACAGGCATTGGCTTCGACCGCCTCGCCAAGCTCCTCCGTATTGCGACCCACTTCGATCAGTTCACATCGCAAGTGGAAGTCTCGGTGGTGGACAACGGCCCGGGAGTTCCGGAAAACAATCGCAAACGCATCTTTGATCCGTTCTTCACAACAAAACCTGTCGGTGAAGGGACAGGAATTGGACTGTCGCTCTGTTCCAGCATTGTGCGCGCGCATGGCGGTCAGATTCGTGTTTCAGAGAATCGGACGGCGGTGCCGCTTTCACAATGGCCCTGCCGCTTCGAAATGAAGAACTATCAATCCCCAAACGAACTGAAACGAGCGAAGCTCCCACAGGACTTCGCGTCCTGATTGTGGAAGACGAGACCGAGGTCGCAGAAACACTCGCCGAAATCCTCCATAGCAAAGGCCACGAGTTCGGACGTGGCGCTCAATGGGCGCCTTGGGCTCGAATGCGCTCTTGCAGCCCACTATGACCTTGTGTTGAGCGACATGCGGATGCCGGAACTTGATGGGCCAGGCTTCTATGAGGCCATACTGCGTTCGCGGCCGGCCATGGCGAACCGGTTCGCATTCATCACCGGTGACACGCTGTCGGGGGAGGTTCAGTCCTTCCTCAACCACACGGGAGCTCCTCATCTCGAGAAACCCTTCCTCCCCCAAGACGTCTTTGACTTGCTGTCTCGGGTGATTAGGGGACCGGAAATGTGGATCGACACATCTGTTGCTAGATCAAAAGACTGAGAGCCGGAAGGAATTATGACTGGCGACAAGGGCAGAATTCTCATCGTTGATGATGATGCAGACGTCAGGGACACGCTGCGGGAGTATTTCGAATTCTGCGGATTCGGTGTCTACGTCGCAGGTGATGGTGAAGGCATGCGGCAGGTTGTGGCGCAGCGTTCGGTCGATGTGGTGCTCATGGACTTGAACTTGCCGGGCGAAGACGGATTGGCGCTGACACGCCAGCTTCGTGCGTCGCATGATGTTGGCGTGATCATGCTCACCGCAGCGGGCCAGACACTGGATCGGATCGTCGGTCTGGAGGTGGGCGCAGATGACTACATTGCAAAACCTTTTGATCCGCGCGAAGTGCTGGCTCGGGTGAAGAGCGTGCAACGGCGGTTGCGCGCGCGGCCACCGGTTTCAGCCCCAGCGACGGAAGATAAGCCGGAGATGATTCGGATGGGGGCTTGCACGCTCGATCTGGCTGGGCATCGGCTCTACGATGCCAACGGAGTGAGCGTCCAACTGACGAGCATGGAGTTCGACTTGCTCAAGGCCTTCGCGGAACACCCCGATCGCGCTCTCAGCCGCGATCAGCTTCTGGATTTTACCCACGGCCGCAGTGCCGAGGCTTACGACCGCAGCATTGATCTCCGGGTCATGCGGATCCGGCGAAAGATCGAGCCTGATCCGGAGAAGCCACAGTTCCTGAAAACGGTCAGGGGCACAGGCTACATGTTCGTCAGTGGCCGAAGGCGATGAAGTTCTTTGGCGGAGATCAGCCCACGAACGAATCGATCCACCCGCCGTTGAAACTCTTTCGGTCCGATTTCTATCGCTTGTTGAGGCCGCCGGTTTCGGCGAAGTTAAGTCGTCTACAAGCATCAAAAGCGAGCGCCCGCCGCTGATTAACCAGCACGACCGCGCGAAAGACCGTCGACTGTATTACCGCTGCGCTCATCCGCGGCATTTTGCCGAACGCCGACGGTATTCAATCGCCATCTTATGCGGCCTGGCGCCCAAAGTCTGGGCAGCCCACTGATCGATTGCATGACTCAAGAACCTTATCACGATGCTCGGGGAGAGCGATTGATTTGCAAACGCCGCAACTTCCACTTGCTGGCACCGGTTTTTCCTTGCCTGTGGGACTGCTGCTACAAATGAAACACTTTCTCTGCATTCCAGAAATCTCCCTGAAACGACGGTCCTTCATAGTCCGACTCGCGTCAGGCTTCAGGGAGTCCCATGATGTCCATTCTCACGCCGCAGGTACGAGCAGCGTATCTGTCGTTCAACAACTTTCGGGCGCGACGCCGGGCTATTCTAGCCCTCTCTGCGATGGACGACGCTCTTTTGAAGGACCTCGGCATTTCGCGATCCGAGATCCCATCAGCAGTCCACGACCACAGTAATCGTCGCGGCGGGACAGCAGCTTAGCCGCTAATCGGAGTCGACCATGACTATCCGCTATTCACCCCTCGAGAACCTGGTGCGCGCTGATAAGCGCACAAGGAAGGGATCGAGCCTGGTGCGCAGAACTCGTTCTTGCCCACGACGACCCGGGGAAGGAGCGCATCCGTCAGTGGCTCATCGATATCGACGACGAGCGGCTGCTGAGCTTTGGACTGACGCCCTTAGATGTTGCCATCCTGCGCAGCACCGGCAGCCCGTCGCCCCAACGGGAGTAGCCCCTTCACTCTGAACTCTACAAAAACCAAGGTCGCAAGGAAGCACAACCAGATGACAGATTTCGACGCGCCGATTGGCGTACGGCACGCGCGCACGATCGCCTGATGCTTCACCATCGAGTCAAAGAGATCATCCGCGCTGCATTCGCCGCGAGATCGAAGTCACTTGCGCTGCACGGTATCGCAATGGATCTCCGCAAGAGCGGTATGGAGGAGGCGTCCGAGCCTCCTAAAATGCCAAAGAAACGCAAGTCTGGTCGCATGTCTCTCCAATGACTGAGGACCGATTGGCCTGTCCCGTGCGTCCGGCCGCCCCATTCCGGGGTTATTTGTGAGCGAGTGCCAGGCTGAAGTCCCGAAGCTGCTCTCGTAACTGCGGCAAACTCACTCACCGTTGAATCCGCCTGTCGACCTGCCGCTGTTTACGGCGAAGTCTCGGTGTATTTTTGTTGGTATTTTCAGATCTTACAGTAGCAATCGATATAAAAATCAATGCTTTGCAGACTGAATTCGACGCCTCTTCTGGCACCATTCTTTCCCCGACTACCAGCGGGATCAATAAGATAGGCCTTTTCGAGGTACTGCGCTAACCCCGACTGTGTAACAAAGGTGAGCATCTAGGACCCGCTTAGCCAGCCGCGACAATGTAGACCTTGAGGCTCCGTGGCGGCGATGATGCTATTCCTACTCTGACCGCGCCAAGCATCTTAATGATTGCCTGATTGCGCCCCCCTTGTAGCGGCCTTCCCGCTTGGCTTTAGCGTTTCCCTGTGACTGACGGCGGCGACGATCCTCATAGTCCTTTCGGGCGATGTCCGCGAGCATGTCCAGAAGCATATCATTGAGCGCTCCAGCATCCGCGCCGTAAAGTCGTCCTCCTTGGCGGTAGCCATGTCGTCAGAGTTCCAAGGCGAGGATCTTAATACGACGCTGGCGGATTGCGTTTTTGAGGCCTCCCAGTCGGCGGCATTGAGGCGGCTAAGTCGGCCAACTTGTCGGTCACGAGGATGTCACCAGGCTGGCGGGCAAGCGATGCCCCGCTCTCGTTCTCCAGGTAGGTGGCAGCGGCCGGCACGCTGACGTTCGCTCACTTGCCGGCGAGCAAGTTCGTCGCGCCATTGCCCGACAGCCCGCGCGTGATGCTGCCATTAGAGGGTAACAACGGGATTAGGCAGGCCTGGAAGGCGTGGTAGAGGTCAGGCTTGCCCACAAAAACACGACTGAGCGGCTTCATATCGGGGCCAAGCTCCGGAAACCAGCCGCCACGCTCGTGATCTATGAAGTGGTTACTGACGGTGCCCCAGATGCGGCGGTACCATTCCTCGAAACGCGGATCGCTGTCCACTGAGCCGAGTACCGCTGCCGCTGCTATGCCTTCAGCGCACGGCCACCAGAAGCGGTCGGATTGCTCCGGCCGATTGTCCCAGTCGAGCGTGTAGTAGAAGCCACCGGTCTTCCTGTCCCAACCGATGGCGGTGGTGGTAAGAAACAGGTTCTTCGCGGCCTCCAGCATCCAGCCATGCGCGCGGCCCCCGAGCTCCCACAACTGGACGAGAAGGCGGCTCCACTCCAGCGCATGACCCGGCGTCGTACCCTTCGGGCGGAACATTGGATCGCCGGCATAGTCCCGATCGACATTCCATTTGCCGTCGAAATGCTCGGCGACCCGCCATCCTTGTTCGCGTGCATGACGGCCGATGATCAGCGAAGCGATGCTCTCGGCCATGGAAAGATAAGAGCGGTCGCCGGTCGCCTCGAAGGCCGCCATGGTCGATTCGGCCAGATGCATGTTGGAATTCTGGCCGCGATAGTCGCCGAGCGACTGCCAATCGGCGGCGTATTCCTCCGTCGTCGCCCCCGCCGCCTTGTCCCAGAAGCGAGTGTGCAGGACCTCCGTTACATCCGACAGCAGCCTGTCGGCATCGGGGTGTCCGACGACCTTGGCCGACGAGGCGGCGAGTAGCACGAAGGCGTGGCCGTAGGCCCATTTGGTAGGATTGGTTGGTTTGCTGTCGTCGACACCCCAGAAATAGCCGCCGTTACGTAGGTCGCGATGGCCATTCCACAGGAAGGCCATGCCATGATCGACATGGCGGTTTGCGCCAGGGGCACCCAGCATGTGGGCCGCCGCGAAGCAGTGGACCATGCGGCAGGTGTCGTGCAGTTCGCGCACCACCCCATCATTGCCCGGTTTTGCAGGAATCGGCCGGCCGGAATTGTCGAGGGGGTAGAAACCACCGGCGCGATTGAATATGGCGTTCTGGAAAAAATCGAGCAGGTTCCGGGCTTGCAACAGCAGCCATTCCCGATGCGCTGTCCGCTGCACAAAGCGCGGACCCGACGTTCCAACCCAATTCAACGCGCCTTCAGACTTTGCCATTGCCAGCCCCATATGATCGATGCGCAATACCTATCGAGGCGAGTGGCGGTTTTACAATAGCCGACTGGCGCAAAAAGTCCGTCTTACCGCGCTCTCTGTTCGGCTTTCGCAACCACCTTGTGCAAATGCACCATCATGGCGCAGGCAAATAGCGACGAGAGAAGATTGAGCAGCGGCACCGCCATGAAGGCGGCGATTACCAGGCCGGCAAGGAAGACCGTTCCTGCATTGCGCCGGCGCAGGGCCTTTGCCTCGTCTTCCGCCACAAAGCGCATGGCGGCGAATTCGAAGAACTCTCGGCCGATGAGGTAGCCGTTGACCACGAAGAATGCGCCGATGTTCACGCCAGGCACCAGCAAGAGCATCAGAGCGATTAAATTACCGAGGACGACGATGCCGAAGAACTTCAGCGACAGCACTATGCTTCGAAGGGCGGGCACCGGTCGGCCGGGCGCAGCCGCGGGATAGTCGGTGCGCTCGACCAGTTCGGCGACGTCATCGAGGAAGAAGCCGGCGATGATCGCCGTCGCTGGCGCGATCAGCAGCGCCAGCGCCAGAGCCAGCCCTATTCCGGCGACGATTGCCGCGATCACACCCAGCCAGCCGGCCCAGCTCGGCAGGCCCGGGAGCAAGGCATCGAGCCATGGCAAGGCCAACCAATCGAAGATGCCCCTTAGTCCGAACCAGGCGGCGATCAGGGTGAGGATCGTCAGGCCGATCGTCTTGAAGAAGACGCCACGGAAGGGCGCACTGAAGAGATGGCCAGCTGCCGCCTGCGCTGCTTCGATGATCATGTCGGCCAGTGTCTCCCGCGACCCAAATGCGAATACGCGATCGATATTGGTATTGATAAGGCTGGCCGCAAGAAACTTTCGCGCTGCCGTCTCGCCTGTCTGGACCTTCGCGCTGCCGATGTGCAAGAACGCCAACGTCTTGCCCGCTGGAGTTTCTTCATGAGCCAATACGATGTGCTGTGCATAGGCAACGCGATCGTCGATATCATCGCCCAGGCCGACGAGGCGTTCCTGGTCGAGAACGGCATCATCAAGGCCGCCATGAATTTGATCGATACCGATCGCGCCAACCTGCTTTACGAGCGCATGGGACCCGCGATCGAGGCCTCTGGCGGTAGCGCCGGCAACACTGCAGCCGGCATTGCCGGCTTCGGCGGCCGCGCCGCCTTTTTCGGCAAGGTAGCCGAGGATACGCTTGGCGAGATCTACTACCACGACATCCGCGCCCAAGGCGTCGCCTTCGACACCAAGCCGCTCAAAGGTCCCCCGCCAACCGCCCGCTCGATGATCTTCGTAACGCCGGATGGCGAGCGCTCGATGAACACCTATCTCGGCGCCTGCGTCGAGTTGGGACCGGAGGATGTCGAGCAGGAAAAGGCACGTGGCGCGCTGGTCACGTATTTCGAAGGTTATCTGTGGGATCCGCCGCGCGCTAAGGATGCGATCCGCATGACCGCGCGCCTCGCCCATGAGGCCGGCCGCGAGGTTTCGATGACGCTGTCGGACTCGTTCTGCGTCGATCGCTACCGAGATGAGTTCCTCGACCTAATGCGCACGGGCACCGTCGACATCGTTTTCGCTAATAGCCACGAGATCAAGTCGCTTTACCAGACAAGCTCGTTCGAAGCCGCGCTGGAAGCCTTGCGCAAGGACTGCAAGATCGGTGCCGTCACGCGCTCCGAGAAAGGCTCGGTGGTCGTGCGCGGCGACGAGACGGTAACGGTCAAGGCGATCCCGGTGCGCGACATCGTCGATACGACCGGCGCCGGCGATCTCTACGCCGCCGGCTTCCTCTACGGCTACACCAATGGCTACAGCCTTCAGGAATGCGGCGATCTTGGCTCTTTGGCCGCCGGGCTGGTGATCCAGCAGATCGGCCCGCGTCCACGCCAGAATTTGCGCACCGAGGCGGAGAAGTTCGGACTGCTCTAAGCTACTGGCACAACGATACGACTCTTCAAATAGGGCGGCCCGGCATTACATTTACGGCGCGTGGGGGACGACCTTCGATTTGAACGGACGGGACGGCCCGCCAGAAGGAGTTTTCCAATGGCCTGGACAATGTTGTTCTTCGCCGGACTGTTCGAGATCGGCTGGGCAATCGGCCTTAAATACACGGAGGGCTTTACGCGGTTGACGCCGTCGCTTTTGACGGTCGCCAGCATGATCGTCAGCCTCGCCTTGCTGGGGCTTGCGCTAAAGACCTTGCCCGTCGGCACGGCCTACGCGGTGTGGACCGGCATCGGCACGATCGGCACGGCGATCCTCGGCATATGGCTTCTGGGCGAACCGGCGACAGCGATACGACTTGTCTGCATCGGCCTGATCGTCGCCGGCATCCTCGGGCTCAAGCTCGTCGCCTAGCGCGCCCTTCCAAACCACCAATATGGATACGGTCGCTGACGCCCCCGAACTGGTGGCGCGGCAGATCACTCCGACGGAGACGGCCGCTTTACCTGTCGACGGCGAGATCGATAGTCCGTTCGAGGATATTCAGTGAACCTGCAGGATTGAAACCTGGCACTGGCAAAATTCTTCGCCGCTCTGTCTGAAGCCATAGCCGTCGCACGACACTCTCCTGTAACATAACCGCAGCGAATCCGGATGGCTTCGCTGAAGCAGGGGGTTCAAATGGAAACCGCAGCAGCATCCACAGAGGTTTGGGTTCTCGGCTGGAGCGTCGTGCTCCTGCTTGTTCAAGTCGTCGCGCAGGCGACCGCCGCAGGCGATCTCGGTCCGAAATATCTGTTCAGCCCGCGCGATGAGGGGCGCGTTTCAAAAAGCATCGTTGCCGGGCGGCTGTTGAGAGCGCTGCGCAATCTCATCGAAACCTATCCGGCGTTCATTGCGCTCACGCTCGCACTGGTTATCACCGGCAAGGTGGGTGGCATCGCCGCGACCGGTGCGATCATCTGGCTGGCCGCGCGCGTGATCTATGTGTTGCTCTACGCGGCTGGTGTGCCCGTGTTGCGAACCATTGTTTGGCTGGCGTCGATTATCGGCCTTGTGCTCATGGTCATCCGCCTGATGACCTGAGGTCTGGGGCGAGGAGCAAGATGAGGTTAGGTTCGGTCAGTTCTGTTTCACGGACGGCGAGGCGAGGGTCGCGAACGCCGTAGCTGACTACGGCCGAGCGGGCTGACAAAGTGGGCGTCGCCCGGAAACCCGAAGGGCCGGGCTGGTTTGCCGGCAGAACGATCGAACCTAATCTCATCTTGCTCCAGAGCCACTGGACCGTCCGCAGGAACAAAGCTGTCTCTTCCGTTTGGCAACAAGACGGCTATAGGGTCGGATGACGATCAATCGCGAAAAGTCGCCATGGCGTTCGAACCCGACATCCCGCCGATCCAGGTGCATCTTTGCGTCAAGCGCAGCCTGGAAGCCATCGCCTGGTACGAAAAGGCATTCGGAGCGGTCGAGACCTTCGAGCAGATGGCCGATGATGGCGAGCGCGTGCTGCATGCCAATCTTACGATGTTTGGTTCGGAGGTGATGTTGCATGACGAGTTCCCGGAATTCTCGCCTGATGTTCTGTCTCCGGAGACACATGGCGGCGCCGGGCTCACCATCAGCATCAACCTGCCGGCACCGCTCGATGTCGATCGGGCGGTCAAACGCGCGGCGACGGCCGGCGCCGAAATCACCATGCCGGTCGCCGATCAGTTCTGGGGAGCACGCTACGGCAGGATCCGCGACCCGTTCGGCCATGTCTGGGCCTTCAACGCACCTCTAGCGAAAGCTTCCTGATGACCCCGTATGCCCTCGAATTCCTCGGCCTGATGGCAGTCTTCTCCATCGTCATCGTCTCGCCCGGCGCCGATTTCCTTTTGGTCCTGCGCCAGAGCGTCGTGCATGGCCGCCGCGCCGCAGTCATCACCGGCCTCGGCATCGGCGCGTCGCTGCTGTTCCACATCAGCTATGCGATACTCGGCCTCGGCCTGATCGTGTCGAAGTCGCTGTTCCTGTTCAGCCTGCTGAAATGGGCCGGCGCTGCCTATCTGCTCTATCTCGGCGTCACCTCATTGCGGGCCAAGGCCTTCGAGCTTCCGTCCGCCGAGATTTCTCCCGACGCAGGCGAACACACGTCGGTTTCGACGGTCCGCTGCTTCCTGATGGGCTTTGTCACCAATGCGCTGAACCCGAAGCCTGTACTGTTCTTTCTTTCGCTGTTTTCGGCACTCGTTAGCCACGAAACCCCAGCTGCTGTGCAAGGCGTCTACGGCCTGCTGATGGCGACGGCGCTTGTCATATGGTTCGTCGGCGTCCCCAGCTTCTTCACCATCACTTCCGTGCGCGAGCGGTTCATCTCGTGCGGCCGTTGGTTCAACAAGGTAACGGGCGTCGTCTTGATCGGCCTGCTCGCCACCCAGCAGGCGAACTGACCCGGCTCGATGCGGAAGCTGCTCGCGACCGGCCTCACACTGCTTTTTACGACGCCGGCCCTCGCCGCCTGCCCGGTCGAGCTTGCGACCTATGGCGAGCGCGACGGCGTTGCCTCCCTGGAGTTCCAGCCGACCGGCGACAATGCCGTTGTCACCAACACGTTCCGCATGCTGATCGGCGAGTTCGTGCTGGAAGGCATCGTCATGTGGTCGGATGGCGAGGGGCGGCCAAATGGCATGATCACCCACAATTGCCCGATCGGCGACGTAACCGGCGCGGAAATGGACGCCTGTACGCTCTGGCAGGGCATCGTCTATACAGCTGATGGCACTGGCAGTATCGGGCTGCTGCCGGCGGAAGGCTCGGACGCGCCGTCGCGGCTTATCTTCACAGATCTTGGGCCTGCCCTGCACAAATCGCCGGTGTTTGGCCCACAAGGGCTCCCAAAGCCGCCGTGGGACGTTTTTGAACAGAAAGGCTGTCAGGAATGAGCTTCAACGGAAAAGTCCTGTTCGTTACCGGCGGTAGCCGCGGCATCGGCGCCGACACCTGCTTGTTAGGCGCCATGGCCGGTTACCGCGTTGCGGTGAACTATGCCTCGAACGAGGCGGCGGCGAACAAGGTCGTTGCGGAGATCAAGGCCGGAGGCGGTGAGGCGATTGCCGTCAGGGGTGATGTCGGCAGCGAGGCCGACGTGCTCGCCATGTTTGGCGCGGTGGATAAGGCATTCGGCCGTCTCGATGCTTTCGTCAACAACGCCGGGATCGTCGACCAGAAGGCGCGCGTCGATGAGATGAGCCTTGAGCGACTCGAGCGCATGATGCGCATCAACGTCATCGGGTCGATCCTCTGCGCCCGCGAGGCGGTGAAACGCATGTCGACTGCCCATGGCGGCAAGGGCGGCGCTATTGTCAACCTGTCCTCGGTGGCGGCGACGCTGGGCGCCGGCGGCCAATATGTGGATTACGCCGCCTCCAAGGGCGCCGTGGAGTCGCTGACGGTCGGCCTCGCCAACGAGGTTGCGACGGAGGGCGTGCGTGTGAACTGCGTACGGCCGGGCATAATCGACACCGAAATCCACGCTTCGGGCGGGCAGCCGGAACGGGCCGCGCAGATGCGCGCCTTCATTCCGATGAAGCGCGAAGGCAAATCCGATGAAATTGCGCGCTCTATCCTCTGGCTTTTGTCGGATGAGGCATCCTATATCACCGGCGCTGTTCTGAGCGTAAGTGGCGGCCGCTAACCGCCGAAGTGGAAGGAAAGTGCAATGGCTTATGACGTCGTGGTGATTGGCAGCGGTCCGGGAGGCTATGTCTGCGCAATCAAGGCCGCCCAGCTTGGGCTGAAGGTCGCCGTGGTTGAAAAGCGCGCCACCTATGGAGGAACCTGCCTCAATATCGGTTGCATACCGTCCAAGGCGTTGCTGCATGCTTCCGAAGTGTTCGCAGAGGCCGGACATAGCTTCGAAACGCTCGGCGTCGAGGTCGGCAAGCCGAAACTCAATCTCAAGAGGATGATGGAGCACAAGGACGCTACAGTGGCCTCCAACGTCAACGGTGTTGCCTTCCTGTTCAAGAAGAACAAGATCGACGGGTTTCAGGGAACCGGCAAGATTCTCGCGGCCGGCAAGGTATCAGTCACCTCTGCTGACGGCGCGGTGCAGGAACTGGAGACCAAGGCGATCGTCATCGCCGCCGGTTCGGACGTCTCCGGTATTCCGGGCGTCAAGGTCGATATCGACGAGAAGGTCATCGTGTCCTCCACCGGGGCGCTGGAGTTCGACAAGGTCCCCGGTCATCTGGTTGTGGTCGGCGGCGGCGTGATCGGTCTGGAACTAGGCTCGGTCTGGGGCCGGCTGGGCTCCAAGGTTACAGTGGTCGAATATCTGGACACCGTGCTCGGTGGCATGGACGGCGAGGTTGCAAAGCAGTTTGGCCGAATGCTGACGAAGCAGGGCATTGACCTCAAGCTCAGTTCCAAGGTCACCGGCGTAGAGAATACCAAGAAGGGCGCCAGCATCACCTTCGAACCAGTGAAAGGTGGCGCCGCCGAAACCATCGAAGCCGATGCCGTGCTGATCGCCACCGGCCGCCGGCCCTGTTCAGACGGGCTCGGACTGGACGATGCCGGCGTTGAGGTCGACGAGCGCGGCCGGGTGAAGACCGACGACCATTTCCGCACCAGCGTGGCGGGGATCTACGCAATCGGCGACGTGATTGCCGGACCGATGCTGGCGCACAAGGCAGAGGATGAAGGCGTCGCGGTCGCCGAGCTTCTCGCCGGCCAGGCCGGCCATGTGAACCATGACGTCATTCCCAGCGTCGTCTATACCAGCCCCGAAGTCGCCTCGGTCGGCAAGACCGAGGAAGAGCTGAAGAATGCTGGCATCGACTACAAGGTCGGCAAGTTCCCGTTCACGGCGAACGGCCGGGCGCGGGCCATGCTGC
Organism: uncultured Alphaproteobacteria bacterium; assembly: GCA_963839725.1. GTDB lineage: Bacteria > Pseudomonadota > Alphaproteobacteria > Rhizobiales > Rhizobiaceae > Kumtagia. The sequence continues at coordinate 121,298 of CAWIWT010000020.1, read as the reverse complement.
ATACGGACGGGTTCGTGAAAATCCTCGCGGACAAGGCCACCGATCGCGTCCTTGGCGTCCACATCCTCGGCTTCGGCGCGGGTGAGATGATCCACGAGGCGGCGGTGCTGATGGAATTTGGCGGGTCGTCAGAGGATCTGGCGCGCACCTGCCATGCGCATCCGACCATGTCGGAAGCCGTGAAGGAAGCGGCGCTCGCAGCCTTCTTCAAGCCGATCCATGTTTGATCCCTTGAGAGGGCGGCCCGTCGTAGCGGGCCGCCCTTCCTGGGGGACGTTAAGCCTTACTGTGCCGGAGCAGGCTCTGCCGGCGCAGGCTGAGCCGGAGTGGTGCCCGAGGCATTCGGCGCTGCCGGTGCGTTTGCATCCGGAGCCGGTGTCATCGCATCAGGTGCCGGCTGCGCCGGGTCAGCTGGCGCTGCCGGAGCAGTCGCTTCAGGAGCTGGAGCTGCCGGAGCAGTGGCATCAGGCGCCGGAGCGGCTGGCTCGGTGGTTGTCGCTGGCTGATCCGTCGTCGGGGTGTTTCCGGTTCCCGGCGCGAATACGAAATATGCCACGACTGCTAGGACCAGCACCACGGCAGCGATCAGCACGCCGGTACCGCCGCTGCGTTCTTGCAAAATGGTTTGCTTGTAGCGGGGATCCTGTGTGTTAGCCGGGTTCAGCCGCTGGTCAAACGGATCGGAGCTGAGCGGTGGAACCGGATTCATCGGGTCCTGGGGATCAGGCACACGTTGAGGGTTGGCCATAACGGTCCTCCATCGGTTTCGATGGCGGCATAACGCGCCAAGCGTGATTCGGTTTCACGAAAACTTGAGGGGAGATATTCCAAAACAAATGGAGCGCCAGGCCGTTGGGCAGAGCGCTCCATTGTTCACGCGTGACCGCCCCCACGATCATGCGCATCAGTCGCCGGGCAGGGAACCGGCGCGGATTGATGCTTAGTTCGCGATATCCTCCGCCGGAACAGGCGGCACAATTACCACCTCCGTCGCTACCGGCTCGGACTGCGCGACAGTGACGCTTGCGACGGTCGTCTGATCGACCTTGTCGCCTTGTGCTGAACGCTGGAATTCGCAGGCTTGGGCAGTCGAGGCAGCCAGCCCGAACGCTGTGGCGATCAGGAGAACCTTCGTCATGCGCATCATCCCTTTGAACGTTGCATCTTGCGTTAAGCTAACAAATGTATGAACCAGCGCCAAATCACGCTTTGCGTGAACGCTGCGTCAATCGTCATCGCGGCGCCGCTCGCGGTTTCGACGGCTTGACGCGAGCGCTCACTGCGCTGCGGCCGTGACGGTGTAACCGGCCTCGCGCAATAGCGAGACCAGCCCGTCCGGACCGGGCAGATGCAGCGCGCCGACAGCGACAAAGGCGTTGCCGCGATCGATGATCGGCTGAGCATTCTCCGCCATTGTCTTGTTACGGGCGGTCACCATCGTCTTCTCGAACTCCATATAGCCCTCGTCGCTGACCGACGAAGGCGTCAACGAGCGGAACAGCGGCCAGAACATATCGATGTCGCCGCGCGTGTAGAGCACGATGGTCGTCTCGTTAACGTCGTCCATGCGGTTGCCGAGCTTCAGCGTGTCGACCAATCCCTGCACATGGAAATTCATCGGCAGCGACGCCATCGCTTCGATCTGACCGATTGCGGTCTCCAGGCCTTCGAGCTTCTTGCCCTGCGCCAGCGCATCCTTGCCGAGCTTCTCGTCAAGCACCGGCGCACCACTGGCTTTCCGGGCAAGTTCACAGGCCGGTAGCGAAACCATTGTCGAAATGATCCACGGCTTCATTTTGGTGACGCTGTAGGGTGGGATGCCGCGCTCATCGAGCGCCTTGTTGAACGCCTCGATCTCGCCGGCCGGCAGCAGCGACGGCAAAGTCGTTTCGTCGGTGAACATCATCAGTTCGGGCCTCTGCATCATCGCCGTGCCCATCTTGGCCTGGTCGAGTATGTCCGTGGTCTCGAGCACCACTGTGTCGGCGTCGTCGTATGCGGTCTGGGCGGCAGGTGGCAGCGTAGTGACGCGCGGATCGGTGACGTGCATGGTGCCGAAGAGATAGGACGGTTCGAGACCTGCCTTCTCGATCTTCCACAGGCGGCCGTTGCCGTTCTCGGTGACGGCGGCTTCCGCCTTGAGTTTTGTGTATCCGGCCGGATCGCTTACTTGCATTTCCGCCAGCATGTCACTGCCGCCGCAGGTTTCGCCGGCGCGAGCCTGACTGACAGCCATGCCGAGCATGGCGGCGAAGGATAGGAGAAACAGTATGTTGAAGCCCGCAAGAAGCTTGAGCAGCGGCAGCCCGTTGTGGTCCGCGATGGCAATGAAGCGTTTCATGTTTGAGTTGTTAAAGGACAATCACGGCGAAACCGTTAATCCGGTAATGAAAACCTGCGCAATTTATGCCCTCGGATGGGCGGAATCATAGATCTCAAGGAGGCGCGCCGTATCGACGCCGGTATAGATCTGGGTGGTAGAAAGGCTGGCGTGACCGAGCAGTTCCTGAATGACGCGCAGGTCGCCGCCGCGGCCAAGCAGATGCGTCGCGAAGGAGTGGCGCAGCGCATGCGGCGTAGCGGTTTCGGGAAGATTGAGCGCGCTGCGCATCTTGCGCATCGCGCGCTGCACGATAGCCGGATTGAGCGGCCCGCCGCGCGCGCCTCGAAAGAGCAACGCCTTGGGGTCGAGGTGGTATGGACAAAGCCGCCGGTATTCTGCGACAGCCCGAAAAGCGGCGGGCAACACTGGCACCAGCCGAGTTTTGCCACCCTTGCCAGTGACGCGCAACACGTTCTCGCCGGGCGACGATAGCACGTCGGCGGAAAGGCCGAGCGCTTCGGAAATGCGCAGGCCGGAACCGTAGAGCAGCGTCAGCACCGCCGCATCGCGTGCCGCGACCCAAGGCTCCTCGGCAAGCTGTTCCTCTGCCGAGACGACGCGTCGTGCATCCGGCGCGGTGAGCGGCTTTGGCAGCGACTTTGGTTGCTTTGGCGCGCGCAGGGCGGCGGCGCCTGCCGCGTTGACGAGGCCCTTGCGCTCCAGAAACCTCAATAGGGAACGCACGCCCGCAAGCCCCCGACCTAGTGTACGGGCGCCGGCGCCATCCTTGCGCCGTGATGCCAGAAAGGCGCGCAGATCGGTGGGCCGCAGGTTGGCGATGTCCGAAACGCCCGGGGCGCCGCCGCAATGGCCGGTGAGGAACTGCAGGAACTGCCGCGTGTCGCGCTCATAGGCCTCGACGGTTAGAGCCGAGAGCCGCCGCTCCTTGCCAAGCATCGTCAGCCAAGCCCCTCGGGCGGCCAGAAGGTCGGGTTTTGCGGTAATGAGGAATTCCTGCACGGTCCTGTTTCCCATAAACGCCAAAACCTTGATGCGGCGAGGTTAGCAAGCCGTGAACATGGTGGCGATTGAAAAGGGCTTGGGTCAGCGTTACAGCGGCGCGCGTCCTTTCGGACGCGCAAAGGACGCTGTATCTATTTGAAACTTCGCATCGTGCTTTCCGAAAAGGCTCTAGACTAGCAATCCTCGGAGTTCGCGGTCGAGCGTAGCGGCATTTTTTCGCCATCGCCACTCGCATTCCTTGATGTGGAGCTCGAAGTTCCTGGTGGTTCCGTTGAACTTGGCGAGCCTGCGTTTTGCAAAGGACCAGAAGGATTCGATGCCATTGATGTGGAGCTCGCCATCGGCGAACCATGTCCTGTCGGCGTAGTACTTTTTCAGACGTAGATGCCGGTCGTAGCCGACATCGACGAGACCGTGATAGCTGCTGTAGGCGTCCGACATGATGGTCGCCCCGAACGCGACCTTGCCTCGTATAAGATCCTGCAATGTCTGCTTTTCGTGTCCGGGACAACTTCGGTGAAAACCTGGCCGCCGCGCTCAATGATGCCAAAGACGGGGCGCTTGCTGGTGCCGCGCCCGGTCTTTCCGGGACCGCCGACGCCGCGAGGACGGCTCGCTCCGAAGTAGCTTTCGTCAACCTCAACGACGCCGTGGAACTGGTGATTGAGGGACGCTTGGTGATCCCGTATCCGCTCGCGGAAAATGCGATAGTAGCGATTGACGGTGTTGCGATTCAGATCCAGAAGTTGGGCCGCCTGCGTTGCCGTGAGATCAGCGCAGAAAGCCGAAATCAATTTTCGCTGGCGATATCGCGACAACCCATTCTTGATATTCATATTTCCAGCCTACGATAGCTGGATTGCTAGTCTAGAGCCTCCGAAAATCGATTTCGATTTTCGGGCCGATGCGTTAGAGCATCCAGCCAGCAAACCGGGACCTCCGCCTTGAAAAATCCTGTCCACATGGCCGTCATCGGCGCCGCGCACGGCATTCGCGGCGAGGTGCGGGTGAAGACCTTCACCGGAGACCCACTGGCGCTCGGTAATTATGGCCCGCTCTATTCGTCGGACGGGAGGTCGTTCGAGGTGCTCGACATCCGCCCCGCAGGAGCGGTTGTCGTGGTGCGGTTCAAGGGGGTTGCCGACCGCACCGCCGCCGAGGCGCTCAACGGCACTGAGTTGTTCATCGATCGTTCGGCTCTGCCAGACGATGGAGAGGAGGGTGAGTTCTACCACACCGACCTTGTTGGGCTGGCTGTTCGCGACGAGAACGACCAGACGCTCGGCAAAATTACCGCGGTTCAGAATTTTGGCGGCGGCGACATTCTGGAGTTCACTCATGGCGGCACGAAGGGTGTGCTGATCCCGTTCACGCGCGCTGCCGTTCCGGAGGTCGATGTCGCCAATGGTTTTGTCCGCATCGACACGATGGCGGCCGGCTTGGTAGACAATGTGGACGAAGGTTCGGATACCGGTGGCCTCAATCAGCGTCCGCGCGGGCCGAAGGATGCCGGAGGCAACCAGTGAGCTTTCATGCCACCGTGCTGACGCTTTACCCGGAAATGTTTCCGGGTCCGCTCGGCATGTCGCTGGCTGGAAGCGGACTTGCCGAGGGCGCATGGTCGCTCGACGCCGTTCAGATTCGGGATTTCGCGCTCGACAAGCACCGCAGCGTCGATGACACGCCCGCCGGCGGCGGGCCCGGCATGGTGATGCGCGCCGACGTGCTGGCGCGCGCCATCGACGATGCCTCGCCGCAGGGCGATCCGCGGCCGCGCCTGCTGATGAGCCCTCGAGGCAAGCCGCTCAGCCAAGCCCGTGTGCGTGAACTTGCAAGCGGTCCCGGCGCGGTGATCCTGTGCGGCCGCTTCGAAGGCATCGACCAGCGGGTCATTGATTCTCGACAGCTTGAGGAGATCGCGGTCGGAGATTTCATTCTCTCAGGCGGCGAACCGGCGGCGATCGTGCTGCTCGACGCGGTCGTGCGGCTGCTGTCCGGCGTTATGGGCAATGCGATGTCCGGCGACGAGGAAAGTTTTGAGAACGGCCTGCTTGAGCACCCGCACTATACGCGCCCGCAGGAGTTCGAGGGACAAACTATTCCCGAGGTTCTGACTTCGGGCAATCACGCTCGGATCGCGAAGTGGCGGCGGGAGCAGGCAGAGAGATTGACTGAGGAACGCCGACCGGATCTGCTCGGCAGACCGTTTCAGCCTGTCACGAAGTAGTAGATCGCGAGAAGCAGGCCGACCGCAACGACGAAGCCGCGGACGGCGTTCTGCGGTACGCGTTTGGCGATCCAGACGCCGGCATAGCCGCCCAGCGCGCCGCCGGGAACCATCACGAGAGCTTGCGGCCAGGCGACGACACCGCCGCCAACGAAGATGAGGATTGCCACTGCCGCGATGACCATGGCCAGCATGTTCTTCATCGCGTTTAGCCGGTGATAGTCGCCGGACTGCGTCAGGCCGAGCGTCGCCAGCATCATTACTCCCATGCCAGCGCCGAAGAATCCGCCATAAATTGCGGTCGCGAATTGCATCGCCCAACCAAGCGGCGAATGCGCCAACGCGCCTTCCTGACCGGGCTTGGGCTTCGGCTTCAACCGCGGCCCCGCGGCGAACAGCGCGGTGGCGGCGATCAGCAGCCACGGCACCATTGCCCGAAACGACGGATTGTCGAGCGCCAGCAGGATCAGCGCGCCGGCCAGTGCGCCGGCAGAGGAAATCAGGCAAAGCACCACCGCCGTGCGCCAAAACTGCTTGATGTCGTTCCAATAGGCGAGCGTCGAGGTGACGTAGCCGGGAAACTGGGTGATCGAGGATGTCGCATTCGCCGAAATCGGCGACACGCCGAGCAGGCTCATCGCACCAAAAGTAATGAACGTGCCCCCGCCCGCAACGGCATTGACCGCACCCGAGACAAGGCCGGCGCCGAATAGGATCAGGATCTCGATGAAGGTCATACGGAGGTTCTTGCCTTGATGCGCGGTGGAAATCACTAGGGGTGCGTTATCCGATACGCAAGCTGGCACACAGTTCCACAACCGGTTGAACCGCTAACCACGAGATTCCTGCGCGCTCAGGCGTGACAAAGCGGTCGGAATGGTGTATCGCCGCGCCCGAACCGGAAGAACAATCGACCGGGGTCCGTCATAAGAACGGTGAATTCGCCCCTGCCTCTCGAGTTCGAGACGGCATAGCCGAGTGGTCATTTGAACTGCAAGGCAAGCGTTGGGCGCTCTGGCTGTCGAGAAGCAAGAAAGGAACAGTCCGATGGATATCATCCGTCAGCTCGAGGCCGAACAGGCCGCCAAGATTGAAGCCAAGCGCACCCTTCCCGAATTCCAGCCGGGCGATACCGTCCGCGTTCAGGTGCGCGTCACGGAAGGCTCACGTACTCGTCTCCAGGCCTATGAGGGCGTGGTGATCGCCCGCTCCGGCGCCGGCTTCCAGGAGAGCTTCACCGTCCGCAAGATTTCCTATGGCGAAGGTGTGGAACGCGTGTTTCCAATCTACTCGCCCGCCGTTGAGGCCGTTGAGATCGTGCGCCGCGGTAAGGTGCGCCGCGCCAAGCTCTACTATCTGCGCGATCGTCGCGGCAAGTCGGCTCGCATCTCCGAAAATACCGGCGTGCGCGCCCGCAAGCTGAACGACTCCGAGCGTGAAGCGCTGAACACCGAGAAGGCAAAGCTGGAGGCCGAGAAGATCGCCGCTGCGCAGGCGCTTGCCGCCGAAAAGAAGGCCGCCGCCGAATAAGGCAGGTCCACGACCTTGGAAAGGCGGCCTTCGAGCCGCCTTTTTTATTGGAGCGAGTTGATGGACGAATTCCAGAAGGCTAATCGCCTCAATTGGGACGATCGCGCCGCGTTGCATTCCACCGATACAACGGGCAGCTACAACATCGCCACGGTTCTGACGGGCGGCTCGTCGCTGCATCCGCTCGAAGCTAGCGAGATCGGCGATCTGAGCGGCAAGGATGTCGTTCACCTGCAAAGCCATATCGGACTGGACACAATCAGCCTCAAGCATCTCGGTGCGAAGAGTGTCACCGGCCTGGATTTCTCGCCAAAATCGATCGTGGCGGCACGCGACTTTGCGCAAAGAGCCGGAACTAATGTGCGCTTCGTGGAAGCCAGCGTCTACGATGCGGTCGAAGCGGTTGGTGAAACCTACGACCTGGTTTTCGTCTCCTGGGGCGCGATCAACTGGCTGGACGACATTTTTCGGTGGGGGCGCGTTGTCGCGGCGCTGTTGAGGCCCGGCGGCCGACTTTATCTGCTCGATGGCCATCCGCACCTCTATCAGTTCGAGCTTCGTGAAGGGCGGCTGGACTTGACGTACGATTGGAGGACACCCAGCGAGACCCCGCTGATTTCCGACGAGGCAATGACTTACACCGGCGATGAGCGGCCGCTGGTCCACACCCGCTGCTATGAGTGGTTCCACCCGCTTTCCGACATCGTAAACGCTCTCGTGCGGGCCGGCCTTGCGATCGATTTTCTCAATGAGCATGAGATCATCACCTGGAAAGCGACGCCGGATATGGTCTACATCGGCGACGATCAATTCGTACTTGCGCCGCACCATCCCCGTGTTCCGCTTTCTTTCTCCATCGGCGCGAGCAAGCCGGTCAAATGACTGGCGCCGAGATCGAAATCCGTCCGTTGACGGCGGACGATGCGCCGGCGTTTGGCGCGCTGCGGATCGCTGCACTTGCCGATGTTCCCGATGCTTTTACCGCCAGCGTTGAGGAAGAAGCAGCGTTGACCGACGAAGAGATGGTGGCGCGCGCCGTGCCGTCGCCGCCCGGCATCTTTTTCGGTGCGTTTGCCGACGGCACTCTGGTAGGGATTGCAGGCTATGTCGGCAATTCGCGTCCGAAAACCCGGCACAAGGGCATCATGATCGCGGTCTATGTCGCGCCGCGGTGGCAAGCGGCAAGGCTCGGCCGCAGGCTGGTCGAGGCGGTTGTCGACCATGCCCGCGCGCTGGGCGTGATCCTGCATTGCACGGTGAGAGCCAACAACGAACCGGCCCGCCGGCTGTACCACTCGCTGGGCTTCGTAGCCTACGGTTTGGAACGAGACGCACTGTTTGTCGATGGCCACTATTTCGACGATGAATTGCTGGCGCTCGACCTGCGCCGGGGCAAATCCTAGGTCGTAAATTTCATGACTCCACGACCAACCGGACGAACCAAGCTTCACTTCATTTCGATTTGATTTGACTGCCGGCCGGTCGAGCCTAGGGTCAGGACCTGATAATATGATCGAAATGGCGCCTGAAACGGCAAAGAGATGCAAGGAGAAGCGCGAAGGTCGGGGTCTACTCCCCGTCCGAGCGGTTCGACGCAGCAGGTCGCAGCCGTTCGGCGTCCTTCGGATGTGGTCCATCTGCCCGGCTACTTTGTCGCGAAGGGCTTGAAAGCCGAATGGCGTCCCGCGCCTTCGCTCCGCGTATCCGAACAGATGGCCTTACACCATTTCGACCAGATTAACAGGTCCTGACCCTTGGTTTAAAGGGATCGGCAGGAGTGAAAGCAATGCTTCGGGATGCTCACAGATTGACGATTGCTGGCATGATCGCACTCGCGACCACATTGCCGGCGCTTGCCCATCATGGGTGGTCGTGGACACAGGACGGCTTCTTCCAGCTCACGGGAACCATAGTGGACGTCTATGTCGGCAACCCGCACGCGACGCTCGATGTCGATGTCGAAGGCGAGCGTTGGCGGGTCGAACTGGCGCCGCCAGCCGCCACGATCCAGGCGGGATTCACGGAAGACGCGGCGAAATCCGGCGATGAGGTGGTGGCAATTGGCCACCGTTCACGCGACGAAGCCGAAAAACGCATGAAGGCGGTGAGGATCGTCGTCAACGGAAAGACGTATGACGTCTATCCGGGGCGCGTCCCGCCGGCTTGACCGCCGCTTTGGACCTTCTCACTGCAATAGAACAATCCGGCTTCGCAAGACTGCTCAAGGGGTCGTTCTACGTCTATCCGACCGTGAGCGCCCTGCATATCGCCGCCATCGGTACACTTTTTGCCTCGGTGTGGATGATAGACTTTCGCATCGCCGGCGCTTTCGCCAGGCTGCCGGAAGAGGCTTTTGTCGACGTAATGCGCAATGTCGCTCTGGGCGCATTCGCGATTGCGGTGTTGAGCGGGCTTGCCTTGTTCTCGGTTCGCGCGACCGAGTATGCGGTGATGCCGATCTTTCTCGTGAAGATGGCTCTCATTGCACTCGCCGGTGTCAATTTGGCACTGTTTGTGGTGGTCTCGGGGGAACCGTTGCGGCCTGCGAACCTTAGACGACTTTTCGCCGGGGTTTCCGCGATGATTTGGACCGCAGTGATTCTGGCCGGCAGGTTTATTGGCTTCAGCTGAGTTTCCGTGGTGAATTCCGTCATGTCGCCCTTGCACCACGACAAAAGTTTTGAACAGTGTCGCGATAAATCCAAAGGGAGCCAGAACGATGCGCGGCGAGATACTCCACTACGACGAAAGCCAGGGTTTTGGCTTCATCAGTGGCGCCGATGGCAATCGCTACACTTTCAGACGCGAGGATCTAAGACGCGAGACGTCTCTCGGTAAGGGTACGCAGGTCGAATTCGAGGCGAATGGCGGCCAGGCGAAGAACGTCTTCTCAATCCGCGTACAGGCGGGAAGCGTGCCGTCGGTCGGCAGCTCGTCATCGGCGCAAACCTATGCGCAAGGACCCGCTACACAGCAGTTTGGGCGCCATGCGTCGACTGATTACGGCGCTCCGACAAACACGGGCCTCTGGAGCTACTTCAAGCATGCCCTGACGACAAACTATGCCAACTTTCAAGGGCGCGCACGCCGCAAGGAATATTGGGGATTTGTCTTGTTCTGGTACCTGATCACCATTGCGCTCACGATTGCGACAACGGCCTTGGATGCGGCCATGGGATTCATGGACGATGACGGATTCCCGTTTGTGACGCTCATTATTTTGGGTCTGTGGTTACTGGCGTCGATTGTTCCAAGTATTGCAATCACGGTACGCCGCCAGCACGACATCGGGCTTTCAGGCTGGCTGTACCTGCTGATCCTGATCCCTTACATTGGCGGGCTAATTATCTTCGTCTTCACATTGATCCCCACGCAGATGCACGAGAACCAGTGGGGACCTATACCCGCAGGCATCACACCGCCGCCTGCCTACGTGCCGAACGCCTGATCCAACGACGTTGCCAGCGCTGGGGCGAACCGCCTATCGCATGAAGCCCGGAATACCGAGCGGATTGTCCTCGACCGCCGCGCGGTCCGGCGTGTCGATACCGGGCTCATTGGTGATGAGCGCGAACAGCTTGCGGATGTAATTCTCCGGCATGTCCAGCGCGATCAGAACCAGCCGCACGCCGCGCGGCCCTGAGGGCCAGACCGGCAGGCGCGCCGGCGGATGCAGGGTGCGCTGCACGCCATGGATCACCAGCGGACGCTCAGGGCTTTCACGCAATTCGATAACGCCCTTCATGCGCAACAGCTTGCCGCCATGCACGGACAGGAGCAGGTCGAGGAACATTTCGATCGCCGCGTAGGGCACCGGCCCGTCATGCACCAGCGAGAATGATCTTACCCGCTCGTCATGCGTGTGGTGGTTGTGGCCGTGGTGCTGATGGTCATGGTGGCGGTGATCGTGTTCCGTCGCTTCGCCAAGCCACCGCCGCACATCGCCGGTCTTGGTCGCGGGATCGTAGAGCCCGCAGGCAAGCAGCGAGGCCGGACCCGCATCGTCAACATCGATGATGGAAGCGTTGGGATTGAGCGCGCCCAGCCGGTCCTTCAGCGCGTCCAGCGTGCTCGCATCGTCGACCAGATCGGCCTTTGTCAGCACCAGCCGGTCGGCGACGGCCACCTGCTTCACCGCCTCGATGTGATTGTCGAGTGTCGACGCCCCGTTCACCGCATCGACCAGCGTGATCACGCCGTCCAACCGGAACGCCTGCACCAGAACCGGATGCGCCATGATCGATTGCAGCACCGGCGCCGGATCGGCCAGACCGGTGGTTTCGATGACGACACGCGCCAAATTGTCGATGCGCCCCGTCTGCGCCCGGTCGATCAGATCGGCGAGCGTGTCCACCAGTTCGCCGCGCACGGTACAGCAGAGGCAACCGTCGGACAGCTGGATAACGCCGTCCGATGCTTGCTCGACGAGCAAATGGTCAATGGCGACGTCGCCGAACTCATTGATGATCACGGCGGTGTCTTTCAGCGCCGGGTCTTTCAGCAGGCGATTGAGCAGCGTCGTCTTGCCGGCACCGAGAAAGCCGGTGAGCACCGAAACGGGAATCGGAAAATCAGTCAAGGCCACAGCCTAATGGACGGCGGCCGCATCGCCCTGCTCGGCGGTGCGCAGACCCGGCAACGGCAGGTCAGGCCGCCATGTCGGGATCGGCACATCCGCATAGGCTTGCGCTTCCGCCACCACGCCGGGTACGGGCCCCTCCGCGCCGCCAAGCTGGATCGGCACGAGCTTGCGCGGACGCGGCAGGTCCGCCGAGTAGATAGGCTCGACTAGCTTGACCTTCCCGGCCTTGATTGCCGCCTGAAGCTCCTTCCATTTCTTGTTGCGCGCGGCGCGCGCTTCCTTCGAGCAGAGCTTCTGGACCATGTTGACCGGGACATTTGCGCCGGGTGTCGTACGCATCAGCTCGCCCAGCATCGGTCCGGTGCCGGGTGCGCTACCGAAGCCGCGAGACAGCATTTCCGCCGCCTTCTCGTCGCGTGCATCGACAGACTTGCCGCCGACCACCACCGCCATCAGTGTGCGGCCATTACGGGTGGCGGAGGCCACGAGATTGAAGCCGGCCGGGCAGGTATAGCCGGTCTTCATGCCGTCGGCGCCGTCATAGCGGGCGAGCAGATTGTTGTGGCTCGGGATCTTCTTGCTGCCGGCAAGCAGGCCCTCGATCGAGAAGTAGTCGTGATACTGTGGGAACTCACGACGCAGCGCCGTTGCCAGGACGGCCAGATCGCGCGCCGAGGTAAATTGCGCTTCATCATGCAGCCCGTGCTGGTTGACCCAGTGGGAATTGGTCATTCCAAGCCGCCTCGATTTGTCGTTCATGCGCGCCGCGAAGGCGGCTTGCGTGCCTGCAACGCTTTCGCCGATCGAGGCTGCTATATCGTTGGCCGACTTGACCATGATGATCTTGATGGCGTTGTCGACGGTGAGCACCGAGCCTGGCTTGTAGCCCATCTTGCTGGGCGGAAGCTTGGCCGCGTTCTTGGAAATCGTTACCGGCGACGAAAAGGTGATCTCTCCATTCTGGATCGCACGGAACACCACATAGGTGGTCATCAACTTGGTCAGCGAGGCCGGAAACCAGCGCTGGAACGGGTCGTCGCTCTCGATCACCCGGCCGGTCTGGGTATCGACCAGGATGGACGGGTTGGCAGCCACCGGAAGCGCGTGAAGCACCGAGGTCGCGATCGCGCCGGTGAGCGCCAGGGAGAAAAGCAGAATGCGCCGCATCATCTGTCGGAAATAACCTCTTGCCGTCGTTGAGCCTGGGTCAATAAGCTTGTGCCATTCGCATCTTGCGCCGGTAAGGGTAAATCTTCACGAAACCCTGATCGCCGAATGACCTATTTAGCCTATGTGACGCCAAGATGGCAAAGCCCCTGTGACGCGCACGCGGTCATGGGAAACGGAATGGAACACCGCATATGCCGATTTTGAATCGAGTCGCCGAGATGCAGAACGAGATTGCCGGTTGGCGCCGCCATCTGCATCAGAACCCCGAGATCAATTATGATGTCTTCGAGACGGCAAAATTCGTGGAGGAAAAGCTCAAAGCATTCGGCTGTGACGATGTCGTGACCGGTATCGGCCGCACCGGTGTTGTCGGCGTGATCAGGGGCGGGCTCGGCGCGGGCGGAACGGTCGGGCTGCGCGCCGACATGGATGCACTCCCTATCCGAGAGGAAAGCGGCAAGCCCTATGCATCGCGCAATCCCGGAAAAATGCACGCCTGCGGCCATGACGGGCATAGCGCCATGTTGCTTGGCGCCGCCAAATACCTTGCCGAGACGCGCAATTTCGCGGGCTCGGTAGCGGTCATCTTCCAGCCGGCGGAAGAAGGCGGCGCTGGCGGGTTGGCGATGGTGAAGGATGGCATGATGGAGCGCTTCGGCATCCAGAAGGTCTTCGGCATGCACAACATGCCCGGCTGCCGATCGGCCAATTCGCCATCCGGCCCGGTCCGATCATGGCGGCCACCGCTGAATTCACCATCAAGATAAAGGGCCGTGGTGGTCACGCCGCGATGCCGCATCGCGCGATCGATCCAGTGGTGACGGCGAGCCATCTCGTGGTGGCGCTGCAGACCATCGCCTCACGGACGATCGATCCGCTGGATGCGATTGTCGTGTCGGTGACTAAGTTCCACGCAGGCGAGGCTTACAACGTCATCCCTGAACGGGCGGAACTCGCAGGCACGGTGCGCACCCTGCGCAAGGAAGTCGCCGCGACGGCGCAGGCCCGCATGCAGGCGATCTGTAATGGCACAGCTGCAACTTTCGGCGCAGCCATCGAGTTCGATTTCGACTCGAACTATCCGGTGACCGTCAACGATCCCCACCAGACGATTATCGCCGGCGACGTCGCGGCAACGGTCGCTGGCGACCCGCAGGTGCACCGCGCTATCCAGCCACTTATGGGCGGCGAGGATTTCTCCTACATGCTGGAAAGCCGGCCAGGCGCCTTCATCTTCATAGGCAATGGCGAAAGCGCCAACCTTCATCACCCCGCCTACGATTTCAACGACGAGGTGATCCCTCATGGTGTGAGTTATTGGGTGAAGCTGGCGGAGACATCGCTGGCGGCATGAAGCCGGACGCAGGCCGGATCATTGAGGACGGCTATTCATCGTCTTCGCGGCTGAGCCAGGAATGTGGCACTACCTTTTTCTGGGTCGAGCCATCGACAAACACCCACCAGCCAGCATCGCTCTCGTCCCAATCGCCGCCGGACCGCCGCATCCGCTCCAGCGATCGGTATTGCCCGAGTGATTTGTTTTCCTGCCCGTCGGCATCGGTCCAGACGACCCTGACTTTGCGGCCGTCCAACGGAGCAGTTGCGATCGGCTTTGCATTTTCCATTTCCAATCACCTTCCTGCGGAATGCTTGACGCATTATCCGCGTTTGCCGTCGCCGGGCAACTGCACCGTCCCGTTCGATCAACCAAACCGCGCAAAACTGGTTTCCAACCCCGGCGCGGATTTCCACCGACGGATTCTGGTGCTAGCGTGCACGCTAACGCACAGTGGTTATAGCCGAGGCGACCGGGGGGTATCGGTCAGCAATCCTTGCAATTCCTGAACTGCCGCATTTGCTGATGCCGCTTACGGTCTGTGATTGGCTAGCTTCACTGCGTTTTTTTCGCCGCGCTCCGGTCAGGTCTGGAAGCTTTGCGATACTCGGAGAGTATGATGAGAATGCTGATGCGAATGATCTCCGCGGTTGCGGCCGGGCTTTTTGTTCTCGGATTGCTTCACGGCGCCGCCATTGCACAAACAGCGCCGGCTGAGGCAGCACCGCCACCTGAAAAGGTGAAGCAATGGCTTCAGCTTCTCAACGATCCCGAGGTCAAGGCCTGGCTGGATTCAAAGCCGGCGGTTCCGCCAGCGGCGCCTGAGGACTCGGTCGCCAGTGGCGCGCACGATATGGAGACGCAAATCCGCAACCACATTGGCAGGCTGAAAATTGCATTTGCCAATTTTCCGGCGGAATTCTCGAGAGCGGCAGGTGTCGCCAGCGCCGATTTGAACGCAGGGCAGCCCGGCAAGGTGGCGCTCATTGTCGCCATATTGCTTGGTGTCGGCTTTGCCGCCGAGTGGCTGTTCCGGCGGGTGATTAGCCGCGCGGAAGAGGCCGAGCCGCAAGACACGACGGCTGAACCACCGTTGAACCTGCTGGCCGATCTTATTCCATTGCTGGTGTTCACGCTCGCCAGCGCCGGCTTGTTCCTCGTGTTCGATTGGCCGCCTTTACTTCGAAAATTCGTGCTGACCTATCTGCTCGCGTTCATCCTGTTCCGCCTTGTTCGTACACTGGCACGGCTTGTCCTTGCCCCAGAGGGTTCGACGCCCCGCCGATCGGCACGGCTGCTGCAGCTTGACGACGATGAAGCGCGCTTCTGGTATTTGCGCGTCCAAGTCCTCGCCGGCATTTTCCTGCTTGGCTGGGCAATCGCCAGCTTGATGCCATTCCTCACTTTCTCGCGCGAGTCGACCCAGCTTGTGGCTTACTTTTTTGGGCTCGGTCTTCTCGCCGCTGCCATTGAATGCGTATGGCGCCGGCCGCGCGCGGGGGAGATATTCTCCCTGACAAAGGCCTGGCTGGTGACCTTCTATCTGGTGATCCTGTGGCTCATATGGGTCGCGGGTCTTATCGGAATCCTATGGATAGGCATCTACGCGCTGCTGTTGCCCAAGGCGATCTCAGGCATTGGCCACATCGCCGCCAGCATTGCCGGCCGCAACGGCGCGACCACGTTGATCGGAACGCTGACGAACGTCCTCATTATTCGTGGCGCGCGCGCCTTGCTGATCGCAGCAGCGGTGGCGTGGCTGGCCTACATATCGTGAGGACGGTCGCCTGGGGCGAGAGCGACGCGGTCGAACGTATTGTCGCCGGGTTGCTCCACGGCATCATCATCCTGCTGATTGCCGATCTGCTCTGGCATGTCTGCAAAGCCCTAATCGCCTACCGGCTTGAACTCGCCGCGCAACAGAGCGGCACGCCGGACGAGATCGCACGCAGCGGCCGGCTCCGAACGTTGCTGCCGATCTTTAAGAACGTGCTCGCGGCCTTCATTGCTGTGGTTGCGGTGCTGACAATCCTATCTGGCATGGGTATTGCGATCGGACCTTTGATCGCCGGCGCAGGGATTTTTGGGGTGGCCATCGGCTTCGGATCGCAGACGCTGGTAAAGGACGTCATCAGCGGAGTGTTCTTCATGCTAGACGACGCTTTCCGCGTCGGCGAATACATCCAGAGCGGAAGCTACAAGGGTACGGTCGAATCCTTCAGTCTGCGTTCCGTGCGCCTGCGCCACCAGCGCGGGCCAATCTTCACGGTGCCTTTCGGCGATCTTGGTGCGGTCCAGAATATGAGCCGCGACTGGGTGATCGAGAAGATGATGATCAACATAACCTACGATTCCGACGTCGATCTGGCCAGGAAGTTGATCAAGAAGATCGGCCTGGAGCTCGCGGAGGACCCCGAATTCAAGCACAGCACGCTTCAACCCTTGAAGATGCAGGGCGTTGATAGTTTCGGGGATTTTGCGATCGTCATCCGCATGAAGCTGATGACCAAGCCTGGCGAGCAATTCGGCATCAAACGCAAGGCATTGCTGATGATCAAGAAGGCCTTCGAGGAGAACGGCATCAAGATCGCGACGCCGACCGTACAGGTGTCGGGCGGTAGCGACGATGCGGCAGCGGCGGCCGCGCAGGAGACACTGCGGCGGCAGAAGGCTGCGCAGACGGCTGCGCAGACGGCCGAAGCGCCGGCCTGAGCCGGCGCCGCTGATGGATCAGCCTTTGCGGTCGCGTGCCGCGAGGGTTCTCAGCCGCAGCGCGTTGAGGCGGATGAAGCCAGCCGCGTCCTTCTGGTCATAGGCGCCGCGATCGTCCTCGAAGGTCACCAGAGCGTCGGAATAGAGCGACTTCTTCGAGCGCCGGCCGGTGACGATGACGTTGCCCTTGTAGAGCTTCATCCGCACCTCGCCCTCGACGTCCTCCTGGCTCTTGTCGATCAGCGCCTGCAGCATTTCGCGCTCAGGGGCGAACCAGAAGCCGTTGTAGATCAGCTCTGCGAAGCGCGGCATGATCTCATCCTTCAAATGTCCCGCTCCACGGTCGAGTGTGATCGACTCGATTGCGCGGTGCGCGGCCAGTAGAATGGTGCCGCCCGGCGTTTCGTAGACACCGCGGCTCTTCATGCCGACGAAGCGGTTCTCGACCAGATCGAGCCGGCCGATGCCGTTGTCGCGGCCGAGATCGTTCAGCGCTGCGAAAAGGGTCGCCGGCGACAGCGCCTTGCCGTTCAGCGCGGCCGGATCGCCGCGCTTGAATTCGATCGTGATTTCAGTGAAGGCATCCGGCGCATCCATCGGCGAAATCGTGCGCTGGTGGACATACTCCGGCGGCTCCTGCCACGGATCTTCCAGAACCTTGCCTTCGGACGAGGAGTGCAGGAGATTGGCGTCGACCGAGAACGGCGCCTCGCCCTGCTTGTCCCTGGCGATCGGAATCTGGTGATCACGGGCGAAGTTCAAAAGATCGGTGCGCGACTTGAACGACCAGTCGCGCCATGGTGCGATGACCTTGATGTCGGGGTTGAGCGAGTAGGCCGACAGTTCGAAGCGAACCTGGTCATTGCCCTTGCCGGTGGCGCCATGGGCGACCGCGTCGGCGCCGGTCTCCCTGGCGATCTCGACCAGATGCCTGGAGATGAGCGGGCGGGCAATCGACGTGCCGAGCAGGTACTGCCCTTCATAGACCGTATTGGCGCGGAACATCGGAAAGACGAAATCCTTGATGAACTCCTCGCGCACGTCGCGGATGAAGATCTGCTTGATCCCCATCATCTCCGCTTTCCTGCGCGCCGGCTCAAGCTCGCCCCCCTGGCCGAGATCGGCCGTGAAGGTGACGACCTCGGCGCCGAGTTCGGTCTGCAGCCATTTCAGGATGATCGAAGTATCAAGCCCCCCCGAATAGGCGAGCACGACCTTCTTGACGTCTTTCCACTTCGACATGATGTCCCCGGCGTTCAAAATGCGGCAGCGCCGCCTGTTTTCGGGCGGCACTAATAGCAGGAATGCCTTACCGGGCAAGGGTCGCTGCCAGGGTCGGACCAAGCTTGGCCACAAAGACGCCACTCGCTTAAGCTTTTGTGATTCTCCCCCCGAATAGCGTGTGGGCACGTGTCGATGACGATAATGACGCCTTTTTGCATGAATCGCCTACACCGGTGCATTCGCCCGTTGACGCGCAGCAGCGCCCTGTTGGTCGCGATTTTGTCGGGTGCTGCTGGTTCAGCGGTAGCATCCGAAAGCTGGGAAGAGGCAGGCAGTGGCGCGGCCGCCATCCTGCCGGTACCCGCAAAAGCCACGGTGATCACCGGCGGCTCGCTGGTTTGCATCGAACAGCGCTGGTCGTTGAGACTGAGAACCGACATACAAGACGCCAACCCGGCGCCGGCGCTCTCCAAGGTGACGATCGATGGCGAGTCGTTCCCGGTGAAAGCGGATCAGGCGGCAGGATTGATGACGCTTCCGGTGAGCTACGAGATGATTGAAGGGCTGAAGTCCGGTGACGAATTGGTCGTCGGCATCGGCGCCGATGAGGGCGCGCCCAATGCGAGCTTCCCGCTGCTGAAGTCGCGAGCCGTCATAGAGGCGATCGCGCCGCGCTGCAGCCAGGTCGATATGTCGGCGTTTCAGCAGATCGCCATGTCGGAAACCGATCCGGCGGTCGAGACCGCTGTTCCCTTGCTTGATGCAGAGATGAAGCTTTTCCGCGCCGCGACTTCAGCGAAACCGAAAATAGCCGCGGTACGGCTGGATCGCGGCGAGGGCCGTGAGATGTTGTTTGCGACGGTTTGCGGCTCGTCCTGGTACTATGGGCGCACCGGCTGCTCGCTGTTCGGTTTTCTCCGTTCGTCCGCGACCGAGGAGTGGAAGCAGATCTACAACACCGAAGGCCTGGCCATCTACGTCGATCCGAAAGCCTCGAATGGCGGCTGGCCGAATCTTGTCACATTGGAGCCGTCCGGCGGCTACGGGCCAATGCACTGGAAATGGAATGGCGCCGAATATGCGTTGAGCGATCCGCAAGTCGCTACCGACGAATTGCGGGGCGCGACCGGCACGCCGTGACGGTTCTCGACCTTGCGGCAATCTCGGCATGGAGTTATGAGCATCGGCGTTCCGCGAGGCGCTCATGACCTTCATACCCGACATCTCGACGATCGCCCAGTTCGCGCTCGCCACCTTCATCATCGCAATCACACCAGGTCCCGACATGACGCTGTTTGTCGGGCGGGCGCTGTCGGAAGGCCGCGCCTCCGGCTTCGCCTGCATGGCCGGCGCCTTGACCGGCATCATCATCCACTCGGCATTGGTGGCGCTGGGCCTGTCGGCGCTTATCGTCGCTTCGCCGAACGCCTTCTTCGCCTTGAAGATTTTCGGCGCGGGATATCTGGTCTGGCTGGCGTTTCAGGCCATCCGCAAGGGCTCGGCCTTCTCGCCGGACGCGACGCCGCGCAAGCCGCGCACGCTGTTTCAGAACTGGGCGACCGGTCTCGGCATTAATTTGATGAACCCGAAGATCATCCTGTTTTTCATGACCTTCCTGCCGCAGTTCGTGTCCGCGTCCGATCCTCACGCGCCGGGAAAGCTGTTTTTCCTTGGCATGTTCTTCATCGTGCTTTCAATCCCGATCACGGCACCAATGGTGATCGCCGCCGACAAATTCGCCGGTTTGCTGCGCAAGAGCCCGCGCGTGATGCGGATCGTGGACTATTTGTTTGCCGGCGTGTTTTCGGCATTCGCGATCAAGATTTTGACGGCTCAGGCGAAGTAGCGGGTCTTTTGATGCATGTCGTTTGTCCCCAAATCCGCTCGCACTTTTGGGCCACATGCATTATCGCCAGACGTCCGAGAATTCGGCCACTACGTTGACGCGAGTGTCTACGCCGGCCAGCGGCCAGGCTTCCTCAATGACATAGGGACCGCCGCCGACAGAGTCTCGCGAAGACATCAGCACGAAGCGCCCGACCTTGAACGGCGCCGCCGAGAAGTTGCCGTGTGCCGAAAGATAATGCGCGACATCGATCGGGCTTGTGTTGCGCAGCCGCGCCAGAGTCACATGCGGCATGAATTTGCGGGGGTCGGTGGGAACGCCAAGGCGCTGGCAGATGCGGTCGATTTCGCCCTGCAGCGCCGCCATGTCCGGCGAGGCCTCGGCGCCAGCCCAAATCGAATGCGGCTTTTTCGAGCCGAAAGCGCCGACACCGGAAAGCCTCAGCTGAAACGATGGCCGCCTGACGCGATCAAGCGCGTTGGCGATTTCGTCGGCCACATGGCCTTCGACATCTCCGATGAAGCGCAAGGTGATGTGATAATTCTCGACGTCGATCCAGCGTGCGCCGGGCAGTCCTCCCCGCAGGAGCGACAGCGAAAGCGCTGCGTCACGGGGTATCTCGAGGGCGGTGAAAAGACGTGGCATTAAAAGCCTCCCTTCCTCGAATCGCACTCACACCCCGACGGAATCACCGATCGATGGTTGCGGCAAGCCCATAACGACCGTTGCAACAACAAAACACGTTACGCAGCGGAAGCTTAATTATCGGGTAGTCCTAGTTGATTTTCCGTCATGAACTTCCCTTTTCGGTGAGGATTTTTTCCACTGCCGGCGCGAAGCGCTCGACCATACGGTCGATACCGACAGCCGTTGGATGCATACCATCTGCCTGAAGAAACTGCCGGTCAGCGGCGACGCCGTCGAGAAAGAACGGGTAGAGCGGCACGCCATACTCCTTCGAAAGCTCAGGATAGATGGAGTCGAACGCCGCCTGATAATCCGGTCCCAGATTGGGTGCGGCACGCATTCCGGCCAACAAAACCTTGATGTCGCGCGCTTGCAGCCGCTTGATCATCTCGCCAAGGTTCTGCCGGGTGACGTCGGGAGTCACACCGCGCAGCATGTCGTTGGCCCCGAGTTCAAGGATGACGATCTCCGTTCCGTCGGGCACCGACCAATCGAGCCGCGCCAGCCCGCCGCTGGTGGTATCTCCCGACACGCCGGCATTGGCGATCACGACATCGTGACCTTTGACTTTAAGCGCTGCTTGCAGCCTTTCGGGGAAGCCTTGCCCGGCATCCAGCCCGTATCCAGCCATGAGACTGTCGCCGAACCCGACGATCTTGCGCGGTTCGGCTGCTGCCGGGGTGCCGGCCAGGATTGCGGCAACCAGCAGTGTTGCGGCAGAAAGAACGAAACGTTTGAAAGCCATGCACAAAAGCCCATATGACGAAACGTGCCCGCAATTCTGACTTCCATATAGGACCAAACCGTGACCGCAGAAGCCGTCATCGAACTTCGCGACGTTTCACTGACGCTCGGCGAGGGCGCTTCGACCGTCCAAGTCTTGAAAAACGTCAACCTGGATATCGAGTCGGGCGAAACGGCTGGCATTGTCGGGCCGTCCGGGTCGGGCAAATCCACATTGCTGATGGTGCTTGCCGGGCTCGAAGGCGTGGATTCCGGAACGGTTCGGATCGCCGGCAAACTGTTGAATGGCAGCGGCGAGGACGAGGTCGCCGCGTTTCGTGGCCGCACCATCGGCATCGTGTTCCAGTCATTTCATCTCATCCCTAACATGACCGCGCTAGAGAACGTCGCGGTGCCGCTTGAGCTTGCCGGGCACAGCGACCCGTTTGGCGCGGCGGCGCACGAGCTTGCTTCGGTCGGCCTTAGCGAACGCGTCACGCACTATCCCGGCGAGCTTTCCGGCGGCGAGCAGCAGCGTGTGGCGATTGCGCGCGCCGTGGCGCCGGCGCCGCGCATCCTGATCGCCGACGAGCCGACCGGCAATCTCGATCAGGCGACGGGGAGGCAGATCGCCGATCTACTGTTCTCCAAGGCCGCCGAACGCGGAACGACGTTGGTTTTGGTGACGCATGATCCGGCCCTCGCCGCTCGTTGCTCCAGGCAGATTTCCATGCGCTCCGGTCGCATTGAGGCCGAGGCGGCGCATGCGAAGCTGGTGCGGGCTTAGGGGGTTTCGTGAGCCTAACTCGCTCCCTAACCCTCGCGCTTCGTTTCGCGCTGCGCGAAATGCGCGGCGGCCTTTCCGGCTTCATGATCTTCCTTACCTGTATCGCGTTGGGCGTCGCGGCGATCGGCGGCGTCAATTCGGTAGCGCGGGCGATTTCGGCCGGTGTGGCGAAGGAAGGGCAGGCGCTGCTTGGCGGCGACATTCGCTTTGAACTCAACCAGCGCGAGGCGACGCCGCAGGAGTTCGCCTATTTACAGGATGCGGGCATTTTGGCGGTCAGCGCCAACATCCGCTCCATGGCCCGGTTGGAAGACGGCTCGGACCAGACGCTGGTCGAGGCAAAGGCAGTCGATGGCGCCTATCCGCTCTACGGCAAGTTGATCACGGAACCAGAACTAACCCCACAGGAGCTTTTCGTTGAACGCGGCGGCATCTATGGCGCGGCTGCGCCCGATTTGTTCTTCGAGCGGCTCGGACTTACAGTTGGCGGACGCATCAAGCTCGGCGGCGCGACCTTCGAGCTTCGCGCCAAGCTGATCTCGGAATCGGACGCCATTTCGGACGGTTTCGGTTTTGCGCCGCGCCTGCTCGTGTCTCTGGAGGGGCTTCGCGCCTCCGGGCTCGTTCAGCCCGGCAGCCTCGTCGAGCATGTCTACAAGATACGCCTGCCGGAAAACACTGGTGACGCGCGCATCGTAGACCTTCGCGACGCGGCGGGGCAAAAGTTCCCGCAAGCCGGTTGGAGCATCCGAACGCGCAACAACGCGGCGCCGGCGCTTGCCTCGAATATCGAACGCTTTTCGCAATTCCTGACGCTGGTCGGGCTCACCGCGCTGGTGGTTGGCGGCGTCGGTGTCGCCAATGCGGTCAGCGCCTATCTAGACGGCAAGCGCGGTGTGATTGCCACCTTCAAGAGCCTCGGTGCCTCCGGCGGCTTTGTCTTCCTGCTCTACCTGTCCCAGATACTGATCATCGCGATGCTCGGCATCGTGGTCGGGTTGATGCTTGCGGCGCTGATGCCATTCGCCGCGAGCGCGGCACTTGCCTCCTTCATACCGGTGCCGACCGAGGGCAGCGTCTATCCCGGCGCGCTGACGCTGGCCGTCGCCTTTGGCGTGCTGGTGACGCTGGCCTTTGCTATCCTGCCGCTCGGCCGGGCGCGCGACGTGCCGGCCACAGCACTGTTTCGCGAAATGGGCTTCGGCGGGCGAGGCTGGCCGCGCTGGCGGTATCTATTATCTGCCATTGGTATCGCTGCAACGCTCGCCGCAATGTCGGTCTGGTTCGCAACCGACCGCCGCCTGGCGCTGACCTTCGTCGGCGCGACGATCTTCGCTTTCATCGTGCTGCGCGGCGTCGGCTGGGCGGTGCAGTGGCTGGCGCGAAAGGCGCCGCGGGTCCGCTCGACCGCGCTTCGGCTGGCGATTGGCAATATCCATCGGCCAGGCGCGCTGACGCCGTCCGTCGTCTTGTCACTCGGACTGGGGCTGACGTTGCTGGTAACGCTGGCGCTGATCGATGGCGACCTCAGGCGGCAGATTTCTGGCACTTTGCCGGAACGCGCGCCGAATTTCTTCTTCGTCGATATCCAGGCTGCGGATGTCGATGCCTTCGCCACGCTGGTTTCCAGCATCGAGCCGGAAGGCAAGCTGATGCGCGTTCCGATGCTGCGTGGCCGCATTATGGAGCTGAATGGCGTCGATGTGCAGAAGGTCACGGTACCGCCGGAGGGTGCGTGGGTGCTGCGCGGAGACCGCGGCATCACCTATTCCACCACCATTCCCGAGAACGCCACCGTTAGCGTCGGCTCCTGGTGGCCGGCGGATTACACGGGCGAACCCTTGGTCTCCTTTTCGGCGGAAGAAGCCGGTCAACTCGGCCTGAAGCTTGGCGATACCGTCACTGTCAATGTGCTCGGTCGTAACATAACCGCACGCATCGTCAACCTGCGCGAAGTGCAGTGGGAGTTGATGGGCATCAACTTCGTCATGGTGTTTTCGCCCACCACATTCGCCGGCGCCCCCCATTCGTGGCTGGCGACGCTGACATCGGCGAACGCCGGCCCGGAAACCGAGTTCGGCGATCCTCAATCGCGTCACCCGTGCCTATCCGGCGGTGACCACGGTGCGGGTCAAGGACGCGCTCGACGTGGTCAACAGGCTGGTCTCGCAACTCGGCACCGCGGTCCGTGCGGCGGCGAGCGTGGCGCTATTAGCTTCGGTTCTGGTGTTGGCCGGAGCGCTGGCGGCGGGCAACCGCGCCCGCATCCACGATGCGGTGGTGCTAAAGACGCTTGGGGCGACGCGCAGGACGCTGATCGCTGCATTTTCGCTGGAATACATGCTGATCGGCCTGGCAACCGCGATCTTCGCACTCGTCGCCGGAGGCGTCGCGGCCTGGTTCGTAGTATCGCGGATCATGACGCTGCCATCGAGTTTCTCTCCCGCGGTCGCCGCATCCACCATGGCCATCGCGCTGGTGTTGACGGTTGGCATCGGACTGCTCGGCACCTGGCGGGTGCTTGGCCACAGGGCAGCGCCGGTGCTGAGGAATCTTTAGTCGTATGTCGAGGTTAGCCCGCTTGTTTAGGCGAGGCGGGGGTCACAATCGTATGAATTCGTAGAAAATCATCACGTCACGCTGGGTTTCGGGCGGTAACAGGCCTTGTCCTTCGGCTTGAGACGCATCATATTCGGCGTAGGCATGCTGGAGCCCCGCCAGCGGCGCCTGGGCGTGAATGCCTGGGTAGGAGCAACAGAGGAACTCTATGGCTGACCTTCGGAATTATCAGGCGCGCGTCGCGAATGCGGGTACCCGCGCTGACGCCGCCATCGACGAGGGCCTGCGCGCTTATATGCTCAGGGTTTACAACCTGATGGCGCTTGGCCTCGCGATCACCGGCGTCGCTGCCTTTGGCACGATGATGCTGGCCACCACCAACGATCCCGCCGCTGCTGTCGCTACGCTCAGCAACGGTAAGATGTTGACCAATGTCGGCGTGGCGCTCTACGGCTCGCCCCTGAGGTGGATCGTGATGCTCGCTCCGCTCGGCATGGTCTTCTTCCTGAGCGCCCGCGTTCATAAGATGAGCGTTTCCGCCGCGCAGACCGCGTTCTGGGTTTTCGCCGGCCTGATGGGTCTGTCCCTGTCATCGATCTTCCTGGTTTTCACGCCAGGTAGCATCACCCAGACCTTCTTCGTGACGGCTGCGGCCTTCGGCGCTCTCTCGCTCTACGGCTACACGACCAAGCGCGACCTGACCGCAATGGGCTCGTTCCTGATCATGGGTGTGTTCGGCCTCATCCTGGCGATGATCGTCAACATCTTCATGCAGTCCTCGGCCCTGCAGTTCGCCATTTCGGCGATCGGCGTGCTGATCTTCTCGGGCCTCACCGCCTATGACACGCAGAAGATCAAGGAAATGTACTTTGATGGCGACGACGTGCTGGTGTCCGGCCGCAAGGCAATCATGGGCGCATTGACGCTCTATCTCGACTTCATCAACCTGTTCACCTTCCTGTTGCAGTTCCTCGGTAACCGCGAATAAGCGGCAGCAGGCAACTCGGCAGTTTGGACCAAGGGGCGGCCTCAGGACCGCCCTTTTCTTTGAGAATCCTGCTCTGATCGTGGGGCATAAATTGAGAGTGCCTGCAGGATGAGCAGCATTGTCCTACGCGACGCCACGGAAGACGACCTGGATCGGATCACAGAGATATACGCCGACGCGGTAGTGCACGGCGCGGCGACATATGAGCTTGAACCGCCCAGTCTCGCGGAAATGGCAGAACGCTTCACCGCGCTCAAGGCTGTCGACTACCCTTATATCGTCGCCGATACCGAGCGCGGTGTCATGGGCTATGCCTATGCCGGGCCGTTCCGGGCGCGGCCGGCCTACCGGTTCATCGTCGAGGATTCGATCTACATAGCACCCGAAGCCAGGGGCAGGGGCCTCGGCAAGATGCTGCTCGAACAGCTCATCGTAGAATCACGGCAGCGTGGCTTCCGCCAGCTTGTCGCGGTGATCGGCGACGGCTCGGCGTCGAGCCCGTCGGTGCGACTGCACGAGCGGCTCGGCTTCCGCCATTCCGGCGTGTTGCACGGCTCCGGCTACAAGCATGACCGCTGGCTGGACACAACCTTTATGCAGCTTTCGATGAACGGGGGCGATTCTACTGGCCCTGACCCGCAATCGCTGCCGGAGAGGCAATTCCGGGGCGAGGCTTAGCGAACACACGAGTTACTTCGAAAGGCGGCTGTTTTGCTCAAACGGCGCGCCGATTTTCCAATTGATTGATTCGGGCGGAAGTGGACCAGTCGGAATACCGGCCTGCGCTAAACGCCAACCAGCCTCAGCTTGTTTTCGAGAACGACGAGTACGCGGGCCAGCTCCTGTCCGCGTTTCAGCACCGCGCCAGTCGCCGCGACGACCGAAAACATACCCTGCCTGCGGGAAAGCCGTGGATCCTTGACGATCTGGAACAAAGGTAAGTCGTGGGCACGGCGGTAAACCGAAAAGATAGCACGGTCGCCGAGGTGATCTATCGCATAGTCGCGCCACTCATTGGCAGCGACCATTCGCCCATAAAGCTTGAGAAGTTGATCTAGTTCGCGACGCTCGAAGGAGACGAGTACTTCATTCTTTTGTTGTCTTGCTTCATGGAGAGGTATCAATATTGCGGATTCTTCCCCACCCTCCATTCCGCCTCGATCCATCATCAGCAAGCGCCTTCCGTAAGATTCCAACTGGTCGAAAAGGTCGCGCGTTAGTCGTCAAAATGCAAGGTCGCAAATTCTCGAATCGCGGCGAAACGCTCAAAATCACAATATGTAACAAATTGTTTCAGCCGTTTACGATTGGTGAAGTTTCGCCACATTCCTGCCATTTTTTATCCGCGCTGACGCCCCATTGTCCATCGAATTTACCGCCGTTGCCTGAGACGGTTCGGTCCGGCACCGGCTCGTAACCCCAAGCCCCCCGCCCACGGGCCCGCGTCGGATCGAACCAACCTCGGCCTCTGAGAGATTTGAAACCGGTGCCTATGGGTGCCGGTTTTTTTGTTGGGCGATGGCGATATGACTATCTGGTGGTGAGTCGCAGTTTGCATCGCCGGCCATCGACCAGCCGCGTTGACCCGCCATCCAGCCACGCTAGAGCGGGATGAGATTAGGTTGGGTATATCCGGCATTTCTGAAGTAGTTTGAGCATTCGGCGGTGCTGATGTCGCGCAGGATATCGCCCAGTGCGCGGCAGACGGTCTCGACGGAGCGTTGCGCGGCGTCTCGGAGCCAATGCTTGATCTTGGCGAAGAGCTGTTCGATGGGGTTCAGGTCGGGCGAGTATTTGGGCAGGAAGAAGAGCCTTGCGCCAGCGGCGCGTATGGAGCGTCGAACGGCCTTGCCCTTGTGCGAGCCGAGGTTGTCCATGACGACGATGTCACCAGGCTTGAGTGTCGGGACGAGAACGTCGTCGACATAGAGCTGGAAGCGCTCGCCGTTGATGGGACAGTCGAGAAGCCATGGCGCATCGACACGATCGTGCCTGAGTGCGGCCACGAGGGTCATGGTCTGCCAATGGCCGTGGGGCGCCTCGCCGGGAAGCCGCTCACCGATGGGCGCCCAGCCGAAGAGCGGCGTCATATTCGTCTTGGTCCATGTCTCGTCAATGAAGATCAGGCGATCTTATACCGCTCTAGGTCATTGTGGTTTGTACCCTTCCGGTGGTAAGCCGCTTTTGACGGAGTTCGGCATGAGAGTGCTTTTGACCGCGATTTTCTTCCTTGGTGCCGGGACGTCGGCATTCGCTATTTCCCGCTACGACATTGGCACTTGGAGTTGCGACCGCGTTCGCGCGACGCTTGCGCGCGAAGGCGCCGCCATTCTGCGGTATCGATCCGCGCGCAATCCCAGCCTCGTTCTCTACGACCGCTATGTTAAGGACGTGCTCTACTGCGACACCGGTCAGGTGTTCAAACGAACCAGCGTGCCGACAGCCGACACCAAGTCGTGCCCGGTGCGCAAATGCATCGAATATGAACCGCCGGATTCTCGGTAGTACGTTACTTTTGCGACTGCTCGCCGGGCAAGCCGACGAGCTCGAAAATCGCCAGTCCGGCGCTTCTGCCCTTGGCTTGCGCGACACCAAGGCTCCTGAACTCGAACGGTAGGTGAGACTGTTCGCATGCCGCACCGCTGACAAGGATGGAGGTGCCGAACTGCTTGTTCATACCCTCCAGTCGCGAGGCGACGTTCACCGTATCGCCCATCGCCGTGTATTGCTGGCGCGACTTGGCGCCGACGCTTCCCACCACCGCGACACCGGTATGAATGCCGTAGCGCGTGACCAGTTCCGGCTTGCCTTCCAGGCTGCGCCCGGCGTTGAAATCGTCGATCGCGGCCTTGATATCCAGCGCACAATGGCACGCGTCGTCAACGTGTTCCGGGTCGGGTGTCGGCGCATTCCACATCGCGTAGATGGAATCGCCGAGGTACTGGATGATCACGCCGTTGTGGCGGACGACGATCTCGTTCATCAGCTGAAAATAGTCGGACAGCATGCCGACCACAGCCTCCGGAGAGTGCCGCTCCGATATCATCGTAAAGTCCCGGATGTCGGTGAAAAGCACCGTCACTTCCTGGCGCACGGCCATGCCGGCGGTTGCCTGGCCGGCGGTGACGATCTTGCGGACCAGTTCGCGAGGAACATAGAGCGCGAAGGTCCTTATCGCCTCGCGGGCGGAGTTGAGGGCGCTGGTCAGTGTGTTGATTTCGGATATCCAGGACATGCTGGATCTCCGCGCTTCGAACTCGAGGTTGCCGATGTGGCGTGCTTCCTCGCTCAGCGCCAGCAAGGCGCGGCTGATCAACCGGGCAACCAACAACGCGGCAAGAATGCCGGTAGTCAGAAACATGCCGGCGATCGCCAGATTCTTAAACAGCAGGCGCAGGCTTGGGCCGAGGAAATCCTGCACCGGCGCGGCAAGCACGATGGTGTTGGGCTCCACCAGATCGGAAAATCCGACGGTCGAGACGCGGGCGACGTAGGGCTCGCCGTCGACGAGAAATGAGACCGTGCGCCCGTTCTCGTCAAACCTTTCGTTGAGCATTTCCCGCGCAGCTGCGACGACCGGGTCAGATGCGCTCGGTGCGCTTCCACCCCTTGGTGTCGCGCCAAAGGTTTCGAGGATATTGGCCATGATCGCTTCATCCGAATGGACGATCAGCTGATCGCTTGCATTGAAAACGAAGCCGCGGGCGTGCTCGGAGACAAGGTCGCGGGCGAGCGAACGGCTGATCGTTTCGAGCAAAACGTCCACACCGGCGATCACCGATTTGTTCTTGGCGAGCGGAACAGCCAGCGTCAGACTGAGCGACTTGGTCGTCGCCGTAACATAGGGTCCTACCGAAACGGGAGCGCCGACCCTGAGGGCTTCCCTGTACCAGGGGCGCTTCCTTGGATCAAAGTTGACCTCGTTGCTGGAACGCTGCGCCAGGACCTTTCCATCGCGGTCAAGAAAGCGCCAGATCGACAGGGGCCTCTCCCATATACGTTCGATGGTTCGAACAACGAACACGGTTCCGAGCGGAGCGTCAGTGGCCTTCATCCAACCGGGGTTTCGTTCGGCATTGGCGGCTTGTAGATAACCACCATCCGGATAGCCGACATAGATGTTGTTGACGTAGGGCGACCCATCAAGCGCCTTGATCAGAAACGCAATTTTGACTTCCAGGTCGACATTGGGCTGGGACAGAAGGCGCTCGATCACCGACGCGATGGTGACCACGGAATAGCCGTCGCCAAGAATGGCGCGATATCGGTCGATGGTATGCTGGCTTTGCATCCCCATCTGATCCTCTGCCTGCGCGATCGCCGCCTGCTTTCCCTGTTCGTAGGAAATCCACATGATCGGAATGGATACGCCGATCAGCAGCAGCACAATCACCAGGCTCAGATGTACGCGCAGCGGCCGCACCAAGCGTGAAATCTGATGCTGCGCTGGCGATGCCGTCAGAGAGTCCTGCGCGGTTTGCAAAGCCGCCTCCCCGGGCGGCATGTGCTGATCGGAAATCGCCAGCGTCATTTGCTGCTTGTCTCAACAATGACCGACGCGGAGGCGACAGTGGTCGGGCATTCGCATGACAATGCAAATACTTCGCCCGCCAGACTGCGGTTGCCGCAGCCGGGTTCGTCGATGCTATCGATCCTCCCCCAAGGCAATGAACGACCCCACATTTGGCAGTCTGTCCTCTTACCCACAGAATCAATGTCGCATCGTTCGCCAAAAAACGCCAGAGCAGCGCGGGTTATCCCGCAGCGCCCGCGTGCGGCAACGCCGCCGTTGCCTTGCGCACCAGCGGCGCGACCTTGGTGCCGAACAGCTCGATCGCCTTCATCAGCTTATTGTGCGGCATCAGGCCGATCGCCATCTGCAGCAGGAAGCGGTCGTTGCGGAAAATCTTGTGCATGGCGACGATCTTCTCGGCGACGGCTTCCGGATTGCCGACGAATAGGGCGCCGCCCGGTCCGCGCGACAGGTCGAAATGTGCGCGATTGATCGGTCCCCAGCCGCGTTCGCGGCCGATGCGGTTCATCACCTCGGCCTGCGGTCCGTAGAAATCGTCGGCCGCCTGTTCGGTCGTTTCGCCGACAAAGCCGTGGACGTTGAGGCTGGTCGCCAGCGTTTTCGAAATCATGGCCGCCCTGCGCGGCAGCGCGGCGATAGAGCTCGAAAAGCGGCGCGAAGCGAGCTGGCTCGCCGCCAATGATGGCGAGCGCCAGCGGCAGGCCGAGCATGCCGGCGCGGGCAACCGAGTTCGGCGTGCCGCCTACGGCGATCCAGATAGGCAGCTTATCCTGCAACGGACGCGGATAGACGCCACGCTCGTTGATCGGCGCACGCAGGCGCCCCGACCAAGTGATCTTCTCGCTGTCGCGCAGCTTCAAGAGCAGGTCGAGTTTCTCGGCAAACAGCTCGTCATAGTCGCCGAGATCGTAGCCGAATAGCGGGAAGGATTCGATAAAGGACCCGCGCCCCGCCATGATTTCGGCGCGGCCGTTGGAAATCAGGTCGAGCGTGGAAAACTGCTGGAAAACGCGAACCGGATCGTCGGACGACAGCACGGTGACGGCGCTGGTCAGCTTGATACGCTTGGTGCGTTCGGCAGCGGCGGCAAGCGCCACAACCGGCGCCGAGGCGATATAGTCTGGGCGGTGGTGTTCGCCGAGTCCGAAGACATCGAGCCCCACTTGGTCGGCGAGTTCGATTTCCTCCAGCAGATTGAGCATGCGCTGATGCGGCGAGATCGTCCGCGTTACCGGATTCGGATCAAGATCGGCGAATGTGTAGAGACCGATTTCCATATGTCTGGACCTCGCGGCGGGATTGTGCCCCACAGTTAGTCATTCGATCACAATCCGACCAGTCCGCGGGCCGTGAACAGCGCGTTCGATGGCCCGCGGTCGTCTCGCAGTTGCAACACTGCGTAATTTCATGGCTGGCATATGGAATTGGCGCTTGATCTCGCCACAATCGTGAGTATGTAACCGCGTTGCATACCGACTAGATTCTCAAAGGCGACAATTGGCACTCTATAGAGAAAAAGACATCTTCGAACGCCGCACGGCGGCGAACGATGCGAAGAAGGCGTTGCTCGAGCGCTTCAAGGCAAGGCCGGCTCAAGACGATCCACAGGTGCAGGCGCGCAAAGCCGAACGCCAGGCGATCCTCGAGGCTCGCGAGAAGCGGGCGCTCGAGAAGGAAAACCAGCGCAAGGAACGCGAGGCGCTTGAAGCTGCCGAGGGGGCGCGCCGCGAAGCCGAGGATGCGGAACGCCGCGGGCTTGAGGCAGAGCAGCAGGCAGCCGAAGCGAAAATCCGCGAACAGCAGGATCTGGAGCGCATTGCGCTTGAGCTCGCCGAGGAAGCCGAACGCAAGGCCAAGCGCGACGCGCGCTACGCAGCCCGCAAATCACGCAAGCGCGGCGGCCGCAGCTGATCCTTTCGGTCAGCGACAGACGATTGCGAACCGGGACGCGCAAGCGCCCCGGCTCTTATCATTTATGCGGCGGATGAATCAGGTCGGCAAAAGCCGCCGAGACGAAGATCAGCCACAGCAACCTCACCGCTGCCCGCAAAATGCGCCGTGGCTGCCTACAAACGGCAATATCTACGATTCCGAGCTCACCTCGCCTCGCGCCGACGAATTTCCGGTCCGGCTTTTGCGCATTGTCGCGTCGGTTGGCGCCATTACAGATCCAGCACTAGCCGTTCCGGGTCTTCCAGGCTTTCCTTGACGCGCACAAGGAAGGTCACCGCTTCCTTGCCGTCGACGATACGGTGATCATAGCTCAGCGCCAGATACATCATCGGGCGGATGACGATCTGACCGCCGACCACAACCGGGCGATCCTGGATCTTGTGCATGCCGAGTATGCCCGACTGCGGTGCGTTGAGGATCGGCGTCGACATAAGCGAGCCGTAGACGCCACCATTGGAGATGGTGAAGGTTCCACCCTGCATATCGGCGACCGACAGCTTGCCATCGCGCGCGGCAATGCCCAGACGGCCGATTTCCTTCTCGATCTCGGCGATCGACATGGCGTCGGCATTGCGCACCACCGGCACGACGAGGCCCTTCTCCGTACCGACGGCGACGCCGATATGGGCGAAGTTCTTGTAGATGATATCGGTGCCATCGATCTCGGCATTGACCGCCGGGATTTCCCTCAGCGCATGTGTTACGGCCTTGGTGAAGAAGCCCATGAAGCCAAGCTTCACGCCATGTTTCTTCTCGAACACGTCCTTGTACTTGGTGCGCAGGTCCATGACCGCCTTCATGTCCACCTCGTTGAAGGTCGTGAGCATGGCGGCGCTCGACTGCGCTTCCTTCAGCCGGCGCGCGATGGTCTGGCGCAGCTTGGTCATGCGCACGCGCTCCTCGCGCGGCTCGTCCTCGACAGGCGATAGCGCACGCGCGACGACCGGTGCGGCGGGCGCGGCGGCCGGGGCAGCGGAAACGCCCTTGGCAATGGCTTCCAGAACGTCGCCCTTCAGCACCTGGCCGCGCTTGCCGGAGCCGGCGACCTGATCGGTGGACAGATTGGCCTCAGCCAGCAGCTTGGCGGCGGCAGGCGCCGGCGGCATGTCGCGCTTCTCGACTGGTCCTTCGCCGGCGATTGCCGCAGTCTTGGCGGCTGCTTCCTTTGTGGTCGATGCGCCGGACGCACCAGCGGCTTGCGCTACGGCGTCCGGCTTCGCTGCCGGAGCGGCCACAGCCTTTGCCCCGCCTTCAGAGATCGAACCGAGCAGCGCCCCGACGCCGACCGTCTCGCCATCCTTGGCAACGATTTCGGCCAGCGTGCCGGCGGCAGGCGCCGGCACCTCGATGGTTACCTTGTCGGTTTCGAGCTCAACCAAGGGCTCGTCGGCGGCAATCGTGTCGCCCACCTTCTTGAACCATTTGCCGATCGTTGCTTCGGTAACCGATTCACCGAGTGTGGGGACCATGATGTGAGTGGCCATTGTAGGTTTCCTGCCCATGTCTCGCTAGTTGAATGAAGGTACCCCCACCCCCCTCCCGACAAGGGGGGGAGAGCTGCCGCACGCCAAGTCCCCCTCGCCCTTGTGGGGAGGGGTTAGGGGTGGGGGTAATAGTTCCCGGCAAAACATTGCTGTTATTCGCCGAGCGCGTCGTCGAGGAACGATTGCAGTTGCGCCAGATGCTTCGACATCAGGCCGGTCGCTGGCGAAGCTGCCGCGGGCCGTCCGGTATAGCGCACCCGCTGGTGCTTGGCATCGATATGCGCCAGCACCCATTCCAGATACGGGTCGATGAACGACCAGGCACCCATGTTCTTCGGCTCTTCCTGGCACCAAACCATCTCGGCGCTGCGGAAGCGCGACAGCTCGGTGATCAGCGCCTTGGCGGGCACCGGATAAAGCTGTTCGACGCGCAGAAGGTAGACGTCGTTGATGCCGCGCTTCTCGCGCTCTTCGAACAGGTCGTAATAGACCTTGCCCGAGCACAGGACGACGCGGCGGATCTTCGAGTCCTTGACCAGCTTGATGCTGTCGGGCGTGTTCGGATGCAGCTGGGCGTCATCCCAGAGCAGACGGTGGAAGGCGCTTTCGCCCGACATTTCAGCGAGTGTCGACACCGCGCGCTTGTGGCGCAGCAGCGACTTCGGCGTCATCAGGATCAGCGGCTTGCGGAAATCACGCTTCAGCTGCCGGCGCAGGATGTGGAAATAGTTAGCCGGCGTCGTTACATTGGCGACCTGCATGTTGTCTTCCGCACAAAGCTGCAGGAAGCGCTCCAGGCGGGCCGACGAGTGCTCTGGTCCCTGGCCTTCGAAGCCATGCGGCAGCAGGCAGACTAGGCCGGACATGCGCAGCCATTTGCGCTCGCCCGACGAGATGAACTGATCGAACACCACCTGCGCGCCATTGGCGAAATCGCCGAACTGCGCTTCCCACAGCGTCAGCGCCTTTGGCTCGGCAAGCGAATAGCCATATTCGAAGCCAAGCACGGCTTCTTCCGAGAGCATCGAATTGATGACCTCATAGCCGGCTTGCGCGGGCGAAAGATTGTTGAGCGGGATGTATCGATTCTCGTCGCGCTGGTCGTAAAGGACCGAATGGCGCTGCGAGAAAGTGCCGCGCTCCGAATCCTGGCCGGACAGGCGGACCGGATTGCCGTCGAGAAGAATCGCGCCGAAGGCAAGGGCCTCCGCCGTCGACCAGTCGACGCCCTCGCCGGAATCGATCATTTTGCGGCGGGTTTCGAGGAAGCGCGCGATAGTCCGGTGTGCCTCGAAATCTTTGGGAACATCGGTGAGTTTCTTGCCGATTTCCTTCAGCTGCTTGACCGGCACGGCGGTTTTGCCGCGGCGAAGTTCGTCCTGGCTGTCGGCTGTGCGCAGACCGGACCAAGCGCCGTCCAGCCAATCGGCCTTATTCGGCTTGTAGTGCTGGCCGACTTCCCACTCATTCTCAAGATGCGCGCGCCAGTCGGCCTTCATCTTGTCAAAGTCGGCCTGGTCGATATGGCCCTCGGCGATCAGCTTGTCGGCATAGACCTGCACCGTGGTCCTGTGACCTCGGATGATCGAGTACATGATCGGCTGGGTGAACGCCGGTTCGTCGCCTTCATTGTGGCCGAACCGCCTGTAGCAGAACATGTCGATGACGACCGGCTTGTGGAATTTCATGCGGAATTCGATCGCTACCTTGGAGGCATAGACCACGGCTTCCGGATCGTCGCCATTGATATGGAAGATCGGCGCTTCGATCATCTTGGCAACGTCGGAGGGATATGGCGACGAGCGCGAGAAACGCGGATTGGTGGTGAAGCCGATCTGGTTGTTGATGATGAAATGCAGCGTGCCGGCAACGCGATGGCCTTTGAGGCCGGAGAGGCCGAGGCATTCCGCAACCACGCCCTGGCCGGCGAAGGCCGCATCGCCATGCAGCAGCAGCGGCAGCACCTTGGCGCGCTCTTCCAGCGGCACGATCTCCTCGCGCGTGCGGCCGGCTACCTGGTCCTGCTTGGCGCGCGCCTTGCCCATCACCACCGGATCGACGATCTCGAGATGCGAGGGATTGGCGGTCAGCGACAGATGCACGGTGTTGCCGTCGAACTCGCGGTCCGACGATGCGCCGAGATGGTACTTCACGTCGCCCGAACCCTCGACGTCGTCAGGCGCGTAGGAGCCGCCTTTGAACTCGTGGAAAACCGCGCGGTGCGGCTTGGCCATGACGTTGGTCAGCACGTTGAGACGGCCGCGATGCGCCATGCCGAGCACGATATCCTTCATGCCGAGCGAGCCGCCGCGCTTGACGATCTGCTCCAGCGCCGGGATCAGCGACTCGCCGCCATCGAGGCCGAA
Source organism: uncultured Alphaproteobacteria bacterium (assembly GCA_963839725.1). GTDB lineage: Bacteria > Pseudomonadota > Alphaproteobacteria > Rhizobiales > Rhizobiaceae > Kumtagia. The sequence goes on along the minus strand of CAWIWT010000020.1, from coordinate 85,244 downwards.
GCGCTTGGTGCCCTTGTATTTAACGTCGATGAACTGCTCGAAGCCTTCGGCCTCGATCAGCTTCTGCAGGATCGCCTTCTTGCCTGACGGGGTGAAGGCCACGCCCTTGTCCGGCCCCTCGATGCGCTCCTGAATCCAGGCCTTCTCCTCGGGATCGGAGATGTGCATGAACTCGACGCCGATGGTCGAGCAATAGGTGCGCGTGAGGATGTCGAGCATCTGCCGGATGGTGGCGAACTCAAGCCCCAGAACGCTGTCGAGGAATATCTTGCGGTCATAGTCCGCTTCGGTGAAGCCATAGGCGCTTGGCGAGAGTTCGTTGTAGTCCTCGATCGGCTTGGCCAGCTTCAGCGGGTCGAGATCGGCATGCAGATGGCCGCGCATGCGGTAGGCGCGGATCATCATGATGGCGCGGATCGAGTCGCGCGTCGCCTGATGAACGTCCTCGTCCGACATCACCTTGCCGGCGACTGCAGCTTTATCGCGAACCTTCTTGTCGATGACTTTTTCGAGCTGGCCCCAATTGCCGTCGAGCGCCGAAACGAGTTCGCCATTGGCGGCAATCGGCCAGCCCGGCTTCGCCCAGGAGGCGCCCCGCGCGTTCTTCCTGACGTCGCCCGCGTCGTCCTTCAGCGCGCCGAAGAAATCCCGCCATTCGGCTGAAACCGACTGCGGGTCGTCCTCATAGGACGAGTGCAACTGCTCGATGTAGTCGGCGTTGCCGCCATACAGAAACGAGGTGGTTGAAAACGTGTCGTTGGCCTGATCTTGCCGTGCCATCTTGCCTACTCCGGAGCCGTGGCTCCGCCTCCTTCGTTCAGTGGTGAATGGCGAAATGGTCAATGGTGAATGGTGCCGGAACCTGTCCTGCTCATTCGCTTCCATTCACCATTCACAATTCACCATTCATTTAACCCTTGATTGCCTCGACCAACGTCTTGCCCAGCCGCGCCGGCGAGGGCGAAACCTTGATGCCTGCCGATTCCATCGCTGCGATCTTGTCTTCCGCGCCGCCCTTGCCGCCCGAAATCACCGCGCCGGCGTGACCCATGGTGCGGCCGGGAGGGGCGGTGCGCCCAGCGATGAAGCCGGCCATCGGCTTTCTCCGGCCCTTCTTCGCCTCATCCTTGATGAACTGCGCCGCATCCTCTTCGGCCGATCCGCCGATCTCGCCGATCATGATGATCGATTTGGTCTCGTTGTCGGCCAGGAACATTTCGAGCATGTCGATGAATTCCGTTCCCTTGACCGGATCGCCGCCGATGCCGACCGCGGTCGACTGGCCAAGGCCTTCATTGGTGGTCTGGAACACTGCCTCATAGGTAAGGGTTCCAGAGCGCGAAACAACGCCGACCGACCCCTTGCGGAAGATGTTGCCGGGCATGATGCCGATCTTGCACTCGTCGGGCGTAACCACGCCGGGACAGTTCGGGCCGATCAGTCGCGACCCTGAGCGGTCGAGCCGCGCCTTTACCCTGACCATGTCCATCACGGGGATGCCTTCGGTTATGCAGACGATGAGTGGAATTTCGGCTTCGATCGCCTCGATGATCGCGTCCGCGGCGCCAGCCGGCGGTACGTAGACGACCGATGCATTTGCGCCGGTCCGTTCCTTGCCTTCGGCGACGGTGGTGTAAATCGGCAGCGACACGCTGCCGTCCCAGAAGGTGCCGCCCTTCTTCGGATGGATGCCGCCCACCATCCTGGTGTCGTGATAGGCCAGCGCCTGCTCGGTATGGAACGAGCCGGTGTTGCCGGTCAGGCCCTGCACGAGGATCTTGGTGTTCTTGTCGATGAGGATGGACATTCAGAGAGCCTTTCGGACGGAAAGCGCAAAGCCGGTACGGTATTCGACGGTAAGCACAAGGGACATGCACGGCATCGGACGTCCCCTATCGCTTCAACATGACGAAGGCTTCGCCACCGTTGCGGTCATGGTGGAAAATGAAAGTGTTGGCGCCGAGCTTTGCCGCGAAAGGCGTCTGCGTGGCTTTGGTGCCGGTCGCGGCGGTAACCACGCTCATGAATTGCCTGGCAATCGCGTCGCCGGGGCGGCTCGTGGTCGTCACCGCGCATTCGATCCCTGGCTTGAGCTGCACGGAAAGCGAGCTGTCCTTGGTCATGCCCGTGCCGTTTACACCGGTTGAAAGTCCGCTCACGCCGAACTTCTTCGCGACGGCCGGCGCATCGGCAAATGATGGCGCTGTGGCAAGGCAAACATCGTGGAATGCGGCGACGCCGACATCCGAGCTGGACGTTGCGCCGGTTTCTTGCGGTGGCGGCGCAACGGTGGCGCTATCCGGCGGAGGCTCCGTGGTGTTGCAGCCCGGCAAGGCAGCTGCAACGGCCAGTGGAGCAACAAGGAACGTCAGGCGGCTCACGGCTCAGCCCTTGACCGCCTTGACGATCTTCTTGGCGGCGTCGTCGAGATCGTCGGCGGAAATGACGTTCAACCCGCTCTCATTGATGATCTTTTTGCCGAGCGCGACATTGGTACCTTCCAGCCGTACGACCAGCGGCACTTTCAGCCCGACTTCCTTAACCGCCTCGATGACGCCCTCGGCGATCACGTCGCACTTCATGATGCCACCAAAGATGTTGACGAGGATGCCCTTTACCGCCGGATCCGCGGTGATGATCTTGAACGCCGCCGTGACCTTATCCTTGGACGCGCCGCCGCCGACATCGAGGAAATTAGCCGGCTCCTCACCGTAGAGCTTGATGATGTCCATGGTGGCCATCGCCAGCCCGGCGCCGTTGACCATGCAACCGATATTGCCGTCGAGCGCAACATAGGCGAGGTCGTATTTCGACGCCTCGATCTCCTTCTCGTCCTCTTCGGTCGTGTCGCGCAGTTCGATTACGTCCGGGTGGCGGAAAAGGGCGTTGTTGTCGAACGACACTTTCGCGTCGAGGACGCGCAGGCGGCCGTTCTTCATGACGATCAGCGGATTGACCTCGAGCAAGGTCATGTCCTTTTCCACAAACGCCTTGTAGAGGGTCGGGAACACGAACTCGCTGTCCTTTGCCGCATCGCCGTCGAGCTTCAACGCCGAGTTCAGTTTCTTGACGTCACCGGGCGTCACGCCTTTTTCGGGGTCAATTGCGACAGTGATGATCTTTTCCGGCGTGTCATGCGCCACGCCTTCGATGTCCATGCCACCTTCGGTCGAAACCACGAAAGCGATTTGCCCGACGGAGCGATCCACCAGGATGGATAGATACAGTTCGCGGTCAATGTCGGCGCCGTCCTCGATGTAGAGGCGGTTGACCTGCTTGCCGGCCGGGCCGGTTTGCTTGGTCACCAGTGTGTTGCCGAGCATCTCCCTGACGTTGGCGACGACGTCGGCAACTGACTTCGCCAGCCGCACGCCCCCCTTGGCGTCCGCCGGCAGTTCCTTGAACTTGCCCTTGCCGCGCCCGCCGGCATGGATCTGGCTTTTCACCACATAAAGCGGGCCGGGGAGCGACTTGGCGGCGGCTTCCGCCTCGCTCGCCTTCAGCACGGCCACGCCCTCGGCGACAGGCAGGCCAAAGCCTTTCAGCAGCTGCTTGCCCTGATATTCATGGATGTTCATTGCGGAAACTCCCGGCTAGCGCTGGCTGGCTTATTTCAGGTTCGGCGCGATGCCGATGCAGGCTTCGCAAAGGCCGCGCACCGAATCCACCGACTTCTCGAACATGCCCTGCTCGGTTTTGTTCAGGTCGATCTCGATCACACGTTCGACACCGCCCGCACCGATCACCACAGGCACGCCGACATACATGTCCTTGAGGCCGTACTGGCCTGAGAGATGCGCTGCGCAGGGCAGCACGCGCTTCTTGTCCTTGAGGTAGGATTCGGCCATCGCAACCGCCGATGCGGCCGGCGCATAATAGGCCGAACCGGTCTTCAGCAGGCCGACGATCTCGGCGCCGCCATCGCGGGTGCGCTGGACGATCTTGTCGAGCTTCTCCTGACTGGTCCAGCCCATCTTGACGAGGTCGGGCAGGGGTATGCCTGCGACCGTCGAATAGCGGATCATCGGCACCATGGAGTCACCATGGCCGCCAAGCACGAAAGCCGTCACATCCTCGACCGAGACCTTGAATTCCTCCGCGAGGAAATAGCGGAAGCGTGAGCTGTCCAACACGCCCGCCATTCCAACGACATGGCTTTTCGGCAGGCCGGAGAATTTTTGCAGCGCCCAGACCATGGCGTCGAGCGGGTTGGTGATGCAAATCACGAATGCCTTGGGCGCGTATTTCTTGATGCCGGCTCCAACCTGCTCCATGACCTTCAGGTTGATGCCGAGCAGGTCGTCGCGGCTCATGCCCGGCTTGCGCGGCACACCGGCGGTGACGATGCAGACATCGGCGTCGGCAATGCCGGCATAGTCGTTGACGCCGACATAGCTTGCATCGAACCCATCGACCGGCGAAGACTGGGCGATGTCGAGGCCTTTGCCCTGAGGAATACCCTCGGCAATGTCGAACAGAACCGCATCGCCAAGCTCCTTGAGACCGATCAAATGGGCGAGCGTGCCGCCAATCATTCCGGAGCCGATAAGGGCTATCTTGCTGCGTGCCATTCGGTGGAAACCCCTGTCTTAGAACTGTCGCGGCGGGCGCGTTAGAAGGTGGCGGTCAGCCCAGAAAAGGGCGAAATAACGACGTTGCCATAGACCCGCAAAACGCAATTTTCAACCGATTATTTCAACCCTAATAGTTTCAATCGGTTAGATTATTTGGGTTTTACGTAAACGTCAGAAAATGCACTTGGCGTAGCTTGTTGGAACCGTGGTAGCGGTTGATATCCGCGTACGACGGCTGGAGACGAACGCCTGACGATCACCAGGGAGGACAGCCTCAGCGGCGCGATTCCGATCTTGCTATCCTCCCACTCTGGGGTGGCGCGATTCCACGATCGGTCCACGGCAACCATGCGCGGCGTCCTGGAGGGTTCTACCACAGCGGATGCGGTTCCGAGTCCTTGCAGACGCGGCATTCCTCCTGGGTGTGTTGGGAGCGAAGCCGCGCAATAAACAGGCATGACAAGATTGCCGATTTCAGCCGCGAAAAGGTGGGTGCCGCGATTTATCGATGAGGCTCTTCTCGCCTGCGGCCCATTGCCCACTACTTCTCCCGATGGGACATGCGGATGCGACGCACGCCCAGCCAGACCAGTGCGACTGCCAACGGCACCGACGCCGCCGTCAGAAGTTCGGGCTTGAGGCTCACGCCGAACACGGTCAGGCCCTTGGTCAGGTAGCCGATCAGGCCGACGACATAGTAGGACACCGCGGCGACTGACAGGCCCTCGACGGTCTGCTGCAGCCGCAACTGCAGCCTGGCACGGTTGTTCATCGAGGCGAGGAGGTCGCGGTTCTGCTTCTCCACCTCTACATCGACCCAGGTCCGGAGTAGCGTCGTGGCGCGCGTGAGCTTGCGCGACAGATTTGCCTGACGTTCCTCGACAGACCGGCAAGTGCGCATTGCCGGCGCGACGCGGCGTTGCAGAAAGCCGGCCCAGCTGTCGTAGCCGGGCGCGGCTACTTCGTCGAGTGCGGCCAACCGTTCCTCGACAATGCCGTCATAGGCGCGGCTGGCGCCGAAACGGTAAAGGCTGGCTGCGGCATCCGCCTCCAGTTCGGCGGCAAGTTCCGTGAGTTCGGTCAACAGCCCCTGGCTGTCGCGCTCTCCGGTGCCGCGCATGCCGCTGGTGATGTCGGCGAGTTGGTCCTCCATGCGCCGCAGCCGCGCCGATAGCGACTGCGCCAGCGGCAGTCCGAGCATGGCAAGCGTCCGGTAGGTCTCGATCTCGATCAGCCGCTGTGCCAGCGCACCGCGCCGCGACATCGACAATCCACTGTCCAGAACGAGAATGCGCGTCAGGCCGTCGCCGTCCTGGCGAAAGTCAGTGACGATCGCCGCCATGCCGTTCTCGACCACCGAATAGCTCACACTTTCCGGGTCGAAGCCGGCGATCAGGCTTTCGGACTGCTTGGTCCAGTTGCGGATTTCGAGGCGTATGCCGGAAATCACCGTGCCGGGTGGCGAAAAGCCGTTGCCAAAGGGCGAATCCTCCTGCGACTTGCCGTCGTGGCCGCCGAGTGGCCCGTCCCAGAGATAGGTGGAAAATTCCGTGTGACGCTCCCAGCGCAGCGTGCCCTTGCCCCACTTCATCGCGTGGTGGCGCGCCTGCTTCTCCGGCGCGGCGATACCAAGCCGGCGCGACAGTTCGGCCAGCACTGCCTGATCGACGCTGGAGCCGCCCTCGGTCATGAAAGATAGCTGGACGAGGACGCGCGGCGCCTCGATCAGCGGGTGCGGGCGCGCATGCACCTCGCCGATTGCATTTGGACGCGCCTCGTGCGCAGGGAAACCCATAACGGTCCCCGTCAGCGACGAGGTAAATTCGAGTCTTGGCGGCTCGACAGACACTGGCTTGCTCCACGGCTCGCTACAGTAACATTTTCGTTATGACGCTACGGAAAGACGAATCCAATGTGGGGCTTTGTCGCGCCGCACAATTTCGGCGATCCAATGTTGGGCGACCGACATTCGCAAGGCTGACGGTCGGCGGCGATAGAAAGTGAGCTTAGCGAGGCGCTTGCGAATCCTCTGCTTTGAACGTCCCATTCGGCTGAAGAAGCCCGCTTTCGCTATGCCGAGCTGCGCAGCATGAGCTCCGTGTTGAGCAGGATGCGTTCGTTCTTGCGGTCCGCCTCGCCTAGCCGGCCGAGCAGCATCTCAATCGCCAAGCGGCCGATTTCGTTGTAGTTCTGCGCCACGGTCGTCAGCGGCGGACACGCATAGCGCGACAGCGGATGATCGTCATGGCCGGCGACTCGCAGGTCGCAATCCGCGCCATGGCCGACCTTCAAATTTGACTGATAGGCAGCAGCGATCACCCCGAAAGCCACGCGGTCATTGGCGCAAAGAACGGTTTTGGTCGGAAAGCCACCCGAGGCGATGATGCGCAACGCCTCGTCATAGCCGAACTTCTCGAAATCCCACGATTTGACGTCCGCCACCGACACGATCGACGGGGTCATCTTGAATTGGCGCATCGCTTCTTCATACGCATGCTGTCGCGACAGCGCGTTGTTGTTGACCGCGGGCATGCCGAAGAAGCACGGCGGCTCGCCCGAGCGGCAGAGATAGTCGGTGATCAGCCGGAAGCTCTGCTTGTTATCCGTGCCGACGAAGGACGACGTGTCGTCGAGCGGCGAGTCGACATAGATCAGCGGAATGCTCGCGCCAAGTTCGGCAAGCGTGCGGTGATGCGATTCCACACCGAGCGGCGCGATGATGGCGCCGGCAATGTTCATCGACTTGAAGGTCTTGATCGCCTCGTCTTCCATTTCGGCTCGCCCATCCGAGGACAGAACGAAGGCGAGGAAGCCGGCCTCATTGGCAATCAACTCGATACGGCGGGTAAGCGCCATATAGAACGGGTCGGTCGAGTTGGGGATGATGACGCCCAAGATGTTGCTGCGCCGACGGTTAAGGTTGACGGCGAAGATCGAGGGGCGGAAGCCGGATTTTTCCAGGGCGGCCTCGATCTTGGCGCGGGTGTTCCTGCGTACCGAACCGGGGTCGTTGAAAAACTTCGAGACGGTTGGACGTGACAGGCCGACGAAAGCCGAAAAATCCTCCATCGTCCTGATCGTCTTGGCCATACGCGCTCCCCGTCAGCCCTTGTCTAATCGAGTCACCTCGATGGGGGAAGGCGTAAGTGAGCTTGATACAAGTTTACAAGCCTCATTATTCTTTACATACGGAAAATTCGAATTCTACGCCTGGAGCAGGGCACTGGAATGGTCACGTTCCCTAGTCTATAGGACAATGTCAACGTGTGGCGCGGAAGGAAGAAATCAAACTTATCGCGTGTAAATTTCGCATTGACATGCGTTTCGCGAAAATCTATCCAAGTTCGGTATCGGGAGGAGTGAAATGCCATCAACGCGGCTCGCGCCGGAGGCGCTCGGTCCGACGATCACCGTTGGCGAAATTCTCGTCGAGATCATGGCGACGAGCCAGGGCCTTGGCTTCCTCGAGCCGCAGACCCTGACCGGGCCTTACCCAAGCGGTGCGCCGGCCATCTTTATCGACCAGGCGGCAAAGCTTGGCGGCGGCGCAGGTATCATCGCCTGCGTCGGCAATGACGATTTCGGCACGCTGAACGTCGAGCGGCTGCGGCGAGACGGCGCCGACGTCTCGGCCATCGAGGTCAGCCCGACACTTCCGACGGGTAGCGCCTTCGTTCGCTACCGCCCGGATGGCGGACGCGACTTCGTCTACAACATCGCTGAATCCGCCGCCGGAAAGGTTCGCCTAACCGACGCGGCGCGCGCACTGGCCGACCGGGCCGGGCATCTCCACGTAATGGGCACGGCGCTATCGATCACCGGCGCAAGCCAGATCATCGACTATGCGGCGAAGGCGGTGCGGGCGCGTGGCGGGTCGATCAGCTTCGATCCGAACGTGCGCAAGGAACTGCTGTCCGGGGCGGGCATAGGCGAACGCTTTTCGGGGCTGGTCGGCATGGCCGATCTGCTGCTGCCGTCGGGCGAGGAACTGTTCGTCGCCGCCGGCGTCGAGGGCGAAGCCGCCGCTCTTGGCGCGCTGTTTGCGCGCGGCGTCGGCGAGGTCGTGGTGAAGCGAGGAGGCGACGGCTCTTCCTGGTTCGGTGCCGGTGGCATGCGAGCCGACTGCGCAGGCTTCAAGGTGGAGGAAGTCGACCCGACCGGCGCTGGCGACTGCTTTGGCGCGGCCTATCTCACCTGCCGGCGCAAGGGCATGGAACCGCAACAGGCGCTGACCTATGCCAATGCCGCCGGCGCCCACAACGTAACGCGGCAGGGTCCGATGGAGGGCGTCGGCGGGTTTGCCGAGCTCGATGAGTTGATCCGCCAAACGCCGAGGAGATGATCATGTCCAATCCGCTCCTTGGCCTGGCGGCCGCGCGGCGAAGCGGCTCGCCCTACGGCATCACCTCGGTGTGCTCGGCACATCCGATCGTGATCCGCGCCGCACTGCGCCGCGCCAAGCGCGATGACGAGATGGTGCTGATCGAGGCCACCTGCAATCAGGTCAATCAGTTCGGCGGCTATACCGGCATGACGCCGGCTGACTTCGTGGCGTTCGTACTCGACATCTCCAGGGGCGAAAAGCTCGACCCGTCGTGCATCACCTTCGGCGGCGACCATCTCGGACCCAATCCATGGCGCAGGGAGCCGGCGGCAGAAGCCATGGCCAAGGCCGAGGCTATGGTGACCGCCTATGTCGAGGCGGGATTCCGCAAGATCCATCTCGATGCGTCGATGGGATGCACCGGCGAGCCTGCTGCGCTCGACGACGAGGCGACCGCCAACCGCGCAGCGCGGCTGGCGAAAGCGGCCGAGGCCGCAGCGTGCAAAGCCGGCGGGGCAATGCCGCTCTACATCATCGGCACCGAGGTTCCGGTGCCGGGCGGCGCGGATCACGGTCTCAGCGAGCTGCGACCGACTGAAGCCAGGGCTGCACGCCACACGATCGACGTGCATCGCGACGTCTTTACCCGCGAAGGCCTCGCGGAAGCGTTCCAGCGGGTCATCGCCATAGTGGTGCAGCCGGGTGTTGAATTCGGCAGCGAGAATGTCATTGCCTATAGGCCCGATCTGTCGAAGGATTTGACGCGGCTGCTCGATGAGGTACCGTCGCTCGTCTACGAGGCGCATTCGACCGACTACCAGGCCCGTGAAGCGTTGACGGCACTGGTGCGTGAGGGCTTTCCGATCCTCAAGATCGGGCCCGGCCTGACCTTTGCGCTGCGCGAAGCGCTTTACGGGCTCGACCTGATCGCGTCGGAAATCGCCGAAAACTATGGCGAACGGCCGTTGGCCGCCGCGATGGAGCGGATCATGCTGGCCTCGCCCGCCGACTGGAACGGCCACTACCATGGGTCGGACGCCGCCATGCACTTGCAGCGCCACTACAGTTATAACGATCGCATCCGCTACTATTGGAGCCTGCCGCAGGCCAGTGCTGCGGTAGCACGCCTCTATGCGGCGCTGAACGGAAAAACCGTTCCTGAGACGCTGATGCGCCAATTCCTGCCGCTGCTGCCGGTGTCGCTTGGCATGTCCGGAAACATCGACAACATGGTGATCGCCGCCGTCGATCTTGTGCTGGCGGATTACGCCGCGGCGTGCCGCCCGCAATAGCGCGATACGAACGGCGGCGAGTGAAGTAACTGGAGGGTGCTGTGCTCAGCTACGTCTATTTCGGAACCAATGATCTCGACCGGGCAATCAGGTTCTACAACGCCGCGCTTGCGCCGCTTGGAATGCAGCGCTGCGTCACAGGCGCCCCGGAATGGGACCGCTCACCGGCGGGCTGGGGCACATATGAAAACAGTGGCCTGCAAGAGCTTGCGTTCTGGATCGGCCTGCCGTTCGACAAGCAGCCGGCAACAGTCGGCAATGGCATAATGGTCGCTTTCCGCGCGCAATCATGGACGCAAGTGGATGATTTCTATGCCGCAGCGCTCGCCAATGGCGGACGTGACGACGGCGCTCCCGGATTGCGGCGCGTCACTACAGCCCCGAACAGCCCCGATTTTACGCCGCCTATGTTCGCGATCCGGACGGCAACAAGATTGCAGCGCTTTGCCGAGGCTTCACGGAACGGCAGTGACCGCTCAAACTGACCAACCGGCCACCATTCACCGGTCGTCGATGATCCGCAGATAGGCAGCGGTGACGAGAAGGACGATTGCCCCGAATAGAATCCGGCGGGCGCCCTCGGGCATCTGCAGAATGGTGAGCAGTGTTGTCAGCACCGTCAGAATGAGCGCGCCAATGATCGTACCGGTGTAGCCGCCCCTGCCGCCGAAGATCGACGTGCCACCGATAACGGCCGCCGCGACCGACGGCAGCACCAGCGGCTCGGCGAGCGACAGCGACGGCGACTTGATCAGGCCGATATAGAGAAGGCCGGTGATGCCGGCGAGCAGGCCGGAGATGACATAAAGCGCGGTGATTACCTGCCAATAGAGAACGCCGGAGAGCCGCGTCGCCTTCTCGTTGTCGCCGACGGCATAAAGCAGCCGTCCGAACCCTGTCCAACGCAAGGTGAAGATGATGAAACCCGCGACCGGAATGAACAGCAACAGCGCATTCGGAAATCCATACGTTACTCCGGTGCCTAGCCAGGCGAGCGCGGCCGGAATCTTGGCGCCCGAGGCGATCACGGTGCGCTGGTAGACGAGCAGGCAGCCCGTGCCGATGAGACTTGTGCCAAGTGTCATGATCAACGGATGCACGCGGAAGATGCCGACGCCGATGCCATTGGCAAGGCCAATCAGAACGGCGGGCACCATGGCGATCAGGATCGCAATCGCCGGATCGTGATTGACCACCTGCGTGGCCATGATGAAGGCGCTCATGGTCGCGACAGTGCCGACTGAAAGGTCGATGCCGCCGGTCAGCATCGTCATCGTCTGGCAACCGGCAAGGATAGCCAGCGGTATGGCGAACTTCACCGTGTTGGCGATCCACCGCTCATTGACGATGCCGGGCCGCAGGATCTGCAGGACAAGCACCAGTGCGATCAGCAGGATGATCAGCGGCACCAGAGGATAATCGCCCATGAACCGCTTGATGCGGCGGCCAATGCTGGTTGGCTGCGCGGCAATCGTGTTCTGACTCATTGCGAGCGTCCTCGCATGACAATGAAGGCGCCGAACATAACGACGCAGACCATGATTACCCCTTCGACGATCGCCGTGACATTGGGATCGACGGCGAGCAGCGTCAGGTCGGTGCGGACCAGCCGCAGCACGAACACCGCGACGATCGGACCGATCAGCCCGCCGCGTCCGCCGCCCAGCGCCACGCCGCCGAGCACGACGGCGGCGACGCTGGCAAGCAGATACGGACCGGGGATTGGAGCACCGATGCCGGTGCTCATGGTAAGGGCCAGCCCGCCCATGGCGCCAAACAGGCCTGAAAGCGCATAGGCGATGAGCTTGGTGCGGGCGACCGGAACGCCGCTGCGAAACGCCGCGAGCTCGCTGCTGCCGATGGCGTAGATCGAAAGTCCCAGGCGCGAGCGGCTGAGCGGAATCCACACGATGCCGAGGCAAACCACCAGCAGGATCAGCGGCTTGGGAATCCAGGCCGTTATGCCCTCCGGCACGCCGGGAATGGACACCGTTCCAACCACAAACGATTTCAGCCACTCGGCGGCCGCGCCGCCCGGCGCGTCAAGCACGAGCAGGGCGGCACCCTGCAGCACGAACAGCGTCGCCAGCGTGACGACGATGTCCGGAACACGCGTAATGACGATGAGCAGGCCGTTGATCGCGCCCAGAACGAGACCGAGCATCAGCACGAATGGTACCACCAGCAGTGCGAACTCCTCGCCGGCGCCATTCATCAGCGAAGCCGCGGTGACGCTGGTCAGTGCCATCATGGAGGCAATCGACAGATCAATGCCGCCGGCGATGACGACGATGGTCTGCGCCGCGACGGCGAACGCATAGGGCAGGACCGCGCGCGCCAGCGAGCCGAAATCGCCCGAGCCGTAGTCTGGCTGGATCAGCTTCGTGACGATGAACAGAACAATGAAAAGGGCGACGAGCCCGGAAACCCAGCCCTGGCGTCGGATGAAACGGATCACGGCGCGCTCACCGAACTGGAGGCAATGTCGGCGAGAATGCCGACATCCTGCTTTGCGTCGCGCGGCAGGCCATAGGCGGCCCGCGTCAACGCCGCCTCGTCGGCAATTTCGGCGGGAAGCACGTCGACCACGCGCCCGCCGAAGATGACGATTGCTCGATCGCAGACCAGCTGCACCTCCTCGAGCTCGGACGTGTAGAACAGGATCGATTTGCCTTGTGCCGCCAGCTCGCGCAGCAGCTTGTAGATCTCATTCTTGGTGCCGACATCGATGCCGCGCGTCGGATCGAAGCAAAGAATCGTGCGCGCGTCCGCCGCGATCCATCGAGCGATCGTCACCTTCTGCTGATTGCCGCCGGAAAGGCGCTGCACCTCGCGCTGGGCGCGGGTGTCGATCTGCAGCCGCTGGATGGCAGCGCTGACATCCTTCCGCTCTCGCTTGAGGTCAAGCGGGCCCCAGTTGCGAAGCCGGGCGCTGAACGGCAGCGCAATGTTCTCACGCACCGAGCGTTGCATGAGCAGCGCTTCGCTGCGGTCGCCAGGCACATAGGCAATCCCGGTGCGGATTGCATCGGCGGGGTGGCTGAAACCAACCGTCTGCCCATCCACTTCGATCCTGCCGCCCGAAGGACGGACGGAACCGGAGAGCGCTCCGAATAATTCGTCCTGGCCCTGGCCTTCCAGCGCAACCACGCCGGCGACCTCGCCATTTGCCAGGTCGAAGGACACGTCCTGCAGCTTTGTGCCGACGCTGAGATTATGCACGCTGAGGCGCGTGGCGCCGCCGCGCTGGGGGTGGCGTTGCCTGCGCGGCGCACCGAGGCGCGAGCCTTTTCGATGCGCGCGCCCAACATCAATTCGACGATATGCTCTTCTATCCCCGGAGCAATATCGACCACGCCGACTGTTTCGCCGTCACGCAGCACCGTCGCGCGGTCGCAAAGCGCCGAAATCTCGATGAAGCGGTGCGAAATGAAGATGACGGAGCGGCCAGCCTTGCTCTGACGCTTGACCACGTCGAGCACACGCTCGGCAAGGTTGGCCGGCAGCGCCGCCGTCATTTCGTCAAGCAGAAGCACATCGGGCTCGATCGCCAATGCACGGGCGAGATCGAGTACGCGCAGCACGGCGAGCGGAATGTCCCGGGCGGTGTCGCGGATATCTAGATCGGCGCCAAGCTCGCGAACCCATTCGCGAAACGGTTCCACCGGCGTCTGCGTCAACCGCAAATTCGAGAGAACGTCGAGGTCCGGTATCAGCGACGGTTCCTGATAGACTGAGACCATCCCGGCTCGCCGCGCCTGCGCCGGCGAATGCACTTCATGGGCTTTGCCCCGAATGAGAATGCGTCCGGCATCGTGGCGGATCGCGCCGGTCAGGATTTTGACGAGCGTCGACTTGCCGGCTCCGTTCGCGCCCATCAGGGCATGCACCTCGCCCGGCAGGACGGACAGCGAAGCGTTTCGCAACGCCGCCACGGCGCCGTAGTTCTTCGCAACGCCGGTGGCGTCAAGGATCGGATCTGTCGTCACGGGCCTGCAATTGCTTTCGTCGTTCGGGATCAATGAAAGCCGGCGGGAACGTCAGGTGACAAGCCCTGACGCGCCCGCTGTTCGTTGACTGTGCGGCCTACTCGCCCGGGCCCTTGCAGGCGACGATCTGGTCCTTGGTATAGGTGGTCCATTCCGGGATAGAGATGCTTACCGGCCATTCAGGGCTGAGCGACGGATCAGCCGCTGCCTTGAGCTTGGCCTTGCCGTCGTCGGTGGAGTTCTCCCACAGCTGCGGCTCGACCAGAACGGTCTGCTGCGCGGGCTTCTGGCCATCAAGGATCTGCAGGGCGAGCGTCACGCCGGCTCCGCCGATCGATCCAGGATTGGTCACCGCGGCGCCCTTCAGGCCTTCGACCGAATTGAGCTGACCCACGAAGCCTGCGTTGTCGGCGCCGACCACAGGCACCAATGGCGTCTGCGATTCAACCAGCGCATCGACGATGACATTGTCGATGCCCGAGGTCCAGATGCCGTTGAAAGGCGTTCCGGTGGCGATGAAGTCAAGGATCTGCTGCTTGCCCTGATCCTGTTGCCAGCCGGTGAAGACCTCATGAGCGACCTTGATGTCCGGGAATTCGGCGAGCGCCTTTTTGAACCCCTTGTCGCGATCGCTGTCGGCCGAAGCGCCCGCGGCGCCACGCATGTAGACGACGTCGCCCTTGCCGCCCAGCGTCTCGAACAGCCACTTCGCACCGAGATAGGCGTATTGCTCCTGGTTGTTGGAGATGATGTAGGCGGACGGCTCGGTGACTGCCTGATCGACGGCAACGACGACGATGCCCGCCTTGGTGGCTTCCTCGAGTGCACCCTTGATGCCGGAGGGATCGGCCGGATTGACGACGATGGCGTTGACGCCGGCGCTTATCAGGTTGCGGATGTCTTCGGACTGGCCGGCGGCATCCGTATTGCGATGGGCGATGTTAAGCCTCGCCACCTTGCCCGAAGCCAATGCCTGAGCCTTGATGGAGCAGACCATTTCCTCACGCCAACCATTGCCCTGCACCGTATTGGAGACGCCGATGGTGTAGGTGCCTTGTGCTCCGGACGAGACGGCTGAGGCCAACAGAGCCGCACCGCCAAGAAGCGTTGCCAGATATTTCGGATTTCGCATGGGTATTCTCCTCCGAGTGATGAACCAGTTTTCAGTTTTCTCGTTTTCCGCCGTCATTTGACGAAGGGGCGCAACACGTCCCTGGCGAGCAGGAAACCGCGCTTCACCAGATCGTCGCTCCCTTCAAATCTCCGGTCCTCGTGCTCGATGATGATCGATCCATCGTAGCCCGCCCGATAAAGGCCGGAGAAGATCACGTTCCAATCAACCTCGCCTAGGCCGGGCATGCGCGGGATCTGCCAGCCGATTCCTTCGGACAGAATTCCTCGTTCATAAAGGCCGTCGCGGTCGATCATCAGGTCCTTGGCATGCGCGTGCAGCATATGCGGGCCGAACTCGCGGATGAAGCGCGCTTGATCGATCATCTGCCAGATCAGATGCGACGGATCGAAATTCATGCCGACATCGCCGCCCCAGGTCTCGACAATGCGCCGCCAAATGTAGGGCGAGTAGGCGATGTTGTGTCCACCCGGCCATTCGTCGTAGCTGAAGATCATCGGGCAATTTTCGAAGGCCAGCTTGACACCGCTGTCGCGCGCATAGGCGACGATGTCCGGCCAGACCTTCAGCGCGTCGTCCCAATTCGCATCGAGATGTTTTGAAGCGTCTCCGCCGCAGAAGGTGTTGACCAGCGGCACACCCATGCGGGCGGCGCCGGCGATGACTTTCTTCAGGTGACCGGTGACGGCCTCGCGATGCGCGGCGTCCGGATGCAGCGGATTCGGGTAGTAGCCGAGCGCCGAGATGACGATGTTCTTTTCGCACAGTGCCGCAACGAGTTCCTTGCCCTCGGAGGCGGATATGGTGGCGACGTCGATGTGGCTGGTGCCGGCATAGCGGCGGCTCGGACCGGTGGATTTCGGCCAGCAGGCGATTTCCATTGCCTCGAAGCCGACGCTGCTTGCCCACGCCGCAACATCGGCAAGCGGAGTGTCCGGGAATGGTGCAGTCAGAATTCCGAGCTTCATCGGTCCTCCCTCTTGTAGAGCAAGATGAGGTTGGGTTCGGTCAGTTCTGTTTCACGGACGGCGAGGCGATCCACGCGGAGGGTTGCGAAGGCCGTAGTGGGACTGCGGCCGAGCGGGCCGACAAAGTGGGCGTCCGCCGCCCGGAAACCCGAAGGGCCGGGCCGGTTTGGGTCAAATCCTTCGGCTTTTGCCCTGGCCGTACCAATGGGTACGACCGCGGCAAAATCCTTGCCCTTGGCCCAAACCATTGCCGGAAGAACGACCGAACCCAATCTCATCTTGCTCTACTACCCCGTTTGTTGCGAACGGTTCAACTGCGGTTCCGGCGTCGCCTCACTAACCTTTCGTAGGTAGGCGAGCGGATCCGGCCCCAGGAAGCCCCCGATGCCCCTTGCCACCGCCTTGCGGAACTCGATGTTTGCCGCCAGCCGGGGATCAAAAATGCGATCGATGGCGAGAATATCGGCGGCAAGCGACTGCGCGTCGTCGCCTGTGCGGTCAGCGATCGCCGCAACGCGCTCCGCGTATGGGTCGTCGGCCGGCCAGCTTTTGCCGAAGCGGGCAGATGCGCGGATCAGGTATACCATCCATGCCGCAACCGGCACCGACAGCAACGCGACCCCTTGCCCGCGAGACAGGCGCTCACGGATCGGGTTTAGCAGGCGCTGGACAATCTTCTGCGAGCCGTCGGTCGCGATCTGATGATTCCGATGGCGGATGGCCCCGTTTCGCAGCCGCTTCAGACTCTGTTCGACATAGAGCTCGGGGGCGATTCCCGGCACCGGCTGCAGGGTCGGCAAGGTCTCTTCCATCAGCATACGCCGGACGAAATGCACCAGCAGCGGGTCCGTCATGTCGTCGCAGGTGCATTCGTGGCCGGCAAACACACCGAGATAGCAGAGCGTCGTCTGCGCCCCGTTGAGGATACGCATTTTGAGGTGTTCGAATGGCTCGACGTCATCGACGAACGTCGCTCCGACCAGATCCCATTGCGGCACGCGGCTGGCGAAACGGTTCTCGATGACCCATTGGCGGAAGGGCTCGCCCACCACCACGGCGCTGTCGCGGTATCCATAGCGCTGCTCGACGGTATCGATGTCAGCCTGAACGGTGGCGGGCGCGATCCGGTCCACCATCGAAGACGGGAAAGCGGCATTCCTTTCGATCCAGTCCGCGAGCGCGCGGCTTCGGAGCTCCGCCGTGGCGCGCACGACATTGCCTAGGATGGTTCCGTTCGACGGGATGTTGTCGCAGCTCATCAGCGTCAGCGGCCGACCGTGCGACAGCATCCGCATTTCGAGCGCACGTGTGATCAGTCCGGGCAGGCTGCGGGGTGCTTCCGGATGCGCCAGGTCGTGGACGATGTCCGGAGTGTCCGCCGTGAGCTCACCGGTTGCCGGCGTGTGGCAATAGCCTTTCTCGGTGACTGTCATGGTCACCACGTCGATATCCGGCGAAGCAAGCACCTCGAGCGCGGGATCCGGCGTCGCTTGGCTGTCGACAACTTTCACCAGGCTGCCGATGATGCGCGCCTCGACGCGGCTGTCCTCGCGCAGAAGGCGCGTATAGAGGCCTTGCTGCTTGCCCAGACTATCGCCAAGCCGCGGATCACGAATGTTGATCCCCACCACGCCCCAGCGGTCGAAACGCCGGTTCAGCAGGTCGTCGGTGTATTCTTCCTGGTGGCAGCGATGAAACGCGCCGACGCCGATGTGCGCCATGCCCGCGCGTAGCGCTCCGCGATCATAGGCCGGGCGCCGCACCGCGTCCGGCAGACGGCCGAGTAATGAAGGCCCGAGCACATCCATGTTGCTTGGGCCTGGGCTCAATTGTCGCCACCCATGATCCGCTGCTCCTGGTCGATGACGGCGCCGGTCATCGGACCGGACACGTCGCTTGCCAGGAACACCGCAAGATTGGCTACTTCCTGGGCCGCTAGAAGCCTCCCGAAAGGGAGTGTCGCATTGGCGGCTTCTATCCAACCAGGACCATGACCGAGCGTCTCGGCCTGCATGATCCGCTCGGCCGGTGTGTCCGCCCAACCGACATTGATGCCGTTGACGCGAATGCGGTCGAAACGGTGGGCGTTCGCGGCGTTTTTCGTGAGCAGCGCCAGCGCCGCCTTGCTGGCGGAATAGACCGCCAGTTCCGGCGCCCCGCAATGGACGTTTATCGACAGGATGTTGACGATCGCCCCACCCTTTCCGCGCTGGCGCATCGCCTTGATCGCCTGCTGCATCAGGAAGAATGGCGCCCGCGTATTGACGTCGAAAAGCTTGGCCCAATCGTCGAGCGTCGCGTCAAGAAGCGAGGCGCGGTCAGTCAGGCCGGCGGCATTCACAAGCACGTCGATGCGCTCGAACTTTCCAAGACATGCCGCCACCAGCACGGACGGAGCGGCGGGGTCGGCGAGATCGACCGCAACGAATGCTGTCGGCACACCCTTGGCGGCGAGCTCGGCCGCCACAGCGTTTCCGCGCGAGGCGTCACGCCCGGTGATGACAAGGCCGGCGGCACCGGAGCGAGCCAGCGTTTCGGCGATCGCGCGGCCAATGCCTTGTGTGGCGCCGGTGACCAAAGCCACCTTCCCGTCGACCCGAGCCTCCACCTGTTCCCTCCCGGAACGAATTTTCTATTTTCTACGCGGGAAAGTGGCTTTGGCGGCTTCTGACAGCACGGCGCTATCGATTATCCTGTGACCGAGCACACCATGTTTCGCCATTCGTCCCTCCCCAGATGTGGCTGCGCAAGTCGCGCTGTTTCGGCACGGTATCCCGGCATCAAAATTTCACAACCAAGAAAATAGAAACCTGCTTCGAATTGACTGATCGCATCCTATAGTCTCAACGTCGGCAAAAATGCGCAGTGGTTTTGGGACAACGACTTGCATCAAATCAAACACTTAAAGCACGTCGACTGAATCCGCTTCGATGCAACATGCTTAACTCGCGCACAGCTTTCCGGAGGAGCGCACGGATGGTCTACGCCACGTCTGATGGAATCGCCGGCAACCGGTTGCGGGTGGGAATGGTCGGCGGCGGGCGCAATGCCTTCATCGGCGCGGTACACCGCTTTGCGATGCGGCTCGACGATCGAATTGCACTGGTCGCCGGCGCCCTGTCTTCCGATTCGGCGAACGCGGCCGCCTCGGCTGGATCGCGCCGGATCGCAGCTATGCCGACTATCGCGAAATGGCCCGCGCCGAGGCCGCCCGGTCCGATGGCATCGAAGCGGTGGTCATCGTCACGCCAAACCATCTGCACGCGCCGATCGCGACCGCCTTCCTTGAGGCCGGCATCGATGTGATCTGCGATAAGCCATTGTCGACCACGCTGGACGAGGCTCAGGCGCTCGTCGCGCTGACGAAAGCGCGCAAGCGCAAGTTCCTCGTGACGTTGAACAACACCGGCTACGCCATGGTGCGGCAGGCTCGCGAAATGATCGCCGCCGGCGAACTGGGCAGGCTGGTTGCCGTGCATGGCGCTTATACCCAGGACTGGCTGACGCTGCCGATCGACGCGGAGGGCCAGAAGCAGGCGGAGTGGCGCACCGATCCGGCCCGCGCCGGGCAATCGGCGGTGCTTGCCGATATCGGCGTGCACGCCTTCAACCTCGCCTGCTTCGTCTCCGGTTGCGAAGCGGACGAAGTGTCCGCCGATTTGTTTACCGCCGTCCCCGGCCGCCGCCTCGACGACAACGCGCATGTCATGCTGCGCTGGTCGGGCGGCGCGCGCGGAACCATCCTCGCCAGCCAAACCTCGCCCGGTCACTACAACGACCTCTCGGTACGGGTATATGGCGCCAAGGCCGGACTGGAATGGTACGGTACGCGCCCGGAGGAGCTCAAGTTCACGCGCTATGGCGAAGAGTCGCGAACGCTGATCCGTGGCGGCCATGGCTCCACGCAGGCGAGCCGAGACGTTTCCCGCATGCCGGCGGCACATCCGGAGGGCTATATCGAAGCTTTCGCCAACTATTATCGGGACGCCGCCGACATTATCCGCGCGCACAGGACGAACGCCGAACCCGATCCAGCAAAGCTGCGGTCTGTTCCCGACGTGGTGGATGGCGCGCGCGGCGTCAAGTTTGTCGCCGCTGCCGTCGAGTCGAATGCGTCGCAGGGAGCCTGGACTCGAGCGCGGCTTGGTTGATGGTCGGGGGCGAACCGCTTTATGACGGCGAGGAGGTTCAAGGATTTCTCCATATCCGAAGCCGCCCACGACGTTTGATCGATCCGCGGCCAGACGTTAACACTAATTTGACAAGTCGCTTGACAGCAGCGAGTAATAGGGTCGCCCAGGGCTTGGAAGGCGATCCATAAAGCATTTCGCTTGCATTACAGCATGCCGCCTCCACGCCGCGCTTGGGTAAAAGCATGACAGGACATTTGTTCGCGCCTCGTATTATCTAGAGGTTTCGGGGGCATAAGATGTTGTTAGTGCGTGCTACCGCATTCGGGGTGCTTTGCGCCATTTTGGGGTCTCTGCCGGCGATGGCCGCGGAGTCGGTCGGGAAAGCTACCCGTATCAAAACCGAGGTCACCGGTGCCCGGGGTTCCATAGCCGTTGACGGACCGATCCATCGAAACGAACGGATTCGCACGTCAAAGGATGGACTGGGTCAGTTTACATTTCAGGACGGTACCAAGCTCGCGGTCGGATGGGGCTCCTCTGTTGTCATCGACAAGTTCGTGTACGACAACTCCGGAACGGTCAAGAAACTCTCCATCAAGGCGGTAAAGGGTACGTTCCGCTGGGTGAGCGGCCGGTCGAAGTCTTCCGCCTACGAAATCGTGACGCCGGCTGGAACAATCGGGGTTCGAGGCACGGTGTTCGACTTTTATGTAGGTCCCGACGGGACCACCGCTATGGTCCTGCTGGGCGGGGCAGCCAGTTTCTGCGGCGCCGATGGTTGCAAAAGGCTGACCAGGCGATGTGACTGCGTTGTCGGCAAGCCCGGCCGTCCATCGAGCCAGGTGCGCAAGGTCGATCGCAAGATATTCTCGACGCTCAAGGACAAGCGGGCATTGCCGTTCCTATCCGGCAATCAGGGTCTCTCGGGTGGATTGGGATGGATCGGCGGGTGCGGCATCGGCGTTGCAAAGCAGGAAAACAATGCCGACAGACCTGCCCAGCCGAACCGACAAAAGCCGGAGCGGCCAACAAGGTCCGAGCCGCCGGCGCCGCCCAACCCTCCAGATCCGCCCGATCCTCCAGATCCTCCAGATCCGCCTGATCCGCCTGATCCGCCTGATCCTCCAGATCCGCCCGATCCTCCAGATCCGGGAGATCCCGGTCCGAGGGGTGGCGATACTGGCGGGGACCATCCTGAGCGCGGTGGCCGTTCCGAGCGCGGTGGCGGCAGTGAACGCGGTGGCGGCAGTGAACGCGGCGGCGGCAGTGAACGCGGCGGCGGCGGTGGATAGGGCCCGAGCGAAGGCTTCAGACCGGCTCGCTTGGAACTTTGACATCCGCCGTCGGCGACCGAGAATGCTCGGAGACAAAGTGTTCAGATCTGCGTGAAAGCAGGCGATAGAACTCAGCCAGGGCGGACGACACACCTTCCGCCTTCAATCTTGCCGTTTTGACAAGCCTGCGGCTGGCTGGCGAACTCACCCGCAGCGCATGGACGGCCTGTTTGTGGGCTGACTGCAGATCAATGAACTCCGGGGATGCCGCAAGCTGCTCATCGCCGACGACGGCGAAGACCTTGGTGCGCGTGCTTTTACCCTTCAGCGGCAGGCGCCCGGCCTCAAGCACAGCACAATCCGTCAACGACCGTGCCGTTATGTCGGAAACCAGGATGTCAAAGCCCACGGCCTTGCAGGATGATTCAATCCGAGCCGCAACATTCACTGCATCGCCCACGGCGGAATAATTGAAATGCGTTTCCGCTCCCATGTTGCCTACGCAGGCAACACCGGTATGGATTCCGATTCCGATCCCGACGATCTGCTCGGTGCCAAAGCCAAACGCATTCTCCGAATTGAGCCTTATCACCGTTTCGCGCATTGCCAACGCCGCCTGGACCGCTCTTTGCGGGTGATTGGCAACATCGACGGGCGCGTTCCAGAAAGCCATGATCGAATCACCGATATATTTATCGAGCGTGCCTTCATTGGCGATGACATGCCGGGTTAGTGCATCGAGCAACTTGTTGAGGAACTGCACCAAACCCGTGGGCGTCAGCTGCTCGCTAATTTCGGTGAAATTGCGCACATCCACGAACATGATCGTGAGTTCGCGGTCGTCGCCGCCCAGGCGCAAGGCGTCGGGATTGTGCTCGATCCGATGCAGCAGCGATGGAGAAAGGTAGTGTCCGAAGGCGCGCCGGGCCTCGCGCCGCTCGCGGTCGATGACGAGGAAGCGGAACGACGTCGCTGCAAAGTGAGTCACGGAACTGAATATGATCGGCGCCAGCGGATCGAACAGCATGCCTGCCAAGGAAAATGCCAGCCATGACGCTGCAAGCCCGAGCGCGGTGATCGCGATACCGCAGGCGAGGCCTACCGCCGGGCTGACGAAAGTCGTGAGCAGTACAAGCGTCGCGCCAACCACCGCGATGGTGAGAATCTCAAGCCCGTTTGCCCAGTCCGGGCGCCATAGAAACTGCCCCGACAGTATCTGCTCTACGGTCTGTGCGTGCAGGGAAACGCCCGGCACGTTTTGCCCCAGCGCTGTGGTTCGAATATCCTGCAACCCCGCCGCAGAGGTTCCGATGAAGACGATGCTGCCTTCGATCGAATCCCTGACGCTCTGCGGCGCACCGCCGGCGGCGAGCACCTGCGCGGCTGAAATATAGCGCGCGGCATTGTCACGGCTGACATAGAGCCAGATTTCGCCGGCGGCCGTTGCCGGCACCACGTAGTCGCCGACCTTTATCGCGGTGATCGTGTCCGGCAAATCGTCGGCGCTCGCGACCACATATGTCGAAGCACCCTGCGCGACCCGCAAGGCCTCCAGGGCAAGATTGGGATAGAGCTGCGTACCGTCCGTCAGAAATAGCGGGACGGCCCGAACCACGGCGGTCGGCCGGCCCGGATTGAGGCTGATGTGACCGAGACCGGCCGCATTGGCTTCGAGTTGCGGCCGCAGCGGCGTGGCAGCCTGCATGCGGGGTGGAGCATTGATTGGGATTTCTCCGACGAACGCAAAGCCGGCCTTTAGGTGGGGGTGGAAGTCGCCTTTGTTGGACAAGCCAAAACCAAGCACGACAAGCGGGTTTGCGGCCATGGATTGAGCAAAGATCTCGTCATTGTCCGGCAGCTTGTTGGCCAGAGCCGGGTCTATCCCCTCGACATCCCGCATGATCGTGCGCGGCGACAGCCGGTCCGGCTCCGCGAAGAGAATGTCAAACGCGATCGCCGACGCTCCCATTTCGGCGAGCCTGTCGACCATTTCGGCAATGCGGTTGCGCGGCCAGGGCCACTGCCCGAGTTCTCGCAACGAGGCCTCGTCAATATCGACCACGCGGACCGGCATACTCTCGTCGAAGGTGCGGGGCAGAAGCCGCTGATACTCATCGAAGGTGATCTCGCGAGCTGCCCACAGCGGCAACGGATCAAACGCTCGCAGAACCGTGAGAGCGGCTACGATTGCCAAGCCAATAATGACGCCAAATTGCTGCGCGCGAGTCATGGATGATGGACGACACGAGTTCGGGCTGCGTGCTTAAGCTAGGACAAGATGCGGCGAATTCGGAATGCTACGAAAGCCTATCGGTCCCGCCATCGGAACCGTGGGATCGGG
Organism: uncultured Alphaproteobacteria bacterium; assembly: GCA_963839725.1. GTDB lineage: Bacteria > Pseudomonadota > Alphaproteobacteria > Rhizobiales > Rhizobiaceae > Kumtagia. The sequence goes on along the minus strand of CAWIWT010000020.1, from coordinate 61,217 downwards.
ATGCTGCAACTTTCCCGAGGGTTTAGCAATGGCGGACGCGAGGCCGCGAGTGCCTGAACGAGTGAGCGAACGCGGCGACACGCCGGCCGGCCCGGCAGCTGAAATCGTATCGCCTGCTCAACAAAGCCGACCGCTCCCTTTAAATCTTAACCATGTCGAGCAATCTATGAACGTCGTTCAAAATTATCCTTGAACAATGTTCATTTCGTGGTATGGTTCGATCATGAACAACGTTCATAGGGATGAAGCCAATGCTCAAACAGATACTGACACTCTTCCGGGGCCGGGCTTACGATGCGGCCGAGGCCACGGTCGATCGCCACGCCATCACCATTCTGCGCCAGCAGATCCGCGATTGCGCCGATGCGATCTCCGCGGCACAGAAGGCCGTCGCCGTGGCGATTGCCCAGAACGAGCAGGAGGTGCAGCAGCACGCCAAGCTCGTGGCCCGTATCCAGGACTTGGAGAAGCGGGCAATCGCCGCGCTTGAACAGGACAAGGCAAGCCTTGCCCGGGAAGCGGCGGAAACCATCGCGCATCTGGAGGCGGAACGCGATGCCTCGGAGGAAGCGCAGAGGAACTTCACCATCGAGATCGAACGCCTGAAGCGCATTGTCCGCGCCTCGGCAACCCGGCTGCGCGAATTGCAGCGTGGCCAGCGCATCGCGATTGCCACCGACAAGACCCAGGCCTTGCGCCAGGCAGCACCGAACTCGGGACTGTCGGCATTGAAGGATGCCGAGGATACGCTCTCGCGGCTACGCGGCCGTCAGAGGCAGATCGACGCGACAGCCGCCGCGATGGACGAGATGGATCAGTCCAACGATCCGCTATCGATCACACAAAAGCTCGCCGACGCCGGATGCGGAACGCCGATCACGACGACCGCCGATCGGGTTCTAGCCCGCCTCTCGGCGAAGCTGAACACCTCCGCCTGATCAATCCGAAACTCAACTGACCCATAAAGGAGACCACCATGTCGACTGCAAATTACCCTGCCAAGGACACCGGCGCCTGGAAGATGTTCACTATGGCGAGCTTCGGCGTCGCCGCCGCGATGATGGCCGGCGGCATCTATTTCCTCGAAGCAAGCTTTGCAGCCAAGGGCTTCTATGCGATGGCGGCGATCATGCTGGTGCACACCTCGGTGACCATCACCAAGACGCTGCGCGATTCCGAGGAGGCCGGCCGCTTCATCAATAAGCTTGAGGACGCCAAGACCGAAAAGCTGCTGTTGGACATTCACCGCAGCGACAATCTTTAGTCCGCATTGAGTTAAAACTTGAACGGCCAAGGGACATGCACCAACAGTTAAAGCGTTTCGAGGAAAGTGTGCGGCGGTTTTCCGTTCGGAAACGCGAGCCACAAGCGCCTGAAACTGTGGTTGCATGCCCCGGCCGACTGAGGGAAAAGCCATGAGCGATCACTTGATGACGTCCCGGCGCTTCGCGCCATTGTTCTGGACGCAGTTCCTTTCGGCCTTCAACGACAATTTCCTGAAGAACACACTTGTACTTCTAATCCTCTTCACACTCGCCTCGGACGAAGCCGCCTCGCTAGTGACGCTCGCCGGGGCGATCTTCATGGCTCCCTTCCTGCTGCTTTCGGCGCTGGGCGGCGAACTGGCCGACCGCAACGACAAGGCACTGATGGCGCGGCGGCTGAAGTTCGCCGAGATTGGCGCTGCCGCCGTCGCCGTGCTCGGCATCGCTCTGTCTTCGATCCCGGTATTGCTGCTCGCGCTGTTCCTGTTCGGTGTGATTTCCGCGCTGTTCGGGCCGATCAAATACGGCATCCTCCCGGATCACCTCGAAAAGAAGGAACTGCCCAAGGCGAACGCCTGGATCGAGGCTGCGACCTTCGCCGCTATTCTGGGCGGCACCATCGTCGGCGGTTTAGCATCCGCCGAGGGCGCCAGCGTTGCCGTCTTCGGCCCGATGATGATGGGCCTCGCGGTCGCATGCTGGCTGATGAGCCGCTACATACCGCCGACCGGCGCCGCAGCGCCCGATCTCGTCATCGACCGCAACATCCTTCGCTCGACCTGGCGTCTGGTGTCGGAGCTTCGCGACGACAATCGCATCTGGCGCGCTTCGCTGATGGTGTCGTGGTTCTGGATGGTCGGCGCGATCATACTGTCCATATTGCCGCCGCTGGTGAAGGACTCGCTTGGCGGCGCGGAAATCGCCGTCACCGCCTATCTCGCCGTCTTCGCTGTCGCGGTCGCCATTGGTTCGGCGATCGCCGCCTGGATGTCGCAAGGCCGCATGGTGCTCCTTCCGGCACCGATCGGCACGGCGCTGATGGCGCTGTTCGGTCTCGACCTCGCCTGGAGCATCTGGGGCATGCAGGCCACGACGCAGGCGCATACACTGGGCGCTTTCTTCGGGGGCCAAAACACCATCCGCGTCGCCACCGACCTGGCGGGCCTGGCAATCGCCGGCGCGTTCCTCGTCGTGCCTACCTTCTCGGCGGTGCAGGCCTGGGCTCCTGAAGCCCGCCGCGCCCGCGTCGTGGCGGGAGTGAATGTCGTCAGCGCCGGCTTCATGACGGTTGGCGGCGCGGCTGTCGCCGGCGCGCAGGCTGCCGGCGCAACGGTCGCGCAAGTGTTGCTCGGGCTCGCCATCGCCAACGCCCTCGCAGCCTGGCTGATGCTGAAATATCTGCCGACCAACGCCTTCCGCGATTTCATTTCGATCCTGTTCCGGGCGTTCCACAGGCTGGAAATCGAGGGCATGGACAATCTGAAGGCGGCGGGCAAGGCGCCGATCCTTGCGCTCAACCATGTCAGCTTCCTTGATGGTCCCTTGGCGCTGATATTGACGGACGAAGAGCCAGTATTCGCGATCGACTACAACATCGCTCAGGCCTGGTGGGTGAAGCCGTTCCTCAAGCTGACCCGCGCCATGCCGCTTAATCCGGCAAAGCCGATGGCGACGCGCACCCTGATCAAGGTGGTGCAAGGCGGTGATCCGCTGGTCATTTTCCCGGAAGGCCGCATCACCGTCACCGGCGGGCTGATGAAGGTCTATGACGGTGCCGCCATGGTCGCCGACAAGACCAATTCCATGGTCGTGCCGATCCGCATCGAGGGCTTGGAGCGGAGTTATTTCTCGCGCCTGACATCGCTGAACGTGCGCAAGCAGCTGTTCCCGAAGGTGAAGATCAAGATCCTCGAGCCGGTGCGCTTGGCTGTGCCGGAAGAGCTCAAGGGGCGCAAGCGCCGCGCCGCTGCGGGTGCCGCGCTCTATCAGGTCATGTCCGATCTGGTGTTCCGTACCGAGGACCTCGACAGGACCGTGCTGGAAAAGATCATCGCGACGGCGCGAGACCGCGGGATGAAGAAACTCGCGACGCAGGATCCAGTCACCGGCTCGCTGACCTATGGCAAGCTTCTGACCGGAGCTGCCGTGCTGGGCGAGAAGTTCCGCACGCTGTTCCCGGATGAACAGACGCTCGGCGTCATGCTGCCGAACGCCAACGGCACCTGCGCCACCGTTCTGGGCGTCATGTCGGCAGGCAAGGTTCCGGCGATGATCAACTTCACTGCCGGAGCCACCAATATCCTGTCCGCCTGCAAGGCGGCGGAGGTGCGCACCGTCCTCACGTCCCGCGCTTTCATCACCCAGGCAAAACTCGGACAGGTCGTCGAGGAGATCGGCAAGACGGTTACGATCGTCTGGCTCGACGATTTGCGCGCCACCATAAGCCTGAAAGACAAGCTGCTTGGTCTGTGGCGCAAAACCAAACCGCGCGTTGCCCGCAAGGCGGACGATCCGGCTGTAATCCTGTTCACATCCGGCTCGGAAGGAACGCCGAAAGGCGTCGTTCTCACCCACCGCAACATTCTGGCCAACGCCGCGCAGGCCGCCGCCCGCATCGACTTCGGCTCGGGCGACAAGGTGTTCAATGTTCTGCCGGTGTTCCATTCCTTCGGCCTTACGGCGGGCACGGTGCTGCCGCTGGTCGCCGGCGTTCCGGTCTATTTCTACCCGTCGCCGCTGCATTACCGCATTGTGCCGGAACTGGTTTACGGCTCGAATGCCACGATCATCTTCGGCACTGATACGTTCCTCGGCGGCTATGCGCGTACCGCACATCCTTACGACTTCCGCTCGGTTCGCTACTGCTTTGCCGGCGCCGAGCCAGTGAAGCCGTCCACCCGCGCGACCTACATGGAAAAGTTCGGCGTGCGCATTCTGGAAGGCTACGGCGTGACCGAGACTGCGCCGGTCATCTCCATCAACACGCCGATGTACAATAAATACGGCACGGTCGGAAAAATCATGCCGGGCATGGAGTACCGTCTCGAGCCGGTTCCCGGCATTGAGGAAGGCGGACGGCTGCATGTGCGCGGACCGAATATCATGGCCGGCTATCTGCGCGCCGAAAATCCCGGCGTGCTGGAGCCGCTCAAGGACGGCTGGCACGATACCGGCGACATTGTCACGGTTGATGACGAGGGTTTTGTCGCGATCAAGGGCCGCGCAAAACGCTTTGCCAAAATCGGCGGCGAGATGGTGTCGCTGGCGGCTGTCGAGGCGCTGGCCGGTGAATTGTGGAAGGGTTCGCTGTCCGCCGTCGCCACCGTTCCCGATGCGCGCAAGGGTGAAAAGCTAATCCTCGTCACCGAAGCGAAGGACGCGACCCGCGCCGACTTCCTCGCCTACGCCAAGGCGCGCAACGCCATGGATCTTATGGTTCCCGCGGAAGTGCGGGTGGTGGACAAGCTGCCGGTGCTGGGCTCCGGCAAGGTGGATTTCGTCGGCGTCACCAAGCTGGTGCGTGATGGAGCTGCGGCGAAGGAGGCTATCGAAGCGGCTTGATCTTCCAGAGGGCGAGGTGGGGAGTTGCGTTCTCCGCGAGGTTTGCATCTTACTCGCGCAGATATTCGCGGCCCTCATCGCCCTGCTGGGCACTTCTCCCCGTGAAGAACGGGGAGAAGGAGTTTGGCCGCAACGCTGAGCCCCCTCTCCCCGTTCTTGCGGTGAGGGGCAGCGCCAGCCTCTCAAGCGATCCTCGGGGTTCTGCCGGCTTTGTGCAAGATCGAAACGGATGCTATGACGGTGCACCCGTAAGGGGTTGGGCGGTGTCAAATTTCGGTGTGTCGCCATGCTTCGTCGTACAAGATGGTTCGCGTGGAAGCTCACCAAATTGCTCGCTCTCGTCGTGGCTACGATCCTGGTCACGCTGCTCGTTGGCAGAGCCTATATGTCGCTCAACGGCCCGCCGCTCAGGCCCTGGCATACGTTCGCGCCCGTCGAACTTGACGCCGATACGCTGAGTACCGCGACCTGGGACGATTATCTCAAGGCCGAAGACAAAATCCTCAAGGACGTCGAGGCCAACGTCACCGCCAAGCTTGAGGAGGAAGACGAATTCCCGGCCAACCGCTATTTCAGCGAAAGCCCGCTTTATCCGGCGAAGTTCAAGACCAATTGGAACCGGTCGTTCGTCCTGACCCCGTCGGTCGAACCGCGCGGCGCTGTCGTTTTGCTGCATGGCTTGACCGACTCGCCCTACAGCATGCGGCATATCGCCGAGCTTTATCAGCAGCGCGGTTTCGTTGCGGTGGCGATCCGCATTCCCGGACATGGAACGGTACCCGGCGGGCTGACCGGCATAAGTTGGGAAGACTGGGCGGCGGCGGCGAAGCTTGCGGTGCGAGAGGCAGCCGCTCGCTCCGGACAGGACAAGCCGCTGCACATTGTCGGCTATTCGAATGGCGGGGCGCTGGCGCTGAAATACGCGCTCGACACGCTGAATGATCCGGCGCTCACCGCTCCCGATCATGTCATCCTTTTGTCGCCGATGATCGGCGTCACCACCTTCGCCCGTTTCGCGGGCTTGGCAGCCCTGCCGGCTTATTTTCCGGCTTTCGTCAAAACCTCGTGGTTGGATATCATCCCCGAATACAATCCCTTCAAATACAATTCCTTCCCGGTAAACGCCGCCCGGCAATCCTATCGCCTCACGGCAGCCTTGCAGGAGGAGATGGAAGAAGCCGTTCGCGGCGGCCGGATCGCCAAACTGCCGCCGATCCTCACCTTCATGTCGGCCGTCGACCACACGGTCAGCACGCAAGCGGCGGTTTCGGCAGTTTACGACAAGCTTCCGCCGAATGGCAGCGAACTCGTGCTGTTCGACGTCAACCGGATCGTTAATTTCGATCTGCTGATCAAGTCATCGGCCGACATGGCGCTGGAGAAGCTGACAGGCAAGGCACCCAGACCCTACCGCCTCTCCATCATCAGCAATGCCGGACAGGCCGGCGGCGCGGTTTTTGAGACCACCACCGACGTAGGCAGCACGCAAGAAACCGTCCGCCCGCTTGGCATGTGGTATCCCGCCGACGTCTTCTCCCTGTCGCACATCGCTTTGCCCTTCCCGCCCAACGACCCGCTTTACGGCGGGGCACCCAACCCGGAGACCGGCAAGGAATTCGGCATCAACCTCGGCTCGCTGGCGCTGCGCGGCGAGATCGGAGTGCTTGCGGTCGATATGGGCTCGATCATGCGGATCTCCTACAACCCGTTCTTCCCTTATGTCCTGGAGCGGGTTGGACCAGACGATCGATACGGATGGCGGAGTTGCGGCCTCGAACTGACGTTCACCCGCCGGGGACAGTTTACTTTTTGCCACCAGCGCGACGCTGTCACCGGTACAGCCTTTCTGCGGCAAGAAAGTACCTGTCCCCAGGTGCAGCCTTCATCGTTACCACGCTCCGGAGATTTCCGGCCTGGTCGTTGAACCCTTCGATCAGGAAGGGGAGGCGGTGCACGCCTGCCGGATCAGGAACCGACAACGCGTTGTTTTTAGTTCAAACGATGCCCGGCAGGCGCGCACCACCGCCGGCACCTTCTCCCCGTATAGAGACGGGGAGAAGGGATGCTCTCACGATCCGCGTCGCCAATCGTCGATGCAAGCAAGTCGCGTGCGGGTAGCTGCCGTGGTGACGCCCCCTCTCCCCGTCGCTTTACGGGGAGGGTAAGGGTGAGGGGCGGTGACCGGCCAAGAGCGTACGCCGCACTTTAGAGCGACAGCGCGGTCTTCCAGGGACGCGTTGGGGACTAGTCAGAAGCAGGTTTTGCCGCGGCTTCGATGCAGTCGACGATGGCAAGCGCCTTGGCGCGGGCCTCAAAGCTTTCGCTTCGCAACTGCCGGCAAACCAGCATTTCCATCAGCGCCGAAGACAGCTCCGCCTCGACCTCCTGCGGCGGTGGCGCCGGCAAGTTTCCCATGACGGCGGCGACAATTGCCTGCGCTTCGTCGCGATCGCTTGGGCCTCGCCGGATCAGACTGCGGATATCGAGATGTTGGTTCATCAGTGACGCCTAGGGTCAGGACTGCTCAATAACGTTGCCGCCAAAGCGATGTTCCAGCGAACAATTAGAATGATCGGCCCGGATGCACGGCCCCAAAAGCGACCGAATCATCCGACGAATAACAACCTAAATCCGACGGCTGACGAAACGCGAGTCCTTCATTGCAAAACGCCACGGGTGATCCACAGCACGTGTGATGCCGATTCTCACGCCTGCCGTAACGGAAGCCGGCTCGTCCGAGAGCCGCAATCGGAACGGCGGTGCGTCAAGCGGCAGGCCATCCAACGCCTTGTCGATGCCAAGCGCCTGGGCCAGACGTCCGGGGCCGGAGCAAAGCTTTCGCTGTTCGTCGGCGCCGCGCCTTTGCCGCATGCGGTCAGCCCCCCATTTCGGCTCCAATGCGCGGATCAGCACGGCGCTGCCCGGCAGACAAACGAAATTCAGGCACCAATGGATGCCGTAGATACGATAGACATAGGTGTGAGCGGCGGGCCCGAACATCGCCCGGTTGCGCTCGGTTGGCCCCCGGAAGCTGTGCGAGGCGGGGTCGTCCGGCTCGTAGGCCTCGGTTTCGACGATGGGCCCGCCAACACCGTCGACGATGAGGCTCACGCCTATGAGCTCCCTCGCAACTATCAACGCCGGTCTGGAAAAGAAATCCTTCAAACGACGCGCGCCCGTCACCGCTTCGAAAACAGCGTGGTCAGCTCGTCGAAAGGCATGCCGTCCCGCGAAAAGCCGAATGTGCCGGATTCGAGAATTTCGGCCGCTGCCCGTTTGATCGCACCAAAGGCGCTGTTGGTCAGCTTCGAGCCGAGCGAGACACGTTTGACGCCCGCCGCCGCAAGGTCCGCGACACTCAGGTTCGACACGGCAAGCACGTTGACCGGCCGTGGAACGGAGGAGCAGATGGCGCGCACCGTCGCGATGTCGGAAATGCCCGGCGCATAGACCACATCGGCTCCCGCATCGGCAAAGGCCCGCAAGCGCTTGATGGTGTCGTCAAGGTCCGGCCTTCCCCACAGGAAATTTTCGGCGCGCGCTGTGAACACGAAATCGTTGTTCAGCGCCTTGGCCGCCTCGACTGCCGCCGCTACACGTTCGACCGCCAGCGAGAACGCGTAGATCGGCTTGTCGGGATCGCCGGTGTGATCCTCGATCGAGCACCCTGCGAGACCCGCAGCATCGGCGGCGAAAATCGTCTCGGCGGCACTGTCCGGGCTGTTGCCCTTGCCCTTTTCGAGATCGGCGGAAACCGGCACATCCACGGACGCCACGATGTCCCGGCAATGCGACATCATAGCCTCGAAGCCCACAGCCCCATCCGGTAAGCCGCGCGAGAACGCAAAGCCCGCGCTTGTCGTCGCGAGCGCCTTGAAACCCATAGAAACCAGCAGCTTGGCCGTTCCCGGATCCCACGGATTAGGCATGACAAAAATGCCGGGCGCCTCATGAAGGCTGCGGAATTTCCTGCCTTTTCCCATTGGAACGGCCTCCGCCTGAAAGGATCTCCCAAAATTTAGCGCCGCTTATGGCGATCGGCAATCGATTCCGATCACGGCAGCGGGATCATACCCGACAGATCGCGCATATCGTCGAAGAGGATGCCACCTGCTGCAAGCAGGCCTTCGCGGTCGGCCATCGGGTCGCCGCAATAGGAGAAAGTCCTTATACCCGCCGCTCGCCCGGCTGCGGTTCCGGCGACGCTGTCCTCGATGACGATGCACTCATTCGGCACGAAACCCATCGTCTTGGCGGCGTGCAGGAACAGGTCGGGAAAGGGCTTTCCGCGCGCGACCATGGTCGAGCTGAACATGGCATGCTCGAACAATGGCAACAGGCCGGTCGTGCCGAGCGTGATATGCATTTTCGAAGCCCGCGCCGACGAGGCGACGCAATAGGCGATGCCCGCCGCACGCACGGTTTCGATAAAGCCTTCGACGTGAGGAACGGTATTCACGCCGGAAGCAAACAGATCCGGCAATGCTGCGTTCCAAGCGCTCGACAAAGTCAGCGCCGAGGCTGATGCCTTCCGCTTCCACCTCCGCTTGCAACGACTTCATGCTGCGGCCGACGAAGCGGCGGCAATCCTCGTAGGAAATGGCAAAGCCAGATCCGATGAGCCATTCGGCAAGGCGGCGGTTGCCCAGCCCCTCCGTGTCGACCAGCACGCCATCGCAATCGAAAATGACGAGCTTGGGCGACATTGCCTCGTTCACGGCGTTAGTTGGTTCCCGTCGAGCCGAAGCCGCCGGCGCCGCGCATGGTGCTTCCGGCAAGGCTGCGCTCCTCGATAGCGGCTCGGGCGACGGCGGCAATCACCAGCTGAGCGACACGCATGCCGCGCGTCACCAAGAAATCCTCATCGCCGAGATTGATCAACAGCACCTTCACCTCGCCTCGATAATCCCAGTCGATCGTTCCGGGCGTGTTGAGACAGGTGACGCCGTGCTTGAAGGCGACACCCGAACGTGGGCGCACCTGCCCCTCGAACCCTTCCGGGATCTCCAGAATGAGCCCGGTCGGTACCAGCACGCGCTTGCAGGGCAGGATGAGCAGCGGACGATCTTCCTGCACGGCGGCGCGCAGATCGATGCCTGCCGCCCCTGCCGTTTCGTAGGCCGGCAGGTCGAGGGCGTGCGCCATGCGGACGACGCCGAGTACCGGCGCATTTTCGGATCGGGGTTTCGACATATGTGCGGTCTATCGGGTTGATCGGCGCTCCGTCAATTCGCCGCCTGGTGGCAATCAGCCGATTTCCACCGGCGACTGACAGGGCGGGCTTTTTCAAGGCCATTGGGACGATTCACATTTTGTTTCGAACGGATCGCGGTCTCGGCCGCGAGCAACACCTTGCCGCCGCGTGCTGTTGGCGCGTGAGCGAACACGGTCGGGACAAACTGAAGTGCGCTTATTCGCTGGAACCACCCTACAGCGCCGCGCGTCCTTTCCGACGCGCAAAGGACGCTGTATCTCTTTGAAACTGCGCATCGTGCTTAAAATCGATTCCGATTTTCGGGCCGATGCGGTAGGCCGGGCAAACGGGCGAATCCTTCAACACCGCACCGCACCTTTTGCGGTGTGGAGGCTGCGTTGGATCGCGCAATTCCTACTCCCGGTAGATCAAATCCGGCCCCACATCGGAGATCAAGCGCTTGCCGCAGAGCGCCAACGTGATGTCGAGTTCCTTGCGGATGATGTCGAGCGCGAGGGTCACGCCTTCCTTGCCCAAGGCGCCGAGGCCGTACAGGAACGGCCGCCCGATATAGGTGCCCTTCGCGCCCAGGCAGAGCGCCTTCAGCACGTCCTGGCCCGAACGGATGCCGCCATCGAGGTGTATTTCCATGCGGTCGCCAACAGCCTCGACGATCCTCGGCAGTGCCGAGATCGACGACGGCGCGCCGTCGAGCTGCCGCCCGCCATGATTGGAGACGATAATGGCATCGGCGCCGGTCTCGGCAGCCATTTTCGCGTCCTCCGCATCGAGGATGCCCTTAAGAATGAGCTTGCCGCCCCAGCGCTCCTTGATCCAGTCAACGTCCTTCCACGAAAGCGTCGGGTCGAACTGCTCGTTTGTCCAGGAATGCAGCGACGAGAGAGTCCCGACACCTTTGGCGTGGCCGACAATATTGCGGAAGGTGCGCCGCTGCGTCTTCAGCATGCCCATGCACCAGCGCGGTCGAAGCGCCATATCGAAAAGGTTGGCCAAGGTCAGCCGCGGCGGAGCCGAAAGACCGTTGCGCAGGTCCTTGTGTCGCTGGCCGAGGATCTGCAGGTCGAGCGTCAGCACCAGCGCCGAACATTTCGCTGCCTTGGCGCGGTCGATGAGGTTCAGCACGAAGTCCTTGTCACGCATCACGTAAAGCTGGAACCAGAACGGCTTCTTGGTCGCCGACACGACATCCTCGATCGAGCAGATGCTCATGGTCGACAGGGTGAACGGCACGCCGAACTCCTCGGCGGCTCGAGCGGCCAGCATCTCGCCGTCGGCGTACTGCATGCCGGTGAGGCCGGTCGGCGCCAGCGCCACCGGCATCGCCACTTTCTCGCCGATCATCGTGCTTTCCAGCGACCGGTTCGACATGTCCACGAGCACCCGTTGCCTGAGCTTGATCTTCTTGAAATCTTCCTCGTTGGCCCGGTATGTGCTTTCAGTCCAGGCGCCGGAATCCGCATACTGAAAGAACATTCTCGGCACGCGGCGGCGCGCGAGTTTTTTCAGGTCAGCGATTTCAAGGATCGTTCGCATACGGGCATCTCGGTTCGGCGGGTCACGGATAAGCTGACGTAATCCTGTTTGCCTCGTCCTGTCGATTCCGGAAGTCTTCTCGCCCGCGCATCGATGCTTGACAACGCAAGTGCGCGGTTGTATTTAACCAACATGTTAATTAACCGAGTGGTTCAATAAATGTCGACGGACCGACTGAGCACCACGTTGCAGGCCCTCGCAGACCCGACCCGGCGCGCAATCCTGGCGCGGCTGGCGCAGGGAGAGGCAACGGTGACGCAGCTTGCAGAACCGTTCGACATGAGTTTCCCGGCGGTGTCGAAGCATCTGAAGGTTCTGGAGCGCGCCGGCCTTGTCGAACAGGGCCGTGAGGCGCAGTTCCGTCCGCGAAAGTTCCGTCCCGAGCCGCTGCGCGACGTCGCCGGCTGGCTCGAAAACTATCGCAGGTTCTGGGACGAGAGCCTCGACCGGCTGGATGCATATTTGAAAGAGATTCAACAAGGAGATGCTGATGCAAACCGCGATAAAGGCGAATGAAGCCGGCCTTCCCACCCTTACGATCGTGCGGACCTTCGACGCACCGCGAGATCTGATGTTCCGCCTGTGGACCGAGCCAAAGCATATCGAGCGCTGGTGGGGTCCGCATAATTTCACCGTGCCGCTCGCCGAATTCGACGCCCGTCCCGGTGGCCGGCTGCGGATCGACTTCCGCACGCGCGACGGCTTCGTCTTCGCCAATTTCGGCGAGGTTCACGAGGTCTCGCCGCCCGACCGCCTGGTGTTCACTATCGAATACCGCGAGGGTGGCAAGCTGATGGTCGCGTCGCTGATCACGGTCAGCTTCAAGGAAGCCGAAGCGAACAAGACCAGACTCACCATTCACGCAGACGTGACCTTCGCCCTGCCGGAAGCCGCAAACAGTCTCGCCGGCATGGAAGAAGGCTGGACGCAGCAGATCCAGAAGCTGGAGCTGCATACAGCGTTTGCCAGCAGCGCCAACGACCGCAAGCTCGCGGTCACCGCGCCTGCCAACGCACCGATTGTCCTGATGACGCGCATGCTCGATGCCCCGCGCGATTTGGTATGGAAGTGCCTAACCGAGAAAGACCGGTTCGCCCGCTGGTGGGGTCCACGCGGCTACACCAACACGATCACCGACTTCGATGTTCGCATCGGTGGCAAATGGCGGGTCATACAGAAGGACCCAAAAGGCAACCAATTCGTCTTCTTCGGATTCTACCGCGAGATCATTGAGCCCGAACGCCTCGTCAATACCTTCGCCATGGAAGGCATGTTCGAGGACAAGGAGGTTATCGAGACGCTGACGCTGGAGGAATTCGACGGTCAGACTCGATACTCGACGCATTCGAAGTTCGGGAGCATCGAAGATCGCGACGGCATGCTCGCATCCGGCATGGAATGGGGCGCGGCCGAGAGCATGGACCGGCTGGCCGAAGAACTCGAACTGCTTGCCAAGGAGGAAGCGAAATGAACGCCCATGTCGATACACGGCCCGAACTGCTGATCAAGCGCAGCTTCGACGCGCCCCGCGACCTCGTGTTCAAATGCTGGACCGACCCGGAACGGCTGAAGCGCTGGTGTTGCCCCAAGGGCTACACCATACCTTTCTCCGAGGGTGATATCCGCCCCGGCGGCTGGTTCAAGACCTGCATGCGGGCGCCGGACGGCACCGACCATTGGCTGGGCGGAAAGTACAAGGAGATCGTTTCACCGGAAAAGATTGTCTTTTCTCACGGTTGGCTGAACGACATTAACGAGACCGATCATGAGACCACTGTCACCATCACCCTTGCCGCGGATGGCGACCGCACCAGATTGATGCTGCACCAGGCCTTCTTCGTGTCCGAAGCATCCCGCGACGGCCATCGCGACGGCTGGGAGGAAACACTCGACAATCTCGCGGAGTATCTGGCGAAATGAAACTCTATCACACGCCGGGCGCCTGCAGTCAGGCGCCCCACATCGCCCTCAACGAAGCCGGCCTTTTCTTCGATCGCGTCAAAGTCGACATCCCGACTCGCAAGACCGAGACAGGGAGCGACTTCACCAAGGTCAACCCAAAGGGTTATGTTCCGGCTCTGGTGCTGGACGATGGCGAGGTGCTGACCGAAAACGTTGCGATCCTCAGCTGGATTGCCGAACAGGCGCCGCATCTCATTCCAACCGGACCGCTGGGGCGGATCCGCATGATCGAGGCGCTTGGCTTCATGACCGAAGAAATCCACAAACCATTTCTCGGCTTCATGTTCATGCCTGGCGAGGCCAAGGAAATCAACCGCATTGCGATCAACGGGCGGTTCAACTATCTCGCCGGGCAGTTGAAGGGCGACTATTTGTTCGGCGACCAGTTCAGCGCCGCCGATGCCTTTCTCTTCGTCATGACCAATTGGGGAAAGGGCTTCGGCATCAAGCCGCCGTCGGAATTGCTCGCCTATCATGCGCGGGTTTCCGCCCGTCCTGCCGTCCAGAAGACGCTGGACGCGGAAGGCATCCGGGACGTCTCGCTGCCGAGTTAGTTTTCGACACATCCGTTCCTACGCAAACCGAGGGATCAGCACGGCGAACGGCTGATCTCCCTATGCGTGGGCGATCGTCCGGTAGGCAGAGCGCGGTGACAAGACGACGCACAAGTGGAATGTTCCCGAACCCCCACCCACAAATTAACCGAACAACCAATGACCTCACCATTAGGTCATCGTGCTGGCGCAAACTCTTCGGTATAGTCGGATAAGTGCTTTGGCAGACGGCGGGGAGTGATGCGATGGCGGCGATACAGGAAACGGCAGCTTCGAGCCGGGTGAGGACATTTGCCCCCGTTGCAGTTGCCGCAATGGCTGTTTGGTACTTTTTGCCGGCATCCCCGTCCCTTGCCGCGAACTGCAAGTCGATGCCCGCACCGTCGATCGACTGGCAGGAATGCAACAAGGTCAACCTCATTCTCGAGGGCAGCACGCTGGACAACGCCAACCTCGCCGGTGCCGATCTCACCTACACGGATCTCCGCAATTCGACATTCAACGGCGCCAATTTAGAGAAAGCGACGCTGATCCGCTCATCATTGGCGGGATCAAAGGCTGAGAAGGCCAACTTCAGTCGCATAGAAGGCTACCGGATCGTTTTCTCGCAGGTCGGCGCCAACGGGTCGTCATTCGCGAGTGCCGAACTGCAGCGCGCCGATTTCACAGAGGCCGATCTCACCGGCGCCGACTTTCAGAAGGCCGAACTGGGCCGCGCGATCTTCACCGGTGCGACGATCACCGGCAGCAAGTTCCCGATGGCCAATCTTGCGCGCGCGCAGTTCAAGGACGTGAAGTTCGAGGGGCCACTCGACTTCACAGGCGCCTTCCTGTTCCTGACCCGCATCGAAGGCATGGACCTCAGCCAGGCGACCGGGCTCGATCAATCAATGATCGATCAGGCCTGCGGTGACCAGAATACGAAACTTCCAGACGGCCTGAAGGCGCCTGGAGACTGGCCCTGCGCAACGAACTGATTGTCTTTCCGTTCGACACGCGGTCGATGCGGAGCTATAGAGCCGCGCATCCAACGGATTCCTCGACATGCCCGAGACAATTGAACAGGCGGTGGAACGCCGCCGCACCTTCGCGATCATCGCCCACCCGGACGCCGGCAAGACGACGCTGACCGAAAAGCTGCTGCTGTTCGGCGGCGCGATCCAGCTCGCAGGAGAGGTGAAGGCCAAGAAGGACCGCATGAACACGCGTTCCGACTGGATGAAGATCGAGCGCGAGCGCGGCATCTCCGTCGTCACCTCTGTGATGACCTTCGAATACGGCGAGAACGTCTTCAACCTGCTCGACACACCGGGGCACGAGGATTTCGCCGACGACACCTATCGCACGCTGTCGGCGGTCGACTCGGCCGTCATGGTCATCGACGCCGCAAAGGGTATCGAGCCCAGAACACTGAAGCTGTTCGAGGTTTGCCGGCTGCGCGACATCCCGATCGTCACTTTCGTCAACAAGATGGATCGCGAGGCACGTAACACCTTCGAAATCCTCGACGAGATCGAGCAGAAGCTGGCGCTCGACACCGCGCCTATCACCTGGCCGATCGGACAGGGCAAGACTTTCTCCGGCACCTACCATCTGGCGGAGAACGCCGTGCGCCGTGGTGACATCGAAGTCGAGCGCACCAAGGTCAACGGGCCGGATTCCAACCGCGTCGCCGGACTACTGCCCGTTAATGAGCGCGAGACCTTCAGCGAGGAACTGGAACTGGCGCGTGAGGCGTGTCGTCCGTTCGATCTCGACGCCTTTCGCGAGGGCCATATGACGCCGGTCTATTTCGGCTCTGCACTGCGGAATTTCGGCGTTCGTGATCTGATCGAGGGTCTTGGCTCGTTCGCACCCAGCCCGCGCGCGCAGGAGGCCGACAGCCGCAAGGTCGACGCGACCGAACCGAGTATGACCTCCTTCGTGTTCAAGATCCAGGCCAACATGGACCCTAATCACCGCGACCGCATCGCTTTTGTACGGGTTTGCTCAGGCACGCTGGAACGCGGCATGAAGGCAAAGCTGGTGCGCACGGGCAAGCCGATGAGCTTGTCGGCGCCGCAGTTCTTCTTCGCCCGGTCGCGAATCACCGCCGACGAAGCTTTCGCCGGCGACGTGGTCGGCATCCCCAACCACGGCACGCTGCGCATCGGCGACACGCTGACCGAGGGCGAGGACATCCTGTTTCGCGGCGTGCCCAACTTCGCGCCGGAGATCCTCCGACGGGTTCGGCTCGGTGACGCCATGAAAGCGAAGAAGTTGAAGGAAGCGCTGCAGCAGATGGCCGAGGAGGGCGTCGTCCAGCTGTTCCAGCCCGAAGACGGCTCACCGGCGATCGTCGGCGTGGTCGGTGCGCTGCAGCTCGACGTGCTGAAGGAGCGGCTGAGCTTCGAATATTCCCTGCCGGTCGATTTCGAAATGTCGCGCTTTTCGGTCTGCCGCTGGATCTCGGCGGACGACAGGGCGGAGGTGCACCGCTTCATCGATGCGCATCGCGGCGATATCGCCCGCGACCTCGATGGCGATCCGGTGTATCTCGCCCAGCACGGCTTCTCGCTCAACTACGAAGCCGAACGCTGGAAAGCCATCCGCTTCGATGCGATCAAGGATTATCAGGTGCGGGAAGCGGCATAGTTGCCCGCTGACGTCTTTCCGGAACCGTCCGAAAGAAAATCATGACCGACACCCCCGATCCATCCCGCTTCGCTCATATCCAGGATTGGGTCTTCGACCTCGACAACACGCTCTATCCGCATCACACGAATCTATTTTCGCAGATCGACGTGAAGATGACGTCCTACGTTTCCGAACTGCTTCGCTTGCCGCGCGACGAAGCGCGCAAGCTGCAGAAGGAGCTCTATCGCGAATACGGCACGACGCTCAGCGGGCTGATGCAGCGCCACAACATCGATTCCGACGATTTCCTGCAGAAGGTGCACGACATCGATTACTCGTGGCTGGTGCCCGACCCGGTGCTCGGCCTAGCGATCAAGGCGCTGCCTGGGCGCAAGTTCATCTTCACCAACGGCAATCGCAATCATGCCGAGCGCACTGCCAGACAGCTCGGCATCCTCGATCATTTCGACGATATTTTCGACATTGTTGCCGCTGGACTGACGCCGAAGCCGGCGCCGGAAACCTACGATCGCTTCCTGGCTCTGTATGACATCGTCGGCCCCAATGCGGTGATGTTCGAGGACCTGGCGCGCAACCTTGTCGTGCCGAAGGCGCTAGGGATGTCCACTGTGCTGATCGTGCCGAACAATTTCGAACCGACCTTTTCGGAGATATGGGAGCGCGACCCGGCATCGGATGACGCGGTTGACTATGTCACCGACGACCTCGCCGGATTCCTGACCAAGATAACCGCGTCAAGCATCGACGCTTAGCCGGCTTCTTTGCGCGTGTGGGCTGCGTCTGGATTGCAGCATGAAGACGGCGAGTCGATCCATGTTTCTGCTCGCGATTGCAGCCCTTGGGGCGGCGGCTTCGGTGTCGGCGGCTGCCGAAGACCTGGCTTCGAGCGAGGCCCCATACGAGATTACGCTCGACATGGACAATGACGGCAGGCCGGATCGCGTCGTCATCGTGCGCGATGCCGCAAGGCTAGCCGACCTTTCCATCTATCTGAATGCCGGCGACGCCCAGCTCGACCCTTCCAGCAAGCCCACCTTCGTCAAGAAGGGGCCGACGGCCGGCGGCATGCTTTGGGTCGAGAGCAAGCCCAAAGGATCACTGGTGCTGACATATGGCTGCGGTGGGTGCAGTACCGATTACGAGACGACGCTGACGATCGCATATCGGCGAGGAGAATTTCTGGTCACCGGTTACACCCATGCCTGGGAAACGCGGGAGAGCTCTGGCAGCTGCGATATCAACTTCCTGACGGGCAAGGGCACCGTGAGCGACGGGATCGACGGGGAGGGCAGGCCGATCGCCCGACCTTCCAGCCTGTTCGGCTTGCAGACTGAACCGACGACAACCTACCGACGGTTTGCGACTTTTGAGGAAAGTCCTGTTTTTATCGCGTTTCCGAACTGGAAACCGCAACTCTACCTCTTCCGGGAAACACCCCTACCGAATTTCGTAGAAGCGGCTGATGATGCTCCACGCATCCTCGGCGGTGTCGACAAGATCGATGATGTTCTGGTCGCCGGGGGAGATGACGCCCTGATCGGCGAGATAGTCGAGGTCGATGGCGGTGCGCCAGAACTCGGTACCGAACAGGATTACCGGCACCCGCTCCATGCGGCCGGTCTGGATCAGGGTCAGCGTCTCGAAGAACTCGTCCATGGTGCCGAAGCCGCCCGGAAACACCGCCACGGCCTTGGCGCGCATGACGAAGTGCATCTTGCGGATCGCGAAATAGTGGAAGTTGAAGCAGAGTTCCGGCGTCACATAGGGGTTCGGCGCCTGCTCGTGCGGCAACACGATGTTGAGGCCTATCGACGGCGCGCCCACATCGTCGGCGCCGCGGTTTCCCGCCTCCATGACGCCCGGCCCTCCGCCGGTGACGACCACGAACTCGCGATAATAGGACAGCGCCGACTGCTGCGAGCAAAGGCGGGCGAATTTGCGCGCCTCGTCATAGTAGATGCTGTTCTTGAGAAGGTTCTTCTTCTGTGTCTCATTCTTGGCTGCCCACGCCTTGCCGCCCGGCTCCGGCAGGCGCGCACCGCCGAACAGCACGACCGTCGAACGGATTCCGCGCTCGGCTAGCGTCATCTCCGGCTTAAGCAGCTCAAGCTGCAACCGTACGGCCCGCAGCTCACGCCGCTTCATGAAATCTTCGTCGGTCCAGGCAAGGCGATAGGTCGGCGCGCGGGTTTGCGGCGTATTGGGAACGCTCTTGGCGCGCTCCAGATCCTCGTCGGCATGGGACAACGGCGTCCAGCCGGCGTTTTCATTTGCGTTCATTGCCAGTCCTTGTCTTTCCCGGTCCGCTCGCGCCAAATGATGGCGCAGGTGCGATTGACCCGTTTTGCGCCCTGAAATAGGGTCCGCCCGCTTTCAGCAAAGTAGAAGCCCCAGCCTTAACAGTGCGTATAGCGGAGCATGCAATGGCCAGACCAGACCTGACGAGCCTCGAAAAGACGATTGAGGCCGCTTTTGAGGATCGCGAAGCCATTTCCACCGCGACACGCGGCGAACGGCGCGAGGCGACCGAGACGGCGCTCGACATGCTCGACCGCGGCGAGGTGCGTGTCGCCGAGCGCCAGGCGGACGGCATCTGGAAGGTCAATCAATGGCTGAAAAAGGCCGTCCTGCTGTCGTTCAGGCTGAACGCCATGGAAATCGTCGATGGCGGTCCCGGCGGCGCGGCGTGGTGGGACAAGGTTCCGTCGAAGTTTGCCGGCTGGGGCGCGCTGGATTTCGAGAAAGCCGGATTTCGCGCCGTTCCCTCCGCGATCGTCAGGCGTTCCGCCTACATTGCGCCCGGCGTGGTGCTGATGCCGTCCTTCGTCAATCTCGGCGGCTATGTCGATAGCGGCACGATGGTGGACACCTGGGCGTCGGTGGGCTCTTGCGCGCAGATCGGCAGGAACGTGCATCTTTCCGGTGGTGTCGGCATTGGCGGCGTGCTGGAGCCCATGCAAGCCGGACCGACCATCATCGAGGACAATTGCTTTATCGGCGCGCGTTCGGAAGTCGTCGAGGGTTGCATCGTGCGCGAAGGCTCGGTGCTCGGAATGGGCGTGTTCATCGGCAAGTCGACCAAGATCGTCGATCGCGCCACCGGCGAGATCACCTATGGGGAAGTGCCCGCCAACTCGGTGGTCGTCGCCGGCTCGCTGCCGGGCAAACCGTTCCCACACGGCGAGCCAGGCCCCAGCCTCTATTGCGCGGTCATCGTCAAGCGAGTCGATGAGAAGACGCGCTCGAAGACCTCGATCAACGAACTGTTGAGAGACTGATCAGTCAAGCGACGGGTCCAGGCTCGCGCGCCGGACTTTGGGGCATCCGAGCCGCGTCAGGCCCGTTTGCGTCGGAACGGATAGAGGAACTGCTTCAGTACCCCTTCGGCACAGGGTTGCCCTTGATCCCATAGCCTTTCGGCCACTTGCCCTCAGGCAAGTGGTAGGTACCGAACAGTCGGTCCAGGAACGGGAAGTGGATGGCGAAGTTCACGTCGATCGCCTCCTTCTCCACGCCGTGATGCCAGTGATGGAAACGCGGCGCGACCAGCAGTTTTTCGATCCAGCGAATTCGTGCCTATGTTTGCGTGGATGAAGGCCGAGTAGACGTAGACGATCAGCACATAGGCCTGGATCGCCGATTCATCGAAGCCGACGACGAACATCGGCGTGGCCGTAAGGCTGCGCAGCACGACGATCTCGATGAAGTGCATGCGGGCACCGGCGATCCAGTCCATGGACTGCGCCGAATGATGGACAGCGTGGAAGTTCCATGGAACGGAATGCGGTGAAAGGCGCGATGCACCCAATATTGCGCAAGGTCGGTCAGCACCATGATCACGGCCAGCTGGATAATCCAGGGCAGGCCATGGACCCAGCCGCGCACCGCGCCGAAATCGGTCTGCGCGTTGAGGTAGTTCGAAGGCGCCAGCGTCAGATAGGTGAGGACCTGCACCAGCAGCGACGAAACGAGATAGTAGAACAGATCCTCGCGCCATTCATCGCGGAAAACCGTCTGGTCCTTGTGGCGGGCAAACAGCCGCTCCAGCGGAACGAACAGCACGCCCATGAACAGCACGTTCAGGATGAAGAAATCGAGCCCGAAGAACACGCCGCGCAACTGAATATCGCTATGGTCGGGCAGGCTGCCTATAAGCGACGCCAACAGAACAACAACCATCGCCGCGACGCCGAGCGTCTGGTCCTTACGCAGCATCATGCTCAGCACGGCGAGGAATGTAGCCCGATACCAACACGAAATAGAGCACCGGCTTGAAGAACAGCATTTCGTGGATGGGCGCCAGGTCCGGCATCGAGGTGATCGACGGGTTCCTGAGCACGACGACCATGAGCAGGCCGGTCAGGCCGGCAAGCAGTGCGATCGAGCTGGAGAGCCAGCCGGAGCCGAATGGCCCGTTCGGCGCGCGGTGTTTCGAGTTCGGTGGCTATCTTCCTGAGGATTTTCGGGGCTGGCATGACCAATCGGACGGCTTGAATAGTGTACGTCAGCTCAAACAGCTTGGATTCTAGGCTCAAATCGACAAAATTTGATGAAGTGCTTGGTCGGAGTCCGTCACCTGGTGACCGAACCGGCCTGGCGATTGATCTTTGGGGCAAATCACCTCAGGGTTCTGCCGCTTTGCAAATGCAGTTTTCTCAGGAGGGGTGAAATGGATTGGAAATATCTGCTGACGAGTTTCGACGGCCGTATCAATCGCTCCAAGTTCTGGGCGGCGATCGGTGTTTTCCTCGTCGCCGGCATCGTTGCGATGATCGTCGACAATGCGCTGGGAATCACCTTTGGCCAAAGCGGTGTCGGGCCGGTCTATTCGATCCTGCTGATCGTCTCGATCTACTGCGCCCTGGCTGTTTACGCCAAGCGCTGGCACGACCGCGACAAATCCGGCTGGTGGTCGCTGATCATGCTCGTTCCGATTATCGGCGGCATCTGGCTGCTAGTCGAATGCGGCATTCTGGAAGGCACGCGCGGCCCGAACAAATTTGGACCGGATCCACTTGGCTGATCGATCGAAACTAACGTGGCTTTTCTTTGGGCTCACCGGCCGGATCAGTCCGGCCGCCTGCCTGCTCGGCGGACTGTTCGTGTTCGTCGTGCAGATGTTTCTGTTCTACAGATTGCTGCAGGTTGATCCGGGAACCTCGGCAGCCCATTTTTGGGAAGCTATTGTCTCGGTCATGGTGCTGCTTTCGGTCTGGGTGAATTTTGCCCTGACCGCCAAGCGCTTCCACGATTTCGGCAAGCCTACAGCCTTCGCCGCCCTATCGCTGCTATTCGGCCTCATCCTCTACATCGTGCTCTATTTCATCAAGGGCGACCCCGGACCGAACCGATACGGTGCGGTCACAGACGCTCCGTATTGAGCCGGCGGGGATGCCCTACCGCACGCTCGACCCGAAGCTGATTATCGAAACCGCCGAACGGCTTGAACAACGCGTCGCCGACCGGTTTCCGGATTCGGGCCTGCGCAAGATCGGGCATGAACTGGTCAGCCTGGCGAGCGACATTCGCGAGGCAGCCGCGGAACTGGAAAAACCCATCTGGTGGCTGCGCATCCTAGTCGGCCTGGTGTTTATTGGCGGCGCCAGCATGTTTCTGTTTGTCGGGACGATCCTGCCCTTGGACCGGTTCACCGACAGTTCCGACGTCGTGGACTCCGTTCAGGGCATCGAAGCCTCGCTCAACACGATCATCCTCGCGGGGCTCGGCCTGCTGACGCTGGTGCGCGCCGAGATGACGATCAAGCGGCACCGTGTGTTCCGGCAATTGCACGGACTTCGGTCGCTGATCCATGTGATCGACATGCATCAGTTGACGAAGGACCCCTCCGCCCTGTCGTCGAACTTCACGCCGACACCGCATTCGCCGGTCCGCATCACCAATATCGGCGATATGCTGCGCTATCTCGATTACTGCTCGGAGATGCTGTCAATCACCGGCAAGCTCGCGGCGCTGTTCGCACAGTCGGTGAACGATGAGGTGGTCATCGAAGCCGTGAACGACGTCGAGACCCTCGGATCGAACCTGTCGCGGAAGATCTGGCAGAAGATCACCATGCTCGACGCAGGCGGCGCCGGTCGGGCATAGCCGAGGCGGCGATCACTTCGTCCACGGCACTTCCGGGCTTTGCAGAATGGTTGCGCCGATGATCGGTCCGGGCAATCCATCCTTGCTGACCGATTGCAGCAACGCGGCGCAACCCTGCTTCTTGTTGATCTCGCTCGCCGGCATTTCGAACCTAGCAGGTTCGCCATGCCACATGCCGGCTGTCTGAACGCCGGTGACGGCGTTCCAGTATGTCACCATGCTGCCGCCATTCTCTCCTCGCTCGATGGCAACCGGCTTGGCGCCGTCGAAATAAACCAGCACCAGATGGGCCTTGCTGTCAGCGCGTCCGGCGCCTGTCTCGATGACGATGCTCTCGCCTTCTCGCTTGGTCTCGATGTCGACCGACATGCCCTTGCCGGAGTTCGCCAGCGTTTCCAGTGTGCCGGTGATCGAAGCGCGCTTTGCGCCATTCACATGCACGCGGCCGTTGATGACGGCTTGCGGAGTATAGACCGAGCGGACCCCGAAAGCGCGGCCATAGTCGCGCTGGCGTTCGGTGTTCTCGGGCTTGGCCATTGTGTCGCGCCAGCCGAGATAGTCCCAATAATCAACGTGATAGGCCAGTGCGACAACGTCGCCCCTGGCGACCAGTTCCGAAAACAGCGCATCGGCCGGGGGACAGGAACTGCAGCCCTGGCTGGTGAACAGTTCGACGACGCCAAGCGGCTTCTTCGATTCGGCGGAAGCTGCGGTAACGGCAGCCGCGATTCCCGTAGCCACTAGCGCGCACGCTGCCAATATGGTCAGATTCTCGCGCTTCATGGTGATTCCGGCTGCCTCACCGGTGGATACCGGTTTATGATTTTGTCCATGAAACAATAGGCAGATGCGTTTTTCAACGGGAAGTCACGTTGCGGTGAGAAGCGGAGCGGGACCATGGCCTCGGAACTTTTCACAAGCATTGATCTCTACTGCGAACGCACGGGACCGGAATTCTGGTCTGAACCCATCAACGCGCTAACCAATCTTATCTTCATCGCGGCAGGAATATGGGGCGTTTTCGAAGTGCGCAAGCGCTCGGCAGGTACCGTAGCGGAAGTCCTTGGCTGGTGGGTCGTGGCGATTGGTATTGGCTCCGCCATCTTTCATACCTTCGCCAACAAGCTGACCATCTGGGCCGACATCATCCCGATCGCCAGCTTTACGCTGGCCTACACGATCTTCAATCTGCGTCGCTTCATCGGCATGCCGTGGGACAAGACGCTCGCCATCTTCGTCGCCTTCTACGCAATCGTATGTCTTGGAACCTTTCTGGCGCCCCGCTGGCTCTGGAACGCGACCAACGGCTCAATCGGCTATCTGCCGCCTTTCCTCGCGCTGATCTTCTTCGGCATTCTGACTATCCACAGCGGCAATCGCGCCGGCTGGTACAATATTGCGGCTGCCTGCATCTTCGTTTGTGCCGTGATCTGCCGAATGATCGACCAGCAGGTCTGCGAAGCGTTCCCCATCGGCACACATTTCCTGTGGCACACATTGAATGGCCTGATGCTCGGCGTCATCCTGGCAGCCGTCGCGCGTTACAGCGCGCTGCCAGAGACGAAGGAACGGCCGCAGGCGCGCTTGGCGCCGGCGGCCTGAATGTAAGAGCAGGTAGTTTCTCCCGCTGAGGCTATTGCCTCACGCAGCGAGATCCCGCAGCACATATTGCAGGATGCCGCCGTTCTTGAAATAGTCGAGTTCATCGAGCGTATCGATGCGGCAGAGGATCGGCACTTCCTTCACCGAGCCATCGGCGAAAGTGATCTTCGCCGCCATCTTCTGCCGCGGGCGGATCTTGTCGAGTCCGTCAATCGTCACCGTCTCGTCGCCCTTGAGGTCGAGCGTGTGCCACGACGTTCCTTCCTCGAAGACAAAGGGAATAACCCCCATGCCTACCAGGTTGGAACGATGGATACGCTCGAAGGACTGCGCGATGACCGCCCTGACGCCAAGCAGGTTGGTGCCCTTGGCCGCCCAGTCGCGCGAGGAGCCGTTGCCGTATTCGATGCCGGCGAAGATCACCAGCGGCACGCCCTCGCGCTTGTATTCCATGGCGGCGTCGTAGATCGACACCTCTTCCTTCGAGGGGTAGTGAACCGTGTAGCCGCCCTCGCGGCCATTTTCGCCGAGCATGTGGTTGCGGATGCGGATATTGGCGAAGGTGCCGCGCATCATTACCTCGTGATTGCCGCGACGGGTGCCATACTGGTTGAAGTCGGCGACGCCGACGCCATTGTCGGTGAGATACTTGCCGGCGGGTGAAGCCGCCTTGATCGACCCTGCCGGCGAAATGTGGTCGGTGGTGATCTTGTCGCCAAACAGGCCGAGAATTCGGGCGCCCTGAATGGTGCCGATCGCGTCCGGCGCCTTGTGCATGCCGACGAAATAGGGCGGGTTCTGCACGTAGGTCGAGCCGTCGTCCCAGGCATATGTCTGGCCTTCCGGCGCCTGCACCTTCTGCCAGTTTTCATCGCCTTTGAAGACGTCGGCATATTTGCGCGCGAACAGTTCGCGCGTGACGTTCCTGTCGATGAATTCCTGAATCTCGACCGTGCTGGGCCAGATGTCGCGCAGGTAGACCGGCTGGCCATCGCTGCCTTCACCGAGCGGTTCGGTAGTCAGGTCCTTGGTCACCGTGCCGGCGAGAGCATGGGCGACAACCAGCGGCGGCGACGCAAGGTAGTTTGCCTGCACGTCGGGCGAGACGCGGCCTTCGAAATTGCGGTTGCCGGAGAGCACGGCTGCGGCGATCAGGCCCTTGTCGTTGATCGTCTTGGAAATCGGCGCCGGCAGCGGGCCGGAATTGCCGATGCAGGTGGTGCAGCCGAAACCGACGAGATTGAAGCCGATCTGGTCAAGCTCCTTCTGCAGGCCGGAGCTTTCGAGATACTCCGCGACCACCTGACTGCCCGGCGCAAGCGAGGTCTTCACCCAAGGCTTCTGCTTGAGGCCGCGGCGGTTGGCGTTGCGGGCCAGCAGGCCGGCGCCGATCAGCACGCTCGGGTTCGACGTATTGGTGCACGAGGTGATCGCGGCGATCACCACGTCGCCATGGCCGAGGTCGAAATCCTCGTTCTCGACGGCGTAGCGCGTATGGGTGTCGACGGACTTGCGGTAATCGCTTTCCATTGCCTTGGCGAAGCCGGCGGCAATGGCCGGCAACGCGACTCGGCCTTCGGGCCGCTTCGGACCGGCCATGGACGGAACCACGTCGCCGAGATCGAGTTCCAGCAAGTCGGTGAACACCGGATCGGCGGAGGTGCGGTCGCGCCACATGCCCTGCGCCTTGGAATACGCCTCAACCAGCGCGATGACGGCTTTCCGAGCGACCGGACATGGTGAGATAGCGCACCGTCTCCGAATCGACCGGGAAGAAGCCGCAGGTCGCACCATATTCCGGCGCCATGTTGCCGATGGTGGCGCGGTCGGCCAGCGTCATGTTGGATAGGCCGGGACCGAAGAACTCCACAAACTTGCCGACGACTCCCTTCTTGCGCAGCATCTGGGTGACGGTGAGCACGAGGTCGGTCGCGGTGACGCCTTCTTGCAGGCGCCCGGTGAGGCGGAAGCCGATCACTTCCGGCAGCAGCATCGACACCGGCTGGCCGAGCATGGCGGCTTCAGCCTCGATGCCGCCGACGCCCCAGCCGAGGACACCAAGGCCGTTGATCATGGTGGTGTGCGAATCCGTGCCGACGCAAGTATCCGGATAGGCGGTGGTTTCGCCGTCCTCGGTGTTCGTCCACACCACCTGGCCGAGATATTCGAGATTGACCTGATGGCAGATGCCGGTTCCGGGCGGCACGACGCGGAAATTGCGGAAAGCCTGCTGGCCCCATTTCAGGAACTTGTAGCGCTCCTGGTTGCGCTCGTATTCGAGCTGGACATTGCGTGCGAAGGCCATTGGCGAGCCAAACTCGTCGACGATGACCGAATGGTCGATGACGAGATCGACCGGCACCAGCGGATTGATCTTCTGCGGATCACCGCCGAGTGCTGCGATGCCGTCGCGCATGGCAGCGAGATCGACCACGGCGGGAACGCCGGTGAAGTCCTGCATCAGCACGCGGGCGGGGCGATAGGCAATTTCGACTCCTGCCGTGCCCTTGTCCTTCAGCCAGCCGGCCACCGCCTTGATGCTTTCCTTGGTGACCGAGCGGCCATCCTCGTTGCGCAACAGGTTCTCGAGCAGCACCTTCATCGAGTATGGAAGCTGCGAGATGCCCGCCAGGCCGTTCTTCTCGGCCTCAACCAGGTTGTAATAGACATATTCCTTGCCCCCTACGCTGAGGGTTGCCCGGGATTTGAAACTATCGATTGATTTGGACACGTGCGATCCCATCCTGGTCTGTTCTGCCTACGAGGGAACGGACGCCGATGGCATGCATATCACGCGCAAAGGTGCGGGTACGGCCATTTCCGCTGTCCGCTCCCAAGCGACCCGGCCGTTCAAGGCGGCGCGCGTGCTGGTCCGGCGCAAAATTTGGTTTCCGCGCCGACCGCTGGCACGGTTCTTCCGGATATAGAGAAAATTCTGGAATAGTTCTAGACACGCAATTGCCATTTTTGCTGCGCCGCACAGAGCGGGCGGCGGGACACGCGGAAAAGGAGAGTGAATGCGGCTGATTGCCGAGGATCTGGCGGGTGCGCGTGGCGGCGAGACGGTGTTCTCAGGCCTATCCTTTGCGTTGGACGATGGAGAGGCATTGGTGGTCACCGGGCCGAACGGCTCGGGCAAATCGACGCTGCTGCGCACCGTCGCCGGGCTGCTGCCCACGGCATCAGGGCGGATCGATTTCAAAGCGTCCGAAACTTGGCCGGCGCTTGCCGCCGCCAGCCATTATCTCGGCCACCAGAACGCGATGAAGACCGCGCTGACCGTTGCGGAGAACCTGGCATTCTGGCGGGATTTTCTGGGGTCTTCGCGGCTGTCGATCGGCGAGGCGCTGGACGCGGTTCGGCTGGATGGCTTGGGTGATCTGCCCTTCTTCGTGCTCTCAACCGGCCAGAAGCGCCGCGCGGCGATCGCCCGGCTGCTGGTGTCGCACCGGCCAGTTTGGCTGCTCGATGAGCCGACAGCCGGGTTGGATGCAGAATCCGAGGCGAATTTTGCCGAGCTCATGGCCGCTCATCTCGGCAATGGCGGCATTGTCATTGCCGCAACGCATCTGCCGCTGGGATTGAAGCGGAGGCGAAGACGCTGCGGATGGGGGAGGACGGTGCCACACGGCTTACCCTCCCCTTTGTGGGGAGGGCCGCTTCGCCATGCGGAGCGGGGTCGGGGTCCAAACGAAACGCTCGACCCCGATAACCCCCACCCCGGCGCTACGCGCCGACCCTCCCCACAAGGGGGGAGGTAAGATGCTAGCGCTCTTCCTCCGAGACCTTCGTCTGGGAATCCGCGCCGGCGGCGGAGCGCTGACCGGCGTTGTATTTTTCCTTGCGGTGGTAGCGACGATCCCCTTTGGCGTCGGGCCCGATCTCGGCCTGCTGGCCCGCATCGGTCCGGCGATCCTTTGGATCGGCGCGCTGCTCGCCTCCCTGCTCGGCCTCGACCGTCTGTTCCAGGCCGACCGCGAGGACGGCTCGCTTGACCTGCTCGTCCTTGCCGACCAGCAGCACATGCTACCGCTTACAGTCTTCGTCAAATGCCTCGCCCATTGGACTGCCAGCGTGCTGCCGCTCGTGATCTCCTCACCGCTGCTTGGCCTGTTCATGAATGTCGAGCCGGCGGGCCTGGTGGCGGCCGCGCTGACGCTGCTCATCGGCACGCCCGCCATCACCTTCATCGGTGCGGCGGGTGCGGCGGTGGCGGTGGCGCTGCCGCGTGGCGGCTTGATGATCTCTGTGCTGGTGCTGCCGCTGGCGATCCCGGTACTTATCTTTGGTGTTTCGGCGACCTACGGCGCGGTGGCCGATCCGGCTCCGTTTCTGCCGCCATTCATGATCCTGTGCGCGCTGACGCTGTTCCTGGCGGTTGTGGGACCGATCGCCGCGGCGGCGGCCCTGCGTCATGCCGATTAGGCAATCACAAAGCGGCCTCACTTTACGTGAATTGCAGGAGACCACGAAGACTTCTATGGAACGAGCATGGCCGAAACCGCGCAGATGACTGAACGCGAGCGTCGTTGGGAGCTGCGGCAATGAGTGCGCACGCGCTCTATGTGACGGCGGCCTATGGCGCGTCGGTTGTCGTGCTTGCCGCGCTGATTGGATGGATCCTGTTCGACAACCGGGCGCGCAAGAGCGAGCTTGCCGAGCTCGAATCCGAGGGCGTCCGGCGGCGCTCGGACAAATCCGGGGCGAAGCATTGACCGCCGAACAGCAGAACCAAAGGCACCGCCGCCGGCTGATGACACTTCTGCCGCTGGCGATCTTCCTGGCTCTCGCCGGCGTTTTTCTGGTGCAATTGTTTTCGGGGCGCGACACCTCCACCGTTCCGTCGGCGTTGATCGGCTCGCCCGCGCCGCAGACAAATCTGCCTGCCATAGATGGTCTAGGCGTACCCGGTCTAGATTCTTCGGGGTTCGCCGGCAAGGTGACGTTGGTCAATGTCTGGGCTTCCTGGTGCGCGCCCTGCCGCGAGGAACATCCCGTGCTGCTGACATTGTCGCAGGACAAGCGCTTTCAGATCGCCGGCCTGAACTACAAGGACGATCCCGAAAACGCCCGCCGCTTCCTCGGCGATCTTGGCAATCCCTTCGCTGTCGCCGGAGCCGACGAGAACGGACGCGCCGCGATCAATTGGGGCGTCTATGGCGTACCGGAGACCTTCGTCATCGGCCGCGACGGCAAAATCCTCTACAAGCATGTCGGCCCACTCAGCGAGACGAGCGTGCGAACCGTGCTTATGCCCGAGATCGAAAAGGCTCTGGCGGCAATCAACTAGACCCGATATTTGTTGCCGGATGACCGGTTCCGATCTTTCAAACGATGCCGAGACAAGTCTTCGGGCGCATTTTCGCAGGCAAGCCGACGCGTGCGACCACCTCGGCTCACCTTTCACGGCCATGGTGTGCCGCATTATGGCCGACGCCCTCGATCGTTCGACCGCCACCGGCCGCCGTGTCCTCGACTGGCAGGACCCAACCGTCGATGTGCTTTCTCTGCGGCTCTGCGGAGCGCTGCACCGGCTTGTCCTCACTCATGCGGATCCGCTTCTGGAAGCAGTCTACCCGCCGAACACAACCGACCAGGAGTCCTTGAGGACGGCGCTGCAAAACGCTCTGATCCGCTCCGACGATTTCCTTTGCGCCGCGTTGGATAGCCCGCCACAGACCAATGAGATCGCCCGGTCGGCCATGTTGCTTCCCGGATTTCTGTCGATCGCGCGGCAGTTCGAGCTTCCGCTGCGGATTTACGAGATCGGGTCAAGCGCCGGGCTCAACCTGCTCTTCGACCGCTTTCACTATCGTTATGGGGAGGCCGAGGCCGGCGACCCAACGTCTCCGGTCAGGCTTGCGCCCGAAGTCAGAGGGTCGCTGATGCCGCTCGATGCGGCGCCGATAATTCTGAGCCGATCAGGATCGGACATCGCGCCATTGGATGTTTCCGACGAAGCGCTTCGGCTGAGGCTGCGCTCATTTATCTGGGCTGACCAGACCGCTCGGCTACAACGGCTGGATGCGGCTATCGGCCTGGCGCGGCAGCAGCCTTTCTCGCTCGCTTGCGTCAGCGCCGGCAATTTCGTCGAGCAGGCACTGGCGTTGCGACAGCGCGATTCGGTGTTTGTGCTGTTTCACTCCATCATGTGGCAATATATGCCGGCGGAGGAGCGTGGCCGCATCGAGGAGATGCTTGCCATGGCGGACGCGCCGGCCGAAGCTCCGATTGCCCGGCTGCGCATGGAGCCGCTCGATGCCCGCCAGCCGCACGCGACGCTCACCTTGACGACATGGCCGGGCGGCGAAACCCGCCACCTCGCCCATTGCGACTATCATGGCCGATGGATCGAGTGGCTAGGCCAGGAATAGATGAAGGCGTCCGCCGGACGGCGAACGCCTTTCAGGATTGCCTAAAGAAAAGCGCGGCTTAGCGCCCGTAAACTTCCTTGTAGGCGTGATGCAGCATGTCAGAGCGGCTGCCGTTGATGTCGGAAAGGTCGCGGCTTGACATGCCCATGATCTCATCGACCAGCTGGTTGTAGCGGCGGCGCTTGGCCATACGATCGCGCGTTGAGTTGATCAGCGTGGAGAACATTATGAGGACCCCGTTAGGTAAGCCACCTCGCGGCGGCTGGGTTATTCCTCCCTCACGCCAGTAGAGTGGCACGATCTCAGCGCATTGCAATGCCCCATGTTGCAATGCAGCAATGCTTGGTGCGCATGGCGCAGCGCATTGAAATTAACGGCTTTTTTAAATTTGCCGAATGAAGCCGATGAAATCGGCAAGGCAGCTGCGCATGCTTTTGCGTCTTTGAGGATCGTTCAGAACCGCTGCGAATTCTCGCTCCTGGCGGCCAAGCAGGGGCACTTCCAGTTCGGGGCCTGGAAAGACTGCGAACGACATGGTGTCGAGAACTGCGCGCAGCGCCTCGCGCGATATAAGCGACCGATGCGAGCGTGCACGCCCGGTCGGTCGGGAACGGCCAGCGTGACATCGTCCGGAACCGCGACAAAGCCGGGTTTGTCACCCTTCGGCGTTACATCCGCGTTTCCGTCGCTATCCGACGATCCGATCAGGACGAACGGGCTTTTGGCTATGAAATTGCGACTATGGCCGTCGAGCGCCTTCAGCTCTTTGCGCAACGACATGTCGGAGGCGGCCTTGTAATGGCTCCGCAATTCCTCGCGCGTCGAGATGAAGTCCATCCACTTCCCCTTATTTGCGCGGCTGTTCGTCAAGCGAATGGCGCATGATGAGCGGCATCTGGCTGATCGTGAAGACCATGGTCGCCGGCATTATGCCCCAGACCTTGAACGCCACCCATGTGTCGGTCGAGAAATTGCGCCAGACAGTCTCGTTGACGACCGCCAGAAACAGGAAGAATAGGCCCCAGCGCAGCGTCAGCTTGCGCCAGCCTTCCGCATCCAGCTTAAATGCCGAAATCGAAGACATAACCCAGCAGCGACTTGCCAAAGGCGAGCCCGCCGAGCAGGGTCGCGCCGAACAGCGTGTTGACGATCGTCGGCTTCATCTTGATGAAGACATCGTCCTGCAGATAGAGCGTCAGCGCGCCGAAGACGAAGACGACGGCGCCGGAAACCAGCGGCATGATCGGCAGCGTGCGGGTGAGCAGCCACGACACGACAAGCGCGATCGCCGTCGCCGCCATGAACAGGCCGGTGGCGATGAAGATCGGGCCGCCGAACTCGCCGAGCGCCGGGAACTTCTGGACGAGCCACTCGCCGCGCGCGTTGGCGATGAAGAAGACCAGCAGGGGGCCGAGCTCCAACGCCAGCTTCAAGAGCGGATTTATTTCCGCCTTGCGCGGATCGGCGGGGTCCAGTTCAAGGATCGGCTTGCTCATGGCTTGCTCTTTCGTATCATCGCACTACGGGGGAACCGGGAACGCCGGATCGGATCACTTCCAACAGTCCGATTCGCGAAAAAACTATCCCCAGCTGGGCTTTGAAAATAATGGATTCCACATCGCCATTCGCTTCGTTTGCCGCTTCATATCTTCCAGAATATACTCCAGCCAGAAAGTATTCCGAACTGGATAAACTCAATCCTTGGTTTGGTGTTTTGCCAGAGACATACTCTTGCCAAACATATACCGGGCTTCCGGACATGCCTTCCCGCGTCGCGGTATCAATCAAAAATTTTGGCTTCCCGTCGATAGGAAACGCAGGGTCGGTTGCTATTGAGCCTCTCTTCCAAATAGCCGCACCGGCTGTCAGTGGCAGGCCCAAAGGGAAACCAACTACGAAAACCTCTTCGCCTGGCCGGAGATCTTGCTTGGGAGATTCATCCCAATTTTCGACCACGACTGGGTCATGTTGCGTGCTCGAAGGCGGAAGTTGCAAGGCAGCGATATCAACATCTTGACCCATTGAGGGGTGTTGAAGCCAAAGCGCACGCGCCTCCGCGTCCACTAGATCAAGTGATACCGACTGTGGGTTGAGTGAACCGCCAGCGGCTGCAAGAAATTCAGCCTCTACCGTGATTGGGATTGCCCCATTGGGGTCCATACATTGACCGGAGCGACAATCACGACCTGAAAGCACATGCCAATTCGAAATCAGAAACATGTTGTCGAGGTTTTTGATAAAAAAACCGGTCGCAGACGTGGTTCCACCGCCATGCAAGTGAAGACGCAACCGTACGCTTGCGACGGATCTAATGTTCCCCAAGCGAATGATCTCTGGAATTGACACTATGCAACACCCGCGATTGCCTTGGCAAAATCGCTGGCGGAGAACGGTTCAAGGTCATCGACCTGCTCTCCGACGCCGATGAAATAGACCGGCAGCTTATGCTTCGCGGCGATGGCGACAAGGATGCCGCCGCGTGCCGTTCCATCAAGCTTTGTCATGACGAGGCCGTTGACGCCAGCGACATTGCGGAAAATCTCGACCTGGTTCAGCGCGTTCTGGCCGGTGGTGGCGTCCACCGTCTGCAGCACGGTGTGCGGGGCCTCCGGGTCGTGTTTGCCGAGCACGCGGACGATCTTTTCCAGCTCCGCCATCAGCTCCGTCCTATTGTGCAGGCGGCCTGCGGTATCGATGATCAACACATCGGAGCCCGCTTCCTTGGCCTTTTCGAAGGCGTCCCAGGCAAGGCCCGCCGCATCGGCGCCAAGCTTCGACGACACCACCGGAGACCCCGTGCGTTCGCCCCAGATTTTGAGCTGTTCGATTGCAGCGGCGCGAAACGTATCGCCGGCTGCGAGCATGACGGACAGGCCACCCTGCCGCAGTTTGGCGGCGAGCTTGCCGATCGTGGTGGTCTTGCCGGTGCCGTTGACGCCAACGACGAGGATGACATGCGGCTTATGCGACAGGTCTAGCTCCAGCGCCTTGGCAACCGGCGTCAGCACTTTCTCGACTTCCTGCGCCATGATGGTGCGGACTTCCGTGTCGGACACGTCCTTGCCATAGCGCGACGAAGAAAGCGTGTCGGTGACGCGCAATGCCGTCTCCATGCCGAGATCGGCGCGGATGAGCACGTCCTCCAGTTCCTCCAGCGTTTCCTCGTCCAGCTTGCGCTTGGTGAAGATGCCGGCAATCGAGCCCGACAACTCACGCGAAGAGCGCGACAGACCTTCGCGCAGCCGCTGGAACCATGCCTTTCGCGGCTCCGGGGTGGGTGCCCGAATCTGTGGCTCGGCTTTCTTCTCGACCGATTTGCCGACAGTGACCTTGCCGACGGGTGGGCTGACGCCCTCTCCGCGCTTGAGGGGGAGAGGCTCCGAAGGACTAGAGGAGGTTGCCTCGGCAGAGCTCGGCGGCTCTAGCGCCACAACGGAGGAAAGGGTTTCGTCCAGTCTCGGTGCGACTTCGGCAACGGGTTCGTCGATGACTGGCGTCGAAGGAATGTCCAGCGCTGCATCGACAACCCCACCCTGGCCGGCTTCGCCGTCCTCAGGGCGAGCCACGGGTCTCGCCCGTCCTTCGGCCTCCCTCCAGGGGGAGGGGAGGGTCGGCGCTGCGGCGTCCGCTCCAGGCGGCAATTCAATTGGCGTCGGCACAGCCGGCACCTCGATGGGCGGCGATGGCGGCGTTTCGACAGGTCGTTCGGGAATTGCCGGAGGAGGAGGGATGGGTTGTTCGGGCGCTGGTTCCGGTTGTTTGGGTTCCGGAGGTTCCGGAGCGGGCGGGACTTCAATCGGCAGCTCAGGAACTGCGGGGGGAACAGGCGTTGGCCGGGCTGGCTCAGGTGGTGCCGGCGGTACTTCGGGTATTTTGGGCGGCAGGGGCTCTATGGGCGGAACAACCACCGGTTCTTCAGGTACCGCGGGCCGTACCGGCTCGGCGGGCTCGGGAACCTCCACCGGCTGCGGTTCGGGCGTTTCCGGAGCGCCGCCAGCGTATTCGGCTTCGATACTACTAACCTCCCCCTTCAAGGGGGAGGGGGGCGCCTCAGCCGCGAACTGCTTGATCGCGTCAAAATTCAGCGGGGCGAGCGGCTCGTCCTCGGCGGGACGTTCCTCAACCTCCTTCTTGCCAAAGGAGAAGACCTTCTTGATGAAACCTAGAGCCATACGGTCGCTGTTCTCAGGCCGCGCGGGCGGCGGATGCGGGCACGGCGAGCAGGCGCTCGCCGTCATTCCCGGCAATGGTTGCGGTCACGATCTCGCCGGGCGCGCCGGCATCGATCGCGGCCAATGTGAAGCCTTCGGTGCGGCCGAGCCCGGGGCGCTCGACCAGGATGCGTTGAGCAGTATCGGTCAAGGATGCCAGATGCTGCTGATACGCCGTCTCTCCAGCGGCCCTCAGGCGCGCGGCGCGAGCCTTGATCGTCGCTCCGTCAACCTGCGGCATGCGTGCGGCCGGCGTGCCCTTGCGCGGGCTGAACGGGAAAACGTGAAGGTGCGTCAGGCCGCATTCCTCGACGATCTTCAGCGAGTTGGCGAACATCTCCTCCGTTTCGGTCGGGAACCCGGCGATGATATCGGCGCCGAAGACGATGTCCGGCCGCATCGCTCGGATTTCCGCACAGAACCGGATCGAGTCGTCGCGCAAATGCCGGCGTTTCATCCGCTTCAAAATCATGTCGTCGCCGGCCTGCAGCGACAGATGCAGATGCGGCATCAGCCGCACCTCGCCGCCGATCGCCTCGACCAGCTCGGGATCGGCCTCGATGGAATCGATCGAGGAAAGCCGAAGGCGCGACAAGTCCGGCACTTGGCGCAGGATCGTCCTGACCAATCGCCCGAGCTTTGGCGCACCCGGCAGGTCGGCGCCGTAGCTGGTCATGTCGACGCCGGTCAGCACGAGTTCGGCATAGCCATTGCCGACAAGGCGCTTCACCTGCTCGACAACCGAACCCATGGGTACGGAGCGCGAATTGCCCCGGCCGTAGGGGATGATGCAGAAGGTGCAGCGGTGATCGCAGCCGTTCTGCACCTGCACGAACGCCCGCGCCCGTCCCTCGATCGCATCGACCATGTGGCCGGCGGTCTCACGGACGGAAAAGATGTCGTTGACGCGCGCCTTCTCGAAATCGTTGACGCCGAAATCC
The DNA here is from genome assembly GCA_963839725.1 of uncultured Alphaproteobacteria bacterium. Lineage (GTDB taxonomy): Bacteria > Pseudomonadota > Alphaproteobacteria > Rhizobiales > Rhizobiaceae > Kumtagia. The sequence goes on along the minus strand of CAWIWT010000020.1, from coordinate 25,257 downwards.
GGCAATGCGCGATAGTTATGCGCCTTCAGCTTCTCCTCATTGCCGAGAACGAGATCGACCTCGCCCATCTCGGCAAAGCTCGCCGGATCGGTCTGGGCGGCGCAGCCGGTAACGATGATGCGCGCATCCGGACTTTCGCGGCGCGCCTTGCGGATCGCCTGGCGCGCCTGCCGCACGGCTTCGCCCGTGACCGCGCAGGTATTGAAGATGACGGCGCCGCCAGCGAGCGTGCCAAGCCCGGCAGCCTCGGCCTCGCGCCGCATCACCTCGGATTCGTAGGTGTTGAGGCGACAGCCAAAGGTGACGATATCGACTGCCATCAAGACAACCTTCCGGGCACAACACCCCTAACCCCTCCCCTCAAGGGGGAGGGGGACTTCTGTTGCCGCCATGCCCAATGAGACCATTGACAGTTAGCGCCGAGCGGTGATGAGCGAAGTTCCCCTCCCCCTTGGGGGGAGGGTTTAGGGGTGGGGGTATGATGACCCGACAGCTCAGCCATCAGGCGGCGCTTTCCTTGTCGCGCTCCCAGGCGCCGGTGGCCGGGTCGAAGCTGCCGGAAAACTCCCATTCGGCGGGACCGGTGAGAACGACGTGATCGTCTGCGCGCCACTCGACGATGAGACGGCCGCCGGGCGCGTTGATCGCCACCGTGCGTCCGGTGCGCCCTGTCCGCGCCGCCGACACGCCCGCCGCGCAGGCGGCCGAGCCGCAGGCCTTGGTCAGGCCGGCGCCACGCTCCCAGGTGCGGATGGTCAGTTCGTTGCGCCCGGTGACCTTAGCGATGGTGATGTTGGCGCGCTCCGGGAAGATCGGGTGGTTTTCGAGCATCGGCCCGAACCGGTCGAGTTCGTAGGACCAGACGTCGCGGTCGACCCAAAAGACGACATGCGGGTTACCCATCGATATTGCGGACGGCGAGTGCAACACCGGTTCGTCTATCGGCCCGATCTGCAATTCGATGGCGCGAGTGTCGCGGAACGCCTCGGCGAGCGGAATGTCGTTCCAGCCGAAGCGCGGCTGTCCGAGATCGACAGATATCGTGCCGTCGGCATGCTCGTTGGCGTTGAGGATGCCTGCGATGGTTTCGAAAGTGAAAACTTGTCTGCCGGTCTCGGCGGCAAGCGCCTGCACCACGCAGCGCATGCCGTTGCCGCACGCTTGCGCGCTGGACCCGTCGGAATTGAGAATGTCTATGAACCAGTCGGTTCCTGGCGTCCGCGCGTCGTGGATCGCCATGATCTGATCGAACTTCGTCGCCGGATCGGCGTTCAGCGCGATCGCGGCGGCGGGCGAGACCCTTTCGGCGCGCGAACGCATGTCGGCAACGATAATTTCGTTGCCGAGCCCGTTCATCTTGGCGAAGGGTGCGCGTGCCATCGGTTCCAGAGCCTGCGTTTGGCGCCTATATGGCGGAAAGGAGCGCGAATTACCAGTGTACTGCGCTTACGGTGCGAATGCAGGCCGGGACCCGCATCATCAAGGGTATTGGGCGTGGCTGCGGCCACCTGCTCAAGCCTGGGGTGATCTATCCAGACTATTTCGAACCGATCGATCGGTTGCGCCTCGTTGCGGCTTTCCTGGCGACCTCCGCCTACAATTGCGATAAAAATACAACAAATCCTGTCAGAAACCGCATCTTAACCATGGACGGTTGAAATTTTGCCCAATTATGGCTTCAGCAACAATGCTAATACGAGCAATGCGGCTGATCGACCGCAGGAGATCGGGAATGGTTTTTTCACGGACTGGCATCGTGCTTGCCGCTTTGGCCGGGCTGGCGCTGAGCGGCTGCCAGAGTTCGCGGTTCTCCTCGGTCGAGGAGCGCCCGGAGCCGCTGCCGGCCGCGCCTTCGGGCCAGGTCAACACGACCGCGCTGCCGCCGCCGGCTACCCCCACAAACGCTTCGGAATTCCCGGCAGCACCCGGCACCACCGATGTTGCGGCGGCAACTGCCGAACCGCCAGCCAACGCGCCCGATCTCACTCCGGCAACCGTCGGCGGCGTGTGGAACGTCTCGGTATCGGGACAGAGTTGCAAGATCGCGACGTCACAGACGAAATTCGGCTCCGGCTATCGCGCGGGACCGCTGCGCTGCCCCGCGCCGGTTGACGGCGTGAAATCATGGGCGGTCAGCGGCAAGCAGCTGTCACTCTATGACGAGAACGGCGGCGTAGCGGCCCGCCTCTATTCGTCCGGTCCTGAAAAGTTCGACGGCCAGACGGAGAGCGGCGTTCCGATTTCCTTCAGCCGCTGATCGCGACCGGTCGCCGGCCCGACCATGCATCTGCGCGACGGCCTTCAGCCGCACGCTACCGTACGACAGCGCTATGATCATCTGGTCGAGACTGGCGCGATTTCCCGCGATCCGGCGCAGGAGCACATCGTCGTGGCATTGGATCGCCTGATCGATGCGCTCGGCGCCAATCGCCTTGCCCGAAAGTCGAGCGCGCTCGGCTGGCTCTTCGCCAAGAAGCCGGAAGCGTCGTCCGTCAAGGGGCTCTACATCCATGGCGGCGTCGGCTGTGGCAAGACCATGCTCATGGACATGTTTTTTGAACTGGCGCCGATGCGGCGCAAGCGGCGCGTCCATTTCAATGACTTCATGGCCAATGCGCATGACCGCATCCAGAAGCACCGGCAGGCGCGCAAGGATGGCCTTGTGCGCGACGATGACCCCATTCCACCGGTGGCAAGGGCGATTGCCGATGAGACCCACCTTCTGTGCTTCGACGAGTTCAGCGTGACCGACATTGCCGACGCGATGATCCTGTCGCGGCTGTTTTCTGCGCTGTTCGCTAACGGCGTGGTGCTGGTCGCCACATCGAACGTCGCACCGGACCATCTTTACGGCGACGGCCTCAATAGGGCGCTGTTCCAGCCCTTCGTCGGCATCCTGAAGATGCATACCAAGCGTCCTCGATCTGGATTCCGATACCGACCACCGGATGGAAAAGCTCAATCGGCTGCCAGTCTACATGACACCGCTCTCAGACGAGACCGACCGCCGGATGGACGAGGCGTGGGAGGCGATGACGAAGAGCCGCCATGCGGCGCCGGACGCCATCAAGCTCAAGGGTCGCGAAATCGCCGTGCCCCGCGCAAGCGGCGAGGCAGCCCGCTTTGCCTTCGCCGACCTTTGCGAAAAGCCGCTCGGCGCGCGCGACTATCTGGCAATCGCCGACCGTTATTCGACCATCTTCATCGACCATCTGCCGGTGTTGGCCGACGGCAAGCGCAATGAGGCCAAGCGGATGATCTTGCTGGTCGACACGCTCTATGACCGGCGTGTCCGCCTCGTCGTCAGTGCCGCCGCACAACCGCGAGACCTTTACGCCGGCAACACCGGTACCGAGGTATTTGAATTCGACCGCACCATCTCGCGCCTGATCGACATGCAGAGCCGCGACTGGCAGCAGCAATGGGCTGAGCGGCAAGCCGAAAAGGCATCGGCGAAATTGGAGGATACCGCGAAGGAGCCCCGGACTTTGCCTGCCGACGTGTCAAAATGAATTGCCCCGGGTCGCAGAAGCCGCAGCGACCATGAAACTGTCTCCGCTTTAAGTAAGGTCTGAGTGCAGTCATTGAGGTTGGTGTCACCTGTCGCGCTACAAACTTTCATATGTCTCGCGGGAGCCCATCCGCTTCCCTCGGCTGCTGGCCGAGCAGCTGGTCGATGGCAATGCGGCCCGGAAGACCGAGAATGAAAACGGCGAGCGCGAGGAATCCGAGGACGATTTACGGCGCCGAAGGTCAGGTAGTCCAGAAGTCAAGACGAAATCCGAGCAACGCTTCCATCACCGTCCTCCGAAAGGTCCGCTGTGTAGGCTCGTCATTCCGTGTGTCGCCAGCCGGTGTGGCGGTGAGTCACGATTGACCCCATGCAGCCGGCGGCTGCATGGATTGGCCCTTTGTCTCGTGGCTATTGCCCTGCCGCGAAGATCTTCCCCCAATCCTTCTTCATGCTGACGACGAGCCAGCCGTCTTTAATGGCTTCGTCGTAAAGGTCCTGTGTGAAGGCACCTACTTTGGTATCGGGCAGTCCTTGGGCCGGACCATAGGCGTATTCGCGCTCGGCGTCGTCGTGCAGGACCAGCATGGCCAGCCGCGGACCGTCCCCTGCTTCAGTGTATTCAAGCATTTGCCGGTCGCCGGTCGAGTTGCCGACCGCGATGATCGGCTGGCGTCCGATCATCAGATGGATGCCTTCCGGCTTGCCGGCGTTGTTATCGTTGAGAAGCAGCTTGGGCTCCTTGGTCAGGATCGGCTTTCCGTCCTTGCCGTAGGTATATGTGGTTCCGCCGGCCGTCCCCACCACCTGTTCGGGCGGTATGCCGTAGGCTGTCTCGGAGTAGACGCGGACGAAATCCTGGCCGCCGCCGGTCACGATGTAGGTCTTGAAGCCATTGTCGCGCAGATAGCCGAGCAGTTCATTCATCGGTTTGTAGGTCAGATCGGTATAGGGTCGCTTCCAGCGCGGGTCCTTTGCCGATGCGAGCCACTTCTCCACTTCGGCTTGAAACTGGTCGACGGTCATACCGGAAAGGGTGGCGGCGAGAAGCTTTTCGAGCTCCTCCATCGGCAGCTTGGCGATCGCCTCCCGGTCGCCGGTCAGGACCGTCTTGAAAGGCTCGACCTCCTTGAGTTCGGGTTTTTCGGCGACCAGAGCCGGAACCCGGTCCAGGCAATAAATGACCTGGCTGTACATGGGATGCTCGACCCACAGCGTCCCGTCCTGGTCAAACGTTGCGATCCGCTCAGCAGGCGGCACGAACGTGGCGCTACCTTCCTTGGTTGTGTCCGTCACGAACTCGACGATCGCCTTTTTGGTTACCGAGTCGTTCCAGGATGGCAGCGGGTCTTCCTGCGCCTGTGCGAAGAAGATGGTGCAAGCCAAAATGGCTGGAACCGTTATTGCCGCATGCAATGATTGGTGGCCGAACCTGAACATGTGTTGAGGTTTCATCTCGGTCTCCCTTAGTAGCAGGCATTTGGGGAGCGGGCGCCCTTGTGGGGCGCCCGCTCATCGTGTGGTTTGAAGCGATTACTCGCCTGCGCGTCAGTCGTGACCTGTCTTCATGCTCCGGACCTGCTGCATGACCTGCTCGAGATTGTAGCTTGCAGGGTCCTGAAGCGGTGGGAAGTTGATGTAGGTCTCGAGATGCCTCAGCCACAACTGCTGGCCGATGGGCAGGATGTTCCAGTCATAGACATAGGCGGTCGACGGAGAGGCGATGGCGCCCGCCATGACCGAACAGTGTCTTGATCTGCTGTCCGACCGAGGTCTCGAACGGATCGCGCTTGATGTTGACGACCTGCGTCCAGGAGTACGGCATCACCCCGGCAATGAAGCCAGCCGGATCGTCGGACACCATGGCGAAGTACATCTTCCAGTTCTTGTAGCGGACCGCCGACGGATCCTTGCCGGAATAGTACAAGAAAGAGTCGCGCGCGGATGGCGACTTGCCCTCCAGGAAGTCACGCTGATCGATCCCGTCGAGCGTGGTCTTGATAACTCTCGGATACTTGCCCGCCTCGATCTGTTTCTTCAGCGCGTCGCCCTTCGGGCCGCCGGCGATGTTCACGAACGTCGGCAGCCAGTCGAGCGACGCGAAGATGTCGTTCTTGACCGTTCCGGGCTCGATATGGCCCGGCCAGCGCACGACCAGCGGTGCACGCATGCCGCCTTCCCAGGTGCTCAGCTTGCCGCCCTTGAACGGGGTGTTGCCGCCATCGGGAAAGGTAATCGTCTCGGCGCCATTGTCGGTGGTGAAGACGACGATGGTGTTGTCGAGTTCGCCCATCTCCTCAAGCTTCTTCAGCACGTAGCCGATGTTGTCGTCCATCTGCTTCATGCCGGCTTCGTTGATGCCCCAGTCCTTGCCACCTGGCTCGCCAACCATGTTCAGGTACTTGTCCGGCAGCACGGTCGTGATGTGCATGCGGGCCGGGTTGTACCAGACGAAGAACGGCTTCTTGGTCTTCTCGGGATCGTTCCTGTCGAGGAAGTCGATGACCTTGCCGGAAATCTCCTCGTCAATCGTCTTGGAGCGCTCGAGCGTCAGCGGACCTTCGTCCTTGCAGGATTGATTTTCCGGGGTTCCGTCGGAGGATGCGCACGCGAGCATTGGACGCGGTGGTGTCAGGCAAGTCGTTGTCTTGGGATCGACCGCCGCAGGATTCTCGGTCAGCCCCGGTATCGGCGTGTTCTTGCAAGGTGGCGCGATCCCCTGCTCGGTCGGCGTCTTGTTGATGTCGGGGAAGCTCACGCCCTGCATGGCGTCGAGGTGATAGAGATAACCCCAAAACTCCTGGAACCCGTGTGCGGTCGGCAGGGATTCGGTGGTGTCCCCGAGATGGTTCTTGCCGAACTCACCTGTCGAGTAGCCGAGATCATTCAGGAACCTGGCGAGATGAGGCGTGCCGGCCCGCAGGTAGGACGGGCTTCCGGGAATTTCCGGCAGGACCATGCCAACGCGCACCGGCTGCATGCCGGTGATGAAGGCGGTGCGACCAGCCGTGCAGCTCTGCTCGGCGTAGTAGGTCATGAATTTCGCACCCTCATTGCCGATGCGATCGATGTTTGGCGTTTCGCCGACCATCAGGCCCTGGTGATAGATGCTGGGCTGCATCCAGCCGATGTCGTCACCCATGATGAACAGGATGTTGGGCTTTTGCGCGTCCTGCGCCAACGCAGGAGCATGTGCGCCGCAAAGGATTGTCGCGGCGGTTAGCATGCCGATGCTACAATTTACGATTCCACGCTTCATTTCCTTCTCCTCTCATTGCCGACGGTAAATGCCTAGCCAACGCCCCGCTGTCCGAAATCCAAACCCGTGCAGCCTCCCTCCAACAGGCCGCCTACTGCCGGTTGACGTTACGGTAACCCTCGCAATACGACTTTTGTATTGTCCTTTGGGGAAGTGGTGCAGGTTCTAGTGCCAGAATTCTGGATGTACTTGCAATAAACTTACGAGCGGCCGTCACTGCGCCGCGCAAGCTGCCCCTATAGTCTCCAATTCGAAGAGAATAGAACTATCCAAGCGAGGAAAAGTCAAACTCAAATGCGTTTCTTCCCTAAAGGCCAATATTCATTCGGCAACCGTCGGTTGCGCCTCTATCGCCGCCTACGCCGGGGTTTCCCGCAAGGCTGCACCCAATGGCCGGGTATCGGTGGACCAGTTCGGCGACGGATATGCTGACCGCCCCCGGGTGAGACGAGCAGTGCACGGCGCCTACCGCATCGGCCCGAAAATCGGAATCGATTTTCGAAAGCACGATGCGTAGTTTCAAAGGAGATACAGCGTCCTTTGCGCGTCCGAAAGGACGCGCGGCGCTGTAGGTGCCAGCACGGCAAGTGGGCAACGCCGCGTATGTGCGGCTGGAATATGCTATGATCTCGGTGTCACACTGGCGAGCATTTGGAAGGGAGGTTCCTATGCACACCCTATACCCTGGACGGTTCAGCCGACGGAGGTTCCTGCGTGGGATAACGCTGGCGGGGACAGCGGGGCTCCTGGGCTGGCACGCCAGGCAAGCCGCTGCGGAGCCACCGCCTGAGACGACGCGGATTCGGCTCGTCCGGATTCCCAGCATCTGTCAGGCCCCCCAGTATTTAGCCGAAGAACTGCTGCGCAGCGAAGGGTTCACCGAGGTCACTTACCTCCAAAAAAAGGGGACCGCGGACATCGAGACGGCCCTCGCCTCCGGTGAAGCCGACCTCAACGGGCATTTCGCCGCCCCGACCCTTCTCCGCCTGGAGGCGGGGGATCCCATCGTCACCCTGGCAGGACTCCACGTCGGCTGCTTTGAGCTGTTCGGGACCGACCGCGTCCAGGCGATCCGCGACCTCAAGGGGAAGACCGTGGCCGTGCCGTCGCTAGATTCCAGCCGATACGTCTTTCTCGCAATTATGACAGCGTATGTAGGCCTGGACATCCATAAGGACATACACTTCGTCACGCATCCGGGACCCGAGTCCATGCGGCTCCTAAGTGAGGGGAAGATCGATGCCTACCTAGGCTTTCCCCCCGAACCGCAGGAGATGCGGGAGAAGCAGATCGGCCATGTGGTGATTGACAGCACCGTGGACCGACCCTGGTCGCAATACTTCTGCTGCATGCTGGCTGGGAACCGGGAGTTCGTCCGCACGAATCCAGTGGCCACCAAACGCGCCCTCCGCGCCATCTTGAAGGCGGCGGATATCTGCGCCAGCATGCCCGAGCACTCCGCGCAGTTCATGGTGGACCAGGGTTATACCAAGCGCTATGACCATGCCCTCCAGGTCATGAAGAAGCTCCCCTACGGTCAGTGGCGTGAGTATAGCGCTGAGGACACCCTGCGCTTCTACGCCCTGCGCCTCCACGAGGTCGGGATGCTGAAGAGCACCCCCCAGAAGCTCCTGGCCCAAGGCACCGACTGGCGTTTCCTCAACGAACTGAAGAAGGAGTTGTAAGGGATAGCAGAGGGAGAGGATAAGGGGAACGCGGGACAGACGAGATGCACCCGGGGGAGGGGAGGAAAGGAGGCGTGTCTGTGCGCAGGGCTGTCAGGATCGATGCCGACCGCATGGACAAGCGCCATCATGTTCTTAACGGAAACGAATGGCACAAAGGCGCGCGCGGAAGGAGCCGGAGCTTGGGTCATCGTCAGTAGATCCTTGTCGCACGGTCGAGCACGCGACGCCCGAAGAGGCTGGCCGTGAGATCGGTCATGAGCCTCGATGTGCGGGCGCGTTCGGCCAGAAACGGATTGAGCAAGGTCGAGCGAGGTGACGACGCCGCTGTCGTGCAGCATCTCCATGATGAGATGTGCTTCCCTGAAGGTCGCGCCGCCTGGAACGGTGGTGCCGACAGCCGGTGCGATGCCCGGTCGAGGAAATCCGCATCCAGGCTAACATGTAGCCGGCCATTGGCCTTGCCCACGTTCCAGGAAGCGGCTCAGCGGTTGCACGATCCCCACTTCGTCGAGGACGCGCATGTCGAAGACCTCTATGCCCGTCTCGTTGACTAGCCGCTTTCACACGGGTCCACCGAGCGGATGCCCATCATACACACATTGTGCGGATCGACAGGAGCGACAGGAAGCGGGAATCCTTCGAAGCCGGGCTGCCCGGTAAAAATGGGCGACGGCCCCCTGCAGATTGCCGCTGGTCGTGTGGAGAGTGTGGAGGTCGGTATGCGCGTCCAGCCACAGCACGAATTGCGGTTGGCCGAGCTCCGCCGCCCTCGGCAATTCCCGAGACGATGCCGGCCGACATCGAGTGTCGCCGCCCATGAAGGCGGGCAGCTCGCATGAGCGGGCCATCTCCGCAGCCCGCCGCGATAGGAGCGAAACCGCCTGACCAGCGCCAGGCCGGCCGCGTATGACGGTCCAAGCGTGGCCAGAAGATCGTCGGTGAGAGGTTCGTCGGCGAAGTTTGCTTCCACCGCTCGATAGATCTGCCCGCCCGGGGCAGGCTGCATGTCCAGAACAAGCACCGAGCAACCCGCCTCCGCGAGTTCAACAGCGGCTGCCATGCCGCTTGGCCCCGCCCCGACTATTATGACATCGGCATCAGCAGGTCTTGCAGCGTCGCCACGCCTCACCTGGGATATCTGCGTCACTGGGAAGCCTGAGAAAGCAGCGCCACCGCCCCAACTTGGCGGCACACTCGCATGCCCTCCTGCACAAGGGTCAGACAGGCCTGCCTGTTGCCCACACCATCGACCTCCACTAGGCATTCGAAGCAATGCCCGATCATGCAGTAGGGAAGGCGCGGCGAGGCCGAGACCGGCGTCGTGCGGAAATATTCAGCGCCCGCGCGGAGCAGGCAGGCGGCGATGGTTTTGCCCTGCCTCGCCGCGATCGGCCGTTCGTCGAAGAACAGCGTCAACGGACTTGGAAAAGATCCAATGGACTCAAACATAAATTTGCCAGCGCAAGAAATGGAGTGAACTCCGAACAGCCCATCGGGCGACCGGACGGCTCCGCCAGGGAGTGCGGCGAAGCCGTCTCGCAAGGCCCTCAATCGTGGATGGAAATATCCACGCCGAACCACTTTTCGAAGGGCATTGTTGGTTCCGTCCTTGTTGACGGCGTCAATTGCCGCATCAAAGGCTTTCAGCAGGTCCGCGTCAGCTGGGCGAAGCGCCACGTTGGTCGTACCCAAGCCCAGGACGCCGCCCGAGAATGTCGGCCCTGTCAGGACCAGCGTTCCCGCCGGGTTGGCATCGATCACCGCCTTGAACGCAGTGACGTTGGCGATGGCGACGTCAAGCCGGCCGGCAGTAAGCTCGAGTCCAGGCTGCTCGAACGACGGATACTCGGCCAAGGTGAGGTTCTTCAGATAGGCATCGGCGAAACTTGCCGCAGTAGTGCCGGTCTGGACGCCTACTGTCTTGCCTTGAGAGCCGCCTTCATATCCTCGATCGCCTTGGTCGCCTCGTCCGGCGACCTGGCGAAAGGAAGAGCCTGCGCCAGGCAGGTTGGTCAGCGATCCATTGCCGGTGGTCAGGAACCCGTTGGGCGCTCTCGCATAGGGAATCGAGAAGGAAACGACCTTCTTGCGCTCCTCGGTCACGCCCATCGAAGCTATGATGGCGTCGTACTTGCCTGCGTTGAGGCCCGGAATGATGCCGTCCCAATCCTGGGTGATGACCTTGCATTCGATCTGCATCTTCTCGCAGAGCACCTTGATCAGGTCGATTTCGTAACCGACGACCGAACCGTCAGGCTGGGTGAAGTTCCACGGAGGGTAGGCGCCCTCGGTGGCGATCGTGATCTGTTTCGGTAACTCGGCCGCTACCGCCCCGCTGGCAATCAGGGCGAGGGCAAGCAATGTCGTGCGCCTTAGCATCTTCGTTCCCCTTTGTGATTTTCGTGAGCGAGTGGCTCATGCGGTTTCTACCGCTTGCGAATACGCAACCGACATATGTTGTCTGTTCGCCCCCAGCGTAAGTTCAGCTTATGCTGCCTGGAGCATCCGCGTATCCCATCTCTGAATTGTTGCGTGTATTCGATGCCGCCGCACGCCATCAGAGCTTTGCCTCCGCCGGGCGTGAGTTGAACATGTCGGCGGCTGCGGTCAGCCAGCAAATTTCGGCGCTCGAGACGCATCTCAGGAAGCTGCTCTTTCTGCGCAGCCCAAACAGCGTCAGGCTGACTGCCGAAGGAAATGAATTTCTGCCAACGGTTCAGGTCTCGCTGCGTGCGATCGAGACCAAGCGCCCACACTATTTCCACGGAAAGACGTGGAACGCGTGTCTCTCGTCGCCAGCCAATTGATGGCGATGAGTTGGCTGCCGCGTGTGCTTTCCGTCTTCGAACAGAGCAATCCTTCGATCCGCGTGGACCTCCTGATGGAGGATGTCCAGCGCCAGGTCGAACCGGACCTTGCGATACGCGTTGGCGAGGACGCGGCGCTGGTGCGCCATCCAGGATGGCTCATGGGATTGACGCATGTCGTGGTCGGTAGACGGCAGGACCTGCAACGTATCGAAGGGGCCTGAGGCGTTACCCAACTTCCGACTGCTCGACGTGCGCGCGCATGCGGTGGGCTGGAACACATTGCTGGCACGAAATGCGGGCTTGCTGGACGGGCAGCCTTGACAATCGATGCCGTCGAGACGACGCCCCTGGCATCATCCTTTTGCTCTCGTACCATGGCCGGTGTCCAGGCAACTCGTGCAATCGCTAGGCCTGCTCGTCTGCACAGCTGTTCCGGGGATTGCGGGTTCTGGAAACTACATTGTCGAGCAGGTCTCGGGGCGTGCTTCCCGTCCGGCGGTTCACGCGCTTGTCCTGGCACTTCGCCAGGCAGCCGCGAGTGATCGTGCTGCGACGGCCGCGACCGTCCAGCGCACACGGAATCGGGACTGATTCGGAGCCCGGGAACCTCTAAGGCAGCACTCCACTAGGTCCCAGCCAGGAGTACCTTGGCGGTGTTCCCTGTTCCTCGCCCGCATCGGAGTCAATGCGAAGTGAGCTAGGAATCGCAGATTCTTGTGAGTTGGCGCACCCGACAGGATTCGAACCTGTGACCTCTGCCTTCGGAGGGCAATGCGTTCCCTATTCCAAAGCGTTTCTATGAGTTGACCTTGTGTGTCCGAAAGCGCTTGAAAATCAATGCAAAATGGCGGATAAGTATTTCCCGGAGTTTACTGCGGTATTCCCAAAAGCGTGTTACCCCGGTGTTACCCCAACGAAAATGCGAGCAGGGAGTCGGCCGAATGGCATCGGGTCGGATCACCAAACGCACGGTCGACGCGCTTAGAGACGACCGAGAAGGAATATGTCCACTGGGACGGAGAGCTGACCGGTTCGGTGTACGCGTGAGGCCGAGCGGGTCGATGTGCTTTGTTGCCGTCTACAGGACTGGCGGGCGGAACACTCCGCTTCGCCGCGTGACGATCGGCACGGTCGGCAAGATCGAAGCCGACAAGGCACGGGAGGAAGCCCGTACGATCATCCGGCAAGCCGAACTCGGCCAAGATCGGGCGGCGGAAAAAGCTAAGGCGCGGGCGGAAATGACATTCGACAAAGTCTGCGACCTCTATCTTGCTGAAGGGTGCGATACCAAAAAGACGAGTACCTTGGCGCACCGACAGAGGGCGGATTGAACGCCACATCAAGCCTCTACTCGGCAAGAAACGCATCGGCGAAATTAGTCGGGCCGATGTCGAGCAGTTCATGCGGGACGTGGCCATCGGCAAGACCGCCGTCGACGAGAAGACAAAAGCGCGCGGCGAGCGATTGTCGAAGGCGGGAAGGGCACGGCGACCCGGACAGTCGGACTGCTCGGCGGAATCATGTCCTTCGCCGTTGCGCGACACCTTCGCAATGACAATCCAGTGCGAGGCGTCAAGCGCTACGTCGACCGCAAGGGAGAGACCTTCCTGTCAACAGCTGAATTGAGCCAGATCGGAGAGGCGCTGGCCAACGCCGAGGCTGGCGGGGCGAACCCTGCTGCCATCACCATCGTCCGACTTCTGGCGCTCACCGGCGCGCGCAAAGGCGAGATCGCCGGATTGCGCTGGTCCGAGGTCGACCTCGAACGTGGCTATCTGAGGCTTGGCGATTCCAAGACGGGTGCAAAAGTCATTCCGATCGGCAGGCCGGCTACGGAACTGCTCGCCAGGACGGGCGGTAATCGAAGGCAGTCGCTATGTGTTTCCGGCGACGAGCGGAGACGGAAGTTCCAGGGCGTCGAGCGGGTCTGGAGGAAGCTACGCGCTGACGCCGAGCTTCCGTCGCTGAGGCTCCACGACCTTCGCCACAGCTTCGCCTCGGTTGGTCTGGCACGCGGCGACGCGTTGCCGGTGATCGGCGCCATCCTCGGCCATGCCGACGTGAAGACGACGAGCAGATATGCTCATCTCGCCGACGATCCGGTGAAGACGGCAGCCGACGCGATTTCCCGAACCATAGAATTCCGCCCTCTTTGGTCGGCCGACTGCCGAGGTCCTGCCGTTCAAGACGCAGGCAAAGTAACCGTGCACATGCCGATGTTCCGCCCTCGATAGGCCAATGACCCGATAATTAGTGATCGTTAAGTCAGTTCGATTGCACGTCTGGCATTGCCAATGCGTCGCTGCGCAGCGATTCTGTGATATTGCGGGAGTGGAGCTATGGTGCACGGCTGTCGTCAGACTCGGCCAGTCTGAGTTGTTCGAAGTTCGACGCAAGGAGAAGAGGGCTGGAGTTCGAGGAAAAGCAGCGCATTCGCGACCGGCTAATCGAGCGCGCTAAGTACGGCGAAATTTCAGGCGAGGAAGCGGATCAGGAAGCCGTGAACGCAGGTCTCGAGCCGTTCGCGAGGCGGCCGGACCCCGCCACCTTTGATCCAGATCGTGAGACACACTGGACACTGTCGATGGCAGTCGCGTGGATCGCGTATCGATCCAGTGACGCGGTACGGGAAGCGTGGGACAAATATTGCACCGAATGCTGGCACTGGATGTGGCGGCGCTGGCGAGTCGGACCGGGTGGCGAAATTCACGAAGGCTGGCTCCTCGAACAATGGCTGCGCCCGACGCTTGCAAAACTTGCTCTTAGCGAAGCTTTCGACCGCGCCAACGATGAAGGCAGACCGTTGGTCATGGCGGTCGGAGAATCGGAGGAGGCGCTGTGGGTTGCGCTCCGTGAAGGTTTCTTCGAGGCAACCGGAATAGACATGAAGACAGAACGCCGTGTCGTCATTCCTGCGCTGGATTGGCGCGAGTTGACGCCGGTCGAAGGAAAAGGCGAAGTCGATGAGGTTCGATACGGCCTCCTTGGCACTGGTTATCGGGAAGTGCTTGTTCCCGGCAAAGCCATTCGCGGTCTATGGGGAGTGCCTCGCGTCGAGTCTCTCTACCTCCCACCGCTAATGTCTCCCGAAGGCGATGGCTACATGCCACTCTATTGCGCGGCGCCGCCTCTGACCATGACAAGCTGTAGGTCGTGGTTGCGCCGATATTGTTCTCTAATGGGTCAAGGGCGACGGCTCGATTTTTTGGCGTTATCGACGCTTTCGGGTGCCTGTGTTCTCTGCGTGCTCACGTTTGGCACTTGATGGGGTCAGCTGGGTATGGAGCGGCTTGGTTGAAATCGCAGTCGGCCGATCAGATCGTCCGCATGCTACAGTATCGGCGCCGTCTTCCATGCCCTCCCTCGGGCGTCGTTCCCGCTCGGGAACTGGTTTCGGTCTCCTGTCTGTCGCGATCGGCTACGCCGGTCTGAACTCGGTGCCGTGCCGCAGCATCGCATGCATGATGATGGCAAGCCGCCTTGCCAGCGCGATCCGCGCCTTGCGCATCGTGGACCTCGCTGCGATGGCCAATGCCCAATCCTTCAGCTTCAGCGCTCCTCGATAGCGTGTCAGCATGACGTTTGCCGCTTCATAGAGCAGGGTTCGCACGCCTCGATCGCCGCATTTTGAGATGCTGCCTGTGTAGTCCACTTCGCCCGACTGATAGCGACGCGGCACCAGGCCGAGATAGGCGCCGATGTCGCGGGAGCGCCGGAAGCGTTCGGGATCATCGACAGCGGCCGCGAAGGCCAGCGCGGTAAGCTTGCCGACGCCGGGGATCGTCATCAGCCGGCGGCATACGCCGGAAGCCTTGGCCATCTTCTTCATGTCGGCATCGATTTCCGAGACGGCCGAAAGCACGGCAGCCCGTGCCGCGATCAGGCCTCGCATGGCGGCGGATAGGCCGTCGATTCCTTCGCTTGCCTGCAGCGCCTGTTTGATGAAGGCGGGGCTGAGTGCCCGCGGTAGTCGGACGCCGAACACCACGGCGAGGCCGCGGATCTGGTTCTCCAGCATGACGCGCTGACCGACCAGCTTCTTGCGCGCGATGACCAGCGATCGGATGGCATGCGCCGGCAAGGACTTCACATGGGTCGGCTTGAAGAATCCGCTGCGGGCGAGATGCGCCAGGCCGCGGGCATCGTTGCGGTCCGTCTTGTGGGTCGCAAGCGACTTCAGCGCCTGATAGGCCTGCCGGCTCTCGATGCAGACGACGGGCACGCCACGGTCACGCAGGCCGTGGTAGAGCATCGGCGCCATGCGACCGGTCTCGAACACGACCCGTCGGCAAGCTGGCGCCTTCACAAGCGATGCAATGATCGCCTCAGCCGTCGACACCGTCTTGGCTTCGTGAATGACTGCTCCCTCACGGTCGACAACGCACACATGCGTCTCTTCCATCGAAATGTCCAAGCCTGCAAAATACTCCATGGTCGGTCTCCTCTTCAAATGACAGAGCCGATCCTATCGGTCTCCGAGAAGAGCTGCCGCCCCATTACCCCATGTTGAAGAAGTCGGCTGCGATGAGGGCTGCGTTGAAGCATCTGCGAGCGGATGCATGGAGGCGATTGCCTCTCATGCCGGCTTCGGTGTCCGGCATCGGGATCAGCTTTGCGAGCTTGCGGAGGTTTTGGGCGGTGGCGGCGAGGTGGAACTCATCGCGGGCACCGTTCGGCCTCGTAATCGCAGTCGATCGAGCTTCAGGATGCGTTTGAGGTGCGCGAACAGCATCTCGACCTTCTTCCGCTGACAGCGCGAGGTCCCGTAGGCGTCGGTCTTGGCGATGTCGCGAGCCATGTCGCGCGCGCCCTCGTGGATCGAGCGCAGCATTTTGCGGGCCGGCGTGTTCGGACAGCATCGCGGCTTCAGCGACACAGCCGTCGCAATCCAGCTTGCTGGCGCGATAGCGCATCATGCCGTTCCCATCGACGAGAGGGCGCGGCATCCGATAGGCTCTTTTGCCGCTGCCTGAGTTCCTTTCCGGCAGGGCAGATGTAGGCATCGCGCCTTGTGGTCGTAGGCGAAGTCGTCGCGCGAGAAGGTGCCGTCCTTGCGCTGCGATTTGTCGAACACCGGGATGTGCGGCTCGATCCCGCGCTCATGGACCAGCCAATCGAGCATCTCGGCCGAGCCATAGGCGCTGTCGGCGGTCAGCCTCTCCGGATAGAGATCGAAGCGCTCCTGCGTGCGCTCGATCATCGTGCGCTGCCGCACCGACCTCGGCCTGGCGGATGGCCGGCTCGCCTCGACGTCCACGATGACCGCGTGATCGATATCGATCAGGTAGTTGGCCGCATAGGCGAAGAATGCGGGCCCTTCAGTGCGCCGGTCCATTGCGCTGCCGGATCTGATTTCGCGATGAACTTGGGCTTCACTTCGCTTGCGGCACCCAACGCCGCATCATCGAGCGTGTCGAGATATTCCTGACCGAGCGGCGGGTCGCGGCCGCGCCTCCCAGTCGACCCGCTCCGATCCTCGGCCGAGCGCTGCTTGTTCGCATCCGCCTCGATCAGGCTGGCATCGACGGCGAAGCCTTCACCGCCGACCAGCCCTTCCTCGATGCAGCGCTGCACCGCGGTCTCGAACAGCTCGCGCAAGCAGGTCGCTGTCGCGGAAGCGGCCGTGGCGGTTCTTCGAGAAGGTCGAATGATCCGGCACGTCGCCCTCCAGACCCAGTCGGCAATACCATCGATAGGCGAGGTTCAGATGCACTTCCTCGCATAGCCGGCGCTCCGAGCGGATGCCAAAGCAGTAGCCGATGATCAGCATCCGGATCATCAGTTCCGGATCGATCGAAGGTCGGCCGATCTCGCTGTAGTAGGGCCGCAGCTGCTACCTCAGCCCGACAGGTCGACGAAGCGGTCGATCGAGCGCAGCAGGTGATCGGCTGGCACATGCTGTTCGAGGCTGAACTCGTAGAACAGCGCCTCCTGCATCACCGTTCGCTCGCCCATCATCGACTTAATCTCCTCTTCAAGAGAATACAAATTCAAGATGGGGTATTCGGCTTGAGCCCCCTCTTGGTGGGATGTGTGGAAGTGCTGCGCTTCGAGCTGATGATAGAACGTGGTCTGTCTGGAACAGCCACAAGCATCAGAGGAGCAGCGCAGCATGAAACATTATGCCGGATTAGATATCTCAGTAAAAGAGACGTCGGTTTGCATCGTGGACGAAACAGGCGCGGTCTGCCGCGAGTTGAAGGTCTCCAGTCACCCGGAAGATCTCGTCCGAGCCTTGAGAATCCCGCGTGGCGGCTCGTGCGCATCGGACTCGAAGCTGGTCCCTTATCGCAGTGGCTGTTCAGCGGCTTGGTCGAGGCTGGCCTGCCGGCAATCTGCATCGAGACCCGGCATGCGAAGGCCTTTCTCAAGGCACAAGTGAACAAGACCGACCGCAACGATGCACGCGGGATCGCTCAGACGATGCGAGTCGATCTGTTCTGGCCGGTGCACGTCAAGACGCTGATCAGCCAACAACGTCGTGTTCTGCTGACCGCGCGTAGGCTGCTGCAGGAGAAGGCTATAGCCATCGAGAACGATATCCGCGGGCTGTTGCGCAACTTTGGGATCAGGTCGGCATCGTCGGCGTAATCGGGTTTGACGAACGAATCCGGGAGCTCATTGAAGAACGCCCGGAGCTTGGTGGGGTCATGGAACCTTTGCTGGCCGCCCGGCACAAGCTTCGTGAGACATTCATGGAACTCCACCGCAAGCTGCTTTCGATCGTGCGGGATGACGAGGCCTGCCGACGTTTGATGACAATCCCCGGTGTCGGTCCCGTCACCTCGCTTGCCTTCACCAGCACCATCGATGTTCCAGCTCGCTTCAAGAACTCACGAGCCGTCGGTCCGGCGCTGGGATTGACCCCGGTGCTGAACCAATCGGGCGAGAGTCATCGCGTCGGCCGTATCTCGCTATGTGGCGACGCCATGATGCGCACGCTTCTCTACGAAGCGGCGCATGTGATGCTGACCCGTGTAAAGAAATGGTCCTGGCTGAAAGCCTGGGCAATGAGTGTCGCGAAACGACGCGGCCGGCAGAAGGCCATCGTTGCACTGGCGCGCCGACTGGCGGTGATCATGCATCGTATGTGGTCCGACAGCGCCGAGTTCCGCTGGACAAAGGAAGGCACGCCGATGGCTATCTGATCGGCCACGGAAAAAGGAGGCGACAGAGTTCCACTTGCCGGTGGACAGGCGTCCTTTGCGGGACGATGGATGAGGTGAGTTCGTTGAAGCCCTGTGTCGGTCGCATCATCGCGATCAGAACGCGAATCAGATTGGGCCACCTCATTCTACCGATCCCATGCTGGGAGGGCCGAGGAGCCGATCCCGAAGAGAAGCAAGAACCCGCGAACGACGTCAATCACCGGCAGAGCGGAAAGCTTCGAAGCGCTTGACCTCAACGCGCCGAATAGAGAAGTGCTTCAGGACTGCTGCAACCCCGACTTTTTCAACGATATCCGCCAATTTCAGACATTGGCACTCATCTTCGCGAGTGTCGCGATCCGACCCGTTCCGGAAGTTCGGGTGCGGAGCGCACAATGGCGCAAGGCGGCCCCATTGCCGACTTTCCCGCACCAATATTCCTTGCGAAGGATGATCCCACTTTGAGGGCAACCTGCGCTCGTAACACAAAGGCTTCAACGGTTTAGCGGCCAATTGGCTTCTGCCGGGCCGCACACGGTCGGCCGTCACTCCGGCAAGCCCGCGAAGCGCATGTGTCCGATCCAGCGCTCGAGGCTTCCGGGGGCGGTGTAATTCTTCTCCCACTGCTTGCGTTGTTTGCTGATGGAGTTGCCGGGCGAGTTTTTGAGGAAAACCGCAAGCGCTTCCTTTGCCTCTCGCTGGTTTCCCAGACAAGCGTGGATCCCGGCAAGCATTCGGTGTGCGCCGCTCGGGATTCTGGACATTTTCCGCATCGCCGTCAGCGCGGCCCCGCAATCGTTCTTTTCGTAGAGCGCCCAGCCCATGTCCCAGTGTAACCAGTCAGCGTGGAAAGGATCGATGCCCATAGCCTGCTCGATCCGATCGATCGCTTCGTCTATTCGGCCGGCATAGATCAGCGGGGCCGCACTGCCGTTGAGGATATTCGAGGCGCTGGGATTCAGCGCGATCGCCTGATCGTACCGCGCAATGGCCTGATCGATCTCTCCAGCTTCGGTATGGATGCGGGCGCGGACATGATGCGCCTCGGCATCGTCCGGAGCAAGCAGGATGGCCTTGTCGGCGTATTCCGCGCCGCGCTTTAACGCCTCGTCGGGGTTATTTTCCTGCTCGTGCCAGAATAACGCGTCATGGCGATAGGTCCAGGCCAGCCCGATGTAGCCGAACTGGGAGTTCGAATCCGCTTCGATCGCCTTGAGGCTGAACTGCCGCAGCAGCGCGTTCCCCGCGGCAGAGAAATCTTTTCGGTTCTCGGCAATCCCCACTAGGTGATAGTGAAGCGCGCTGACCTGCGCGGCGTCGCTCCGTGGCCAGGGACGCTCGATCCTCCGCCCGACCCGATCCGCAAGCGTGCGGATGATTTCCTCCTGGACGGCGAAAAGATCGCCAATCTCCCGGTTGTAGGTGTTGGCCCAGACATGCGATCCGTCACGCGCATTCAGCAACTGAGCGGTCACTTTCAGCCGATCACCGATCTTCTGCTGGCTGCCTTCGAGCAGGTAGTCGACGCCGAGTTCATCTCCAATCTGCCTGACGTCGACCGGCTGGTCGCGGTACCTGAAGCTCGAGTTCCGGGCGATGACGGCATAAGTCTTGCTCCGCGATAGCTCGGTGATGATCCCCTCAGCGACGGCATCGCTGAGATATCCCTTGTCCTCGCCGGCACTCATGTCGTTGAAGGGAAGGATCGCAATCCTGGGCATGTCGCTGACCGATGGCGCGGCCCAGAATTGCCAAGCCGCCCCGCTAAGGCCAAAAGGATCGCGAGCACGGCTGCCCCTGCGAAAACCCAGCGCGGCGGCAATCGTCATTACCGGTTTGCGTCTGGCCTGTCCCTCGAGGATGACGCGGAACGATTGCACCGGTTCGGCAATGTTCTTGACCTTTGCTCGCCCATCGGCTCGAAGCCGAAGGCCAGCTTCTTCTCCACCTCTTTGGCGACTTTTCCCGAGACACAGATGCCTCCCGGCTCTGCCAGTTGCTGAAGCCTGGCCGCCACGTTGACGCCCTCGCCATAGCGATCCTCGCCCTCGACGATCACCTCGCCGAGATTGATCCCGATCCTCACCTGAGTTCGTTCTGCCTCGGGAACGGCGGCGTTCCGTTCCGCTAGCCCGCGCTGCAGCGAGACCGAGCATTCCACGGCGTCCACGACGCTGCCAAATTCGGCGAGTAGCCCGTCGCCCATAAGCTTGAAGATATGGCCGTGGTGGCGAGCAATTTCGGGCTCAAACAGTTCCTTGTGTCCGGCACGAAGGCGCTCGAAAGTGCCCGCCTCATCGCGCTCCATCAGCGCGGAATAGCCCACGACATCGGCGGCGAGGATGGCAGCGAGCTTCCGCTCCATGGAGGACCTCCTGAGTGCCGGACTAACTCTTTGCGATGCTACACAACTGCGCGCAACCGCGCAAAATCAAAAGCTGTAAGGCCGAGTGCCTTGTCAGGGCGACACAACGACCGCTCTTCCCCCACTTCGAGACGTTTGTCTGCCGGGTCGCAATGACCGCGTTGGGTCAATTCTTCCGGTTCTCGAACGGGAAGGGTGCGCCATTTCTGGACCTTCGCAACCATCGGCGCAAAACGTCGCGCTCCGACCCCATTCCGGTCACGGCTCGTCCCGCATGAACGTCGCGAACGGTTGAAAGGCCGGTCTTCCGGATCGAGCATCTTCGCGTACTTTAAGCAGTTGAGATCGTAGCGACGCCGAGACCAAGGGTGCTGCATGACCACGCGGGAGAACTGTCGGGCGTCCATCAGACGATCTCGCCCTCCTGCGTCGAAGCGATGGGTTAGCGCACTATTGCGCCAACCGATGAAAACCACGATTGAAATCGCAGGTATTCAGTCCGACGCGAAGCCGGCCGGCGGTTTCTGCGGGACAGAGCGATACTCAGACGTTTTTGATCTGGTCGACGGCGGTCACCAGCAATTCGTCCATCATGCCACGAATCTGACGATCGGACTGGGCAACACCGGCCGCATCGAAATCGCCGCGCACCTTGCGAAACACATCGTCGTCCCCAGCTTCCTCAAAGTCCGCGCGCACCACCTCCTTCGCATAGGCGTCGGCGTCCGCGCCGGTTTTGCCGAGCTTTTCAGCTGCCCACAGGCCAAGTAGCTTGTTGCGCCGCGCCATGGCTTTGAACTTCAATTCCTCGTCCATCGCAAACTTCTTTTCGAAGCCTTCCTGACGGTTTCTTATGCTGCTCATGGCTTAGCCTTCGGTTCAGGGTGCGAGTTTCCGATCTTTATCCGACATCCACCAGATGGCCGGCTAGTCGAGGTCGAGAGTGGCGCGAATGGGGGCGCGAACCAAGAAAAAGCGCACTAACCGGGGTCTCGGTTGGCTGGCGGCTCTTCTTCATTGAGAACAACATTTGGGGTGTTGCACTCGGCGCCAATTTAAGCACCACATAGATTAGATAAGCTTCGCAATCACAATTACAAGCTGCAAAGCGCATGCGGCGGGCAGGAGGACGTTCCCTGCGACGCGCCCTTCAGCCTCAAGGTGATTCGACTTGGATCTGCGCTAGGCGGATCTGCTCGACAAGCTCGGGACTGGCTTGCAGCTTCCTGATCACGTCCTCGTTGTCCCAGCACCACCGTTCGAACTTGGCTTTTACAGCGACTTCGTCCGTGAACTGCTTGTCTGCCGCTTCCTTGACCTGGGCGCGTGTCACGCCCAGGGCCTCGCAGGCGTTCTCGATGACGGCGCGTGCCTTCCGCCCGAAATGGTGCAAGTCTGTCTGGGAAAGCCAGTCGCCCGCCGTTATCAGAGGCTTGAATTCGAAGACCAGCTGATCCTCCTCGGTCTGTCGCCGCCGCCAGTCGTTCTCCTTCCGCAGCTGCGTCCTTGCAAAACTCGGGAAGCTCAGTTGATCGAGCGGCGTGGACAGGATTTCGAGCTGGGCCGGGGTGATCATGGGTGTCTCCCGAGCTGGGTGGCGAGGATCGCGGCCCGCGTCTTGGGCAGTTTGGCTTGCAGTTGTTTCAATCATGGCCTTGCTCCACTCTGCGGCGTCCGCACTGGAAGCCGTCCTTGTACTCCCACGGCGTCGCCACGGCCTTGCCCTCGGCGATCAACTCGTCCACGCTCTGGATCTCCTGCACCTCGGCCCACTCCACCTGGATGAGGGCGGCCCTTGGCGAGCCGGCGGCGGTCTCCTCCTTGGTCATTGCAGCAGCGCCTCCTATCGTCACCTGGATCGCGACGACGTCGCCGCGCGACCCGGAGTAGGCTTCGAACAGCTTCCTGATCTCGTAATCGGGGACGACGTCAGGTACAGTCAGCCCGCCGCCCTCCGGGGTGAACAGCCAGTTCACAATGGCGGCGATCTCGGTCAGGCCGACCGTCTTCACCAGTATCTGGCCATTCACCGCGACGGCCCAGCCTTGCGCCTTGTTCATTCATCCTCCTCGATCTTGGCCTTCTCGACGACCTCCGTCTTGCGGAACGCCCGCGCCTTGGTGCCGCCCTTGCCGCGCACCCATTCAAGGCGTTTCTCGTCGGCGCCTTCGATGTCGAAGTCGATCACCTCGTCCTCCAGACCGACGAAGGTGCCGGTGCCGACGAGGCTGACCAGCCCGTCCTCGACCAGTACATAGCGCTTGTCTTTCATTGTCTCTTCCTCCTACTTTGCCATCGCCTTGGCGAGATGCTTGAAGAACGGCACGGGTCGCCGTTCCTGAAGTCGATGTGGACAATCGTGTCGCGGATCATCTTCTGCTCCGACGTGGTCGTCTGCTTCATCGCTTCGACCACAACGCCGAGCGGTATCCAGTTGGTTCCCCATTCGGGGCCTTCCACCGCGAAGGTCTGCTCAAGGTCGAGCTGCTTCTCCTCGACAAAAGTGTCGAGCCATTTTGCAAACGTCGTCACTGCTTCTCCCCTCCTCGATGGCCCTGGCGCCCTCCTCCCCGAAGAACAGCCGCCGCGCCTCCTTGAAGAACAGATCGTGCTGGGCGCGGATCGCGTCGCTGAACAGGTCCATGTTGCAGCTCACCACCGGGATCAGTTCGGGGTTGATACCGGGGAAGCCGAGCAGCTTGGTCAGCCTGGTCAACTCGTTACTCATCGTCGTACTCCTCGTAGTCTGCGGGCTCGATCTCGGCGTCGCATTCAGGACAGCGGTCGTTGCAGGCGCAGGTCCAGGCGTCGGACCAGCTCACCTCGCACGCCTCGCAGTGTACTGCTTGTCGAACATCACGCCGATCCACTCGCCGCCGGTGGGGAGCGACAGGGCCTGCTTCTCGTAGGCGTCGAACTGGTCGAAAGCCTCGCGGTAGCTCCACGGCGCCACCGTCTCCAGGGCGGTGAACTTGACCGGGATGTCGAGGTAGTGCGTGTCGGTCTCGATCTTCGCGATCATGTGGTCGAGGACGAACAGCCAGACCTCGATGTCCGAGTGTTCGCCCGGCGTCCCGTACCGTTCGGTCAGCAGCGCAAGATATCGTAGTGGCGGGCGGCGAAGCGGCGGACCTTCCTGACGATCTCCGACTTGCCCACGGCGAACGTCGTCTCGCACAGGTAGAAGCGCTTTTGGGTTCGGCCTTACCAGTGTGCTGACGGGCGACAGCGAACGCAGTCTGGTCGAGAGTGGCCCGCAAATTGTTGACAGCATCGAAGAGGATGAGGGGCAGGTTTACTGTGGCCCTCTCAGTGAAGACGATCTTATGGAAGTGCTGTCCGGACTGGGGATCTGGCTCGACGACATACGACCAGGGCTTATTGTCCCCCAACCCGTCGATTTCCGTGCTAAGTTCGGTTATTCGCTTCTTACCCCAGCGGAGCATGTCCTTGGGGCTCTCAAATAGGTCAGTCATGATGCCCTCCGAAGGCCGAATATAGCGAGGAAGAGGCGCGTAAGCGTTTCGACAAAGTCGGCACTAACGCGGGGCACGTAAAGTTGGTCCCCGCAGAACAAGAGTGTGTTAACAAGCCGAAGGCGCAACCGAAGCGAGCGCGGAAACGGGCTACCGCACCCAAATCCGTTTGACTTCCGTTTCGGTGGTTTCCCGTACTCCCCCAGCCAGCGCAAGAACCGCTTAGCCGGGTGAGAGAAATCCGGCCAATAGTCCTCTGACCGGCGCATCATTGGGCCCACCCGTCAGAGAAGGGTACTTTGGGCAGGTATCTCCTGCGGGAACTTGATCTGCGTCGCCGGCTTCTCAACGATCACCAGAGCGTCATCCGAGGCTGGGCGCTGGAGGCTGCGAGCTTCGGGCCAAGGTGCAGTCAGCCAAGTCTCGACCTCCTCCCGCGTGGTCAGGATCACCGGCATGGCCTTCTCGTGGATGGGCGCAATCACGGCGTTCGGCTTCGCTCGTCATAAACCCGTAGACCTCGAAGTCGCCGGGGCCGTCCTTGACCTTGCGGATGCCCTGCCAGCGCGTCCACAAGCCAGCAAAGAAGAACAGGGGACGCTCCGCGCTCCGCGCAAACCAGAAGTTCCGCTGGATGCCAGTCTCTGGGTCCATGTCGCCCGCCCTTGGGCGAGGGCTCAGCGAAGCTGGTCACCGGGATGATGCAGCGATTAACGACCCCGGGGAGGTACTTGCTGCCAGTGGGCGTACTGCGGATTGCGGATGTTAGTAGTCCCGTAGTCTGCCTTGCCCTTCACCCGCTCCAGAGGCGTCGGCATTCCCCACAGCAGACTTGCGGCCTTGCGGTGGCCGTCTGGGGCGTTCCGGATGACCGGGCCGAGTAGGTTCGGGTAGATGTCGAGGGACGGCTCAAGGTTGCCGAGGATGTCCCTCAAGGCGAGTGATCCATTGCCGAGGATTGCTTCTTGGGTCGTGGTGATGTTGTAGAGGTTACACATTG